>DATHMV010000060.1:0-196753 GCA_035486715.1 Candidatus Aquilonibacter sp.
GCAAGATGAGCAGCGATGGCCTCGCCTTCGCGGTCCGGGTCAGGCGCCAGATAGATTGCATCCATCGGCCCCGCCAGTTTCTTCAGCTTGGCCAGCACCTTTTCTTTGCCGGGGATGACGACGTAATCCGTCGCGAACTCATCGTTCGTGTCCACCCCGAGGGTGCTCTTGGGCAGATCTTTCACATGGCCCAACGAGGCCTCCACGGAAAAACCCTTCCCCAGATATTTCTGGATGGTCTTCGCCTTCGCCGGCGATTCGACAATGACTAAACTTTTAAGCAATGGATCCTCAGTTTCAAATGAATTCGTTTTGAAGCTAGCACGAATGGGCGGAAAGCAACAAGTTACTGCGAGGAAGTTCTGAGCTATGGGCAGTGAGCAATGAGCAAACCCCCTATCTCTCGGCGACGGATTCGACCGCTTTAGCGGGGTTAAGTTTTTGGATTAACATTGTCACCATTCTCTGCACTCCATCGGCTTGACGCGTTAAATCCTGATACCGAGCATCGTTCAACAGATGGAGGTCGTGAGCGAGCGGACGATGATATTTGCCCACACTAGCTGATCCGCGAGCGATTCTGAGAAAACGACAGATTTCAGCATCCAATCGACGGCCAGACCCTTCGGCAATGTTTGCTCCTATCGAAGCCGAGGAGCGCCGAAGCTGGCTGGTCAGTCCATAGAACTCTTCCTTTGGGAAAGATCGTGTCGCTTCGTGAATCGTCAGCGTCATTGCGTGTGCCGTCTGCCAAACCGTAAGATCCTTAAAATTTCTCATCGATCCCCACCCCGGGGCTCATCGCTCTTAGCTCATTGCCCATCACTCATAGCTAGAAGCTCTTCACAAAATTCTTCCCCGGCATTTGCCTTACCTTGCCATTTAGCTCCAACTCGAACAGGGCTGCGAAAATCTCCGAGGACGACATTTCTTTTTCCAGACGCTCCACTAATTCATCGATGTGAGTAGCTTCATCGGCTTTGAGCAAGCTCAGAATTCGCTGTTCATGCGGGGGAAGCCCGCCGTCCGGAAATAGAGATGCCGACGAATGCTCGGCGGATTCAGGCGAGGCTGGAGGCGTCAGCGCAAGCTTCACTTCCGGCGGCAAATCTTCCCACACATCTTCCCACGTTGCAATCAGCTTTGCTCCCTGTTTTATCAACGTGTTCGGCCCCCATGAATTCTTGTTCGTGACGTTGCCGGGAACCGCGAACACATCGCGATTCTGTTCGAGTGCGCAACGCGCAGTAATGCGCGTGCCAGAGTACTCAGCCGCTTCCACCACCAACACACCTGCAGACATGCCGCTCAGAATCCGGTTGCGGATAGGGAAGTTCTGCGGAGCGGCAAAAGTACCAAGCGGAAACTCGGAAATAAGCGCGCCGCCGAGCGCCAAAATTTGCTCGGCTAAACGCGAGTTTTCTTTGGGATAAATTACATCGACGCCTGTGCCAAACACGGCGATGGTCTTGCCTTTGGCCGTAATCGCTCCGCGATGGCTGGCGGTGTCGACTCCTCGTGCCATGCCGCTGATGATTACCAATCCTTGCGCTGCCAGATCGCAGGCCAGGCGCTCAGCCATACCGGAGCCGTAGGGCGTGGGATGGCGCGTGCCCACCATCGCAATTCCAGGCTGCTTCAATATTTCGGGATTGCCGCGAACGTAGAGAACCAACGGCGGATCGTAGATTTCTTTCAGCCGCTGCGGGTAGCAAGAATCTTCCGCAGTGACTAATGTCGCCGATTCTGAGGCGGCGAGCGCAATTTCTTCCCGCGCCAGTTCCGCCGATTTTCCCGTGGCGATCGACTGCGCCGAAACCGCTTGAATTCCTGTGCTTTCCAGTTCTGTAAGCGATGCATGGAATACGGCTTCGACACCGCCGAAATGTTCTACCAGCTTTCTCGCTCTGGTCGGTCCTAAGCCCGTGGTGAGCGAGATGGCTAGCCATTCGAGAATGTGGGTAGCGGGAGAGGCGATGGCATTCGTCAAGTTTTTTGCCCCAATCTGTTGCCTAGACTGGCGGACTTTAGTGTTTCGCGGAATAGGTGTCAAGGAATGCCGTCACAGAGTGCCAGCAAAAATCGTCTGCTAAAATCAAAACAGGAATGAACCCTCTGCGAATTTCTGCGATTTCCTACCTCAACACCGCTCCCCTGATGTGGGATTTCGAACACGGCGACGCGGGCAGGGATTTCGACATTTCCTATACTTTGCCGTCCGCTTGTGCTCGCGCGCTCGAAGCTGGAGCTGCCGATATCGGAATCATCCCGGCTGCTGCCTACGCCGAGATCCCCGGCCTTGTCGCGCTGCCTGGAGTCGCGATCGCCTCGCGGCGTCCTGTGCGCTCGATTCTGCTGGTTGGTAAAGTGCCAGTGGAAAAAATTCGGAGCGTTGCGCTGGATACGTCTTCGATGACCTCGGTGGCGCTGACGAAAGTTCTGTTCGAGAAATGGATGGGCGGCGGGCGCGTATTTACGCCAATGGCGCCGAATGTCGGACAAATGCTCGCGACTCACGATGCGGCGCTGCTAATTGGAGATCCCGCACTTCAAGTTGACCGCTCACGTTACATCACGCTCGATCTGGCTGAGGAATGGATTCGCTACACCGGCAAGCCTTTTGTCTTTGCTTTCTGGGCGGTGCGCGAGCAGGCTGCGCGTGAAGCTGAATCCTTGTTCGACCTGGCGGCGATTTTTCAGCGCTCTCGCGACCACGGACTTGAACCCGGGAGCCTCAATCACATCTCGCGCGAGTGGGCTCCGCGGTTGGGGCTCAGCGAGGCCAGCGTGCGTTCTTATCTCACGGAAAGCATTCACTACCATCTCGACACACCTTGCCTGGAAGGCCTGCAACTTTTTTATCGCTATGCAGCGGAGGTCGGCGCGTTACCCTCCGCTCCGGAGATTCGTTTTGCCGGTGCGGAAAAAGCCTGTATAGCGCAAATGAAAGCCTAGCCTGTAAACTCCTACAACCCAATGATCCTCCACATTCAACCGTGGTTGGCAATGTCGCTGTGGCGGCATCTGCGCCGCATGGGTGGCCCGGGATTGATTCTGTTAGGTCTCGCCGATAATTCCGTAATCCCGCTGACCGGAAGTGTGGACGTGTTGACCATCTGGCTGGCCGCCCGGCATCGCGAACCGTGGCCTTACTATGCGCTCATGGCTACGGTAGGCGCGGTTATCGGCGGCTACATTACTTATGCTTTGGCGCGCAAAGGCGGCAAAGAGACGATGGATCGCAAGCTCTCAAAAAAGAGAGCCAGGCAGGTGACACGGGCATTTGAGCGTTGGGGATTTTTCGCGGTTGCCATTCCCGCCCTGTTGCCTCCGCCATTTCCGTTCGTGCCGTTTTTGATTGCAGCGGGCGCAGCGCAATACTCGCCAAAGAAGTTTCTCGGTGCGCTAACCCTTGGCCGAGGTGTTCGCTACTCGATTATGGCGGGCTTGGGATTCGTCTACGGCAGGCACATTCTGCGTTTCTTTTCTCAGTACTATGCGCCCGCGCTGACGGTTCTGGTGGGGCTGGCATTGATTGGCGCAGTGCTGACGCTGATCCAATATCTTCGCTACAGGAAGAAGAAGTAATTTGAACCTCAGACCCATCCACCATCGATTACAAAGCTTTGATTGGTAATTCCATTGCTATCGTCTGCGGCGAGAAACAATACCAATCGCGCGACCTCTTCCGGTAGTAATTCACGCTTCAGGCTCTGCCGCTGCATAATCTCCGCCAGATAATCCGGAGTCATCCACAAGCGCCGCTGGCGTTCCGTCATGATGGCGCCGGGAAGCACACAATTGACGCGGATATCATTATCGCCCAGTTCCCGCGCCAGCGTGCGTGTGAGGCCTACGATTCCGGCTTTCGCCGTCACATAAGCCGGCAAGCCGGTTGACGGAATCATCCACGCAATCGAACTCATATTAATGATGGAACCGCCGCCGGCTGTCGCCATCTGTGGCGCTACCGCCTGGGTGGCGAAGAACTGATGCTTGAGGTTGACCGCCATCCTTTCATCCCAATATTCGGGGGTGACGTCGGCAAAGTTGTGGCGGTCGTCGCTGGCGGCATTGTTTACTAGAACCCGTACCGGCCCTAGGTGCTCTTCAACCTGTGCGACCGCAATCTTCAAAGCCGCAATATCGCGGAGATCACAATGCAAAAACACCGGCGCATGGGCACACCGGGTAGTCAGATTCTCTACCAGCGCAAATGATGCTTCATCGGCCACATCGAGAAATGCCGCCCGTGACCCTTGCATTGCAAACTGCTCGACAATCGCTGCGCCGATGCCCGAGCCTCCACCGGTGACCAGCACTGTGACATCGCGCAGGCTTGGGTAGCGGGCAAATTTTTCAGTCTGAGACATGGATTTCCGAGATATGGTAAACGAATCGATAGTAGCGAGTATTTGGAAGCGAGGTACGAACTCCGTTAAAATAGGTTAGGTGGTCTGTACACAATGTCCCTCACTAAGTCTCAAGCCCTCGAGATGTTCCACTCCGACGACCTGATCGGCATCGGCATGGAAGCCGACGCTCTCCGCCGCAAACTCCATCCCGAAGGCACGGTCACCTACATCATCGACCGCAACATCAACTACACCAACTTCTGCACCGAGTACTGCACCTTCTGCGCCTTCTATCGCCCGCTGAAAGGCCCCGCCGCCAAAGAAGGCTACATCCTCGAATTCGACACCATCTACGAAAAAATTCGCGAGACCGTCGAACTCGGCGGCACCGGCGTGCTGATGCAAGGCGGCCTGCATCCCGACCTCAAAATCGACTGGCACGAGAGAATGTTGCGCGGCATCAAAGAGCGTTTCCCGCAAATCCATCTGCACTGCTACTCCGCCTCCGAGATCATCGCCATCGCCGAGTACAGCAGCCTCAGCATTCGCGACACCATCCTCCGCCTGCGCGACGCCGGGCTCGATTCCATCCCCGGCGGCGGCGCGGAAATTCTGGACGACGAAGTGCGCTATAAAATCGCGCGCCTAAAGTGCCTGACGCAGGATTGGATCAACGTCCACCGCACCGCCCACCAGATCGGCATGCGCACCACCGCCACCATGATGTTCGGCGTCGGCGAGAACTACGAAAACCGCGTCAACCACCTGCAGGAACTTTATAACTTGCAGGAAGAAACCGGCGGCTTCACCGCCTTCATCCCCTGGAGCTTCCAGCCCCACAACACCGCCCTCGGCGGCCGCCACTGGGACGAAGCCACCGCCGTCGAATACCTCAAAGTCCTCGCCATCTCGCGCCTCTATCTCTCGAACTTCCTCAATGTGCAATCGAGCTGGGTCACGCAAGGCCTAAAAGTCTGCCAGATGGGCCTGCGTTTTGGCGGCAACGATGTCGGCTCGGTGATGCTTGAAGAAAACGTCGTGCGCGCGGCAGGTGTGACTAACTGCACAACCGAAGAAGAATTACGCCGGATTATTCGCGATGCGGGATTCCGGCCTGCCCAGAGAGATACGCTGTATCGGCAGTATTTCCTGAATTAACCATACGAATCGAAGTCGGTTGACCTAGGTGATATATCGTGGTATATATCATCTCAGGAGTGCATCCAATGGCACGCACTGCAAAGCTGTTTCTCAACGGTAGAAGCCAGGCGGTTCGGCTGCCGGTCGAGTTCCGCTTTGAAGGCAGCGAAGTTTTCATCCGTCAAGACCGCGCTACCGGAGACATTATTCTCTCGCGCCGTCCGGAATCCTGGGACAGCTTCTTCCAACTCCGTGCGGAAGCAAATGTCCCCGCTGAGTTCATGTCTCATCGCAGGAACGACCCCCCGCAAGATCGCGACCTGTTTTAACGCAACTTGTTTAACACGACTTGTTCTGATCGGCCGGCATGGCTCTCTATCTGCTCGACACGAACATCGCGAGCTGCATCATTAAAGGAACCAGTCCGGCAGTTGATCGCCGAGTGGCGAAAACCGTCATTTCACAGCTTGCAATTTCCGCGGTCACCGAAGGCGAGTTGCGGTTTGGAACGGCACGGCTGCCTCACGCGGCTCGCCTGCACGCGATAGTCGAGGACTTCTTTTTACGCGTGACGATCTTGCCTTGGAATTCAGATTCAGCCCAGGCGTACGGCCCACTTCGAGCCATGCTGGAACGCGAAGGCCAGCCTATAGGGAACCTGGACGCCATGATCGCCGCCCACGCTCTTGCGCTCGGCGCGATTCTTGTCACCAACGATCACGCCTTTGCCCGCATTAAAAAGCTGAAGGTTGAGGATTGGACGAAGTCGCAGCGGTAGTGAGTTAGCGGCCAAATGATGTGGGCATTGGTGATGCTGGAAGAAAATGTTGTGCGAGCGGCGGGCTTGAACAACTGCGCGGCAGAAGAAGAGTTGTGGCGCATTATTCGCGATGCGGGATTCCGGCCTGCGCAGTGGGATACTTGTATCGGCAGTATTCCCTAAACTGAGATCCAACTGGGTGGGGCCACATCTGGGCAATAGAAAAGCGGCCATCTCTCGATAGCCGCCTCAGCGCTCCGTCAAAGCTCATCCAATTGTCACGCTTGGGATAATGGAAATCAAGATACTTTTTGCATGAGGGCAGCTCTCCGCCAAGTGCCCTCCCATAATAGAACGCCTTCTCGATTGAATGTAAAGGCATGGACCCGGCGGGAGTCGAACCCGCACCTGCGGCTTTGACGGAGCGCTGTGCTGCCATTACACCACGGGCCCATGGCTGATCACGCTACGCTCTTCTAATCACGTAGTCACGGCTAGCCGTCACATTTTTTTCATGTCGATTCCCCAATTGGAAAAAAACCAAGGGTACTCTTCGACGGCAATGACATTGGCTCGGGGATGCTGAAAGAAAATGTTGTGCGTGCCGCCGGCGTGAAAAACTGCACGACGGAAGAAGCGTTGCGCCGGATTATTCGCGACGCGAGTTTCCGGCCTGCGCAGATGGATACGCTGTATCGGCAGTATTTTCTGAATCAGTCGCTTAAGTTCAATTGTCTCTACGCCTCGCAAAAATGCAAACGGCCCCGGGAATCCGGAGCCGTTCGCGAGAAACCGATAAATCGGTACCCCGCCAAGGTAACAGAACTATTGTCGTCCGCGTGCCGCAGTAAATCAAGTTACTTTAAGGAGGGCCGCATCCCTGCCCAGCGAACCCTCCACTGTCCCTGAGAGACAATCTTCCCGAAGGAAGGTAGACTTGGAGGGATTCGAACTCTCACTCGTTACCTTGGCAGGGAACCGTGCTGCCGTTACACCACAGGCCCACGCCAAAAGCATAGGTCACAGCCGCATGGAACTGTGGTTCCCGGATGAAATTTCGCCGGCGCATAGTTTCTTTTCGGGAAGGTGAAGAAACGACCTGCCGAACCCTCGCTTTGTGCTGATACAACTCTTTGCGAAAGCGGTCGGGCGAGTGTGGATCGGTGGTTGCGACCACGCGCTCCAGTTCGGACGCCATTCGGCGCACCAATCCAGGCGCGAAGCCCGTGAAAATTGGTGAAGTTGTCTTGAGTTGTGCGCAGGCGACACGTTGTATCATTTATATAAATAAATATAGAGAACAGACCTGTGGCATTCCCGATCAAAACCTGCGTAGTCTGCGGCGAAGAATTTGAGCTCAAACCCGGTAAACCCGGTTTTGCCAATCGTTGTCCGGAGTGCAGCGAGCCCGATGCCGCAGATCCTGCTGCGAAGCGCACCAAGGACGCCGACCAACGCAAGGTCGACAAGGAAGCCAACGAGGCGCGCAGGCAAGCGATGCGTAATCTGCTCTATCGCAAGGACAGTTGACGAGCCCGTGGCTCATATATCCAGTTGAGATAAAAATCAGGGCCGCCTTTTTTTGGCGACCCTGATTGTGTTAGCTAAAGAACTACTTTCCCACCGGCATTCCGTAGATATCGAACGCTCCGAACGGGCTGAGAGCGGCCGAATTCCAGGTCTTGCCGTAATCCCTGGAGACAGCGCCGTTTCCGCCCTGATTCGTAGTGTCCTGATTCCACACGAGGTAGCTGGTGGTGTTGGCCGGCATCGGATAGAGCCAGTACGTGTGGCCGCTCCTCAGCGCGATTGGACTGGTCTGCGGATTCAGCGTCACGGTCTGAATCGTGCAGCAGCTTCCGAAGTCCGGAAGATTGGTGAACTTGGTGGTGAAGAGGGGTTGACCGGGAATGCCGCTGTTGTCTTCAGCCAGAATCAGGGTCATTCCGTTGGTCCCGGTCACGTAAGTCATCGCGATGTCGATGCGAACCAGAGCGTAGTTGGCCGCTGGCGTGAACGTCATGGCTTCGGCGATCGGGAAGTCGTTGGCTTCCTGGCCGGCTTCGGTCCAGCCGGAAGGTCCGTAGAGATTGTCGCCTGTTCCGAAGTTCGAGAAAACTACTACCGAACCCGCGGGCAGAGCTTCTTCGGTTTTAGGATGAGCGCTGGGAACAACGCTGTTCGCCTTGGGTTTGGTAGTGCTGATGACCGCTCCATCGTCGGTGATGGTTTTCGAAACTTGCGCCAGTGCGTTTAGGGTAGCGAAGCAAACAGCTCCGAGAGCGAGCGCCCCCGCAGTTTTGCGAAGGAGATGGTTCGTAACGTACTTTCCTCTGGTTGTCATTTAACCTCTATCTGATTTTTTATCCCCGTTTACAGTCTCGGGGGCCGTCAGTGTACCACCGCGCGGCCCTTGCCAAAGCGATGTTTAGTCGTAGAAAAATTATCGATGTGTGATTGGAATGCGATTCCATGCAAATCGCTTCCACCGAATCGTCCACGGCTCGAAAATGGAAGTCAGATTCGCCGTTCTCCTTCTGTGAAAATCTTGTTACATTCCAGCAATTCACTTCTTTTGCCGATTAAAGAGAGTGATACTTTTCCTGTGTTCCCTTAAACGCAAATTATGGAAGCCCACGAATACGATCTCCTAGTCATCGGCAGCGGTCCGGCGGGACAAAAGTCGGCCATCTGCGCCGCCAAAATGCGCAAAAAGGTCGCGATTATCGACCGTAAGAAAACCATTGGCGGCGTCTGTGTTCATACCGGGACCATCCCCAGCAAAACCTTGCGGGAGGCTGTGCTCTACCTGAGCGGTTTCCGCCAGCGCACTTTCTACGGGCGCGGCTATGTGCTGAAAGATCGTATTGCTATGTCGGACCTGACTTTTCGTGCGCAGTCGGTCATGTTGCGCGAGGTCGAGGTCATTAAAGCGCAGCTCCGCCGGAATTATGTGGATACTTTTGAAGGCGATGCGCGCTTTCTCGATCCTCACACCGTGGAAGTCAGAAGCGATGAGGGTTCGCAACTGGTTCGCTCTTCCCACGTGATGATTGCCTGCGGCACGCGCCCCGCCCACAGCGCCGATATTCCCATCGACGGCAAACGCATCTTCGACTCCGATCAGGTGCACTGCCTCGAAGAAGTGCCCCGCGAATTGGTGGTCGTGGGCGCGGGAATTATCGGCCTCGAATACGCTTCCATGTTCGCGGCGCTCGGCGTCAAGGTCACTCTGCTTGACCAACGCCCCATCCTTCTCGATTTTGTCGATCGCGAAATTGTCGAGAGCCTCTGTTACCAGCTACGGCAGCTGGGCACAGTTTTTCGATTGGGAGAAAAAGTGGTTTCTATCGGACTCGACGAGCAGAGAAACAGCGTGTTCGCTAAGCTGGAGAGCGGAAAAAATGTCCGCGGCCAGGGGCTGCTTTACACCATCGGCCGGCAAGCTAATAGCGATCTGCTCAATCTTGGAGCAGCGGGCTTGAGTACGGACGAACGTGGCAAACTTACCGTCAACGAGCATTTTCAAACCGCCGTGCCCCACATTTATGCAGCCGGGGATGTGATCGGGTTTCCCGCTCTGGCCAGCACCTCCATGGAGCAGGGACGCCTTGCCAGTTGCCATATGTTTGGAACTCCCGGCAGGATGCCGCCCAATTTAATCCCCTATGGCATTTACACTATTCCAGAAATTTCCATGGTAGGCCGAACCGAAGAACAGCTGACGCAGGAAAAAATTCCCTACGAGGTAGGACTTGCCCGCTACGCCGAACTAGCTAAGGGGCAGATGCTCGGCGATGATCAGGGACTTCTCAAGCTGATCTTCGATCCCGATTCACTCAAGCTTCTTGGTGTTCACGTTATCGGCGACCGCGCGGCCGAAATCGTTCACATCGGTCAGGCCGTGCTCGCGCTGGGCGCCAGCATCGAATATTTTCGCGACGCCGTTTTTAACTATCCCACCTTGGCCGAAGCCTACAAGGTTGCCGCACTGGATGGACTGAACAAGTTGTAGGCAGTTGCATCCAATGCCTGTATCTTGTTTTCTAGCCTCAACCGTAGTGGGAATCGTCCCTCCATGAACATACTTGATCTCGTTGTCGGCAAACCTATTAAAACCAGTGAAGAACGGGCCGAGCAAATCGGTCCCACGCAGGGCGTCCCCATCTTCGGTCTCGATGGGCTGAGTTCGGCTGCTTACGGCCCGGAAGCGGCTCTTAGTCTTCTGATCCCGCTCGGCCTTCTTGGGGTTCGCTATATCGTCCCCATCAGCGCCGCCATCATCACGTTACTCATAATTGTGTATTTCTCCTATCGCCAGACCATCGCTGCGTATCCCTCCGGCGGCGGCTCTTACACCGTGGCCCGGTTCAATCTTGGAGCGTCTGCTGGACTGCTCGCGGCGGCCGCGCTACTGGCCGATTACATTCTCACTGCCGCAGTGGGCATTTCTGCGGGAGTAGGAGCGCTGGTTTCGGCTGTGCCGTCGTTATTGCCACACATGGTTTCTCTTTGCGTGGGCATCCTGATCGTCATCACGATCCTCAACCTTCGCGGCGTGCGTGAAGCTGGCACTGCATTCGCGATTCCTACTTATTTGTTCGTAGGTACGCTTCTCATCACTATCGTCGCTGGCCTCATTCGAGTTTTTCTCAGCGGCGGCCATCCCACTCCCGTAGTATCCCTTCCGCCTCCTCCGCCGGTAACGGAAGCCGTTGGTTATTGGCTGCTGCTCAAGGTTTTCGCCAGCGGTTGCACGGCATTAACCGGGGTGGAAGCCGTCAGCAACGGAGTGAAAGCTTTTAAGGAACCTACTGTCAAGAACGCACAGCGCACCCTCACCGTGATCATTTTTCTTCTGGCGGTGCTGCTGGCGGGAATTTCGTATCTCGTAAAGACATACGGAATCGCTGCAACCGACCCCGGCAAACCCGGCTATCAGAGCGTTCTCTCCATGCTGACGGCTGCCGTCTTTGGCAAAGGATTTTTTTATTACCTGACCATCGGCTCGATCCTCGTGGTCCTCTCTCTTTCTGCCAACACTGCCTTCGCCGATTTTCCACGCCTGTGCCGCGCGATCGCGCAGAACAATTATCTTCCGCACGTGTTCGGCTACCGCGGACGTCGCCTCGTTTACACCTACGGCATCGTTGTTCTGGCCTTACTTTGTGGCGGTGTTCTCGTATTGTTCGGCGGGGTTACAGACCGGCTAATCCCGCTCTATGCCGTCGGAGCTTTCCTGGCCTTCACTCTTTCCCAGGCAGGCATGGTTATGCATTGGCGAAAGAAACGCGGTCCGCACTGGCTGAAGAGCGCACTTGTGAATGGGCTCGGCGCTTCGGTTACCGGCATTACGACCATCGTTGTGCTGGTTGCGAAATTCGTGGAAGGTGCATGGATTACCCTGCTTTTCATTCCGCTGACGATTGTCTTATTCGCCACGGTTCGCCGCCACTATCATTCTGTGAAAGTGCTTACCACATGCAAATGTGGCGTCGATGCGGAAGGTCTTAGCCAGCATCCGATTACAGTTATTGCCATTGACCGCTGGAGCAATGTCACGCGCCAGGGGATTGAATTTGCCGCGCGGCTTTCCCCGGAAGTGATCGCCTTGCACGTGGAGCCCAACGAGCACAGCGAATTGCTGCAAGACGACTGGGAACAGTACGTTGAACAACCTTTTCGCGCCGCAGGCAAGGAGCCGCCGAAACTCCACATTCTGCCTTCTCCATACCGCTTCGTTATTATTCCCATCGTTCAGTTTATTCGCGATCTTTCGAATAAAAATCCTACTCGCAGCATTGTCGTGGTCATACCAGAACTGGTGGAGGATAAATGGTACGAGTACTTCCTCCACAATCAGCGGGGCCGTCTTCTGGAATGGGTGCTTCTCGCCCGTGGCAATGAACGCATCTTCACGGTGAGTGCGCCTTGGTACGTGGGACGGCGAACCTAATTGCGTACTCACGCATGGGATAATGATGAACAAGATTGGTAGTGCAAGTTACTGATTTGATTAACGTTGATGGTTGTCCTAGGTGCGAGTTTTATCTGGATAGATGTTTAGAGCCGGGTTAAAATGGGGTCTGAGCAACTTGATTGCTCCCACGGTTCAACCCCCGACGCACTGCAACGCTCCTCCCGCACTCGAACAAGATGAAGCTTTATCCCGCAGGTCTGTTGTGGCTCGTCATGGTGGCAGGCGCCACACTTTTAGCACAGAATCCGTCTTTATCCGTCGCGCAGACTTCGATGCCCGCGCTCGGCGGAATCGTCGTGAAAGACCCCGGCAGTGAGCCGGTGAAGAAAGCCATTATCGAGCTGATTGCGATGATTGCTCCGAACGAGAGCGGTTTAAACTATACAGCGTTAACCGGCGCCGATGGCGGCTTTCGTATTGAAAATATCTTGCCCGGCCGCTATCGCATGTTTGTCGAGCGCCCTGGCTATCAGGAGATCGACAAGCATCGCCATCGGATGGAAGGGCGTTTTGTAACGTTGACACCTGGGCAGGAATTAAAAGATCTCGTGATTCGTCTGCAAGCGTCCGCCGTGGTAGAAGGCCGCGTGACCGATGAAGATGGCGATCCCATGCCGGAAGCGCAGGTCACCGTTTTTCATCAGACTTTTGTTGCGGGGCGAAGCCGCTGGGAGCAATCAGGAGCGGAGCGTACCAACGATCTCGGCGACTATCGCATCGCCAATCTAGCCGCAGGGAATTATTTTGTTTCGGTCACTCCGCCGCCGGATTTCAGAAGTCTGATTGAGACTGCCAGCGCTGCTCCGCGCCGCAGCGAGGCAGCGTCCGACAAACCGGTGCCGACCGCTTATCAAACCACGTATTATCCCGGCGCTCGAGATCGCAGTCAGGCAGCGCCTATTCAATTGCATGCGGGCGATGATTTCCCGGTGAATTTCTCGCTCACCCCCAGCCCGAGTTTGACCATAAAAGGCTCGGTCGCAAATCTGCCATCCGGCGCGACGGCTGCGATCATGCTGCAATCGAAAGATTTCAATCTGGTGTTGAATGGCGCGGAGATGCACAAAGACGGCAGCTTCGAAATTCGCGATGTTGCTCCCGGTGCTTACACGATTGTGGCAACGGTGGAGAATGGCGCGGCTCCCATGATGGCGCGACAGTCTCTTCAGCTGACGGAGAGTGTGGACGGCGTGCGGCTCGCTCCGCAGGTTGGCGCGACAATTCGCGGGCATCTGCGCATGGAAGCGAACAATGCTGCCCGGCCCGATCCCGGCCAGATGTTTCTTTTATTGCGATCTTCTGATGAAGACGATTCATACAGCACGGTTGGTGTCGAAGCTTCCGCCATGGCGCAGGTGCATACCGATGGAAGCTTCGAGTGGAAAGATATTCCTCCGGGAAATTATTCGGTTCAGATTTCCGGCTCCAGTACGATGCCAGATTGGTTTCTAAAATCCGCAGCGGCGAATGGACGCGATGTGACCGCTTCTGGATTCAGCGTCAATGGAGGCGCGGCCACGCTCGATGTTTTGGTGAGCGGCAATGGGGCCAGCGTGCAAGGCATAGCCGCGAACGCCAAAGATGAACCGGTTGCCGATGCGGTTGTTGTCGCGGTCCCCGAAATGCGATTCCGCGGCCATTTTGATCGCTACCAAAAAGTTGTCACCGATCAAAGCGGGCACTTCCGCCTGCGCGGCTTGCCCCCGGGCGAATATACGGTTTTTGCCTGGGAGAGTGTTGACGGCGAGGCTTACTACAATCCGGAATTTCTCAAAAGCTATGAAGACCAGGGCAGGACTACGCGCGTTAGCGAGGGAGAACACGCGAGTTTGCAGCTTAAAACAATTCCGGAAGCCGATGATCCACAATAGAAGGATTGAACAACCGGATCCCGTCGCCACGACCAGCTCTCGATGGCGTATTCTGGCAATTATGAAATCTGCACTCACCGCTATTGTTTTGCTCGGCATGTTTGGAGTAGGCCAGGTCCATGCTCAGAGCACGCCTGCGAACGCACTGCTGATTCTCTCCAAGCGCGACAACATGCTTCTGATCGTCGATCCCGGCAGCTTGAAAGTGCTCGCGCAGGTGCCGGTGGGGAATGATCCGCATGAAGTGATCGCATCCGCAGACGGCAAGACGGCTTACGCTTCCAACTACGGCTCAGGCGCATACAACTCGCTGGCGGTCGTGGATCTCGCAACACAAAAGGCATTGCCCGCAATCGATCTTGGGCCTTTGCGTGGCCCGCACGGATTGGTTTTTGTTGATGGAAAAGTTTGGTTCACTGCGGAAGCCGCCAAGGCCATTGGCCGGTATGATCCGGCGGCGAAAAAGGTTGATTGGATGTTGGGCACTGGCCAGAACAGAACGCACATGATTTACGTGTCGCCCGATACGAAGTCGATTGTGACCACCAATGTGAGCTCGGGCACGGTAAGCCTGATCGAGCAGAGCGTGAATCAGGCAGGCGCGCCGGATTGGAACGAGACTGTGGTGCGTGTGGGTAGTGGCTCGGAAGGTTTCGATGTTTCGCCCGACGGGAAGGAAGTCTGGGTTGCCAATGCGGGAGATGGAACGGTTTCCATTATCGATGTCGCGAGCAAACAAGTGAAAGAAACGCTTGCTGCCGATGTGGGCGGAGCCAACCGGCTGAAGTTCACGCCCGACGGAAAACTCGTTCTCATCTCTTCGTTGCGCGGATCAGGAGTAACGGTCATCGACACTGCCAGTCGCAAAACCGTCAAACGAATTGCAGTTGGGCGCGGCGCAGCCGGCATTCTCATGCAGCCAGACGGCGCACGAGCTTTTGTGGCGTGTTCACCGGATGGCTATGTTGCCGTCATCGATCTGCGGTCGATGGAAGTCGTCGGGCGCATCGAGGCCGGTCACGATCCTGACGGCCTGGCGTGGGCTGCGCGAGCTATAAATTAAAGAACTACCCTCAAAAACTGTTCGATAATCGATCAGTCTGGAATCCAGTAAAATATTGAGTTTGACCAACCCTTTGCTGCGTTCTGATCTCATCCTTTCTTCCGCGTTGGCTGCATGGATTGCCCCCAAGGGCGTCATGCCCTATCTCCGCCAGCATCTTTTGGATAAGACTTTTCAGGGCCTTTACCACACTGATGGATTCGATCGTGCACTGCTGGTTCCGTACTTTATTGTGCTAGTGCTGCTGGCGGCGTACGGCATGCATCGTTATGTGCTGGTTTATCTTTATTACAAGCACAAAGAGAAGCGGACGAGCGAACCGGCTGCATATTTTGAAGAGTTGCCCCGGCTCACGGTACAGTTGCCGATTTTTAACGAACAGTACGTTGTCGAGCGCCTGCTGGACTCGATCTGCAAACTGAAATATCCGGGGGAGAAGCTAGACATTCAGGTGCTCGACGACTCAACTGACGAGACCGTTGAAGTGGCGCGCAATTTAGTCGACCGCTATGCCGCGCTGGGAAATCCCATCAGCTACCACCATCGCACCAATCGTGAAGGCTTTAAAGCGGGAGCTTTGGCCGAAGGTTTGAAGACTGCGAAGGGTGAGTTCGTTGCGATTTTCGACGCCGATTTTACTCCGCCCGAGGATTTTTTGTTGCGCACGATTCATCACTTTACCGATGCCAAGATCGGCATGGTACAGACGCGCTGGACGCACATCAATCGCAATTATTCCTTTCTCACGGAAGTGGAAGCTATCCTGCTCGATGGCCACTTTGTGCTTGAGCACTCGGGGCGCGCCCGCAGCGGCGTCTTCTTCAACTTCAATGGCACGGCCGGAGTCTGGCGGAGAATGACGATCGACGACGCCGGCGGCTGGCAGCACGACACGCTTACCGAAGACACCGATCTTTCTTACCGGGCACAGCTCAAGGGATGGAAATTTATTTACCTCCAGGATGTCGAGTGCGCCGCCGAGTTGCCGGTGGAGATGACCGCATTCAAAACTCAGCAGGCGCGCTGGGCGAAGGGATTGATTCAAACTGGAAAGAAGATTCTGCCGCGCGTAATGCGCAGCGATGCGCCGCTGCACACTAAGATCGAAGCTTGGTATCACCTGACGGCGAACCTCAGCTATCCACTGATGATTGTGCTTTCGGTATTGATGTTGCCCGCGATGATCATCCGCTTTTATCAGGGATGGTTTCAGATGCTCTTCATCGACCTGCCGCTTTTCATGGCATCAACATTTTCAATTTCAAGTTTTTATTTGGTTTCTCAGAAGGAACTTTTTCCCAGAAAATGGCCGCGGGCGTTGCTGTATCTGCCGTTTCTTATGGCGCTAGGAATTGGATTGACGATTACCAATACGAAAGCCGTGATCGAAGCGCTGATTGGCAAGGAGAGCGCTTTCGCGCGCACACCTAAATATCATGTGGAGTCAAAGAAAGACAAAGTCGGGGCTACGAAATATCGCAAACGCTTGGGTTGGGTGCCCTGGCTGGAGATGGTGATCGGTACTTATTTCGCGTTCACAGTTTTCTATGCGGTTGAAAACGAGAACTATGTGACGATCCCATTTCTTCTATTGTTCGTGGTGGGTTATTGGTACACGGGATTGATGTCCCTGCTACAGGGACGATTCTCAGGCACGACACTGAGTACAGAATCCCACACCAAGCCATTTCCAGTGGGAGTGTAGGGTAAATTTAGAAACTCTCTGATCTTTTTAGGAAAGAGCTTTTCTTAGGCCTATGGTTCGTTTTACAATCCACTTCGCAAAAGTTCCCATCGGGTATACCGGTCGATTCCGCAGTAAGTACATCGCGGTTCGAAGGAGAAGATTCCGATGCTCCGCTCCCAAAGAACACTTCCTGTTGTTTCTCTGCTGATTCTTGTTGCGTCTCTGCTTAGTTGTGGCGCTCACGATTCCAATGAGTACTTTGTATTCGTAGCCGCCAATCTGCAAGTGCCTTACTGGCAGGCGGCGGGCGCAGGTTTCACCAAGGCTGGCGCGCAATTCAAAGTGCGTACCGATTTTCTCGGGCCCAACACCTATGACCCCAAAGCCGAACGCGATGCACTCGATCAAGCGGTGCAACAAAAGGCTACGGGTATATTGCTGGGCGTCACCGATCCAACGTTGCTGAAAGACAGCATCGACAAAGCTATTGCTGCTGGAATTCCCGTGATCACGATGGATTCCGATGCTCCAGCCAGCAAGCGGCTCTTCTTTATTGGAACCAATAATTATGAAGTCGGCACGACCGGCGGCATGCGGCTGGCTCAGGAGCTAAAGGGCAAAGGCAACGTCGTCGTGTTCACCATGCCCGACCAGCGCAACATGCAGGAGCGTCTGCACGGCTACCGCGATGCATTGGAGCGGACACCGGGAATCAAGATCACGCGAGTTGTGGATATTCAAGGCGATCCACGCATTGCCTTCGATACGACGACGCAGATCGTCGGCAAGGAAAAAGATCAAGTGGACGCTTTCGTCTGCCTGGAAGCGCAATCGGGTAAGGAAGTCGCGGGCGTGCTTAATAGTTATCACATCAACGGCAAGGTTGTGATGGCCATGGATACCGACCCGGAAACTCTCGATTTCATCAAGAGCGGAGTAATCGCCGCCACGATCTCGCAGAAGCCTTACACCATGGCCTTTGTCGGCATGCAGATGCTCGATAATCTGTACCATCACAAACCGTCCTCGCTCGAAACCGATTGGTCGAAGGATAGCTTTGCGCCAATCCCCTCGTTCGTAGATACTGGTTCTGCTCTCATCGACAAGAGCAACGTGGATTCTTTCCTGCAAGCCCGGCAGAGCGCTACAGGCGGGCAGAAGTAGCAGGGAAGTCCTTTGTCGAGGGGCAGACACTTCGAACGGGATGGATTTGCACGATGCGAAAGCGGTTGACTTCTTTCCTTCTAGTAAGTTTTATTGCCTGCTTTATTTTTGCTGCAAGTGCGTCTACTTTTGCTCTAGATCGGCAACCCAACTCCGACTATCACGCCCGCCGCGAAGCCCTCGCCAAAAAAGTTGGCAGTGTGATTGTTCTATTTGCGCCCATGGAAAGCGAGGGCCCCAACGATATCTATGGCTTTCGCCAGGATGACAATTTTTATTACCTTTCCGGCATGACGGAACCGGGCGCGGCGTTATTGATCGCGCCGGCAGCCGAGGCCGCTTCCGGTAAAGCGGCGCGCTCCTATACTGAAATACTTTTTCTTCCTCCGCGCAATCTGACCCAGGAAAAATGGACTGGCCCAAAACTTGGGCCGGAAAACCCCGATGCGCCAAAGATCACCGGTTTCGACTATGTCAAAGACATGGCCACGCTTCCCGATGAAGTGATGAAGGTGAGCTCTGGAATCCGGCCCGTCGTTTACACCGACGTGGCCGCGCACGATCAAACTTCGGCCAGCACCGAGCCGTTGGAATTTCTGAAAGATGTCAATTCGTTTTTAAGCTTTCAGGATGTGAAGCCGATGATCGAATCGCTTCGCACGGTGAAAGACGCGGGAGAAGCTGTGCTGATCCGAAAAGCTGTGGATGCTTCAGTGGCAGCCCACTTCGCTGCATTCAAGGCGGTAAAGCCGGAGATAAACGAGCGGGAAATTGCCGCGCTGATGCAATATGAATGGGGCAAGCGGGGCTGCGAACGGCCCGCCTATGCTCCTATTGTGGGATCGGGTTTTTACTCAACAGTTCTACATTACTCGGACGATTCGAACATAATGAAATCCGGCGATGTTGTGGTGATTGACGCCGCCGGCGAATATTCCATGTACGCGTCTGATATCACACGCACGCTTCCCATTAACGGCCACTTCACCACGCGCCAGCGTGAAATCTACGACATAGTTCTGGGAGCGCAGCAGGCTGCCGAAGCGGCCTTCAAGTCCGGCAAATCCACCATGAGGCGTGATGGCCCGGATTCGCTCTATAAAGTTGCCTACGACTACATCAATACCCACGGCAAAGACCTGCATGGACAGCCGCTGGGGCAGTATTTCATTCATGGTCTCGGCCATCCGGTCGGCCTCAACGTGCACGATGCTACCGACCACAATGCTCCCCTGGGGCCGGGCCAGATATTTACCATCGAACCTGGCATTTATATTCCCGAGGAAAAAATCGGCGTCCGGATCGAAGACGATTATTACGTGGACCCGGACGGAAAGCTGATCAAACTTAGCGCTGCTTTGCCTTCAAAGGCGGAAGATGTGGAGAAGGAGATGGCAGGGAAGTGAGAAGTTGATCGGTGTGGAGGGAACAGCGGTTAGGGCTAGGGGATTAGTTGCCCACTGACCACTACTCCCTATCCCCTGACCCCTAATCTCTGATTTCTATGAAATATACTCCCGGATGTATTCATCCTCTGTGCGAGCCAGTTGGGTCAGGTCGCCGTCAAAGATAATTTTTCCATCCCGCAGAATTAGAAAGCTCATCGGGAGGTCGCAGTGTTGTCCCGCTGGCAGGTGCACCATGCGGTTAGCTTGCTTGTCGAATTGATGCGTAGCCATGGTAAAGGCATCTTGCAGGCGATGCGTCACCATTAGAGCGCTGGTTTTATAAACGTCGCGCTGTTTTACGATCAACTCGATGATGGTATTCGAAGTAACCGGATCGAGACCGCCGGTCGGGGAATCGTAGAGCAGAAGTTCCGGTTGGGTGATTATCGCTCGAGCGATGGCCACGCGCCGCCGCATGCCTCCCGAAAGCTCGGCAGGATCGAGATCGAGCGTGTGCTCTAGTTCCACGAAGCGCAATGCCTCCCGCACTCTGCGATCGATGTCGTCATCGTAAATGCCGTGCTCTTCCATCAGCCGGTAGGCTACGTTTTCGCGCACTGTGAGGGAATCGAACAGCGCGCTCTCCTGGAATACCATCCCAATTTTGCCGCGCAATTCAAAGAGTTGTTCCTCCTGCATTTGCGTAATGTCTTCGCCTAACACGAGAATGCGCCCCGAATCCGGACGAATGAGGCCGAGCGCGAGTTTGAGAATCAGGCTTTTGCCCGAACCCGCCACGCCAAACACCGCTTTGGTTTCGCCACGCGGCAAATGGAAGGAAACTCCGCGCAGCACTTCGTTGTCGGCAAAGGAGAGCGCGACATCTTCAAATACGATGACCGGTGCAGAACTGTCTTTCGCGATGGCTGGAGCGGAAGCGAGCGGCAGGGTTGGTGCAGACATGGAATCAGTGATACGACAGTGTTGCCATGAGAAAACGAGTGACAATCAAATCCGTGGCGAGAATCAAAACCGAAGCCGCAACCATGGCCTGAGTCGTGGCACGGCCCACGCCTTGGGTTCCTCCTCGGGCGTTCATGCCGTAGTAGCAACCGACGGTCGCGATGATAAAGCCAAAAATCACCGGCTTAATCAGTCCCATAAAGACGTCTTGAAAGACCAATGTTTCCCACGCGTTATACCAGTACTGGCGGGCATCGAGGCGCAGCAGAAGCTTCGCAATCGCCAGGCCCCCGACCAAACCTACGAGATCGGAAATGATGGTGAGAAAGAAAAGCATGAACACGGTCGAGGCCACGCGCGGAGTAACCAGCTTCTTCATGGGATCGGTGCCCAGCGCGCGCATGGCGTCGATCTGCTCCGTAACCACCATCGATCCCAACTCGCTGGCCATGCCCGAGGAGTTGCGGCCTGCAACCATGAGGCTGGTCAACACGGGACCCAACTCGCGGACCATTGACGTGGAGACTAATTGTCCAACCAGGGTGATCGAACCGAAGCGCTCCAGCGTATTTGAGGCTTGCAGGGCGAGTACCGCTCCGGTGAAGAAGCCGGTGAGAACGACGATGGGCAAAGAGCCAACGCCGATGGTATCGGCTTGCAACGCCATATCCGCGACGTATAGCGGTTTGCGGAAGAAATTGCCGACCGCCTGCAGGCAAAACAGAACGTAATCCTGAACCGTTAGGACTTTTTCTTTGGCGAGATCGGTGGGCGAGGTCAGTTCCATGCGGAATTGGAAGCGCAGCACTGAGCAGTGCGCTTTCCCGAACTATAGCAGAGAATGTCGCCGGTCAGGCAGTAAAGGAACGGTTCACCGCGCCAGATCTGGTTTTTACCCGCGGGTTTTCTTCTTAATCTCAATATTCAGCCGGCGTATTTTTTGATTCAACGTAGAGAGCGGTACTTTGAAACGTTCCGCAGCCTCGGTCTGGTTCCAGTTGCACTTTTCCAGCATATCGCCGATGATGCGCCGTTCCACGTCTTCCACAACTTCGAACAGTGACGCATCCGTGGGCGCATCATGCATCGTGAAGGTTGAGCCGCGGCCCAGCAAATTGTCAGGCAGAAGATCGATAGTGATCTCGCTTCCCGACGACAATACAACGGCGCGCTCAATCACATTTTCCAATTCGCGTACATTGCCCGGCCACGCGTAGGACATTAACGGCCGCAATGCCTCCGGCGTAACGCGCCGCGCCGGGCGGTCGTTTTCCTCAGCGTATCGCTTCAGGAAAAATTGGACGAGCAGCGGAATGTCTTCTCTGCGCTGGCGCAGCGGAGGCAGTTCAATAGTGATCACGTTCAAGCGGTAAAACAAATCTTCGCGGAAGCGGCCTTCTCGAACCAGCTGACGGAGATCGATGTTGGTGGCGGCGATGATGCGCACATCCACCTGAATTTCTTGAATTCCGCCCAAATGCATGAACCTGCGATCTTGCAGCACGCGCAGAATTTTGGCCTGCGTCTCCAGGCTCATGGTGGCAATTTCATCGAGAAACAACGTGCCACGGTCGGCAATCTCGAACAACCCTTTTTTGGACGCGATAGCGCTGGTGAATGCGCCTTTCACATGGCCGAAGAGGGTGGATTCGAGCAGATCGGTCGGCATGGAGCCGGTGTTGACGGGAACGAAAGGCCGGTCATGGCGCGGCGAATTCAGGTGCAGGGCTTTGGCGATGATTTCCTTTCCGGTACCGCTTTCGCCCTGCAATAGAACGGTGGACCGGCTGTTGGCGACCTGCCCGACAAGGTCAAAAATCTTCAGCATCGGTTCGCTTTTGCCGACGATGTTTTCGAAGTTGTAGCGCTGCTTGAGAGCGCGCTTGAGCTGAACGTTTTCTTCTTCGGCGCGGCGCCAGCCTACTGCGGCGCGAATGTCGGCGAGAAGTTTTTCGTTGTCCCAGGGTTTCTGGACAAAGTTGACCGCGCCGCCCTGCATGGCACGCACCGCATTCTCCACGGTGCCGAAGGCGGTAATCATGATCACCGGCAGTCCGGTTTCGTGGGAGCGAATCTCCGCTAGAATCTCCATGCCATCGCGGCCCGGCAGGGTGAGATCAAGCAAAATCAGGTCGAAAGGATGCTCGCCAATGCGCTGTAAGCCGGCTTCCCCGGTGGCCGCCGTTTCCACGGCAAAGCCTTCCATTTCGAGCAGCGTCTGCAGAGACTCGCGAATCTCGGCTTCATCGTCAATGATCAGAACCGCGCCCGCCAGGCCTGGATTTCCATTCAGGCCGGCACGCGGAATAACTGCCGTTTCAGACATATTTGTCCTCGACAATAGATCGATTGAACGTGGTCGCCTCGTGAACGCTTCGTTTAAACGTGTACAGCTTTCCTGCTCAATGGAAAATCAAGTGTAAAAGTGGTGCCCGTGCCGGGATGGCTTTCTACTCGGATCTTGCCGGCGTGTTCCTGAATGATGCCGTAAGTGACGGAAAGGCCAAGGCCGGTTCCGCGCGCCTGGCCTTCGCGCGGTGAAGTCTTCGTCGTAAAAAATGGATCGTAGATGCGCTGAATGTGCTCTGGGGCAATGCCCGATCCAGTGTCTGAGACGGAGACGCTCACGCTCTCTCCGTTGGCTGTGCTCACGCGCAGCTTGCCGCCACCCGGCATCGCATCCTTGGCGTTAAGAAATAAATTTAGAAAAACCTGTTGCAGCCTGCCGGCGTTGCCCTGAATCGGCAGAAGTTTTGGAGAAAGCATATTTTCGACATCTACTTTTGCGACTTTGAACTGATGTTCCAGCAGCGCAAGGGTGTCGCCGATTACCTTGTTCACATCTACATCGCCAACTTCGCTGCCGCTGGTGCGTGAGAAGTTCAGCAGGTTGTTCACGATTTCAGATGCCCGGAAGGTCTGCCGCGTTATCTTCTCCAGCAAGCCGGATTTCTGCGGATCGCCCTGTAATTGCTTGGAGAGCATTTGAGTATAAGAGGAAATCACCGCCAGTGGCGTGTTGACTTCATGCGCGACCCCGGCGGCCAGCAAGCCGATTGACGAAAGTTTATCGGCCTGGGAAAGCTGGGCTTCCAGATCCATACGCTCCGTAATGTCATCCACAATGATGAGCCGCCCGATCACTTCAAACTTGCGGGTAACCAAAGGGGCGAGCGCTACATTGACGGTACGTACTTCGCCGGCTGGCGTTTTCAGGCGGAACTTGTATAAATTGCGAATGCCCGGCTCCCGCCGCATGCGGTTATATTCTTCAACGAACTCCTGCGGGAAAATGGCTTTCAACGGCTGGGTCAGCGTTTGCCAGCGCGGCAGCGCATACATGACTTCCATCTGCGCGTTCCAGCTCTCGATGCGGTCTTCCATATCGAGCGCCATCACGCCCACGTTGATCGATTCCACGATGTTCTCGTTGAAGTCCTTCAACCGCTCGTACTCTGCCGCTTTTTGCTGCAACGAGGCATAGAGCTGACCGTTCTGGATGGCAATGCCCAGATAGCCGCCCAAAGTTTCGAGCAACTCCATGTCTTCGCTGGAAAGGAAATCCCCCTGCATGGTCTTTCCGAGGCCGAGAACTGCAACCGTTTTCTGCTGCGCGCGGCAGGGAATGTAGTAATTCAGGTCCAGCCGGGCAATGGTTTGCTGCGCGTTCGGATTCTCGCGCGGCACCTGATGGGTATTCTCGAAGAAGAGATGGCCCGCGCCTTCGGGACGGGGTGCTTCCAGGAAAGATAGATCGAGATTGCCGGACGCCGATAAGCCAAGGGCCTTTGTCAGTCCAAATCGCCCGGCGTCTTCCTGAGATAAAAAAATTGCTACGCGCTCTACCGCAAGCGTGCGGGAAAGCCGGTCCATGAGCGAAGAGAGCATCGCATCGAGATTAGTTTCCGAATTTAGTTCGCGGCCAAATTCGAGCAGAGTGCGGCGATAGTCGTAGCGCGTGCGATAGAAAAATTGGTCAATGCGATCCTGAATCCATTTTCGTACAGGATCGAACAGAAGCGCGGTAACAACGACAGCAAGAATCAGTCCCACCGGGCCGCTGCCGGGTTGCCGCATGTGCACCAGTTCGGCCACGCCCGCCACCAGGCCGAAATACATTCCCACTACCGTCGCAGCGGCCAGCGTGTACACCACGCCGCGCTTGAAGATGAGATCGACATCCATCAGGCGATAGCGGAAGATGGCGTAACCGAAGGTCAGCGGCAGCAGCGCCAGCGAGAGCGCGGAAAGCTTCATGGCTTCGCTGGGGAGCGCACCCATGAGGAACGGAACGACGTAGATTGCGGAGTAGGGGACTATCGCCAGAATCGTGCCGCGTGTCACCCACTTCAACTGCTGGCGCAGAATCGTGGTGCTGGCACGGCGGTAGCTGTACCAGAGCACGCCGGCTGCAACCAGAAATAGCAGGGATCCGTAGGCCATTTCCATGCGGTCGAGGTTCCATCGCAGGCGCACGCTGGCTTGCAGCCAGCGCATGGCACCGACGTGAATGGCCAGCAGAACTGCGGCTGGGACATAGACCAGCGCAAGCATCCACGGATGCTTGCGTACAAACAGCCGCTTTTCGGGAAAGATAAGGACAAAGTGCAGGAACAGGGCTGGCTGCAAGACTCCGGCGACAATATTGCCCCAATAAATCGTCCAGTCGAAGTCGTTCAGTTTGCCGGTGTACTTAAAGGAGTATGCGACGAACGATACGAGGCAGAAAACGTAGAAATGCGTGGAGCCGGGGGCGGTCCAGCGGCGCAACAAGACATAAAGCCCAATACCCAAATAAATCAGCGCGATAAGGCGCAGCCAGATGGAAAGGGAGCGTGGGGCAGGACTCAGAATTACGCTGGAATCGAGTGGAACGGAGTGCCGGAGCACCGAATAGGTGGCCTTCGACCAGATGCCGTTTTGGTACATCTGGCGTTCCAAATCGTAAATATCGTGGATCTCCTGCCCGTTAATCGAAACTAGTTGGTCGCCGGGCTTGATGCCGCTCAGAGCGCCGGGGCCGTCAGCCTTGAG
This sequence comes from Candidatus Aquilonibacter sp., assembly GCA_035486715.1. Lineage (GTDB taxonomy): Bacteria > Acidobacteriota > Terriglobia > Terriglobales > Acidobacteriaceae > Sulfotelmatobacter. Next base: position 25,406 of record DATHMV010000060.1, read on the forward strand.
GCGGTCGGCCATGAGCCGCCCTTTATTTTCGATCCACCAGACGCCATCGTCGGGAACGGACGATTTGATCTCGGCGTTGAAGTTGAATCCGGCGAATAAGACGGCGGCTACTGTCAGCAGGAACAGCAGAACGGCAACGAATCGGACTTGGCTTTCCCGGTTCATGGACTTCGGCGGTCGTCCCACACCCTTCACGGGGTAGGTTGGGTCAACGATTACACTCCGCCGATCATCTATAAGCAACTTCGCTGCCATGTTGCTTCCGTTTTCAGAAATGCTAAGTGTGGCAATTACAACACTTCTACGATTATAGATGGGTTTCCGGAAGGCAGTTACCGCTTTTTGGAGCTTTCTGTGGAATTCGGTATGTGACTGTGCGGGAGTGAGTTAGCAGTTTAAGCTGTTCGGGCCAACGACAACGCGGAAGCTGCGACTTTGCGGCTAAGGAGCAAAACTCCCTGCGCTGATCACATTCAGAGCAGGGAGTTAAACTCTACGACGGCCAAGGGGCCATCTGCTGTTGCTGTCCGGGTGAGAGGCTCACGCGGATTACATTCATCAGTTCGTCATTGTCGGCCGGCTTCTGGAAAAATGCCGCCGCTCCTGCCTTCAAGGCGCGCTCCTCATTGCTCTGCGGATCGCGCGCGCTCAGAACGATGATGGGAATGCTGGAGAGCGAGTCGATGGTCTGCAAGCGGTCGAGCACCACGAAACCATCCCCGACTGGCAAGCCGAGATCCAAAATGATCAGAGCCGGCCGTTCTTTTTGCGCAGCGGCGATGGCCGTATAGCCATCGGTTGCCGTGGTGACTTCATAGTTATTAGCCCGCAAACGGAGCCGTAACGCTCTTACGAGATCGGGATCGTCGTCCACTACCAGAATCTTCGGTCTTGCCATGATGTTCTCCTTTTTGTTGATCGTTACCTTTACGCCCTAATTGCTCCCCGGAGCCTTTGGCACGCAAAATTGTTTTCGGTCCATATTTTTTAAAATCATCTCGCTTACGCATTCGGCCAAAGTCTGCACCTGTCGCTCCAGGCTCTCTCCTGCCTGAGCGGCAGGAAGCTCAATCGGAACCGCAGAGATGGTCACAGTGCACTTGCTTTGCAAATCCATGACGCGTTCTAATTGTTCTCGGATGCGCGCGGTCATCACTCCCGATTGCTGCAAGTCGGTCGAGGCCACGACGTAAAACGTTTCGGCAGTCCCAGCCGCTCCCATCGGGGGAAGAACCAGATCTTTGTCGAGATACACACAATGCCGTAAGGTTTCTAAACACTGCCGCCAGGTTTCCTTCCAATTGCCGCGTGGCGGAGAGGTGAGCGGCGTAAGCTCCACGCGGACCAGCACAAAAGATGGGCGCAACTGGTTCTGGTAGATCACAACCGGGGCAAGCAGCTTTGCCAGCGAATACACCGGCAAAGTGAAGGTGAAAATGCTGCCCTGGCCAGGCTCGCTGGAAACCCAAATCCGTCCCTGATGGAGCTTAACGATCTCTTTGCAGATGAAAAGGCCTAGCCCCAATCCCGAGCGGTTGTTGTCGATGGAATCGCCATCCTGATAGAGGCGTTCAAAAATCAGAGTTTTCGCCTCGGGAGAGATGCCGCGTCCGGTATCGCTCACGGCAACGTAAACGGAGTCGGGGTCGGCCTCTACCATGCTGGCCTGCAACATGACGGCGCCTTCCGGCGGGGTGAACTTGATGGCGTTGTCCACCAGATTGATGAGCACTTCGAGGACGCGGTCTGGATCGGCATGAACCAGAGGCAATCTTTGGTCGAGCCCGATTTCGAGTCCAATCTGTTTTTCGTTTGCCGTGGGGCGAAGCATGGCAACCGTCTGTTGCATCAATTCACCTAGAGCGATGCAGCGCGGTTCCACGCGCAGTTTGCCGCTCTCGGCTCGCGTCGCTTCGAGTAGATCGCGAATCATGGCATGCAGCTGGTTTACGCTCTTTAAAACCGTTTTTAGGTGATCGCCCTGATCGGGCACAAGCGGACCGGCAAGCCCGTCGAGAAGCAGTGTCACGTATTGATGAATGCAAGTCAGTGGCGTGCGTAATTCGTGGGAAACGTGGGAAAGAAACTGGTTCTTGAATTCCAGTTGTTGTTTTTGCGTGACTTCAAGCGCGCGCAGCAGCGCTTGCCGTTCCACCGCGTACCGTATGGCACGCTCCAGATGCTTGCTGGATATATTGCCTTTGATTAAGTAATCCTGCGCCCCCTGATGAATCGCCTTGGCGGCCAAAGCCTCATCATCCTGGCCGGAGAGCACGACGACCGGCACGTTTGGCGAATGTTCAAGAACGCGGCGGAAGGTTTCGGCGCCGTGACTATCGGGCAAGTTCAGATCCAGCAGCACAACTGACGGCAACTCTTTCGACAGCGCAGCAAGCCCATCCGCAAGACGGTTGACGCAGTTCACATTGACCGGCGACTTGCCTTCGACCAGACGCAAGCGCACCAAATCCGCATCTCCCGGGTTGTCTTCGATGAGCAATACTTGCGTGGTTGGTTGATCCATTCATTCTCCTTTCGGTGGCAGGCAGGCAAAGCCGCACCAGAAGTTCTCGATCGACTTCACCGCGGAAAGATAATCGTTTAAATTTCCCGGCTTGCTGATGTAGCAGCTTGCGCCCAGTTCGTAGCAGCGCACAATATCCCGGCTCAACCGCGAAGTGCTAAACATCACCACGGGGATTCGGCGCAGCTGTGGCCCCGTCTTAATCGTTTCTAATATCGTCATCCCGTTGCACCCGGGAAGACTCAAGTCCAGGATCACCAGATCGGGTAGGACAGCGTCGGCATACTTCCCGCCGCGGTTGAGGAAAGCGATTGCATCCGTGCCATTTTCCAGGCTGGTGATCTCGCTATGGTGCGCGCTTTCTGCCAGTGCCTCGCGGGCCAACCCGATATCGGCCGGATTGTCGTCTACCAGAAGCAATCTGAGTCCGGAGTTCACGGTTTCGTTCTCTCTGTTTCATCGGCAGTTTGGAGGGGAAGGGTAAATTTGAAGGTCGAGCCGGATCCCACCTTCGACTCGACCCAAATCCGGCCTCCGGCGCGCTCGACGATCTTTTTGCAGATGGAAAGGCCGATGCCGTTGCCGGGATATTCCGTGCGCGCGTGCAAGCGTTGAAAAACCACAAAAATATTCTCCAATGACTCTTCCGGAATGCCGATTCCGTTGTCGCGGAAGGTAAACAGCCTCTTCCCATCTTGCCTCTCGGATTTCACGGAAATGGCTGGCGGCTGGTTCCCGCGAAACTTGATGGCATTGCCAATCAGATTTTGAAAAAGCTGCACGATCTGCGTACGATCCGCCCACACAGTGGGGAGCGTGTCACAAGTGACTACCGCGCCGCTTTCCCGGATGGGGGACGCAAGAGTCTGCAAAATTTCCTGCATGACTGCGTTGCAATCCACGTTCGCCATGGGCGTTCCACTTCGCCCCACGCGGGAAAACGCCAGCAGGTCCTGAATCAGCACCTGCATGCGTAGAGCGCCTTCGCTGGCATAGCCGATAAATTTGTCAGCATCGGCGTCAAGCTTTCCGCGATAACGCTCGGCCAGCAGTTGCGTATAGGCCGCGACCATGCGCAGCGGTTCCTGCAAATCGTGCGAGGCGACGTAGGCGAACTGCTCGAGGTCGGAGTTGGAACGCGCCAGTTCATCCATTTTTTTCGCCAGGTCTTCTTCCACCTGATGACGCAGACTGCGTTCGAGCTTTTCGCGGAGGGCCCGGCGTACCACGTCTGGCAAGCGCGCCAAGCCATCCTTTAGAACATAGTCGGTGACGCCGCGCTTGATACATTCCACCGCGGTCACGTCGCCGAGCGCGCCGGAAACCAAAATCATGGGAATATCGAGAGCTTCCCGCCGGAGCACGTTGAGGGCCTCCATTCCCGTCCAGTTCGGCAGGTTGTAATCGGCCAGCACAATTTCCGGTGGATTGGCGTGGAGCGCTTTTGTGAAGCCGGCTTCATCCTGCACTACCGCTCCCGTAACCTCGAAGCCGCCCTGTCGCAGGGCGCGCAGAACGAGTTCGGCATCGAGCTGGTTGTCCTCCAGAACTAAAGCGCATAGCTTGGCCTTTGGTTCGGCTGGCAATTTCGTGGCGAGCTGGGTTGCGACGCTGCTCATTGCCCCTGCTTTGCCGTCTGTGTCTTGCCGTTGGCGACCGGAGGCTGATTGGTCACCAGCCAGTACAGCCCCAATAGCTTGACCATTTCCCGGAAATTGCCGAAGTCAACCGGTTTCTGCAGGTAGCTGTTGACGCCCAGGTTGTAGCCGCTGACCATATCCCGTTCTTCCCGCGAAGAAGTCATCAGGACAACCGGGATGGTCTTGGTTCGCGCATCGTCTTTAATTTGTTTGAGGACCTGCAGCCCATCCACTTTGGGCATTTTCAGATCCAGCAGAACCAGTTTCGGAGGATGATCGAAGGACCGATGGGCATGGGGGCCGGAACAGAAAATGAAATCGAGTGCTTCCTCCCCATCGCGTGCGATAAAGACGTGGTTGGCCAGATTCTCCGACCGCAAGGCGTGCAGAGTAAGGTCCACGTCATCCTGACTATCATCGACCAAAAGAATATCGACTTCCTCTGAGCTCATGTTTAACCTCCTGCAGCAACCGACTTATTTTCAATTTCAATGACTTTGACTTCGCTTGAGTTTGACGCACCAGGATTGACACTTTCCGCGTTCATCGTGGCCAATCCGGCGGCGCTGAGGGTGAAACAAAAAGTGGCGCCCTTATCCAGTTCGGCCTCCGCCCAGATTCGGCCTCCATGCTTGCGAATGATGCGTTGCACCGTGGCCAGGCCAATGCCCGTGCCTTCAAAATCCTCAGCCCGATGCAGGCGTTGGAAGACGCCGAAGAGTTTGTCTTTGTACTTCATGTTGAAGCCGACTCCGTTGTCGGAAATGGCGATGACCATCTGTCCGTTTTCTTCCCGCTGACTGATCTCGATGACGGCGCGCTCGCGAGTGCGGGTGAACTTGAGGGCGTTGGCGATCAAGTTTTGAAACACTTGCTTGATCAGAACCGGATCGCATTCTGCTGAGGGAAGGTCCGCAATCTTCCAAGTGATCGCTCTGTCTCCAACCTCCGGCTGCAGAAGAGATATGACATCCTCGATGATCGAATTCAGCCGCGTGGCTTGGACGTGGAGAGCATGACGGCCAACCCGCGCCAGATTCAGGAGTTCATCCACCAGCAGGCCCATGCGGTGAGCTCCGTCTGCGATGCGTTGCAGGTGACATTGTGCTTCGGGAGGCATTCCGGGGCCAAAATCCTCGGACAAAATCTTGGAAAAGCCGCCGATATGCCGCAGCGGTGCGCGCAGATCGTGCGAGACGGAATAAGTAAATGCCTCCAGTTCGTGGTTGGCAGCTTCCAGTTGCGCGGTGCGTTCCAGCACCCGCTCTTCTAGTTCTTCGTTGAGTTTGCGGATTTCGCGCTCGTCCGCTCTTCTCTGCGTAATGTCGCGGAAAGCCACTACTCCGCCCCGCACCGCCCCGTTCTTGTCTCTCAAAGGGCCGCCACTGACCTCGATCCAGGTCCCTTCCTCGAGTTCGGGATTGCGCACAAACATTTGAGCGCTGCTCGCCTCTCCGCGAATGGCGCGGGCCAAAGGCAACTCATCTACGGGGAAAGGGGTGACCATGTCTTCCAGGTAAAGCCCATAGTGTGAAGTCCATTCCTGGCTGGGCAGGTTTGCCGCACCGAGGCCAAGAATCCTCACAGCGGCTGGATTCCAGATGATGAATTTTCCCCGCTCGTCGGCAGCGATCAAACCCTCGGCCATGCTATCCAGCACCGACTGCAGCATGAGCCTCTGGATTTCCAGAGCTTGCTGCGAGCGAAGCAATTCCATGGCTTGGCGGGAGAGTTCCTCCGCCTGTCCCGCGAGCTGCTGTTCCGCCTGTTTGCGCGCCGTGATGTCTACGTTGGCTTCAAGGATGCGCAATGGATTGCCTTGGGCATCGCGATGCAAGACCCAGAGACTGGAGACTATGATGCGGCTGTTATCGCGCTTACGATGAATCAACTCCCCTTCCCAAGTACCGGTGCGCGTGACCCTTTCTTCAATTTGCTCCAACGGTTCGGGAAATTGGGTTTGAAGCAGTTCGTGAGACGTCTGTCCGATTGCTTCTTCCCGGGTATAGCCATAAAGCTTTTCCGCACCTGAATTCCATAAGACGATGTGTCCCTGTATATCCCGCACCATCACTTGGGCGAGATCCAGAACTTGAGCCTGCTCGCGCAGAATTTCCTCTGCGCGCTTGCGCTCCGTAATATCCGCGCGGATCGCCACATACTGCTGTGGTTTGCCGCTCGTGGTCAGGGTCGGAACGATGGTCGTGTCTACCCAGTAGATCGAACCGTTTTTGGCCCGGTTCTGAATCTCTCCGTGCCACACCTTGCCGTTGGCGATGGTGTGATACATCTGCTGGAAAAACTCTTTGGAATGGTGACCGGAGTTGAGGATGCGATGATTCCGGCCGATCAGTTCGTCCCTGGAGTATTTACTGATGGTGCAGAACTTGTCGTTAACGTAGGAGATGGTGCCCTGGACGTCGGTTACTGCCACAATCGCGTGTTGATCGAGTGCGAACTTCTGTTCAGCCAGTTCTTTGAGCGCGGCTTCGTTGGTGGCGAGGCTTTCCTGCAAGGCTTGCTCACCCCGCTTGCGGTCAGTGATATCGCGCGCAATTTTTGAAGCGCCAATGATCGTTCCACTGCTGTCCCTAACCGGCGAGATCGTCGCGGAAATATCGATTTTCTTGCCATCCTTCCGGACGCGAACGGTTTCGAAATGTTCAACACTCTCGCCGCGCCGGACGCGAGACAGAATATCGGACTCCTCTTTCACATGGTCTGGAGGAAAGAGCATGAGCATTGGTTTGCCCACGACTTCGGTTGACGTGTAGCCGAACACTTTTTCGGCGCCGCGATTCCAGGCGGTTATGGTCCCGTTCAGATCTTTGCTGATAATTGCGTCATCGGAGGAGTCGACTATGGCCGCCAGGCGCTCACGTACTTCCTCCGCCCGCTTGCGTTCGGTGATATCCGCGCGAATCGCCATGTACTGGCGGGGTTTTCCATGGTCGTCAAGAAACGGGACGATGGTCGTATCTACCCAATAGATCGAACCATCCTTGGCGCGATTGCATATTTCTCCCCGCCACACCTGGCCATTGGCGATGCTGTGATACATCTGCTGGAAAAACTGTTTGGGGTGATGGCCGGAGTTGAGAATGCGGTGGTTCCGGCCGATCAGTTCGTCTTTGGAGTACTTGCTGATGGCACAGAACTTGCCGTTGACGTAGGTGATGGTTCCCTGAACGTCGGTGGTGGCTACGATGGCGTGCTGGTCGAGGGCAAACTTCTGATCGGCCAGTTCGCGGAGAGCCTGCTCACTTCTGGCCAGACTGTCCTTTAGCGCTTCGGTGGCTTGTCTGCGCTCGACGATCTCCGACTCTAGCGCTGCAGTCCGCTGCTCCACGCGCTCCTCCAGTTCGGCGTTCAGGGTGCTGAGTTGCGCCCGAGTCCGCGCATTGACGTTAATCTCACGGTTGACGGCGAGCTTGGCGAAAATCCACAAACCGGCCAAGAGAATGGCACCGACGATGGTGATAATCCTCGCCAACCGCTGTCCCGCCTGAATTCCCGGATTGCGCTGTTCCAAAAGCCGCGCTTCTTGGGCATACATATCTAGAGCCGTTCCGCGCACCACATCGAGCAGCCTCTCTGTTTCCAAAGCATCGTTGCCGCCAGAATAGGCACCCAGCTTCTGGCGTTTGGCGATGATGCTGTCGGCGAATTCGAGCGCAGTGTTTACCTGTGGTCCGAGCATGTCCAGCTGCCGCTGCTGGCTGAGATTGTCCGCCGTCAAACCGCGCAACGTGGCCTCGTCTTTGTAGATGGTGTCCTTCGCGGTCTGGTAGTGTGCTAGGAGGGGTTCCTGCCCGCTCAAGGCAAATGCCCGCGCACTGGTTTGCGCTTCGAGTACATGTCTGGTGGTGCGCTGGATCGTTTCCATCACTTCATGGGTGTGGGATACCCAATAGGCATCCTGCTCCGCCCGCCGGGCACCATGCCATGACGAAACGCTGATCAAGGCAGTCAGGAGCACGGCTACGATGAACCCGGCGGTGACCCTGCGCCGAAGCGGATCCTCGACCGTGGCGTCGAAGCACTTGCGTTCGGCGATTTCCCGTTCCAGCTTGCGATTCTCTTCCTGCAAGTGCATCCGTGTAGGCAGGGATATCACCCTCGGAACCAACGGTATCAGCATCGCCGCCGTGACCACCGACACAGCTGCTGTGGCGGCCTTAATGACGCCAGCCAGCATGTAGCTGCCGTGCCAGACGTTCCAGATTTCCATCAGGTGAGTCGTCCCGCAGGCCAGGATGAAGGTGCCGAACATCCAGAAAATTCGGTTGAACGGGAGATCCCGATTCTTGCGGATGAAATAAATAAGGATGACGGGAATGGCGTAATACGAAAGCGTGATCAGCCCATCAGAGATCACATGCAGCCATAGAATCGTGGGGTTCCATAGGAAGCAATATCCATGGGGCATGAAATCGGCAGACCGGCCAGCCCATCCGCCGATTGCCTTGGAGACAAGCCACGACGAGACTGCCACCGCGGGAATGAGGATTCCCGCTTGGAGCGAGCGAGATGTAGCAGTTCGGTGCACGTGCCGATGACTCCTGCAGCAGTGATTTTCTAAGAAGGGAACTGAACGAGCGGCTGCACAACCGCGCTGCCACGCAGCCTCGTCCTTTTAGGCTATCGGCTGGGATGGGGCTAGCTTTAGGAGGAAAAGTGCGACAGCGTATCGAAATCTGGTATGAATGTGAGACGGAACAACGTACCTTCGAGTGCGATGAAAAGCTCACGGTTAGAGATTTCCGAGATTAGCGTTTTCTAACCGCATGATGAGTGGACAGTTGCATTAGTGGTTAGCCAGCCTTGCGCTCGCTGTCTGCCGATGAGTCGTCTTCATCCCAGTCAAATGAGAGTGCCCGCGCCGTGGTTTCGATAGGCTCAAGTTCGGGAATATCGTCAGCTACGGATGCGCCCAGTTCGGCGAATTTGCGCGCCGAAACCAGCACACGGCTTTCCAGCGATCCCACGGCTTTGTTGTAGGATTCGACGGCGCGGTCAAGTCCGGTGCCTACAGAACTGATGTGCCCGGCGAGTAGACGCAGGCGGTCATGCAGTTCTTTCCCGAGGGCGCTTATTTGCTGCGCGTTGCGCGCGAGTTTTTCCTGATTCCAGCCGTAATTGATGGCCTTCAGCAGGGCGATCAGCGTGGTCGGCGACGCTGGAATCACGCGTTGTAGGACTCCCTGTTCAATCAGACCTGGATCCTGCTCCAGCGCGGCGCTAAAAAAGGTTTCGCCGGGAAGAAACATCACGACAAATTCAGGCGTGGACTCGAACTGCTCCCAGTAGTTTTTGCCGCTGAGGATTTTCATGTGGTCGCGCACCTGCCGCGCATGATTGGCGAGGCAAACGCGACGTGCATCTTCATCCGTGGTTTCGAAGGCTTCGAGGAATGCTTGCAATGGTGTCTTGGCATCGACGACAACATGTTTTCCGCCGGGCAGCTTCACGACCAGGTCGGGCCGCAGGCGTCCGTTTTCCGTAATGACCGTTTCCTGCTCGGCGAAGTCACAATAAGAAAGCATGCCGGCAATTTCGACAACCCGGCGCAGCTGAATTTCTCCCCAGCGGCCTCGAACGTTGGGCGTGCGCAAGGCGCGCACCAAATTTCCCGTCTGAGATTGCAATTCTCTCTGGGTTGAGATTAGCGATTGCACTTGCGCGCGGAGTTCGCCGTAGGCATCGCCACGCGCTATTTCCATCTGCTGAATTTGCGTGTCTACTTTAGTCAGCGACTCACGCACCGGCGCCACCATATCGGCCACAGCTTTTTGCCGGGCTTCCAGGTCGCCCCGAGCCTGGCTTTGAAATCGCTTTAGCGTCTCTTCCGCTATCACCAAAAACGATGAGTTATTGCTCTTCAACGCGTCGGCAGCCATTACTTTAAACGCGTTACGCAGTTCTTCGCTGGCGCGGGTGACTAACTCGATCTTTTCGTTGCTGGACTTTCGTTCGGCCTCCAGAGCCGATTCCAGCCGCGCTTTGCCGGCTATAAGTTCGCTGTGAGTCTGCTGAAGCCGCACTAGATCAGCTTTTCCAGCCGCTAATTCCTTTTCCATCAAAGACAAACGTGCCTGCATGCCGGCTGTGCGTGCACGCAACGCCAGCCAAGCAATCCCGCTGCCAAACAACAGGCCAATGACCCCAGCAATGCCAGGTCCCATAGCGAAAGTAACTTCTCCCGGTGGATTTCAGCTTCTAGCGTAGCACCAGCAGCAAGTTTGAGCCTGAGTTCGAATCCCTTCCCAGGGTCGAGTTGAGTAGGCACAAGCGAATGCTAAGGGTCTCTGGAGCTATAGGCAGAAGAATTGTCGCAACGCTTCTGCTGGGAATGAGTGCCGCCTCGGTTCAGCCGTCGAGCCGGGTGTTAGCCTCTTCCAATGAAAATACCGATGCGGCGGACAAATCCGCGCAGCATGCGACTTTAAAGCCTATCTCGGCAAACTCCCCCGACATTCCTTCCATCGATTACGATTCTGACGCGGAACGCCAGCTTTTAGATCTTGCCAATCAGGCGCGAAAGCAAGCTGGCGCCCCACTTTTCACACGCGATGCCGGCATGAGCCGGGCGGCGCGCATACATGCGGAAGCGATGTTTGCCGCGCGGCAACTTTCTCACCAGTTCGACGGCGAGCCCTCCCTGCCCAAACGTTTAGCGGCTTCAACCAGCACGCAATTGGACCAGGAAGGCGAGAACGTGGCGCTCGATTTCGACGCGGCGGATGCCCAGCGAAATTTAATGCTTTCTCCGCCACATCGCGCAAACCTGTTGAATCCCGACTACAACGTCATCGGATTAGGCGTGGTACGCAGCGGCGACCGGCTCTACGTTGTGCAGGACTTCGGCCATGCCCTCCCCACATATTCAATTGCAGAAGTAAAAGCTCAGATTGCGGAGAGCGTGGGACGGACGCGGCGTGAAGTCCATCAAGCTGATCTGCCGCAACAAGATTTGCCGATTACCGATACTGCGGCCTGTTCCATGGCGCAAGCAGACAAACTCGGCACCTCAACGGTTCAACAGTTGGCGCAACGTTACAGCGTGCTGACCTACACCAGCCTGCATCCCGAAGAATTGCCCAACAATGCTCTGCCGGTGCTCAAAAGCCCCAACCTGCGCAGCTTCTCGATAGGTGCATGCCATGCCCGCACCGAGACGTATCCTACAGGCGTTTATTGGGTGGTACTGGCGCTGGACTGAGCGGTAAGCCGTGCCGAACCATTCGGCCCTACCTCTTACCCGTGCGCGTTAGAAGCTTCCGTGAAAAAAAGTCAGGGGCCGGCCGCCCGCGTTCATTTTCGATTTTGTCTTTATTGATTGTTAGGGAAGACTTGCAATCACCAACGCCGGTTTAACACACCGCAATCGGCGAGTGAAAATAATGAGGCGGTTCAGGCTGAGCGGAGTTGAAAGGTTCGATGGTTATGCCCCCACGGCGGCGTGGTCGGACATACGTCGCTTGTTGTAGCGCAGTGCGACGTTCATAAAAACGTTGCCGAGAGAAGTTTCAAAGCAGATCATCAGCGCTTCGACGTCCTCGCTGGTCTTATCGCCTTCGGCGGTAGTTACAAGCAAGGGAGGATGGACGCGGAAGTGAAATCCCTGATCGTTGAGCGCGCAAACGGCGTTCCCCACAACCTGATTGGCCAGTTCGAAGATCGTTTCCTTAATCAGTCCGTCGGATTCGGGCAAACTCGCACCGGCATAATGACTGGCCACGCGCAGGGCGGTTTGCGGCTCAAGGTCGAGAATGATGCGCCCCTCAATATCGCCGGTGAGCGCTACCATGCCGGCCATGCCTTTGCGGCGATAGCCGTCCTCTTCCATCGAGAGGTTGACCACCTTGGTGGTTCCCGAAAGGCCTTGTGACAAGACGGCATCCGCCGCATTGATGAAAGGCTGAATGAGCTCCATCTTCATTGCGATTAGGCTCCCGCGCCAGCCGCTACGGCGCCGTCTTCTCCCATTACGTACTTGATGACTTCGTAGAGCACTTCCGGCTTTACCGGCTTCTGCACGAAGTGCCGCGCGCCACGCTGGAGAGCGGCGACGATGTTTTCCTGATAGCCAACGGACGAAACCATGACCACACGGGCTTCGGGGTGCGCCTGTACGATCTTTTCGGCGGCCTCGATGCCTTCCATCTGCGGCATGGTGATATCCATAAGCACGATATCGGGATGCGTGCGATCGAACTCGCTGATCGCGGTCAGCCCGTCTCCGGCCTCAGCCGCCACCTGTCCGCCGAACGTTTCGATCATGCGGGCAAGATTCTTGCGCGCGAAGACGGAATCGTCCACGATCAAGTAACGGACCGGTTGGCCGTCCTTGCTGCGTTTTACTGCTGCAAACTGCTCCATAGCAACCTCCCCTTCTCATTTCATCACGGCGGTCACCCGCCAGCCAGATGACTGAGGTCACCAGACCTAAGTCAAAGACTTACATCAGTTACCGGCGCGCATAGTCTTGCGCGCGCCGTTTTCGTTGTTACCTTCCCCACGCCCGCAAATGGCTTGTAAGGTCGAGGCAAGCACGTCCAAACCGACAACCCGTGTCGCGTAACCACGCTCAATGGCGGCCTTGGGCATGCCGAAAACCACGCAGGACTCTTCGCTCTGGGCGATGGTCATGCCACCTGCTTTTTTCACCGCGCCCAAACCCTCGGCTCCATCGTCGCCCATTCCGGTCATCAATACCGCAACCGCTTGTTTTCCAAATTCCGCAGCCACGCTACGGAACAGAACGTCTACGCTGGGGCGGTGGCCGTTAACTGAAGCTTCATCGTTAAGCACGACAACATCTCCCATAGGCAGGCGTTTCACCGTCATGTGGCGGCTGCCGGGACAAATCAGCACTCGCCCCGCTTGCAACGTATCGCCCGATTGAGCTTCCTTCACCCGCAACGAACACAATTCATCCAGCCGTTTGGCAAACATTTCGGTAAAGCCGGAAGGCATATGCTGCACGATCAAAATTGTTCCGGCAAAATCGGGAGGAAGTTGCGCCAGCAGAAACTCGATGGCCTGTGGTCCCCCGGTGGAAATTCCGATAGCTACTGTCTTCGTGGGGGCCGGGATCGATTTGCCGGTGGCAGATTTTTGTCCGCGTCCCGGTGCTTTCCACTCCGGAGCTTTTCCCAGAACACCCGGACGAACAACTTTGCATTCCGCCGCGGCTTTGATTTTGGCGATCAACTCCCGTGCCGAGGTTGCCATGTGCGCGGTCGCGTCCTGCGGTTTAGTAACAAAATCAAAAGCGCCCAAACCCAGGGCTTTAAATGTGATCGACGCCCCTTCCGTCGAATGGGAGCTGACGACGATCACGGGTAATGGATTCCGCCGCATGATTTCTTTCAACGTGTCGATCCCGTTCATGCCCGGCATCTGCAAATCGAGCGTGACCACATGCGGTTTCAGCTCTTCGATCTTTTTCAGGCAGAAAGTTCCGTCAATCGCAGTGCCCACAACCTCGATGGAATGGTCGGTCTCCAGCATCTGCGGAATCAGCTTGCGCATCAAGGCAGAGTCGTCGACCACCAGCACGCGTACCTTGTTATCGCTCACGCCTGTCCTCCCACCGCACCCAATGCCAGCCGTGCGCGATCAGTATGGTTGAGCAATAAGCCGTAATTGGCTAACCCTGACTTCTCCGGGCGCGATCGCGAGACATGTTCGACGACCGCAGGCAGATTCAGAATCAGTACGACCTTGCCGTCACCCAGAATTGAAGCGCCATTTACCAGATCGGTCGAGAAGGTCTGGTCGTCCAAGGCTTTTATTACCAATTCCTCTTCTCCTTCGAGCGCATCCACAATCAACCCGTATTTTTTTTCGCCTACAGTAATCACCAGCACGAAGAGCTTTGCAGTTTTTCTGTCTCCATCCGCGGCGGCGCGGCCCAGGCGCAACAGCGGCAGCACCTGATTGCGTAATTGCAAAACCTCATAGTTATCCACCTGATGAACATCAGCTTCGGTGGCGCGGGCGATCTGGTTCACCGCGTTGAGCGGGATGGCATACAAGCGCTGCTCCACCCAGAAGAGCAGCGCTTTGATGATGGCGAGCGTAAGCGGCAGCTTCAGGCGGAACATTGTGCCCTGGCCGGCTCGCGTTTCAATATGAATGCTGGCCTTAAGGCGATGAAGAACGCTTTGCACGATATCCATGCCAACGCCGCGCCCGGAAACTTCTGTGACCACTTCCGCGGTGCTGAAGCCGGGACGGAAGATGAGTTCCAGAGTTTCCGCCTCGCTAAGGCGTGAAGCTTCTTCGAGGGTAACGATTCCCAGTTGCAAAGCCTTGGCGCGAATTTTCTCGGCATCGATGCCGCGGCCGTCATCGCTAATCTCAACCACAACCTGATTGCCTTGATGAAGCGCATTCAGGCGAATTTTTCCGCGGGGAGATTTGCCTGCAAGCCGCCGTTCCTCGGCAGATTCGATGCCATGGCTGACCGCGTTTCTCACCAAATGGGTGAGCGGCTCCGCGATGGCGTCGAGAATGCCTTTATCCAGGTCGGTTTCCTGTCCGGTGAGTTCGAGTTCGACTTCGCGGCCGCATTGCCGCGCCACATCGCGAACGATGCGCGGAAAACGGCGGAATAACTGATCGACCGGTACCATGCGAATCTTCATTACCGAGCGTTGCAGGTCGTTGAGCACGCGCGCCTGAAAGGCCATGGCATCGGCAAACTTGCCGCGCAACAGCTCTTTGGGATAACGCTTGCCAAATTCGTTCAGCGCCTGTTGCAGCATCGATTTGCCGATGATGAGCTCGCCGACAAGGTTCAAAACGTTGTCGATACGTCCGGCTTCCACGCGCAAAATGTTTTCGGTGATCGAGGCTGCCGGAGATTCCGGGGTTGAAGTCTGCGCCGCAGCCATAGCAGTTTGGGACGGCGAAACCACGGCGGCAGGTTGAGCATCTGCAAAAGGTTGTTCCGGAAGTTCTGGACCGGAAATCTCTGCTTGAGCAACGAGAGGCTCGTCGATTTTTGCGGACGGTTTTGTCGGACTGGCAGCGGCGATCAAGCTCACCGTTACTTCGCCTGCGATCGTTGGTATATGGCTCTTCGCCGCAATCTGCTCTTTCGAATGCGAGGTGCCCAGAACGAACTCCACCTGTTTCGAAGCGGCGGCCGATTTTGCTTCCGGCCGCACCACCAGGATCTGGCCGACCCCGCTTACCGAATTTTGAATCAGTTGCCGCGCCGCAATCGGCATGGCGCAGTGCGGATCGATTTTTACGATTACTTCATATAAAGCAAGACCGCGAGCCTGCGCCTGAGCGATGGCGTTCTTTTCCGAAGCGGTCCAATCTTTGCGCGACTTTACTTTTGCTTCCGCCGATTGTTTTCTGCCACGTGATTTTTTTGCCGCCGGCGCGGAGGTCAATTCGTTGATTCGCTTGCGCAGGGCATCGGTCGCGGGCATCGGGCCGCCCCTGTGGTACGACGCAAGCATCGCGGCGAATACATCGGCGCTGGCTAAGGCGATCTCGGCTACGGCAGTGTGCGCCGCAGTGGTTTCCATGGAGAGCGCATCTTCGAACTGGTGCGCCAGTTCGCTGAGCTCGCGCAATCCGCAGGCCGCGGCGTCACCTTTCAAGGTGTGCACGACGCGGCGGATCGAACGCACGATCTCCTCGTCGCCGGGTTGCTTCTCCAGCTTCAGAGATTCTTCGTTCAGCGCTTGCAGCAGCTCCTGCGAGGTTTCAAAGAACAGCTCCCGCAGCTCCGCTCCACGCTCATCGGGCAAATCTGTCACTCCCGCACCTCAATTCGCTGATAAGCCGTTCCGCTGTCGCGATGCACCATGTGAAATTTTTCCGTCAAGCCCAGCAGGCTTTCCGCGTGGCCCACGAATAGATAGCCGCCGGGATTGAGGCAGCGGTAAAACTTTTCGATCAGCCGCTTTTGCTCAGCCTCGTCGAAATACATCATGACGTTGCGGCAGAAAATTACGTCGTTGCGCTGCGGCAAATATTCGGTTTTCAGATTGTGAAAATCGAAGTGGACCATTTCCTTTAACGTCTTCTTGACCGCGTAACGGTCGCCTACTTTATCGAAATAGCGCAGGCGGAAGGTGTAATCCACAGTCGACATCTGGTGATCGTTGTAAGCGCCTTCCTGTCCGGTGCGCAGCACGGAATAGCTGATATCGCTGGCCAGGATTTCCACCCGCCACGGCGGAGGAATCAGAGGCTTGGGCAAAGTCATTTCCACCGGCAATGGATTGCGCAGGTAATAGTAGGAAAGTGTGTCGGCGGAGAGCATTGCCAGGGTGTAGGCTTCCTGCCCCGTCGAGCATCCCGCGCTCCACACTCGAATCGAGTATTCCCGGTGCGCCTGCTTTCGTTTCAACATCTCTTCGAGAACATGTTTTTGGAAGAGGTCGAGTTGTGCTTTGTGGCGGAAGAAGCTGGTTTCGTTGACGGTCAGATTTTCCACCAGGCGGGCCAACTCCGCTTTGCCCTCCTGGCTGATGAGAAGCCGGTAATAGGCGTAGAAAGAATCGACCCGGCATTCTTTTAACCGCCGCAGCAGGCGATCCTGAAGGAAATGGGTGCGGCGCTCGTCAAAATGCATGCCGCACTCCTGATACACCAGCGCCTGCAGAAGTCGAAGCTCCGCCTCTGTCAAGATGGGAGCCGGTGCCGCGCCGAATGTGCTCATGCCTTTTGCCGTCCTTCGCGCGGATTTTTCACGCGTTGATTCTCGTCATCACGATTTGCGGTTACTTGCCAGCCCCGACTCCCCGTGCTTCCCCTTGGGCACTTTTACTATCGGTATTTCCCCGCTCCTGTAACAGGCTGGCCGGAGCCAGCAGCTTGGTCATGTCCAGCAAAACGATCAGGCGGCCGCCAACTTTTCCCAGACCTGTAACGCAATTCAAGCCGCCTTCCTGGAATACCGCGGGAGGAACTTCAACATCTTCAGCGGGAATTTTCAGCACTTCCGAGGCCGCATCCACAATCAATCCGGCCAATCTGCCGCCATGTTCCACCACCAGAATCCGATTTTTTTTCTGGAGAGCAGCTTGCTTCTGCCCGAAGCGCTTGCGCAGATCCATGACCGAAACGATTTTGCCGCGCAGGTTGATCACGCCTTCCAGATAGTCCGGGGCATCGGGCACCGCCGTGATCTCGGGCGGCCGCACAATCTCGTGCAGAGAAGTGATAGGGACGCCGTAAGTCTCGCGCCCGATCTGGAAGCCCACGATATGGATCTCGCGATTCATCACTGCTACGCCTTTCTTAGTAGCGTCCTGCTGTGGCCCGGCGCGCGTGCGGCGGCCGGTCTTCAAAAGCGGACTCACGTGCCGCCTCATCCAGCGCGAAGCGGTCCATGGAATCGAGAAGGCCGCGCGACATTTTCGTCATTTGTTCAGCCGAAGCGGCCAATTCGGTGGAACTCGAGGTCGACTGCTGCACCAGTTCGCGCATGCGCTCCATGGCTTTCACCACGGCCTGCGCGCCGGAAGCTTGTTCCTCGACTGCCGAATTAATTTCGTGAGTGATTTCGTTCAGCCGGGTGGTTGCCCGCGCAATTTGTGAGGACCCATGCGATTGCTCGTTGGTGGCCGCGCCGATTTCCTGCGCAAACTTGTAAACTTCGGTGACCACATTCGAAATCTTGCGCAGCGCGCCGTTCAACTCTCCGCCCAGATCCAGGCCTTCGTTCACGATTCCGGTGGAGCGGTCCATGTTTTCGACCGCCTTGCGGGCTTCTTTCTGAATGCTCTGAATCAATTCGGAAATTTCCTTGGTAGATTGCGCCGATTTTTCCGCCAGCTTGCGGACTTCATCGGCTACAACCGCAAAGCCCAAGCCGTGTTCGCCGGCACGGGCCGCTTCGATGGCGGCGTTGAGGGCCAGGAGATTAGTTTGCTCGGCGAGATCGTCGATCACTTCGATGATCTTGCCAATGTCATCCGCGCGCTGTCCCAGAGCTCCAATGATTTCTCCGGAAGAAGTAATGGTCGCGTTGATGCGGTTCAGGCCATCGGTGGCTTTTTCCATGGTGGTGATTCCGCTGTGCACCTCTTCGCGCGAGCGGTTCGAGATATCGAGCAGCACCTTGGCTGTGTCGGCCACGCGCTGGATCGATGCGACCATCTGGTCGATCGATGCGGAAGTCTCGCTTACGCTCGAAGCCTGTACCTGCGTGCTCTTCACCATGTTCTGCACATTCACGCTCATCTCGTGCATGGTGCTGGTCACTTCGTCGATAGCCGAAGAAGCTTGCAATCCAACCTTGGCCGAATCGTCCGACGCATTGGCTACCTGTCCCGAGGCGCTGGCCACTTGCGCCGAAGCGTCGCGCACGCTGCGCACCAGCCTGCCCAGGCCTTCCACCATGCGGGCAAAAGCGTTACCCAGCGTGTCATGCGGGGAACGCGGTTTTACCTCCACTCTCAGATCGCCCCCGGCGATCGATTCGGAAACCGCGGCCATTTCTTTGAGGTAATTGACCATCTTGGCGAAGCTGCGCGCCAGTTCGCCGATTTCATCAGTGCGGTTTACGTCGATGTTGTGCTCAAGATCGCCGGTATCGCCGATTTGCCGCGAAACCGTCATGAGTTTGGTGAGCGGCTCGGTAATCGCCTTGGCGGTGTTGAAGGCAATGGCTCCGCCCATGCCCAAAGCAAATAGAGTACTTAGAATGGCGGCGAGAATCGTATAGGTGCTGGCCGATTCATCCGATTTGCGCCGCTGGTCCACCAGTTTGCGATTTTCCAGATCGGCCACATCCAGCGCATCAGTAGAATTCTTTACCCACGAAGAAGCATCTTTTTGCAGGTAGTAAATCTGAAGTTCTGCCACCGTGGCATTGCCGGAGTCGACATCCTTCCGCTTTTCGATCAAAGGCTGGGCAAACTCTTTGCTCCACGACTGTTCCAATTGATCGACTTTATCCAGCGCAGAACGCTCCTGGTCGGAATTAGCCAGAGTTTTGCCTTCTTGCAATTTCTCGGTTAGGCTGCGCAAGCCTTCGTTCATGCGGTCAACTTCGCGGCTGTCGCCGCTCAAGAGGTAATTGCTCAGGTAGAGGCGGTTCTGCATCATCTGGAAGCGCACTTCATTGGTGGCGTCGGCAAGTTCGAGAGACACCTTGGCTGCATCTTTCGCGGCATGTTCCCGGAGCACCGCCAGTAGGTTCACCAGGAATAAAATCACCACCATGCTGAGCACGATTCCAAAATTCAGGTAAAGCTTCTTGCCAATCGTCATGCCGTTTTCCTCCCGCCCCGCCCGCCGTACCTCATTGATGAGGCTCAAACTTAAAATCCACCACGCCCGTGCTTTCAGAAGCTGCCGGCTCAAACCGCCACTTTCTTACTGCTTCCAGCGCCGCCGAGGCTAGTACCGGATGTCCCCCGACAACTTTTGCCTCTTTCACCGAACCGTTCGGCAATACCACGATCTGTACCTTCACGGTCCCGGTAATGTTCATCTTCCGCGCCAGCTCGGGATACTCCGGCTGCACCTTATTTTTTGCCCGCCGTATGATTTCGTTATCGGAATTCTGAGCGCGAAGACTCAGCGTCCCCATCCCGGCTACCATTGCGAATACTGCGAAAAGCACCCTAGCCTGTCGCAAAGACACATTTCCTCCTCGGGAATAATCCTGCGCATGCTTGGGCAGCAACGTCGTAGCCACCCGTCACGTTTCCTGAAAACCAAAGTCACTTGCGAGATAGTGAAGTAAAATCAATAGCTTAGCGCGTGATTTTGAAACTATCGCGTTGCCCGGCAATGGCCTTTATGCCGTCTCATCTTTGCCATCTCGGGATGCCGTTCTCAAACTGAGAGCCGATTCTTACGGTTTTCGCGGAATTTCACAGTAAGGTTCCTCATTTTGCATTTTGCTTGACTCAAATTGAGATTGCAGCGTAGTTTTGCCCTAGATTCAATCACTTGTGAGAATCGTCATAATTTTGACCGAGTACGCGGAGACGCCCTGAGCACAACCCGAGGCAATTCGACGCCGTTGCGGGAAGCTCGGGTGCACACCAGTTCTGACGAGGCTTTCCAGCAACTTCTCCTGCGTATCGCAGCCAAGGCGGCGCAGCGGTCCGATCTGCCTTCTTTAATCCAGCTTTTTTGTAGCGCCACGCGCGAGTTCTTTCAGGTGAGCGGCGTGTATTTTTGGCGGCGGTACGCGGGCGATGAACTTGTGGCTGAACAGGCCGATGGCAAGATGGCAGACCGCTTCGTCGGCATTCGCTTGCTGCCCCAACAGAGCACGGTGACTGCGGAAGCAGTAAGCCGCCGTCGAACCATCATTGCCAACCGACAAAATGACGCAACCGTTTTGCCTGCATTACGGCATTTTGAGGCGCGGTCTCTCATGGCGGCTCCCTTGGTGGTCTTTGACGAAGTTATCGGCGCAGCGACCTTCTTACACGATTCCGACGACGATTTTTTTACCGAAGACTTGGCGGCTAAAGCCACAATTTTAGCCGGTCAACTGGGCAGCTTGGTGGAAGCGACGCGGGTGCTCGAAGTGTCGCGCGAGGAGCAGCGCCGCACGGAAATTTTGGCCGAAGTCGCCACTGCGTTGCACGGTACGCCCGACCTGGATGCTGTCATTGAGGCGCTGGCGGATCGTCTTCGCGTGTTGCTGGGCACGCGGCTGGTTTCGGTTCTTTTGCGCCGCGAGGGGCCTTTCGAACTGCGCGCTGTTTCCGCTGAAACGCCGCAATTAGCCAACTCTTTCCGCGCCCGCCACGACCGGCAAACCATCCGCTTTGCCGCCGATCTGGCGCAACGCGCGGTGTCGGCCGGAGAAGCTATAACGATTTCCGTCAGCGGCGATCAGCATTCGCTGGGCAGCGTGATCTCTTCCGGCATGTTGATTGCCGCGCCTTTTCGGACCGCACGAACGCAAGGCGCGATTCTGGTCTATCCCCGATCCAATGGCGGTTTCACGGCGGAGGAGAAATCTCTCGTCTCGGCCATCGCCGGTTTTGGTGCAGTTGCCGTCGCCCACGCTGAAATGTGCTCCACCGCGCAAGGGCAGGCTCGTGAACTTCATCAATTGCTTGAGATTTCCACCGAACTCAGCGCCAGCGGAGATCTCGATCAATTTCTTCAGGCATTCGTCGTCCGCGCGGCCGACTTTCTTAGCTTTGCACGTTGCTTTATCGCTCTGCACGAAGATGGTCAGTTCCGCGTACGCCACAGCGTGGTTCGAGGCGCTCCGCAGCGAATTGAACATATTTTTCCGGAAGGCATCGTCACACGCGCTCTCCGCTCGAAAGAAGTTTTCTGGTCCGACGATGTTGGCAAAGAGGCCGGAGCCAATCAGCAGATCGTCGCCCGCTACGAGGCCCGGCAGTTGCTTGCTGTTCCTCTGCTTGGAGCCGACGGAGGCGTTCTCGGAATGTTCGGCGTTCTCGATCGCCTTGATGAAACCGGTATTTCGCGGGAAGATATTCGCCGCGCCCGCGCACTTGCGGCTCAGGTTTCCGTGGTACTTGAAGTAGCCCACAATCTGCATCAGTCCGAACTCAACCGGCGGCGTTCGGATGTCTTAATTCAATTGGCCCGGGAAATTGATGGCCTGCTTCATCTTCCGGATTTCGCTCACAAGTTTCTTGATCGTGCCATCGAACTGGCCGGCGCACGCGCCGGCGCGCTGGCACTTTTTCAAGACGGGAAATTTCAGACGGTCGCTTTGCGGCACCAGCCAGTTTCTGTCTCACTGAGTGCAGGCGAAACCGACAACGACAATGCAAACAAGGACCAATCGGACGTTCGCGTCTCCGAAATTCGCGTTCGTCCTGAAGACCACATCCTGCAACAACGCCTGTCTCGTGCCCTTTCTGAATTGGTGAACAGGCGAGTCGACAGCATTGCATCCGGAACCGCCGCCGATATTCTCGGCCCCGAGATGGCCTCAAATTTGGGCTGGAAAGATTGCGTTGTGGTCCGGCTTCCTGGCTCGACCGGAGAACTTGCGGGTTTGTTATGCCTCTCCGGACGCTCCAGTCCTTTGGCCGCGGAAGATCGTGACCTGCTCGAAGCCGTTGCCCGCCACGCCGCAATGGGGCTGGAGAATGCCCGCTTGTTTACGCGCATCGAGCAGGCGAATCGCCACTGGCTGGAAATTTTCGACGCGATCACGGATTTCATCGTGGTTCATGATGAAACCGATAAGGTATTGCGCGTGAATCGCTCGCTGGCGGCCTTGATTGGCGTTGCCCCCAGCGAATTGATCGGCGTCAATATGCGCGCCCTGCTCGCGCTTACCAGCGAGGCTTCGCTTTACTCCTGCCCATTTTGCCGGCCCATGGGCGAAGATACCGACGAATTTGTTCATCCCGCTCTGGATCGCACTTATCTGGTGTCGACCTCCCGTGTCCATGGCGCTTCCGGCGAAAGTCTGCAAACGATTCATGTGCTCAAAGATATTACCGACCGCCGTGAAGCCGAACGCCGCTATCGTGAGCTGTTTGACAATATTCAGGAAGGATTATTCTTCAGCACTCCGGAAGGCCGCTTCATCGAAGTCAACGATGCGCTGGTTGCCATGCTGGGCTATGCAAGCCGCGAAGAATTGTTGCAGGTGGATATTCCTACCCAGGTCTATTTCTCGCCCGAACAGCGCCTGCTGCACAGTCAGGCCATGGAAGAACATGGCTATATGCGCAACTTTGAGGCCACGCTCAAGCGCAAAAACGGCTCTCCGATTTATGTGCTGATTAACGCCTTCGGAATGTATGACAACCTTGGCAAGCTCCAACAAATACGCGGCTTGATGCTCGATGTCACCGGTCTTCATACATTTCAATCGGAGCTGCAGCGCGAGCGCGATTTCTCCGGCAAAATTCTCAGCAACACGCAAAGTTTCATTCTGGTTTCCGATACAGCCGGGCTTATCAGTTATGCGAACCGCCGCTGGTCCGAGGCAGGATTCGAGCAGCGCGAACTTTTGGGCCGTCCGCTGATCGAATTGGCCGCGCCTGGCTATGTCCGTGCTCTGGCCGACGCGTTGCAGACGACTCTGCATGGCGGGCAGGTGGATAACCTCGAACTACAAATCATGCGAGGCAGCGGAAACGTAGGCCAGTTCTCCGTGAACGTCAGCCCCATGCGCGATGAACAGGACAATATCAACAGTATCGTTGTGGTGATGACCGATATTACCGACTCTGCCGAACTCCGCGACAAGCTGGTTCACGCCGAAAAAATGGCAGCCGTCGGACAGCTCGTCTCCGGCGTCGCCCACGAGGTCAACAATCCGCTGACGGCGATTCTCGGCTTTGCCGACCTTCTTCTCGAAAATCCCGAAATGCCGGAAAAGGCGCGCAAAGATCTTCGCGTCATTCTTCAGGAAGCGCAGCGTACCAAGCAGATTGTGCAGAACCTCTTGAGCTTTGCCCGCCAGATGCCGCCCCAGCGCATCCCGGTGCAGCTCAACCTGATTTTGCGCCGCACGATTCAATTGCGTTCCTACGACTTCAATAGCCACGGCATTGACATCGTGGAACACCTCGATGAGGGGCTTCCCGATGTGATGGGAGACGCCCACCAATTGCAGCAGGTATTTCTTAATATCCTGAATAATGCGTACGACGCGGTCCACGAAGTTGGCCGTCCGGCGCGCATCGAGATCATGACCACCAAGGCCGGACAGTCGGTGGAGGTTTCCTTCCGCGACAACGGCAACGGTGTCTCCCAACCTGACCGCATCTTTGATCCCTTCTTCACCACGAAAGAAGTCGGGAAGGGAACCGGCCTCGGTCTCAGCATTTGTTATGGCATCGTGAAGGAACACGGCGGCGAAATTCTCTGCCACAACAATTCGGACGGCCAGGGCGCAACCTTCATAGTGCGATTTTCCGCAGCGCCTCACATTGCCTCTCTGAGTGTGGCCGCAGGAGTGATACAAAAATGACAACCCCTGCCATTCAATTGAATCCGCTGCCTGTGCTTCTCATTGAAGACGAGCCTTCCATCATGGCCCTGGTCAGCGCTGCGCTCGAACGCAATGGCTATGAGGTCGCTTGTATCGAATCGGGCGCCGAGGCTTTACGCCTTTTAGAAAAAGGCCAATATCTCGGTGTGGTTTCCGATATGCGCACGCCCGGCGGTGTCGATGGCGCTCAAGTGCATTCCTGGATTTCAACCAATCGTCCTGATCTAGCCGACAAAATCGTCATTATTACAGGCGATTATGCCAACGAAGAAACGGTAAGCATCCTGCGCAGCATCGGCGCGCTATATCTGGAAAAGCCTTTTCGGGTGCAGGACCTGATAGCGGCAGTCGAAAAAACTATGGGGAAAGCCCGGTGAGTCCAACGTTAACCAACCCAGCTTTAACAAACGGAGAACTTCGCATACGTCTACTGGTCGTCGATGACGACCAGAGCATTCGCAAACTTTGTATGACCGTCGGCGAGGCTTTGGGTTTCATCTGCATGGAAGCCGATAGCGGCGAGTCCGCTCTTTCACTTCTGGAAGAACAGCCGGTTCACATGATCTTGAGCGACATGATCATGCCTCGCATGTCGGGCCTCGAATTTCTGGAGAAAGTAAAAAAACTTCTCCCGCGCACCGAAGTCGCGCTTATGACCGGACACGGCTCCATTGAAACTGCGGTGCAGTCGATGCGCCTCGGCGCATATGACTACATCACGAAGCCGTTTTCGCCGCTCGATGAACTTCGTTTGTTTCTCCGCCGCATGGCGGAAAAAGTCCGGCTGGTGGAAGAAAATGAATTTTTGCGCCAGCGCATGGATTCGGAAACCGCCGTGCATGGCATCGTGGGCTCCTCGCCAAAAATTCAGGAGGTATTGCGCGTCTCCTCGCGCCTGAAGGATACGCGCACTTCGGTTCTTATCTCCGGCGAGAGCGGTACCGGTAAAGAACTGATCGCACGAGCCATTCATTTTCGCGGCGCGTTCGCCAATCGCCCATTCGTAGCCGTCGATTGCGGATCTCTGGTTCCCACGCTGATTGAGAGCGAACTATTCGGCTACGAAAAGGGAGCTTTCACCGGCGCGCTGAGATCGAAGCAGGGCCTTTTTCAAGCCGCCGATACCGGCTCGGTTTTCCTCGACGAAATCGGCGAACTGCCGCTTGAACTGCAAGCCAAACTCCTGCGCGTGTTACAGGAAAAAGAAGTGCGCCCCGTAGGCAGCAACCAGCGCGTGAAAGTGGACGTGCGCGTCATCGCCGCCACAAATCGAGACCTGGAATCGGCTTACAAGAACGGAACCTTCCGCAAGGATCTTTATTTCCGTCTCAACGTCGTCACGGTTCATGTGCCCGCTTTGCGCGAGCGGCGCAGCGATATTCCCATGCTGGTGCAATGGTTTTGCGAGCGCTACGCTGCCGGTTCCGATCTTCGTGTCTCCAATGCCGCCATGAAAGCCCTTATGAATTACGATTGGCCGGGCAATGTGCGCGAACTAGAAAATTGTATAGAGCGCGCCGTTGCGCTGGGCAATGGAACTTTGATCGATCTCGGAGACCTGCCCACTTCCATCGCTGCCTTGAGCGCGAGCGCGCCGCGGGCGGTTTCGACCTCAGTGCCGGAACTGGTTTCCGACATCGCGGCCTCTGTCGCGTTGCCCGCGAGCGCCGATGGTTCCGCAGCTCCGCTTTCTACCACCGATCTCGAAGACATCGAACGCGCCACCATTCAACGCGTCTTCGAACAAGTCAAAGGGGACAAAGCCCTTGCCGGACGCATGCTCGGCATTAGCCGCGCCACTCTTTATCGCAAGCTGAAGCGCTACAACATTCCCGGTGCGCCGGGTTCAACCTCCAGCCACACCTTGCAATGAGCCGCCAGAGCCAGTTTTGACGCGAAAGCCGCTCTGCGCATAACTTTATTTGTCTCTACTATTGCAGTAATCTTGATGGTGTCCAGGATTCGTAGTCGCCAACTATCCGCACTCGTTTCGGAGAAGACATGAGCCGCTTCCCATTGCTTCGTCTGCTTTCCCTTTGCCTTGCCATCGCCGCGTCGTTCACCGCCTGTTCGCGCGATCCCAACGTGCGCAAGCAGAAATATCTGGAAAGCGGCGACCGTTATTTTGCCAAAGGCAAGTATGCTGAAGCGGCTATTCAGTATTCCAATGCGGTGCTGGTCGATCCCCGATTCGTCCAGGCTCATTACCAGCTCGGCGAAACCTATTTAAAACTCGGCGACCCCGTCCGCGCTTTTCAGGAACTCTCCCGTGTTGTCGACCTAGCCCCCGACAATTATCACGCCCACATCGACCTGGCGAATCTGCTGGTGACCTCGCGCAATCCCGATTACATCAAGCAGGCGCGCATCCACCTCGATCTTCTACGCGATAAACAGCCGCAGAATCCTGAAGTATTTGAAGCCTGGGCGAATTACTACTCCGCGCAGGACAATCTGGGTTCGGCCATGCAGGAGATGCAGAAGGGAATCGCTGCCGATCCCAGGCGTTCCGAGTCTTATTTGAACCTTGCCTTGCTGCAACTACGATCCAATCTGCCCGACCAAGCCGAAGCCAGTCTTAAGAAAGCCGTAGAACTTGATCCCAATGCGATGAATGCCCAACTGGCGCTCGGCGGCTTCTACCAGTCGCGCGGCCGATTGCTGGAAGCCGAACAGCAGTTCAATCACGCCATGACGATCGCTCCCAAGGACCTTGCGCCCCGCGAGGCTTTGGTGCGTTTGTATATTGCGGAAGGCAAAAAAGAGGAAGGGGAAGTGTTGTTGAAGCAGGCCAAGAAGGACTTCTCAGATACTTCCGAGGGTTATCGCCTGCTGGGAGATTTCTATTTCGCCGTCGGCGATCTCGATAAAGCCACGGCGGAATATGCTTCACTCTATAGCGATCACCCAAAAGATCCTCAGGTTAAGAAAAACTATATTCAGCTTTTGATCCTGAAGAACCGGATGGATGAAGCCGCCAAGCTCAACGATGAAATCCTGAAGGCCAATCCGCACGAGACCGACGCGCTGGTCTACCGTGGGCAGATCCAGCTCCGCCACAACGATGCCGCTGCCGCTGTTGACTCGCTGCAACAGGCTCTCCAGAACGACCGCGGCAACGCCGTAGCCCACTATCAACTGGGTATTGCGTTTGACATGCAGCATAACGATGGCCGTGCCGAATCGGAATGGCGCGAGGCGGCGCGCCTTCGCCCCGACATGACCGACGCCCAACGCGCCTTGGCGGCGCTGGAAATTCGTAGCGCCGATTTCGACGCGTTAACGCAGACTGCGCAACAGATCATCGCCAGCGCACCCTACGCGCCCGATGGTTATCTCATGCGGGCGCTGGCGGAGACAAACCGCCAAAAATATTCCGACGCTCAGGCGGATTTAACCAAAGCGATGGGGGTGGCCCCGGCGAGCGCAGTCCCTTATGTACAGATGGGAAACCTCTATCGGGCACAAAAACAATTCGCCCAGGCAATTAGCTATTATCGGCAGGCGCTCGATAAAGATCCCTCGTCCACGGATTCGCTGCAGGGAATCATGAACGTGTATTTGATGCAGAAGCAGCCCGATCAAGCCATCGCCGCGGCCCGTACGCAAGTGGCGAAGTCGCCGAATGTTAGCGGCTTTTACGATTTGTTGGGCACTTCGCTTTTTCAGGACAAAAAAGATTTGAGCGGCGCGGAAGCCGCCTTTCACAAAGCGATTGAACTGGATAAAAACAATTCCGACGCTCTTTTGAAATTAGGCGAGGTGCAGGCCGCGGAAGGCTCGGTGAGCCAGGCTCTCGCGTTGTATCAGCAAAGCATTAAAGATCACCCGCGAGAAATCGCTTTTTACATTCTCGCCGGCGAAATGTACGAATCGCAAAGCAACTGGGATCAGGCCAAGACCATGTACCAGCAGGCGCTGAACATTCAGCCGGATAATCCGCTGGCCTCCAATAATCTCGCGTATGTGATGTTGCAACAGGGCGGCAACGTGGATGTGGCTCTGGCGATGGCGCGGACTGCTCGTCGCGGCATGCCTGATTCATCGAATGCCGCTGACACTTTAGGTTGGGCTTATTTTCAAAAGGGCGTCTACCAATCGGCAATCGAGATGTTCCAGGAATCATTGCGGCTTAACGAAAGACGCGGAGCGGCCGACAGTGCGACGGTCCATTATCATCTCGGACTTGCCTACGAGAAGGCAAACCAGCCTACGCAAGCGCGCCAGCAACTGGAGCGTGCTTTGAAAATCAAACCTGATGACAGTGACGCGCGTAAAGCATTGGCGGATCTGCGCGGTTAGTTTCACGCGGGCGCCACAACCACACGTTGCAAAAAACAATTTTGACTCCTGGACGCGGGCCGCTTGCAAAATCTGCCCGAGTACGGCACCCTCGATGAGCATGGGGCAAACCAGTAAGATCCTTCGGTTCTTTTTTCTCTCAATCACTTTTACTTTTTTCCTGCTGGTTGCTGCGGACGTGGCTTCGGCGCAAGCCGGTCCGGAGCAAGGTGGAAACGAAATCCAAATTTGGGCCGGAGGCGGGCATTCGGTTCCCGGTGGAACTTCGAACACCGAAGCCTTCGATGCCGGCCTGCGCTACGGCTGGGTGATATCCGACGCGCATTTGCCAAGTATTCTGCGAGGCCGGTTCGAATACACGGTGGATGGCGTACCGGTGTATTTGATTTTCCAGCCGGCGAATACGGCCTATGGCGTGGGTTTCAACCCGCTGGGGTTAAAGTGGAATTTCGTGCGTCATGGCCGCTTCTCGCCGTATTTCGAGTTGAGTGGTGGAGTGCTGTTCAGCAATCACGAAATCCCCACCTACACGAACACGGTGAATTTCACCCCCAGCGCGGCCCTGGGCACGCACATTCTTGGCGAGAAATATAACTGGAGCATCGATGTGCGCTACCTGCACATATCGAATGCCGGCCTAGCCAATTACAACCCCGGACTGAATACAGTGCAGGTGCGGCTGGGAGTGGGTAGATTCTGGAAGAAGTAGAAGTTCCCTCGAGATCTGTCATCCTGAGCGAGCGGTTGGTTCGCGAAGCGAATCAGCCGTGGAGTCGAAGGATCCCTACTAATCTGCGCTGGCAAGAAGTTCGCGGGGAATTCTCTTAACGCCAAACAGTTGGTTCGCAAAGCGAACCTACTGTTCCGCTCAGGATGAAAAAGCTTTAGTGCCACGGTTATGTGACCGTCACGCAGACCGGCTTCTTGCAGTAGGTAGGCTGGAAGTAGTAGGTGCCCGCTTTCAAGCCTCCCTTTATCGTAGCGGCCGGACTCGAAGGCGAGGGAAGATTAATGGGAGGCCCCGAGGTGAATGGCCAAGCGCTGCCCTTGACTGGCTCAAGGGCGCAGCCAGTCGGCGGGATGTCGGTCCAATCGACTCCCGAGCCGGGGGCGGCGGAGAAATTTTGACAGATCTGGATGCTGACGGGGGGCATGGAATATCCTTCCTGACGGTCGGCTATTTAGTGCTGTCTGCACGAGCAAACATTGAATAG
The DNA here is from genome assembly GCA_035486715.1 of Candidatus Aquilonibacter sp. Taxonomy (GTDB): domain Bacteria; phylum Acidobacteriota; class Terriglobia; order Terriglobales; family Acidobacteriaceae; genus Sulfotelmatobacter. The sequence goes on from DATHMV010000060.1 coordinate 55,031, forward strand.
CTTTCAGCGCGGGGGGAATAACCCGCGCTGAATTGCCGCTACTTACCGCCCACGTCCACGGAGTGGGTGGCTGACTCCGTAGAACAGCAGCTAACAATGAAGGTGTACTTCCCCGCCGAGAGTCCGGATGCAATGGTAATGGTGCTTGGAGCGGGAAGCGTAATGTAATACGATCCCGCAGATCCTTGGGCAGGTGAGAACGGGAAGGTATTGTTGGAGCCGTTCTGGCTTATAGTACAGCCAGTAGGAGGGATATTTTCCCAATCCACCGGATCGCCCGGGTTTCCGGAAAAATCTTTACACATGTCCGGCGTGCGAGTTACTGGAATATCCGTTATCTTTCCCTTTTCTTTTGACATTTTTAAACTCCTTTCGGATTTGAGGGTGCCTGCTGCCCTTTCTGCACGACTTAAGTCACGCCCTTTTTTCAAACACTATGATTTACGTCAATTGGGGCCCCGTTCCTGGCGAAGTGTGCCGGGAATTTACGGATGTGAAGACTTCATCAACTGCTGGTAACTCGAATTGTTGGCAAGATTAGCGAATTCAGGATCGCTGCGAATCTTATCTGTCGTGTAACCAGCCTGCACAGCCTTACCTAGCCATTCGATCGCTAATCCCGTTTCGCCCAACTGGTTATAAACACCAGCCGCGTCGATCAATATGTCCTTGTCGTTGTGCCCGTACTGCAAGGCATGTTCCAAATAGAGCAGGGCATTCTTGCGATCGCCAAGCATGGAATAGTAGCCCGCCAACGCGCTAAGCACAACCGGATCGCGAGGATTAACCTTTAAGTCTGCCAACGCAAGTTCGGTCGCCTTACGAAACGGCTCTACCGCTTGGTCCTTTTTTCCCGAATAGTAAAGCGCGGTGCCCAGATTGCCCCAAGTCACTTGTTGCTGAGGGTCGAGTTCAGCCGCCTCTTCGTAGGCCTTGGCAGCATCGTCAAACTTGTTCAGGCCAAAGTATGCTGCCCCCAGGTTGACGTAGCCGGGATAACTTGGTCGTATCGCCAGCGATTTTTTCAAAACATCAATTGACTTCTCGAACTGACCCGTATCGTTGTAGATCGATCCCATATTCACATACGTTCCATACCACTCCGGAGCGATCTCGGTTACTTTTGCATACATCTGTAATGCCTTGTCGTACTCGTTGCGCCGGCGGTAGAACATGCCGAAATAGTTATAGCTATAGCGGCTGTTGGGATGGGCCTGTATGGCTTGCTGGTATGCCTTTTCCGCTTCGGTGATTTTGCCTTCGTGTTCGTACGCCTGCGCGAGACCAATGCCTGCATCTTCGTTGGTGGGTTCGAGGCCGAGGGCGAGCTGGAATTCGGCGGCAGCTTCGGGATAGTGACCGGTGCCGTCGTCGATGAGGCCAAGACATACATGTCCGGCAGCGCCGGCATTGCCCAGCTTGACGGCGTCATTGCAGTCGCTCTGCGCTGGCGCGATCCATTGCTTCTGCTTGGTGTCGGAATACTTGAGCCAATAACTTTCGCCCAGGACCGCTTTGGCCATGCCAAAGTTGGGATCGAGTTTGAGAGCTTCCCGGGCCATCAGCGCGGCATTATCGCGATTCTCGGCTTTGTTGGAATCGAGCAGGTAGCCTTGCGCCTGCAGGTAGTATTCGTAGGCGGCAGCCTGGTCGGTGCCGTGATATTTCAGCGCGGCGATTTCTTCCGGGCGCAATTGCAGGTGCAGCTGTTTCACGGCTCCGTCGGAGATCAATTGTTCCACCGAGAAGGCGTCCGTGGTCGGTACGGTAAGCGAGCCGGAGCCGATGGGCTTGCCGGATTGCGCGCTGAGCAGAGAATAGGCGACTTTGACGAGATCGCCGGCAGGCTCGAGCGCAAGAGCCAGGCCGAGGTTGGCTCCGAACATGCGCGCGGCATCGGGAAGTGTGGAGATTTTCTTTTCCTGCAGATTGCCGGGCGGGATCACTTCAAAGGCACGGTCTTCGGTGAGCTTGCCAAGTTTGGCGGCGACGCTTTCGACTAAGCCCTCGCCCAATGCTGCAAGCTTGGGGTCGGCATTGGCCGGGGCAGAAAAGGGAAGAACAGCCAGAATTTCCGTGGACGGCAATCCATCGGATTTCGGCTGAGAGCTGGCGTTGCTCGCGGCAGAACCAGAGAGCATGCGGCGCAGAGGACGAAGCGCGAAGAGCACAGCCAAAACAACAACAATGATCGCCAGCGCAGCCACAACGCGATATTGATGGAACGCCCCTTGCGGCGAAGGAACCCGCTTCGGCTTGCCGCCTTCCTGCACCCGGCGCAAATCATCCAACAGCGCCTGAGCTGTGGGATAGCGGACGTCAGGATTCTTCGCTATAGCGCGCGTGATAACGCCGGTAAGCGGCCCCGGAACGTTCTTCAGTGGAGGCGGTTCCTCGTGAACGATGCGTGCCACGGTTGTAGCCAGGCTGTCGCTTTGGAAGGGTTGATCGCCGCCCAGCATCTCGTAAAACACCAGCCCCAGAGAAAAAATATCGGAGCGGCCATCATCCGGTCGCTGGAGCAGCACCTCCGGAGCCATGTAGGCTGGCGTACCGCCCGAGGCCGTCATGGTTTGCATGCTCTGCGTGGCTTCCTCGGGAGTGGAGGTTCGCCACATGCGCCGGGCGACGCCGAAATCGAGAATCTTCACCCGGTTGCCGGCGGTAAGCATGATGTTTTCCGGCTTGATGTCGCCGTGGATAATGCCTTTTTCGTGCGCCGCCTGCAATCCTTCACAACACTGGATGGCGATGCTGAAAAATTCTTCGGTGGAAATGGGCCGCGCGAGGCGTTTCCGCAGCGTCTCGCCTTCGATAAACTCCATCACCACCCAAAGCTCGCCGCCATGCTCGACCACGTCATAAACGCAGCCAACGTTGGGATGGTTGAGCGCCGATGCTCGTTGCGCCTCTTTGAGCAGGCGTTTGCGGTCGGCTTCGGTGGATTTTGCTTGGGGCGCCATCCGTTTGATGGCGACACGGCGTTTCAGCGTGGTATCTTCCGCGCCGTAGACCTGCCCCATGCCGCCCGCGCCCAGCCGCTTCAGAATCGTGAAGCGACCAACGGTAGCGCCCGCAAGCGCGTCTGCGGCAGCATCCGCAGGGACTGCCGGAGGCGGCGTCTTGATCTGTTCTGTCATGGACGAAGTGCCCGCCGAATGTCGCAATTCTAATGTACTTGTTGGGGAATGCCAAAGAGAATGTGAAATGCACCGTGGCATTACTGAGTCAATCTCGGTAGTGGTGCAGTTTGGCTTTAACCGGCTTTGTCATCCCGAGCGTAGCGTTTTTCAGGCGTAGCGGAAGGATCTCCGGCTTAACCGGCCTGATGCGTAAGCGAAGTGCACCACCACCTCAATTGCTCACTCCTTGCCTCCATTCGCTCAGCCCAGCTATTCTTCTGACTTATGTCTACGCTAGTGGAGTGCGTACCGAATTTTTCCGAAGGCTGCGATAAAGCGAAAGTGGATGCGATCATTGCTGCCATGAAAATGGATGGAGTCTATCTGCTCGACCGCGAGATGGACGCGGATCACAACCGCTCGGTAATCACGCTGGTGGGGGAACGCGAGGCGATTCAGGAAGCCGCGATTCGCGGAGTAGGAAAGGCTGCGGAGTTGATTGATTTGTGCCTGCATAAAGGCGCACATCCGCGAATGGGCGCGGCTGATGTGGTGCCGTTCATTCCGATTGATGGCGTGACTCTTGAAGATTGCGTGGCCATGGCCCGGCATGTGGGAGAAGAAATCTGGAAGCGGTATCAGATTCCGGTTTATTTGTATGAAGCGGCTGCCGCGATACCGGAGCGCCAGAACTTGGAGAACATTCGGCGAGGGCAGTTCGAAGGAATTCGCGCCGATATTGCGACGAATCCGGCGCGGAAGCCGGACTTCGGCGAAGCCCGAGTGCATCCGACTGCTGGTGCGACGGTAGTAGGGGCGCGCAAGTTTCTGATCGCTTACAACGTATTTTTGAACACGCCCGATGTGGAGATCGCCAAAAAGATTGCGAAGGCGATACGGTTCTCGACCGGCGGAATGCGTTTTGTCAAAGGCGCGGGATTTCTGGTGCGAGGCCAGGCGCAGGTTTCGATGAATCTGACGGATTTTGAGCAGACTCCAGTCCATCGCGTGTTCGAAATGGTGAAACGTGAGGCGGCACGCTATGGAGTGATTCCGGTTTCGAGCGAGATTGTGGGATTGATTCCGAAAAAAGCGCTGGAGCAGGCGGCGGAATGGTTCTTGCAAGTGGAGAACTTTGATTCGTCTTTAATTTTGGAAAACCGGCTGACGGCGGTGATGAGCGGTAAGATGACGGTCGGGGGATTGCGCGCCGGGGTTGAACCATTTGTGGAACAACTTGCCGCGCCTACTGCTACACCGGGCGGCGGAAGCGCTGCCGCTGCCGCTGGTGCAATGGCGGCCGGGCTCGCAAACATGGTGGCTTCGATGTCGCGGGGCAAGAAAGCCTATCTGCAATATGAGATGGAATTAGGTGCCGCGATTGGAAAACTTGGGCCGTTGCGCGAAGAACTAAAGGCGGCAATAGACGCGGATGCGGAGTCTTACAACTCGGTCATGAAGGCGTACAAGCAGGCGAAGACCGTGAATGAGCAAGAAGGCCAGATATTGATCGAGGCTGGGTTGAAGCAGGCAACGAGTATTCCTCTGGGAGTGGCGGAGAAAGCGCAGGAAGTGGCACGGATTGCGGCAAGTTTGGAAGGGATTACCAATCCTAATATGAAGTCAGACTTGGCGACGGCGCAAGCGCTGGCTCGCGCCGCCATCGCCGGAGCGCTCGCCAATGTGGAGATCAATCTGACGTCAATAAAAGATGCGGGATTTGTGGAAGAGATGCGCAAAAGGGCGTCAGCGGTAACGAGTTAGCCCTGTCAACCATCTGTCGGTCGAAAACACGTAGCCGCTGCTCTAATCTCCCGCGCTTGCAGCCGATACGGGCTCAGGTCTGGACCGAGAATTCCACCAGGCCTCGAATGCCTGCCTCGTCAACTTAAATATGGTCTGCCGGTTTTCCGAGATGACTTTCCACCAGGCAAAGCGGCCGAGCATGGGGAAATAGATTCCGCGGAAACAAAGGCGCGCAATCAAAATATTTATGCGGTACCCCAAAGGCTGATCATCAAGCGAATCTACAGCCTGCGCAATGTCTTCCGGGCCGTAAGTGTGCGACCACCCATATTTCACTTCGGCATGCGCTTCGTCGATGGTCATCTTGAGTGGTGTGTGAGCCATGGCAAAGGGAATAAACTCCTGCCAATGCTTGGGCCGGGTCAACCGGCCAGCGACTTCCAGACGTTTAAGCAGTGGAGTACCTGGCAGCGGCGTAAGCAGGCCAAAAATCGGCAGGCCCGGCGGCCAGGTTCGCACCTGTTCCAGCGTGCGCTCAGCTGCGCCTACCGTGTCGTTATCCATGCCAAAGATGAATGAAGTAATGGCGTACACATTGCGCTGCGCGAGGCGTTGCAGCACGGCAGCATATTCTTCCGGCTTGTTGAAACCCTTGTTCACATCTTTCAAATTGGTGGGATCGATCGACTCCATGCCGATGAATATCCACTTTCCGCCGGAAGCGGAAATGAGGTCGACGAGTTCCTGATCGCGGAGAAGATTGGCGCTGATCTGGGCGACCCAATTCACCTGCGCGCCAGCGGCGATAATATCGCGCAGCAGGGATTTGGTGCGCTTGAGGTTGATGGCGAAATTGTCGTCAATAAAAAAAACGGCAATTTGCCCCAGCTCTTTTTTAGCCCGGGCCTTCAACAGTAAGAGTTCGTTGACCACGCTTTCGTTGGTGCGGAAGCGGATGGAGTCTCCAAAGAATCCGGTTACCGTGCAGAACTCGCAGCCGTAGGGACAACCTCGCCCCGACTCGACAGGAATAATGCGAAAGGTTCCCCAGCCCTCGCCGATTTTTTGCAGCCAGCGCTTCGCCGGATGCGGGACAAGATTAAATTGCTTGAGATCGATGGTGTCCCATGGAATGACGGGATATTGCTTGAGCGAAGGCTTAAGTTCCTTGCCGGCGGTATCGATAGGCGCGTAGATATCTTTTAATTCGCCACGGGCAGCGTCTCCCACAATTCTCGGCCAGGTGTCGTCAGCCTCGCCTAGGGCAACGGCGTCGGCATGACGCGAACCGCCGTCACGACCCAGAGCTTCATCCGCCATTTCGGTGACATGCGGGCCGCCCATCACTACGGGTACGCCGACGGCACGCACGGCATCGGCCATGCGGTAGGCCTTGGCGATCATCCGCGTCATGGCGCCGATACCCACCAAATCGATCTTTTGCTCAATTACATATCGGGCGATGCCGGCTTCATCCATCGGTTGAGCGTTTCCATCAATCAGCACGACTTCATGGCCGGCGGGAGTGAGAGATTGCAAGAGGAACATCCAAAGGTGGGGCATGAAATTACGCGTAACCCCGTTGTCGGGGTTGTACAGGAGGATTTTCAATGGTTCCCTGATTTCTACTTGCGGTGGATGGCGTGCGCCCAGAGAATGGGGTGTTTGGTACGCTAGCGTACAAAGGACAAGAGCATCTTACACACAGTAGGCGGCGGTGGATAGAAAAATGGACGATCCCCGTTTCGTCATGGTTCCAGATTGGTCATAGGTCTAGCACTTTTGGCTGTGCGGGGAATCGATTCATTGGCTTAGAATTAAGCTGAACCCAGTAACAGGACAGCCGGAGCTTGCATCTAAAGTGCAAGGTGAGAGTGGTAAACCGTTCATTCTTTAGGAAAACTCTGAATTATGAGGTCTGTGATGGCTATGAAGAGAGTCAAGGCTTATTGTAGCTGCATAATGCTGCTTGCGTTCTTGCCATGTCTGGCTGGTGCCATGCCGTTGAGTTCGTCGGCTCGCACCTCCATTCCGGGAGACTTGCAACAGCTGATTTCCGTGGATTACCGGGCGCTCAAAGATTCGCCCACCGCCATGCAACTGAAGCAGCAAGTCCTGCCCGATAATCTGAAACAGTTTGAGTCGGCGCTGAAGGGAATCGGCATCGATCCCGACAAAGACGTGGATACCCTGGCATTCGCCTCGTTTCGCACGCCTAAGCAAGGCGTCAAGGGCGTAGGCGTGGCCGCTGGCCCGTTTGCCATGAAGGCTGTTCTTAAGAAATTGACAGCGCAGAAGATTAAGCCGACGAAATATAACGCAACGACGAATATCTATCCGATGGATGGCGGCATGGTCATGGTTTTTCTCGACGACAGCACGCTGCTGTTCGGAGAAATCTCGGCTGTGAAAATCGCTCTGCAGACTCGTGACGGAGAGGGTCTTGGTCTGGACACGAATCAGGTCATGGCTGACATGATGTCGAGTGTGGATTCGTCGCCGGTGTGGAGCATTCTGGACCAACTCGGCACGCAGAACGTGATGCGCTCCGCTCTGGGCGATGCAGCCAAGGTTGCGGACTACGACACAATCAAGAAACGCCTGCTCGGTTCGCGCTACACCATGAGCTTTACTGGGGGCGTGAACTTTGATCTAACGGTAGTCTCCTCCGACTCCATGAGCGCTGCGACTCTATCGTCGCTCGTAAAGGCCGGCTTGCTTTATAAAAAGATGAGTGCCAGCGCTTCGGAAAAAGCGGCGATGGACAGTACCACTGTGGATTCCGATGGAGCCGATGTTAATTTCCATTTCAAATCCACCGACCAGCAGTTCCAGTCGATTATGCATTCGGAGTTGTTCGCGGCAGTTTCGCACTAAAAATCTTTAAGACTACTCCATGGAGGCACCGAGACACGGACTACCCAAGTCTTGGTGCTTTTTTTCGGCTCGTTTATCTCCGTGTCTCCGTGTCTCTGTGGTGAAAGCACTTCCGTCTAAACTTACTTCGGCTTTCGAGCGGTTCGTTTAGCGCGCGCCCATCCTTCCTTCACAATCTGCCGTGAGCGGCCAACCGCGAGCGCATCTTCGGGAACGTTTTCGGTGATGCAGGACGCGGCGGCAACGTAAGCCCCTTTGCCTACCCGAACCGGGGCAACCAACGTGCTATCACTGCCAATGAAAACACCATCTTCGATAACAGTCGTATGTTTGTGAACGCCGTCGTAATTGCAGGTAATCGTCCCCGCTCCTATGTTGACCCCTGCGCCGATCTCCGCATCGCCCAAATAAGTCAGGTGGTTGGCTTTCGATCCCTTGCCCAGTTTGATTTTCTTAGTTTCGACAAAATTGCCGACATGTGCGCTCTCGCCAATATCGCTACCGGGGCGCAGATGAGAATAAGGGCCAAGAATTGCGTTAGCGCTCACACGGGCTTCATCGAGGATGCAACCGGCACGAACCAGAACGCCGTCGGCAATCTCTGAATTCTGAATCACCGAATACGAGCGGATGCGGCAACCAGCGCCGATCCGCGTGCGCCCGAGAATCTGCACAAATGGTTCGAGCACGGTGTCGGCCGCAATCTCAACATCGTTATCGATGACGCAAGTGTCGGGATAGAAAATGGTCACTCCGTCCGACATGAGCTGTTCGCACTTGCGCATGCGCATCTGACGGTCGATGAACGAAAGCTCGGCGCGCGTGTTTGCGCCAAGAATCTCAATCGGATTCTTGGTTTTCCAGGCGACGACGCGCTCATCGCCCTTGCGCAAGACCTCAGCCATATCGGTGAGGTAGTACTCCGCGTGCGGATTCGAAGTAGAAAGCTTCTCGATGTTGGAGAATAACTGCGGCACAGCAAACGTGTAGAAGCCGGCATTGATTTCGTGAATCTTCTTCTGCGCCGCGCTCGCCGATTTTTCTTCGACGACAGCTCGAACTTCGGCGCTGCGAGGATTTTTCCGCAACACGCGGCCGTAGCCGGTCGGCACGTCGAGATCGGCGCTGAGCAAGGTCATGGCGGCCTGCTCATCGAGATGAAAGTTCAGCAGGCGGGCGATAGTCTGCGGCGCGATCTGCGGAGCGTCGCCAGAGAGAACGATCACGTGGTCATAGCCAGCCAGCGCTTCAGACGCGACCATTAGCGCATGGCCGGTACCGCGCTGCTCAGACTGCAATACAAAATGAATTCCCGTGTCGGCAACAGCGGCGCGGACACGATCCGCTTCATGGCCGATGATGGCAAAAATATCGGCGGGCGGGACAACGCACATAGCCGCGGCGATAACATGCGCGAGCAGCGGCTTGCCGCCCACCTCATGCAGCACCTTCGGCAGTTGTGACTTAAGCCGCGTACCTTTGCCGGCGGCCATAATGGCAATAGCAACACGGGGCGCGGAGACGGAAGTTCTGGAAGAGGGTTCGATCCTGGATTTCTTCATTCGCCCCACTATAACCCGAGCGCCAAACGTTCACGAAGAGAGAATCCGGGTTCCACATGGCTATTTCTCTCCTCACCGAATAGAATCTTGCGGCAAGCCGTTGCCACTCGAAGTTGCCGTTATCACAGGGAGGGAAGAATGCCGAAATACGTGATCGAGCGGGAGATTCCCGGGGCCGGGAATTTAACTCAGGAGCAGATTCTTGGAATTTCGCAAAAATCCTGTAGCGTGCTGAAGAATCTTGGCCCACAGATTCAATGGGTCGAAAGCTACGTTACGCAAGATAAAATCTATTGCGTTTACATCGCCCCCAATGAAGAAATGGTGCGGGAACATGCCAAACAAGGCGGCTTCCCCGCGAACCACGTTTCGGAAGTGAAGCGAATGATCGATCCTACTTCAGCAGAAGCTTGATTCGAGAAACTTTTGATTCAATAAGCTAAAGACCGATCCCGCCATCCACGGCAAGAATCTGTCCGGTGATGAACTGCGGCGCGGTCGCGAAGAAAAGGACCGCAGCGGCGATCTCGTCATCCCGTCCATTACGTTGCATGGGAGTTTGCTTGGCCATGCGGCGCATGAACGCCGCTGCCGATTTTTCTCCGAGGTCTATCATGCCCGGCGCGACCGCATTGACGGCAATTTCCGGCGCAAGGGCTTTTGCCATCACCTTGGTGAGCATGTGCAGCGCGGCTTTGGATGAGCAGTAATGCGCATGCGTCGCCCACGGGCGCAATCCGCCAAGCGACCCCATATTGATGATCTTCGCTTCCACTTTCGACTGCTTCGATCCGGGACGCTTCCGTCGCATCCACTTCAAGGCTTCCCGCGATACCAGGAACGGCCCGCGCGTGTTTGAAGCAAAGATCGCATCCCACTGCTGTACGGTCAGGCGCTCGAATTCGGCGGTTTCATAGTTAGCGGCGTTGTTAACCAAAATGTCGATCCTGCCCAATTCCCGGCCGGCTTCCTGCATCATCGATTTCACGCTGGCTTCATCGGTAATGTCGCAACGCAAAGCGAAAGCACGGACGCCGAGACTTGAGAGGTCGACAACCGTTTGTTGTGCTTCCCGAGCAGAGTTGCGAAAGGTGATGGCAACATCGGCTCCCGCATGCGCCAGAGCCAGTGCCGAAGCGCGTCCTAGGCGGCGCGCGGCGCCAGTAATCAGGCACGCCTTGCCGCGCAAAGGTTTGTATTCGTCTTTATCCACTTCCGGATTTTACTCCCCAACCGGGAATCGTTCTCCCTCCCGGTGCCCGAATGTCCTTTTTTCTTGCCAGAGGGGACCATTGCAACGGTACAATCCACGCGTGCAGGAGTCTCCCCAGGTCGTGGTTTACTCGCGTAAAGGCTGTCATCTTTGTGAAGTGGTAAAGGAGAGCCTCACCAAGCTTTCGCGTCGCGGCGGATTTACCTGGCGGGAAGTGGATGTGGATAGCGACAACGAACTTCGCCGCCAATTTAACGACGAGGTGCCCGTCGTCTTTATCGATGGACGCAAAGCTTTCAAGTACCGCATGGACGAACGCGAGTTTCTGCGCAAGTTAGTGAGCTAGAAACTGCCGGAAGCATCTGATTCCTTCTCTCTCTTTATCCGCTACAATCGCACCCGGCCATGTTGCGCACCGAACTCTACGCTGATCCAGCCAATATTTTTGTCCATGATGCGATTCTTGCCGCCTGCCGGAATTATGCAAAAAAAAACGCTATCTTGGATACGTCGTGCGGCCGTCGCCTGACATATACAGAGTACGCAGAAATTGTCGAAAGGCTGGCGCGCGGGTTCGTTGCCGCCGGAGTGAAGCCCGGCGAAGTCATTGCAATTTTTCTGCCGAATTCGTGGGAATTTTGTACCGCCTATCACGCGGCCACATTGGTCGGCGCGATTCCCACGCTATTGAATCCAACCTATCGCGAACGCGAAGTGCGTTATCAACTGGAAGACTCCGGCGCTGTCTTCCTGATTACCGACGGTCCCAACATCGAAGGCATCGATCTGCGCCTGCTCAATCTGCGTCGAGTATTTTGCACGCGGCAACCGGCAGCAGGAACGGAATCGTTCAACGAACTGCTAAAGTCGTCGACCGCAGCTCTCCCGATTGTGAGCCAGTCATCCACCGAGATGCTGGCCGCGCTCCCGTATTCGAGCGGGACCACGGGCCTGCCCAAGGGAGTGATGCTCTCGCATCACAACCTCGTTGCCAACGTCTATCAACTCCTGGGACCGGACGCAATGCGCCTGGACTCCGCCGACAACGTTCTCTGCTTTCTGCCGCTGTATCACATCTATGGCCTCAACGTGCTGCTGAATCCCGCTCTGATTGCGGGAACCACGCTTGTTCTGATGCCACGCTTTAATCTGGAGCAGCTTTCATCATTGATGATCGAAGAATCGATCAGCATGATGGCATTGGTTCCTCCAGCCATGAATGCTATCTGCGCCGCTGCGGAGGCTGGACAGTTTCCAAAAGATCACAAAGTCCAATGGGTGAAGTGCGGAGCAGCGCCGTTGGCTCCCGATCTAGCCCGCCGTTTCACTTCGGCCACGGGCATTCCAATCCGGCAAGGCTATGGCATGACGGAGGCTTCTCCCGTGACGCACATGGGTTATCTCGAACCGCAGCTCTATCACCCAGATTCCATCGGACATCCTGTGGCGCAGACCGAGTGCCGCGTCATCGAATCGGAATTGGCGACATCCGCAAGCGCGGCAGAAGCCGCGACTGGCGCGCCCGGAGAGCTTGTGATGCGCGGGCCACAGTTCATGAAAGGTTATTGGAAGCAGCCGGAAGCCACAACAGCCGTTCTGCGCGATGGATGGTACTGGTCGGGCGACATTGTCACGCGCGACAGCGAAGGTTTCTACCGCGTCGTCGACCGCCGCAAAGAGATGATCAAGTACAAGGGATTCTCAGTAGCCCCAGCCGAAGTGGAAGCCGTATTGCTCGAACATCCCGCGGTGCGCGAATGCGGCGTAGTCGGGCGTCCCGATGACACTGCGGGAGAAATTCCCGTGGCGTTTGTTGCGTTGCACGACGGATTCGTGAGTTGTAAAAAGATGGAAGAGGAATTGTGTGAATTTGTCGGGGAACGGCTTACCCGCTACAAGCAGCCGCGGCAAGTGCATTTTGTCGAGGCCATCCCCAAAACGGCCTCAGGGAAAATTTTGCGGAGGGATCTTCGGCAGTTGGTTCGCTGAAGGCACCGAGACGCAAGAGCGACAATGACTGATCGACCTCAATCCATCTTCGCAAGAACATATCTCCGTCGTTCGGCTATCCTTGTAGAAAAATGCATACCCTGAAAGCACTCACCTGCGTTTGCGTTACAACGCTCTGCATGTCATGTTCAAGACCTGCCTCGACACTTGCCTCAACGCCCAGTGAAAAAGTCTCCCCGGTGCGGGAGCTTAAGCTCTCTCGTGCCGAATACCTCGATCGAGTACAAGCCATCTGGATGGCGCAAATGATCGCACAATTAACGGGGCTTCGCTTCGAGCACAAACAGGCTTCAGCAGTTCCGGAAACGCCGCTGAGCCATCTCCCCGGTTACGCACCGATAGACGACGACTATTACTACGAAATGGTCGCAATTCGGGCTTTCGAAAAATACGGAATTGGGCTGACTGTGCAGCAACTGGGCCAGCAGTGGCTGGAGAACAATGCCGGCTCCTGGGGATCGAGCGAACAGACACTGCTTCTACTCAAGCGCGGTATTCAACCTCCCGACACCGGTCACCCACGCTACAACAAACTGTGGTGGACCATTGGCCCGCAATTCAGCAGTGATGTTTATGGCGCTCTTACCCCGGGTATGCCTGATGTAGCGGCCGAGATGGCGCGCCGCCTCGGCCACATTAATGGCTATGCCGAAGGCACGGATGGCGCTGTATTCGTCTCGGGCATGATCAGCATTGCTTTTGCGGAGAAGGACCCTCACGTGGTGGTGCGCAAAGCGGCAAGCCTGATTCATCCCGATTCGCCCTACCGGAAATGCCTGGACATGGTCATTGCCATGGCGGACGCCGGTAGTAGCCCGCGTGAAATCTTCCGTGCAGTCGATGAGCGCTGGGGGATCGAATATCCGGCTACGAATAATGCGGTGGTCAACGGTGGTTTCGTTGCCACCAGCGTGTGGTTCGGCGGCGGAGACTTCCAGAAGACTCTTCAACTGGCCACGCACGCCGCAGACTTTTCCGATGCGGACTGCAACGCCGCCAATTCGGCGTCGGTGGTTGCAGCCATGTGGGGCACGAAGGCTTTGCCTGCCGAGGCTGTATCGGAATTGCAAGATCGCATCAAAGGGCCAACCATGGGGCCGCTCCGCCTGACTCCGCCGGTCGACGAGAGTATCTCCGAGTTGGCGAAGCGAACGGCGAAATTAGGAGAAGAAATTCTGGTGGCTCATGGCGTCCATGACGAAAAGGAAGAGTTGGAGATTCCGGTCCAGGAGCCGAAAACTCAGCCTGCCGAGCTATTCAACCTTTCTGACTTGATGCGCTATTGGAATCCCGATTGGACGCTGGAGCGCGCCGGATTTGGCGGCGGGGGAGGTGGTATCCAAGGAATTCGCGGCATCACTTACCTGGATGGAGACGTGCTAGCCACTTACCCCAGAGACGAAGTACGGGGAACCGTCTTGCGAAGGACGATTCGACTCGGAGATTACCCAGCCTTGCAATTCAAAGCCGGAGCGGATTCCGGGCGCGCCTGGCAACTGCAAGTCTATGTCAATGACGACAATCTCTTAGATACGCTCATCGAGGGTGCCCCGACGTCTCGCTATTGGCGAGACATCAACTTGGATCTATCGAAATATGCGAATCAAGAAGTTGTTGTGAGGCTTTACCAGCGCGTTCTTATTTCACATCACGAGGCCGGGGATGCCTATTGGCGCGATCTGGTGGTGAAGTAGACAACGCATAAAAGAAAGCTTGCTGGACAGCCGAGGCGGCTGTCTCTACATGGTTCACTTGTTTTCGCCAATCAGCTTCTGTTTGCCGAGAAAGTTCCAGATCGTATCATTGGCGTTAATCGCATCGCTGGTCTTGCCCACTTCTTTTTCGGTGGTAAACTGCTCGCCTCCGGGCCAGGTATTGCCGCCGTCCTTCACGCTGTAGAGCACAACCTGCGCGTCACCCTGGCAAGAGTTATAAGTGTAGGTCTTGGTTTCCTTGCCGCCTTTTTGCAGCGGCGCGATTTTATCCTGCGTCGGCTTTTCTCCGCAGCGGTCGAACTTGGCCCATGTCTTGGCGCTATCCTCCGCGGAAAGGACAGGGAAGTGCCTCGCCTTGTACGTTCCGCCGTTGTAGGGAACGAGCGGGTCGTCGGTGCCATCGATAAAAAGCGCTGGAATCGGGCGCGAGGGCAGGCAGATCATGGTTTTCGGATAATTTGCGCCCACCGCTGCAATCGCGGCTACGCGGTCGGCCATATTGCATCCCACACGTTCCGCCATAAAGCCGCCGTCTCCCAATCCTGTGGCATAAATGCGATGACTGTCCACCGAGTATTTCATCGGAAGCTGGTCGAGCATTTGATTGAGAAATGCAACGTCATCCGGTGGTTCTTGCCGGTTTCTGTTTCCTTCCGGATTTTCCCCGCCCTGTCCGCCGCCGGGATAGCCCCCGCCACCTCCTCCACCACCGGGGTATCCTCCCCATCCTCCACGCCGTCCATAGCCGCGCCGCTGCATGCCATTGGATGTCTGCTCCGACCGTACACCAATATTCCATTGTCCCTGCGCTGCACTGGGATAGACCGCGATGATGCCGTTCTTGTCCGCGAGCTGGTTAAAATGCGTGATCCGCGCTATATCGTCGGCATCTTGATGTTGGCCGTGCAGAAGAATGACCACTGGATAATGCTGTTGCGAATCGTAGCCCTTGGGCAGATGCACGGTGTAATTGCGGCTCACATCGTTGACGTCAATCTTTTCCTGCGTTTCCTGCGCGCGTGAAGGAGCACTCAACAGCAAAGCCACTGCGCAAGCGAACAGGCCGAGCCGGCAATAGCGAAAACACAATTTCGTTTGCATATAGGTCACGAAGGTCATTCCTGTATGGCTTGGAATCTTCAGTGTAAGCGTAAGGCTGCAAGAGAGATGCGATAGTTTTGCAAAGTTTTGTAAGAGAACGTCAACGGGCCCGCCCAAGGCGCTGCTCCTTCCGTAAAAAAGAACCGGAACTTTTTCAATGCTCTTGCGTAACTATTTTTGACACGGCGCTGCATGTAACCAACGCCACAAATAGAGGAGGCGCTTATGGACGGCAACTTTGTAGGTCTGGCAGCCGTAGTAATGATTTTTGGGATTCCGATGGCGGCGATGTACACGTTTTTCCGGGTACGTAAGCTGCGCAGCGAAGAACGCCTGGCGGCAATAGCACGGGGAGTGGATGTGCCCATGCCGCCCGAACTCTCGGAAGCGGCGCGTTCGCGGCGCTCGGGAACTCTGCTGGTGGCCGGAGCGGTGGGCTACATCGTAACGTTTGTCCTAATCGGACGCGTCGAGCCGGATGCCATGATCGCGGCCACGTTTGGCGTGATTCCGCTGGCCGTGGGGATCGGATTCTTCGTGGATCACGCGCTGATTAGCCGCGACGCGAAAGCGCAATAGAAGTGGGTTTGAAAGGGCATGGCTTCAGCCACGCCGCTTAAATCTCAAACTACGCGGGCTTCAGCCCTTGGGGACCTCGCCGGGCAAACTGGTTAGTCGCCGGTGACGAATTTGTACTGGGCGTCGTTCAAAGGGACGACGCTCAGTCGCCCTTGCCGCACCAGCGGAGAATCGGCAAACAGCTTGTGCGCCTTGATTTCGGCCAGCGTCACTGGCTTGGCGATGGGCTTGCCGGCCTTGATCTTCAGTTGCGGATCTTTGTCTTCGCTCGAACCTAACGACACGGCAGTGGCCGTGCCGACGGCGCTCTTCTCGTCTCCGGTATGGTAGATCACCAGCTTGTCTCCCGGCTTTATGCCACGCATGTTCTTCAGCGCAACCGGATTGGTGACGCCATCCCAGATGGTAGTTTGGTCGCGTTGCAGGTCGGCAAAGGAATAGACGGAGGGTTCGGTCTTGAGAAGGTAGTTCATCGGACGATTCTACCCGGCTTGCCGATCCAACATCCAGAGCGGATCAACTCCAGACCAGATCAATCAAAAATAACTAGCTACTGTGGCTTGCTGTTGGGATCGGCCGGCGGAGGAGCCGGTTTATCCTGCGGATGGCTTTCGTACAACGAATATTGCCCTTGCGGACGTTTTAGCTTGATCGTCAAATCCAGCTTGGCTTTGGTTACATCGTAGTCGTCACCGAAAGTTTGGAAGCCCGAAGCCAGTACCTGCACGCGCACTTTCCCGTAAGGAACGCCGTCAAAGCTGGCTTTGCCGTCGCCATCGGTTTTCAGTTCAAGGTCACCCCTGCCCTGTTTTCCCTGCGCGCTTACCGGATGCATGATCACAGCCGCGTTCCGTATAGGCTTGCCGTTGTCGTCTTTAAGCACGAGAAAGCTCAGGACCGCGGTGGGCTCATCGTCAGTGTCCTTCTGCGCGGTGGCAACAGCGATCAGCGCAAAAATCAGCAACGCACACGCGAGTGCGCTACGTTGCTTCGATATTGCTCTGCCTAACAGTATCGGTATTCGCTTCATATAGGACATTCTAGCTGTTCGCCGGAAAAAACGAGGGAAAGCGAAACGCATATCTACGATTTAACCGCTTCACCGCTTAACCGCAGAATGTGCCTTGCGCTTGCCACTTTCCGGCTGCGACCCTAGCTGCATCAGATCGCTGGCTACGCGGGCCGTGTTGTGGCGCGCCACGCCCGCTTCTTCGAGGTAATCGCCCAGGACCGGTATCACGCCCAGCGCTTCAATGGCATCCAGATCGGCCACAATCTGGCACGCGCCTTCGAGCGCATATTTTGCTTTAAGTTCATCGGAAACCGGAGTGCGGTTGATCAGCGCATAGTCGAACAATTGCAGGCCCGCGTGCTGGTTTAACGCACGAATGTGATCGGCAGCCGAGAGGCCGAGACTCTCATTCGCCTGCGTCATCAGATTACAAATGTAAACCTTGATTGCCGGAGAGTTGACGATAGCCTCGGCAATCCCATGCACCAGTAAATTCGGAATAAGGCTGGTAAAGAGCGAACCGGGGCCGATGCTGATGATATCGGCGCGTGCGATGGCATCGAGCGTTTGCGGTAAAGGATCGACATCCGCTGGCACGAGAAATAGTTCTTTGATACGAACTTTGCTGGCGGTGATTTTAGTTTCGCCGCGCACCCGCGTGCCATCTTCCATCAGAGCTTCCAATTCGATATTCGAAGTAGTCGCCGGATGAATATGTCCGCGCGTGACCAGAATTTCCGAGGAAAGCCGGACCGCTTCCGAAAAATCATTCGTAATGGAAGTGAGAGCGGCGAGAAATAAATTTCCAAAGCTGTGGCCTTCGAGACCAGAACCCTTGTCAAAGCGATGCCGGAAAAGCTGCGAGAGCAAAGCCTCATCTTCGCTGAGGGCGACGATGCAGTTACGAATATCGCCCGGAGGAAGCATGTTGAGTTCTTTGCGCAACCGCCCGCTGGAGCCGCCGTCATCACTGACGGTGACAACCGCACAAAGATCCCGGATGACAGGCGTCCCGGGTTTTGCCGCAAGCAGCTCCTGCGGAGTCAGCGCGAAGCGCTTGAGTCCCTTGAGTAGGGTAGAGAGGCCGGTGCCGCCGCCGATGGCGACCACGCACAATCCGCGTTCACCCGCTGCTTTCTCGACGGACAAACTATCTGTGGTTCTGGTATCCATCGAGTAAAGCCCGTGTGCTAGTACGTTTCGTCGTCGCGGAAAGATTCTTCGGTCGAAGAAAGATCGGCTCCCGGATCGGGATACAACAACTCGGTAAAGCGCGGATCTTCCGCGAGATTATGGAAATCCGAGTCGTTTCGCGCCTGGAAGCGCAAACTGGTGTTCAGGTGCAGAGCCTCATCCAGATGCTTGAGCGAATCTTCCACGTGGCCGGTAAGGCAATCGAGCGCAGCCAAGCCGTAGATGACGAAATCGGTCTTCGGCGACTGCTTCACCAGTTTTTCAATGTGCTCCCGCGCCGTCACGTAATCCCCCACGTTCATCAGAGACACAGCGTAGTCAAAGTGCTCTTCGACCGTCTTGAACTGCGTGGTCGTCGAGCGTTCCAGATGCTGGGTGCAGGTGCTGAGATGAACGGCGGCGCGGTCGATCAGTTCCTTGCTGCTGCCGGCAAGCACTTTTTGAAAGAGAGGTTTGGCTTTCTCAAATTTGCGCTCTTGCAGCGCGCGCAACCCCGCCTCGTAGTTCTGCAGGGCTTGAGAAGCGTGAGGATCGTCCGCAATGGATGCTTTTTTCGGGGCAGTCTTCTGAGCCATGTGAAGAATTTTTCCTGTGCTCCGCGTAATTGAAACTCCTTGCTTGTTGATTCTTAAGTATCACTCAAAGGGCAGGGATTGGGCAATTGATAGAAGCAGTACCGAGTACCTGGTTGCCGGTACCGAGAGACCAGTTTGTGGATGGCCTCGCCAGAATGATTTTTCAGTACTGCTCCCACGACTCCGCGCTAGTTCATCGCCACGGCCGATTCCAGGTCAATCTGCTTATATTCGCCTTTCATAATGCCGGCGCGAATCTGGGTTGCCGTTTTGCCCGCTTTGTTCTGCTGATAAGAGTAGTAAAGCTCCTTCAGGCAAGTGGAGCAGCGCGCCCCATGCGTGCCTTCAAAGCAGCTGTGTAGGCTGTTGTGGCCGATGCGGTCGCAAAAGCAGTAGCAAGGCTGCTGGTGTAGTACGACCGGAATCTTCGCTGCAAGCTCGTAAGCATGGGTCTGGTAGCGATATTGCGCATCCGCCCCCCACAATTGGTCTGTGGTCAGGATGGCCGGCAGTTTGGCCCCTTTCGCGGGCGGCCCGGCGTTATAGGCGGGAATGCCGGTTCCTTCCTCATCCTGAGGCGAGGCCCAAAGAGAAGTCATGGTCAAAGTCGTCAATGAAAGCAGGACCAGCGTGAGTGCGCGATGAAGAAGCTTACTGCCAGATTTACGGGTCGATATCATAACCAAACTCCTTGGCTCAACTATTTTACCCTGATTTCCAGAATTAGAGGAAAGGCGCAGATTGGCACAACCCCGGCATACAACGAACTTCCAGCCACGCTCGATCTGTATACAATAAGGGATCGCATGGCAGAGTCGCAGAGCCCGGAGTCGCAAAACGCAAAGGGGAATACCAAACCGGCCCAACCGCTGGCGGATGCCAGTGCGCGGCTACGCCCAGTTCTTGGTGTCTGGCTGCGCGATCTGATTCTCTCCTTGGCAATCTCAGCCTTCATCATCGTATTTATCTATCAGCCGGTAAAAGTCGAAGGCACCAGCATGATGCCGTCGCTTGAAGACCAGGAGCGCATCTTCGTCAACAAGTTCGTCTATCGCCTGGAGCCGATTTCTCGCGGAGACATCGTTGTTTTCCGCTATCCGCGCGATCCTTCCAAGAGCTACATTAAGCGCGTGATTGGAGTAGCCGGCGATCGCATCCGCATCGACAGCGGCCAAGTCTACGTGAACGGCGAAGCGCTGGATGAAGACTATGTTCCCCCTGCTTATGCAGACTCGCGCTCATATCCTGAAACCGTTGTTCCTCCGAATTGCTACCTCGTTCTGGGAGATCACCGTTCCATGTCGAACGATAGCCGCGATTTCGGTTCGGTGAACCAGAGCTACATCTATGGCAAAGCCGTGTTTGGCTACTGGCCGATGGATAAGTTGGGGCGAGTTCGATAGGACCAATCGTTTTTCTGAATACGTCCTAATTTCGCTGCACGATTTCCACATCAACCGCAGTTCTGTGCTTGGCCCGTGCGGCAATCCCTGATAAAATCTCTAAAATCCACTCCCTTGGAGCGAGAATGCAAGCAATCCTTGCGCTGGAAGATGGCAAAATCTTCCGCGGCAAAGGCTACGGCGCAAAAGGCGAATGCTACGGCGAAGTCGTTTTTAATACTTCCATCACCGGATACCAGGAAATTTTCACCGATCCCTCCTACTCAGGCCAGATTGTTGTCCTGACCAACCCCCAGATCGGCAATTACGGCACCAACCAGGAAGATAACGAAGCCACCCGTCCGTGGATCGAAGGCCTGATCGTGCGCGAGTTTTCCAAGGTCAGCTCGAACTGGCGCTCCCAGCAGGTTGCCGAAGAATATCTTGAGCAATTCAAGGTGCCGGTGCTTTCGGATATCGACACGCGTTGTCTGGTGCGGCATCTGCGCGACCATGGCGTAATGCGCGGCGTGGTTTCAACCATTGAAACGGATACCGACAAACTGGTGGCAAAAGCCCGATCGATTCCGAAGATGGATGGCACCGACCTGGCGAAAGAAGTGAGCACCAAGCGCTCGTACGTGTGGGAAGTTGGCGAGCGCTCGCACGAGCCTGTGGCGGTTGTAGGCGTAAAAGACGAGCCGCCGCGCTTTCATGTAGTGGCTTATGATTTCGGCATCAAGCAAAACATTCTGCGCAAGTTGCGCGGCGAGGGCTGCCGGGTGACGGTGGTTCCAGCGCAGACTCTGGCAGAAGACGTGATGGCGCTGAAACCTGACGGAGTATTCCTGTCAAACGGCCCGGGGGATCCCGAGCCTTGCACGTATGCGGTCGATTCCATCCGCCGCCTCATGGGACGTCAGCCGATCTTTGGCATTTGCCTTGGACATCAACTCACCGGCATCGCGCTAGGTGGGAAGACATTCAAGCTGAAATTCGGCCACCATGGCGGCAATCATCCGGTGAAGCAGTTGAAAACCGGCAAGATCGAAATCACCGCGCACAATCACAATTTTGCGGTTGATCCAGATTCACTGCCCATGAGCGAAGTCGAGTTTACGCACATCGACTTGAATGACCAGACTTTGGAAGGCTTGCGGCATCGGAACCTGCCGCTGTTCAGCGTGCAGTATCACCCGGAGGCCGCGCCGGGGCCGCATGATTCGCATTACCTGTTCAAGGATTTCGTGAAGATGATGGAGGAGTGGAAAGGGTGAGCGCGGAAATCGAAAAACTATCGCGTGACGAAAAGCTCGGCCAGCGATGCGAGATATTGGCCGACATAGTAAAGGCATTGCGAGTGCTGTATCCGCGGGCCACGCAGACGCAGAAGGAATTGCTTGAAACAATCATTGGAGCTGCAATTTGGTATCTCCCGGAGTGTGAGGGACTTTTCTCGGGGAAGATGACAGCCAAGGCTCTTGAACTATGCGGCCAAGATCCAAAACAGTTTGCCAAGCTAACAAAAGAGCATTTCTACCCTCGGAAGCAGGCTGGAGCAGATTTATTGAAAGATCAAGAAACGCCGTGGGATAGAAAGATGATTCTTGACGGCTTTCGAACAAAATGGGGCCGATACCACCGCGTCACTAAAGCAGAGAACCGTGCTCTAGTTTCCTCTCAGCGCAAGAAGCTGATGAAGTCCGAGGATTGTTATCGTGGAGCGCGGATTGACCTTGTCGATGTCCCCGCTCAACTTATGGTCCGACGATCACAGAAAAAAGCTTAATGCCCAAACGCACTGACATACAAAAAATCCTGATCCTCGGCTCCGGCCCCATCGTCATCGGCCAGTCGGCCGAGTTCGACTACTCCGGTACGCAGGCCTGCAAGGCGCTCAAGTCCGAAGGCTATCAAGTGGTGCTGGCCAACTCGAACCCGGCCACCATCATGACCGACCCGGAGATTGCCGACCGCACCTACATCGAGCCGCTGACTCTCGAATACCTGGAAGAGATCATTCGCCAGGAGCGCGAACTCTCGCCCAGCGCGGGTTTCGCCGTGTTGCCGACGGTTGGCGGACAGACTGCGCTCAACCTGGCGATTGAACTTTCCGACGGCGGCGTTTTGGAAAAATATAACGCCATTTTGATTGGCGCGAATGTAGCGGCCATTAAAAAGGCGGAAGATCGCCTCTTCTTCAAAGATGCGATGCAGAAGATCGGCCTCGATGTGCCCAAGTCGGCGCTGGTGAATAGCACCAAAGACGGCCTCGAATTCGCCGGCAAAATCGGCTTCCCGGTCATCATTCGTCCATCGTTCACGCTCGGTGGCACCGGCGGTGGCATCGCCTTCAATCGCGAAGAATTGGTCGAGGTCCTTACCCGCGGACTCGACATGTCTCCGGTGCACGAGGCGCTGATCGAAGAGTCGGTTCTTGGATGGAAAGAATTCGAACTCGAGGTGATGCGCGACACGAAGGACAACGTCATCATCATTTGCTCGATCGAGAACTTCGATCCCATGGGCGTACACACCGGCGACTCCATCACGGTCGCTCCGGCGCAAACCCTTACCGACCGCGAATACCAAGCCATGCGCGACGCTTCGATCGCGGTCATTCGCGAAATCGGCGTCGATACCGGCGGATCGAACATTCAATTCGGCATCAATCCCGAAACCGGGCGCATGGTGGTGATCGAGATGAACCCGCGCGTCTCGCGCTCGTCGGCGCTGGCATCGAAGGCCACAGGTTTCCCAATCGCCAAAATCGCCGCGAAACTCGCCGTCGGTTATACGCTCGACGAAATTCCCAACGACATCACTCGCAAAACTCCCGCGTGTTTCGAGCCGACGCTCGATTACGTGGTCGTAAAAATTCCTAAGTGGCAGTTCGAGAAATTTCCCGGCGCTGACGAGAACCTCGGTGTGCAGATGAAGTCGGTGGGCGAAGTAATGGCCATCGGCCGCACTTTCAAAGAAGCACTGATGAAGGGCATTCGCTCGCTCGATACCGGCAAGCGCGTCGGCGGTGGAAAACTCGAGCCGAAGATTCTCACGCAGCGTCTGGTTACGCCGCATCCTGAGCGCCTAGCCTACGTGCAATACGCTTTGCGCCAGGGCCATACCGTCAAGCAGATCGCAAAGATGACCTCGATGGACCCGTGGTTCCTCTACCAGCTCAAAGAAATTAACGACATGCAACTCGAACTGGAGAAGCATCCTATGGAATCCGTCCCCGGCGAGGTCGTACGCGAAGCCAAGCGCATGGGCTTCTCCGACGGGCGGCTCGCCAGTGTGTGGCGCCTTGAGGGGCAGGAAAAAGTTCGCTATTTCCGCAAAAAACACGGAATCTTGCCCGTCTATAAGCGCGTTGACACGTGCGCGGCGGAATTCGAAAGCTTCACGCCATATCTTTACTCCACTTACGAGGACGAAGATGAGGCCACGCCGACCGACAAAAAGAAGATCATCATCCTTGGCAGCGGACCCAATCGCATCGGGCAGGGAATCGAGTTCGATTATTGCTGCTGCCACGCTTCGTTCGCGCTGCACGAAGACGGTTACGAGACGATCATGATCAACTGCAATCCTGAAACCGTCTCCACCGACTACGACACCAGCGACCGTCTCTATTTCGAGCCACTCACGTTTGAAGACGTTTGGGCAATCTATCAGCATGAAACTTCGAAGGGTGCGCCTTGCGGCGTAATCGTGCAGTTCGGCGGACAGACGCCGCTGAACCTGGCGTTACCTCTAAAAGCAGCCGGCGTAAACATCATCGGCACATCGCCCGAGTCGATCGATCTTGCCGAAGACCGTAAGCACTTCAACAAGCTGCTTGAAGAGCTGCAAATTCCGCAGGCCGCCGGGATGATGGCAACTTCGCTCGAAGAAGCCGTCGAAGGCGCAAAACGTGTGGGCTATCCAGTAGTCGTGCGTCCCTCCTACGTGTTAGGTGGACGCGCCATGGTCATCGCCTACGACGAAGAATCGGTGGTGCGGTATATGAAAGAGGCGGTCGAGTACTCGCATGACCGCCCGGTGCTGATCGATCACTTCCTCGAAGACGCGATTGAGGTCGATGTCGATGCGCTCTCTGATGGCGAAGACGTGGTCATCGGCGGAATCATGCAGCACATTGAAGAAGCCGGCATTCACTCCGGCGATTCTTCCTGCGTATTACCCGCGGTCGATATTCCGCAACCGCTCATGGATCGAATGCGCGACTACACTTTCAAGTTGGCGCGTGCGCTCAAAGTTGTCGGCCTGATGAACATTCAGTTCGCCATCCCGCGCGGCAACGGCGGATCGGAGAATGGTGAGCGGGGCGGAAAAGTTTACGTTCTGGAGGTGAACCCCCGCGCCTCGCGTACCGTGCCCTACGTTTCCAAAGCCACCGGAGTGCCTCTGGCGAAAATCGCGGCCCGCCTGATGACCGGCCGCAAGTTGCGCGAATTCCTGCCGGAAAACATCGAGCGCGGCACCGACCTCGACACCGGAAGCTGCTATTACGTAAAGTCTCCGGTATTTCCATGGAACAAATTCCCCGGCGTCGACACTGTGCTTGGCCCGGAGATGAAGTCCACCGGCGAGGTGATGGGCGTAGGCGACAGCTTCGGTGAAGCGTTTGGCAAGGCGCAACTGGCCGCCGGACAAAAACTGCCAACACAGGGCACAATCTTCATCAGCGTTACAGACCACGACAAGCGTCACGCCGCCGAAGTCGCGCGCAAATTTGTCGATATGGGTTTCAAGCTGGTCGCGACCTCCGGCACGGCCGACGCAATCGAGGCCGCCGGCATGAAAGTCGAGCGCGTCTACAAAGTGAAAGAAGGCCGCCCCAATGTCGTCGATCTGATCAAGGGCCAGCGCATTCATCTCATCATCAACACGCCTACTGGCCCCGAACCCTGGTTCGACGAAAAAGCCATTCGCCGCGCCGCTGTAACGGCGCGCATTCCCACGATCACTACGCTTTCAGCTGCCCGGGCCGCTGCGGAAGGCATTGCTGCACTGCAGCGCGGGGAAGTGAATATTCGGGCGTTGCAGCAGTTACACGCGGGGCGTTTTGCAAGGCGCTAAGACTCAGGTCTGTGTTACAACATGGGCAAATGAGTAATACACTCACAATTCGCCTGCCAGTGGGCAAGGTCGTCCGGCATTCGATCTGACTGGCCATCAGGAGCATCTTATGATCTCGCGTCCGCTACGCTGATCGCCATCCCGATCTCGCCGACCTCTGCCTAATCCGCATGAGCGAATTACATCCAAAGCATACAATTATCACGGTGGACTCCGATTTTCGCGTCTACCACCGCAACAAGCGCGAGGCTATTCCGCTGCTGTACCCGCCGAAGAAGTGATACGCTGAAAGTGCACTAGAACATAAGGTCTCGCTATGCTACTTCAAGGAATTTTCCCTCCCATCACCACCCCGTTTTATCCCGACGGCAACGTCTACTACAAAAAGCTCGAACACAATGTCGAGCGTTATTCGCGCACGCCTATGGCGGGAATCGTCGTTCTCGGATCAACAGGCGAGGCCGTCATGCTTTCGGATCAAGAGCAGCGAGATGTATTGAAATCCACGCGCGAAGCGACGGTGCCGAACAAGGTGCTCATTGCGGGCACCGGTTGCGAGTCGGCAATCGCGACGCTTCGTCTCACCGAATACGCCGCCGATCTTGGCTACGACGTTGCTATGGTGCGCACGCCACACTACTACAAACGGCAGATGCATCCGGCTAATATCCTGGCTTTCTACCGCACCGTTGCCGACCATTCACCGCTGCCGGTGATGATCTACAACTTTCCGCAGGCAACTGGCTATGACATCTCCGCCGAAGTGGTGATCGAACTCGCCGAGCATCCCAACTTGATTGGGATCAAGGAATCGAGCGGCGATGTAGAGAAAGTTCGCAAGATGGTGGAAGGTACGCGGCATATCCAACGCAAGGTAACGGTGACGGAAACCTTCGATGCTGTTACGCCGCGCATGATCGCATCTGCGGCCTCCAATACACACGGGGAAGGCGGCAGTCTGGTTTCGGTGGGAGCTTTGACCGGAGAGTCTCCCAGGGAGAAGCCTTCATCGTCAGCAGTGACCGTTGTCGGCACGATGAAAACTCGCCAGAAAGAAGCGGGATTTCAAGTGATGGTAGGAGCAGCCGACAAGCTTCACGCTTCTCTGGAAGCCGGTGCGGTCGGCGCCATTCTTGCCTTCGCCTGCGCGGCCCCCACTGCCTGCTATGAGATTTATGCCGCATGGAAAGAAGGCGATACCGAATTGGCTCGGCTGAAGCAGGAGCGGATCGCCGCGGCATCGCGGCGAATCGTGGGTGAACTGGGCATCTCCGGCCTGAAGCACGGAATGGATTTCAACGGCTACTTCGGCGGCTCTGCTCGCTTGCCGCTGCTGCCGGTTACAGGCGCGATGAAAGATGAGATCGAGCGCTTGCTCGCGGATATTCGCAATTGAGGTCCCATAAGCGCTTGTGACCGTTCCGGGTTCAGCGTATACTTTATTCGAACGAACGTTCGAATGATGAATCTGCGTTGATTCATGGCTACCCTCACGACACCAGCGCGCATTTCTGTCCGGCGGCATCGCGCAGCCTCCATTCCCGTAAGCCGCTACGACCGCCGCCTGGCCGAAATTCTGGCGCACGCGACTGATGTCTTCTGCAAAAAAGGATACGAAGGCGCTTCCATGCGCGATCTTTCGCGCGCCAGCGGAATGTCGCTGGCTGGCCTCTATTACTACTTCGAATCCAAAGAGCGCCTGCTCTTCCTTATTCAAAAGCACACATTCTCCACGATCCTGCAACATTTAAAATCGCGCCTGGCTGGCATAAACGATTCGGAGCAGCGAATCCGCATTTTCATTCTCAATCACTTGGAATATTTCTTGGCCAACCAGGCCGCCATGAAGGTTCTGTCGCATGAGTCAGAAGTGCTGAAGAATGGATTCGCCACGGAAGTGGCTGCGATTAAGCGCGAGTACTACCGCATTTGC
This sequence comes from Candidatus Aquilonibacter sp., assembly GCA_035486715.1. Lineage (GTDB taxonomy): Bacteria > Acidobacteriota > Terriglobia > Terriglobales > Acidobacteriaceae > Sulfotelmatobacter. The sequence continues at coordinate 82,137 of DATHMV010000060.1, forward strand.
ATCAGCCTGCTCGATGAACTAAAACGCGAACGCGGATTGCAGGTTTCCACCCGCATTGCCGTGCTCAGCCTGTTCGGCATGATGAACTGGATTTACACATGGCACAATCCACGCACCGATGCGGATGCGGAACAACTTGCGCGCGAGATGGGAGATATTTTCCTGCGTGGAGTTTTAAGCGGAACGAAGAGCCGCAAATAGGCGACGGATTAAGACGCGGCAAGCTTGCAAAACGAAGAATATGATTGGCTACAAAAGCAAGAGATTATGAATCTATAAGGAGTTACAAATGGCGACCACGATGCAGCCGGCAACCAACGAAACCACCAAGCAGCTTGTTAATTACCGCAGCGACGGCGGTGTTGCTGTGATCGAAATGTGCGATCCGCCGGCCAACACTTACACCTACGAGATGAACCGCCAGCTCGACGAAGCCATCCTGCGCGCACGCATGGAGAATGACGTCTACGTCATTCTGCTGACGGGTGCCGGCGATAAGTTTTTCTCCGCTGGCGCGAACATCAAAATGCTGTCGAGTGTCGATCCCACTTTCAAATATTACTTCTGCCTGCATGCCAACGAAATGCTTCTGCGCCTGGAGCACACGCCCAAGCTGGTGATTGCTGCCATCAACGGCCACTGTGTCGGTGGAGGCCTCGAGATTGCCATGGCCGCCGATATTCGCATCGCGCGCAAAGATGCGGGTAAGATCGGCCTGCCTGAAGTAAATCTGGGCGTGCTTCCCGGTACTGGCGGGACGCAGCGCCTCTCGCGGTTGGTGGGAAAGAGCAAGGCGATTGAACTGATGGTCACGGGCAACACCTTCTCGTTCGAGGAAGCACAGGAGCTCGGCATCATCAACGACATCTATGAGCGCGATGGATTCATGGACGCCATCATGGAATACGCGAAGCAATTCTGCCCGCCTAACAAGGCTGCGAAGGCCGTAGGACGCATCAAGCGCGCGGTGCAGACCGGTTGGGAAATTCCCATGGAGTCGGCGCTGGCGGTCGAGCGCGAGAATCAACAAATTCTTTTTCAGAGCGAAGATGCGAAGGAAGGCTTGGCCGCGTACGTGGAGAAGCGGCCTGCGGTTTTCAAGGCAAAGTGAACCACGGTGGCATTCAGCATTCGATACTCAGCATTCAGCCACTATTGGCCACTCATGGCTAAATGCTGAGTGCCGAATGCTGAGTGCTTGCATTGAGCGATATTGCACGCTAGGAGTACAAATCCATGCCCGGCAAAGTAGCAAAAATCGGAACCTTCAGCGATTGGGAAGGCATGTTCAACGACTGGCGCAGAGATATTGGCGTCAACACCAGGGACATTGAGGCCTTCCACTTCGATACGCTCTACGGCGCCATCGACACCGACGACATCGAGTTCGGTCACTACAAAGGCCGCCGCAAGTGGGAGAACCTGCGTCAGATTCCCACACAGCAGATGCGCGACGCGCTGATGAACATGATTGTCTATCAGGGCGATACCGAATTTGCCAGCGTCGAGCAGCAACGCAATCTGCTTGAGAACGCTCCCACCGACTGGGATCGCCGCGCCATCACGCGCGTCATGATCGAAGAAATGCGCCACGGCTGGCAGATGTGCGCATTGCTCGTCGATCATTTTGGTTATTCCGGAAAAGTGGAAGCGCAAAAGATGCTCGAAAGGCGTGCCTTCGAAAACAAGCGTCTGCTGGGCGCATTCAACGTCGATGTCGACAACTGGATGGATTTCTTCACCTATACCGACTTCGTGGATCGCGACGGAAAATTCCAGCTGCAAATGTTGAAGTATTCCGCCTTCGCGCCCCTGGGTCGATCGATGTCCTACATGTTGCGCGAAGAAGCATTCCACATGGGCACGGGCAATGACGGCCTGCGTCGCATCGTGGAAGCCGGCGTGATTCCCGGTTGGCTGATTCAGAAATATCTCAACAAATGGATTTCCAGCTCTTACGATCTTTTCGGTACCGACCATTCTTCGTCGGCGCACTGGGCATATGTATGGGGCGTGAAGGGCCGTTACGATGAGCCAAAGAATGACAAAGCTCCCGACCTCGACGACCTGAACGATTACAATCGCAATCTTTATCGAGACGAAGTGGCAGGCCTGATCGAGCGTTTTAACAACTCGCTCAAAGCGGGCGAACCCAAGCTCTACGCGCCGGATATCAAGTTCAACCGCTTCATCGGACGCTGGGCCGGCCAGAAATTCCATGCGCAAACCGGCGAACCCATCGACGACCGCTACTACGACGAGCATTTGAAGGAATACATGCCGGGTCCGGCGGACAGAAAACTGCTGCTCGATATCATCGAGACGGAAAAAAAGTGGATTGCCGAAAAGACTGGCGCCCGTGATCCGTTAGCCAGCATCGGCGAAGTGAGAAAATCTGCGATCAATCTGTAATACGAACGGTTCGTGCGTTTGAAGTAATGTGGAAGTACGATGACGACTTTAGTCGAATCCAGGGGCGACCGGCTATCGATAGAGATCGCCACTCCCGTCACGAGGATCGCCCTGCGTCATTCTCCGCTGAATGTCATTGACATTCCGATGATGGAAGAATTGGCGCGGACCCTCGCCGAAGTCGAAGCTCGCTCCGATATTTCCATTATTGTGCTTAGCGGCGAAGACAAAGCGTTCTCGGCGGGCGTGGACGTGGCGGCGCACACACCCGATAAAGTCGAAGAGATGCTGGGCAAATTCCACGCTGTGATTCGAGCGTTGGTTGCCAGCAGAAAAGTCATAGTTGCCGCGGTACACGGCCATTGCCTCGGTGGCGGTGCAGAGCTGGCGATGGGTTGCGATATCGTCTATACCGCCGACTCGGCGCAGTGGGGATTTCCCGAGATCAAGCTGGGTTGTTATCCGCCGGTAGCGTGTGCAGCGTTAGCGGCGCTGATCGGACAGAAGCGCGCCGCGGAATTGATTCTGACGGGACGCACGATAAGCGGTTGCGATGCGGCAGAGATGGGATTGGCGAATCACTCGGTGCCTGGCGAAAAACTGGATGAAGCAGTGAATGAATGTGTGACCCATTTGCAAGAGCTAAGCCCGGCCGCGCTGTCTATTACCAAGAAAGCTGTCTACGCGTGGGATGCGATGCATTTCGACAAGGGGCTGGCACGCGCGGAAAAGATTTATTTCGAAGAACTGATGAAAACGTCCGACGCGCAGGAGGGAATCCGCGCCTTCATGGAAAAACGATCTCCCCGATGGACGGAAAGATAGGCCGAACGATGGATTACGAGATCACTGTCGAAGAAGTGAAAACGAAGATCGAGAACAGGGAAGTGTTCACGCTGCTCGACGTCCGTGAGCCCTGGGAATTCGAGACGGCGCATATGGAAGGCGTAAAGCTGATTTCCATGGGAGATATTCCCGCGCGCGCCCATCAGGAATTAGATCCGGAAGATCACATTGTCGTGGTCTGTCATCATGGCGTGCGCTCGATGAATGTTACGGCGTGGTTGCGGCAACAAGGATTTGAGAAAGCGCAGTCGATGCGCGGCGGCATCGACGCATGGTCACGGCAGGTGGATGCGACAGTTCCGACTTATTGAGTCAATGTTTGGCATTAGATTCTGAATTCCCGCTGAAGTTCACGATACCCGACGCTGATGATTACCGACTGCCATATTCATATCCAGCCGATGGAAATGTTCAAGCCGCACGCGCTGGAACTAATGAAGAAGAAACGTCCAAACTTCGGGCAGATTTCCGAGTTTTGCCGCTCACCCAAAGCGTTTCTAAAATATTTGGACGGCTGCGGAATCGATCGTGCGGTGCTCATCAACTATGTGGCGCCCGAGGTGATCGGTTTCACCAATGAAGTGAATCCATTCATCGCGGAGTACGTTAAAGAGGATCCCAAGCGGTTGCTCTCCTGCGGCAGCCTGCATCCCCGGCATACCACGAATGTCCTGGCCGATATGGAACAAATCTTGCGGCTCGGTATCCGCATGATTAAGATTCATCCTCCGCATCAGCTTCTTTTTCCCAACGATTATCTGAGCGGCGTAAAGGAGTTGGAGATTATCTACCGCGCTGCCGAAGCCAATGGCGTACCGGTAATGTTCCACACGGGCACATCGATTTTTCCCGGAGCGCGCAACAAATATGGCGACCCGATTTATATCGACGACGTCGCGGTCGATTTCCCCAAACTCAAAATTCTGCTGGCCCACGGCGGCCGCCCGCTCTGGATGCAAACGGCATTTTTTCTGGTTCGCCGCCACGCCAATGTTTATCTCGACATCAGCGGCATTCCGCCAAAGACCCTGCTCAAGTACTTTCCACGGCTGGATGAGATCGCCGGCAAAACGCTTTTCGGAACCGATTGGCCGGGACCGGGCGTGCCCGATGTTAAACAAAATCTGGAAGAATTCCACGCCTTACCGGTGACTCAAGAGATCCAGCAGCAGATCTTAAGCAAGACCGCGCTCAGTATTTGGCCCGCGTAATCCCCGCTTTATTTCGGCTTCCACAATCCAATCGTGTTGCCTTCCGGATCGGCGAACCATGCAAAAGTGCCGGATGGGATTTCGACCGGCGGCACGAGGGTTTTGCCTCCGAGTGATCCAACTTTGTCCAGGTAATCCTGCACGTTATCTACTTGTACATAGAAAATTGTGTAATTGTGCGGCTCATGACCGAGAGCGCTGATATGGCCCTGAATACCGCTATCCGCGCCAGTAGCGATCATGGTCGCTGGGCCCATTGCCTGCAAGTTCCAGCCGAAGAGGGAGGAGAAAAAACTTGATGTTTTAGCACTGTCGCGACATCCAATTTCGAAGTGAACTACCGGTTGGCCCATAGGAAATCCTTTCATGAATTTGGCGGAGACAATAGCATAGCAATTCGATCTGAATATTAAGACGAGTTGAATTGTCCGCCCACACGATAATTTCGACAGCGCGAGGCATGGGAGCGAGAGGCACAGAATTGGGCGATTAGAGATCCCAAAGCTTGGAAGCCTCATCACTTTTGGCGTATAAAAGAAGGTTGCACCCCATGCTTCCCCTCTGCGTGGTTCCGCAACAGCCAATCCATTTCAGTGAGTGAAACATTATGTCGAGCGTGACCACAACTCCGGGCGTCAAAGGCCTGGAGGGCATTGTTGCTACAAATTCCAGCGTTTGTTATATCGACGGCGATCGCGGTGTTCTCGCCTATCGTGGCATCGACATTCATGAGCTTGCTGATCATTCCAACTTCGAAGAAACCTGCTATCTGCTCTGGTTTGGACGGCTGCCGAACCGCAACGAGCTGGCCAACCTGAGGGAGCAACTGGCGCAAGAGCGCCGCATCGATCCTGCAATTATCGAGTTTTTACGGACCATCCCCAAGAGCGCGTTGCCCATGGATGTACTGCGCACCGCGGTTTCGGCCCTCGCCTTTTATGACGCCGACGACAAGAAAAACGATCACGATGCCAACATCCGCAAGGCGATTCGCCTCACCTCGCAAATTGCCATGATCGTGGCGGCTTATGATCGCATTCGCAAAGGCAAGCCGGTGGTCGAGGCCGATCGATCTTTATCGCATGCGGCTAATTTTCTACTGCAATTGAACGGAACAAAACCTTCCGCTACCGCCGAACGCGCGCTCGACATCGCCCTCATCCTTCATGCGGACCACGAGCTGAACGCTTCCACATTTGCCGCCCGCGTAACCGCCGCAACGCTCTCCGACATGCATTCCGCAATCACCTCAGCCATCGGCGCATTGAAAGGGCCGCTTCATGGTGGAGCGAATGAAGCAGTTTTCCGTATTCTTAATACAATTGCAGAGCAGAAGAGCGAACCCGTCGCCTATGTGCGCGACATGCTGGCGCAGAAAAAGAAGGTTCCCGGCTTCGGCCATCGTGTCTACCATACCGAAGATCCGCGTGCCACGCATCTGCGCAAAATGTCCAAGGATCTCTGCCAATCCAGCGGGCAGCCGCAGTGGTACGACATGTCCGAAAAGATCGAAAACTTCATAAAAGCGGAAAAGAAACTCAACGCCAACGTCGATTTCTATTCAGCTTCGACATATCACATTCTGGGCATCGACGAGGATTTATTCACTCCGGTCTTTGCTGTGTCGCGCATCAGCGGCTGGGCAGCGCACGTCATCGAGCAGTTAGACGATAATCGGTTGATTCGTCCGCGCGCCGAATATGTGGGGCCGGATTATCCGAACCGGTATGTCCCGATGGACCGGCGTTAGTAAGCGTAGGCATCTCCAACAATAAAGACATGCAGGCAAAGCACTTCGACTATTCGGCACACGATGCGCTTCCCAGCGTAAAATAAGTAAGTGCCTTGCCGCGTTTACCTCGACAACAATGCCACCACTCCGGTTTTGCCGGAAGTGCTCGAGGCCATGCGCCCCTATTTTGGCGAGCGCTTCGGCAACGCGTCGTCGATCCACCACTACGGGCAGGAAACGCGGTCTGCGGTGGAGCGTGCGCGGGAGTCGGTTGCAGCGTTGCTCGGTTGCCGGCCTGCGGAAATTGTTTTTACCAGCGGCGGAACCGAAGCTGACAATCTAGCCATCGCTGGACTGGCAGTTGCGGGCGATCACATTATTACTTCCAGCATTGAGCATCATGCCGCGCTGTACGCGTGCAAGCATCTCGAGGACACAGGCTGTGAGGTGACGTTTTTGCCAGTGGATGGCCGCGGGCTTGTTGATCCTGATGATGTGAAGTGCGCTTTGCGCACAAATACAAAACTGATTTCGATCATGATGGCCAATAACGAGACAGGGGTGCTGCAAGCGGTCGAGGAGATTGGAAAAATCGCTGCGGAAGCCGATGTCTACTTCCACACCGATGCGGTGCAAGCAGCGGGTAAAATTGCGATTGACGTGAAGTCGATTGGCTGCGATGCGCTTTCGATTTCCGGTCATAAGATGCACGCCCCTCAGGGTGTAGGTGCGCTCTACGTGCGAAAGGGAACGCAGCTTCAGCCCTTATTTTACGGTGGACGCCATGAGCGGTCGCGCCGCGCCGGAACCGAAAATGTTCCCGGAATCGTTGCTTTGAGCAAAGCAGCAGAGATAGCGATGCAAGGATTCGAGCGTGGCGATGATAAGAAAATGCTAGGGCTGCGTGATCGCTTGCAGCAGGGAATTCTTGCTCAGGTAGAAGAAGCAGGAGTAAACGGGGACGGTGCCTCACGCGTCCCGAACACGACGAATATTTCCATCGATCATATCGATGGCGAAGCCATGGTCATCGCGCTCGATCTCAAAGGTCTGGCGGTTTCCACGGGTGCCGCGTGTTCCTCGGGCGCAATTGAACCTTCACACGTACTCATGGCGATGGGCCTGCGGCCCGAGCAAGCGCGAGCCAGCCTTCGCTTTAGCCTGGGCAAGCAGAATACGGAAGAGGAAATCGACTTTGCGCTTGCATTGGTGCCGGAAACGATAGCGCGCTTGCGAGAGTTGAGCCCAGCGTACAAATAACAATTTGTGAATTTCTTAAGATTTAATATGTCAGATTCCAAAACCATCGCCGTGGCCATGTCGGGAGGAGTCGACTCCTCTACCGTTGCGGCCATGCTGCGCGCTGAGGGGCACAACCTCATCGGCTTGACCATGCAGCTCTGGAACCAGCGTCGCTTGGCTGGGCGCGAGGGCATGCCTGAGCAGGTAACCGGGCGCTGCTGTTCACTCGACGATGTTTACGACGCCCGTCGCGTCGCCGAGCACCTCGGCATCCCGTATTACGTGGTGAATCACGAAGAGCGCTTCGAGCGCGATGTGGTACGGCCGTTCGTCGCCGAGTATCTTTCCGGCCGCACACCGATTCCTTGCAGCCTCTGCAACAATCATCTGAAGTTCGATCAACTTCTCGTCGTTGCGCGGCAGATTGGCGCCGATAGTGTTGCCACCGGCCACTACGCCCGCGTGGAATATGACGATGCCCGTGGACGCTGGCTGCTTAAGCGCCCCACAGATCACAGCAAGGATCAGACTTACTTTCTATTCGGACTGACGCAGGAGCAGTTAAGCCGCACGCTCTTTCCGCTGGGGAATATGACCAAGCCTGAAGTTCGCGAGCTCGCCCGCCGGCGAGGATTAGCTTTAGCTGAGAAGCCGGACTCGCAGGAAATCTGCTTCGTCCCCGGCGGCGACTACAAGCGCTTCATCGACGCCTATCTCGCCGAAAGTGGTGAAGCTTTGCCCGACACCGCAGGCGAGCTAGTTACGACCAGCGGTGAAGTGATCGGCGAGCACCACGGCATTCACAACTTTACCGTCGGCCAGCGCAAAGGATTGGGTGTGGCGACGGGATCGCCGCTTTACGTAATCCAGATCAACGGAGCTGACAAGCAAGTTGTCGTAGGCAGCGATGAGCATCTTTACTCGCGCACGCTGCGCACCCATCGTGTGAATCTGATCTCGGTCGAGAATCTCGGTGAGCCAATGCGTGTCACGGTAAAAATTCGCCACCGTCACGAACCGGCTCCGGCCGTGATCGAAAAAACTGGTGAAGATGAAATCATTGTTACGTTCGAGCTGCCGCAACGCGCCATCACTCCCGGCCAGGCCGCGGTGTTCTACGATGGCGATGTCGTAGTAGGCGGGGGTTGGATCGCTTAAGCGGATACGGGCCAAAAGATGACAGTTGAAAATCTTTCTGCCAAAGAACCGGACATTCATCCAAAACCGCGCTCTCCTAAAAACGTTTCCTCGCTCGTACTGGGAATTTTTTTCGGTGCGGTTCTGACATTCGTGTTGGTGGGCATCCTATGGTTATCGGCCGGCCTCGGTCTGGCGCACCTGTTAGCCGCGTTGCGCGGTAACCCCACTCGCATCAATGTGGATCAGCCAACCGTAGTCCGGCAGATACAGAGCCTACAGCGCCTCGAAACCGTCAGCTATACCATGGATAAAATCATATCCGGCGAGCATGCCAATGCTTACCTGCCAAAATTTCTCGCGGGCGACCGCCTGCTGCTCATGGTTCATGGAGAAGTTGTGGGCGGCATCAACCTCGCGAGTCTGGGATCCGGCGATGTCCAGGTTCATGGGCAAACAATATCGATTCATCTGCCTGCCGCGGAAGTTTTTACCACGCGAATCGATAGTGCCCGGACGAAAGTATATTCGCGCGACACCGGCTTATTCTCTTCTCCCGATCCCAACCTTGAAAGCGAGGTCCGCGAGGAAGCGGAGCGCCAACTCCAGCAAGCCGCCTTGCAGGATGGCATTCTCAAAACCGCAGCCGGCAATGCACGCTCCACGCTTTCGAGCATGTTACAAGGCTTCGGTTTTCGCGAAGTGGATATCCGTTAAAACCTTGGCGCCCCATCAAATATCACTTTGAATTTTTTACTTAGGCGTCGAATGCAATCCGGCTTGAGCCAGCATTTGTAAAAATTGGCCCTTGGTCCGCATATCAATGGATTGCGCTACCAGCTTGCCGTCGCGGTCGTAGACAAAGCTCTTGGGGATGCCTTCGACCTTGAATTCTTCGTTTACTTTTCTTCCCGGATCGAGCAAAACCGGATAGGTGATATCGCGCTCGGCCACAAACGGACTCACCTTGGCAGACTCTTCATCCGAAATGGAAAGCACAACCACGCCCTGGTTCTTGAACTGGGCATAAAGAGATTGCAAGTCCGGCATCTCCTTGCGGCACGGTGGACACCACGTGGCCCAGAAATTCACCAAAACAATTTGCCCGCGCAAATCCTTCAAATGCCAGGCTTTGCCTTGCAGATCGGTCAGGGTGAAATCGGCGCGCTGGCGTTGCGCGTCGTCGGCTTCAAGTCCGGTCATCGCGGACCCGAATTGCGGAGCGTCCAGACTCGCCTGTACATGCTCATAGCGCACCAGGCTAGCCAGTTCCACATAAAGCGAGTTCGGATCGCCGTTTTTCTCCGGTGCGGGAGGTTGCTCATGAATCGCCGCTGCGAGTGTGTTGGCGACTTCCTGAAGCGTGTCGTGCCCAAAATCGCCTTCGGTGGATAAGTTGGCCAATCCCCCTGCAAGCCGCAGTTTATTCGGGGTTATAGGCAACTCGCGAATAAGAAGCGCAAGGTCCTTGGTGGTCCGGGCGCGAACATCGTCCGGAAGCCGCCGGAGTCCACCGATCTGTTCAGCAATAGATTTCTCCTGGGCACTCCAGGTGGGCTTATTTTGCGCGGGGAGAGGAACGCGGCAGAAGAAGTGGAATGCCCATAATGAAAACAAAGGAAAATAGCGGCAGATAGCCGCTGCCATGACAGGGCCGACTCATAAAAGAAGCTTTACCTCAGGCTGGGAAACTGCAGAAGTCAGCAAACGCGCCAGCACAAACAGTAGTTTAAATGAACATCTCATCTTGCGGCACGGGGCGGCGGTTTTCGCGGCTTCCGCCGTTTCTGCGAGCGCGGCCAGCCATCAGAAACTCGAGTCCGGCCGTAACACCCTGGATCAATCCAGAAAATTGCCGCACTGGGGAGACTACTGTCTTATGCACGATATCGGAGGTTTGTTCCACGCGGTCCAGAGTTCGAGTCAGCAAATCGTCGGCGCGAATCACCTGCAATCGCGCCCGATCCACCACATCGTTCACTGTGGCGTCCATGCGTTCCACCTGCGCGCGCACAAGCGTGGTGCTTTCCATCAAATTGTCGCTGACCACATATAACTTCGGCTGAAGTTCGGCGAACGTTGCCTGCGCGATCTCTACCGTCGGCAAAACTTTGGTTTTCACCTCTTCCGCCAACGCTTCCATGTGCGCGCTGGTTTTCCGCACAGCCAGATACAAAGCAATAAGGATACACGCCTGCATGAGCACGGCCACTGCGGTTAAGGCGACGAAAATTGGAAGTAGATTTTCCATAGCACGATCTCCCCGAGCCTGCGGTTTCGCACCGCGTACTACAGCAGGCTACAGGTTCTTTGATGTTCCGGTTTCAGCGGTTGCTTCTTGATAAGCCTGGCGGCCCGCCTCATAGGCAGCGCGGAACTGATCCTTCTGTTGATTTACTACGTCTTTACCCTTATCGACCCACTCTGTAGCTTGTTCGCGAGCTTCCTGCGCGCGGGAGCGAACATACTGACGACCCTGTTCCGCTCGAGCCTTAATCTCTTCACGCGTCTCCCTGCCGGCGCGTGGCGCATAAAGAATTCCAACCAATCCACCGATCCCCACTCCCGCCAGGAACCACAAAAAGCTGCTGCCATCGTGATCTGACATGCGAAATACCTCCTGAATAAGTGCTTGAATACTAATCGGATGGTAGCACCCGATTGTGGGAAATACAATTACGGCGGAACCCCTAGATGGGCATCGGCGAAACCGCAAATTCTGTAGTGAAACTTATTTTTGCGTTGGATTGGCTGGCGCCGGCGTGGCCGGCTGAGTCTTGGCCGGAGCCGATTTCTCCCCCTGCAGCACGGAGTGTGGACCGCCATGCTTGATGGCATTAATGGAGAGCGTGATCGACGTAAGCATAAACAACACGGCGGAAATCGTTGTAGCCTTCGACAGCGCCGTTGCCGCACCGCGCGGACCAAACGCCGCCTGGCTACCCTGGCCGCCGAAAGCGGCTGAAATGTCGCCGGCCTTGCCACTTTGCAACAGGACCACAATGATGAGGAACAGGCACACAATTACATGAATGATGGTGACGAGAATAATCATTGGAATCGGAGATCCTAACGGTTCAGAATCAGTGCGATGGGAAGAATACGATCTTCAACCAGCATCAATAGTGTGGCATCCAGCCGCCTTGCAGGTCAAGGCGTTTCATAACCCGCTAGTGGTCAATTTAGAGAGACTCGCATCAGGGCGTGCCTTGATGAGGCCTTAGCCATCACCAACACAAAGCGCAAACTGCCCGTGGTAGTCTGAAAATTGGTTGCGCCGCTCATGCCTTCGCCTGCACCGAAACCCGGTCTTCGCGCCACGCAGCGCCGCCTTCTGCGTCTGGTTGCGATGTTCGAATTCACCAAGGGCATTTTCGTGTTTCTTATCGGTCTGAGCGCGATTTTGCTCGTGCACAAAGATGCCTGGGTGATCGCCGAGAGCTTGCTGGCGCTGCTGCACATCAGTACCGACCGGCATTCCGCGCAGCTTTTTCTCGATTTTGCCGATGACATCACGGACGCGCGCCTATGGGCGGCGGCGCGGCTGGCATTTGCTTATACCATTTTGCGTTTTGCCGAAGGTTACGGGCTTTGGAAACAACGCACTTGGGCCGAGTGGTTTGCCTTGGGTTCCGGAATGCTCCTGATCCCGTTGGAAGTCCGCGAACTCTTGCGCGGAGTCACCATGTTGCGGTCGGCCGTGTTCTTGGGCAACCTGATCGTCGTCTTCTATATGCTTTATCTTTTGCGCTCCGGGAAGTTTTCAGTCAATCCTCCCTCCAGCGCTGAAACCAGCGCGGAAAGCGGCAAGTAGAGCCGAACGTCTCTGGCCGCAAAAGGCTGAGTTGCATCATAATCAACGGCAGAATTGTGGAGGGATTTATGCGCGTTTATGTTGCCAGCCTGGTAGTAGTGCTTGGAATTTTAGGTGCGGCCTTTGGTCAGGAGACAAATTTTGCCAGGGGCCCGCAGTATCTGATGAACTCCGGTTCGTCATTGTTCGCGAGGTCGATTTCTACTCCGTCTACATCGTTGTCCGGACCGCCGCTGGAAGTTGGCGCGAGCACCGCAACCGCAGGTCTCACTGCTGGCGCGGACGATCGCGACGTCTCCGTATCCACGCCAGACGCGTTACCTCACGTCAACTTTTCCTCCATTTACTACGGAACGAACCAGGCAGTTCCAGCCAGCGTGATCGAGATCAGCTCTTCTGTAGGAACATCACACACAGAACTCCCGGCCAGCATACTGGATACTGGCGTTTTGCAGATAACTACGGCGCAGACTTTGCGTCTACGCGGCTACGGAGTGACTCTGGGAGAAGCGGCGGCCTACGATAGGGCGCATGCCGTCCGCGCGAAACGCGTTTACACCAATGCGGATATCGAGCGGTTGCATAAAGGCAGCTAGAAAATCTAGGGCTGCCACGGGCTAACCGGACCGGGGTTGGTGCGGCAGAGCGCGTAACAGGTGATTCCGACTATGATTGCGCCTCCTGCGATTTTAGCTCCGAGGCTGTCTAACCAGCCGCCATTGGCATCGAGAGCCTCGCTGGGTCGAAGAAGCGCCCCTCCGCAGTGTTCGCTTCGCGTTAACTGCTGACCTTCATGCACAATCGTATCGGTAGACCCTCCGCCTTGCTTCGCCCCTTGAGCTTTGCCGTGCAAGTGAATCTTAGCGTCATGCCTCAAGGCACTGACCTTCACTTTTCCATCGACATCCGTTACATCGAATTGAGTTCGATCGGATGTGACTGGATCCACGGTGATGCAGCCGATGAGCACTTTTAATCCACGGGCGGTATCCACTTGCAGACTGCCATGGTCGAGGGCAAGTTCGCCACCCTGAAATTGAAACATGGTTTCGGGACGAATCAAGACCTCCGAACCCTCCATGGTGATTCTGGCGGTGTGCCCCGCTTGAGTCTGTACCAGAGAATCGGGAAAGATCGCGGTGACGGCGGGCGCAGGACTCTCGTTCAGCCACGTTCCCCCATCGTTGCTGAGCATGCCGCGATCGCTTCTCTGGGCAAGAAGCGACGAGGGCGCGGCAACGATAATTATGCCGCAAACGAGATTGCGCCAATCGAGCAAACGTGCCCCGCCTTTTCTCCGCACGAACTCCTGTGGCAAGCATAGCGTGCAGGATACCTGGCGGGTATTACCTTGTCTGATGACAGGAGGACGGGGACAAACCCGAACGGCTAGGTCCGTGCGAAGTCGATGAAGCCGTGTTGTACGTCGGTGCGAATCAGTTTAACGCGCAGTTTATCGCCCACATCGAGTCCCTTGGCGCCTTGCGCCAGCAAGCCTTCGACATGCGGCTGTAGCGCGCGGACGAAGGTTCCGTTGGAGGTGACTCCGGTGACGAGTGCGTCAAAGGTCGCGCCGATCCGGTTCTGCATAGCCACGGCAGCGAGGCGCTTCGCCATTTCGCGCTCAACTTTACGCGCGGCATTTTCTTTCCCCGTGCAGTTGGCGGCGATGGCAGTGAGTTCGGCATCGGAATAAGGATTGGGCTGTCCCCCGAGCATGGCTTTGATCAAGCGTTGTGTCACGATGTCAGGGAAGCGGCGGTTGGGTGCAGTCGAGTGGGTGTAATCCTGCACGGCCAGGCCAAAGTGGCCGGGCGCGGGATCACCGGGGCGTTCCAGCACGTATTCGCCAGGGCCGATGAGTTTGACGACAGCGAGCGAGAGGTCGGCAAAGCGATCGGGAGCGGCCGCTTTGCGCCTGAGCAAAAAATCATTTAGCGCTTTGGAGTCGGGATCGGGCGGAAGCTTTTCTCCATGCTCGGCGGCGAGTTGAACGATGCGGTCCCAGCGTTCCGGCTTCCTCACGATGCGGCGCAGCGATGAAACTTTTTCCAGCATCCGCGCCACCACGCCATTGGCTGCGATCATGAAGTCTTCAATTAATTCCGTGGCGTGATTTTTCTGCTGTTTCTGTACATCAACCACCTGATCGTCCAGCATCAGCGGTTGGAGTTCGTTCGTCTGCAAGCTGAGCGCTCCATTTTCAAAACGCTTTTCTTTGAGCTTCTGCGCGGTTTCGTTTTGCAGATGAAGCTGCGCTTGCAGATCGGTTGAAGCGGCGACCTTGGGTGGCGCAGCGGCTGTGCCTTCCAGCCACGCGCCTAACGAGTTGTATTGCAGCTGGGCGTGATTACGGACCAGCGCTCGGTGAACATCGCTACCGATAACGTGACCGCCGGTGTCGACCGTGAATTCGACGACCACGCTGAGCCGGTCTTGATTTTCCAGCAGGGAAGTTTTTCCGGTGGAAAGTTCCTCCGGCAGCATGGAAAAATTTCGCACGCCGGCGTAGACGGTTGTTGTTTCCCGCGCGGCATGCTGGTCGATCGCCGAGAGTTTGGGGACGTAGGCGTCGACATCGGCAACCCCTACGGAAACTTTCACATTGCCATTCAGCAGCCGTTCGGCGACCTCAATCTGGTCGAGGTCGCGTGAAGTGTCGTTGTCGATGGACGACCAGAGAAGATTACGCAGATCGCGGACATCTTTTGTCACCGCAACTTGTGGAGGATTAGCGCGCAGCGAAGCCAATTGTGCCTGCACAGCCGGCGGAAAATCAGGATCAAAGCCGCGCTGTTGCACAAGTTCTTTTGCGATGGCCTGCAGGTCGATATGAGTGGGATTATTCGGCATGAGTTCGATTCGGAAATCTTTCACCACGGAGGCACGGAGACACAAAGAACACCTTGAACCAAAAACAACTAGCCGTTTTTTGTGACTCTGCGTTTCTCAGATGGATGACGTTGGCTTCGATTATTCCGTGACCACCGCCTTTACCAGATTTCGCGGGTGGTCTACGTCGTAACCTTTTTTTGTTGCCACGTGATAAGCGAACAGCTGTAGCGGAATCACTTCAATAATGGGCAGCAACAACTCTGGAGCTTCCGGGACGAAAAATACATGATCGGCAATGTCTTCGATTTCGCGGTCTCCCTCGGTGGCGACCGTCACCAGCCGTCCATGCCTCGATTTGACTTCTTTCATTACATCCAGCGTGCGCCGGTAGCGCAGCACGGAATCGGGATCGTGGCGATCGCACGTCGCGAGCACGACCACGGGAAGTTTTTCATCGACCAGCGCATTAGGGCCATGCTTTAGTTCGCCCGCGGGATAGCCTTCGGCATGAGCGTAGGAAGTTTCCTTGAGCTTGAGCGCACCCTCCCGCGCAATGGCGTAGTGGACGCCGCGTCCGAGGTAAAGAAATTTTTCCGCCGAAAACCGTTGCTCGGCGAATTGGTCGGCGAGCTCGTCCCAGATGCGCAGGTTGCGATTGATATCCTCGGGCAGTTGCAAGAGCCTTTGCAGGTAGGAGCGCGTTACTTCCGAGGTCATGCGGCCACGTTTGCGCGCAAGGAATAGAGCCATTAAATAAAGAATAGTGACTTGCGTCGTAAAGCTTTTCGTAGCGGGGATGGCAAGCTCAGGTCCGGCGCCGGTAATCAACGCCGCGTTGGCCTCGCGAGGAATCGTTGCGTTGGCAACGTTCGAAACGGCGATCGTCTTCACCCCGCGGGTCAGAGCTTCCCGCTGTGCGGCAATCGTGTCGGCCGTTTCACCCGACTGCGTAACCACCATCACAATAGGATCAACTGCGGCATGGGTCGAGCGATAACAGTACTCGCTGGCGTATTCAACATCGACGGCAACGCCCGAGAGATCTTCAATCATGATCTCGCCGGCAAGCCCCGCGTGGCGGCTCGATCCGCTGGCCGCGATAATCAGTTTTTCGAAGGTGAGCAGCGCGCTGTCGATGGCATGCAGTTCGCCGGGGAAGATAGTGTCATCTTTCAGGTGCTGATCGACGGTTTTAGCGATAGCCTGTGGCTGTTCATAAATCTCCCGCTGCATGGCGTGGACAAAACTGTCTTTCGTGCTGCCAGAGCCAGTGTTATTTGGATTCATGATGGACTGCCGCGAGAGTAAATCATTTGCGGCAGTGCGGGCAAACCGAAACCGGGCGAAATGGCTCTCTTATGCGCTAGCGGCGCTTGTCTGCGAATCCATCAAAGCCTGTGCCATCTGTTCGATTATTTCGAGCAAAGCACCGCTTTCATAAGCGCCCAGAGAGATACCGCCCCGGAGTAAGATTTGCGCCGCGTTGAGAATGACGCTTGCTGAGGCATACCGGCGAAAGCCATCATGCGCATTGGTATTTAGCATTTTGTCGAGAATAAGTCCGCCCTCAGACATGCGCGCGAGGTTGCGGAGATTCGCCAGATCGGCTTCCTTCCACACGCGTGGCGTGAAATCGATGGCCCAGAACGACCCGAGCACCACTCCATTTCTGGAAAAAACTGGTATGCCTGCATAGGAAACGATGCCGAGATCGCGAATCGCGAGGTTCGATATAAGTCCGTGCTCTTTTGTCGCGTCTTCCACTATCAGTTCCTCTTTATCGGAGACCGCCCATTGGCAGAAGGAGTGCGTAAGAGGCGTTTGCCGCGTGGAGGCCCAGGGTTCCGGAAGCCCAACCTGACTCTTAAAAAACTGCCGGTCTTTGTCGACAATCGAAAGCAGCGCTGTGGGAACGCCGACCAACCGGGTGGCTATGCGCGTGATGGAATCCAATAGTTTGCTCGGCGCACTATCCAGAGTGTCGGTCGCGGCAAGGGTGGCCATTCGATCCGGACTGGTGACCGTTTTATCGAGTGTCGTCGTCACCGGCATCGTAGGCATTTCGGGAGACAGATGTTTTTGAATTGCGTCGCAGACCGTTATCGGATCGATTGGCTTTTCAAAATATTCGTTCGCGCCGGCTGCAATAAAAGTCTTTCTTTTCGAAGCTCGTGCGTTGGCGATCACAATGACCGGCGTGACCACCGTGTGAACGGAGGCTCTTATGCGTTCCAGTAAGGCGGTTGCGCCTCCTCCTGGAAGCTGGTTGCCCAGCACAATAGCATTGGGAAATTCTTTTCGCGCTATGGACTGCGCTAAAACCGCATCCCCGGCCGACAATACATCCCAACCACGCTGCCGGAATAAAGTCGCTAACTGAAGAACCATGGCCCTGTCGGCATCGGCGATGAGGATCTTGCAGACATTCGACATAGAGGCTGTGGGCTCGATTCATGCTAGCAAGTGTATTCATCGGCAGTCCTGTCACGAAGGTATAGGCCTGCCATCCGATCTGAATCTGGGGATTTGCCATGCGATAATGGGCTACCTGCGCGGCCCCGTAGCTCAGATGGATAGAGCAGCGGTTTCCTAAACCGTTGGTCGGCGGTTCGACTCCGCCCGGGGCCCCCACCCAACCGGGTTTTCCAATAGCACTCTCGGGCTACTTCCTCCCGGAACGGGCCATTGCTACGGCCTGCCAATGGCTTCAGAATGCTGGTGCTTGATGATTAGCGTTTCTATTGAAGGCTAATCAAACCAAGCACTGGACGAAGCGAAATGTTGGAGCTGAATTCAAATACGGAAGTGGCGCCTCAGGCGGGTCCCAAGAATCGGCAGCCGCGCAGGCTGCTGATTGCTCTGGCTCTTCTCCTCGTCGCTCTGGCAGCCGTCCTGGTAAAGAATCACGAATTCTGGTTTGGCTCCGACGAAGAAGCGGAATCCGAAACGGCCGCGGAAAGCCGGCCTGCCGCTCCGCAGCCAGTCGTCCCAACCAAGTCCAACCAAACGATCGCGGCAAAGGTCGACAACCCAAAAGCCAGCGTTACGCTGAAGACGACAAGCACTCCGGCCCAAACTTCCGCTGCATCGTCTAATAAAGACGCGTCTAAGCAACAAGCGGTAAATACACAGCCGCCGGTGGTGGTTAGCAATCGCGCGACCCTGCCTCCGCTGGACGTGGAAGTGGTTGCGGGCAATTCCCACCGCACCGTACATCCCGGAAGCAATGTAGAGAAAGTAGAAATCCTCGCCGACGATTCGCGCCATGCGCCAGCCAGTGCCGCAGCTCCGGCAACAAACGCGGCCGAGCAGGAGCGCCTTGCTACGGCGCCAGTGGCCACTACCGAAGTCCAGCAAACCGTCGATTCCAACTATCCATTGTTGGGAAAGCACACCAGCGTGCAGGGTTCGGTTGTACTGCAAGCTGTGGTCAGCGCCGATGGAACCATCGAAGAGCTTCGTGTACTAAGCGGGCCCGCCATTCTGACGGCGGCGGCTCAACAAGCGGTACGGCAATGGCGGTTTAAGCCCGTTCTACAGCACGGGCAGCCCGTCGAAACCATGGCTAAAATAGTGGTGAACTTCTCCATTCGAGTCTCGGACAACGCCGCTAAAACAAGTTAGCCCTTTGGCAACTCCGCCGCATACATCGCACGAATAAGCTTGAAACTCCTTCCAGGCTGAGATGACCACAAGTCTCTTTCTTCGTCTTAATAAACTTCTAAAACTCAAATCCAAACCAACATTAGGAGCATGTCACCTCCTACCTCGTTTCTGCCCATGTGCGTTGTCTCAAACGAAGCATTTCCCAGCAAAACTTGCCATCGGTATGGATAAGTTTTGTTAATTACAAACGTAACTAACAGGGTAACGTTCCATCGTGTTACAGATTGCTAGTTAGAGATTACTAATCGCTGTAGTTTCCGGGCCCTTTTTCATTCAACAACGCCGACTTGGGATGCTTTCGCGCATCTCTCGATTCGGCTTATTCTGCGGCGATAGTTACAGCTCGACACTGCATTTCGAGGTAAGACGATGTCAAAGAAAATTCTTGTCGTGGATGACTCCAAGACGGCTTTGATGATGGAGCGGGAGATCCTGGAGAGGCGGACAACCTACCAGTGTGTAACTGCCAGCGACGGACAGGAAGCGGTGGAGAAGGCACAGCTGGAGCGCCCCGATTTGATTTTAATGGATGTAGTCATGCCCCGCATGAACGGATTCGAAGCCTGCAAAGCGATGCGCCAGCAGGCAAGCACCCGCGAGACTCCAATCGTTCTGGTTACGACTCGCGGCGAAGAATCTTACATGGAAGCGGGATTCCAGAGCGGTTGCAACGACTACATCACGAAACCCGTCAATGGAGCCGAGTTAGTGGCGCTGTTACAGAGTTATTTAGGTGAGTAAGCGGCGAAGGCCGCGCAAAGTTTTATACGCGGTCCAATTAAGCCATAAGGACGTTTTATGAGCAGGCATAAAAACACGGCAACTGTTCCGCAATCCGATGGCGCCGATGCGACGAGCGATTTGCGTTTGCATGCGGCGCGGAAAAGGCTGGCAGAAAGCCACGGACAGGAAGACACCATCGAGGGTGTGCGCGAAATCGTCGCCAACTTTCTAGGTTCGGAAGAAATGGGTTTGTTCCTGGTGGATCGCAAAACTGGAGCCTTAAAAAACTTTTGGTCTTTCGGAGCCGACCTCGATAACTACGATCTCGCTCGGACGATGGGCGAATCTGGTCTTCACCGGGTGATGCGCGGCGAGTGCCACATTACACATGCCGCGAGTCCTGCATCCAGCGATTCTTCGGCCAAAGTACAAGCGTTTGTTCCCATCCGGGTAGCGAATACTACCGTTGCTGTTCTTGCCATCCTGCGCCTGTTGCCGCAAAAGGCTGGCTTTGATACGGCTGACATGGAACTATGCAAACTGCTTTCCAATGAAGCGGCCCATTCATTGTTTAGTTCAACCGGTCCTGTGAAGAAAAAAGCTGAGGGAGCGCGTTTCGGAAAATGAAAGACACCGTCTCGAAATTCAATCCAGCAGTACTTCCCGCAGATGCGATGAAAAGTTTCGACTCGGAGGGCGGAGGGGCGCGGCATTTTCTGTATCCGGGGCATATCTTCGTGACCCGCGAGCCGATCGTCATCTCGACCATATTGGGATCATGCGCAGCCGTCTGCTTATGGGACCGGCAGAAAAGTGCGGGCGGAATGAATCACTATCTGCTGCCCGAGGGACCCGAGGATGGGCCAAACCGGTTGCGCTATGGCAGCGTCGCCAACCCCGAACTCCTGAAGCAAGTTCTCGCGTTGGGATGCGAAATCAAGAATCTTCGCGCAAAGATATTCGGGGGATCGAGTGCCTTTGCCGTCGACATGTCGCAGTCGGTGGGAACAAGAAATGTGGATCTGGCCGAAAGTTTTCTCCGTTCCGCCGGGATTCCAGTCGTGGAAAAGGAAGTTTCGGGCAAGCACGGCCGCAGATTGATTTTCCAAATTGCGGACGGCCTAACCACGATCAAGAGTTTTGACCAGGGGTAATGGTAAGAACGGCAGATTTTGTGCGCAGAAGCCTTAGGCCGAAAGACAGAGGGTAAAAGTGGAGATGGCGGATTTTGACCGGGAAGCGGTGCTCGCGTCGTTCCTCTCCGAATCGGAAGAGGGATTGGACGCCATGGAGCAGGCATTGATCCAGATGGAATCGAATCCATCTGATCCCGAACTTCTGCACTCCATCTTCCGCGTCGCGCACAGCCTCAAGGGGAATGCAACTTCGTTGGAGTTCAACGAGCTCGCCGGATTCGCCCACGTTGTAGAAGACCTTTTGGATGTTTTTCGCGAGCAGCAGACGGTGCCCGGCGCCGAGTTGATCACGTTGCTTTTGAAGGCTGTCGATGAACTTCGCGCTATGCTCGCGGCAACATCGTCTGGCCAAACCGAGCTTACCGCAGGACAACAAAAGATCAGAAAAGAGATTGCCCGTGAAGTAGAAAAACGTTCGAAGCGGGTGGTCACCACCGGCGGATTGCCGGGTGAATCCAGTGCGGCGGCAAAGGGAGATACCTTGCCGAATACAGCCCATCGCACGCTGCGAGCGGATGTCAGCAAGCTCGATCACATGCTCGATTTGACTGGGGAAATTGTAATTGCGCAAGGCCGCTTGCGCCGGATGATTGAGCAGTTGGACAGCGAACAGGGGCGCGCAATTCTGGACATGCATCGCGAAGCCGAACGCCTCTACATGGATTTGCAGAGCGAAGTGATGAGCATTCGCATGGTCCAGATTGGCCCGGTATTTCGCCAGTTTGTCCGCTCCGTAAGGGATTTGGCGAGAAGTCATGGGAAATTGGCTCGGCTTGAAGTCGTTGGGGAAGATGTTGAGGTCGATACGACCGTGCTCGAACTGTTGAAAGATCCTTTGCTGCACCTGGTGCGCAATGCAGTCGATCACGGCTTGGAGAAGCCATCGGTGCGCGAGAGCCAGGGTAAAAATCCCTGCGGGCTGATCCGGTTGACGGCCGCTCACAGCGGCGGGAATATTGTGGTGAAGTTGGAGGATGATGGAGCCGGCTTCGACCGTGCGCGAATTCTTGAAAAGGCGAAGCGCCTCGGGATACTGACCGGCAAAGAGGAGCTTCGCGATCAGGAGATTTACGATCTGGTCTTCCAGGCGGGATTTTCAACCACCGATTCCGTCACAGATCTCTCTGGCCGGGGCGTAGGCCTTGATGTGGTGCGCCGTAACATCGACATACTTCGCGGCACCGTTGAAGTCGCGAGCACAGAGGGAAAAGGCAGCACAACTACCATCCGATTGCCGTTAACCTTGGCCATTATTGAAGGCTTCTCGGTCAAGGTTGGGGTGGAAACTTTTATTGTGCCTTTGGAGCACGTGACCGAGTGCACCGAATTACCGGCTGAGCAACGCAGTGGCGAGGCCAGCGGCATTCTTCATCTGCGGGGAAACCCTCTTCCTTATGTCCGGTTGCGGCAGGTACTGGGTTTGTCGGGGAAAGCTCCGAAAAGAGAAAACATATTGGTCGTAAAGTTGGGCGAGTTTCACGCTGGAATTGCGGTGGATGAGTTGCTCGGCGGTATGCAGACCGTGGTAAAGCCGCTGGGGCGTACGTTTCGAGCGGTCCATGGAATCGCAGGCTCCACGGTTTTGGGCGATGGGCGAGTCGGTTTAATCATCGATGTCCCCAGCCTTTTGCGTGGAATGATGCAATCGCCTGTGCAGGCACAAGCTTAAGAAAGGGTAGTTGCTAGAAAGGGAAGAAAATGAAGAACTGGCAGGATCAGAAAATAGGCACGCGGTTGAGCGTGGTCTTCGGGACCATACTGCTGTGCGTCATCATTGCAGGCGGCTTCGGTTTGAGCTGGCTCGGACACTTGAATTCCGATATGTCAGCCATGTTGCAGAAGCGCTATGACACGGTCGAGGCGACGCACCAGACCATTGAGCATTCGATCACCAATGCGCGCATCACCTTGCAATTATTCGATGTCACCGACCCGGAACAAGAGAAGAAACTGAACCAGCAAAACGACGCGATCAGCCAGGAAATCAGCACGCAGGTCGCGCTGATTGAAAAAAATCTCAGCTCGCAACAGGAGCGGGATTTGTTCGAGGTCGTCACGCAGGATCGGCAGGCATACATTACTGCCCGGCAAAAAGCCAAGAAGCTTTTGGCGGATAAAAAACGCGATCAGGCGCTGACGGCATTGAGCGAAGAGGTAATTCCGGCGCTGGATAAATACCGGGCTTCATGGCAGAAGTTCATCGATCTGCAGACGGCGGCGATGGAACAAAGCATGAAAGAAAGCCAGGAAGCATTTGCCGCAGGCCGCAGGGTCGCGCTGCTGCTTCTGGTTGTCGCGCTGGTCGTATGTCCGATTGTCGCGATTCGCATTACCAACAGCATTACCGTGCCGATTCGCCAGGCGGTGGAACATGCCGAGAGGATTGCCGCAGGCGATTTAACCCGGGAAATTGTTGTGACAAATCGCTCCGAGACCGGCCAGTTACAGCAGGCCATGCACGATATGAGCGAGCGCTTGTCGGGGATTATCCGAGACGTGCGCGAAGGTTCGGCTGCCGTGGCCTCCGCCGCGCAGCAGGTTTCCGCTTCTTCGCAAAGTCTCTCGCAGGGAACGAGCGAGCAGGCGGCCTCTGTCGAGGAGATGAGTTCCAGCCTGGAACAGATGAATGCGTCCATCAGCCAGAATGCTGATAACAGCCGCCAGGTCGAGCAGGCGGCGGTAAAAGGAGCCTTGTCGGCGGAAGAGAGCGGCAATGCGGTCAAAGAGACGGTCGAAGCCATGAAGCAAATTGCGGCCAAGACCTCGGTGATCGAAGAAATCGCCTACCAAACCAATCTTCTTGCTCTCAACGCCGCCATCGAAGCCGCGCGCGCCGGAGATCAAGGGCGGGGTTTTGCGGTGGTTGCCGTTGAGGTTCGAAAGCTGGCAGAGCGAAGCCAGTTGGCCGCGCAGGAAATCGGCGGCTTGGCCGGCAAGAGCGTCAGCGTGGCGGAGAAATCCGGCCGGCTGCTGGCCGATCTGGTGCCTTCTATCAAGAAGACCGCCGACCTGGTGCAGGATGTTGCGGCGGCTTCTACCGAGCAGTCCGGCGGAGTAACGCAGATCAATCAGGCCATGTCCCAGGTCGATGGAGTCACGCAACGCAATGCGTCGTCAGCCGAAGAACTATCCAGTACCGCGGAAGAACTGGCGGCGCAGTCGGAGCAACTGCAACAGTTGATGACCTTTTTCCGTGTAGCGGGAGAGCAGACGTCGCATCGCAAAGGCAATGGCCAACAGCACGTGAGCGTGCCGTTGAACCCGGCATTTAAGAATGAATTTGCACGTCCTGCCTATGCTCCATCCGGCAAAGGAAAAACTGCGGAAGAAGCGAACTTCGCTCCCTTCTAAGGCGTGTGCTTTGCAGTCTGGCAGGAATCCGTAAGCGTTGAACGAGGGCAATGTGAGGAAGGAAACTATGGGAGCGTCCGGGCAAGGGAAGAATCAACTCCCTGCAAGCGCCGTGCAGTACCTTACGTTCTTAACGGCGGGCGAGGAATACGCTGTCAGCATCGGGAAGGTGAGCGAGATCGTTGAATACGAAACGGTCACAACCGTACCTAACACTCCGGCCTGGATTCGGGGTGTGACCAATCTGCGGGGTAGAGTTGTACCGGTAATTGACCTTGCCGTGAAGTTCGGATTGCCGGCCAGCCATATCTCCAAATTTTCCTGCATCGTCATCACCGAGGTCATGTATCAGGGGGAGAAGCTGACCATGGGTGTTTTGGCGGATTCAGTAAGCCAGGTGATTGAACTCTCCGCCGACGAAATCGAACCAACGCCGCCTTTTGGAACTCGCATTAAAACGGAATACCTGCTCGGGATGGGCGCGCTGGGCAAAAAGTTCTGTTTGATTCTGGACATCGACAAAGTTCTTTCTGCTGACGAACTGCTCGCGGTCACCGAGTCCGTGGCCGAAGAAGAGTCTTCCAACGCTGACAGTCAGAAAGCTTCCTCGGGAAAACAAGCCAGCTTCGAGGCTGGGGCATAACCTGTGTCCGCTGGAGCCGCTGCAGGTAAGGGTGCGACCGAACCCCAGCTGAGTGAGCCATACCTCGAGCACACGCCCTATCTTTCCGTCAGTCCTCAACTCTTTCAAAAATTCCAGAGGCTGATTTACGCCGAAACCGGCATCTGGCTGGGAAGTTCAAAAACTGCGCTCTTGTGCGGACGGCTTTTTCGCCGGGTTCGGGCCTTAAACGTTTCCTCTTTGCAGACCTACTACGAATGCGTCACGCAGCCGGACCAGCAGGAAGAGCGTGCCCGGATGATCGACGCCATCACCACGAATGAGACCCGCTTTTTCCGCGAACCCCGGCAATTCGAATTTCTGATAGGGCATGTCATTCCTCGGTGGCAGGCGGCTGCCGAAGACGGACTGCGCGCGCGGCGACTGCGAATTTGGAGCGCCGGATGTTCTTCCGGGGAAGAACCTTACACATTGGCCATGTTGCTCGCCAAATATTTTTCCGAACAGCAGGGCTGGGACGTTCGGATTCTGGCTACCGACATATCGAACCGCGTGCTCGAAAAAGCACGCAAAGGGATTTATCCCATCGCCCGGTCGGCGGAGATACCGAAGGACCTGCTCCACGCTTTTATGTTGCGTGGTACGAGCGAGCAGGAAGGCCACATCAAAGTGAAAGTCAACGTCCAGCAGATGGTGGATTTTCGACGCCTGAATGTGAATCAGGAATCAAACTTGCCGGAAGGTCCGTTCGACGCCATTTTTTGCCGCAATGTCCTGATCTATTTCGACGCAGCCTCGAAACAAAAAGCGGTCTCGAACCTTTTGCACCATCTCATGCCAAATGGTTTTCTCTTTGTCGGTCACGCCGAGAACTTAACCAGCATGTCGCCACAGCTACGCAGTCTGGAGCCGACGATCTACACAACAACTGGAAGTGGGGACACTCTGTGAAGACTGCAGATCATGCGAACAGCGATGACCTGCAAGTGCTGGTCGTGGATGATTCGGCCATGGTACGGCAAGTGATGCAGGCCATACTGGGCACCGATCCCAAAATTCATGTCACCGTTGCCGCCGATCCGCTGATTGCTTGGGGGAAGATGCAAAAACAGGCTCCGGGGGTGGTCATCACAGACCTGGAAATGCCGCGCATGGACGGCCTGACCTTCATCCGAAAAGTTATGTCGGAGATGCCTACTCCGGTTGTGGTTTGTTCGGGATTGGCGACCCGCGGCACCGACCTTGCGTTGCGCGCGCTCGAAGAAGGAGCGGTTGAAGTCATCACCAAGCCGAAGGTGGGCATTCGGGACTTCCTGCATGAATCGGCGGTTACTCTCATGGATGCGGTTTGGAGCGCCGCTCACGCACAGGTTCAGCGCAGGCCGGTTCCGGCAGCGCCGCGTCTGACCGCCGATGCGGTTTTACCGCGCAACGGGAAAGGTATAACCGCCAATCTGGCGAAAGCCGACAATGGGCTCATCGCCGTCGGCGCCTCAACCGGCGGAACGGAAGCCCTGCGCATTTTTCTCGCAGCTCTGCCCAGCGATTGCCCACCCATCGTAATTGTGCAGCACATGCCGGAAGGTTTCACGCGGGCGTTCGCCCAGCGCTTGAACAAAGAGTGTGCCCTAGAGGTGGCAGAGGCGCAGGATGGCGACCGGCTGCAAACCGGCCGGGCGCTGATTGCTCCCGGTAACCGGCACATGCTCGTCCATCGCAGCGGCGATGAACTTGTCATTCAGGTCGTCGATGGACCGCTGGTTTCGCGTCATCGGCCAAGCGTCGATGTGCTTTTCCGGTCGGTAGCCATTTCCACCGGCTCCAAGGCGGTTGGCATCATCATGACCGGCATGGGTGACGACGGCGCTCAGGGTTTGTACGAAATGAAGGCCGCCGGAGCCACCACGATCGCTCAGGACGAAGAAAGCTGCATTGTATTCGGCATGCCTAAGGAGGCAATCTCGCGCGGAGCTGTAGACGTGGTTGTGCCTTTAGGCCGAATCGCCACTACTGCCCTTGCTGTGCGGCAGACAAGGTAAATTTTGGGAATTGGGAGAATCGGGAGCAAAACAGGTAATACGCGCCGAATGGGGGGATGGCCTTAGGTTCACGCATTACGGGCGCAACTTCCTATTGATGCCATCCAGCGTATTCTTCGCGTCCCTCAAAGATCTCGTGAAGCAGCCGGGTTATACGCTGCTTCAGGGTTAAAGGCTTGGGGTCGCCTGTTTCTGCTGTTTCGGTCTTCGTTTCCGCCTTCGGATCGAGGGCAGGAGCGGCGCCAGTCGCCATGAGTACAGCCTCCTTATGAAAAAGCTTTCTAAATTTGCGTAAGCCTGTTGCTTGTAAATCCAGCCCTGCTGGGCGAGCCTGAGGGCCTTGAATCTCACTAATTCTAAGTGTTTTCTAATTCTGCCGAAGGTCACTGACGGCATAGAACTTAGGCTCTTTTTTGCAAAAGGGTGATTTGGCGGACTTAGGTTTCAGCCGAATGCTAAGGGGCAATAGGGTCCATTAGTGGATGGAAATCCACAGTTTAAGGGGCGCTCCCTGGGAGAAGTCGGGAAATTGCCTTATGGCGACACGAGTTGGGTCACTGTAAATATGAGACTGCAACAAGCGATTTGAAGTTAAGAACCATTTCATAAGGAGCCAAATTTTATGGCCCACGCAGCCATTCCGAACCCAGCCGTTCCCAACCCGATTGACCAAAAGCGCTGGAAGGAATTATTTGAAGGATCTCTGAGTCGCCTCAACGGCCAAGCCATCCCGGCCTCGAAGCAGCCGATCTTCCGGTCGAAGCAAGAGCGTATGGAGGGATTCGGCGCTAACGCCCCGCAAGCCGAAATCGCAGCTGCGGCGAATTCGCTGGCAGCCCTATGGCAAGTCTCCGCGTTGAAGCGGCGCGGTATTTAGCGGGTATCGCTAAAAAGGTAATTGCTGATGCTTGTGTGAATGGAGCGCGAAGCACTCCATTCACAGATTGCTAAAACTGGCGCTCCTGGCTTTTGCCATACATCTGGCGACGGCCAAACTTATTCGACTCCTGAAAGTTTTACCCTCCAAACGTAGTATGAAACTTCTTTCACATTGACAACCCTGTGAAACAAGATCAGGATTCTGCCTTGCCTTTCAATCCTCGGCAAGGAGAACTCGCATGATTCGGCAAGAATCGCCCGTAGATCAAACCGCGAATCGGGATCGAACTCCACTTACTCCGAAATTGGACAAAAATCTAATAAATTACGCTCTGGCAGCCACCGCCGCCGGAGTAGGCATTATGGCGCTGGCCCAGACTGCGGAAGCTAAGGTCATCGCAACCCAAGTGAATCTCGTTGTCCCCATCAATGGTGGCGTCATTCAATTTGACATTAACGGCGATGGCATTCCCGACTTCGGCCTTTCGGCTACTACCTTCGGTACGAGTTTCGGTGGGCAGGTTCGCCATCAAGGGCGTTCTCCTTTGGGAGGCTTCGCCCGTGGGAAGCTGCTCTGCATTCCGGAACAGGCAGGGAATGGGGTTGCCACGATCAACAGTTTTGCGGCGGCTTTACCTCCCAATATCCAGATAGGTCCGGGGCGCCACTTTGCGCAGAAAACCGTCGACATGGCCGATATTTTCGTTACCGGCTGTGGTGGCAGTTCCCTGGCCTATGGTGATTGGAAAGGCACGCATCCTCCCCATGCCTACCTGCCCGTGGAGTTTACCGACGCAGGCGGAGCTTTGCATTACGGTTGGGTGCGCATTTCGTCAAAAGAGACCGATGCTACCCACTTTAACGCTACGATCGATGGCTATGCCTACGAAACCGTGCCGAACAAGCCCATCATGAGTGGAGCAGTAAGCGGTCCTGTGGCGGAGCAAATGTCACCACCAACTTCCGATGCGTTCGCTTCGCCGGCTCCTAAAGTTGCGAGTCTGGGCCCGCTGGCGCTCGGAGCGCGTGGTCTTACGGCTTGGCGCCGGGAAGAAGAACAAATAACCGCTTAGTAATCTGTTGTAACAACGGCAAGGGCCGGAACCGCAGACTCGGCCCTTGTGTTGAATTTTATGTTTATTGGTTGCCGCTTGCTGGGATTACTTCGAGTTGCAGGTTAGCGTTGCCCCCCTCCTCTACCTTCACCGATTGTCCGGAATCCTCATAGGACTGAAGAAAATCGGGATCGAGATACGCGCCGCGATCAATTTCTTCCCAAGCGAATAATTTATAGTCTCCGGGCGTGATGCTGGAGATGTTGAATCTTCCTCCGGAGTCGCTAAGAGCCTGCCGGTAAAAGCGAGTCTGGCCTCGCCGGGGCGCATCAGGGACGAGCACGACGGTTGCACCAGCGAAGGGCTGATCGCCTTTATTCACCGTGCCGGCGATGCGCCCTGCCCCCGTACTTAATGTAAGTTCCACTGCAGCGCCGTGATTGCGGCCAACTTTTACCTCAGCTTCAGCGGCATCCCCTTCGCCGCCCGGTTTCTGATAGTAGCCATCAGGCAAAGGCTGAACTTTGAGGTGATAAGTCCCTTCCGGCACGTCATGAAAAGCAAAGGTTCCGTCCGCGCGTACCGCGACATTCCCAACCTCGGGGCCAAAGCCGAGAGATGACAAATCATCCTGAGAATCCAAGCCGACCGTGAGCTTGCTCAGGTCAGGATTGGTTTTTCCTTCGATCCGCACATGGCCGTTTACAGCGGAACCCGGCCCCACCATCACTTCCACGTCGGTAACATTGGTGTCGCCAACTTCGAGGGGAGTGCGCCCCCGCATGGTTTTGTCCTGATCGCCACTGCCGAACTGTTCCCCGATCAGCACATACGATCCCGGAGGAACTCCACGAATTTCGAATGCTCCCTTTGGGTCCGTGGAAGCCTGGTTGACCGTGTAGACCATGCTCCCGGAACCGCCGACCAGTGTGACCTGAGCATCTTTGGCAGGCGAGGAATTCGCATTCACAACATGACCGCTCACGCGAACGGAGTGCAGCGAAACAAAACTTAGATCGATTCCGGTGAGTTCATCGCCGGGATGGACTTCCAGAGCTTGCGTGCGGGATACATCGCTCACTCCGGGATAAAAGACGGGAACGTAGACCTGGCCGCCGTTGCGCGAAACCATACCTCGTGGATGCGTAGCACGAACGTAATATTTTCCCGCAGGCAGACCCCATATGCGGTATTCCCCGCGATCATTGGTGGTACCGTTGCCTGCGTTGGTGAGCACACGCTTGTCTCCCTGATAACTAAACTTCATCGCCTCGATTGAGACGTTAGGAATCGGCTCCTCGCCTTCCGTTGTGACCCGCCCCGCGATTACTGCCGACGGAGTAAGACGAAGCGTGATCCCGTCCATGTGCTGACCTGCGGACAACGAAATCGCGGAAGAGCGAGCACCGCCGAAGCGGCGGCCAGGGGCAAGGTACCCGTTTTTTGACGCCCTCAATCCATACCTGCCTGGAGTCACGCTATCGAACGAGAAACGCCCTTCGGAGTCGGAAGTTGTGGATGAAGTGTCGGTGCGGTCGGTCTCCGCTGGCCATGACCCGGACCAACCGCCGAGTATCACGTCTGCGCCTCGCAAGGGCTGGCCGGTTTTGGAATCGATGACCGTCCCTTGCACAGAGCATTTTTCCTGCGAGCCGCTCGAGGTCTGGCTATAAGCACAGGGAATTGTCAGGAGAATCAGAAGCAACGCGGGGCAGGCAATTCTCATACAGTTCGGCGAAGGGGGGATTGCTTACGATCCGAGACAAACACTTTATACCGGCGAAGCACGGATGCCAAGCGGTGCGTAATGCCTGCTGGCATGTTACTCGAATACCCCTGTCATGCTGAGCAGTCGAAGCATCCCTGCCAAGTTCCAACCTGCCACTGTCTTTCAGAGGTAGCCGACGAACATAAAAATAAAAATGGCGTTCCGGCAAGCCGGAACGCCTTGAGTGCTTACGAAAAACGCGTCTGTTCACATCCCCGCGCTGGCAGCCCGGGCGAGTGGCGGAGTCCGCAGGGCTTCCGATTCTCGACCGAAGTACAAGCGATAAGAGGTGTGAATTCCGTACATTACCGGGAAAACTACAAGTGCCGCTTGCCAGCCAAAACGATGACTCACTTGGTTGAGCATCGAAGTCATTCCCGCGCTGACTACATAGTATGGAAACGACAGTTGTACGATGCTGATCCAGACCTTCGGCATGGCTTCGCCTTGCGTCAGGTTGATGATGCCAGCTACTGGGACCGTCTGCCCCAAAAAGAAAGCGGCGGTCGCCAAAGCCAGCATCAGCGGCTCGGATGCCCAGCTTGCCTTGTTTAACCAACCGGCGTTCCAGAGCAGGCTCGCCGTGCTGGTGGCAAAAGCCATCATGCTTACGTTGAACAGCACCTGATCGGGCCGGAACTTTCCGTTCGGTTTTGGCCAGCACTGAACCACGGTCGAGATGCAGGCAATTACCACCGCTTCCATCGCGCTCAGACTAACAACCGCCATGAGCAGGAACGGAAGGTTGACCGACATGTTGCCTTCGATTCCCGGCAGTTTTACTTTCATTCTCGACGTTGCCGCCGCCAGTGCCATTAGAGCCATGGCGTAGTAGGTGTGCAGCGAGTGGCTATGCGACGCGGCATAACCGGTACTCGTAATCGCCGCCAGAAGCATTGCTCCGATGAATGTTTGAGAAAGCCGTGTCTTGCGATTCATGTCTTCTCCTTTCTGTTTTTTCTCTATCCACGGCCTTACTGTTCATCGTCGCCGGCATCGGAAAACGCGGCGTCAGTGCTGCCTACGGATGCGCCCCAAACCACGCTGGTGGCCGAAGTCGCAGTTCCTACGCTCGATCCCCAAACCACGCTGAAAGCACTTAACAAGTTGCTGTTCCAGGGCAACGAACTACCCCAGACAACCGACGTGCCGCTGACCTCAGAAGCGCCCCATACAACAGACGTTCCCCAAACCACGGACGTTCCCCAGACGACGGAGTTAGTAGAAACGGACGAGTTTCCATAAACCAGCGAAACCGTGCCGTTTTGCGGGTTGTAAACCACTGTGGGTGACAGGGCCGCTCCCACCGTGCTGGGAGCCAGATCGTTGTTGTTCACAGCGGCCTGCACGTTCATCAATCCGGAGCCTACCGAGAAAAGGTCGTAATAACTGGTGAAGCTTTGCAAAAGATGGGGCACATAGGCGTTGGTGGAAGTCAGGCCCATCTTGTATGCAGTCTTCATCAGGCGAGCCTTCACTTGATCGGGCGTAAGCGAGTTATGCTCTTGCAGCAACAGAGCAACCGCGCCGGCCACAGCCGGAGTCGCCATGCTGGTGCCGCTCAAAGTGAAGTAGTCGTTGTTGCCATCGTTTCCGTTCACCAGTTCGCTGGGGTAAGCGGCTTCCAGTGTGGCGCCCGGAGCCGCCAGAGAAACCACGTCATTGCCTGGGGCAACGATGTCAGGTTTCGCAATGTGATCGAAAGTCGTGGGACCCTTTGAGCTGAAGCTGGCAAGAGTCTGAGCTGCCACCGACGCCGATCCGTTGCTTTTGGTCGCGCCTACGGTTAAGACATAAGGGTCGTTACCCGGAGCCGTGATCGTACCGAAACCGTTGCTGCCTAATACGCTCAAGCGGCCATAGTTACCGGCAGCTACAACCACTACAATGCCGGCCTTCCATGCCGACTCAACCGCTTGGCAAAGAGGATCCTGCGCGTAGCCGACCGCGATTCCGCGGCCAAGCGACAAATTGATCACTCGGATGTTGTAGGTGTTCTGCAGAGCAATTGCCGCCTGAATGGCGGCGATCACGGTGCTGTCCGTACCCACGCCGTTCAAGTCCAGGGCGCGGAGGTCGATCAGGCTTACGCCTGGCGCTACGCCTTCATATTGCCCACTCGACATATAACCATTGCCGCCGATGATGCCGGCGACGTGCGTCCCGTGGCCGTACAGATCATACTTTCCGCCGAAGGCGTTGGTGGTCGGCGTTCCGGTGAAATCCTGGTGATAAACCACGCGCGAAGCGGTCTCGCTGGAATTCTTCAGATCAGGGTGACTGTCATTGATGCCGCTATCGATAACCGCAACTCCAACGCCCGCCCCGGTATAGCCGGAGTTCCACGCGGCGTTTACGCCCGTGGCGCTGTTGGTAAGATCATCGGCAACCTGCATGGGATGATCGACGCTCACCGAGACGATCTCGGGGTCGGCTTCGAGCATCGGCAGCGCGCTCACCGGAATCGTGAACGCCGCTCCCTTAATCATGTGCAGCTTGGAGTGCAGTTGTCCGCCGCGGCTCTGCATGGTGGCATAGTGGGCCGCCGTCGGGACTACCTTGTACTGCACGATGACCCGTACAGTTTCCTTGGTGCTGTACGCGCCGGCATGGGCACGCTCAACAGTTGGAGCCAGATCCACTGCAAACTTGTTCGCCTTGGTGTTTGCATCCAAGGCGTGAGCCAGCGTGGTCTGTGCAAGCAAGAGCACTAGAAATCGGCTCAAGCGTTTTCCCCAGGCCGCGCTACCGCGCTCCCCTCGACTGGGACTTTTCGGTTTCAGCGTCTGCAACATAAAATTTCACCCTTCTCCTGGCACAAAATTGTGCTTCGAGTCAGCCTGAAGAGTGCACGAGGGATGCCAACCGCGTAAGCGTAAGTCGCTGTTTTTAAATGGCTTTATTGCGGGTACGGCTCTGGTGGAGTGGGCCACTCTGTCCAATGCATAGGGGCATGGGCCAGTTTGTCCCAACAAATCTCCGCTGAGTTACTTTGGTCTAGTTGGGAAGATTACGGGCTGCATACGACTATTGCGCCCCGGCTGCCCTTGCGGCTGCCTGCGGTTGCACATGCGGAATGCGTGGCAGAGCTGCCATCAGTTGCTGGGTGTATTCGTGTTGCGGACGCATGAATATCTGCTCTGTCGTACCGCATTCCACGATGGAGCCTTGATGCAGAATCGCGACGCGATCGCAAATTCCCGCTACGGAAGCGAGATCGTGCGAAATATAAAGAATAGCCATTCCAGTGGAGCGGTTCAGTTCGCGAAACAGCGCGAGAATCTCGGACTGCGTAATTACATCGAGCGCGCTGGTTGCCTCGTCGGCAATCAGCAGCGCCGGGCGATGCAGGATGGCCATGGCAATCAGCACGCGCTGCGCCTGCCCCACGCTCATCTGTGAAGGATACTTGCGCTGAAATTCATCATTCGAAGGCAGGGAAACGCTTTGCAGAGAATTTTGGATCGCGCCGGCACAATCGGCGCTCGTGCCGTGGGCATGCGCGCGCCAAGCTTCTTTTAGTTGCGTTCTGATTTTTAACGCGGGATTGAGCGATGACAGCGGACTCTGCAATACGAGCGAAATCGCACGTCCGCGGAGAGAGCGAAATTCGCGCTCAGAAAGTTGCAGAAGATCGGATTCTTGAAACTGGAGCGAGCCTTCGATCCCGGTTCGCTTTCGATCGAGCAGTCCGAGAATCGTCATGGCCAGCGTGCTCTTGCCGGAACCGCTTTGGCCGACAAGTCCCAGCACTTCGCCACGCTGAATGTCGATCTGCACATCCCGCAAGACCTGCTTGCCCGCATACGCTACAGAAAGACGCGCGGAAAGTAACGTTCGGTTTTGCGAAGCGGACGACATGATAATTTTTCCAGCTCTTACTCCGCGCGAATCCATGTAATCCGCGAATGAGGAAGTGAGTCTACTTAGCCGCAACCGTAAGCCGCTCGGCGTTCCAGAATGTTTGCGGCGACAGAATCACCGGAACTGCGCCACGTACCATAGTCGAAACCGCGGAGAGCGAATTTTTGTTGATCAGGAAGATAAACGGTTCCTGCTCCACCACAATTTCCTGCACGCGATCGAAGGCTTCCTTACGCTTTTTGGGATCGGTCGAAGATGCCTGCGCTCGCATCAGCCGGTCGATTTCCGCCTCCCACGCCGTTTCCGGTGTTTTCTGCTGCGGATTCCATTGGTGATTTTCCGCCGAACTCAACCACACATTCATCTCGCCGTTGGGATCGAGATCCACATTCGTCAGGCCAAGAATAATGGCCTCATAGTCAAAGGTCTGTGTCATACGCTCGATCAGGGAGGGGAAGTCGAGCGTGACCACATTTACGTGGATGCCAATCTTCTGCAAATCATCCTGAATTAACACAGCCATGCGCTCGCGGATCTTGCTGCCTGCGTTCGTAATGATGGAAAACACGACAGCGTTCCCGTCTTTATCCTTCAGTGTGCCGTTCTCCAGGCGGAAGCCCTCGTTTTGCAGTGCTTTCAACGCCGCATTCGAGTCGTACACCTGAGGTTTGAGCTTGCTGTTGAACCAGAATTTATTGGCGGGCGAGAACGGCCCCACGGCCGGTTGCGCATGGCCGTGAAAAACCACGCGGCTCAGATCTTCGCGGTTGATCGCCTCTGAAATTGCGCGCCGGAAGCTGGCCGAGCGAAACCAGGTTTTCTTATATGCCGGTATCGGCGCCTTTGCTACCTCGTTGAACCAGAGCTGCTCGCTATCGAGCGACGGTCCAGCATCATGAACCAATTGGGGCGAAGTTGCTGCCAGCTTGTCGAAATATTCGCTGTCGAGAGAGTTGATAAGATCGAGTTCCCCCCGCTTAAAACGCAGCATTTCTACGTCGCGGTTCGGCTGAATATCCAGGTGAATAGAATCCAGATAAGGCAGCTTGTGCCCTTGCTCATCGGCCTTCCAGTAGTTGGGATTTCGCTTCAAGAGAACCGAAGCGCCGGGCTTGTACTCGCCGAGCATGAATGGACCAAGCACCGCCAGTTCTTTTTTCGGCGAATGCTGAGAGAGAATGGCGACCTGATCGAAAAGACGATCCAATCCCGCGACCGGCGCAGGAAAAGTGATGGAGATTTGCGTGGGAGAAATCACCTTGGTTTCCACGCTGCCCGCGCCTGAACGGAAAGCATCGCCGGTGGGCGAATGCAAGGCCGGATCCATCAGTTGCTGCATGGTGTAGGCAACATCTTCCGCGGAAAATGAAGTGCCGTCGGAAAACGAAACTCCATTCCGTAGCCGGAAGCTGATCTGCCGCCCGTCTTTTGAGACTTTCCACGTCAGCGCCAGTTCTGGCTCGAGTTCCTGGCTTTGGCGATTGACGCGCACCAGCGTGCCTCCGGTCAGATAACGGATTGCAGCCGAGGCTTCGTCCTCCACTTTTAAGGGATCAAATGTTTTAGGTTCCATGCGCAGGCAGAACCGAAGTTCGCCGCCAGTCTGAGCCGCGGCACGTCCAGCAAAAGATGCCAGGCCCAAAGCCGCAACCAACATCACATTTCCGAATGTCGTTCTCATTTTCATTTTTAAACCTTCATTTCTTGCGCTTAAGCGGCTACTTCTTCCTGGTTGGAAAGCAAAAATTGAAATGACATGACTACTAAAACCAGCAAAGCCAGCGGCACAAATTTCCAAGGTTCTTCGCCCACTGAAACCAAGCCTTCCAACTCCTTGAGCAAGCTCCCCCACGACGGCATCGGTTCAGCCACGCCGAGTCCTAGAATGCCCAGGTTCGCCTCACTCAAAATAAAGACCGGAATTGAGATCCAGAACTGCGCATAAAGCACAGGCTTTAAATTCGGCATCACGTGAATCCAAAATAGCCGTTGCCCGCGAACTCCTGCCGCCCGTGCCTGACGCACAAAATCAGCCGTTCGCAGCGATGCTGCTGTCGCGCAAAGAATGCGCGCAGCGGTGGTCCAGCCCAGCAGCCCCAGCAATAGAAAAGTTACAATCACCGAAAATAAAGGAGACACATTCAAGGGCATCAGTGCGCGTGTCGTGATCAACAAAAATAACCAGGGCAGCGACAGAAATAGATCGGTCACCGCCATTGCCATTCGTGCCCAAACTCCCCCTAAATATCCCGCAAGGCCGCCGATCAACGCCGCCATAAGTGTGGAGAGAAGGGCGGCTGCCGGTGCTAAGAGCAGCGAAATTCGGGTTCCATAGAGCACGCGGGCAAAGCGATCACGCCCAAGTTCATCCGTACCCAGCCAGTGCGCGCGCGATGGAGGCACGCTGATCGCCTCACGATCCTGCCGGGCATATCCTTCAGGAGCCAGCCAGTTTGCCGCAGCCGAGGCGCACAAAACGATCGCCAGCAGCGCACACGCCAGCTTCCGCCAGAGATTCATGATTCCTGGCCCCGGACCATGAAACTGATTACATCTGCTCCGGAGTTTGCCAGCAAGGTTACGAGCGTCACGAGGATTGTGATATTGACCAGCAGCGGCAGATCGCGGGCCAGGGCGGCTTGCCATGCAAGTTGGCCCACACCGGCAAGGCCACATAAAGCTTCTATCGGAATGGCTGCGCCCACCGCCATGCTCACCGATACTCCGGCAATAGCCAGTAATTGGGGGGCGATTCCGGGGACAACATGCCAGAACAATATGCGGCCTTCTCCCAATCCCTTGGCTCGTGCCGTGATGATGTGCGGCAGTGAATAAGATTTCGAGAGGAGATTGCGCGCATAACGGTAAATGCGCGGAAAGACAATTAGCGCTATCGCCAACGCTCCCGGGACATTCCAAAGCACGGAGAGCAACGCCAGCACAGCGGCGGGGAGGCAGAGCAGCGTTCCGCTCAACAGCGTGCTGGTTGCGTCGTAAGCTGAATTTTTCAACCACGCGGCACTCAGCGAAAGAGCGAGAGCTGCAATCCACGCCAGTCCAAGACCCATGGCCAGCAGGCGCATCGTGGTCGGAGCGCGATCGCGCAACAAAGTGCGCACAGGCTGATCCAGGGCATGCGACATGCCCAGGTCGCCATGCAAAACCCGGTTCATGTAGGAAAAATAGAAATGCAGGATGTTGTGATCTTGCAGCCGCGCCGCATGCAGCGCCTGTACGCTCTCCGCGCTTAAGTGTGGATCGAGTTCCTGTTCATCCGTATCGAATCCCGGAGCAAGACGCACCAGGGTTGCGGAAAGTAAGCCGCCAACAAAAACGATTGCCACCAACACAAGCAAGTGTCCGGCAATCTTTTTCTTTAACATTTATTTCACTGCGGCGCTCTGCGCCAGCGTATTTTGCGGCGTGGCCGCGGCTTGAGCATGGTGAGTTTGCTTTACGGTGTACATGCGCCGGTCAGCCTCGGCCAGCAGCGCCTCAACGTCGTGCCCATCTTCCGGACAGAACGAGGTTCCAACGCTCAGCGTCGTCACCTGGCGTCCACAGGTTTGAAGGCCGGCCTCGATGGCCGCCTGGTTGAGTCGCTCCGCTTTTTCCAAAGCCGCTTCCGGCGTTAGCCCGGGCGCCGTGACCACGAACTCGTCGCCTCCCATGCGCGCTACGTAGTCGTATCCGCGGCAGGCATCTTTCAACCGAATGCTGAACTCGCGCAGCAGTTTGTCCCCTTCAAGGTGTCCGTAGGAATCGTTGACTTTCTTCAGCCCGTCAATGTCGCACACCATCACTGCGAGAGATGTCTTCATGCGGCGGCAACGAGCCACTTCCTGCGCCAGATGCACGAATAGCGAACGGGCATTGGGCAGGCCGGTGAGGAAGTCCGTGGTTGCCGAGCTTTCGGCTTGCTGATATTTGAGCGCGTTCTCCACCGAGAGCGCGACCTTCGAAGCAACCGCAAGAAGAATGCGCAAATCATCCGGCGCAAAGGCGTCCTGATTCGAGTGATACATAGCCAGCACTCCGACAATGCCATGCAACCCCTCGAGTGGAACGGCGAGCGCCGAAGCCATGGGCGCGGCTTTTGGATCGACGGTATATCCCGCTTCCACTTGAGGATTTCCATTCAGGATGGGCTTGCCGGTTTCCGCCACCCAACCGCACAATCCTTCGCCGACCCGAATTTTCAGTGACGACAATAATCGAAAATTTTCTCCGCTTACCAGCTCTGGCAATAGCCAGCCACTACGATTTACAAACACGGCGATCGAGTCGTAAACGATCAGCTTGCGCAGGCGCATGGAAAGCACGGAAAGCGTTTCACTGAGGCTGAGCGAATTTCCCAGATCCTGGCTCAGTTCGAACATCGCCTGCGCCTCTTGCCGTGCGGAGGCGATCGACGACAGGAAGTCCGACGAATCTGCCTGAGAACTGTCGGTCCATTTCTCGAAGCCCGCAGCCGGAGCCTGCCCGCGTTCCACGCGAATATCTTTGGAAAATCCAGAAGGTATGAAGCCCGCATCATTCGATTGCGCGACTCGCTCCAGCTCTATATATCTGCTGGCCAGCAAAGCCACAACTTTAGGATCGAACCATGTCCCGGCTTTCTCTTTTACCCGATCCATGGCCTGATCGAGCGGAATGGCCGGACGATATTGCCGGTCCGACGCCAGTGCGTCGAGGCAGTCCACGGCGGCGAGAATACGGGCGCCAATAGGAATCTCTTCCGCGGTAAGACCTGCCGGATATCCAGTCCCGTCCCACCTTTCATGATGTGCGCGCACGATTGGCGCCACGGGATAAGGAAAAGCCACGCGCTCCAGAATTTCCGCGCCCACCTGCGGATGCACTTTCATCCTCTCGAATTCTTCTGGCGTGAGTTTGCCGGGCTTATTGATGATGTGCTCGGGCACGGCAAGCTTGCCGATATCGTGCAGAAGGGCGGCCGCACGCAGAGCTTCGATTTCGTCGGCCGACAGGCCAAGTTCTTTTCCGATTTCCACCGCATAGGTGCGCACTCGCTGCAAGTGCGTATGCGTCGTGTGATCTTTTGCCTCGATGGCGAGCGCCAACGCCTCGATCGTCCGCATATTCAGCGACGCGATTTCTTCCACATGCCGTTTTTCGATTTCAACCCGGTCTTTCTCGGCTTCGAGTCGCGCCAGATATAGCCGGTACGATCGGTACACCCAATAGATCAGCGGCAGCACGAGCAGGGAGGTTTGCCAGCCGGCGCGTTTATTGATCACTCCTACCAACCCTACCGCGGCTGCTCCAACCATGTAGTAAGGGAACGACCAGAAATAGCACTCGGACCAAATCTTTCGCGCCGACTTGTTTTCCGTGAGCGCAATGATGATAGAGACGGGCAGGGTATTGGCGAGGAAGAAAATCAACGCCGCCACCATCAAGAGAACTGGCTTCGCGGCCATTCGCGAGTCGAAGTAGTGGTAGCTGACGTAGCACAACGCGCTGGCATTCGCCATCATGCTGAAAACGTTGAAGGCTACTTTGATGGGATCGAGCTTTTTTCGCGCCTGCCACACGCTTTGGACCAGAGTCGCTGTGCAGCCAATCAGCAGTGTTTCGGGCAGGCTTAACTCAACCACGCCGAGCAGAATGAAAAGAAAGTTCACCGACATGGTGCCGTCGATGCCCGGTAACTGTACTTTTAACCCTGAGGCCAGAACGGCTACAAGCAGGTAACAAACGAAACGAGGGAGGTCCGCGGACTGCCAATGCCACAAAGCAGACGACAGAACCGCCATTCCGAGTGAGGCGGTAATCCCAATAAATAGTTTCGTTTTCGGCGACATAGCGTCGAACTACATTGCAGGGGGAAAGCGGCAGACCACGACCGCCGCGTGAAAATCTCCACGCGCACCATCCAGGTCCGATTACAAAATCCTATGGTTGTTACGGTGTTTTAAGTAGCTTACCGACGTAACGCAAAGGGTAGTTCGATGTTGCTTTCATGCTTGACAGGAAAAACTGTCAACCAAGTTTTTAGGGATCAGTCATCGGTAACCAATTACCTTCGTTACCGCCGTGCCGTCAGGTGTTTCCTGCGATAGCTAATCTGTATGTCAAGATCGAATCCAAACGTACAAATGGCATCGTTAGACCATAACGCTCAGTCGCAGGGGAAAAAGGATCCGGGCCCAGGCAGCACCCATACCAGCTTTGATGCCAAGCCTGCGAATTCTTTCAATCTTTCCAATTTTCCATCCATGCTGGTGTTGTCTGCCGATCTGGAGGGCAAAGTTACCGGCTGTAACGCGGCGGCTCTCGAACTATTTGATCGAAAAGCGCCGGAACTTCTTGGACAAACCCTTGCATCCCTTCTGTCATTCGAAGACGCTTCGGGCCGGGTTCAATGGCAAAAAGATTTTCTGGCCAGAATTCTTGGAGATGGACATTACACCGATCGATGCCGGTTGCAGACAAAATCGGGGAAATCAATCTGCGCCGAGTTGGCTGTCGCTTTGCTTCGCGATGGGCGATCTACGGCAACGGGCATGGTCGCTTTCCTTCGCGCGTCTTCTGAAGCAATCGCGTCAACCGCGTCACCCAAAGCACAATCACCCGACCCAGAACCAGAAGAAGACTTGCGCACCATCTCGCGCGATATCGATGGTTCGGCATTCATGGTTGCGAGCCCGATCATGCATCGCTTCATGCGCATGGTCGATCGCGTTGCCGGACACACGGAAACCGTTCTGATTACCGGGGAAACTGGAACGGGCAAGGAATTAATTGCCCGCACGATTCATCAATCTTCCAACCGCCGCAGCCTTCCCTGGGTTGACATCAATTGCGCCGCGCTGCCCGAAAATCTGGTAGAGAGCGAGCTTTTCGGTTATGAAAAAGGCGCATTCACCGGCGCCGATGCTTCGAAGTCCGGCCTGTTTGAAATGGCTGATCGCGGTACGCTCTTTCTCGACGAAATCGGCGAACTCCAATTGCACACGCAAGTAAAGCTATTGCGCGTGCTCGACGGGTATCCTTTCTATCGGCTCGGCGGTCACCGCAAAATCAAAACCGACGTGCGCATCGTCGCCGCCACCAATCAGGATTTGGAAGCTGCGATCACTGCCGGGCGCTTTCGGGAAGACCTTTTTCACCGCCTGAGCCAGTTTCAACTCCGGGTGCCTCCACTGCGCGAGCGGCCGGAAGATATCGTCGCGTTGGCGGAACATTTTCTGAGGTTGAAAAGTAAAGATAGTTCCTTCTCGCCCGATGCAATTTCGGCTTTGCTCTCGCATGCCTGGCCGGGCAATGTGCGTGAGTTGCGCAATTTGATCGCGAGAGTTGCCGTGCAAGCCAACGGTTTGGAAATACAGCCATCGCAGATCTCAGCCGCCATGACCGGTAGTCCGGCAGCGCTCCGCCAAATCGCTTCCATGCCGGTAGGCAACCTCGACAGCATGGAAGAGCAAATGATTATCCGTGCGCTGGAACGAAGCGGCGGCCATCGCGCACAGGCTGCCGACCAATTGGGAATCTCTCGCCGCACACTCAGCAGGAAGCTAAAGGAATACAACATCAACGTCACGCCCCGCGAAGGTGCGGATACGCTGGGAGTGATCAGCCTCGATCAGCAGAAGTTTTTCCGTGCCCGCATCCAGCTCGACGTCACGCTGAAAAATCAGCGAGGCGAGGAAGTAAGCGTGCAGGGCGTGAATTTGAGCACCGGCGGCATGGGACTGGATGGTCTGAAAGAACCAATGCGGTTTACCGGACTTCTGGATGTAAGTTTTCCCCTGCCGGATACGGAAAATATTTTCCGCGCCAAGGCGCGCATCGTCTGGATGGGCGATGAAGGCCGCGTCGGCCTTCGCTTTGCAGTCATCGATCCCGCCCTGTTCGAGCAACTCCAGCACTGGACCAACAAGAAGATGAAAAACGAAGGCTGGGATCTGCCAGCCTAAGTGATTCTTCCGTGAATTCTCCCAATTCCTAATGCGCCGGTGCCGGCTGAGGATTGGCCGCCGGAGCGGTGGTAGCCGGACTGGAGAAATTCACCTTCGGCACCTCGCGTGATCCCGGTGACGCCTCGAAATAAGCTTCATTCGG
Source organism: Candidatus Aquilonibacter sp. (assembly GCA_035486715.1). Lineage (GTDB taxonomy): Bacteria > Acidobacteriota > Terriglobia > Terriglobales > Acidobacteriaceae > Sulfotelmatobacter. The sequence goes on from DATHMV010000060.1 coordinate 124,617, forward strand.
CTTGAACCCCGCAAATCCTGCGAAAAAGCTGTTGGGGAACTGCTGCACGTATGTGTTGTAGTCCTGCAACGTATCGTTGTAACGCTTGCGCTCGACCGCGATCCGATTTTCGGTTCCAGCAAGTTCATCCTGCAACCGTAGGAAGTTCTCATTCGACTTCAGTTGCGGATAGTTCTCCACAATTAACAGCAAGCGTCCGAGTGCGCCATCAAGTTGTCCGTTAGCTGCAATTTTTTCCTGCGGCGACCCGGCGGAAAGCAGCGCAGAGCGAGCTTTGGCGATGTCTCCGAAGACAGTTTGCTCTTGTTGCGCATAACCCTTCACGGTTTCAACCAGGTTGGGAATCAGATCGGCGCGGCGTTGCAGCACGATATCTACCTGCGACCACGCAGCTTTCACAGCCTCGTTTTTGCTGACCAGCGTATTCTTCACGCTCACGTACTGGCCGAAGGTGAACAGAACCACCAATAGAATGATTGCGATAACCACTATTGCTGCGATCAATCCCTTGCCCATATTTTTCTCCTGAAAAGCTTTCCCCTGAAAACACCAGACCTTCTACGTAGACCTGGCGGTGCCCGAGTCCAGCATTTTATCAACAGCGGCGGTTACTTGTTCCACTGCGGCAAGATAACGCGAGAAAACCTCGGACGCATCAAGCTTTGCCGGCTTAATTCGGTGCTCACGAACATCGAGCACCTGCAAAAATCCAGAAGGATCGAAACCAATTTTCGTAGCCAACATTTTCACCGTCTCCCGCTTCGAAGGCGGCGGATTCTGGCCCAATACCGTCAGCGCGTAGCGAAAGAGAGTAACGAACGACGAGATCGACCGTGTCAGTACCTCCCACAGCCGTGAATCGTTACCGGAAGCCAGCAGCAGATGGCGGCGCAATAAGGCAAGTTTTTCGCGCAGCTCATATTCCACCTGTACCGTGCGCAGGGAGGTAGGAATGTGCAGTCCCTGCAAAACATCTTCTCCAAATAGCACGCGGTGATGTTCCTGCATATCCATTAACTCAATCGAGAAAACATCGGCAGAGCGCACAACTTCCTCGCGAGTCATAAATAGCGGAGGCGGTTGCTTCTGTCGGTCCCACCACTTCACTACAGGGGCCAGAGTTTGTAGTGCTGTAAACGAGCTGTCGTGCAGTACGCAGAACAAATTCACATTCGAATACTCGGGATGGTAATCACCCGCAGCGGCGGAACCGTAGAGGAGCACACTAATGAGGTTATCCTTCGCCGCCTCATGCAACTTGGCTACAAATTCTTTAGCTTTCTGCGTAGTGCGCATTTCTTCGAGATCAGTCATAATTCCTCACTTGCTACCAACTGCTGCTTGCCCCACCGCCGCCGGAGCTTCCACCGCCAAATCCACCAAAACCTCCACCGCCACCGAAACCGCCGCCTCCGCCGCCAAATCCACCACGTCCCCCTCCACCAAACATTCCGGAAAATAGCATCCAGAAAAGAATGCCGCGAAGCGGGGTAAACAAGACGATCAAAAGGATGATGCCGATAAGAACAAGACCGCCCAAAGATATTCCCCGGCTGGGCGCCTCGTGCTCAGGCTGCGGCGGAAGCCCCGCATTTGTAAGCTGTACGTCCGCGTCTTGCGCGATCACGTTAGCTATACGCGATGTGACCAGCAGCAAAGCCTGACTATAGTTGCCGCTTTGCATGATCGGGATCGCTTCGCGCTGAAAGCTGCCCACCTTGCCATCGGGAAGAATCGGTTCCAGGCCATAGCCGACTTCGACGCGTGCGCGATGGTCGTCGATCACATAAAGAATCAAAACTCCGCGATTCGAAGACTTGCTCCCGACTCCCCATTTCTGAAACAACTCGTTGGCGTAACTCTCAATGTCAGAGCCTTCGAGCGAATGGATGGTGACGACAGCGATCTGCGCGTGGGCCTTTTGATCGATCTGCTGGCAGATGTCATCCATCTGCGCAACCGTGTTCTGATTTAGTACGTGCGCGAAGTCATTGACATAATCCGCAGCCTTTAGCTGGCTAACCGGTTCGGCAAGCGCGACGAGCTCCAGCATCAGAACGATGGCAGGCAATAACCATAATTTCGCGCGCGATCTCATCGGAGCAAATTGTACAGGACAGATGCGATACAGATGGGGAAGTGGAAAATCAGGAATGCCTCAAAAAATAAAATCGCGCAAGCATAAGCTCGCGCGATTGCATGTGATTGAGCCGGTTATTGACTCACGCGGAGCAACAACATTGTTCCGCTCTCGATCTTCACATTATTTTTGTCCGACCTTACCAACGAGCCCTGGGCGTTGTTTGGCGCTGCCGTCAACGTCAAATTAGAAATGCCGACCACTCCCTGCGTTTGCGCCGTGATGGGTGGACGCGAAGCGCTGGCGGATTGCGAGTTGCCGGGCGTGTCGTTGCTGGCTGAAGTTGTCGGCGTAGGAGTTTGCATCGATCCACTCGTGCCAGACTTCATGCCAGGGCTGACGTTCGTCCCGCTGCTGGGCGCAGGTGTGTCATTGTTTGCACTGCTTGCGCTTTGGCTGGCTTGCGCAGCATTGTTTTGCGGGCCAATGATTGCTTGAATCGACATTGGCATCTGCATCTCATTTCCATCCTTCGTAACGGCCTTATCAAAAGAAATGGCCACCTGAGATTCTTTCTGCTCCTTATTGCGCGGCTGGGATTCGGTTACGTGGCCGACCATTTTTGTATCTTTGGCAACGATCACTTCCCCTGTTGTGCTCTTCATGTCTTGAGTGACTTTCGCCACGACTTCGTCGCCAGCCTTAGCCTTTTTAGCGTCGATGGTTTTCGTCAAGGAAACTGGAATCACGCTGCCGGGTGCGACTCGCGTTACATGTTGAGGCGGCACGGCGCCAGTTTGGGGCGCTTGCGTTTGCGGAGTTGCCGCAGGAGCGGTCGCTGCTCCCGGCGTCTCCGGCGGAGGTAATTGTTGCTGTGTTTGAGATTGCGCTGGAACGGAAGTTTGCGGTGCCGTCGCTGATGTTGCTGCTGAGGATGTGCTGGATGGCGTGGTATTGTCCTGCGCGGCTGCGATTCCCGCCATCAAGAATCCCGAGAAAATGGCGATTAAAACTTTCTTCATGGACTGCCTCCTTAACTCAAAGATCAGTTGGTTTCGGCGAAGGCACGCAACTTAACTTGTTATGGTTCTTAAATTCGTTGTTATTCTTTGATGCATTGCGAGATCGAAGGGTAGGTTTTGGCGTATTCCAGAAAACGAGTTTCCAAACCGATTTAAATCTATGCGCCAACCGGACGCAGCTGGATCCGCATCTAAATCTCATGAAAACCGGAACTCTTCGTCCTCTGCTTGTTGTATCCGCGGCCACAGTCCTGGCGACTGCGCTGGCCTGCACAAACAATCACGACAATCCCGACGAAATCCGCCAACGCACGGCGGAAGCCACCGAAACCATGCGCCGCGATACGAAGGCGGTGGTCGAGGGTGTGAAGGAAGGAATGGCGCGGGACAATAAGACCATCGACATCAATAAAGCTTCGCGGGAAGATTTGCTGAATTTACCGGGAGTGACCGAACGCGAAGCCGACCGCATCATCGCCCAGCGACCCTACGACGACTCCCACGATCTGGTGAAGCGCCGTATCCTATCGCAAGCGGAATACGACAAGATTCAGGATCGGATTATCGCCAGCCACTAACCGTGTCTTTGCTGTGACTTACGGCAGCGTCGTGCGATATCATGGTTAGGATGTCTTCCGCGCACCAGAATCATTCCTTTCAAACTGACGATTCACGCCTCGCTCCGATCCACGCCAAGGTTATGGCGCGTGAACGCTTAAATGCCGCCGACGCTGTCACCCTTTACCGCACCGGCGACATTCTGGCCGTGGGTTGGATGGCCAACCACGTTCGTGAGCGCATGCACGGCGACAAGACATACTTCAACGTCAATCGCCACATTAATCCTACAAACGTTTGCGTTGCCGCATGTCGGCTATGCGCCTTTGGCCGCAAGAAAGACTCTCCCGGCGCGTACACCATGGCGCTCGAAGAAGCCTTCGAAACCGCCGCTTCCGGGTACTCCGAGGCCGTGACTGAGTTTCACATCGTCGGCGGATTGCATCCCGACCTGCCATTTCAATATTTTCTCGATCTCTGCTCCGGCCTGAAGCGACGCTTTCCGCAGGTGCATCTCAAGGCCTTTACGATGGTCGAGGTTGCGTATCTGTCGAAGCGCGCCAAGCTTTCCATTCGCGAAACGCTGGAACAACTGAAAGCCTCGGGCGTCGATTCACTGCCCGGCGGAGGCGCCGAAATTTTTGCCGATCGCGTGCGCCACATTATTTGCGATCACAAGATCGATGGCGATCAATGGCTAGACACAGCGAAGCTGGCGCACCAGATTGGTTTGAAATCGAACGCGACCATGCTCTACGGCCATGTCGAAAACGACGAAGACCGAGTCGACCACTTGCTCAAACTGCGCGCGCTGCAAGACGAAACCGGCGGCTTCCAGACTTTTATCCCGCTAGCCTTCCACCCCGACAACACCCCGCTGCAGCATCTTCCGAAGACCACCGGCATGCTCGATATGAAGCAGATCGCGGTCAGCCGTTTGGTGCTCGACAACTTTCCACATATCAAATCGTATTGGCAAATGGTGACGTCGAAGATGGCGCAGATTTCCCTGCGCTTCGGCGCCGACGACATGGATGGCACGGTAATCGAAGAAAAAATTTACCACGACGCCGGCGCAACCACTCCGCAAGGCATGCGCCGCGAAGAGTTGGAGCGCCTGATCCGCGCTGCGGGGAGGGAACCGATCGAGCGGGATACATTGTATCGGCCTGTTACGCGGACGGAGACTTCAGTTACGGTGGCCGTCTAAGACGTCCACTTCAACCGCCAAAATCCCCACAAAATTTCATTCGCAAAAATTGGCGTGCTGTTGGCATCTTTAACCCGACGGGCTAACGTCGCTGTGTCAAGATTGGCAGAAACTGGCCATGCATTCCCCATTACCAAACACGCATCGGGAGTGAGCGGAAATGCAGCAACCGCCTCCGCTTTACCAAAGCCATACCCAGGATGTAATAGGCCATTTCCCAGAGGGACAAATGTGACCAGCGGGTTGTCAGTAGTTATGAATTCTGCCCCTTCGGGCGGTCGGAATACGCGCCAAGGCTCTTTCTTCAGTAGCAAGCTCGCAATGTAATCGGTCATCTGCAACAGATCGGACAGAAAACTATTCTTTGTCTCTGCAGGCGTTTGCGCTTGTCTGATCCATTCCAAGATGGTGTTTTGCATTGTTTCGGCGGATACGGGCGTATTGAGCCTTCGTCCGAGACATTCAGCCAGTTCCTTGATGAGTTGGCTGTCAGTAACGCTCTGTTGCAACTCTACTAATATCTTTTTCCAGTTTTTACCGGCAAAAGAGCGCGATTGGGTTGCTCTTCGATACAGCAGTGCCGCATAAAACGCGAGTATCTCGCGGGAACCATGTGGCCAATGAAACAATGGAGATCTTGCACAAAGGAGAACCTCATTGCACTCGCCCTCCCGGTCCGCGAGCGTTTTCTCAAAGGACTCTTCGATCGTTCCGTCCGAGCTCACGAAGCCGAAGTAACCCTTTTCCCTTCCTTGAACGGAAGTTGCGCGCTCATCAGGTTCTTCGTCTTTCTCGTAAACCCAAAGACGCCCTGGTTTATTCTTTCCGCGCGCAGAGGGTGACGCAAACTGTTCGAGGTAAAACGCAGGAATGATGTGAGAGTTGATCAATGGTTTCGTTAAAGGGCAGCGCGTGATCGTCGCCGCCGGCTAGGTGATTTCTCGGAGCCAGCTATGTCAACCGCGCTCGCCATGGCGTGCCGCAATAGTAAATTCACCCGCGTCTGATAGCCCTTGCCGTATCCTTTCAGCCAATCGATCACATCTCCGTCAAGCCGCATGGTCACCGACCTTTTCGGCGGACGATAGAATTTACCGATCTCAGCTTTGCTCCAGTCCAGCACCTCCGGCATATCGGAGAGATCAATGTCCTCGTCTCTCATGTCCCTGATGGCGGCGAGGTCTCTTTTTTGCGCCTTGGTAAGCTTCCTCATACCTTTCCCTCTCACGTGGCGTGGCGTTACGAGCTGAAATGATCCGGATCACATCCGCTTCATCCCGCTCTCTTATGGGTGAACGACTGGTATGAACGATGAAGAGCACTGCATTCAAACCAACTGACCCAACCGTGATCCAACGTTCCTCCTCGCCAGTCGCCTCATCACGCTGCGTCAGGGCGTTTGGATCGTCGAAAGCCAGCGCCGCGGTCTCAAAACCAACTCGGTGTTTGATAAGGTTCTGCCGGTTCTTCGCTTCATCCCATTCAAAGCGCATAACCTATGTCCGGCCTCAACGTTAAGACTATCTGGCAAAGATCAGTATGTCAATACATATGTACGTACATTACACCGTATTCGGCACTAAATAACAATGGCCGGAGCGGGATTTGATCCTGCTCCGGCCACCGGATGTAAAAAAATAGCTGAAATTTCTACAGCTTCTCGAAGAACTCGCAAGCCGAGCACGAAATATAAATTCCGCCCGGCACGCCGCGCTCGCGGTCCTTCATGCGTTTGACGATGCGCGTGGTCTTGCCGCACTTGGGGCAATCCGTGCTCTTGCTTGTGTCCATGACCTTCTTGCGGTCTGCTGTTTTTGCGATCTTGGCGCCTACTGCCATGGTTCTTTTCTCCTGATGTCATCGCGCCGCGCCAACCTTCACGCTGCGCCGGTATTGTGAATGAAATGCCTTAGAAGACCTCATTTTACAGGAAGTTTGTGTTCGATGTCTCGCCCGCGCCCAACTTCACGTTGACCGTGTTCTCCGGCCCTGCTACCGTCATATGTTTGCCCTTGGGTCTTTTCATGCATTGGCAGGCCCAGAGTCTGCCGTTTATCGATATTCGTTGCTCACGGAGGTTCATCATGCCTGCCATTAAGTTTCGCGGTGTCGACTTCATTCAGTTCGATTCGCTGCTCACCGAAGAAGAGCGTCTGGTGCGCGACACCACGCGCCAGTTCATCGAAGATAATCTCATCCCCATCATCGAAGAGTGCAACCGCGCCGGCCGCTTTCCGCGTGAACTGGTCAAGCCCATGGCCGATCTCGGATTTTTTGGCGCTTCGCTCAAAGGCTACGGTTGCGCCGGTATGGGCAATGTGGAATATGGCCTGATGACGCAGGAACTCGAGCGCGGCGACAGCGGCGTACGCAGCTTTGTCAGCGTGCAATCCGGACTTTGCATGTATCCGATTTACGCCTTCGGCAGCGAAGAGCAGAAACAGACCTGGCTTCCGCCCATGCAGAAAGGCGAAAAGCTCGGCTGCTTCGGGCTCACGGAACCCGGCTTCGGCTCGAACCCCGGCGGCATGTTGACCCGTGCGCGCAAAGTTGGAAACGAATATGTTCTCAACGGCGAAAAGATGTGGATCACCTCCGGTTCTATCGCCGATGTCGCCATTATCTGGGCCAAAGTAGAAAACGAAGACAACAAGATTCGCGGCTTTCTAGTCGAGACCAATCGCCCCGGCTTTAAAGCCGACGATGTCCACGGCAAGTGGTCGCTGCGAGCCTCGGTTACTTCTGGGTTGTCGATGCAAGACGTTCATATCCCCGAATCAAACCTGCTGCCCAAAACCGATGGCCTGAAATCGCCGCTCATGTGCCTGAATCAGGCGCGCTACGGCATTGCCTGGGGCGCAATCGGCGCAGCTATGTCGTGCTATGACACGGCACTGCAATATTCGCTGCTGCGCAAGCAGTGGCGCGACCAGCCCATCGCCTCGCACCAATTGGTGCAGGACAAACTCACCTGGATGATCAGCGAAATTACAAAAGCGCAACTGCTGGTGCTGCAAGTCGGACGCCTGAAAGATGCAGGCAAAGTCGAACACCAACACATTTCCATGGCGAAACGAAATAACGTCTGGATGGCTCTCGAATGTGCCCGCATCGCCCGCGACATCCTGGGCGCCAACGGCGTCGCCGACGATTACCCGATCATGCGTCACATGATGAATCTGGAATCGGTGAAGACCTACGAAGGCACGCACGACGTACACTCGCTGATCATCGCGCAGAGTGTAACCGGGATTGACGCGTTCTAGATTTGGATATCTGCTTCTAGCTGCGCTTTCATCACTGGCATGACTCCTGATAAGAAAAGGCGGCTCACCAATGCGGTCGGATTCCTTTCCGGTGGGCTCGCGTGCATGGGCGCAGTTCGCGAGCAGGAAATCTTTTGGCCTCCGTCCGATCTGTGGGCAGGATTGCGGAACGTGCAGCGCGTCGAACTCATCGGCGGCATACTACTTATTGTCGTTATCGTAGTAAGGATCCTGCAGAGAAGCCGTTAGCCCGGATCAGATCTTTCTGTCTTGTATCGAAGCTGTTCCCATGGATTTCGAGTTTGTCGAATTTACTTCATTTAACTCTGTTCTATTTTTCGAAATAACGCGAAAACCAGTGATCTATGCGGTAGGCTTTTCTTTTGGCGGTTCCACAGCCATAAACTCCTCCGCAAACCTCCGCGCATAATTTTCCAGCAGCTCCGGTACGCACCCCTTATCACTCGAGCGCAGCACCAGCCCAGCATGGTGGTGCCGCCTGATCCGCAGACAAACTTCCGGATCGTTATATGCCGAAGTATCGGGCTCCTCCTGCCGCGCCAGCGACAAAATCACGCCTGCATACTCTTCCCGCGTCGGCGGCAACTTATAGCTGCCATCCCCACCGGCGACCTCGATGCGTGCCCACTCGCGCCATAGATTAATGCCCGTGGCTGCCTCGACCATTTCGTTGATGTAGGCTCCCCCCACGCGGGCTGCGCATTCGAGAAAATAGAAATGTCCATCGACATGGGCGCGAATGAATTCCGTATGAGCCACGCCACGGACTAATCCCAGTGCCCCCACCAAATCGCGATTGATTTGCCGTAATTGCTGATCCTCTTCGCTTCCGCGCGGTACCGTAAATGTGGTAAAGACTCCACCGCCTTGCGCCACGTTCATCGGAGGCTTGCCATACTTGCTCACGTTCGCGAAAACCAATTCGTTCTCGGAGACGATGGAGTCCACGTGGTAGACCTCGCCGGGAACGAACTTCTCCAGCAAATAAGTAGATTGCTTGTCGCCTAATTGTTCGAGCGCTGGCCACAATTCTTCGGCCGCGTGGATTTTCTTGATGCCAATCGCCGAAGCTTCCTGCCGCGGCTTCAACACCCATGGTCCGGGCACATGCTCCAGGTAATACTCAATATCCTCGTGGTTGAACACCGGTACGAAATCCGGTACGCGCACGCCCCGATCGATAGCGCGCATGCGCATAGCCAGTTTGTCGCGGAAGTAGCGCATCGTGGTCAGGCCCATACCGGGGATGCGCAGGTGCTCGCGCAGGGTGGAGGCCGTTTCCATGTCGTATTCGTCGAGGGCGATGATGCGGTCGATCTTTCGCGTGCGTGCCAGATGCGTCACGGATTGAACGATCTCGGCAAGAGAGATGGCTTCCGGCAGATAAAAAATGTCTTCCAGGCTTTCGCGCGGCCAATCGCCGTCGCGCAACTTCTCCGCCGTAAGCAGGATCACGCGGCAGCCCAGGCTTTTGCACTCCCGCATAAATTCCTGCCCTTTTTCGTAGGTGGTGATGCAGAGCAGGGTTAGTGGACGCGATCGCGGCATGAGGCTCTTTCGTAACAGGCTTGAGAGGATAGCACGGCAATCCAAAACACGGAATCGGGCATTCCGATAAGGCCAGGTAATTCTTTCAATTTCGCCCGAAATTGCGCTATAGTCTCAACCCGGCGCACTACCGTTCGCAACTTTGTTTGGAGGTTCCTATGGCTACGCAAACTCGTTCCGAAGGCAAGGCCCGCAATTTCGGGCAAAACATTGAAAGCGATTTGGCATCCCGATTTCTGCGTGTGGTGGAAGTGGCGGCCATCGCCTCGGCGCGCACCATGGGCCAGGGAGAGCGTAAGTTTTCCGATCAGGTGGCGACCGAAGCCATGCGTAAGACCATGGATTCCATTCCGATGCGCGGAACTATTGTGATTGGCGAAGGCGAGCGGGATGAAGCGCCCATGCTGTACATCGGCGAAAAAGTTGGAGCCGAGTTTCCCGATGGCCGCGAGGTGCCGGAGGTTGATATTGCCGTCGATCCGCTGGAAGGCACAAACCTATGTGCCACAGGCGCGCCGGGTTCGATTACCGTGCTGGCCGCTTCGGAGCGCGGAGGCCTGCTCAACGCTCCCGATTGTTATATGGAAAAAATTGTGGTCGGACCCTCCTGCAAAAACGCTGTCGAGATGGATGCTCCCGTAGCCGACAATCTAAAGAACATCGCAAAGCGATTAGAACGCGATGTGGAAGATCTTGTGATAATCGTGCTCGACCGCCCGCGCCACGAAAAACTCATTGCCGACATTCGCGCCGCTGGAGCGCGCATCCGCCTCATCGGCGACGGCGATCTCTCCGCTGGAATTGCCGCCGCCGTCATCGGCACGGGCGTACACGCGGTCATGGGATCGGGCGGTGCGCCGGAAGGCGTGATTACGGCAGCCGCTATTCGCTGCCTGAACGGCTATATGCTTGGACGCCTGGTGGTGAAGCCGGATCAGGAAGAACGGCTCGCCCGCATGGGCGTAAAAGATAAGAACCGAATCTACGAAGCGCAGGACCTCGCGCCCGGCAAGCAACTCATCTTCGCCGCTACCGGCGTTACCGACGGCGCTTTGCTCAAAGGTGTCCGCTTTTTCGGTGAAGGCACGCGGACTTCCTCGGTAATACTTACCCATCAGACCGGCAAAGTGCGCTTCATCGAAAGCATTCACCTCGAGAAAAGCCCCGATGTGAAGGTGAGGTTCGCATAGCGCGTAGCCTCAATCGGTACGCGCAGAAGCAATTCTCCATACTCCATGTGATCGCTTCACGGGTTGCGAAAAAACCCACATTTGAGCGTGATCGGGAAGGGCACGAGTTCCACTCGTGCCGTTAAGTCGTCCAAATTCATTGCGGCTTCAGCTGCTGAGGTTGACCTTCTCTGGCCCGAACCAGTTTTTTCCGCAGCCTGAATATAGCGATTTACACCATCCTCCGTCCGCACTGCGCCATTTGGGCGGAAATAAAACAAAACCGGGACTGCCAACGTTGAATGTCCCTAAAGTTTGACGACATTAAGCCGATGTGGCCTGTGAATGGCAGAGAGTTCTGCCGGGGTTCATTTTGCAGCAGGAATCGATTTTGAGGAGGTACTAATGTCGACATCACCGGTTTCCAACAGCTCGATATACCAGCAGTTGCAGTCGTATTTTCAAAACAGAAATAGCGACGTGCAGCAGCTTGGCCAGGCGCTCAGTTCGGGCAATTTAACCGACGCGCAAACCGCATTCAACAACATCACCACGCTGGCTCAAGGCGGTCCCTTTGCGCAGGGCAACGCCTTCTACTCGCAAACACGGGATACGGATTTTGCGGCCATTGGGCAGGCCTTACAATCGGGCAATCTCGCCGATGCGCAGCAGGCCTTTGCCGCGTTAAAAGCCACGGGGCGGAATGCCGCGCCTTATCCAACTTCGACCACAGGTTCCGGCGCCAGCACCGGTCCGGTCACTGCTCCGGAAACCGGCCCGGAGATCATTGTCAATCTGAACGGTGGAGGCGGTACAACGGGTTCCAGTGCCGCTCCTGCGGGCACAACCTCGCCATCGGGCACCGCTCCGGAAATCGTTGTCAACCTCCCCAACAGCGGCAGCGTCACCAATCCGGAGCAGATCACGATCAACATCGGCAATTCAACGTCGGGTGGCGGTGAACAAGTTTCCCTTAGCGTGGGCAATCAGGGTTCGAATCCAGGGCAGATTACCTTCAATCTGGGTGCGAACAGCAACGAACAGATTGTCCTCAATCTTCTTTCCAGCCCGGCAAGCAGCGGAACTTCCAGCGCATCCACCACCAATACAACAACTGGCAGTACCACTGGCTCTGGAATCAGCGTTTCCGCCTAAACGTGCGGCAATCCAGTCGGTGCGGCGAGCAGGAACCCTCCCCTTGCTCGCCGCATCTGCCGGTTCATAAACTCAACCCTCTGCCTAAGATACAATTCCACTCTTCTGAATCCGGCATTTTCCTCCTCGCAAAGTCCATGGTATGGAGTGGATTGTCTCTATTCTTCCCACTCGGAAAGCTATTCTTTACCCGCGGCAGATGAGACCTCTTCGGTTACAATGGAGTAGTCCGAATGATCCTACTTTCGCACTGGACACGATAGGGCAAAACGGTCGATTTTTGTCCCATTTCGGGCCAATTCTGGCTTATAAATGTTGAAAACAGAGAGCTAAAGTGTGGAGTGTCTCCTCGGAACGGAAAAGGTTTTTCGTGCCCGGATCACTTGAGGCTCAGTTTCCGGCATCAAAGTTTAGTTTCAATAGCCACAAACGTTCTGGCCGGACTTTGCAGAATGCACATAGTGGTGCAGTTGTGATTGTCATCCTGACCGAGCGTTTTTTTTGCGAAGGAGAAGGATCTCGGCGAGTTGCGCGATGCGTCGGGTTCTTCGCGGCGCAATAACGCGCGTTTAGCTCGCTTCCTTATTAAACTGCGCGATTACATAGGATGCTGCTGTGATTGGTGTCGTATTCACGCGTTTGTTACAAAACTTTGTTATACACAAAGGTTTGCAGTTCAAAGCTCATGCAAACGGATAATGCGCGGACGCATAAATTCTCAGGAGAGTGCATGAAGAAGTTAGCCAAGCTTGCCTGCCTGGCGCTGTTGGGATTTATGGCCATCGGCATGTGGGCTCAAGACGATGCCGCTCAGACTCAGGCTATGCCGGCGAAGGTGCCTGTCACCGAAGCTGCCGCGCCTGCTGCAGAGACGCCCTCCGACTACGTAATTGGAGCGGATGATACCTTACGCGTTTCAGTGTGGAAGGAACCTGATCTGACCGCGACTTTGCCCGTGAGACCGGACGGCAAAATTTCTCTTCCCCTGCTGAACGACGTACCTGCGGCCGGTCTAACGCCTATGCAACTGGCGGATTCCATTACAACAAAGCTGAAGAAGTACATTGCCGATCCCCGCGTAACCGTAGTAGTAACGGCGATGAACAGCCGCAGAGTTTTCGTCACTGGGGAAGTGACGCACTCCGGAGCCATGCCTTTACTACCCGGCATGACCGTCCTGCAGGCGCTTTCCAGCGCGGGTTTCACGCAATTTGCCAGCCTCAAGAAGATCTATCTGTTGCGTACGGAAAACGGCCGTCAAGTGAAGCTGCCATTCAATTACAAGGAAGTCGTAAAAGGCGATCATCCCGAGCAGAACATCCGGCTGCGGCCGGGCGATACCATCGTGGTCCCGTAAGGAACTTGAATGAAGATATATCGAAGCATGCTTGTCCTTTTTGTGTTCGCGGCGGGGCTCAATTCCGCCTGGGGACAGGATGCTTCCAATCCGCAATCTCCCGGTACACCGCAAACCGAACCATCCCAGCAGCCCGTCCCGGCATACGGTCAGGACAACCCGACTCCCAGCACCAACGATAACCCTCCAATCTCCGGAATCGATATGCCGAATCTCCAGCCCCATGCCGCGCCGTTGAGTTATCTGCAGGCAGGCGCGCATTTCAGCGAGTCGGTGGATTCGAATGTGGAGAACAACCTGGGCGGCTCGCAGGTCTCTTCAATTACTGATGCTCTGGGCAGTTTGGAATTGCAGCGCTTGTGGAGCAACTACGATCTCGCACTCGATTATCTCGGCGGTATCGGGTATTACAGCGCGTCTGATGTAGGTCTGAGACAGATCGAAGAGCTGGGCGTAAATCAAAAAATCACGTGGAAGCGCGGAGAATTGAGCATACGTGACGCTTTCAGCTATCAGCCGGAGGGAACATTCGGCGGCCCGTACGGTTCCGTGGGTACGGAGGGCGCGGCCCTGGGTGGGCAAAGCGCTTTCTTCGGAGGCAATGCGCTGGGCGCACTGGGCCAGGTTCCGCGCATCATGAACCTGACGCTGGTCGACATTGTAGAAAACCTGACTCCCAAGTCTTCCGTGACCGTGACGGGGGGATACGGTTTTGTGCACTTCCTTGATAATGAGCCTCAAACCGGCAACGCCTTTATCGGAAATAATCAAGTTACGGGCGAAGTTGGCTATGATCGCGTGCTGGGGCCGCATGATCAAGGTGCGTTGGTTTACGGATATCAGGGATTCCGATTTTCCACTCAAATTGATTTTCACAGCCATGTGATTCAGTTGATGTGGGGGCACCGCATCTCCGGACGCATGGATTTTGTAATCGGTGCCGGACCGCAATTTACCGAGCTTGATCTCAATGGTTCGAACGATCTGCGTATCACTGTGGCGGGCCGGGCGTCGTTGCGCTATCAATTTCCTAAAACCAGCCTGGATCTTTCCTACGATCACTACATCACCAACGGAGCCGGATTCTTTTCGGGTGCCGAAAGCGACGTCGCCAGGCTCACTGCAACTCGTCCCATGGGGCGTGTCTGGACGGCTTTTGCCGATCTTGGCTACTCCCACAATAATCGCTTCATTCCAGAGACCGCTCTACAAGTAGCGATTTGCACCCCAACGGCGACAAATCCGAATCCCGGTAGCCTGAATCCCACCGAATGTCCTGGCACAATCGCCAATACTTACGACTATGGTTTCGCCGGTGCGGGCATGCGCCGGAATCTGGGGCGGCATTTCAAAGTTTACGCAAGCTATCAATTCAACGAGTTGAGCTTCGACACTTCGTTTTGCGGTTCAACCGGACCCTGTAGCCGCATTTCGCAACGGCACGTAGGCACGGTTGGATTGGATTGGATTCCCCGGCCAATACGGCTTGACTAATTGAATGCCGGGCACAACCCGGCGAAACGAGTACTCGATCATGATACAAAATCGCGAACTAAGCATGGACGATTATCTGGCGATGCTGCGCCGCCGGATGAAAATCATTTTGATTCCTGCGCTTCTTGCGCCGCTGGCTGGTTTCGCGGTTTCCTATTTTTTCGCCGCAAAATATACCTCGCAGTCGCTGATTCTCGTGGAAGGGCAGAAAGTGCCGGAAGGCATTGTGCAGCCCGTAGTCACACAAGATCTCACCGAGCGCATCGCCACCTTGCAACAGCAGGTGCTAAGTCAGAGCCGCTTGCAGCCGATGATCGAGCGTTTGCAATTGGTGAAGCCGGGCCAGAATGTAGACGGCATGATTGACGCCATCCGGGCCAACATGACCGTGGAACCCGTCGAAACCGATCTTTCGCAGGTGGCCAGTCCCAGCAGCGGCAAGAAGAAGCCGAGCCAGAGCAGCCCCGTTCCCGGCTTTTATGTAAATTACACGGCGCCAGGCGCCCGCGAAGCGCAGCAAATCTGCAATGAACTTACCAGCTTGTTGCTGGAAGAAAATCTTAAATCGCGTGAAGATGTTGCCCGCGGCACCACCGATTTCCTGAGCAAGCAAGTCGAAGACACCAAGCGCAATCTGGATGACCTCGATAGCAAGCTGGCAGCCTTCAAAAAGCAGTACATGGGTCAGCTCCCCGGCGACGAAGACAACAACCTGAAAATCCTGATGGGGCTGAACTCGCAGCTCGATGCTAATACGCAAAGCCTGAACCGGGCGCAGCAGGACAAATCCTACACAGAATCATTGCTCGCGCAGCAGCTCACCGCATGGAAAAATTCGCAATCGGCCAGCAATCCGGTGACGCTACAGCAACAGCTTTCGCAATTACAGACGCAATTGATCGATCTTCAGGCCCGCTACACTGCCGACCATCCTGATGTGATCAAGACTCAGGCCGACATTGCGGAAGTCAAGAAAAAGCTGGATGAGATCAACAATCCCGCCGACAAAACCGCGAGCGCAACATCCGATAAAAGTTCCGCATCGGAGCCGCCCGAAATTCGCCAGATTCGCCTTCAGCTTCATCAATATGAAGATTTGATCGCGCAGGCTACCCGCGATCAGAAAAGACTTCAGGAAGAAATTTCGGTTTATCAGGGCAGGATATCGTTGAGCCCGGCGATCGAAGAACAGTACAAGCAACTGGCACGCGATTACGACAACACTCAGAAGGTTTACCAGGACTTGCTGGCGGATAAAAGCAAGTCTGACATTGCCTTAAGAATGGAGCAGCAGCAGGAAGGCGAGCAGATGCATCTGGTCAATCCCGCAAACCTGCCGGATTCACCGAGCTTTCCGAACCGTCTGTTTTTCGCCGGTGGCGGCCTGGGCGCGGGTTTTGCGCTGGGCCTCGGACTTGCGCTCTGGCTGGAGCTGCGCGACACGTCGATTCGCACGCAAGCTGACGCCGAAGCGGCGCTGGAACTCCCCATGTTAGTAGCTATTCCCTGGGTAGCGGAAACTACGTCGAATGGGAACGGCTCGGGACGCTTCTGGAACCGGAACAAACACTTGAAAGACACAAAGGAAGCAGTAAGGCTTTAGTCGAAGGTTTTTTTAGAACTGGCCATGTACAAAGAGTTTTTTAGCCTGCGGGCGAATCCGTTCAACGTCAATCCCGATCCGCGTTATCTCTTTCTGACGCGGCATACGGAAGAGGCACTGGCGTGCCTGACCTACGGCATCCAAAGCCGCAAAGGTTTTGTGCTGCTGACCGGGGAAGTCGGGACCGGCAAGACGACATTGATCAACAAGCTTTTGGAATGGCTGCGCTTGCAACAGGTCGCGACCGCTTTTGTCTTCAATTCGCGCCTGAACACGACGCAGTTTCTCGACTACATGATGGCGGATTTCGGCATCCCCTGCGAGTCGAAGGCGAAAAGTCAGATTTTGTTGCGGCTTTACAACTGGTTGCTCGATCGCTATCGCGCCGGCGAAACTGCCGTGCTCATCGTAGACGAAGCGCAGAACTTGACTGAAGAAGTGCTGGAAGAAATCCGGATGCTCACCAATCTGGAAACCTTCACGGAAAAATTGCTGCAGATCGTGCTGGTGGGCCAACCCGAACTCGAGCAAAAGCTCAAGCAGCCGCAGTTGCGCCAGTTGCGGCAGCGGCTCACCTTGCGGGCAAAAACTCATCCCCTCACGCTCGAAGAGACGAAAGCTTACATCCAGCAGCGATTGCGGATCGCGGGTTCCAACGGGCAGCAAATCTTCGATCCCGACTCTTTGCTTGCCATCCACCATTATTCCAGCGGCATTCCGCGCGTGATCAACTTGCTTTGCGAGCATTGCCTCGTCAGCGCGTTCGTGGATCAGCAGAAAGTCATTGGCCCGGATGTGGTGGAAGTTGTCGCGCGGGATTTTGATTTGGGCGGCGCAACGATTGCTGGCGCAATGGCAATCCCTTCTGTTGCCGGCTCCGAAAAAGCTGACTTGGTCGAAACCTTGCGCTCGTTGGCCAATTTGGCCGACCGGCTGCGCGAGGAAGAAAAGGACTTCCCCAGGGAAAGGAAGCTATGAGCAGGATTCACGAGGCCTTGAAAAAGGCCGAACAGGAGCGAGCGGCATCGCAGGGAGGTCCCCAGCCTGTTTATTCGGGAAACGAGATTCCCGAATCATCAACGGTATCGATCGCCGGCGAACCGCGCTTCGAATCAGCCGCACACAGCGGCGTTCCTCTCACTTCCGTAATGACGCCGCTCAGCGGTGGTCTAAGCTTGGAAACTTTGCTGGCGCGCTGCATTCCCCAACCGTGGGCTCCGGATGAGAAAACAATGTTGTTTTTTAATGGCGAGGATGGCCCGCGCGGCACCGAAGAATTCCGCACGCTCCGCTCTCGCCTCTATCACGCGCGCGAAAAGATGCCGTTGAAAAAACTTCTCGTCACCAGCGCTCTGCCTAAAGAAGGTAAATCGTTTACGGCGGCCAATCTTGCGCAGGTATTAGTGCGGCAGCACGGCCGGCGCGCGCTGTTGATAGACGCCGATCTGCGCAGTCCGCGCCTTCACATGATGCTGGGCACAACTTCATCTCCCGGACTCGCGGATTATCTCCAGGGGCGCGGCGACGAGTTCTCCGGCATGCAGCGCGGTCCGATGGAAAACCTGTTTCTGATTCCCAGCGGCGGAGAAATTTTCGATCCCTCCGAACTTGTCGCCAATGGCCGGTTGAAGCTGCTCTTGCAACGAGTCGAGAATCTATTTGACTGGATCATCATCGATTCGCCGCCCACGATCCCGGTTTCCGACGCCAGCGTTCTGGCTAAGGCCTGCGATGGCGTGCTGATGGTAGTACGTTCCGACGCGACGCCGACCGACATGGCGCGGCGCGCGCGGCAGGAATTTCCCGACGAGATGCTGGTGGGTGTGGTCCTGAACGGTACGCATGCCGAGACGGTGCCTTATACGCGCTATTACTACGATACCAATCAGAAAAATGGGAACGAGTCCAAGACCTAGGGAAGCGGGGAACTGTGATTCGGCTGTTCAAAGTCTACTATCCGCTTCGCACGCTGGTTTTACTGGCGGGCGAGGCGCTGATCGTTTGGCTTTCCTTTGTACTCGGTACAGTTCTGCGCAACCAGGACAGCTGGTTGCTGCTCAACGTTGAAGGTGGATATCTCAAAATTCTAGCTGTCACCGCCGTTGTCCTCCTGCTCTCGCATTGGTTGGATCTCTACGACTCCTCTAATCTGGATAAAAATTGGGAACAGGGCTTACGAATTCTGCTCGTGATGGGCTTCGTGTCCCTTGCGCTTTCCCTAGTGGGCTTCTTGTTTCCCACGCTGATGCCCGGCAACGGTTCCGCCCTGCTGGGACTCATCATCCTCACTTTCACTTTATTTTGCTGGCGAGGAGCGTATTCCTGGCTGGTAAGGCGTCCATTCCTGCGGGAGCGGGTTTACGTGCTGGGCACGGGAGACCGCGCTCAGCGTCTTGTCAGCGGTCTGCGGCAACGCGACACGCTGGGCATTGAGGTTGTTGGATGGACCGGCAATGTTTCGGGAGAGCTGACGCGCGAGTCGGTTGCTTCCGATCTACTCGTAACAGCGAAAGGCAAGGGCGTCCACCGTGTGATTGTCGCCATGCCAGATCGCCGTGGCACATTGCCCGTCGAAGAACTGTTGGATTTGCGTTTGGCTGGTGTGAGGGTGGAAGAAGCGACCTCATGGCTGGAGAAAATCACGGGAAGAATTGAAGTGGAGCAACTCAACCCCAGTTGGCTGATTTTTGCCGAAGGGTTTCGCTTTAGCACCTTCTTCCGTTTCGTGCGGCGGATATTGAATTTTTCTGTCGCATTGGTCGCGCTTTTGCTCTCGCTGCCGTTGTTGCCTTTCATCGCGCTTGCCGTCAAGCTGGGTTCTCCCGGGCCTGCGCTTTACCGGCAGCAACGTGTGGGCCGGGCAGGGAAGATTTTCTACTGCTACAAATTCCGCACCATGCGCCAGGACGCCGAAGCTGACACCGGCGCTACTTGGGCTACCGACGATGACCCACGCATCACTCTGGTCGGAAAGTTTCTGCGTGCCTCGCGGCTCGATGAAATCCCCCAACTCTGGTGCGTGTTCAAGGGTGATATGCATTTTGTCGGCCCACGCCCGGAACGGCCGGAGTTTGTCGATTGGTTGAGCAAAGAAATTCCCTATTACGGTGTTCGGCATATTGTGCGCCCGGGAATTACCGGTTGGGCGCAAGTGCAATATAAGTACGGCAACACGCTTGAGGATGCGCGGGAAAAGCTGCAATACGATCTGTTCTATATCAAGAATGCATCGCTCGGTCTGGATTTGCTCATCATGTTTCAAACCATCAAGATTGTGGTGCTGGGCCGGGGCGCGCGATGAAGTGGCTGTTTTGGGTGACCGCACTTTTCATCGGATATACCTACGTGGGATACATGGCATGGCTGTGGTTGCGCGCTCGATTGTTTCCGTGGCCGGTGCAGCACGGGGAATATCAGCCTTCAGTTTCTGTCGTGATGGTGGTACGCAACGAGGAAAAGTGCTTACAGCAAAAGATAAACAACTTGCTGAATCTGGATTATCCGGCCAATTTGCTGGAGCTGGTTGTAGTTTCGGACGGATCAACGGACGGAACAGAAAGAATTCTGCGGGAATGCGACGATCCGCGCTTGCGCCTCGTGCTGAACCAATTGTCGCGTGGCAAAGCTTACGGACTGAACGATGGCATTCAGATTGCCCGGGGCGAGCTTGTAATGTTCACCGATGTTCGGCAAAAAATTGAACCAAGCGCACTGCGCATGCTTGCCGCTAACTTGATAGACCAGGATGTGGGATGCGTAAGCGGGGAATTGATGTTAGGAGATATAGAGTCGGGCGAGGCGAAAGAAGGAATGAGTTTGTATTGGCGCATCGAAAAAAAAGTGCGCCAGCTGGAATCGGCTTCCGGTTCGGTGGTAGGCGCCACCGGAGCTATCTACGCAGTGCGGAGCGAACTATTAGTGAATGTCCCCGAGGGAACAATTTTGGACGATGTATATATCCCCATGCAGGTGGCGAAGCAAGGGAAGCGAGTTGTGTTCGAGCCGCATGCCCGGGCTTGGGACAGTGCAGACCTGGGCTCCGACCGCGAATTTGCCCGTAAAGTCCGCACACTAAGTGGGAACTATCAGCTTTTGCAGTTGGCTCCTTGGCTATTAAGCGGCAAGAATCCCATCCGCTTCGAATTCGTCTGCCACAAGCTGTTGCGCCTGATCGTGCCTTTCGCATTATTGGTCGCGTTTGTGGCATCCGCGCTGGCTCGCGGAACAGGCTATCGCATCCTGTGGCTTTTGCAGGTTGCATTCTATGGCGTGGCCTTGCTGGCATTTCTTCGCATGGGATCGGGACTCTTCGCCCGCGCATCCAACGCCGCATTGACGTTTGTGCTGCTGAATACAGCCGCACTGGTGGCATTCGCAAATTATGCCGCGGGGCGCAAAACGGGTTGGGGACGCTGATAAAGAGTTAGCAGAAACATTGAGGAATATTTGTGGCAACACTGGCGACGGCGATCAATAAACCGGCGGTGGAAGAAAAGAGCAGAAACACGCTGGCGTATAACGCCGTGCTGCTCTTCACCTTCCTTTATTATGTACGTCCGGAAGATCTGATCCCCGGCTTGAATGTGATTCCGCTCGAAAAGATCATTGGAGGAATTGCTTTCATTGCCCTTATCGTCACCCTGGCCTCGGGCCGCGTGAAACGAAAGCTTCCTCTCGAACTAAAACTGCTGCTCCTTCTCTTTGCCCAGTTGATCATTTCGATTCCATTCGCTTACTGGCGCGGGGGAGCATTTGCCACCGTCTTCGAGAAATTTTCTAAAGGCGTCATCGTTGCCATTCTTGTAACTCTCACCATCGACAACTTCACGCAGTTGCGCAGGCTGTTTTGGGTGCAAGCGGCGTCCTTGGTGATCATGACCATGGCGTCGATAGTGATCCACCATACCGATCAGGGACGGCTGATCGGCGCACTGGGCGGCATTTTTGAAAATCCCAACGACCTCGCCATCAATATTTCAATCAATTGGCCGCTCTGTCTGGCGTTTCTGCTCGCGGCTCGCGGGTCCAGCAAGAAAGCGATCTGGACGATCGGCATCCTCTGCATGCTGCTGGGCGTGGTTCTCACCTATTCGCGAAGCGGTTTGCTGGCCATGCTGGCGGCGGTTGCAATCTCCGTTTGGAAGTTCGGCATTCGCGGCAAACGCTCTTATCTCGTGGTCGGGGCCATGCTACTCGGGTTGGTGGGAGTAGGCGTGGTCATGGTAACTCCTCATTACATGGCCCGGATCGAGAGTATCTTTGGCGGTAAAGTTCAGGAAGCCGGTGATCACGGTTCCTGGGAAGCTCGCAAAGAATTGCTGGAAGAGAGTATTACCGAGGCAATACACCATCCTCTATTCGGCATCGGTGCCGGCAACTTTGGAGCAGCCACCGGCACCTGGCACGTAACTCATAACACGTATACGGAGTTCGCGGCAGAGTGCGGATTCCCAGCGCTGTTTCTGCTTCTCGCAATCTTGTACCAGTCTTTTCGAAATCTAAAGAGAATACGTTCGTTCCCTGCGTATGCGGGAAGTCCGGAAATTCAACTCTTTACCGACGCTTTATGGGCCAGTCTGGCGGCCTTCATGGTTGGAGCTCTCTTCGCCAGCTTTGAATACCATCTGTTTCCTTATTTTATGGTGGCGTACACATCGGTGCTATATCGGCTGACTTCGGAGTCCGTGCAAAACAGTCAGCCAGGGCAACAACAAATATCTGCGCGAGATAGAGTCTGGAAGAGATACATGGGCGAGAGTACTTATGCAAACGACAAAATCACAAAGCGGACCTAGACTCTCAGACCGTGTGCTGTCGGTCCTGCGCTGCCTCTCGTGCCAGAGCAGTCTCCGTGCGGAAGAGAGCAGTCTGGTCTGTACTGCATGCCGGCGGCAGTATCCGATCGTGAAAAACGTCGTGCGCTTCGTCGATGCCCAGCATTACGCCGGAAGCTTTGGTTTTCAGTGGCTGACTTTTCCAGAAACCCAACTCGATAACGAGCGCAGTCAACGCTCAGAAGAAGATTTTCGCCGTAGAACCGGATTTGTGCCCGAAGATTTGGCCGGCAAACTGGTGCTGGATGTAGGCTGTGGAATGGGACGGTTTGCCGAAGTTGCCACTCGTTGGGGCGCGGAAGTTGTGGCGATCGATCTTAGTCAGGCAGCGGAAGCTGCGGCCGCGAACTTAAAAGATCGAAACGCGACGTTTTTCCAGGCAGATGTTTTTCAATTGCCGTTTCAACCGGGAAGTTTCGACATAATCTACAGCCTTGGCGTACTGCACCACACACCCGATTGCGAGCAGGCGTTTAAAGTCTTGCCTCCGTTATTGAAACCCGGCGGCCGAATCGCCATCTGGCTCTACAGCAAATACAACAACTGGTACAAAATGAGCGATGTGTATCGCAAGGTCACGCGCCGTCTGCCTCCCCGGCTTTTGCACAAGCTGTGTTATGGGGTGATTCCACTCTACGGAGTTCATCAAGTCTTGCGCAAAGTTCCTGTCGCCGGCCGCTTTGCCAGCGGAGCGTTGGCCTATGCCATCCCCATGGCTTTTCACAAAGACCCTCAGTGGCGCGTACTCGATACATTTGATTGGTATTCGCCCTGGTATCAATCCAAGCACACGTACGAAGAAGTATTTCGCTGGTTCGAAGATTGCGGCCTTGAAGATCTACGGGTAATCCTGCAGCCGATTGCCGTTTCCGGTCGCAAGCCTGTCACACCGCTGAACCACCTGATACAAGAGAGTGACAATGAAAACCTCGAGGTGCAGCGATGTGCGGAATAGCCGGCATCGTTGGCCGCGAGGGCGAGACGATCACCGCGGATCAAGTCCGCCGCATGACGGACAGCATCGTGCATCGCGGCCCCGATGATGAGGGCATCTACGCCGAACGAAATATTGGCCTGGGGATGCGAAGGTTGAGCATCATCGATCTCTCCGGCGGGCACCAGCCTATTTACAACGAAGACCGCAGCATCGTCGTCGTGTTTAACGGTGAGATCTACAACTTTCTCGAACTGCGTAAGGAACTGGAGAAGCGCGGACACCAGTTTCGCACGCATTCCGACACGGAAGTGATCGTTCATCTCTATGAAGAGAGGGGCGCGGATTGCGTAACCAAATTGCGCGGCATGTTTGCCATCGCTCTCTACGACGCCAAGCGCAATGTTGTGCTACTGGCTCGCGACCGACTAGGCAAGAAGCCTCTCTACTACGCCGAACACAACGGCCGGTTGTTCTTCGGCTCAGAGATCAAAGCTATGCTCGCGGTTGCCCCTGAATTGGCCGCCGTCGATCCCGAGGGTGTGCTGCAATTTTTTTGCTACGGTTATATTCCCGACCCTTACTCGGCTTTTCGTAAAATTAAGAAGCTTCCGCCCGGCTACTTAGCGGAATTCAAGAGCGGCAAAATTCAGGTGCGCCAGTATTGGGATGTTCCAGCGTACGGCGTGCATGATCCCGGCTCATACGAAGCCTGTTTGGAGGAGATGGAAAGCCGTTTGGCAGAAGCGGTGCGCATAAGAATGATCAGCGATGTGCCGCTGGGTGCGCTTTTGAGCGGTGGAGTGGATTCGTCAATCGTAGTCGCGCTGATGGCGCAGGAAAGCTCCGCGCCGGTGAAAACATTTTCCATTGGTTTTCGCAAAGCGGACTTCAACGAAGCCGAGTATGCGCGTATAGCAGCCGAACGCTTTGGCACCGATCATCACGAGTTAGTTGTCGATCCCGACATCACCGAAACGTTGAATCATTTGACGGGAATGATGGAAGAACCCTTTGGTGATTCTTCCATGATTCCTACCTTTTGTGTTTCGCAGTTGGCGCGGCGGCACGTCACGGTAGCGCTCTCCGGCGACGGCGGCGACGAGCTGTTCGCGGGATATGACCGCTATATCGTTAATTACAAGCGCCGGCATTTCGAAGTGATTCCCGACTGGGTTGGCCGGCTTTACCGCAATCATGTATATCCCCGTTTGCCCCTGGATGTGAAGGGACGCAAACTGGCCTGGAATCTCACCCTGAAAACGCGCGAGCGCTATCTCGATGGCGTATCGTTTTTGCCTGCGGCACAACGCGATCGCGGTTTGTTCTCCGAAGACTTTGCCGCTAACACACGAGATCGAACCGATCCATTTCATCAGTTTGAAAAATATTATGACCATGCTCCCGCGACTGACCTCTTGAGCCGGCTGATGTATTTGGACACGAAGACTTATCTCCCCGCCGACATCCTGACCAAGGTGGACCGCATGAGCATGGCGAATTCTCTCGAGATGCGCTGTCCAATTCTCGATCACGTCTTCGTGGAGTGGGTCGCGGGCCTGCCCTTGAAATACAAATTTCGCAACGGTACGCGAAAATTTATGTTCAAGCGCCTCGCTGAGCGGTTGGGCATACCACCGGAACTTCTCAATCGCCCTAAGCAAGGTTTTTCCATGCCGCTGGTGCATTGGATGCGTAACGAATTGAAACCCATGCTGGTCGAAATGCTACTCGAACCTCGCACTTTGCAGCGCGGATATTTCAAGCCGGAAGCGATCCGCAGTTTGCTGGAAGAGCATTTTCGCGGCCGCCGAAATCACTCCGGTGTGCTCTGGATCTTGCTGGTATTCGAACTCTGGCACCGTAATTTTCTTGAAGCCAGGGGATACACCTCGCATGATCGAACGTCAACATTGGATTCTGTATCAGCCTGCGATGCGGTTCCCTCAGCCAGAATGGCGCGTTAGCTTCCATGCCGAACGTTTCCCAATCAGCGATGCTGCCCGCAAAGAACACGCCAGCTGCGAACCGTGGGGGATTGCGAAGCAAAGCCCCGGTATTCGTGCTCGGGTGTCCGCGCTCGGGCACGACGTATCTCTATCACGCATTGCTTTCAGCCGGAAACTTCGCCATCTATCGTACCGAATCCGAAGTCTTGCACGTCCTCGAGCCTCGTTTCGGTGATCTCAGCGTAATGCGAAATAAACAGCGTCTGCTCGAAGCCTGGTTTAACAGCCGCTTGTTTACGCTTACCGGTTTGCAGCGCGCTCCGGTGGAAACTCGGGTGATGAACGAATGTCGCAACGGAGGCGACTTTCTCCGCATTGTGATGGAAGAGACTGCGCGCCATCAAGGAGTGGAGCGATGGGCGGAGTGCACGCCCGATCATATTTTGTACCTTGATCGTATTCGACAGACCTTGCCAGATGCGCTGGTGGTCCACATCATCCGCGATGGCCGCGATGTTGCGCTCTCCATGGAGCGTCAGGGATATCCGCAGCAGCTAGCTTGGGATCGTTCGCCGCGGCGCATGGTGGCCGGCTTGTATTGGGAGTGGATGGTTCGCGAAGGACGCAAAGGCGGATCAAGGTTAGGATCGAACTATATGGAGGTTCACTTCGAAGATTTAATTGGGAATCCGAGAGAAGTTTTGACTCAAGTCGGCAATTTTATTGGCCAGGAATTAGATTTCGACGAAATTCGAAGAGTTGGAATCGGCTCCGTAAGCGAACCAAACACGTCGTTTCAGGAAGAATCTAAAAACAGCGGCTTTAGTCCCATCGGCCGATGGCGAAAGTTTTACTCTACACAGGAGCTTTTGCAATTCGAAGCGCTGATTGGCAATTCGTTGCGAGAATTTAATTATGAGCTGGAATCTCAGGATCCTTCGCCCAGCCTGCGTTTGAATGCTATTCGCGCCCAATATCACGCATTTTTCCGTGCCAAATTTTACGCGAGAACGAGAACGCCATTGGGACGACTCTTCGTTACTAAAGACCTGTCGTGGATTTAGGGTTTCAGGCGAACCTGATGAAAGAATCGGCACAAATTCCGTCAAGTGAAAGCGCTTCTCCGCCGGTCGTTTTTTTGATGACCAATACGCTTGAAACGGGCGGAAGCGAGCGACAATTCGTTACGTTGGCGAACGCGCTTGACCGAAATAAATTTTCGGTAAAGCTCGGATGTTTGAAACGTATAGGGCCATTCGTCAACGAAGTGAGCGACCTCGGTGAATTTTCTCCCGGCGGAAGTCTGTTTGGTTCCCGGTCATGGCAGACCCGTATTGCCTTGTCGCGATTCTTGCGCAAGAACAATGTAGCCGTTGCGCATTCGTTCGATTTCTATTCCAACCTCATGCTCATTCCGGCCGCACGTTTTGCTGGTGTACCGGTTGTGCTGGGGAGCCATCGCCAGTTGGGTGATCTGCTAACTCGAAGACAATTTCGAATACAGAATGCAGCCTTCCGTCTTTGCGACCGCGTAGTATGCAATTCGCTTGCGGCAGCAGGAAGATTGCAAAGCGAGAGATTGAACCAACAAAAACTAATTGTCATCGGCAATGGACTCCCCGCAGAGTTATTTGCGAAAGCGGTACCAGTTTTGCCGCGCGATCCAGAAGTCGTAACTATCGGAATGATCTCGCGCATAAACCATCGTGAAAAAAAGCACGAAATGCTAATCCGTGTGGCCGCAAAGCTGGTGCCACAATTTCCGCGATTACGTTTCGTGTTTGCTGGTGATGGCGCGTTGCGCGCAGGTTTGGAAGAAATGGTAGGGCAGCTAGGGTTGTCGAGTAATTTTATCTTCCTCGGTGATCGCCGCGATGTTCCAGCAGTATTAGCGTCGCTCGACATCAGCGTTCTGCCATCATCTTCCGAAAGCCTTTCCAACGTGATCCTGGAGTCGATGGCCGCGGGTGTGCCCGCAGTTGCCGCCGATGTCGGCGGTAATCCAGAACTTGTACAGAATGGCAAAAATGGATTCTTGTTTCCCGAAGGTAACGAAGATCGGTTTGCCGCCGCTCTCCAGACTTTGATAACGCAACCGGAATTGCGTAAACAGTTTGGAACGCGTGCACGGGAATTAGCCGTGTCGCAATATTCAATCTCGCGCATACGGGATCAATATCAAGAGCTTTACACCAGCCAGCTTGCGGCAAAAAGCCCGAAGACTCATCCTGCGCTCGCATTGCAAGCGACCAGCACAGGAAAGCAAGGGTCGCTGCGGTGAAAAAAATCCTGCAAATCGGCAATTGGCCTCCGCCGGTATGCGGTTGGGCGATGAGCCTGGTTGGACTGCGGCGTGAGCTGGAGGCCCGCGGCTGGGATTGTCCGGTAATGAATCTGAATGAAAACCGGAAGGTGCCGAGTGCCGAATATATCGATGTACAGAATGCGGCCGACTATTTGTTTAAAGTTTGGAAATATGTTTGGCGCGGCTATGCAGTGCACGTAAGGGTCAATGGCGAAACGAAAAAAGGATACATACTGGCTTTGGTAGCACTGGGTTTGGCCCGGCTGGCAGGAAGGCCCGGCTTGCTGACCTATTGCGGCGGACATCAACAGAGTTTTTTCCCTGCGCCAAAGTATTCATTCCGCTATTTCGCTTTCGCTCTTTTGTTTCGAATGCCAGCACGAATCTACTGCAATAGTGAACCGGTCAAACAGGCGTTGCTTACAACCGGAATTGATCCCCGGCGTGTCCTGCCAATCCCTCATTTCTCCGCGCAGTACGTTCAGTTCACGCCGGTTGCTCTACCTGAAAGCGTCAACGCTTTTTGCGCAAATCTGGAAGGCGCTTTTTTTGTTTACCTCTGCTACCGCAAGGAATACATGCTGGAATTTCTTGCCGAAGCGATGCGCCGCTTCCGAAGTCAGTTTCCAAGAATCGGATTCTTACTGGTAGGTACAAGCGACCGTGAACTCGAACCGTTGCGGCAGTTTTTTAAAAATGAAAAACTGGAAGACGCCGTATGCATCACGGGTTCCGTCGCGCACGATGTTTTCCTTTCAATGCTGACCCAATCGCTGGCATGTATTCGCGTGCCGATGACGGACGGCGTGTCTTCATCAGTTATGGAGGCTCTCGCCTTAAGAGTGCCCGTACTGGCCAGCGACAACGGTGCTCGCCCGGCAGGGGTGGAACTATGGCGGCGGGATGATCCTGACTCCTTACTTAAATTAATGATTGAAGCAGTACGAAATCATTCCGCGATGGTGGCTCGGATGCCGGAGTTATTGGCGGAAGATAATACAAAAAAACTCGCTGACGACATTGAGAAAATCTGCGATCGTCGATCTGAGTCGAAAATCGCGAGCCGCGAAGGCGCGATCACGCGAAGTTAATTTCCTGACTTGCCAGGTTTCTGCTCACCGGATGGTTCTCGCAGCATGAGTGCGCGCAATCGATCATAGGCTACATTGCCGAACAGATTTCTGGCGCCGCTCCGGACCGACTCAAGTAATCGCATTTTTAACAACGCTCTTCCAGTACATATTCCCTCGAAGGCAGCATCATTAAAGCTGCGCAGTATTGCGACTCTTCCCAGCAGAAATGGATTGGTTGATGGAGAATTAGCGTAAGAACGGCTCGTAGCCATTGTTCGATATCCTGCTTCCTGCACCACTGCAATTGTTCTGGAATCGTAACGTCCACCGGGACAGGAAAAATGCTCTACCTTCTTGCCGATCAAGTCTTCCAGTGTTTTTCCCGCATCCACGATTTCACGCCGCAAATCGGAAGGCTTTAGATCATTTAAATAAACGTGACTCATAGAGTGGCAGCCAATTTCTAATGCAAGAGAACTTAGCTCCCGCAATTGCACTGGCGACATATAGCCTTTTAGGCCGATGCGGCCGGCGGTAATGTAAAACGTGGCATTAAATCCCGCTTCTTTGAGAATCGGTGTAGCAGTAATGAAATCGGTTTCGCAACCGTCATCGAAGGTAATGGCGACAGCTTGAGTCGTGGTAAAAGAGAGTGCTTCGCTTACGTTGAAACCGCTCCAGCCGTTTTCTCGCAGCCAGGCAATCTGCGCTCGAAACTGCTTTTGCGGCAGAACGTAGCGCACATATCCCGGCTCGGATTGGCAGAGTCCTCGCCCGGGCGACTCCAGCTCGTGATACATCAAAAACACGATGTCATGGGACGCCATCAAAAAATCCTGCGTAACTGCGCTTTGATTGATTGCGGAACACGAATGCCAAATCGATCCAATGTTTTCTTGCCATCTTTAAAAAACTCACGCATGCGAGATGAGCGTGCATGCGTGCGGTCAAACTCTTCGAGAACTGTCTGTGGCAAAAGGCCGCTGGAAGGCAGGCTCAAATCGTCTTTCTGAGCGGTATATTTTCCCGAGATAAGAGCGTTCATGATCGCATCAGTTTCAGCAGAATCGCAATCGAGGTGAATAAAGAAATTGCGAAATTGTTTCTTCCAGTGCAAATCCAGTCCATAAAAGGCGCGCATCTCCGGAGCACGTTGTTTGAGCTTTTGCAACAAAGCAAACGTGCCCGAGCGCGGCGCATACTGCCCATCATATTTTGAGTTCCAGGTTTCGATACCTTGCGGCAGCGTAGAAAAGCTTTCAATCCATTCAAAGAAATCGTCCTTCGGGTGAGCAATCACCGAGACTGCGCTGTCGCACGTATCTATGTGCCGGATGACTTCTTCCGGCTTGGTACTCGCGGTAAGTTTCGTGGCGTGGTAGCCCAAAATATGCATATTGCGTTCGCACCTGAACTCAAGCCCCGGCACGATTCGAAAGTTCGAATCAGAAAGCGATTCGCACTCTGCGACATAGCGTGCCAAAGATTCCTCGTCAAAATATTCGGCATGATCCGTCATGCAAACAAATGAGCAGTTCTCGGCAATAAAAATATTTCGAACCTCCGCCAAGGTGAACTCGCCGTCCGAGTATTTGCTGTGGATGTGCAGAACGCCTTTGAGCATGAGAGTCTACTTTGAATCTTTTTCGATCCAGCGGCGCAACAGATTTGCCCAGTCTCCGAATTCAGGCAACGGATCATTCCATTGGAACAGATCGTGGTACGTGCCGGGAATCGGCGTAAGCACATCGAGTAAAGTGCGCAGCTTTGTGGGATAACGATCAGGGTACCCCGCTGGCGACCCTTTCCAGACTTCCACGAGATGGCGCGCATCGCCAAGCAACCAGCGACATCGCACACCTGCTCGATATTCCGCACTCCGCTCCACATCTCCGTGTTCCGCCATTTGCGCCAACAAAGCGGGAAAATCAACTCCCGCATAGCAGGCTAGAGCCAACGAATGCCAGAAGCGCCCATTGACCTCCATAAAAACGGCCGGAAAGCTTGGCTGTTTGCGGTATTCCACCATCGCCACGCCATGCCAGCGCAGGGCAGACAGAATGCTCAAAGAATACTTCCGAATTTCTGGATCAGGCTCAACGCTGATTCGCACCGCACTTCCCGATCCCGTTGGATAAACATCGCGAATTCGGCGGTGCGTAAATTCCGCTCGCAGTTCGCCGTGATGCATGAGGGCGAAATATCCTGTGCCTTCACCCGCAACGAACTCCTGGACCAACACAGCCGAGGAGCGTTCGCTAATCTCAGCATAAGCCGTATTGAATTGTGCGGCATTGCTCGCATAGCGAGGACGGCCTCCCGTACGCACAGCTCCTGCTCGCGAAATCTCCTCCGAGGCTCGCGGTTTCAAGACGACTGGATAACGAATCGAGCGCGCGACATCGCCGGCCTGCTCATGGTTGAGAACCGTGATCGTCTTGGGAGTAGGGACGCCCAACGATTCAGCTAAACGCGTCGTTTCTTCCTTGTTAAATGCGCGGAGCAGGTCGTTGTGATCGGGCAGAATCAGTCGCGCTCCGGCAGCAATCAGTGAATCCCGATGGCTCGACAGCGGCAAGGTCGTGGCCTCAGTCATCGGAAGAATCAGAGTTCCCGGCCGCTGCCGCACGAAATCAGAAATGGCCGCAATAAACGCATCAATTTGCTGTTGCGGAGGCGGATAGCGGAAACTACCACTGCTTGCGCGTGACCATCCGGCCTTCGACCATGGTGTCGATTCTCCCACGTAAACCGTATGACCCGCGCGAGCCAGCGACCTGACGGCCGCGACCGCCTGGTTTTGATTTCCATCCAGCACCAGAATGTTCATGGGACAGAGTGGGGAAGCGGCGCATTCGAAGTTTCACTCTCGCTGACCTTCTGTAATACTTGAGCAAAGCTTATAGCTATATTCGACCAATCAAACTGCACGGCAAGCCCGGCTGCGGCTCTCTCATACGCTTGGCGTAGCGTAGCATCCTTTATCAGCCTGAGAACGGCATCCGCGAATGAGGCAGCATCATCCGCCAGAATCAAATCTCGTCCGCTCTCCACTTTTAACCCTTCTGCACCGATCGAAGTAGACACTACGGCCTTTCCCATGGCCATAGCTTCAAATATTTTCAGCCGCGTACCTCCGCCAATACGCAAAGGCACAATCACTACGGTAGCATCGCGCAGGTAATCCCCAACAAAAGGAACAGTGCCTGTAACCTGAACCCGCTGCGAAGCAAGTTGCTGTACACGGGGATGAGGATCGCGTCCGACGATTTGGAAAACCGCCGCCGGAAATTCACTGCGAATGCGCGGGAATATATCGCGGCAGAAATAAATCACAGCATCGATATTCGGTTCCCAATCCATAGAACCGGTGAAAACAATACGCGGTGGATTCGCTGTTGCCGAAGGCGCCACAGTATATTTCTGCGTGTCTACCCCGGTGGCGATCACGCTGATGTCGCACCGCGGAACCATAGCGAGCATCTGCTGCCGGTCGTGATCGGAAACAGCAATAATATGCTGAAACCTTTCTAGCGTGCGCTTTTCGTAACGTGCCATCTTGCCCGCTTCGATTTGATAGGCAATACGCTTGACCCGATTGGACTCAGCAGAGGCCATCCGCCGCCAGAGCGCAGTCTCGACATTGTGTTGAAACAATACCGTAGGCGCACTAAACACATCCGGAAAATTCAGTGAAGCTGAAAGAAAGTCACAGACTGCCACGTCAAACTGCTTTTCACCAAGCAAAGAAACGACTGCTTGTCGAACCGTTGGATAAGCGAACTTCGTTACCGCAAACGGGGCGGGATCGAATGCAGAACGCAGGTATTTTGCCGATTGTGCCAAAGCGCTCCCACCAAGGCTTGCGGCCCAAACCGTTTTCGCTCCAGGAAATTCCTGAAGAATGTCTGCCTCGTAACTTGAATCTTTTTCCCCTCCATAGTAGGTGAGCAGGCTGACTTCGTGAGTGCGAGCGAGATGGCGGAGTATGTTATAGGAACGAATCTTGCCGCCGGTGTCTACCGGTAAGAGTTTGCCCGCTTTTACCCAGAGAATGCGCACGCGATTACCAGCAAATACCCTCGTAGTTGTCGACGGCAGGCCTGCGCGACTTCTCCAGGTTTACCAGGTCGATCACGACATGATCTGGACGAAGGTGCGCCTGAAGTTGATCGCGCGCAATACCACGAGTACCAATCACAACCACTTCGGCAGCACGAAGTATCCGAGCGAGATCGCTTTCCAGCAACGACCCGATGTGGGGAATCGCCTGCTCGATGTATTCACGATTCGAGCCAATGAGCCGTCCCAATGAAACATTCTCATCCCATATCTTCAGATTGCGGCCTTCCCCGAGAAGGTGTTTTACCAACTGCACCTGCGGACTTTCGCGCAGATCGTCGGTTGCAGCCTTAAAGCTGAGTCCAAGAATGGCGACATTTTTCTTGCCCGTATCGAGCACCATTTCAATGGCGCGCTGCAAGTGCTCGCCGTTGCTCGGCATGATCGATTCGAAAAGCGGCAACTTGACGTCAAGCTCTTTGGCGCGATAAATGAGCGCGCGAACGTCCTTGGGAAGGCAGGAACCACCAAAAGCAAATCCCGGTTTTAAATAGCTTGGAGATATATTTAATTTGTTATCGGCAGTAAAAATTTCGGTAACCGCCTCCGCGTCAACATCAAGCTCTTTGGCCAGCGTTCCAAATTCATTTGCAAATGCTACTTTCACCGCGTGCCACGCATTGCATACGTATTTCACCATCTCGGCGGAACGGAACGATGTTTCAAAGAGTCGTCCGGGAACCCATGCATAGAGTTCGTGCAGAACCGCTGCATGTGCACTTTCTGCGGCGCCAATGATGGTCATCGAGGGTTCCATGAAGTCCGATACCGCCGTGCCCTCTCGCATGAACTCAGGATTCACGCATACGCCAAAATCTTTTCCCAGGCGTTTACCGCTGCTTTGTTCTAGCACAGGAATAACAATAGTTTCGGCCGTACCGGGCAGCACCGTACTGCGAAGAACAACGAGATGAAAACCATCTTTGACTTTCAATACTTGGCCAATGTCGCGGCAAACAGGCTCAACGTGGCCAAGATCGAGTTTACCGCTGCGAAGACTTGGAGTGCCCACGCACAGAAACGAGATGTCGGTTTGCATAACCGCCGCTGCGGAATCTGTGGTTGCTCGGAGCAACGAAGCTTTGTGCGCCCGCCCCACCAATTCATTGACGCCCGGCTCAACGATCGGACTGCGGCCCGCATTCAATTGATCCACCTTAAGCGGGCTTAGATCGACGCCGGTGACGGAATGTCCCTTGGAGGCGAGACATGCTGCGGTAACCGAACCTACATATCCCAGCCCGAAAATGCTGACTGCTCTGCTCATAACGTCCAGTAGTATGGATTGTTCCCGCGGCGATACGCAGCCGGAGGCAGGTTTCGCACAATCAGACAGACGGCGTATCTTCGGCCAATGGCCGCATCCAGCCTGAGTTGCAAATCTTTGCGCCTCGGCTGTTCCAACGATGTAAAGCGCGAATTCATCATATACGACCTGGAGTCCTTGGATTGCAGCCTCTAAAACTTTTCTTCATAAATTCGCAATGTCGAATCGAAATTCAAGTAAGGTGATGAGGAGCTAGTGAGGGAAACGTAATCGCGCAAGCCTGCTGAACCATGAGACTTAGGGATTGGCGACAACTTAAAAACCGGCTGGCTCGAATGGATAGGGAAGAGCTGCGCGATAGGGCTCGTCAGGAAATTAGCAAAAGGCGAGATCAATTATTGTCGAGCCTCGAATTTGATTTTATCTCGCCCCTGCACGGGTTGAACTCACTCAAGCCAGGCGGCTTCTTCTTCAGTCCAGATTCTATTGGTCCCGTGCTCGATCTTCTACGCGAGAGGCTTCCGGGACAAGTCGAACAAATTATTCGGCAAGCGGAAAAAATTTCCCGGCATCGTTTCGATCTTTTGGGATATGAAGACCTCGATTTCGGCAATCCCATCGACTGGCATCTGGATCCGGTTCACGAGAAGCAAGCTCTGCAAAAAGTTTTTTACAAAATTCGCTATCTGGATTTTGCGGAAGTTGGCGATAGCAAAATTACGTGGGAACTGAATCGCCATCAACATTTTGTAACCCTGGCGAAAGCTTACCGATTGACTGGCAATGAACGTTACGCGGACGAAATCTTTCGCCAGTGGCGCGAGTGGCAAGCTGCGAATCCTTATCCAGTCGGCATCAACTGGGCCAGCAGCTTGGAAGTTGCTTTTCGAAGCCTGGCCTGGATATGGACTTATTATCTGCTGCAAGGTACGCAACATGCTTCCAGGTTCCACGACCACTGGCTCTCAGCTTTGGCGTTGCATGGCCGCCACATCGAACGATACCTTTCTACCTATTTTTCTCCCAACACTCATTTGCTTGGCGAAGGCGTTGGCCTGTTTTTCCTCGGAGTACTCTGTTCGGAACTGCCCACTGCCAAACGCTGGAAATCACTGGGCTGGGAGATTGTGCTGCGGGAGAGTGGCCGCCAGGTCCGCGCCGACGGCTTTCATTTCGAGCAATCCACTTATTACCACGTCTATGCGCTCGATTTGTTTTTGCACTCCTACGTGCTGGCAAAATTGAACGGCATTGCGGTTCCGGCAAGCTTTGAAACCACCTTGGAAAAGATGCTGGCTGCTCTTTATCTGCTGGGCCGAAGTGGTTCACCGCCGCGCTTTGGCGATGACGACGGCGGGCGTGTCTTCGATCCGAGGCGGAATCGCAGCGAGCACATGTCAGATCCGCTGGCCACGGGGGCAGTTCTGTTCCATTGCCGCGACTACAAGCTTCTTGCTGCTGGATTGCGTGAAGAAACGATTTGGTTGCTGGGAGCTGAAGGGGCACGGCAGTGGGATGAATTGCATGCGAGTCCAATTAATCTTGAATCCGCGGTTTTGCAAGAATCTGGCTTCTATCTTCTTGCAACGCGGAAACCACCGATGCAGCTTGTGGTCGATGCCGGTCCGCAAGGCACGCAAAGTGGTGGACACGGCCATGCTGACGCTTTGAGCGTTTGCTGGACAAGCGAAGAACATTCGTTACTGATGGATGCTGGAACCTACGAGTATGTCAGTAATGACAATGCCCGCGATTTATTTCGTGGAACCGGAATTCACAACACGCTGCTTGTCGACGAAACAAACCAGGCGGAGCCTGCTACCCCATTCTCCTGGCAGCGGCTCACGCAAACCAAAGTTGCGCAGTGGATACAAAGCAAAAATTTTGATTTGCTGGTTGCAAGCCATGATGGTTATGAACGCTTGGCTAGTCCGGTTATCCACTGCCGCTCTGTCTTCTCTCTGAAAAACGGCACCTATCTTGTACGTGATGTTGCGACCGGCGAAGGGAAGCATCAACTCGAAAGTTCCTGGCATTTGGGACAAGATGTTGAGAGAAAAGAAGGAAATATCTTTAGCGTGAAGCACTCATCAGTGCGCTTCGCACTTCTACCTGCACAGAGCCAAGGCTGGACCGAACGAGTTTGCCACGAAGAGTGGTCGCCGGTTTACGGCCAAAAAAAGCCGATGACTGTTTTGAAATACAAAGCTGTCACGGAATTGCCGGCCGAGTTCGCGCTCCTGCTGGTTACATTGCAAGAAGCTCATCGAAATCTAGGATCATTCACGCGTATCCCGGGAAATGACTCAAGAGTCAGCATCTACGAATATGCGACAGAATCGAATAGGTGGTCTTTTTTTTTCGCGCTATCCGGAGTGCGGTGGCATTACGATTCCATATCCAGCGACGCCGAATTTGTCTGCTGGAACCGGAAAACTGGAAGTGCGGACCAGCAACTAATTCAATGCAACGGCAGCTATACTGAAATTGCAGGCCAGCTCGAATTGCGCTGCAGGCAGGCCGTTCCATGGTGTGAGGTGGTTTTGGAAGGTGGAAGAAAAACAGTGTATTCCTCGAATCCTGATGCGATGAAAACATCCGGATGATTTGAGCCAGAAAAATAACCAGTGCTCACGTTGGAATAGTATGCGGAATTAGCTGGAAATTGTATGTGCGGAATTTGCGGCATTTTTTTCGTCGATCGACAATCCTGTGTTGACAGGGATGCGCTCGCTCGTATGAATCGAAGCATCGCGCATCGCGGTCCCGACGACGACGGGTTTTTTCTCGAAAAGAATGTAGGTCTGGCCATGCGGCGGTTGAGCATCATCGACGTTAAATCCGGCCACCAGCCACTCGCCAACGAAACCGAAGATGTGTGGATTGTTTATAACGGAGAAATCTACAACCATGCGGAGTTGCGTCGCGACCTCGAGGCCAAAGGGCACCACTACCGCACTCGCAGCGATACCGAGACAATAATTCACCTTTACGAGGAATACGGCAGCGATTGCGTGAAGCACTTGCGAGGCATGTTCGCCTTTGCAATCTGGGATCGTAAAAAGCAAACGCTCTTCGCCGCGCGCGACCGTTTTGGTATCAAGCCCTTCTATTACCGGTGGGATGGGCGAGTATTTCTCTTCGGCTCGGAGATTAAGGCGATTCTCGCGTTTCCCGGCGCAAACGCTGCATTTAATCGTTCCACGCTCGCGGAATATCTGGCTTTCGGATATATCACGGGGCCAGAAACGATGTTCGCACGAATCCAGAAGTTGATGCCTGCTCACACTTTGGAACTCAAGCAGGATGGTGAGCTGAAAATCGATCGATATTGGGATCTAAACGCGGAGGTAAATGACTCAAACTCGCGCCAATACTACGTCAACGCGTACCGCGACTTATTTGAGGCAGCTGTTTCTTCGCATCTGATGAGCGATGTCCCCCTCGGCGTATTTCTCAGCGGAGGGCTCGATTCCAGCGCAGTGGCCGCGCTTACCAAAAAGCTGCGAGGAGATCGTATTCAGACCTTTTCAGTCGGATATGGCGAAGAAGCATTCAGCGAACTCGGTTATGCGCGAGAAGTCGCGGCGCACATCCAGTCTGATCATCATGAAGTCCGCCTGAGCCGCGAAGAGTTCTTCGCAAGCTTGCCGAAACTGATCTGGCACGAAGACGAGCCCATCGTATGGCCTTCCAGCGTTGCCTTATACTTTGTAGCGCGTCTTGCCAAGAATTACGTCACGGTCGTGCTCACCGGCGAGGGAAGCGATGAAACCCTTGCGGGCTACACTCGCTACGCGTGGACATTGATGAATTCGCGCATGGACAAGGTGTATCGCTCCATGACGCCCAGTGCGCTTCGCAGGTTCATACGCGAGACAATCGAAGCGAATCCACTCAGCGCTTCGCTCCATCGAAAATTGGGGCATACTTTTCTGGCGCGCAATGGCGAATCCTGGCCATCTTTTTACTACGATAATTTCTTTTCTGCGTTTGCCACTTCTGAGCAGCTTGAGTTGTTGACGCCGGAAGCGGCCGCTGCCGCGGGTGACGCATATGCCGGATCAATGGCAGCCTGGGAAAGATCGCGGGGCGACACGTTGCATCGCTTGCTCTATGCCGACATCAACAGTTATCTGATTGAACTCCTGATGAAGCAGGACCAGATGAGCATGGCCGCCTCATTGGAAAGTCGCGTCCCTTTTCTGGATCACAAGCTTGTCGAGTTCACGGCGACGATTCCTGCCAAATACTCGATCCGGGGAATGGCCGGGAAGTTCATCTTGAAAGAAGCGGTGGAGGATATTCTGCCGCGATCCATTGTGTATCGAAAGAAAATGGGATTCCCCACACCTTGGGAATCTTGGCTCTCCGGTTCGCAACTCGACGATCTGGAGCGCATGTTGCTCGACCCTAAAAGTATTGAGCGCGGGTTCTTCCGGCCGGAAGCAATAAAACAAATCTTCGCCGAGCACCGGCAAAAATCGCAAGATCACGCGAATCGCATCTGGCGTCTTCTGAATTTTGAAATCTGGCATCGGATCATGTTCGAGGGCGCGCCGTTGGAAAACACAATTGCGTGCGCCTCGAATCCGGCGGCGGCACTCACCCCGTAGGAAGGCCATAACGAAACGATGCGAAAGTTCCTGCGGCGAGTCGCGTTAATCACACTCAAGAGCGGCGGTGTTTTCAGCCTGGTTCAAAACAGCAAATGGCGGCAAGAGCGCCTGCTCATTCTCTGCTATCACGGCGTTGCTATCGAAGACGAAAGTGAGTGGCGCCCCGCACTCTATGTTACCTCGCAACATTTAGAGCGGCGATTGGAGTTTTTGAAAAAGGGGAATTATGCCGTTCTCTCTCTCAATGAAGGATTGGAACGGCTTCATCGAAAAGATCTCCCTCCTCGAAGTGTCGCCATCACATTCGACGATGGAACGTTCGACTTCTATCGACAAGCGTATCCACTTCTCAATCAATTCGGATTTCCAACAACCGTTTATTTGACCACTTATTACAGCGAATTTTTGCGCCCA
This sequence comes from Candidatus Aquilonibacter sp., assembly GCA_035486715.1. GTDB lineage: Bacteria > Acidobacteriota > Terriglobia > Terriglobales > Acidobacteriaceae > Sulfotelmatobacter. Next base: position 163,617 of record DATHMV010000060.1, read on the forward strand.
GTATTTAACCTGATCTGCTCGTACATGCTATGGAAGGTGAAAAATCGCGGACCAATGGACCTGCGTGAATTCGGCCTGGAAAAGGCCGTAGCGCTAGGTTCAAATGAGGCCTGCCTAGATACCGCAAACAAAATAGTGCAGTGGGCTGACAGTCAAAATTTGACCGGCGCACAAAAAGATGAGTTGGCGGCAAAGCTAGCCGGCTGCCTGCATATCGATTACCAGGAATTACGCGCAAAACGTATTCTGCAACTGATGAATCGGCAGGAGATTAAGCAACTCTCCGAAGCGGGAATCGATTTCCAACTCCACACGCATCGTCATCGCACACCCGTGAACGAAGAACTGTTTCGAAAGGAAATACAGGACAACCGCGCATGGATAAAGTCTGCAACTGGAAATATAGGCAGGCATTTCTGTTATCCCAGCGGCGTTTACCGGCGCGAGTTTCTACCGTGGCTTTCGGCTGAGCAAGTTGTCTCGGCTACTACGTGCGAAACCGGCCTCGCAACTGCGCGCGATAACCCCTTGCTGCTCCCGCGAATGGTGGATACAAGCGGACGCACAGACTTGGAGTTCGAAAGCTGGCTGGCCGGAGTCGGCGAATTTCTACCCAGCCGCACGCGCGCGCGTAATTTATCCGATTAATTTCGAGAGAGCGATGGCTAGGGCAGAATTTTGTTCAAAGCTAGACCGCTCCTAGCGTGGCCGCATTTACCGCATCGATGTCCGCGCCTATATCTTTATGATCGCTGCCGGCGCCGCTATATTTCGAAGGCTCCTTGCACGAAGTGTTTTTCTGTCTGCACAGGCGAAAGTCATCGTTCCCCGTGCCCGTGTTCACAAAACCAACTGCGCCAATGTTTTTAGGGAAAAAGTTCCCGCGTGGCCATGGGCCATTTCCATTGATGATTGCATTATTGGTAAAAGTAACCGTTTTAAAGCAATCTTTTAGAACCGCTTCCGGCCCGCGTTTTTCGGGCTGAAATGCGCAGTTTGCCAGACCTCCGCCCGTCGATGACATCTCCGTTCCCAGTGCGCCAACCAGATTGTTGGTGAAGACAAAATTCTGAGCGTGCTCCTGTTTCACGCCAAGATTCAGAAAAACGCGGGAAGAAACCGCCGTGATGTGATCCATTCTTAAGTCTTTCAACGCGGGCACGTTGGAAATCATTACCATGAACGCCCCGAACCCATCGTACTTTTCGCCATTGATGTCGTCGATCACAAGATCGTGAATACTGTAGCGTTCACCGGCCGTGGCTGCGGCTCCGCCGGTGGCCGGGATATTGGCAATTTCAAAAGCGCTGCCGATGTGAGCCACTTTGCAAAATCGAATCGTGATGTCCGTAACCCGGCACAGCGGGCAAAGGTTGTCGCGTCCCGATCCGTTGTTCTGATTTTTCGGCGTAAGGACGATGGCAAAACCGGTTTGCGAAAAACCACCCCAACTATTTTCCAGAATGTTGCCTTCGAACAGCACGCGCTGCGCGTTCTTCAACTCAAAAATATTTTTGACGATGAACGGATTTCCACTCGAACCCCCTACAAAGCCGGGCTGCCCACGCATCCAAATGCCCGGTTTGAAAAGGTGATTGTGCCGAATTTCGATATCAGCTGGCGTGGCCGTAGCTTCCGAACCTCCGAATAAGATATTTTCACCCGAGGCTTCAAGAAAATTGTTTACGAATTTGTACTGGCCCATGGGCAGGTCCCCTCCGCCTCCGGAAATCGCCTGAGCGTCTGTGCAGTTACCTTTCGCGACGCAATGGAAATCGCTGAAGTAAGAATCCACAACGGCTACGTATGTTGTGCCGTTCAGAAATAGTCCGCGGCGGGTCTCGTCCTGCGAATTGCCGTGGATCCATACGCGGTCGAAAATTATATGATCGGACGCAACCGCGCCCTCGGGCCCTGCTAGCGCCGTGATGCTGGCCGCCGACGCTTCACGCGTGATCTCAATACCGATAAAGCGATAGTGATTGGCGCCTTCCGTGAAAAAAATCGGTCCTGATCCGCCAGAGCCCGCGAAAACAATTTTAGCCATTACGTTCTTGCTGGAAGCGCAGTGAAAATCGGGACGGCCGGGTAGGGAACTGAGGCCTGCATAACAAGGCGTAAGGCGCGTTCCCTCAGGTGGAAGAGCCTCGTCCGGCGTAGCGGTTCGAATAATAATCCAGTGAGCGTCGTCGCAAGGTTTCTTGGGAAGCCGCAAGTGGCCCGCAAAACTCGCGCCAGCCTCCAACTTGAGGGTGTCGCCGCATAAGGCATTATCGAGCGCGGCTTGCAGATTTTCTCCGCCCTTGACCGGTATTGTTTTTCCCGGCGCCGGAGTATCTGCCAGCGCGCTTTTTACATAAATCCGAGGCAGTTCGGCGGGACCGTCAAATTTGGCTTGGCTGTCCGGTTGTTGCGTGCCAACCTGCGCCGCAAATATCGATCCGCCAAAAACGCCGAGCGCTAAAGACAGTAATCCCAGTTTGCGTAGAGCATTCATTGGTCTGCCTCAAGCAGCGTGGATCAGTGCGATGGTCGATGAGATGCCGCGAAAAAACCGGAATTGCGGTTCGCGTACACGTCGCAGTCCGCTACTGAACTGCGACGATTTAATGGTAACACTGCGGAGGAAAGACGACGCAACTGTGAACACGAGAAGCGGCTAATTCACGCCGCTAATAGCCTGGTAGACAGCATCCACGTTTGCGCCGAGGTCCAGGCCATCGCTGCCCGCGCCCTTTGCCGGGCTGGATGGAAGCAGGTGATAGTCGCCGCCATTGCCATTGTTGTAATTAACAAAGTCAATGTCGGACGTTGTGTAGAAAAAGTTTCCACTCGGCCACGCGGGCGCTTGATACTGTGTGGACGCATTGAGAATCGCATTATAAGCGAATGTATACCCAGTAAAACACAGCCCCATGGTTTTTAGCGGCACATCGTAAAAGGCGCAGTCCGCGCTTCCCAAAGCGCCCGTCGACCAGACTGGGTATTCTCCGCTGGTAACAATGCTGTTGGTCATTGCGATCCCGGGCATTTTTACTGTGTTTGGACCGCCAATGTTCAACATAGTTTGCGGCGGAAACGCGGTGACGTGGTTAATCGCAACGTTCTGCAACAATGGCTGGGCGATCGTTGAAATCTCTGCGAAGATGCCGTTGCCCGCGTACGTCGTGCCGTCGATATCGTCGGCAATGATGTCGTGAATGCTGTAACGCTGGCCTTGCAGCGCGACGCCGTTCGGCGGCGCGAGTATGTTGGCAATCTGCAACGCCCCGGCGACATGGCTGATGGTCGTGTAGCGTACCGTCACGTCTGTCACCTGGCACGTGGGGCACACATTGTCGCCATTGATGCTTTGATTTTTGGGCGTAATCAGGATCGAGTCCCCAAATTGCGAGAACCCTCCCCACGTGTTTTCGAGAATATTCGAATCGAACAGAACGCGCTGCCCATTCTTGAGCTCGAAATGATTCTTTACGATAAATGCCGGAGCGGTGAAGCCGGGCTGGCCTTGCATCCAGAACATGGGCTTGAACAAATGATTGAGCCGTATCTCCATGTCGGTGGGTGTCGTGGTTGCTGCGCCGCCTCCGAACAAAATGTTTTCCCCGGATGCCTCAAGAAAATTGTCGACAATGCGGTACGGACCTCCGGGCAAGCCGCCCAACCCTCCCGAAACGGCTTGCGAATCGGTGCAGGTACCTTTCACCGCACAATGGAAGTTGGAAAGATAAGAATCCTGTACCGCAATGCTGGTCCCGCCGGTAAGATCGACGCCACGCCTGGTTTCATCCGTAGGTGTGCCATGCAGGTACACGCGATCAAGCACAATTTCGGTCATGGAGCCGCCGGTTACAGCTGAAACCAGAGCAGTCACAGGCAAACCATCATTCGCAGTTCGCGTGATCTCCAATCCCAGCAGGCGGTAATGGTTCGCACCATTGGCCAGCATGATCGGACCGCTCCCCGTGCCGGTGTAAACGATCGTCGGCAAAAGGCGCTGTGGATTGGTGCAGGGAAATGCCGGCCGGCCCGGTAGCGACGCTACTCCCGCATAGCAGGGAGTCATCCGCGTGGCTTCAGGCGGCAGGTTCGCATCCGGCGTGGTGGTGCGAATGATAATCCAGTGCTGATCGTCGCATGACTTTGCCGGTAGCGTGATCTGATTGCCGGAGAACGTTGCTCCAGCCTGCAATTCAATGGTGTCGCCGCAACTTGCGCTGTTTAGCGCGCTCTGCAGATTGCCGCCACTATTCACGGTAATAATGGATCCTGGCGCGGGCGTATCGGCGAGCGTGGTTTGCAAATATACAAGCGGCAGCTCGGCAGGGCCGTCAAATTGTGCGCCCGAGGTCGCTGCCGCAACGTTCAGCGTGAGATTCTCACTCGCGGAATTCGCTGCGGCATCGGTGACCTTGGCAGTGAAGGAGTAGCTGCCTTGCTGGCTGGCCGTTCCCGTAAATTCTCCGGTCGCGCTTCCAAACTGAATTCCCGGCGCAATGGACCCTCCAGAGATCGTCCAATTGTATGGAGGAGTTCCTCCGCTAGCCAAAAGGCTCGCCCCATAAGGCATATTCACAGTTGCCCCGGCCAGCGATGAAGTCGAAATACTCAGCCGCGCAGCAGTCTGCATTGTGATTGTGCTGGTGGCTCGTTGCGCGGAATCGGCTACGCTTGTAGCCGTGATGGAAATTGGCGCGCCGCTGGTTGCCGTCGGCGCAGTGTAAATCCCATTGTTCGAGATGGAACCGGCCGAGGCAAGCCAGATAACTGCGGAGTTGCTGGTTCCCTGGACGGTCGCGGTAAATTGCTGCTGTGCGCCCGGGCTTAACAGGGCTGTGCCCGGCGAAAGTGATACCTTGATTAGCGATTGCGGTTGAGTAGTGCTCTGGGTGCTCTGATTCAAACTGCTTCCGCCACAGCCAACTGCGATGGACAACATTCCACAAATGAAAGCGAGCGCGGCCGTGCGCTGAAGCCTTGAAACAGGGCTTTTCTGCAAGAGCGACAACATGGGGGAAACTCCTTGCAATGCCAAAAGGCTGATCTCGATGGAACTTGGAGACCGGATCGTCTCCTCTGCTTGCTCTGTTCAAACTTTAGCCAAGGTCGAGACTTGTGCGAAGATCACTGGAGGGCGTGCCCTTTCGACCGACAGAAGTACATGCGCTTCATGCCGAAGGACACAGACCGAAGTTTGCGAAAAATTGAAGAGAGTCGTGGGTGTGGAAATATTGAAAGTGAATAAAGTTTATTTGTAAGGCGCTTTCGAAGGCGCCATGTTTGCTACCTCAAACTCAATCCTCTACAATAGCGGCGTTCGAGTTCTCCGGAAGCTGTGCTGCTCAGGCCATACCGCCTGAGCAACCGTCCCATGGCCACGGCGATTCTCTTGCATTGCGGAAATAACTCCTCCGCACTGCGTGAAAGATTTTGGGTGCCCAAACCCGAAACCCATGGGATGGTCACGCTCGATCCCGATAACCTTGGATTGCAAGATTGCTCGCTATGTTCCCGGGAACACATTTGGCAATCCAGTTCCGCTAGATTTGCAGAGACTTGAAACGGCGCAAACATGAAATATGAAATCCTGCACGAATTTCCCGCGCCGAAAATTGAAGCGGCCTGGCGTGCCTTCTTAAATCGAATCGAATTCCCCGCACATTACGATTCGCCAGAATATTTTCTGGAGCCTTACTGGACCGATAAAGGGCCATTCGCAGTTCTTGCGGTTGATGGTGACCGCGTAGTTGCAGTGCTGACCGGGCTTCACGAGCGCGGGCAGGTCACCAGTGGATTGCAATCGCGGCCGCAAATTTCTGTCGATCCGAATACAGACGGCGAAGCTGCCCTCAAGACGCTTTTGCAAGGACTGTTGATGGAAGCGGGATCGGCAAAACTCCTGACCGTCTACACGTGGTCTTCATTGGAGCTTTCAGCTTTTACAGCAAAAGGTTTTCGGCGGCGGCAACTTCCAGGCAATGTCGTGCTCGACCTCACACCGGGCGCGGAAGCGGTTTTCCAGCAGTTTTCAAAAGACCGGCGCCGCAACATCCGCTTCGCTGAAAAACATGGAATCACCGTGCGTCTGGTTACGGAAAGAGAAGATTTTCTGCGCGCCTACGACGTATATCTGGCCTGGCGCGAAACCGGCCGCAAAGAGGTCATTGGACCTCGCCACACATTCGAGAAATTTGAAAGTGCCCACCGGCTTTCCAAAAATCGTCGGCTGTTTCTGGCTGAGCTCTCCGGCAAGCCGATTGCGACCAATGTCTTTCGTTTTTATCCCGGCGGGTTGTTCGAGTCCGCCGCGAACAGCTCTCTCGATGAATTTCTTCATCTGAAGCCGAACGATCTGCTGCAGTGGAAGGGCATCGAGTGGGCCTGTGCCAACGGGCTTCGCCGCCATTCTCTGGGAGGCGCGCACACATTTCTAACCCGCTTCGGTGGCGTCGTAATTCCCGTAATTCGTTACAGGCTCGACCGCACGCTGCTGCGTAAACATGATGTGCGTGAAATGGTTGCGGACACCGCACGAAGAAAATTCCAGCAGATGCCTCCTGCGATCCAGAAGCAAGTCCGTCGAGCCCTTGGCAAGGAAGGACATTAGCGCCCAAGGCTAATGAGCGAGCGCGTCCGGGCAGTACGCATGATTTCACTTTCGCTTTGCAATTCGTGGGGTGAGCTTGTCAACACTGAGTAATCTCGTGCGATTGACAGCCTTAGTCCTTCTACCCTTTGCATTTGCGCTCGGCGCGAAAGCGGAAATTTGCCCTCGCCCTTCCGTAGGAAGCGAGGTAACAGCTCCTCATGAAATTAGAAGTCAAAACGGCGTTCTTCGCGTCAGCCTGTCCTTCCGCCGTTCGCTTGAGCCTACGGGTGAAGTCCGCTACTGCTATATCGATGAACAAGGCAACGAGTCGCCAACCCTGGAGGTAAAGCCCGGCGATCTTCTGATTCTGAGGCTCAAGAACGATCTTCCAGGCATTTCGAAACCCATGCTGCCGGGCAGCCATGCGGCAGCTCCTCTCTGCATCTCCGGACCCATGTCCGCCGCTGCAACCAATCTGCACTTTCATGGTCTGATGATTCCTTCCACCTGCCACCAGGATGATGTGATCCGCACATCGATCTCTCCTGGCGCGAAATATTTCGAATATCGTTTTCGAATTCCGCCAAGTCAGCCTCCCGGCCTCTACTGGTACCATCCTCACCCGCACAGCCGCAGCGAAGAGCAGGTGTTGGGCGGAGCTTCTGGAGCGCTGATCGTCGAAGGGATCGAACACTTCAACAGCCTCGTCGCGGGCCTGCCCGAGCGCCTTTTGATCATTCGCGATCAGGTAAGGTTAAGCTCCAAAACTCCTCCGGTCGGCCCCAAACCACCATCGAAGGATCTGTCGGTGAATTTCATTCCCGTGCCTTATCCCCAATATCCGCCCGCGATCGTCAATACGAAGCCCGGCCAGCGCGAACTCTGGCGCGTGTTGAACGCTTCCGCCGATACTTTTCTTGAATTGCATTTGCTCACCAATGGAAAATGGCAATCCATGGGATTGGTATCGCTGGATGGGGTGCCATTGGGTTACGAGGAAAATAGCGTCGAGGAAAAAAATCGAATTCAATGGACGCTCGATATTCCCATCCCTCCCGGAGGCCGCGCGGAATTTCTCTACGACAGCCCTCCGGAAGGAGGCCGCACCCAGTTACTGACTGCGCGCGTAGATACCGCTCCTTTTCTCGATGAAGACGACCCGGCCATGGCTAGCCAAGCAGCCGGAAGCGCTCAAATTCCGGATGACGACGACTACACCCCGCCGCGCTGGCTGCTTACAGTCTCTGCCACGTCCGATGCAGCCGAGCCAACCGCAGTTATCCCCAAAGACTTCTCCCCTCAGAAAAAAACAAATATCGCGCCGCTGAAAAATATCCAGCCCAATCGCACTCGAAAGCTGTATTTCTCCGAAAAGATACTGGATGCGAAGAATCCGCGCACTTCGACCGCTTTCTACGTGACTGAAGAAGGACACCAGCCTGCCGTCTTCGATCCCGCAGCCGGCCCTAACATCACCGTCCGGCAAGGCGAAGTGGAAGATTGGGTAATCGAGAATCGCTCTCAAGAGTCGCACACCTTCCATATCCATCAGACGCATTTCGTCCTGCTCGAACGAGACAACAAATCAGTCGACGAGAACTACCTCCGCGACACCGTTGATGTGCCCTACTGGGACGGTGTTTCCTCCTATCCCAGTGTCAAACTACGCATCGATTTTCGAGATCCCGCTACAGTAGGCGCTTTCCCCTACCATTGCCACATCCTGCAACACGAGGACGGCGGCATGATGGGAACGATTCGGGTCTTAAAGGCATCACAGAAAAACTAAACCGTGATTCCGCGAGAGAGTCGCAGGGCTGCAAACTTTTTCATTGAAGCACAAGACATATTTAACAGAAAGTTCACATTCAACCGCTCATTTCCTGCAGCAGCCAAGATATACTCGCCGTGCGTTCAACCACTTTGGGGGATAAGGCCACAATGAACATGCTTCGTCGAATGGGCGTAGTGCTCGCCATCGTTCTGGGATTGACTTTCCTTGCATCCGCGCAGCAACTCTATATCTCAAGCGAAGGCCAGGACAGCTTGCAGTTGTTGAATATCCAAACCTCCCAGCTCACTACTTTGTATGAAATTGGTGGGTCGGCGGACGACCTGACCCTGAACGCCCAAGGCCAACTCATCTACTCCGTTCCGGCTGCCGGCACGGTCAGTTTGTGGGATCCGACCACCAAGGTGAACACAACGCTGGTAAGCGGTCTGAAGTGGGCCCGCGATCTTGAAATTGAGCCCGGCGGCCAGACGATGCTGATTGCCATTTACAGCCCGGGCGAAATTGTCCGCTACAATTTTGCCACGCAGACGACCACCACGCTGATCAAGAAACTGGGAGCCTGTGACGGCATCACCTACGATCCCTACGGTAATCTTTACGCCGTCGCCAATCACAACACGATCATTCAAATTAACCCCACAACGGGCGCAATCCTCAACACTCTCGTCCTTGAGCCGCACAAGGGAGTCAATGGTGGAGACGGCCTGACTTATGACAGCTTTTCCGGCAGCTTGTGGGCCACGCACGACGGCACGACGGGTGAAGGCCTGCTGCAGATTCCTGTTTCGCAAGCCGGATTCACCTCAGCGGGATTTACGTTTTATCCCCAGCCCGCTCTTTCCTCTCCCGATGGCATCAAGTCCGATGGCAAAGGCAATCTTTACATCGGCGCAGTCTGGAACGCCGCAGTCTACAACATTCCCACAAATAAAATTACATACAACGTTGTGACCAAGGGCGCAGACGGCGTATATCTGGTGCCTGGCACGTACTGATATTGCGCTGCCATTGTGCTGTGCGCAAAGAGAATCGGAAAGAATCAGTAAGACCAAAACGATCGGTAGGCGATTAGATTCGAAACAATCAGGCAGACGCCAAGTTGGGCCGTCTGCCTGATTTGTTTGATGAAGGTCTTGTTTGGGGCTGCCGACAGGAATCTAAAACAATGTGTTTAAGAAAGACTAAAAGTCACCGTGCCGCTGTCGCCATCGCCGCACGGCGGTGGAACAGTCGATCCCAACCCCAGGATTTGATAAGTCCCAGCAAAAGATGTCCCATCCAGCGAACTCGTTCCGATGATCTGTCCCACCTCTACCCCATCCGTATCGGCCAAATCGATCACCACCGCGGTTCCGCCGATCGACCCGGTGATGTTCGCCGTCGCGAAGCAATAGCCCGTGGCGCTCATCGTGCCTGTTAAAGGAGCGGTGCTAACACCTGTGTTCGATCCCTGTTTTACCGAACCTGTGATCGCATACGTCGCGGAGTGCGGCGTCGAAACAAACGTGCCCTGAATATTTCCGCTGAATGGGGAAACCAGATTCGCGGTCCACGCCCCGGTTTGCGGAGCAGTTTCCGTACCGCTGCAACCCGTCGAGAGGATCGTATAGTTCCCGCTCATCGAAGTCTGACCGGAACCCACCGTGCCGCTCAAATTGACCTCTATGCCAACCGGATCCACCACCAGGGAGACATCCGTCCCACTGACCGTTCCCGTCACGTTGCCAATCCCAGAGCAGGGAATGTCTGTAAAGAGCACACTTCCCCCAACGTTTTCTCCATTCTGAACGAGAAAGCCGGATTGCGTTTTGGGTTGGAGAGTGCTGTTGCTTTTTTGCAAACTCATTTGCCAGTTGCCGGAGATCGATCCCGACGAGGAGGAGGAGTTGCTGTTGCTGCTCCCGCTGCCACATCCGTTCAGCAATAACGGCAATGCCAAGATTAATGCATAGCTGCGTCGCATAACTCGAAACCCTTTCCAGGTATTCGTATCTGCGTGGCTCTCGATCCAGTTTTATAAGCGCACAGAAACTGGCGCGGCTTCAACCACGCGGCAGTGCTCGAGTGCCCCACGAAGAACCAAAAGGTTAGCCTGTGGGGCATTACGCGAAAGTTACCGCAACATTAATGTTGTGTGAATTTGCCGGGCGGGGGTACGGGAATAATTCGTATCAGGTCATGCCCTGACAGCCTGCGGAAAAACTCGCGTTTGAACGAGATCGGGAAGGGCACGAATTTTACTCGTGCTGTTAAGTCATCCAAATTCGATACGGCTTCAGCCGCTGAGGTCGGCCTTATCCAGCCTGAACAAGTTTGGATGGTGGTGCAGTTTGGCTTGTATACGACTTTGTCATCCTCAGCGTAGCCGTTTTTCAGGCGTAGCGAAGGATATCCCGCTTGACCGGCCTAACACGTCAGCCAACTGCACAACTACCCGAGTTTTTCAGCAAACTGCAGAGGCATGACAGAATCTCTCACACTTGGAACCTGGCTACCGGGTTTGCTCAGCCACCCGGATGTGCGGCTCGATGAGGGCGAGCAGTTCATCTTTAAGGAACGGTCCGCAAGCCAGAAGACCCGACAGAAGCGGGTTGCGGCGATTGGCAATCAGATCGGTTTTTTCCAGGGTACTCACAAAGCCGCCGGCGCTTTTTACCAGTGCCGCCCCCGCGACCACATCCCATTCGTTTTTAGGAGTAAGAGTGAAAGTCACGTCAGCCAGACCAGCCGAAACCAAGGCGAGTTTGTAAGCCACCGACCCCATGGGGCGCAGCATGAGGCCGGCATTTTCAAACGGCTTCCATTCGCCACGCTTGACCTCGCTGCGGCTGGCGAGAACCAGCGCTCCATCGAGAGTCTCGCGTTGGCTGGATTGCCTAGGCTTTCCGTTATAGGTGACCCCGCAATCGATTGCTCCCACAAAAGTTTCGTTCGTAGCCGGATTGTGGATTCCCCCCGCTACAGGACGCCCATCCTCAACCAACCCAATCGAAACACAGAACTCCGGAATTCCTTTGACAAACTCGCGCGTGCCATCGAGCGGATCGACCACCCAAACCCGCGACCGCTGCAAGCGGATGGGATCATCCACACTCTCTTCCGAAAGCCAGCCTTCTCCATCCCGCAAAAGTTCCTGCCGCAGAACAGCATCCAGCGCGCGATCCGCTTCGGTTACCGGATCGAGTCCGGTTTTATATTCCGTTTCGATCTCTCCGGGCGTAAAGCGGGCGAATACCTTGCGCGAAGCCTCTAAAGCGGCTTGAATGCGTTCCAATATCGGCGCGTAAGAATTTGAGGACATAATTGTTCGTCTCAGAAGGTATTTACTGGCCACTGCCTTTAAGCCATCAGCATCCGCGCCCCGGTAGCCAGCAAAACCGCACAAAGGATGCGTCGGAGCCACGGAACCGGGACTCGCGTGCTCAAGTACGATCCCAGCAGACCTCCCGGAACCGACCCAAGCAAAAGCGCTCCCACTAAGTGAACATCGACATTATGCATCCGGAAATGCAGGAGGCTCGTCACCCCGGTCAAGATGAGAGCGTGAACAATGTCCGTGCCCACCATCACCTTCGGCTGAAAACTATAGAACAGCAAGAGCAGCATCATGACGATGCTCCCCGACCCCACCGAAGTAATGCCGACCAGAAACCCGGCTACCAGACCGATCAGCGACATCCATGCATACGACTTGATCGAGGGAGGCCGTGTCGCAGCGTGATCCTCGATTTTCTTTTGAAAAAATAAGAAGGTCGGAATGCAAATCAGCAATACGCCCACCGCGACGGTTATGAAATGATTTACGCCATTGCCGTAGACGTTTCGCAGGTGAACCAGAAAACTTACGCCCAGATAAGATCCCGGAGCGCTGCCCACGGCCAGCGCCAGGACAACTTTGCGCCGCACCGTGCCTTTGCGCAAATGAACCGCGCTGGCGCCAATCTTGGTGAGGAAGTTGAATAGCGCGTCCGAGCCGACGGCGCGAAGAGGCGGAACGCCCAATCCGAAGATGAGAATAGGGAGCAGCAAAACGCCGCCCCCCACTCCAGTCATTCCAATGAGAGTTCCAACTACAAATCCAACCAGACTCTTGATCAGCAGATCCATGGCAGTTCCGGCTCTTATGCTTCCGTCAGGCTTCTACCCGGATACTTACGCCGACTCGGCCGCTGCGCCGATGAAGCCCTCGCGCTCAAGATGGAGAATAATCTCTTGCGCCGCCTCTTCCGCCGACAGTTCGCCGGTGTTGATGGTCACATCGGCATCCGTGGGAGCCTCGTACGGGTCCGAGATGCCGGTGAACTCCTTGAGAATGCCGGCACGCGCCTTGGCGTACAGGCCTTTGCGGTCGCGCTGTTCGCAAACGTCGACTGATGTCGCGATGTGCACCAGGATGAAGCCGCCGAAAGGCTCGACCATCTGGCGAACATGTTTGCGTGTCGCGTCATAAGGAGCGATGGGCGCGCAAATTGCGATGCCGCCGTTCTTGGTGATTTCCGACGCGACGTAGCCAATGCGGCGGATATTGATGTCACGATGCTCTTTCGAGAAACCGAGCTCCGAAGACAAGTGCTTGCGAACCAGGTCGCCGTCCAGCAAAGTGACCGGGCGGCCGCCGGCTTCGAGGAACTTGGTCAGCAGAACGTTCGCGATCGTGGACTTGCCCGAGCCCGAGAGCCCAGTGAAGAAGATGGTCACGCCTTGCTTATGCCGTGGTGGGAAGCTGCGGCGCAATTCGGTCACAACCTCCGGATACGTAAACCATGCAGGGATGTCGCGGCCTTCGTTCAGGCGCTGGCGCAATTCGGTTCCTGAAATGTTCAGCACGCGGTCGCCGTTCTTTACCTCGTCGTCGGGAACGTATTTGTCCTGCTCCTCGAGGTAAACCATCATGTTGAACGGAACCATGGTCACGCCGATATCGGCTTCGTGTTTCTTAAATACTTCCTGGGCCTCGTAGGGACCATAGAAGGGCTTCTTCGTCGCGGGATCGGATCCCGGTCCTGCGTGATCGCGGCCCACGATGAAATGCGTGATGCCATGGTTCTTGCGGATGAGTGCATGCCAGATGGCCTCGCGCGGTCCGCCCATACGCATGGCAAGCGGCAGCAGGGAAAGCTTCGCAGTGGACTGCGGGAATTTAGGGAGCAGCAACTGATAGCAGCGGACCCGCGTGTAGTAATCCACGTCGCCGGGTTTGGTCATGCCCACGACAGGATGAATCAGCAGATTCGCTTCCACCTGTTTCGCCGCGCGGAATGCTAGTTCTACGTGAGCGCGGTGCATGGGATTGCGCGTCTGAAACGCCACCACTTTGCGCCAGCCTTCACGCCCGAATTCGGCGCGTACTTCAGCGGGAGTCAGGCGAAGACTGCGGAAATCGTAGTGAGGGGGAATTTGAAGTCCTTCGACCTTGCCGCCGACGTACCACGGATTCGCTTTGTTGATGGCGTAATCGGCGCCAGGATGCGCTGGGCTCGTGCTGTTGAAAACCGCCTTGGCTTCGGCGGTACGATCTGGTTGCCACACGTCTTCCACGTTCAGCACCGCGAGCATCACGCCTTCTGGATCGCGCAGCGCGATTTTGCTGGTGCCTGGAGTAAGCTTCTTGGCGAATTCTTCGGTCACATCCAGCGTAATGGGCATCGGCCAAATAGTTCCGTTGGCCAGCCGCATGTTATTGCAGACGCCTTCATAGTCGGCGCGCGTCATGAAGCCGCGCAGCGGAGAGAATCCGCCGGTAAGCAGCAGTTCCAGATCGCAAAGCTGGCGCGCGGTAAGGTCCCACGACGGCCATTCTTTGGAGTGCGCCTTGAGTTCGGCGCTGCGATCCGGTCGTGCGATGAGGTTGATGAGTTCGCCGCCGTGCGGCGCAATGAGATGGCTGGCTGAAGCGGTCAAGTGCATGGCCTCCTGGGTTCGTGCAGTCTTGTCTATTACTTAGATCGTATTGCTTGGATTGCTTTTCAGTCTCGGTCGGGTCGGAGCAAAATTTGTTTGCAGATACTAGGGAGAGAAGAGCCCCAAAACCTTGATTAACAGAGTATCACTTCTTTCCGGTCTGAAGAAAGCCGGAATCGTTCCTTTCTTTCGCTCAAATCCCAAAGCAATCGACTTGCCGCTCGGGAAGAGAAAGAGCTTGTATCTCGCTGATGGGAATAGGTTTGAAATATAGGGGATCAGGGAATCCTAACCTCAGCCGTAAATGTGAAAAACATTGCAATAACAGCCGCAGTATTTCCACGAGTTGGTCGTTTTCCGATCCTGCCGACGGACAAATTTCGTATTCGCGCAACGATTTCATAAACCGCCGAGTAACCACTCTGGTAATCATTTCCACACGAATCTTGATTGACTCCCATCATGCCGCAACTAGAATGTTTCAAACATTCGAAATCAAAATTGTTTCAAACATAATCGGGACAGAATGCAGGATCATTTTCTATCACACGAAGTCATTGCCCTCACCGGCATCACCGCGCGCCAGCTCCAGTGGTGGGACGAGCGCGGCGTCGTTAAACCGCAGCGCCAGGGGCATCGCCGTCTCTACTCCATGCAAAATCTCACCGAAGTTGCGGTCATATGCCAGTTGCGCCGCAAAGGCGTCTCGCTGCAAGGGGTACGAAAGGTCATGCGTTTCCTGGATCGCGAATTCGGTAAAGGCCTCGCCGAGATTGTCAGCCGCAACTCCGACGTTCATCTGCTCACCGACGGAACTCATCTCTATCTCGAAACATCGGCGCGGCAAATCGTCGACATCCTGAAAAATTCCGCTCAGCCCATTCTCGGAATTTGCCTTAGCGATGCCGTCCGTCAGGTACGTGCCGAGGTCGTCGCAAGAAAGTCGAATACTTCGGTAACATCGCCGTCCGAGCCACGGCGTGCTAGAAAGGTTTCTTAGGATGCATTTGAAAGTTTTTTGACCTGCGATCTCGTTTTGAAAGGGCGCGGCTTCAGCCGCGCCGTAAGACAAAATGAATGACGGCTTTAGCCGCTAAAGGATGTTCGAAGGTTTTCTAGGCAGCCATTAGGTGGAAAGCTTGCTTCACAAGGGGGAACACATGGTCGGTGAACTGGACGTCCTGAATGAATGGATCCCGGAACAAATGCAGCCCGGAACCGTCTTTGTGCTCGAAAACGCCGGCGAAGTTGGCGAGAAAGAAGATCCTTACTGGGCCGTGCTCGCCTGCCCGTCGTGCGGCATGTTAGGCCTCATCACGCGCCGCCAAATCAACGGTCTCGTTCCCGTTATCTGTGGTTCTGAACAATGCTCCGCGCAATTTTTTATTCGCGATGCAGAGGTAGTCGTCCGCAAGCCGTTTTAGATCGTTGGTAAGAGCTGTCTAAGAAGTAAGTCTGTCTTGCCCATAACTCTCTTTCCCATTTTGAACCTGCGCATTACCTTCGCTGCTTCACCCCCGTGCCTTCCACTCTCGCGCCAAAAGACTACACTCAAAATGTGGACCGCTTCTACACCATCGCGCGTATCAAGGGCGGAATGAAGTTCACCTGTACTCACTGCGCGCACCATGTCAGCACGCTCGACTTCGATCCTCGCGACGGCAACCTCCGCACCCAGGCAGCCACGGCCATTAACCAGCACGCCTCCAAAGTCCACCACGAACCCGTATTATTTTCTTCGCTTGATGCACAGCAACGCATCTGGCGCTAGTGCATTCTATCTTCTGCGAATCTTGTAAAGCGCCGTCCCGCATAACGCAATAAAAAAGAAAAAGAGAATTACGCTTCCGCAGCCGCCGTCATTCATTCGATAAAATGGCAAATATGACGGCCCATCGCACCATCGTTGTATTCGATCTCGGCGGCGTACTCATCGACTGGAACCCTCGCTATCTCTACCGCAAACTGTTTAATGGCGACGACGCTGCCATGGAGCACTTCCTCGCCACCGTCTGCACCTCGGACTGGAATGCCCAGCAGGATGCCGGGCGCACCTTCGCCGAAGCCTGCGCCATGTTGAAAGAAGAGTTTCCCGCCCAGGGAGAGCTAATCGACGCCTGGTTCCAGCGCCACGGAGAAATGGTTGCCGGTCCGATCCAGGGCACCGTCGACATTCTCGCCGAGCTGCGCGCGCAAGGCGTTCCCATTTATGCGCTCAGCAATTGGTCGCTGGAAACCTATCCCACAGCCGAAAAACGCTTCGACTTTTTAAAGTGGTTCAACGGAATCTTGCTCTCGGGCAAGGTGCGCCTTATCAAACCCGACCCACGCATCTTCCAGCTCTTCTTCAAAACTCACGGAATCGATCCCGCCGGCGCCGTCTACATCGACGATCTCCCTCGTAACGTCGAATCGGCCAGCGCTCAGGGCATGCACGGCATCGTCTTCACCGACCCTCTCACGCTGCGCAATGAATTGGTGAAGCTCGGCCTGCTGAATCCGATCGGACAAATCAGCCACGTCGCCGCGTGGGCCAATGATCTGGACCGCGCCCGCGCCTTCTACGAGCGCTGGTTCAAAGCCAGTTCCGGCCCCATGTATTCCAGCTCCACGCGCGACTTCCGCTCTTATTTCTTGTCTCTATCTTCCGGCGCCCGTCTCGAACTGATGAAATCTCCCGGCGAATCGCCACGCGCAGCGCACATCGCTGTCTCCGTGGGCTCCCGCGAAGCGGTCGATCATTTGGTTAAGAATATGCGGGAGGCCGGAGTTCAAATCATCAGCCCGCCCCGCGTCACCGGCGATGGCTACTACGAAGCCGTTATCGCCGATTCCGAAGGCAATCTCCTCGAAATCACTCCTTGAGCGACCTGAAGACCGCATCCGATAAAGACCGCCGCGCATCCAAGAAACGCAACCCGAATCTCCGGCGAGGAAACGAACAACTATGGCAGAGCAGGAAATCGAAATCCGTATGCAGGATGGTACGAGCGACAGCGTTTTTTATTTCCCCGAAGGAGAAGGGAGCTGGCCCGGGGTTTTATATCTCACCGATATCGGAGGCATTCGCGCCGCCAACCGCGAGTCGGCAGCGCAGCTCTCGAAGCAAGGGTACGCAGTTCTGATGCCCAACATCTTTTATCGTACCGGGCGAGCTCCGTTAGAGCCCTCCATCCGCACCTTGGACGAGGAAGGCAGAAAAAAGCGCATGGCAGAGTTGAGCGGCCCATTGACGCCGCAAGCCATGGAGCGCGACGCTTCCACCTACATCGATTTTCTGACCTCTCAGAATTCCACACGCACGGGAATGATCGGCGTAGTCGGCTATTGCTTCAGCGGAAAAATGGCCATGTTCGCCGCCGCGGCGCGTCCGGACAAGGTCACTGCGGCGGCATCCTTCCACGGTGGCGGCCTATACACTGATGCGCCCACCAGCCCTCATCTCGTGCTTCCACAAATAAAAGCTCAACTCTACTTCGGACACGCCACCAAAGACCGCAGTATGGACGAAGAAGCCATCGCAAAATTTGAAAAAGCGCTCCAAAACTGGGGTGGAAAATACGAAAGCGAAACCTACAAAGACGCACTCCACAGTTGGACCAGCTCCGACAGCCCCGTATACAACCAGCCGCAGGCCGAGCGGGCGTTTGGAAAACTTCTAGAATTGTTGGATGAGACACTGCGCTAGCCGCGCAAATTGTAAGCGAGCGGGAAATACCGAGCGTCGGCAGGCTGGTCTGCCCTGGCTTAGGACACTATAGGGTAGGGAAAAGTTCGGGAACGCGTGCAGTAACGTGGAGAGCGGCGCTTCAGCCCTGCGTAAAATTAAGCGTAGTGGAGGGCTTTAGCCCCGGTGCTTTTTCTTTACTGTCCGTTGCGAGTCTTGGGCAAGTTCAACTACGGCTTACATTCCGCCCGCAGCGCATAGCTCGCATCCAGCCAGTGCAGGTAGGTCTCCATCGCATGCCAGCACACCAGGCTGTGTTTAGCAAAGCTATCTGACGAAAATGGATAAGCCGTATCGACGTGATCGTATTCCAGCAGTAGCGGGATATGCGGCGGAAGCTTCGGCACCACGTCCAGCGTATTTACGATCCGCCAGGAATCAATCGGTAATCGATCAAAAGCCCGTGCGAACTCCAGCGTGCCTACGCGCGGTGAGGCAAACGTGCAACAAGTGGTGATCTCGAACTTGCGCTTCGAATCATTCTCCATTACAAAAAGCGTGGCCAGAGCCGATCCCAGGCTATGCCCCGTAACTACCATAGGCCGCCGTGGCCTTGCTTCCGCCACAGACCGTCTCACCCCACGCGCGATCTCTCGGCTGCTAGCCAGTTGATCGAGCTGCTCGGCGAAAGAACCGCCAAAGGTTTCAGGTGGAACCGCGGCCGCAGGTGCCGCAGCGGCAGGTGCGCGATCTTCAGCCAGCCTGCGCTTCACCACTTTTAACGTGGAGTAGATCCTGTCGAACCCGCTAGCCACACGCCCTGTGTCAGGCACCTGCCGAAAAGGAGTAGGCAGCGCGGCCGCGTCATCGACCCATTCAATCGCTCCTTCGGTTCCGCGAATCGCAATAATGCGCGTATCCGGATCGTCGATTTTGCGGCAGACGATTCCGTAGAATTCCAGCTCCTTAAAGGTAAGCAGAAAATCCGACATGTGAATCCACGCCCCGAGTTCCCACCCATCAGGAATGTCTCCAGGTTGGGGCTCCGGTCTGAGCTGTGAGGGATCGCGCCTGAACATGGCGTAAGCGGCCTGCACAAACTGGCCGTAGAACAGCGCTAGTTGCTTGTCGAGTGGTTGGCCCATGAGACTCCTCCTCGAAGAACTAAAGGACTTATGTGGGGACAGCCGCCCTCGGCTGTCCGTCGAGCGAAGCTCGACAATTTTTCCCGGGGTTCGATAACGCAGCGAGAAAAGCTTACAGCAAGCAGCTAACCTTGTACCAGCTAGTCTTGCACCAGCCAGTCCATTGCTTCCTCCCGCGTCGTGAACGCGGGAAGGTCACGTTGCGAAAAGTTCTTGATGTGCTCGTAGAAGATGTGGGGCAGGTTTTCCGTTCCCACCCATGCCGCCCGCTTTACAAATGGGCGATCCAGCACTAGCACCTCTTTGATGCGAGTGGCGACTGCCTTATCCACTTCAGCGTCGGTAAAATCTGCCAGCGTTAGCAATGAGCCACGTTCATGCCGTGCGATATCCGCGCGAACCATGTCGAGCAGTACCAGCATCTCCTTCGCCGGGCAGCGCGAGAAGTCGATCAGATAAATGGCATGGCCATTGTGCTTGATGAAGCGGAGCCGCTCGTGCGAATCGGTGGAAGAGCTCATGCGAGTAATGACTCCACCACGCCGTAAGCCTCGTCGAGAGCGGAATCCAATGCACCGGCGTCCTTTCCTCCAGCCTCGGCCAGGTCCGGACGTCCTCCGCCCTTGCCTCCAACCTTCTGCGCCACCGGACCAATCACTTTTCCAGCCTGCACCCGGCTAGTCAAATCTTTGGTGACCCCCACAATCAGCGAAACATTTCCATTCGAAGCCGAGCCCAGCACCACCACCCCCGACCCAATTTTGTCGCGCAGTTGATCGATCAAAGTCCGCATCTGTGCCCGTTCCAGATTGTCGACGCGATGGGCTAGGACCTTCACGCCTTTTACTTCTTTTACTTTGTCGCTGATGTTTGCGGTTGAAGACGAAGCCGATTTCATCCGCGCCGAATCCAGTTCGCGCACCAGTCGTTTGATCTCGGCGTCTTTCTTTTCCAGTTCGAGTTTCAGTGCCTCCGCGGGAGATGCCGAAATCTTATCGTCAGCGTGTGCCCCATCCTTGCCCTTCTGTTGAGCAAGGGTGGGAGAAACGACTGCTGACACTACTTTCTCCAACTCATGATCCTTGCGGAAGTGCGCCAGTGATCCCGTGCCTGTGACCGCTTCAACACGGCGTACGCCCGACGACACGCTGCCTTCCTTCAAAATCTTGATCAGCCCAATCTCGCCGGTAGCCCCCGTATGCGTGCCGCCGCAAAGCTCGGTCGAGAAATCGCCAATCCGTACCACGCGCACCTTGTCGCCATACTTTTCGCCGAACAGCGCCATCGCATGATATTTGCTGATCGCCTCATCAATGGGAACGTCGGTCAGCGTCTCGACCTTGATGTTGCGCAGCACTTCCTTATTGATTATGTCTTCGATGTCCTGCAACTCTTCGTCTTCGACCGCGGTGAAGTGCGAGAAGTCGAAGCGCAGATGATTCGGCGCGACCAGCGATCCCGCCTGCTTCACGTGCTTACCAAGGACTTCGCGCAGCCCGGCGTGAAGCAGGTGCGTGGCCGTGTGATTGCGCATGGTCGATTCGCGGATTTCGGTGTTGACTACGGCATCGACGTGATCGCCCACCCGAAGCGGAGATTTCGCGATGACCTGATGCGCGCGCACGCCTTGAATCGGCGCGTAGCAGCCCGTGACTTCGGCGACGATGGTGTTGTGATCGTCGGAATAAAACCATCCCTTGTCGCCGACCTGCCCGCCGGAGTCGGCATAGAACGGCGTGTGGTCGAGGATGACCTCGCCGGATTCTCCGGCTTTGAGTTCTTGCGCGCCTTGGCCGTTCTTGATGATGGCTAGCACTTCGCATCCGTCGGAGCGGGTTTGGAAGTAACCTTCGAAGATGGATTTTTGAAGTTGCTGGTAGGTGGGGTTGGCCGTTTGCTTGGCTGCGCCCTTCCAAGATGCGCGGGCGCGAGTTTTCTGCTCCTCCATCGCGCGGTCGAAACCGGCTTGGTCAAAAGTCAGACCGGCGTCACGCGCCGCGTCCTGAATAAAGTCCAGTGGCAAACCAAAGGTGTCGTAGAGTTTGAACGCCTCTTCACCCGAATAAGTGGTCGGTTGTTTGCCAGGATCGGGATCTCCCGCGAGTATCGCGAGCGAACGGCGGGTACGATCCGGTTTGCCGGACCTAGTTGCATCATTACGTAGGATTTCGGCACCTTCGTCGAATTGGCTCGATAAATATTGCACTTCTTCAAGATCACCCGCCAACTTTTCAAGGCCGACATCCATAGTGTGATGGAACCGACGTTCTTCTTCACTGACGACTCTTATCACCTGACCACTCGCTGTGAGTTCAGGGTATACGCCCGACATCATTTTCTGTACTTCTATTACCATCTCCGTCATAACAACCGGTCGCTTCTGGCCTAGGAGCCAAGCATGTCGCATCGCACGCCGCATAATCTTCCGAAGGACGTATCCACGCCCTTCATTCGAAGGCACGACACCGTCGGCGATAAGGAACGCTGTCGCGCGCGCATGATCGGCTATCACGCGCAAGGATGCCGCTGACTTGGTATGCGCTTCCTTGCTCAGTTCCTTGTTCAGAGACACACCTGTCAATTCGGCTGCACGGTTGATCAGCGGCGTGAACAAATCCGTTTCATAGTTCGAGATCACGCCTTGTAGCACCGCGGCTACGCGCTCCAGCCCCATCCCCGTGTCAATCGACGGCTTAGGCAGCGGATTCAGTTTCCCTGAAGCATCGCGGTCGAACTGCATGAACACCAGATTCCAAATCTCCACGAAGCGTCCGCAGTCGCAGGTAAAGGCGCAATCGGTGTGTCCGGAATCAGATGCCGCGATACCCATGTCGTAATGAATCTCGCTGCACGGACCGCAGGGGCCGGTATCGCCCATTTGCCAGAAATTGTCTTTCGCGCCCAACTCAAAAATGCGTTCTTTCGGCACTCCCTGCGCCGCCCACAGATCGTAGGCCTCGGTATCGCGCGGCACGCCGCCTTCGCCGTTGAAGACGGTTACGTAGAGCTTGTTCTTATCGATGCCGAACCACTCGGGCGAAGTGATCAACTCCCAAGCGTAGGCGATGGCATCCTTCTTGAAGTAATCGCCAAACGAAAAATTCCCCAGCATCTCAAAAAATGTGTGATGCCGGTTGGTAAATCCCACGTTTTCCAGATCGTTATGCTTTCCGCCGGCCCGCACGCACTTTTGCGAAGTCGTCGCCTTGTTGTAGTCGCGCTTCTCCAGCCCCAGAAAAACGTCCTTGAACTGGTTCATCCCAGCGTTGGTGAACAGCAGTGTGGGATCGTTCGCCGGCACCAGCGACGACGAATGCACCTCTTTATGCCCCTTCTGCACAAAGAAGTCCAAAAACTTTCGGCGGATTTCAGATCCAGTCGGCATGATGGATAAACTTCAATTTTAGCATCGCAGAAAATGAACCACGGAGGCACGGAGACGAAGAGAAAACAATTTTGTTTCCTCCGTGCCTCTGTGACTCCGTGGTTGAAGGATAACTTCTGTTCGCAACGGTGCCGCTACTTTACC
Organism: Candidatus Aquilonibacter sp.; assembly: GCA_035486715.1. Lineage (GTDB taxonomy): Bacteria > Acidobacteriota > Terriglobia > Terriglobales > Acidobacteriaceae > Sulfotelmatobacter. The sequence goes on from DATHMV010000060.1 coordinate 186,243, forward strand.
GCGTCTTCTGTCTTCTCTCCGGCTTTCTTAATTTCGTGTCCGGTAGCTTCGGTGCCTTTCTTTACGCCGCTGCCGGTTTTCTTGGCAACTTTTTCCGTGCCTTTGCCTGTGTCTTTGGCGGCCACTTTTGTGGCATGGCCGGTTTTGTCGGCAGCTTTTTCCGTGCCTTTGGCAGTATCCTTGGCGGCTACTTTGGTGTCATGTCCAACGGTGTCGGCAGCTTTCTTGGTATCGGTGCTGGCATCTTGCGCCAGCGCGGCGGGTACCGCAGCAAGCAGAGATGCCGCAAGAATTGCATTCAGGGTAATTTTCATAAAATCATTCTCCTCAGAGCGGTTGTTTTGGGAACGAAAAGCAGTATGCCTGAACGGCACAGGTCTTGCCAAGCTGTGTCGGCTTTAGGCGCTCTCACTATCGAGCACACTCAAAGTTTCCTCATCCACATCCCACTTCTTCAGGATGGTGAAGATCGTCTTGCTGCCAAAACCCGCGCGCACCAGTTGCCGGAAGATGCGCGCCGTCGCCTTCTGATCGCCCTTCTGCGGCTTCACCATGCGCTTCTTCCGCAGATATTCGCGAGCCTGCTTCTCTTCGCTCACATCCTCAAAAGCCGCGTCCACAGCTTTATCGATTACCTCGCCATGCACGCCCTTCATCTTTAGTTCGGTAACCACGCGCCTGCGCCCAAGTTTTTGATTGTCCCGGCGCAGGGAAGAGAAGTAAGCCGCATATTGCGAATCGTTCAAATATCCACGATCTTTCAACCGCCGGATCACCAGTTCAATCAACGTTTGCCCGTACTCCGATTCTGCCTCTTCCACCCGTGCCCGCAGCAAGCGCTTTAACTCCGCAACCGTACGCATGCGCCGCGCCAACGCGCCCACAGCGTATTCGTAAAGTTCATCTTCAGAATAATGTTTCTTTTTCGGACGCGGAAACGCCATGCGGTAACGATAGACCTTTTATGATGTGTATGAAAGGCGCTGAAGAAAGCGCCAGCAGAGAAGGTGTGTGTCAGCGTTAATTAAAAGGATGTCATCCCGAACCCGGCGAGGCCGGGTGAGGGACCTTACGAGAGTCTACGTTTGCAGCGCTCCGTGAGAGACCCCCTCTCAGGATGATGCCAAGAGGGGCTTATCTTCCCCCAAAACCAGCCGACTGCATCGACTGCCGCGAAATATCGGCCGTTGAGGCAATACCCTGCATGCGCAGCTTGAAGTCGTCGGCGTTGGAAGCGTTCTCCAGCGCGGTTTCGTAGGCAACCAGCCCCGCCTGGAACAAATCCCACAACGACTGATCGAAGGTCTGCATTCCGTACTGCGACGTGCCCGCCGCGATCGCATCGCGAATCGACCGCGTCTTTTCCGGCACCAGCACGCACTCGCGAATGAATGCGGTATTAATCATCACCTCAACCGCCGGCACGCGGCCTTCAGCATCGCAGCGCCGTACAAGTCGCTGGCTGACGATCGCGCGCAGCACCGCCGCGAGCTGCAAACGAATCTGCTTCTGCTCCGGCGGTGGGAAAATCGAAATGATACGGTTAACGGTTTCCACAGCGTCCAGCGTGTGCAGCGTGGAGAACACCATGTGGCCGGTTTCCGCGGCGTGCAGCGCCGTTGAAATCGTTTCCAGGTCGCGCATTTCGCCCACCAGAATCACATCCGGATCCTGACGCAAGCTGGCGCGCAGCGCTGCGCTGAATGAAGGCGTATCCACGCCAATCTCGCGCTGATTCACGTAGCCTTTTTTATCGCGATGCAGAAATTCGATCGGGTCTTCAATCGTAATAATGTGTTCGGCGCGGCTGGAATTCACCCGGTCCACCATAGCAGCCAGGGTCGTTGACTTACCGGAGCCGGTCACGCCCGTCACCAGCACCAGCCCGCGCGGCATTTCGCAAATCTGCTCTACGACTTTCGGCAAAAACAATTCGTCAAGCGCGCGAATCTTAGTTGGAATGACGCGGAGCACCAATCCCACATTGCCGCGCTGCTGGAAAATGTTCACACGGAAGCGTCCCAGTCCGGCCACGCCGTAGGCCATGTCGATTTCCGTGGTCTCTTTGAATTTCTGTTTCTGGCGAGCCGACATCATGCTGAACGCCATGTTTAGCATGTCTTCGGCGCTCACGCGCGGCTGGTCGGTCAACGGCACCAGTTCGCCGTCAATGCGCAGGTGAGGGTAGTTGCCCACCTTCAAATGCAAGTCGCTGGATTTTCTTTCCGTCGCAATCCGCAGCAGATCGTCAATATTCATCGAAGGGTCTTCCGGCGAGGCACACGGCCTCGCAAGCTCTGACCGCAAGCTCTGACTATGATGAACCGGATCGTAACTTTGCCCAAGATGACCTAGGTAATGGAAGCAATCTGCAACCGGGCAATGCCTTTCGGTGCGAAGGACAAAATAGTGTTTACAAATGTGCGCTGGAAGTTGCCTCGGATCTGCGAACCGCATGGCTTGCCGCCACTCCATCCCCCTGCCACCTCCGCGCCAGCGCATCCAACAGCACAAATACCTTCTCTAAATCCTTCATCCGCTCGGTAATTCCATAAGTCACAGACGGAGGGATCGTCTGCTCGTAGTGCCGGAAGATAAAGCCCGCGCCCTCCAGCGTCCGCAGCCGTTCCGTAAGCACGCGCGAAGAAATACCGGCGATTTGCCGCTTCAAAACCCCAAACCGCAGCGGCCCACTATTGCTGAGCGCCCAGAGCACATGCATCGTCCACGGCCGTGTAATCAATTCCAGTAGCCCACCCATCTTGCAGGGCGAGTCTTTCGCCGCACCTCGCTTGGTTGCCATATCGCTACTAGGTTACTCCAAAGTGCCTACTTTTAAAAGTATTAACAGTTATTTATTGTAACCTATATGGATCGTCATCATCTAAACGCATCAGTTCAGGAGAAATTTTATGAAATTATTGCGTATCGATTCCAGCGCGCGCCGCAGTTCCGTCTCACGCCAGTTGACCGGCCGCTTTGCGGAGGTATGGAAAAAAGAATATCCCGAGGGTGAAGTCATCGAACGCGATCTCGCCACCACGCAACTTCCGCTTATTACCGATGAATTTGTCCAGGCGATGCATAGCAATCCCGCCACCCGCACCCCCGGGCAGAAGCAGGCGCTTGCCGTTTCCGATACGCTGATCGACGAGCTGCTTCAGGCTGATACCATCGTCATCGGCGCTCCCATGTACAACTTCGCCATTCCCGCGCTGTTGAAATCCTGGATAGATCAGGTCGTTCGCGCCGGCAAGACCGTTCTGTTTGAAGCATCGGGACCACGGGGCGCAATCGAAGGCAAGAAGGTTTACGTCGTGACCTCGCGCGGCGGATCGTATCGTCCCGGTATACCCACCGAGCGCTTCGATTATCAGGAACCCTATTTACGGCACATCCTGGCCTTCATCGGATTAACCGACGTGACTTTCATCCATGCCGACAATCAGAAACCGGGAGAGCTCGCCGAGCCTTCGCGCGCCGCGGCTCTGGAAAAGCTGGAGCAGGCAGTTCTTGCCACGAATCACGTCAAAGCAACGAGGGAGTTAGCGATTTAATTTGCAGCATCAGATATTGCAGGAAAACAATATACAAGGAGAAAGTAAAATGTCAGCCAACCCTTCAACCGCCGCTTCAGCGCCAGTAGTTCTGTTAGGACGCTTTCTGTTTGTCCTGATTTTCCTGATGTCCGGCCCGCGCCACTTTACCAGCCCGATCATCGGCTATGCCGCATCGCAAGGTGTGCCCATGGCCTCCATAGTCGTGCCCATCTCCGGCTTGATCGCGCTTATCGGAGGTCTTTCCATCCTGCTTGGATATCGCGCCAAAATCGGTGGCTGGTTGATTGCTTTTTTCCTCGTCTGCATCACGCCCATGATGCACAAGTTCTGGGGCATCACCGATCCCATGGCGCAGCAGATGCAGATGATCATGTTCATGAAAAACGTCTCCATGCTCGGCGGAGCGTTGCTCATCTCGCAGTTTGGCTCGGGCCCATGGAGCCTGGACGGTGGAAAGTAGTCCGGTGCAATCCTGCAGATTCAAATTCTGGATGTTCAACTGCTGGATTTTAAATTTCTGGTTTTTAAACCAATAACCGAAAGGAAATAAAAGCATGTCCGATCCAAACATCAGAGTATTGCCCAAAGGCCCGTATCTCGTGGAAGGGAAGATTAACCTGCTCGACGCCAGCGGCAACAAAATCGAGGCGGGAGAAAAGATAGCGCTATGCCGCTGCGGCGCCTCCACCAACAAGCCATTCTGCGATGGCGCGCACAGCCGGATTGGATTCGATGCGGCCGCTGCCGCAGTTCCCGGCAGTGCCGAGTAAGAAAGATTTGTCGTTCTGAGGCGAAGTGTGAGGATCGCGACCGCGATCCTCACATGGAGTCGTGCATTATGCTGCTGATTCCTGCGGAGCCGCTGGCTGCAATGGTTCATCGTAGCTGCCGCCGTAGATCGAGGGCACCTTCGATCCCATGGGCCGCAGATAGGTGGCCAGTTCGCCCCGGTGATGGATGCTGTGGTTGTTGAGGAAGCCAAGATAAAACACTGCTGGCAGGTTAAACATGAAGAATTCGACCGGCGTCATCAACTGCTCTGGCGTCATGGCGGCAACCCGAGCGGCTTCACGCTTCATATTCTCGTCGTACCAGGCGACCACTTCAGCCGATGTCTGCGGCTTATGTTCCGGGTTTTGCATGGTGAACTTCAGATCGGCAATTCCGGTTAGAAACTGAACGTCGGTGTTGGCAAGGTGCCATGCCAGGTCCTTCGCGGTGCGTGCGTTCGGATCGGGCTTGTAGCTCGATGCTGCATCGGGCACGGCGGCGATTACTTTTTTGGTGATTTCCACTTCACGCATAATGCCGTCGAGCATCATCGCGCCATAGCCTTGGGCAAATTCGGGAGTTATACCTTGAGCGGACATTGTTTTCCTCCAGGTTGAGTGTTATGTCTTTCCGGGCTAAGAAACCGAAAGGGGCGCAGGCTGCGCCCCTCAAGTGTTCGGGACGAATTATACGCCGACCGGCTGCTTGCTGCTTACCGGAACTGGAGTAAGCCAACCGTGGCGATCGGATTTTTCGCCGCGCACAATGGCGTAGAACTCTTTCTGGATGGTCTTGGTAATCGGTCCAATGCCGCCTTTGCCGACTTTGATCTTATCCACGGAACGGATCGGCGTGACTTCCGCTGCTGTGCCGGTGAAGAAGGCTTCATCGGCGATGTAAAGCATTTCGCGCGGAATCATCTGCTCGACGATCGTGATGTTCAGGTCGCGGGCGATTTGCAACACCGAGTCGCGCGTAATGCCGGGCAGCACCGAGTTGCCCAGCGGCGCCGTGATCAGCTTGTCGCGATGCACGAGGAAAACGTTCTCGCCCGAACCTTCGCTGACGAAGCCGTTGACGTCGAGCGCAATCCCTTCCGCAAAGCCGTTGACGATGGCTTCCATCTTGATGAGTTGCGAATTCATATAATTCGCGCCCGATTTCGCCATAGCCGGCAGCGTGTTGGGCGCAATGCGCGTCCACGACGAAACGCATACATCGCAACCGTCGTTCTCGCCGCCCAGATATTTTCCCCACGGATAATTAATGATATAAACCTCGGTCGGCGAGTTGAACGGATTCACTCCCGCCTCGCCATAGCCGCGAAGAATGATGGGCCGCACATAGCAGGGCCATGACCCGTTTCTGCCCACGGTTTCACACAGGGCTTTTACGATTTCGTCGCGGGTGTAATCGACATCGATGCGGTAGACCTTGGCGGAGTCGAGCAGGCGCTGAATATGTTCATGGGCGCGGAAAATCGCAGGGCCGGAAGGCGGCGCGTAGCAGCGAATTCCTTCGAATACCGACGAGCCGTAGTGGACCACGTGCGACATCACGTGAATGGTGGCGTCATCCCAGGGAATGAGCTTGCCGTTGTGCCATATAAATTCGGATTTTTCGATAGCCATCGATACTCCTTCAACGCAGTCTGTAACGAGGCTGAATCCTTCCTCTGGGTGACAAGGGACGAGGCGCAAACCAACCCACGTTACAGATCATTATAGCCGAGCCGTTATAGTCGAGCCGTGAGTTGTCATCCTGCACGCAGTGAGAGGGTCCGTCTCGTCACGCGACGCTTATGGGGATAACTCGGCCAGGAGTTTGGAGGCCCGATCTCCGAACGAGTCTTTGGAGTGCGGGAGCTTTACACTTTGGGGCTGCTTGCGTCGGGTGGGATCGACAGATTCCGTGGCGATCGGCCTTTCACGGGGCGGTTCGTAGTAAGTATTTTCTTCGATCTTTTGGGAAATTGCTTCCCAGTCCAAGTCGGGTTCGTGGTTGGATTCGTCTTCTTTTTGCGCGGGTGCGGGTTTTTCGTCCGTTGCTTTGCGCTCCTTCACTTCGGGCGGGGCGGCGTATTCAGGAACCTCATCGACCATGTTGTAGGTCTGGGAGTCGAAGCTGGCGCGGCGCGCGTTCTTGGCCGCCATGTGCAGGGCGCGCAGGATAAGCTGGGCGCGGCGATAGTCGATAGTGTTGCGCACGAGGGCGTTGATGATCTCCATGAGCGATGCCTGGATCGATTTCGAGTCTTCGAGGATAGCGATGGGATGGAGACGCGAGTTGGGCGGGGTGCGGACACCGCGAATCATGCGCTGATGGAAATAGCAGAAAATTTCGCCACGCAGAGCGGGCGAGCCGCAGCGATGTCCGCTGGGCTTGATGTGAGTACAGATGCGAGTGTTTTTTTTTGCGGCCATTGGGTCGTTACCTTCCGGGTTAGCGAGATTCTGATCAAAAAAAAATTCAGATCGATGCTGCAAATTCTTTACTTCGAAGGGGTTGCAGCCGGTGGTCTGAAAATGGGCTGCGCATAATATTGATAACCAAGGATTTGCACGCAAAATATTAGTAAGTTCGGACTTAGCGGTGATTTGGGCGGCAGGAGGGAGGGATTGCAGGTATTCTTTGAGGCTAAAATTGCCGGTTGGCATACTACTTATAGTTTATGAGGTGGGGGAAGGTTGGAGGTCACAGGGGTGGGAGGGTGGGGTGTGGAAAAGTCTATGCGGTCTTCATTCTTTGTTATCGTCGGCCCATCGATTTCCCTATTTATTGGTATATAGATTATTTGAGGATCATCAGCACCGGAAAGACGGCAGTATGCGAAACACCCTAGGTCGCAATGTTAGAAAAAACTTGCGTTCCCCTAACGACCGTAACAGTAACGGGATTGTTGAATCGATAGATGTACTTTTGGATCGTATCGTCGCCAATATACATTGGCAGGGGCCACGAAATAAAGCCTCCCGGATGCGGCCAAAAAAGAGCTTCTGCGTCAGCCCAGAACGCATTAGGGTTAAGAGAAACCAGAGGCTTGCCGCTGTCAAGTAGGTGCTTCCATCGTGGTACAAGAAGCTGAACGGCCAACTTCCCAACGACATATGTGAAGCTATAAAACTCAATCCCCGAAAGCGGCCCCGGTTCGCTTGTGCTCATAATGCTTAGATTGTTGCGGGTGCTCATATATGCCTTCCCTTGGAATCCGGCAATCCAGCATTTAAGCAGAGGTGGAAGTGTAAGCGAGGTTCTGAATCGCTCCCTAACCGCTCTCGTGAAGAAGAGACCGCATCCGGATTTCTGATCTGTGAGGTGATTTGTGACGACTGACTTCATGAACGTAAATGCGGCCAGAATAGCAGCGTCTTTAGCCCCAAGCGAAATCGGCTCACCGTCTAGGATGGCATGCCTGAAACGGTCCTTAACTTTTCCGCTGAGTCCGCTCATCCACTCGTTATTACATCGAGCGCACACAACTGGAAGTTTTTCCTCTAAGCTGACAGCTTCCGATTCTATAACCGGAGAATCTATCGTATAGCGCTTACGCGAACGATAACGCAATGGTGGCAGAGCTTTATTAAGCCAGCTATCCCAGATATGTTCTCCACCGATTTCAACCGCATCTTTGGGGCAAAAAGCGCATAACATTCTCCACAAAACTTAGCATGATTTTGGTTGGCCAACTCAATTAGTGCCTTTTATTAAGCACAGAGAATAGACGCTGCCTTTTTCTACTTTCCGCAAAAGAAGCGGGAGGTGGGGCACCCTATGGCACCCACGATTAGCCGGCGATAGCGATCCTTCGACTGCGCGCGTCTTCCGCTTCGCTAGGACGCGCTCCGCTCAGGATGACAATTCTTAGGGGAGCGAGGGTTCTAACGCGGCCCTTTCGGACAAGTTCGGGGCCAGCGCCGAAGTGCTGTACCACCCCAAGCCGATTCAATCCCCACAAATTTCCGGCCTGTGCAATCCGCTGCGCGGTGGTTTGCGTACTCAGGGTGCACGGGAGAGTTGGACGATGCGATCCGGCTACATAAGCCTGCGATTGCGGAGTTACGCCTTCCCCAAAAAATCAATCCCAGGAGTCTGTATGAATCTGCCAGACAATATTCTGCTTAACAGTAAAGATACGGAAGCGACCGGCGAAGAAAATCCATCTGGACTTTCCCGGCGATCGTTCTTCAAGCGGGCCGCCATTACCGGAGCCACCAGCGCGGTGGCGCTGGGCGGACTGGTCACGCTGGCTTCGGCATTGGACAAAGAAGCGAATGCCGCGAGCGGCAACAACAAAGTGAACTCAAAAGGTTTGGCGCAAGGAGATCTCGATATTCTAATTGCCGCGGAAATCGCCGAGGCGCTGGCGGTTACCACTTACTCGAACATCATCAACACGGCGCCGTTTTTTACACGTATACCGCAAGACGATCAGGGCTACTTGCAGGGCGCTCTGCAGGAAGAGATGTCGCACTATCTTCTGGAGCAATCGGTGACGGGGAATCCGACGCCTTTCACCTCGTTTTTCTATCCGTTCAACATGTTCTCTGACGCGCAGACCACACTGAACACATTGGTCACCTTGGAGGACGCCTTCATCGGAGCTTATCTCGTCGGTGTTCGCGACTTCAGCACAAAACAGCTACAGCTCACGGCGGCGCGCATCATGGGCATTGAAAGCGATCACCGCACCCTGGCTCGCGTGATTGGGCCGGATGTGGCCCCGCAAGATGGCGGGCCGATCAACACGATCACCGGCTTTCAGGGTGTGCCCGAAAGCGTGGCTCCTCCCAACAATAATGGATACGAAAGAACCTTATGTTTCGGCAGGATTCAAGAGGTTGTGACCGCGCTGTTGCCGTTCGTCAGCATCACCGCGGCGCAGCAGGCAGGGTTCGATACCTCGAAATCGTATCCCTTCGTGCCCTTCACGCCTATGTTGCCCAATCCGTTGGGAGACTTCATTTCGTTCACCGGATGCTAATGGAGGCGGTGTTTTCCGGCGAAGCCGCGTGGGGGACGCGGCCTCGCCGGAGACTGAAACTCGATATTCATTCGAATTTTGAACTAAGGAGGACTTTGTGATTGAAGGACTATTTCAGCCCATGCATTTGATTTTGATCTTCGGTATTGCGCTGCTGGTGTTTGGTCCTAAGAAGCTGCCGGAACTGGGCAGGGGATTGGGAGATGGAATTCGAGGGTTCAAGGCGGCGATGAATCCGGGGGCGATTAACCTACCGGAAGAGAAGAAGGATGGGGCAGAGGTTTAAGGCCAGGCGATTCGGACGCGGGTAGGGATGCCCTTCGGCTCCGCCAGGGCAGGCTTTCGACTACGAAAGAGCTTCGCTTATCGCGAAGCTCTCTCTTCGCTCTGCATGACAATTGTAGAGAGAAGTCTTAGTTTGCGGGCGTTAAGGCTGCACGCACGGTTACGCCGGGCAGTTCGTCGCCGCGGAAGTATTTTGGGTTCGATCCGGCTTTCAGATCGGCGGCTTTCATCTCCGGCATGGCTTCGTAGGGCTTCGAGTAATCGTTGGCGGCGTTCCAGAACAAGAATCCGATGCCGCCTTTTTCTTTGGCAGTGGCGACCTGCACCTTTATATATTCCGGCGAGTAGGTCTTGGTGCGCCAGCGGAAGGCTTGCAGCCAGGGACGGATCACGACTCCGCTGCCTTTTGTAATGAGTTCGAAGCGCTGCATGGATTCGCCGATGAAATGTTCGGGGGCGTCACCGGGGTGCTCAATGTTATCCATGCCGAAGAAGTGTGACGGGTAGATCATGGGCGAGAGAACGTCGCAGTACTTTGCCATGCGCACAATATCCTGGCCTGTGTGCGCCAGGTCGACTGACCGCTGCCAGGCCATTATGCCGAAGACATCCAGCGACAGCAGGGCTCCCTTGGGGTGAATCGCGGTGTAGGCGCGCCGCAGGAAGTCTGCAATGACTTCAGAACGCTGCCACTCGGGATGTGATTTTTGGAATGCGAAGCCCGCGTCCTTTTGATCGCCCTCGGCAGGGAAGCGGACATAATCGAACTGGATCTCGTCCGCACCGGCCTGGGCTGCCGCCAGCGCTAGAGCAATGTCATATTCCTGGACTTCGATCCGCGAGGGATCGGTCCAGACAAGCTTCCCGTTTTCGCGCCAAGGCTGGCCTGTTTTCTTAGATTTGATCGCCAACTC
>DATHMV010000061.1:0-20454 GCA_035486715.1 Candidatus Aquilonibacter sp.
TTAGGTCTTAGGTTCTTCGATCGAGGTTGAATCTTGGAGCCAGCTTTCTTCGCCATCTCACCGACATAGTCTAAGCGAGAAGTCGCCAGATGCACTACCCTTATAGATTATTCGGTCGCGTTCCTGACCGCATTCGAACCGACTTCTGATGCTGTTTCGGCGTTGGCCAGTTGCTCCAAAACTTTGCGCAGCGCGCTGAGGACTTCTTCTGCGGCCGTAGCCTTCAATGCAAATTTCAACATTCCATCTGGCGTGAACTGGGCGCCGCGTTGCGTGGAGACGAAGCGGGCTAGCTGCTCGGGGTCGACTGTGGCGTCCTGGCGGAATTTTAATGTCACGAAATCGCGCTTGCGCTCGATCGCGTTGACGCCTACTTTCATGCACAAGAGTTTTAGCGAGGCGTAGTCGAGCAGGTTACGGACTGCCGGAGGGGGTGGGCCGTAGCGGTCTTGCAGTTCGGCGGCCACGTCGGTTAGTTGGGATTCGGTTTCGACCCGGGCTACTCGCTTATACATTTGCAGACGCTGGTTTTCTTCGGGGACGTAGTCCGCGGGGATGCGAATGTTCAGGCCTAGATTGAGCTGGGTTTCGGCTTCGTCGGGAGCGGCTTCGCCTTTCATCTCGCGGACAGCGCGTTCGAGCATCTGGGTGTAGAGCTCGAAGCCGATGGCTTCGATGTGGCCGCTCTGTTCGCCTCCTAACATGTTGCCCGCGCCGCGGAGTTCTAGGTCTAGCGCGGCGATTTTGAATCCGGCGCCAAGATCTGAAAATTCTTTGAGTGCTGCGAGGCGCCGGCGTGCGATCGGCGTCAGCTCGATTTCTGGCGGGAGCATTAGATAGGCGTAGGCGCGGCGGCTGGAACGGCCTACTCGGCCGCGTAGTTGATACAGCTCGGAAAGACCCAGGCGATCGGCGCGGTTGATCAGGATTGTGTTGCAGAGCGGGATGTCGAGACCGTTCTCGATGATTGTGGTGGAAACCAGGATGTCGGCTTCGTGATGCATGAATTTCAGCATCACTTTTTCGAGTTCGCCTTCGGACATTTGACCGTGGCCTACGATGATGCGGGCTGTCGGAACGAGCACTTGCAGCTTGGCGGCGATTTCCCAGATGGTGTCGACGCGGTTGTGGACGAAGTAGATCTGGCCGCCGCGTTCTAATTCCTGTTCGATCGCGGATTGAATTAGTTTTTCGTCCCAACTGGCGACTACGGTTTGGATCGCCATGCGGTCTTTGGGCGGAGTTTCGATCACGCTCATATCGCGCAGGCCGACCAATGACATGTGCAACGTTCGCGGAATGGGCGTGGCCGACATGGTCAGTACGTCCACCTGCTTGCGCATTTGTTTGATGCGCTCTTTGTGGCGGACTCCGAAGCGCTGTTCTTCATCGACGATAAGGAGGCCGAGATCGGAAAATTTAATGTCTTTGGAGAGGATGCGGTGGGTGCCGATGAGGACATCGATTTTTCCGGCTTCGGTTTTTTGCAGAATTTCTTTTTGCTGCTTGGCGTTGCGGAAGCGGCTGATCATGTCGATGGTGACGGGAAAGGGAGCGAAGCGCTGCTTGAAAGTTTCGTAGTGCTGGAAGGCAAGAACGGTTGTCGGCGCGAGCACGGCTACTTGTTTGTTGTCGCTGATGGCTTTGAAGGCAGCGCGCATGGCGACTTCGGTTTTGCCGTAGCCTACGTCACCGCAAAGCAGGCGGTCCATGGGCTGAGTGGATTCCATGTCACGCATGACGTCTTTGATCGCGGTCGCCTGATCTTCGGTTTCGGTGAATTCGAAGGCGTCTTCGAATTCGCGGAACCACTCGTTGGCGACGGGAAAGGAATGTCCGACGGCGGTTTTGCGCTCGGCGTAGAGCTTGAGGAGTTCGTCGGCCATGTCTTTCATGGCCTTGCGCACGCGGGCTTTCGTCTTCGACCAGGACTGTGTGCCGAGATGACTTAGTACGGGCTTTGCGCCTTCGGAGGAGCGATATTTCTGAACCAGATCTAGACGGGTTAACGGGACGTAGAGGCGGGCGGCGTCGGCGAACTCAAGCAGCATGAATTCGGCGGGACCGTCTCCGTGATTGATTTCTTTTAGGCCTTGATACTGGCCGATGCCGTGTTCGACGTGGACGACGTAGTCGCCGACCTGGAGATCGCGAAAATCGGAAAGGAAGGCGGAGACTTTGGATTTGGAGCGCTGCGGGCGCGAGGCGACGGATTCGGATTCGTCGAAGAGATCGCGGGAGCCGAAGATGGCGAGGTTGGCCTCGGGGATCAGAACGCCGTCAGGTATGTAGGCTGTAGCCAGTGTGGTGGTGAAGACTTCTCCCGCGAAATAGCTGGTTTCGTCGGCATAGCTTTCGCCGCCACGGGTACGGCTACCCAGCTTGAATGACACGTTGTATTCGGTGAAGACGTCGGCAAGTCGCTCGACTTCTCCGATGTTGGGAACGGCTAGCAGGACGCGCTTGCCGTCCTTGGTGATTTTTTGAACTTCTTCGAGCATGCTGGGAACCGCGCCGTGGAAGCGTGGCGAGGGCTGGGTGAGAAATTGAATTGAATTATCGCTTTGATTTTCTTCGATGCCGCGAGTGATGCCCAGGTGTTCGAAGTCTGCGCCGGGGAGTTCACGCGTTTTTTCCCACCATGCGTCCGGTGGAATGTAAAGATCTTCGGGGCGAACGAGATTGCCGACGCCGCTGCGTTCGTGGGCTTCGACTACGCGAGTCCAGAAGCGGTCGAATTCCTGCGTAAGTTGCTCGGGCTCGTCGAGCAGCACGGCGGCGCGCGGGATTAGATCGAAGATGGTGCTGGTGGCTCCGGCGACGGGGGAGTAGAACTCCCAGCCGGGGAAAACATTGACGCCTGCGGCGCGGACGGCGGCTTCCACGATCTCTTCGTTGCCGGTGATGCGCTTGCCGCTTAGGCGGGTGTGGATTGCGCCTAAGAGATGCTCGCTGACTGGTGTTTCGGTGAGTGGAAGCAGCAAGGCTTCATCCACGGGATTGGAAGAGCGCTGGGAAGTGGGATCGAACTTGCGGATGGATTCGGCTTCGTCGCCGAAGAACTCGACGCGAAGGGGGCGATCGGCTTCGGGGGAGTAGACGTCGAGGATGCCACCGCGAACGGCGTACTGGCCGGGCATTTCGACTACGTCGGTCGAGGTGTAGCCAACGGTGTTGAGATGGGCCAGTAGGGATTCGAGATCGAAGGATTCGCTGCGGCGAATGGTGCGGGCCAGGCTGGAGTAGTAATCGTTCGACTGCAATCGAATGGCTGCGGCGGTGATTGGCGTGACTACGATGTTTGCCGCGCCGGTGGCGATCTTCCAGAGAGCGGTGGCGCGTTCTTCCTGGAGTTCGGGATGCGGTGAAAGATTTTGGTAGGGGAGAACATCGCGGGCTGGCAGAGAAATGATCGAGTCGGGGTCGCAGGCTGCGGTTAGCTCGCAGAAGCCGCGGAGGATGGGAATCAGGTCTTCTACGGCGCGGTTGTCGTTGACTACGAAGATGAGCGGTCGTTGCGCGGCGCGCTGAAAGAGCACGAGCAGCAAGGCTTTCGCGGTGGGCGTAAGGCCGGAGACACGAATGCGCCCCGTGCCCTCCTTTAGATGGGAGGCTACACGCGCGAAGGCGGGAAGATGTTCTACGTCCGTGAAGAGTTCACGGACGAAGGGAAGAAGCATGCAGAGGTATTTTAGCAGGTAGCGAACGCATCCATAGAGATCGGCTGGATGAAAAAATCCACTTCTGCTTCGCTCAGGACAAGCTGCCGGGCGCCCATGCTTACCGTGAGGGAATCTGTTGACCTGATGTTGCCTGGATGGCGCGTGTGAGGAGGTTGAGTGATTTCATACGGCGGCATTGCGCCTCGAATTCCGGGTGCGGTCCTTGCCAGAGAAGATCGTCGACTGCTTTAAACACCGGTACGTCCAGTCTTAAGGTAGCGAGTTTGCGGAACAGGAGCGCGTCATCCCACTTGGCAAAAAGCGATTCGGCAAGCGGGCGAGTGCGACGGATGAAGGGGTTCCACTGCTGCCAATCTTTGGGAATGGCTTCGAGATGTGGATATTGGGAGAGAACTGAAGCTGCCGCTTTCGCTCCCCATCCGGCGATGCCAGGGTAGCCGTCGGCGTTGTCGCCTACTACGGCTAGATAGTCCGGGATGGATGCTGGTTTTACACCAAACTTTTCGAATACTCCAGCTTCGTCGCGTATAGCATTCTTTCTGCGGTCAAGTTGAACGATCCGCGTGCCTGCGATGCACTGGCTCAGATCTTTGTCGGGCGTGCAGATGAATACTTGCTGCACGCGTTCATCTTGCGCGGCTTTGATTGCAGCGGAGGCGAGTGCGTCGTCGGCTTCGAACTCGATCATCGGCCAGACCAGCACTCCCATGGCTTGCAGGGCTTCTTCGAGGATGGGAAATTGCGAGAGCAATTCTGGCGGGACGCCTTCGCTGGTTTTGTATCCGGGGTAGAGATCGTTGCGGAAGGATTCGACGACGTGATCGGTGGCGACGCCGAGATGGGTTGCTCCGGCTTCGATCATGGAGAGGACGGAGAAAAGGACGCCCCGTACCGCGCCGATTTCCTGGCCGTTTACGTCTGTTGACGAGGGCACGGCGAAATAGTGGCGGAAGAGTTCGTAGGTGCCGTCGATTAGGTAGATGTTCATGGGTCCTTTTTAAAAGCTGGACGGACGAGGGCGTCCGTCCCTCCACGAGCCGTAGTCATGTCCGCAACAGTGGTCGCGTTAGGCATGTTGGGCCGCCACTGCCGTTCATGCAGAGTTCGCTGCCGGGGAAGGTGCGTACGTCGAATCCCGCTTGGCCCAAACGTTGGTTTGTTTTGTGGTTCTCTTCTATCGCTAGTAAGCAATTGGTACCTAGAGCTAAGACGTTGCAGGCTAGCGTGTCGCGCTCGGAAGGATCGATTTCGATGAAGCGGAACCCGCGCGATTTTAGGAGTTCGACGGTTTCGACGGCTAGCCACGGGAGGTCGACTAACGCGGTTTGATCGTCTAGGAGGCTGATCAGCGACATCAGGTGCAGGCAGGCGGATGGGCCGGGGCCATAGGGGAGTGGAGCCGAACAAACTTCAACCCCGCGAGGCGCGAGCAAATCGCGCATTTGTTGAATGCCTATGGTGTTGGTGCGGAAGCCGTGGCCGATGAGAAGAGTCTTCGCATCGAGCCAGAGGATGTCTCCGGCTTCGGTGGTGCCGGGGGAGGCGATTGTGCCCAGCGTGGGGATGTCGAAGGTTGAAGCGAAGGCGGCGTGACGCGGGCCTTCGGCTACGCGGTTGGCTTTGCCGGGATGCATGATGATTAGTCCAAAATCGGTGGCGAGGGATGCGTCATGGGCGTAAGCGGCGTCGAGTGAGAGATCGGCGGAAGGTGGCAGCTCGAAAATTTCTGCGCCAGCGGCGGTTAATTCGTGGCACAGGGCATCGTGCTGCGACTGAGCTTTTTCGAAATCTGGCTTGTGGTGGAACCCGAGCTCTTGCCAACAGGAGAGGCGACCGGAGTCATTCCATCCGGCGGCGCGGGGCGAACATACCATTACTCGTTCGAGCAGACCGACCATGGAGTGTCCGTTAAAGTGAGTATTCGTGAGTGTTTCGGTCATGATTTCCTTGAAGGTTATGAACCTGCCGAGGCTGTTAGGAATCTAACTGGGCATTATGGCAAAAGCAATGTGGGAAGGCGCGGTATTGGCCGAAAGCGATAAGACGGTTGAGGTGGAAGGGAACCAATATTTTCCGCCGGATGCGATTCACAAAGAATATTTCCAACCCAGCGATGCGCACAGCGTTTGTCCGTGGAAGGGCACGGCGAGTTATTACGATTTGGATGTGAAGGGCAAGAAGAATGCCGGGGCAGCCTGGTTTTATCCGGAGCCGAAGGATGCCGCGAAGCAGATCAAAGGGTATGTGGCATTTTGGAAGGGCGTGAAGGTGGAGTAGCAGCGCGACCGCGTATGTCGCCCTGACCAACGCCATTTTCGAATGGATCGAAGAGCCTACCCGTCGGGAAATCCTGCCCTGCCGCTTTGGATCCGGCGCAATTTCCCGCCGCCGGGAACACGGCTAGGATGGGGCAGGACCAACTATCGCTTCCCCTCTACGCCTACATTCAAGATTCTCAAAATTCTACGTGTGCGCGGAAGGATGGGACCAGCACTGGGCCGCGGTCGCGGTTGTAGCCGGGGTTGCTGATATGTTGCAGGCCGGGGGCGACGTAGATGCCGCGCCAGACGTGGGCTGTGTAGTAGGTTTCGAGGATGTTTTCGCGGCCGTAATTTAATGCGCCATCGCCGAGGAGAAAGCCGAGGCCGCCATCGGCGAGATAGGTTTGGTGGTATTTTTTGATGGCGTTGGAGACGAAGGCGATTCCGGCGCGGTCTTGTTTGCGATGCCACCATGCGCCCTGCGCGCCGACCCCTTCGACGAAAGTTTGATCGACTTCGGTGTAGGCGAAGGATTCGGTTTTGCCATTGTCCCAGCCGAAGCGGGCGAAGGCGGTGAGGTAGTGGGTTAGATTTTGTTCGAGGTTGATGCCGAAGCCGTATTTGCGGGTGATGTGCCAGGGATGGTCGGTGATCTCGGGGGTTGCAGTGAGGCCTTCTTCAAAGTTAGCGACGGCGTCGCGATAGATGCCCATGTTGGCGTAGTTGGTATAGGCGAGCAGGCGGATGACTCCATCTTTCTTCGGGATCATGCCGCGGCGTAGTTCATATTCGAAATTTTCCGCGTGGACCTGCCAGGGTTTGTAGACAAGATCAATTCCATTGGCTACCTTCGGCATTAAGGCTTCGGCGAAGCGGAAACCCCAGTTGCGATCTTCGAAGTCGGCGGTTGCGCCGATGGTATAGCCGCGAGTGTCGGCGGCGTAATCGTAGGCGCCGTTGTTGTCGGTGGTCCAGTTGATGAATTGCAGGTGGGTGTCGGAGCCGACGGAGTTTTTATCGAAGAAATCGGGCATGCTGAATTTGCCGAAGCGGAGCTCAAGGCGGCGGCGCGGGAGTTCTTCGAAGAGCGAGAATTCATCTCTTTCGTTTTCAATTTTGTCGCCACTCAGCGCGATAACTTTGTGAATCATGGCGCGCCCTAGGTAGGGGGCTTTGCTTAAAAGGGGATTACGGACGATATCGAGATCGGTATTGCCGGCAAGACCAAAGCCCTCGGTGAGTGCGGCTCCGCCGGCTTCTTCGATATCGACTAAGAGTTCGGTCGCATTGTTGAGGCGAACTCCGGTGTAAAGAGTGAGCACGCGCGAGGTGGCTTTTTCGTAGTTTGGGCTCAGGCTGTGCGTGCCGCTGTAGGCGGCGTAGAAGGGCGGATGAGTTTGGAAAATGAAATTGGCCTGGCCGGAGATCCAGAAGCGCGTGTCTTTGAAATGCGGGAGCATGGTTTCGGTGGCTTGATCAGATGGCGAGTCAGGGGGATTGCCTGTTTCTTGTTGCGGGGCGGGTTGCGCAGTGGAAGGATTATCGGATTGCTGAGAAAGTGCGGGGCGAATTGATGCAAGCAGGACGCAAAAGAGAAGGACAGACAGTGAGGCGCGCAGGATGAGTCCAGGGCTGAGCATCGGCTTTTTCTGGAGTGAGTCGCCGCGCAGACATACCGTTACGATATTTGAAATGAGCTTCACAAGCTTATTAGGGTGCGGTGCTTACTGCTTATGGTCAAACAAATTAGACCGGACGATTGCGCAGCTTTTGGAGATTGTGCTGTTTATAAACTTTGGCAAACCATAAATTATTAACTATAGTTAATTAAAATAATACCGTAAAACATTTCTTTATGCAGCCACCAAGGTTTTTAAGCGATTTTCGACTTCATGAAGACTACGCAGAACCGGTTAAAGGAATGTTACAGGCCCCTGGCGCTTCATTTATGCCGGTTTTGCCGAGGCGGACAGATCGCTGTATTTATCTTTTAAAATAGCATACCCCCGTATAGTATAGTCAAGTAAGAAAATCATAATCGAGGAAATCTATGGCTCACACGTTACGGGAAAAGGAAAAACTTACGCTGCGGGTGCGGCGCATCCGCGGGCAGATCGACGCGATCGAACGAGCATTGAGCGAAGAAAAAGACTGCGGAGATGTGTTGCAGCTAATTACCGCGGCGCGGGGCGCGATGAACGGTCTGATGGCGGAATTGCTGGAAGATCACGTCCGCTTCCATGTGCTCGATGCCACGCGGAAGCCAACTACCGCGCAGGCGGTTGCCACGGATGAGTTGATGGAGATTGTGCGGTCTTATCTGAAGTGATCGAGTTGCGCGGCGGCGAACCTGGATAGGAATTCCTTTTGAGGGGCTGCGATTGCGCCGGCGTGTGTGGGATTCTTCGCTTCGCTCAGAATGACAGATATCAAATACGACCGAATCTTCTTCGATCCGAACCAAAACAATCAACAATCCAGTTTCAACAAGCGGCGATTCCTGCTCCGGGTTGCGGCTCGTCGTGGTGAAATGAAATTCCCATGGCGAAGCGGGTCAGTGTCGATCGGTGGCTGTTTACGGTGACCATGCTCCTGGTATTTGTGGGGCTGGTCATGGTGTTTTCAGCTTCGGCGGTGATGGCGCGAGAGCGGTTTGGATCGCCGTACGCATTTTTGTCGAAGCAGCTGGCTTGTGCGGTGGTTGGGCTGATTGCGATGACGGTGACGATGCGCGTGGATTACCGCCGCTACAAGCATCCGGGACTGGTGTTTTCATTCCTGGGTGTTACCACGCTTCTGCTGATCTCGGTATTTTTTCTAGACCGCTCGCACAATACGCATCGCTGGATTCACGCCGGTGGATTTTCATTCCAGCCTTCGGAACTGGCCAAGCCGGTGCTGATTTTGTTTCTTGCTTATTTCCTTGAGGGCCGATCGAAAACAATGGACGATTGGCGAAATACGCTGGCTCCGGCGGCAGCGCCGATTGTGATGCTTTTGGGGTTGATTGTTCTGCAACCTGATCTGGGTACGGCAATTGCCTGTGCCGGAATTGCGGCTTGCATTTTATTTGTGGCTGGGATGCGCATGCGCTATTTCGGGTATGCGTTTGGGGCGGCGCTGGTGCCGCTTTATTTCCTGATCTTTCATGTGAGCTGGCGCAGGGACAGGCTGCTGGCCTTTATAAATCCCTATGCGGACCGGCAGAAGGCCGGGTTCCATATTATCCAGTCGCTGATTGCGGTGGGGACGGGCGGGGTGACGGGCACGGGATTGATGGAGGGAAAGCAGAAGCTGTTCTATTTGCCGGAGCCGCACACCGATTTTATTTTTGCCGTAACCGCCGAAGAGCTGGGACTGGTGGGGGCGATATTTTTGGTCGCGCTGTTTGCGATTTTTCTGTGGCGCGGGATGCGGGCTTCATGGCGCATGGAGAATTTGTTTGGAAGGTATTTGGCGGTGGGGATTACCAGCATGGTGGTGTTGCAGGCGTTTATCAACATGAGCGTGGTGCTGGGGATGATGCCGACGAAAGGGATTCCGCTGCCACTAGTGTCGTATGGAGGGTCGTCTTTATTCGTGACGCTGGCTTGCGTGGGAGTGTTGCTAAATATTACTAAGCAGGCGGAATAGAGCAAGATCTTTTTGCCACGGATTTCGCCGATATTCACGATTTTTTATGGCGATTGCTTACGCGTCTAGAGCCGCTTGATTTTGAGTGTCTCTTTTTGCGAAGGAGAAAATCTTGAAGAGTGCAATTTATTTGGTACTGGTCTTTATTGGCTTGAGTGCGACTGTCGTAGCGCAGAAGTCAGAATCGGCACAGCCGATCCAATTGCCACCGGATGTGCCAATGTTTTCAGCGGCCGATCTGGCTGCGAAGGTTCCAGCGGCGAAGGTGGAGGATGTTAAATCGATGGATGCGATTCTGGCCGCTATCTACGATGTGATTTCGGGTCCAGCGGGCGGTCGCAATTGGGACCGGTTCCGCTCCCTGTTCGTTCCACAGGCGCGTTTTACGCAAGTGGCTACGGGGCCGGATGGATCGAAGATGGTTCTGACGTGGAGTGTCGATGAATTTGTACGCGATGCGGGCCAGGTTTTCGCCAAAGATCCTTTTTATGAGAAGGCCATTGTCAACCGACCGGAAAGTTTTGGAAATATTACGCAGGTGTTCAGCAGTTATGCATCGCGGCGGGGTCCGACGGCGAAGCCATTCGAGCGCGGGATCAACAGCATTCAGCTATTAAATGATGGCAAGCGCTGGTGGGTGCTTTCGATCTTGTGGGATACCGAACGGGCGGGCAATCCGCTGCCAGCCAAATTGTCGAAGAAATAAACCAGAACCTACGCCGAGCGATGCGCCCAGGCATCCAAAACTTCTTTTTCTTTCTCGGGCGACATATGGTCCTTCCACCATGACATATCGGGATATCCCGAGCGATAGGTCGCCAGGCAATCCAATGAGGTCTCCTCGAACGGCCTGGTCTGCCATCCAGCACGAAATGCCTTGTCACTATTGACTTGGTAAACTCCGGGCTGTGTACCGGCAGGACGCCAAAAAGGAAAATTACCACCGTGTAAATGCAGCACTGAATCCGAATCGAGACGGTGCTGGTCCAGAAAATCTTTGGGGATCCATACGAATTCAACGTCGGAGTTGGTCGCCGCTTTGCATTTGTTAAGGAATTCGCGAAACATCATCGAATGGCCGGTGAGATTAAAAGTGCCGAAGAGGGAGCGGTCGACGGCTAGCACTAGAAAACGCGCAACATCCTTCACATCGACAATTTCGACGGGCGAGCTACCGTCACCGGGTGCGATGTGCTTGCCACCAAGTTGGGCGCGCCGTAGCCACGTGAGCAAATCGGGTGTGTCGTCATGTAGTCCTTTAATCGGCCCGGGACGGACGATCGTCAATTTCTTCCCGCAAAGTGCCGACAAGCGGCGTTCACTCTCCGCCTTGCCGCGGGCATATTCAGTGGCGCCTCCGTCCCAAGCCTCCAGCGGTGCCGTTTCATCCACGCCGGGTCTTTCGAAGTCGGCGGACTGATATGCGGCAATCGACGAAACATAAAGATAATGGTCCGCGCGGTCTTTCAGAAGTTGGGCCGCTGAGGCGGCCATCGAAGGGTCATGCGGCCAGACGTCGATGACAACATCCCATCGTCTGTGAGCCAGGGATGACAGGTCCTGGTTGTCGTTGTCGGGGCTGCGAAATCCACGGAGTTTTTCAAGCGAAGGAAACAGATTAGGATGAGTGATCCCGCGATTGAAAAGCGTAACCGTGTGTCCTGCGATTTCGGCGGCTTCCACGAATGCTGGACCCAGGAAGTCGGTTCCTCCGAGAACCAGGATATTTTTGGGGGCTGGGGTTGCGGAGGCGAGCGGTCGAAAGAACTCTGGGGATAGGGCAGCGGCGGAACTGGCCAGGAGTGAATTCTTGAGAAAGGTCCTGCGATCCATTGGGTCACCTCCAGTCTCAATGCCAAAAAGTCTACAACGCGCCCGACGATATGCGAAGGGCTTGTCCTCGATATTGAAAGACGTACAAAGGCTTGGGATGTGAGCCGTTCTGGGGCGGAGCCAAAGCGTCAACGCCCAGGCCCCGCAGAGGTTCGATTCCAGTTTATAGTCACCTCATGCGGGCCATTCTAGCGGGCGGCGGGACGGGCGGGCATGTGATCCCCGCGCTGGCCATTGCCAACGAACTCAAGAAAAGTTATGGAGCCGAGGCGCTATTTATTGGGACGGCGCGCGGAATTGAGAACCGGCTGGTACCGGCGGCGGGGTATCCGCTGTGGCTGGTGCGCGTGGGCGCGCTGAAGAATGTGAGCTTGATGACGCGGGCGAAGACGGCCTTCGATTTGCCACGGGCAGTTTGGGATGCGGGCAGGATGCTGAACGAGTTTGCTCCCGATGTGGTGATTGGCGTGGGTGGATATGCGTCGGGACCGGCGATGCTGGCGGCGGTGGTGAAACATATTCCGACTTTGGCGTTCGAGCCGAATGTGGTGCCGGGATTCGCGAATCGCGTGGTAGCGAGATTTGTTTCCGGCGCGGCGGTGCATTTTGAAGAGACGGCGAAGTATTTTCGTCATGCGGAAGTGACCGGCGTTCCGGTGCGGCAGGCATTTTTTGAAATTTCGCCGAAACGTGGCGGGACGCCAACATTGCTGGTGTTTGGCGGAAGTCAGGGAGCACATGCGATCAACGAGGCGATGATTCGATGTTTGCCGGAGTTGCAGAGGCAAGCGCCGGAGATTCACATTATTCATCAGACTGGCGAGCGGGATTATAGCGAGGCGCTGGCGGCGTATCAGTCGTTATCTGCATCTTCGTCTTTGGGTAATTCGGCGGAAGTTTACAAGTTTATTGAAGACATGCCGGCGGCATTTGCACGCGCGGATCTGGTCGTTTGCCGGTCAGGTGCGAGCACTGTGGCTGAAATCACGTCGGCAGGGAAGCCGGCGATTTTTGTTCCTTTTCCGCGGGCTGCGGATGATCATCAGAGGGTGAATGCGGAGACGCTGGCGCGCGAGGGCGCGGCGGTTGTAGTGGAAGAGTCAAAGCTGGAGGGAGTTTGGCTGGCGGAGACGATTGCGGCATTGCTGGGAGATGCCGCGCAATTGGCGCGAATGAGTGCGGCGGCGCGGGGTTTGGCGCATCCCAATGCGGCGCGGGATATTGCGGCACTGGCGGCTCGAGTGGCCGGGATAGCGCAAGACTAGCCACGGATTTGCACCGATTCTCACGGATTTTTTATGCGGGCTTTGAAGAAATATCTCGGACGGGTTGCGGTTGGGTTGATCGTTGCCTTTCTTTTGCTTTATGCGGGGGATTGGGTGGTACTCCGGTATCGAGTTGCGCATGGAACGGCGTTCGATTCGGTGGAGGTTAACCAGTTTTTGGCTACGCCGCTGAAGGGAAGCAAGACGGAGTACGATTTGATGGGAAGCTATCAACAGACTTGCAGCCGGTCTATTTTCCCCCAGCGGGGGCAGCCTGCATGCTGGTGGGTGCGGCGGCATAGTGCGCAATGGGAGTGAGCGGGGCTAAAGCCCAGAGAAAATAAAGAAGCTTTATCGCAGTGCTGAAGCGCTGCGCCACCCAAAATCAAGTCCTTAAAATCAAGTCCTTTAAGGATTTACCAGCTCATCCGAGAGCAAGTGGGCTTTCATGGCGAGATCACGGCCGCGCTCCAAATCGCCTTCGGCGATTGCCGCTTTTGATTTTTCCATGAACTCTTTTATTTGATTGATGGTGGCCTGCTGGCTGGGAGTAAGTTGGCGGCCGGCGATTTTCTTGAGATTTTCTTCCGTCCCCGCTGTGAGTTGATCGGTGGTGTACCGTTCATAGGAAGCTTGTGCCGCCGTTGTGTTTCCTTTCAATTCGACCGTGGGTGCGTCGGTGCCTCCGTTTTTGACCACTACTTTGGGAGGCGGGCAGGGCTTGAGATTTGCAGCCTCGCGGTTGTTTGGAGATGCCGGCTGGCTGCCGCTTTTAGAATCTGTCGTTGCCGAGGAAGCCTGGCAATCGGGTGTGCTGGCCTTCTTGTGGCGACGGTGTTTGGGGGCAGGTGGCGAAGTTTGTGGCTGAGCGGTGGGAGTATTTGAAGAGGGCGGAGGCGTTGTTGGCGCAGTTGGAGTTTGGTTTTGAGAATTCGGCGCGGCGCCCTGATCCTGAATCACCGCACCCGGGAAAGTCGACGGAGTTTCGGAATGAGGAGCATTTAAGGCTAAGAAATAAATTACGAGACTTGCGGCCAGAATCATAGGTCAATCGACTACGTAAGAGGGTTAATTGGAAGTCTACGCCTTGGGGTGCGGATGGGGAAATTAAGTTCTGGGTTTTAGCATTTCCGGTTCAAAACGGGCGTCGGAGGCGGATTCCGGGTCTAGGGTGGAGGGCGCCAGGGGAATCCGGAAACGAAAAGTTGTGCCCATGGATTCCTGCGATTCAAATTCCACATTGCCGTGGTGCCATTCCAGAATTTGATAAGTCTGCGCGAGGCCGATGCCGTTTCCCTCCTTTTTGGTGGTGAAGTAAAGCTCAAAAATCTTTTCGTGCATATTTTCGGCAATGCCGACGCCGTGATCGCGAATCTCGGCAACTGCCACGCCGCCATAACGGTGAGCCGAGATAATCAGCGGGCCTCCCTCGGGCATGGCTTGTACGCCATTCAGCACGACGTTGAGCAAAGCTTGTTTCATCAAATCGAGATCGGCCTTGATGAGAAGCGGCTCGCCGGGCATGTCACGTTCGATGTGGACGCCATGGCGCTCGGCGTCGGGTGCGGCGAGCAGCGCAACGTCATCGAGCAAGCGGCGCAGGTCTATTTCTACGAGATGCAACTCGCGGGCGCGCATGAAGTCGACCAGAGTTTGCACCACTCGATCAAGCCTTTGAATTTCACTGCCGATGATATCCATGTGGCGGCGGGTGTCGGGATCGGTTTGCAAGAGTTTGTTCTGCAAAAGTTGCAGGTGAAGGACGATGGCGTTAATCGGATTTTTAACTTCATGAGCTACGCCGCCGGTGACCCGGCCACTAGCGGAGAGGCGCCGGGACATTTCGATTTCGTCGCCGATGCGGCGAACCGATTCAGCATCGCGCATGACCAGCAAAGCGCCGATCTGCGTGGTCTTTTCCTGAATGAAATCCAGGGAAACCTGGACGCGCCTTCCGCCTGCGGCCACAAATTCGCTGGGAGAGAGGGGACGCCTGCGGTCGAAGGCGTCGAGAACGAGTGCGCCGAGGTGAGAATCGTGGGAAAAAATTTCTCGCGCCGGCCGACCTAAGAGTTCTCCTCGGGGCTTGCCGAGAAATCGCTCGACTGGTGCGCTTACCAGCACCACCCGGAAATCGCGGGTGAACAGCATCAAGCCATCCTGAAGCTTGGACATGAGCTGGTCGACGTTGTCCTTCAAGGCGGAGAAAATTTCTTTGGTATCGCGCATCTGGCGGCCCAGGTTGGCGATCTTCAAAGAGACGAGGCCGAATTCGTCGTGTTCGGATTCCTCGCCCGAGAATTCTCCGCTTTCGCCCAAGCCAACGCTGTCAAGATTTCTGCTGATCATCTTCAAGGGGCCGAGCGCCAAATTGGAGATCATGGCCGCTAATAAGAGTGACGCGAAGATTGATGCGATCGAAAAGAAAACGGCGCGGCGCAGATGGGGCAGGATTTCGTTCTTGAGGAAGACCGTCGAAACGCCGATGCGGATGGTGCCGAAGGGCTCTCCGTTGAGTTGCAGGGGATAGCTCACGTCGTAGACTGCCGCGGGCGCAAAGACCAGATGTAATTGGTCTACAAAAGGGGCAGTGGTGACATTGTGAAAATCCGGTCTTCCGGGAATTTGCTTGCCTACAAGTTGAGGACTGGAGTGGAGCAGGGCTTTGCCATTGGCGTCGACCACATCGGCATCGTAGATGTAGGACCAAAGCGCCGTTTCGGACTCGATATTGTTTTGCAGGTTCGTGTCCATGGGCAAATATTCCGCCAGCGCGTGGCGGACGGCGACAGGATCGTTGGTATCGACGCGGGTGCTGCTGAGGTCGGGAAGATCGTTTTCAGCAAAGTAGGCCAGCTGCTGAGTGAGGCGGTAGGCGCTTTCATAGGCGTTTACGGTGCGCAGGCGCAGGCTCTGCGAGATATAGAGATACGAGAAGGCAGTGACCATCACGGTCACCATAAAGGTGATAGTGAAGACGATGATGGCTTTGCGTCGCATTTGAGAACAGGGGCCAGTGATTAGCGATCAGTGGCCAGGGGCGAGCTTTTACTGACTTGGTCAAGGACAATGAGATTTTTCTGCCCACTGGCCGCTAGTTACTAATCACTAAATTTAAACTTCCTCTTTGGCCGCCTCGGATTCTGCCGAGCTGCTGCCGTATTCTTTAAGCTTATTATGAAGGGTTTTCAGGCTAATTCCTAGAATTTCGGCAGCGCGGGTTTTGTTGTTGCTGGTGGATTCCAGGGTTTTCAGAATCAGCATCTTTTCCGCTTCACCCACCGTGGTTCCAACACCTAAACGGATGGCGTCGGGATCGTGGGAGCTGGTGCGCAGAATGGCATGGCCGAAACCGGATGGCAGATGCTTGGTTTCAATCATGCCGCTGTCGCAGACGATGACGGCGCGCTCGATGGTGTTGCGCAATTCTCGGACATTGCCGGGCCAAGTGTAATTGGTGAAGAGATTCATTACCGCTTCGCTGACAGCGGCAACTTTGCGGCCGTGCTTTGTATTCATTTCAGAGATTAGAAGCTGAACCAGGTCGGGGATGTCTTCTTTATGCTCGCGCAACGGGGGCATGTGGATATTGAAGACGTTGAGGCGATAGTAGAGATCGCTGCGCAATTCTCCGGAGGCGACGGCTTCATCGGGAACTTTATTGGTGGCGGCGAGCACGCGCACGTCCACGGAAGTTTCTACCTTGCTGCCGAGGCGGCGAAGTTTGTGGTCTTCGAGTACGCGCAGAAGTTTGGCTTGCGTGGCGATGGGCATTTCACCGATTTCATCGAGCAGGATGCTGCCACCTTCAGCTAGTTCGAAGCATCCGGTACGGCGCTCCAGAGCGCCGGTGAAGGCGCCTTTCTCATGGCCGAAGATCTCGCTTTCGATGAGCGTTTCGGGGATGGCGGCACAGTTGATGGCTACAAACGGACGATCGCGACGAGGACTGAGCTGGTGGATGGTGCGGGCTACGAGTTCTTTGCCGGTGCCGCTTGCGCCGGTAATCAGCACGGACGCGGTGCTGGGAGAAACGAGTTCGATCAGCCGGAAAATTTCCTGCATTTTGCGCGAGGTGCCGTGGAGTTGCCCCAGAGAGCCGGTATCGCGCAGTTTGCGGCGCGTGGTTTCGAGCTCGGCGCGAGTACCTAAAAGAGTGGCTGCATTTTGCAACATGGAGCGGAGGCGCTGGGTATCGATCGGCTTGGTGATGTAGTCGTATGCGCCCAAACGCATGGCTTGCACAGCGCTATCGATTGTGCCCTGCGCGGTGACCAGGATTACGGCCATAGCCTGGGTTTGTTCGGCCAACCTCTCGAGAAGTTCCAGGCCGCCCATGCGTGGCATCTTGAGGTCGGTGATAACGATGGAAGGCGTCCATTGCACAGCTTTATCAAGGCCCTCCTGGCCATCGCGCGCGGTTTCCGCGCGGTAACCCCAAGAGGAAACCAACTCCGCCAGGCCGGTGCGCTCGTTTTCTTCATCCTCAACGATTAATATTTTTTCGCGATTCATCCTGTTAGTTTCTTGCCGATTCGTCGCACTACACAGTGTGGATTACAACAATCGAGACTACCACCATACGCGGGCACATTCGCGTGCGGCAAGATGCGCCATTTTGCGCGGGTCCAACTTCGCAGGTTCGAGCAACGGGCCAATTATGTCAATTTGAGACAGTCAGTCTGATAAACCGAGGGTGTGAGACGAATTCTTGAAATCTCTCTTTCGCTTTGAGATTGCAGTAGGTTAGAATTGCGGGTTCCCAAAATGGGTTCTAGCAAAGCCATCAACCCCGCGATGCATTTCCGCGCGGTCGTCAGACCTTACGAGCGGGGAATCGTGTATGGATATATGGAGGAAGGTAATGTCACTTAGTTTTTTATCAAACAGAAGCCGTGTCGTGATCGGCTTATGCGTCGTGATTGGAGTATCGCTTATTTCAAGTTCCGCATTCGCCCAGAGCGATTCAAATCCGAAATGGGATTTGTTTGTGGGCTATCAATGGCTGCATCCAGGCGGGACAGTGCCAACGCCTTTCGGAGATTACAACAATCCTACGGGCATGAACGTTCCCGACATGTCTCCGGGATTTGGCAGCGCGCTGACCTACAACTTCGATCCACATTGGGGCCTCGAGGCTGACTTCGGCCACAACTGGGGCAGCGGCAATTACGAGACCACCGGTTCAATCGGCCCACGTTTCATCTGGCGCACCGATTACGCCAATTATTTTGTGCATACGATGATCAGCCTTAACCGTGTATCGGTCACCGGGCTCAACGCCGGCAATGGAATTGGCGCCGTTATGGGCGGCGGCATGGATTTGCCGATCAAGAAGTGGTTGGCATTCCGGCTGTTTGAAGCCGACTACGTTTGGGGACACCATAACTACGCCGATTTTGCTTCCGACACCGCTCCTAATCTGGCGCGC
Organism: Candidatus Aquilonibacter sp.; assembly: GCA_035486715.1. Classification (GTDB taxonomy): domain Bacteria; phylum Acidobacteriota; class Terriglobia; order Terriglobales; family Acidobacteriaceae; genus Sulfotelmatobacter. The sequence continues at coordinate 18,107 of DATHMV010000061.1, forward strand.
GTTTCGTTTGAAGGCGTTCGTCTGCGCACGGGTCTGGTGTTCAGTTGGGGCGGTGCGCCTCCGGTAACGCCGACTGCGAGCTGCTCGGTGCAGCCGACCGAAGTGATGGTAGGAGAGCCGATCACCGCGACGGTGACCGCCAGCAACTTCAATCCCAAGCACACGGTTACGTATGCCTGGAGCGGCAACGGCGGCCAGGTGACTGGAAAAGATACGACCGCGCAGATCGACACCAACAATACAGCGCCAGGAAGCTATACCGTCACGGTTCACGTGACGGATCCGAAGGCGAAGACCAGTAATGAGGCGAGCTGCTCGGCGAACTACACGATCAAGCCGCTGCCTCCGAAGAATCCTCCAACCATGAGCTGCACCGCGAGTCCCTCGAGCGTACAGGCGGGGGCGAGTGTAACGGTGACTTGCAACTGCACCAGCCCTGACGGCGTTCCGGTCTCGGTTTCGAACTGGACGGCGAGCAGCGGAAATGTCTCGGGCAGCGGCAATACCGCAACCCTGTCGACAGACGGAGCGCAACCGGGAACCATCACGATTAGTGCGACATGCACCGATTCGCGTGGTTTGACGGGTCAGGCTTCGACGCAAGCGACGGTTGAGAATGCGCCGCCACCGCCGCCGAAGGCTGCCAAACTCAGCCAGTGCGACTTCCCGAACCCGGTGAAGCCGTGGCGCGTGGACAACACCTGCAAGGCTATTCTGGATGACGTTGCCAAGAACCTGCAGCAGAACCCAGACAGCAAGCTGGTGATCGTGGGCAATGCCGAACCAACGGAGAAACGGAAGAATCTGGCGGGCGAACGCGCCGTCAATTCCAAGTTCTACCTGGTGGAAGGCGAAGCCCAACAGCACATTGACGCAAGCCGCATTGAAGTGCGCACCGGCAGTGGTGGCACCAAGACAGCGGAATACTGGATCGTGCCCACGGGCGCGACCTTCGATACAACCGGTACGGAAGCCGTGGATGAATCCAAGGTGAAGAACGTGCCGGATCACCCGAAGCCGGCGGCCAAGAAAGCGGCAGCCAAGAAGGCGCAATAACTTCGGTAACGAAGTGCTGGGCCGGTCGCCGAAAGCGGCCGGCCTTTTTTCCGCGTGGCCTTCAGTAACTTGATGCCGGTAATCTGGCCTGTCAGGCTAGCTCTCGCATCCAAAAAAACTTTTGATCTGGGGCACAGAATCACTATGAAATCAGCTTGGCTTAAGTTGTTGGCGGTCTGTATGTTGGCTTCCACATGGGCGATAGCGGGTAGCCATCAGTGGAACGTGTTAGGTCCGGACGGGGGTGATGTCCGCAGTCTGGCCTATGATCCGCATAATCCGAACAGAGTTTTTCTGGGGACGAGCACGGGCGTGATTTTCGTCTCCGACGATGATGGGCATAACTGGTCGCGCTTCGCCAAATTGGGCGCGGGCGACGATTACGTGCTTGACCACATTGCGTTTGATCCCCAGCACGATAAAACGATTTTTGTTTCCGCATGGAGCGTGCAGGATCAGAACGCGGGCGATATTTTCCGCACAAAGAATGGTGGCAAGGAATGGGAAGCGCTACCCGCGATGCACGGCAAATCAGTGCGCGCGATGGCGATTTCCGCTTCCGACGACAAGGTTGTGGTCGCGGGCGCTCTGGATGGTGTTTACCGCAGTACCGACGGCGGGAACAACTGGCAGAAAATTTCGCCGAGTGACGGCATCGTGAAGAACATCGAATCGATCGCTGTCGATCCGAAAGATCCTAATACTGTGTATGCCGGAACCTGGCACCTGGCGTGGAAGACCAGCGACGGCGGCGCCAACTGGGCGCACATCAATAAAGGCATGATCGACGACTCCGATGTTTTTTCGATCATCGTCAGTTCCGCGAATCCTTCTGAAGTTTTCGCCAGCGCCTGCTCCGGAATCTATAAGAGCGTTAGCGGTGGCGATCTGTTCGACAAGATCAAAGGCATTCCTTTCACCGCGCGCCGTACTCGCGTGCTCAAGCAGGATCCCAGCAATCCGGCGATTGTGTACGCCGGTACGACTGAGGGTCTGTGGAAGACGACAGATGAAGGCAAGACGTGGAAGCGCATGAGCAATCCTGAAGTCGTAGTCAACGATGTGCTCATCGATCCCCGCAACTCGTCGCGCGTCCTTCTCGCGACTGATCGCAGCGGCGTGCTTGCAAGCGACGACGGCACCGCCACATTAGCGTCTTCAAATCACGGCTACACGCACCGCTATGTCAGCGCAATTCTGGCGGACAACAAAGACGCCAACTCTCTTTACATTGGCGTGGTGAATGACCGCGAATTCGGTGGTGTGTTCTCCAGTCACGACAGCGGGCAGAA
>DATHMV010000062.1:0-12719 GCA_035486715.1 Candidatus Aquilonibacter sp.
GCTTTGTAGCGCGGGCACCCTCGCCCGCGGTCTTTATCGATGCTGCCTGCAAAGCGGGCGAGGGCGCCCGCTCCACAAATTCACTCCCTACTGCACAATCTCCGAAATCGTTCCGGCGCCTACCGTGTGTCCGCCTTCACGAATCGCAAACCGCAAGCCCTTCTCCATCGCCACCGGCGTGATCAACTCAATCACCAGGCTCACGTTGTCTCCCGGCATCACCATCTCCGTGCCTGCGGGAAGTTCCGCCACTCCCGTCACATCCGTCGTCCGCAGATAAAACTGTGGACGATACCCTTTGAAGAACGGCGTATGTCGCCCACCTTCTTCTTTCGTCAGAATGTAGACCTCCGCCTTGAACTTGGTGTGCGGCGTGATCGATCCCGTCTTGGCCAGCACCATGCCGCGCTCCACATCCTCTTTCGCAATGCCGCGCAGCAGCAGGCCCGCATTGTCGCCCGCCATGCCTTCGTCCAATTGCTTCTTGAACATTTCCACGCCCGTGACCACCGTCTTGCGCGTGTCGCGGAAGCCCACGATCTCTACTTCCTCGCCCACCTTCACCTTGCCGCGCTCAATACGGCCCGTCACCACCGTGCCGCGCCCTTGAATCGAGAAGATATCTTCAATCGGCATCAGGAACGGCTTGTCGAGCTCGCGCGCCGGCTGCGGCACGCTCTTGTCCACCGCCTCCATCAGCGCGTCAATCTGCTTCTCCCACTTCTCTTCTCCGTTCAACGCTCCCAGCGCCGACACCTTTACCACCGGCACGTCGTCGCCCGGAAACTTGTAGCTCTTCAGCAATTCGCGCACTTCCAGTTCCACCAGTTCGAGCAGCTCGGGATCATCCACTGCATCGCACTTGTTCAGCGCAACCACCAGATACGGCACGCCCACCTGCCGCGCCAGCAGCACGTGCTCGCGCGTCTGCGGCATCGGACCGTCCGTCGCAGCAACTACCAGAATCCCGCCATCCATCTGCGCCGCGCCCGTGATCATGTTCTTGATGTAGTCGGCGTGGCCCGGGCAATCCACGTGCGCGTAGTGCCGGTTCGCCGTCTCATACTCCACGTGCGCCGTGGCAATCGTGATCCCGCGCGCCTTCTCTTCCGGCGCGTTGTCGATCGAATCGAACGACCGGAACACGATCTTCGGATTGTGCTTCGACAATACCTTCGTGATCGCCGCCGTCAACGTCGTCTTCCCATGGTCAATGTGACCAATCGTCCCTACATTGCAGTGCGGCTTGGTGCGGTCAAATTTCTCTTTCGCCATAACAGCTCTTAGCTCCTAACCTTTTGTGCGGCGCGGCTGAAGCCGCACCCTGATACAAATCTATTTCGTCGTTCCTTGCACCTTGGCGATGATTTCCTCCGCGACGGAACGCGGAGCCTCCTCATAGCGCGCGAAGTGCATTGAGTACTCGGCGCGGCCCTGCGTTGAAGAACGCATATGCGTCGCGTAGCCGAACATTTCCGCCAGCGGCACGATGGCCTTGATTACCTGCGAACCGGCGCGATGCTCCATGCCTTCGATTCGTCCGCGGCGCGAACTCAGGTCGCCCATGATTACTCCTGCGTAATCTTCCGGCGTAACCACTTCGACTGCCATCACTGGCTCCAGCAATACTGGCGAAGCCTTGCGCGCGGCTTCTTTGAACGCCATCGAGCCGGCAATCTTGAAAGCCATTTCATTCGAATCGACGTCGTGATAGCTGCCATCGTAGAGCGTCGCCTTCACGTCGACCATGGGATAGCCCGCGAGAATGCCACCCTCGAGCGCCTCTTGAATGCCTTGATCGATGGGCTTGATGAATTCTTTCGGCACCGAGCCGCCCGTAATATCGTTGACGAACTCATAGCCCGTGCCCGCCGGTTGCGGGTCCAGCTTGATCTTGGCGTGCCCGTACTGGCCCTTGCCGCCGGTCTGGCGAATGTATTTGCCTTCGGCTTCCGAGTGCTTGCGGATGGTCTCGCGATAAGCCACCTGCGGCTTGCCGACATTAGCCTCGACTTTGTACTCGCGCATCATGCGATCGACGATGATTTCGAGATGCAACTCGCCCATACCGCTGATGATGGTCTGTCCGCTGTCGGGATCGGTGTGAACCTTAAAGGTTGGATCTTCCTGCGCCAGGCGGCCGAGCGCCATACCCATCTTTTCCTGGTCGGCCTTGGTCTTCGGTTCGACGGCAACCGAAATCACCGGAACGGCAAACGTAATCGACTCCAGCGCAATCGGATGATCGTCATTGCAAATGGTGTCGCCCGTGCCCACATTCTTCAAACCGACAACCGCACAGATGTCGCCCGCCAGAATTTCGCTGATCTCTTCCCGCTTGTTGGCGTGCATCTTCAGCAAGCGCCCAATGCGCTCGGTTTTAGTGGTACGCACGTTGAGCACAGAATCGCCGGTCTTGAGCTGGCCGGAGTAGACGCGAATAAAAGTCAACTGGCCGACAAACGGATCGGCCATGATTTTAAAGGCCAGCGCCGAGAACGGCTCTTTGTCATCGGGCTTGCGCGTAATTGGTTCGCCGTTGTCCGGATTGGTCCCATGGGTTTCGCCTACATCGAGCGGCGAAGGCAGGTAATCGACTACGGCATCGAGTAGCGGTTGAACGCCTTTGTTCTTGAATGAGGTGCCAACCACCACCGGAAACACTTTTAATTCGATGGTGGATTTACGAAGGGAAGCCCGCAACTCAGACGCGCTGATCTCTTCGCCTTCGAGAAATTTGTGCAGGATGGCGTCGTCGTTTTCGGCGACAGTTTCCACGAGCTGGGCGTGAAAGGCCTCGGCCTTTTTCTTCAGATTTTCAGGAATCTCTTCGGTGACATATTCCGCGCCCATGGTCTCGTCTTTCCAGACAATAGCCTTCATGGCGATGAGGTCGACAACGCCTACGAACTTCGCTTCCTGGCCGATGGGGATTTGAATCGCAACGGGTTTTGCGCTCAAGCGCTTGCGAATAGTATCAACGGCGTGCTCGAAATCAGCACCCATCTTGTCAATCTTGTTGATAAAACAAATTCTGGGAACGCCGTATTTATCGGCTTGCCGCCAGACTTTTTCCGACTGTGGCTGCACGCCGTGCACGGCGTCGAATACAGCGACTGCGCCGTCGAGCACGCGCAGCGAACGTTCGACCTCAGCGGTGAAGTCAACGTGGCCGGGCGTATCAATAATATTGATGCGAATGTCGCGCCAGGTGCAGGTGGTAGCGGCGGAGGTGATGGTAATGCCGCGCTCCTGCTCCTGCTCCATCCAGTCCATGGTCGCAGTGCCTTCGTGGACCTCTCCGATGCGGTGCGTGCGTCCGGTGTAAAACAGGATGCGCTCCGTCGTAGTGGTCTTACCGGCATCGATGTGGGCCATGATGCCGATATTCCTGCAACGCTCTAATGGGACTGTTCTAGGCACGACAATTAACTCTTTTCCAGGGCTCCAGCTGCATTCTTAATTTGGTAATTGAGAAATTTAGTAATTTTGGTAATAGAAAATCATTTGGTAATTAAAAATCAAAACCGCAGCGCGTTTTTCAATTACACGATTACCAGATTCCCCCAATTACTCAATTGCTCTTACCACCGGTAATGCGCGAACGCCTTATTGGCTTCCGCCATGCGGTGTACGTCTTCTTTTTTCTTGATAGCCGCGCCTTTACCGTTGGCGGCGTCCAGCAATTCATTGCTCAATTTGTCGACCATGCCACGCTCGGCGCGTCCACGGGCGTAGGTCAAGATCCAGCGGATGGCCAGCGAGGTGCGCCGGTCAGCATTCACTTCCACCGGAACCTGATAGTTCGCTCCGCCCACGCGGCGGGTCTTTACTTCAAGCAGCGGCTTGGTGTTTTCGACGGCTTTCGTGAACAGCTTGAGAGCTTCGTCTCCACCCTTTTCCTGCACCTTGGTGAGGGCTTCATAAAAAATGCCCTCAGCCGTCGAGCGCTTGCCCTGCCACATCATCGAGTTGATGAACTTCGTCACCAGATTCGAGCCATAAACGGCATCGGCTGGCACGGTCCGCTTGGATGTATGTCCTTTACGGGGCATTTAGTTCTTAACCCTTCTTCGCGCGCTTGGCGCCGTATTTCGAACGTCCCTGCTGGCGACCCGCCACGCCCACGGCGTCCAGGGTGCCGCGAATCACGTGATAACGCACACCCGGCAGATCCTTCACACGGCCGCCGCGGATCAGCACAATCGAGTGCTCCTGGAGGTTGTGGCCGACGCCGGGAATGTAGGTCGTAACTTCAATTCCGTTGGTCAAGCGCACGCGAGCTACTTTTCTCAGCGCCGAGTTCGGCTTCTTCGGCGTTTGCGTGTAAACACGGGTGCAGACTCCGCGCTTCTGCGGACATCCCTGCAACGCTGGGCTCGCCGTCTTGTAGCGGGGCCGCTTTCGGCCCTGGGCCACCAACTGATTAAAAGTAGGCACTCGTCGCTCCTTAGTCGCACAACTCAAACCGCCTGATGACCAATCAATAAGCAGCGCAAAAGGCCATCAGCTTTCCCGGCGATTACCGCACAATCCGGGCTGCCCGACTTAAATTGCCGGACATACTTCTCGCCGCATACTGCGTAGAGAAATTATGGATTCCCGATCTAGATTTAGACTGTCGACGGTGGCACCCGGCCTAAACTCCGGGGGTACTCCGTTTCGCCAGCTTTGTCCTGCATATCCTTCCGCAGACTTAGCGCCTCTTAATTCAGGCGCTTCAAAAGCCCGAGGGCGAAAGGCAGCGCAGGAACATTTCAGCGAGGAAATTTCTGGCTGATATTTCTTGCCAGAAACGCATTTCTCAAAAGCTTAACCACAAGTTCAACATACAATCCGGCAGAACTCACGGCTTACAGCAAGCTTGGATTAACTCGCGGAACCAAACTAATATAGCAACTCTTTCGAATTATCGTCAACTTCTGTTTTGCAAGGCAGTATCTGAATTGATCTCACCTTAACCGTTGTTCGCGTGGATGTGCCTGAAATATCGGGTAGTGGTGCGTTTGAGTTTGGTTTTTTATACAACTCTGTCATCCTGAGTGTAGCCGTTTTCAGGCGTGGTGAAGAGCCTGCCCTTCGCCGCATGGCGATGGGATCTCGCACTTAATAGGCCCCATGCGCAAACCAAAGTGCACCACCACAAATATCGCATATACCCATGCCTCAACCCATACATCGGTGGTTCAATCTTTTGCATCCGATTTTAATTGAGAAGCGAGGACGTGCGCGATCAGCTTGCTGATTCCGCCTGCAACCTCTAAACTACAGGTTTTCCGTTTCAATTCATTTTAAGACAAGCGATTCGTGGGGCGTGTGTTACCGCCAAACGACAAGAGGGTGCATGAGAAGGTTGCGTTGCGTTCAATCGGCGTTCATCGCCGCCAGCATCTTTTTATTTCTTTTGCTAACCGCCTGTGGCGGACATAAGCCGCCAGGCTCCTCGCCGTTTCCGGCAAAAATTACGCTAACGCCGGGCGTTAGCGCTTCCATGGAATTGGGCAGTACGCTGGTTTTCGTCGCCAGCGCGCAAAACAGCGCCGACACCAACATCTCGCCGACATTCACTTATAGTTCGAGCAATCCCGGAATCGTCGATATCGCTCCCAATGGTGTTGCCTGCGCCGGCAGTTGGAACGCCCCTAGCTACAATGTCTGCTCGCCTGCCTCGGGAGGCGTGGCTTCAATTACTGCATCGGCGCTGGGCGGCACCAGCCCGCCTACCATGGTGTTTGTGCATCCTCCCATCGACAATATCCAAGTCAGCGTAGTTCCTCCCGTTAACTCTCCCCCGCTGGCTTGCCCCACCCAAACCTCACTCCCTCCAGCTTGCGAATTGAAATTCAACAACGCCGGGAATTACTGCCTTTCTCAGAATCAGGTTCAAACTCTGCAAGCAACCGCCTATAGCAAAGGTGTCGATATTACAGCTTCCGTCGGACCCTTCACCTGGACTCCAGCGAATTTCAACGTCGTTACAATCACACCGATCATTTCTTCCTCAGCCAACGTTCCCACCAACCAGGCAACCATGGTGTCGAACACGCCGGGAGCAACGCAGGTGGTAGCAATCGCATCGGGAACCGCAAGCCAGCCCTATATTGCGGAGACTTGCCCCGTGCAATGCATCGCGCTTTCTCTGAGCCAGAACGGCTCGCAGAACCCGGACGATATTAGTTTCATTGCCGATAAGGGCACAGCGGAAACTGTTGCCGCAACTGCTGTGGACGTGCAAGGCTGCATCGTCCCCAAACCGCCGCTCACTTGGACATCTTCATCACCTGCCGCGCTCAGCGCCGGCAGTGCCACTACAGGATGCCTGGCCAGCTCAAGCTGCACGATTGCAACAACCCAGCCCGGTGGCGCCGCAATCACGGCATCATGCACGCCGCCGACCTGCAATATTGGCTTCCCACTGAATGCCCCGTCTCTGCCAGCGCTCTATCTCCCGCAACCTGTGTATCCAGTCACGGCAATTTCGGGATTGGTAACCGGCGCGACTTCATCGACCAATGTTCTGGCATCCAGCCAGGATTGCTACAGCAACGCGCTTTGCACGGTGGCCCTTTATAATATTTCAACTTCCGCCAACATCGCGGGCAGCCCAGCCGCTTTTCCCACGCCGCCCAATTCCCTGATGTTCGATCCTGCCGGCGACAAGGCTTATGCAGGCAGTCAGTATGGTTCACTGCTTATTACCGTCGCGAACCTGGGATCCTCTTCAACGAGCCCCTTCACGCCGCTCCCAGCCACAAACACCGCTCTTGGATTAGTAACCGGCAAAGTTATAGCCGTTTCACCAAATGGCAACCTTGCCGTCTTCGCCGATACGATCTCAACTCCCAATCAGGTTTACGTCGTCAATAACAGTGTTACTGGTACGACAACTTCCGGTGTGTCAACCACAGCACTGAACATCAATAGCGCAACTACCGCCGCGGTTTCTCCCGACAATTCGAAAGCATTTATCCTCGGCAACGGCGGCAACACTTTGTATGTCTATTCGCCGTTGCAGGCGCTACAAAGCTATCCTTTGACCGCGCCGGCCAATGCAATTGCGTTTTCTTCCTCGGGCGCATTCGCTTTTCTCGCAGGAGGAAACTCTACCGGAAGTATCGACGTTCTTAATACGTGCAATAACCTGGCCCCGACCATTACCCCCAACCAAACTTTATCTCTCACCGGACTTCCCGCGACGCCGCTGTTCCTGAAGATGGTGCCCCCGGGCAATGTTCCACAGGGCAGCGTGAATATTCCGCTCATGCAGCAAACCGGGGCCAGCTTCGACTTTTTCTATGGGCTCGATAACACAGGCATCGATATTATCGCGACGGCAACGACGACTCCGCTGACTCCCACCCCGGCGAGCCTTTGTCCGTTGCAAACGATCGCAATTCCGCAATACTTATTGAACAACGTATTGACGCCGTTTACTCCCATCCACATCAACCTGCAAAAAGGCACTTTCCATCCGATCAACTTTTTCGTCTCGCCCGACGCCAGCCAGGTGTACATCATTACCAGCGACCAGGGCGTTCTCGTTTATAACTTCAGTTCGCAGGCTGTGAGCGCGATTCCACTGGTTGGCACCGGCAACCCAGCGCCAGTGGCCGCGGACATTACGGCAGACGGCACATTGCTTTATGTGGCAGGAACCGACGGCGTGCTGCACAAGCTCAATACATTGCTGGCTCTTGACGTAACGGAAATTCCCTTCTTCCAGCTCGCCAACTCTTCCAACAATTTCTGCTATTCCTCGTTCGATTGTGCGCTGGATCTGGTGGCCGTGAAACCGTGAGGAGGGGAATTGCGTGATGAGTGATCGTGCGATTGGAAATCGGTTGAAGAGAAGTGAGTTACAAATCGCCCGACAGCAAACTTAGAATCCTACGCGGGCTTCTGCAATTCCTTCGCTACGCTGTCGAGTACACCGTTAACGAACTGCACCGACTCAGGGCTGGAAAACTTTCGAGCGATCTCGAGCGATTCGTTGATGACCACCGCGCGCGGCGTATCCGGATAGGCCAGGAACTCCGCGACTCCCGCTCGCAACAGATTACGATCGACCGCTGCCATGCGCTCCATGCGCCAGTGTTCGGCGTGACCTTCGATCAACTTGTCGATCTCTGCGCCGCGGTCGGTGGCGACGCGGAAGAGATCGTCGGCAAATCCCCGTACTTCGGCGCTGGTGCTGTCGTGTTCGGCCCAGAACGTTTTCCGCACATGATCGACCGTCTGCTTGCCCATATCAGCCTGAAAGAGCATCTGCAAGACAAGTTCGCGGGATTTACGGCGTGTGCCCATAGAAACCAGTGATCAGTGATTAATGGCTAGTGGTCAGTTTACCAGTAGAGGTTGGATTATTTGCGCTTCTTCCTGGTTGATGCCCTGTCATTCCGACGCCTCGCAGAGCGAGAAGGAGGAATCTGATTTTTGTCGCCATGCGAAGTACTGCGTCCGATTTCAGCTTCCGGGATGTTGGACGCAGGACGCCGGATAGCAGACGCCAAAGATGCCATCTCCACCGCAGTCAGTGCAGCTTCAAATCCTTTGTTGCCCATCTTCAGCCCGGCGCGATCGATCGCCTGCTCCAAAGTTTCGCAAGTGAGCACGCCGAATGCATGAGGAACGCCCGTCTCCTGCGCCGATTGGCCGATTCCACGGGTGACTTCATTAACGATTACCTCGTAGTGCGCGGTGTCGCCGCGCAGCAGGCAGCCGATGCAGATGATGGCATCGTACTTTTTTGTCTCAGCTAGCTTGCGAGCGGCTAACGGAATTTCGAATGCTCCCGGCACGCGAATAAGCTCAATGTCTTTTTTCTTAGTACCCGACCGCAATAATCCATCGATTGCACTTAACAAAAGCCTTTCAGTAATAAACGAATTGAATCGCGAAACGACAATGGCAAAATGCTTGCCCGAGGCGTTTAGCGTGCCTTCCATTGCGGGAAGCATTTCTGGCAGGGCTTCCCGAACCTTACCTCGATTGTTTTTCTTCTCCGTGATTACGTATCTCCCTGGCGCGTCAAAAATCGATAGCGTAATTACTTACCTTTAAACTGCGCTGCACGCTTTTCCAAAAATGCGGTGGTCCCTTCTTTCTTATCTTCGGTAGCGCAGGCTACGCCGAAGAGTACCGCTTCCAGATATAAGCCTTCGGCGAGGGTCATCTCCATGCCTTTGTTCACGGCTTCCATCGCGTACTGCACCGCCAGCGGAGCGTTGGCGATAATTTTTGCGGCAATCACTTCTGCACGCGGAATCAACTCGGCCACGATCGTGACTTCGTTCACCAAGCCTATGCGAAGCGCTTCTTGCGCCGTGATCATCTCGCCTGCCAGAACCAACTGCATGGCAACGCCTTTGCCAACTAGGCGCGGCAGTCGCTGCGTCCCGCCGTAGCCCGGAATAATTCCGAGCTTCACCTCGGGCTGACCTAGTTTGGCGTTTTCGCTGGCCAAGCGCATGGTACAGGCCAGCGCAATTTCGCATCCGCCGCCTAACGCGAAGCCATTGATGCAGGCGATTACCGGCTTACCCAGATTCTCGATGAGATTGAGAACATTCTGCCCGCGATGCGTGTACTCTTTGCCGGAGACGGCATCATGCTTGGCGAGCTCGGCAATGTCGGCACCGGCGATGAATGCCTTCTCGCCCGCGCCAGTGAAGATGACGACGCGAATCGCCGCGTCACTCTTAATGTCGTGAAAGGCCGTACGCAGCTCTTCCATGGTGGCCATGTTCAGCGCGTTGAGCACTTTCGGCCGGTTCACGGTTACATAGGCGATGGAGTTTTTCTTTTCGAGGAGGATGTTTTCGAAGTTCATATGATCAATTCTAGACGCGGATTTCGCACGGATCGCTGCGGATTTAAAAATCTCATGAACAACTAGTGCGCTGTCATTCTGAGCAAAGCGAGGCTAAGTGGTGCAGATTTGGATTTACATATCCGCTGCAAAGAATCCTATTTCCCTCGCGCCACTTCGGCGACTTCATTCTTGCTCAGGTCGCAACTGATGCAGCGCTGCGTCCACAGCCGGTTGCCGAAGATTTTTCCGCAGCGCGGACACTTCCACTCAGTAAGCCACCAGCCGCCGAGCAGATATACGCAGACCCATGCGATCAGAATCGCCAGATCGGCGGGCTCGCCGAGTTTCAGTTTCGCCGTGATAAAGCCCACAAAAATAAAGCTGAGAAAAAGCACCACGACCAGGTTTCGGCGGACGACGTAACTCAACCATGCGCGCCGATACCTCTCTATTTCACTTGGGCCGCCTTCGCCCGGAGCCTGGTCGGTTTTTCTTCGCCGGAACATTCAGTGGACTTTACAGTTTATTCGCCTGCGGCTTATTTGGGTCGGAATAATCGTAGAACCCTTTACCACTCTTGCGACCGTACCATCCGGCCATCACCAGCCGCTTCAGCAGCGCAGGCGAGGCGAAGCGTCGTTCTTTGAACTCGTCGTACATCACATGCGTGATGTAGTAAGTCGTATCGAGGCCGACGAAATCGAGCAGCGTAAACGGGCCCATGGGATAACCGCAGCCCAACTTCATGGCATTGTCGATGTCTTCAATCGAGCCCACGCCCTCTTCATAGGCGCGGATGGCATCGAGCAGATAGGGCACCAGGAGCCGGTTTACAATGAATCCCGTTTTGTCGCTCGTGCGTACCGGAACCTTGCCCAGCTTTTGCACGAACTCGTAAGCCGCGTCGTAAACATCGTCAGCGGTGGCGATGGTGCGGACTACCTCGACCAACTTCATCAGTGGAACAGGATTAAAAAAATGTAGCCCGATAAAGCGCTCAGGGCGTTTAACTGCGGTCAATAACTCGGTCACAGAAATCGAGGATGTGTTCGAAGCGAAGATCGCGTCTTTTTTTACGATGCCGTCGAGTGACGCATACATCTTCTTCTTCTCTTTTACGTTCTCGATGATGGCCTCGATCACGATATCGCAATCGGCCAGGTCGGCCTTGTTTGTCGTGCCCTTGAGCCGCGCACGGATTGCATCCTTCTGCTGCGCCGTGATTCCACCCTTCTCGACCGGACGCTCGGCAAACTTCGCAAGGGATTTCTCGATCCCAGCAAAACCCTTGTCGAGATATTTTTGCTCTACTTCGAGAACCGTGACATCGAATCCAGCGGTAGCGCAAACTTGCGCGATGCCGGAACCCATAAGGCCACAACCGAGTACGCCTACTTTTTTAATTTCCATTACTCTTCTCGCTTAGTTTTAATTCGGATTTTTTGCACGCCCAATTTTGTTACAGCCTTCGTTCTGAGGAAAAAGCTCACGCTGGCAGATCATTCTTGGTGTTTGCTAAGCTGACAAAAGCAGGTTCCATATTTATGGCACACATGGGATAATAACCTTTATGAAGCAGGATTGCATCCGCACCACGGTCGACATCCCCGCGCCGCTCTACCGCAAGCTAAAAGCGCAAGCGGCCGCGAACGGACGCTCGGTGCGCGAACTGGTTCTCGCCGGGGTGCAGAGCGTCCTTCTTCAGGCGCGGCGGCCGCGGCGGAAACGAGTCCAATTCCCGCTTATTGCTTCGCCGGGTCCCAAGGTCGACCTCACCAACGAACAGATCTATGAACACGTTGAATTTCCTTGATTCGAACGTGTGGCTGGCCCTGATTTGGAACCGGCACATTCATTCCGAAAGGGCCCGTTCCTGGTTCGCGGAATCCGCGGAGCAACAATTCTTCTTCTGCCGTTTCACTCAGCTCACCGTTCTTCGCCTGCTTACTACTGAATCGGTCATGGCAAAAGAAACCAAAACTATGTCCGAAGCCTGGGCCTTGTGGGACCGCGTGTGGGCCGACCCGCGCATCGCCTTTCTGCCCGAGCCCGACCATCTCGAAAAGGAATTTCGTTCGCGTTCCAAGCTTTCGAGCCGATCTCCCAAGCTCTGGGCCGACGCCTACCTTCTCGCCTTCGCAACCACCTCAGGCTTGAAATTCGTCACCTTTGACCGGGCCCTTCACACCCGAGGCGGCGAAGTGCTTGTCTTGTAGTTCAGTAGGACTTTCATTGCGCTCAGATAAGGACCGCATCAGACTTGCGCAATGCCGGAACCCATTAGGACGCAACCGAGCTACATGGATTCAAACCAAATCCACCACGGAGTCACTGAGACACAGAGGAAAATCTCAATCCTCCAGGCTCGCTGATACCAAATCAGCAAATTTTGCGCAGTAGGCGGCATCGCTCCGAACCCGATGATGTTCGCGGTCACCGGTAGTGGCCAGAAGGTCATAAACAAAATCCTCATACTGCGCACTAACGCATGTAACTCTAATAACCGCTTCTTCGCCATCCTTAAAAACTACGCGGAAGATCTCCTTCTTATGCTTCTTGAGAAGCTGATAATTCGGATCACTCTCAACCGCATATTCGAACGCTTCCAACCCTGTTTCACCATCGGTAAATATGCGGTTTCGACAACGGATCCGAGAAAAGGGTGCAAATCTCCAACTCTCGTCCGCAGGAATTTGCTCGATAACCTCGAAAACATCTTGGTCGATGCGCCGTGCTCGCACAGAACGCCAGCAGTCCGTCCCTTCGCCCACAAGCGGCATGTAAATTACAGCTTCCATACAGGAATTGCTCAGGATTATCTACGTGTCTCCGTGCCTCCGTGAAAGCTAATTCATGCTCTCCACCACCATCGCAATCCCCTGCCCGCCACCGATGCACGCCGTAGCCA
>DATHMV010000063.1:0-347242 GCA_035486715.1 Candidatus Aquilonibacter sp.
ACCCGCCTCTTTCATCGCGGTTCGGATTATTCACATCCCCGGAATCTCTATTCACATGCCCGGAATCTTTATTCACATCCTCCCGGAATCTTTATTCACATCGCCCCGGAATTGGGTATTCACATGCCCCGGAATACGCAGGCCGCACCAGTTGGCGCGCAGCGCGTTACAAATCCGTAGACCAAGATTCGCGAATTTCCCCACACCGGAATGGACCTGCGCCAAATCAAAAGCGGCGACGCAGAGATTGTCTACCGCGCATTAGGCGAAGGTTCTCCAGTAATTCTTCTACATCCCTTTCCCGCGAATCATGAATTTTGGCTGCCCGTAGCGGAGGCTCTTTCGTCGCGTTACCGCATTGTCCTTCCCGATCTGCGCGGGCATGGTGACTCGGCCTCTGGCGAGGGTCCAGCCACAATGGAGAAGCACGCAATCGACATTGCGCGCGTGATGGACGATGCCGATGTAGGCCGCGCTCCCATGATTGGCGCTTCGATTGGAGGCTATGCGCTCTTCGAGTTTTGGCGTAGATCTCGCGGACGCGTAGCCGCCCTTGGATTGTGCAACACAAAAGCCGCTATCGACTCACCGGAAGCTCGCGCCGCCCGCCTGCATGTTGCGAATGACGTTCTGGAGCATGGCACGGACCCTTTCTTCGAAACTATGATTCCACGCCTGCTGGGAAAGACTACGCGCGAGATGCGGCCAGACTTGGTTGAAGGCGCGCTGCGCATGATGCAGAAGATGTCTCCCGAAGATGTGGCGCTGGTGCAATACGGCATGGCCGAGCGCCCCGACTCAATGGAGGCGCTGAAAACCATCAATGTTCCAACCCTACTGATAACTGGCGACGAAGACATGCTGACCGGAGTGAACGAGGCACAATTGATGCGCCAGCATATTGCCAACAGCCGGCTATGCGTGATTCCCAAGGCAGGCCACTACGCGCCATGGGAGCAGCCAGAAGAAGTCACAAAACTGCTGCGGCAATTTCTGGACGGAATTTAGCCAAACACTCCTGCGCATTCGCCGTTCACGCTACAATCGACAGCGCCATGAAAAAACTGGTTGTATTGTCCACCCTTTGCGTTTGCGCGCTTGCGGCCTCTGCACAAACTAAGACCCCCCAAAGGCCCCACATCCTCGGCATCGACCACGTTTCGTTCTACACCACGCAACCCGATGGAGTGAAGACCCTTTATAGCGGCACGCTAGGCCTCGCTTCCGCCAACCCTCTGGAGCCCGGCGGCTTGGTTCGATACCTTGTTGGCAAACAATGGGTCGGCTACAGCGCCGCCCCCGATCCTAACGCGACCGATCGCATGGACCACGTCGCCTTCACTACCGACAACATCATTGCCTTACGAAAATATCTAATCGCGAAAGGAGTGAAAGCGCCCGCCATCGAAGGACGCGCCAACCATAGCCTGAGCTTCATGGTCGCCGATCCCGAAGGGCATCGCATCGAGTTCGTGGAAAGAAGCAAAACCCAGAAAACGCCTCCGCCGCCTGATTCCGCAGTTTCACATCGCATGATCCACGCCGGATTTCTGGTCTACGACCGCGAAGCCGAAGATCACTTCTACCGCGAGATCCTTGGATTTCGTCTGTATTGGCATGGCGGCATGCAGGACGACAAGACGGATTGGGTTTCGCTCCAGGTTCCCGACGGCACAGACTGGCTGGAATACATGCTAAACCTACCCGAGCACCCCGATTTGCAGCGCACTGGCGTCATGAACCACATCTCGCTCGGCGTGGTTGATATGGTAAAAGCGCAAGCCCTCATCGAATCTCACGGATGGAAGGTGCACGGCGGCGAACACCCGCAGATGGGCCGCGATGGAAAGCGGCAGCTCAACGTGTTCGATCCAGATTTTTCGCGCATCGAACTCATGGAATTCAAGCCCGCGGAAAAACCCTGTTGCTCCGATTTCACCGGACCGCATCCCTCGGAGTGAATGCCTTTTGATAGAATTCCCTCGCCACGCGACAAGTTTATTACGGAAACTTTATGATGCAAACTTTTCTGGTTCCGGAAAAAACGACGGTAAATGCAAAAGGCGACGGCGCCGCTGTCGATATCAGCCACGCCGGCGCTCATGTTTTTCTACTGACACTCGACATCGCCAACATCATCGAGCAGGAGTCGCTCGAAGTCAGCATCTTTGGCTCGGGCGATGGCGCGGCGTGGGATGCCAAGCCGCTCGTTTCTTTCCCGCAAAAATTTTATCGCAGCCAAACTCCGCTCTTGCTCGACCTCACTGAGCACCCGAATGTGAAATTTGTTCGGGCTCACTGGGAAGTTGCACGCTGGGGACGTGGCACGGAAACGCCCATGTTCGAGTTCAGCGTGGCGCTGAAAGAAGTTCCCGCGGACGTGCTGCGTGAAGCAACCGCCGAAGCCAAAGCTCTGGCATAAAATCAGTCGGCGGCAGTCCGTACCACTCTTCCTCTTCCGCTATATTAAATCTCAGCATGAAAACTGAATCTCAGGTAGTTGTGCGCCCGGCACGCTCTTTGCGAGGAAGCATAAGTCTTCCCGGCGATAAATCGATCTCACACCGCTATGCCATGTTGTCGGCAATCGCCGAAGGGCCCTCCCAACTGGAAAACTATTCCACCGGCGCGGACTGCGCCAGCACCCTCAGCTGTCTGCGTTCCCTGGGAGTGAAATGGGAACGCAAGAGCAAGAACGGCACCGGCGAAAATGCCATTGAAGTGCAGGGAAGCGGGCTGGCATTGCACGCCCCAACCGAACCGCTGGACTGCGGCAACTCCGGATCGACCATCCGCATGTTAAGCGGCATCGTTGCGGGTCAGAAGTTTTCCGCCGAAATGGCTGGCGATGAATCTCTCTCTCGCCGCCCCATGGAGCGTGTCATCACACCGCTCACCGCCATGGGAGCAAAAATTGAGTCACAGAACGGCCGCCCACCTTTACAAATCACAGGCGGAAATTTAAAAGCTATTCATTACAAGATGCCAGTCGCCAGCGCGCAGGTAAAAACCTGTCTTCTATTCGCAGGACTACTGGCCGATGGCGAGACGCTCATCGAAGAGCCGCTGCGTACTCGCGACCATGGGGAAGTTGCGTTAAAAGCGTTCGGCGCGCAACTCGAACGCAAAGGAAATGAAGCGAGCATTCGCGGCGGCCAGAAACTGCGCGGCATTCAGGCTTTAATTCCCGGCGATCTTTCCAGCGCCGCATTCTTCCTTTGTGCCGCCGCGCTTTTTCCCGGCTCTCAATTAACCATCACAAACTTATTGATGAATCCTACCCGCGCCCGCCTTCTCGATATTTTGATGCAGATAGGACTCCATATTTCTGTGACTCAACTCGAAGAGGTCAATGGCGAACTCGTCGGTACTTTACAAGTGGAAGGTGGAAAACTGAAGGGCGCAACCATCGCCGGAGCCGATACTGCCGCGCTCATCGACGAAATTCCCGTGCTGGCCGCCATCGCACCCTATACCGAGAATGGCATCGAAGTGCGCGACGCAAAAGAGCTGCGCGTAAAGGAGTCGGATCGCATTGCATCCATCGCCACCAATCTTTCCGCCATGGGCGCGCAACTTGAACAGCGCGAAGATGGTCTGAAGATTCCCGGCAGGCAATCGCTTCATGGCACTGAACTCGATTCCTTCGGCGATCACCGCATCGCCATGGCCTTCAGCATCGCTGCTCTGCGCGCACACGGAGATACGCTGGTTCGCGGCAGTGACAGCGCGTCGATCTCCTATCCAGAATTTTTTACAGTCCTGGAACTTATAGTTGAGCGCTGAAAAATCCGCGCCCGTTGGTCTTTCAGCGCCGAAAGTTACCTTCGTTCGATACCCGACGGAATCTAACCTCTCCGCACAAAATTAGAAACAATACATAAAGCAATATTGGGGAGGAATCCATGCGCAGCAAATCACTCGTCTTGGCGTCGCTTTTGTTAGCGGCAACCGCTTACGCCAAAGAGCCCAAAGCGTATGTCGATGGCAAACTGTTGCAGATGGACTCGGTCCAGTGCGGCACCGATGAAAAAGTTGCCAAGCAAGGAAAGACCCACGAACTGCTCTGCCAGGAATATGTAGTGCAGACCGATCAAGTTCTCTACCGCATTCGTCCTAAAGACGATAAGCATCCCCTCTTGCTGCCAGTCGGCCAAAACGCGCAATTCCGCCTGGACAAGAATAAAATGCTGCTGCGAGTGGAAGGTTTTGACAGCAAGGAGCGCGAGTATCTCGTAGTTTCTGTCAAGCCGCGTGGAGATAGCACGGCAGCCGATGCGTCTCCCGCCCGTCTCAATCATTTGCAATAATATTATTTATCTAGCTCAGCAAAATCATTCCTAGGCGGCCTACCAAAGGTCGTCTTTCCCTAAATTCGGCCTTCCAAGCCGTGTTCCGAATTGTTCTGTGTTACAGTATTTTCCACTTAGATTGGCCAGGTCGCTGAGGCTCGGGCTGTTTGTCCCATCCTCGCGGGACTCTTTGAAGGGAGTTGTTTATGGCAACGCTCCGTGAGCTAGTGAAAGACCGCAGAGTTTATTCTGTCGATGCTGCCAGCACCGTGCTCGAAGCCGCGCGCTTCATGATGGAGCACAACATTGGCGCCCTGCCCGTGCTGCGCAATGGCGAACTCGCCGGCATCTTCTCCGAGCGCGACATCATGAACCGCGTGGTAGCTGTCGGACGCACGCCCGGTCATACCTCGGTTTCTGAAGTGATGACCGCAAATCCCCGGTCGGTTCAAATCGATGAAACTGTGGAAGAGTGCCTTTTCATCATGCAAGAATTCGGCTTCCGCCATCTGCCGATTGTCGAAGGCAAACAATTGCGTGGATTGGTTTCTTTGCGCGACATCGTAAAGCGCCAGGCCGCCGAAATGGATCGCCAGAATCGCCGCGCCGCGTCCTAACAGTTTGTAGTCTTCAACGCAGCTCAGTCCAGCGCATCTCATTCCCTTTTGCGCAATACCAGTTCGCCCGCCTTGGGCGGAAGCTTGAAAGGGAACTCAAAAACTTTCCCATCCAGCGGAAGGCGCAGCACAAACTCTTCTTGCGTCTTCCATTTGCCGATCCATTTGTTATCGGTGCTGAAAAATACCCACCCGCTCGCCTCCGAATTCCCATGATCCAGATGCGCCTCGCGCAGGCTGTTCTTTCCCAGGAATTCGATAAGTTCGCTCACCGATTTCTGATACTCCTGCTCCCGCGCATCCTGCGTCTCCTGCTTCTCCGGATGCTTGGCGACGATTCGCCGGGTCTCGTCATCCAGATCGTCCGCGTCTTTCTGAATTTTCTCCGTGTAATCGTCGGGATCGATCGGCGGCCGGATCACCTTGAAGTGATTCATAAATTGCAGCGTAAACGTGCCCGGATCAACATCAATACGGCCAGTTCCGCGATACCGGATCGTCAACCGCACTCCAAAAATCGGCTCAATGCGATGCCGTATAATCTGCACCTCGCGCGCATCCACCGCCAGCGTAATGCCCTCATCTCCTGACCAGAAGCCGTACTCATATTTGCCATCCTGTGTAGTCGAGAACGTACATCCCGGCAGGTCCTCACTCCAGCGCACCGCAGGTGGGGCTTTGGTCTTGCTGGACGTAGCTTGAGCAAGCGGGCTAAAAGCAGTGGCAAACAACAACGCGGCAACGAAAGCGGAAATCGAATGAGTCCAAATTGCCGTGGAGTGCCTCGCGCCGCGTCGCCAAGCCAGGGCGCACATCAGCCGCGTCTCAATTCACCGTAAGGCTAACGGTTGCCTGATCGTTGTTGCTGGTGGAGTTGCTGGGCGCAACGCCATTCGTATCCACGCCCGTAAGGGTAAACGTGTAAGTATTTTTCGGTGTCACCAGGCTGTTGTTATTATTCAACCCGCTGGTATTACCGCATGACGGCAGTAAAAGCAGGCTCGACGCCACCGCCATCAGCATAAAAATCCACAGCATTTTTTTCCTGCGGCCTCCGCCCACCCCGAAACCAGCCAATGCCAGCCCCGGAACAATGAACGCGAAAGCATAAAATTCGCGTGGTGACCAAAGCTTCGAATTATTCGTCGGTCCGTAGGTGCTCACAGTGAGAATCGAGTTTGTGCCCACGCTGTTGCCGATCTGCACGCTGGGCGGGTTAAATGCGCAGATGGGGGATGCGATCACTGTAGGCGTAACCGAAAGGCAGGAAAGCGTAACCGTGCCCGTATAGGTACCAAGCGGCGTCACGGTAACCGTTGCTTCCGCGCCATTTCCAGCGTTCACCGTGGTCGGGCTAATGGTCCGCAATACCGTCAAAGTGTAATCCGGCTCAACATCAATCACGTTGAGGAACAACTGAGCAGGCACGACGATGGAGCCGCTGGTGCCGGTAACGGTAATCGTGTATGTGCCGGAAGGCGTGGAGCCGATCGTGCTGAGCGTAAGACCGGCAATCGCATCGGGAGTTACGGTCGACGGACTGATAAGGCAGGTAGGCAGGTCGGACGTAACCGTGGAGGACGTAACTGTGCAAGTCAGGGAAACTGCACTATTGAACCCTCCAGAACCTTGAACGTTGATAGTCGCGGTTGCACTGCCACCGGGATCGATGCCAGCCGAGGGTGAAAGCGCCGAAGGCGTCAGAGTAAAAGTTTGCCCGTACGCCACAGACACGTGGGCCGCCGTAAACAGCGCCAACAATAGCGCAAAGACAAATGGTCGTAATACCAGCCTGAAATTCACCATGCGGGGATGAGAACTCACTACCTTCGATTCCTCCAACGGCGCAAACGCTGCCCGAGCGCGAAAGAACACCGCTCGCGGCTGGCCCAATCACTATTATTTTCTTAGAAAGCGGTCAGACAAAATCCAAACAAGAATCTTAGACTAGAGTGGGCCATCGCGCCAATCGCATGTGCCGAAAAAAACAAAGGCCGCCTGGAAAGACGGCCTCGCCTTCTTAGCAATTTTTAGTTGACGGTTAAAGTCACGGTAGCGGTATGTGTCGTGCTGGCTGCATCGCTCCCCGTTCCTGTAACCGTGACGGTGTAGCTTCCAGCAGGCGTGCAGCCACTACATGAGCCGCCACCACCCCCTCCACCACCGCCACTGTTGCTACTGCCGCCCCCGCAAGCCGGCATCAGAATGAGAACAGCCATCACCACGAATACCATTAGGAAACCAAGCAGTTTCTTGTGCCGCGAGCGAGCCGAGCCCAAAGCCATCCCAATAAGCGACATGCCGGTAATCGGCAACCACATCGCATAAAAGAATTTTGCCGGATGCACCAGAGCCGCGCTGGAGCCGGTCGTGGTGATCGTGAGCATGGATGTGGTGCCGGGATTTGCCGGCGTCGCTGAAGTCGGTGACAAACTGCATGTGGGGGCCGGTGAGCCTCCTCCGCTTACACCGCAAGTAAGGTTGACCGACGAAGCGTAAGCGTTGAGGGACGTCAAAGTTACTGTAGAAGTTGCCGGTGTACCAGGGCTGACTGCCGAAGGAGTGGTGGCAGACATGGTGAAGTCAGCTACCGTGGCTGTACTATAAGCCGTGATGAAGGCATCCGGGCACGGTACGTTTGTTCCATCAGAATTGACGCAGGTACCGCCGCCATAAGTGGAGCCCCCCGCAACTGGGTTGAGGGTAGGAAAGGCTGAAGTAGAACCATTTCCTGAGTCAGTATCACCAGTGACGTAGATGTTCGCGGATGAGTCGAGCGCGACCGCTCCTCCCAATTGATCCTCATCGCCACCGCCGCCCAAATAAGTCGAAAACAATGCGAGACCTTGGCTCGGGCTAAGGACAGTGACAAATGCATCGGTGTTGGTGTTGCCGCTAAGTCCAGGTTGTGTTGGATTTAATATGGGGAAGTTGGAGGAACTGGTTTGCCCGGTTACATAGATGTTGCCAAAACCATCCAGCGTGATACCGAGACCGAAGTCGGTTCCGTTGCCGCCAAGGTACGTACCATAAGTCGCAGCCGTACCGGTTGGGTTTAATTCGACAGCAAAAGCATTTTGCGCGCCCGCTAGAGAACTTTGGAAAGGGGTTCCCACGGTCTTGAAGTCCGTCGAGGAAGTGTTGCCCGTGATAAAAGCATCGCCGTTTGAATCAGCCGCAATCCCGAGAGCATCATCCACGTTGCTTCCACCGTAGTAAGTCAAGTACGTGTAAGAGCCGAGGGCCGCAGGAATGCCAGCGACGAACGCATCATCGAATACATTACCGCCGCTTGCATTGCACTGCCCATCTGTCCCGCATTGAGGCTGCACTACATTTGAAGGTGTTGTCGGCAGGTCGGTTGAGATGGTTTCACCTGAAACATAGATATTTCCGGTGGGATCGAGGGCAACCCCCGTGGCCAAGTCGCCACTGCTACCCCCCAGATAGCTAACGAGGGCATATGCCGTGCCGGTGGAATTCAGTTTCACGATGTAGCCATCATCGGCTCCAGTACCCAGTCCGAGGTTTACAGCACCCCCATTGGGCAAAGGATTGACTCCGCCAGGAGCCCCGCCCAAGTCGTTGGAGTAAGTTTCCCCAACCACATAAACGTTGTGGCCGCCGTCAATGGCAACTGCCAATCCGGAGTCGCTGTCGGAGCCACCAACATAAGTCGCCCAAGTGATGGAGGAGCCATTTAAGGCAAGGTTCGCAGCAAATGCGTCGTTATCGCCGTTGCTAACTCCGCCCAGAAATAATGGTTGCACCACACCTGCAGTCACCGGAAAATCGCTGGAATCCGTTGTGCCGCTGAGATAAATTCCGGCAGAGTCGACCGCAATTCCGCCGGGAAAATCATCGCCACTGCCGCCGAAAAGTGTGGTGAACTGGAGCACGCCGGCAGAGCTTATTTTGGTTACAAAAACATCGAAACTTCCGGCGTCCGTGCCCGAAGAATCTCCCGGGATCGTGTCGGAATCGGTAGCTCCGGCCACATATTCATTGCCGCTCGCATCGACAGCGATGCTGAGACCGTAGTCAGCAAAATCTCCGCCAAAATACGTCGAATAAGTTACGGTGGGATCGATCACCAGTGCGCGGCCATGGTCATAAGCGCCGAGGGCAAACTTTACGCGATTCGATTGATCTATTTGAAAGCCTGCCTCGACGAGCTTACGCATTCCGTTTTTTTCTTGGTAAGCGATAGGCTTGTGTATTTCCAGCGGGCCCGCCTGCGTTGTGAGAAGCAGATCTCCAGCCGCAGTCACGCTGACTTTTTGTGCTCCATCGAAACCAAGGGCAATTCGGTCAGCATCCGCGCCGGGGCGAACTAGATAGTCGAATTCCGTTTGATTATTATTTCCATGAAACGCCAAATTGATGCCAGGATAGAGATTCTCGTACCGAACCTGCCCAAACAGTGGAACATTCGAATGCCACGTCGAAGTGTTTTTGCCGATAAAATAATTAACTTTTCCTGATTGCGGCGCCTGTGCTGTAAGTTGCGAGTTTGTATTCGCCCCCAACATCCGCATGTGAACCGCGGCTACCAAATTCTTTGATTTTTCTTGCGCACGGCGTCTCAACATCTTCTTGACCGCAGACGGACCAATGCGCCGATCCTCAATCATGCGCCGCACTTCCGAATCTGCGCCATGCTTGTGCACCGTGAAAATGGCCTGTGAGGAGGTTAGATAAAGTTTGTATCCATTCGCGCGCGCCATGTACTGCACCTGGCTATCGGTCTGCCCAACATTCTGTTCGAACGCAAGCGGCAGCGCCGCGTAGCTGGCCCGAAGCCGATCCTGCGCCGTAGGAGCCATAGCCTTCGACCCCGAAACAGCGGAAAAAAGAGAATGCGGTGAAGTTCTAGGCGCTTGCCAACGTTGCGCCGGAGTCAGCAGAATCAGCGCGACCGCAACCACAGCAACAAAAGAAAACGCGCAAAAGGCATAGCTCCGGCTAGAAGTGGCAGATGATTTCGACACGAGGATCCTCCTGTGATGACACGGTGAACCCGACTGGGCGTAAAAACACTCGGCGGCGGAGAAGTTTTCGCAGAAAATTCACTCGCCCCAGCGTAGGGTCTTCCCGTCGGGCCTACGCAGCTTGCACGCGAGTATGGTATGGAACGCCGAAGCTTGTCAATAAACTCTCAGATGCCAGGCCGGATGCGGGATTAGGCCTGAACGAGAAAACAACTCAAGAGCGCAGGCTATTGATCGTCCTGCAACAATTCAGGGGAGGGAACCGTTCCAGTTTCCACCTGCTTCTGCCGCTCCGCGCGTTTTTCGTTGTCAATGCGGACAGCAGTCTCCAGTTCCTTGCGCCCCTCTTCTTTGCGCCCCATGTGTAGCAGAATTTGTCCTCTTACGTAATGGATATCCGTGCGCCCCGGATCGAGCTTCTCAGCCGGGTCAATCGCGTTTAAAGCCTCTTTATACTTCTCCATGCGCAGGCACGCTTTCGCCAGGCCAAAGTAAGAATTGAGCAACGATGGATCGCGCCGCAGCGCCTCGCGATAATTTTTCTCGGCATCGCTGTCCTGTTGCATGAGCGAGTAAACATCTCCGAGTTCGTCGTAATTGAACGCCAGATCGGGTTCGACCGCTGCATCTTGCAGAAATTCATCGCGCGCGTGCTCGTAATCCTGCTTTTTCAAATAGGCAAGCCCGAGGTTGAAGTGAACAAAAGTTAGTTTAGGATTCGCCTGCGCCGCCGCTTGAAAATCCGCCAGGGCCAGATCATATTGCTCAAGGTTAAGATGAGCTTTGCCCATGAACAAATGAAATTCAGGCGAGCCATCGCCGATTTTGACCAGCTGCGTCGTCGCCTTCTCGTCGAGATCTTTCAATCCCGCGCGATGAGCCGCAATCGAAAGCACATATAAATAGCTCAACTGCGCGGATTCCTGTGTCCACAGCGGTTCCAGCGTATGCGCAGCATCGGTCCAGCGCTCGTCAAAAAAATAACAAAGCCCCAGCAGGTGCCGTGGCTGTACGGCATCGGGCTGATCGCGGACCACGGATTCAAAAACTGGAATAGCTTTAAGAAATTGATTTTGTCGAAAATAAACCAGCCCAATGTTCAGGCGAATACCCGCAACCTGTGGCATCAGATGCTCGGCTTTCTTGAGCGCTTCCACTGCCTTCGGCCACTGCTTACGCCGCATATAAACCACGCCAAGGTTAGCGTAGGCCCCGCCGATCTGCGGATTGAGCGCAATCACTTCCCGAAAATCATTCTCTGCCTCGGATAATCGGTTTGCGTTCAGCGCATCCTGGCCAGCCTGGAAAAGCTGCGCCGGATCCCTCGATGCTCTGGAAGCGCCTGTAGATGCTGGATTTGCCGAGTTACCGGATGCTTTCGGCACTGAATTCTGCGCCGGCAAAAATCCCGCCGCGCCCGCTGTAAACAGCAGCCACAAAAACCCCCAGCGAATGTACGCTCTTGACACTGATCTCAACTCTCTGCTGTAGTGTCCGCCAACCTCCGCAATAAATTCAAGCAGAGGCGAGAAGTAAGAACTTAGAAAGTTCGGCACCGCAAAGGCAGCGCCCAGATGGTCACGATTCGCGATGTAGCCAAAGAGAGCGGTTTCTCTTCGACCACGGTTTCGATCGTGTTGAATGACGCGCCATTGGCGCGTTACATTCCCGCCGTCACAAAAAAACGCATCGAGCGCGCCGCGGAAAAACTGGGCTACCGTCCCAATCAATTTGCCCGGGCCCTTCGCAGCAAGCGCAGCCATACGGTCGGCGTCATGGTATTCGACATGACCGACCCCTACTGCACGCTGGTGCTGCGCGGCATCGAGAATAGTCTCTATCAGGCTTCCTACCTGCCAATTCTCACCGACGTTCACAACGAGCGCAGCCGCTTCGAGCGCTATCTCGAGATGCTGCTTGATCGCCGCATCGAAGGCCTGGTAGTGCTGGCCAACTGGCTGTTCCTCGACATCAACCTGCTCGCCGATCTCGAAAAGAGCAGCATTCCCACGGCGCTGATCGGCTGCGAACTCAAAGGCGACGCCATGAGTTCGGTAATCGTCGACAATGAAGTCGGCGGCTATCTTGCGCTTGAGCATTTGCATTCGCTGGGCCATCGCAAGATTGCGTTTATCCGCGGGCCAAAAACGCTGGCAGATAGCTCCCCGCGCTGGCGCGGCGTTCGCTCATGCGCCAAAGAGCGAGGGCTGGAACTCGATTCCCGGCTCATCGTCGATTTGCCGGAATCGCGCGACCCGCTCTCCAGCTTCGAAATGGGTCAAAAGCTGACCGAGGACCTGCTGAAGCAGAAGCGCCAATTCACGGCTCTTTTGGCCTTCGACGATATGACCGCCTTCGGTGCCATCCGAGCTTTGAGCAAAAGCAACCTGCGCGTGCCCGACGATTGTTCCGTAATTGGCTTCGACGATGTAGCTGCCTCGGCACTCTACACGCCGCCGCTAACCACGATACGCCAGCCTATGGAAGCCATGGGTGCGGACGCCGTAAGCGTTGTGCTGGAGGGGATCAAGTCCGTTCTGGAAAAGCGCGAAGTCGGTGCCAACCACCGCAAAGTGCCGCCGGAACTGGTAGTGCGGGAATCGACCCGCGGCGTAAGGTGACATTCGCCACGCGACAACTCGCTTTCCCGTCAATACTTCGATTTGAATATCTTTGAACATTTTGAATGCCGCCTTTTTTTCTTGACAGCGGATATAGATTAAAAGCACTATGCATACGTCGAAAGGCTCTATTCATACGTTTTAATAAACGTTCCATGGCAGCGATTTGCCGATGCAAGTGATCGGTTTTTTAGCGGCTGCCGATAGTTGCAGGAAGAATGCCGGGATGTGAACCTTCGCTGGGGAGATAAATCGACCATGAAATCTTTTCGAGTGCGGCCGCGAATCGCAGTACTTGTTTTCAGCCTGATTTTTGCAACAACGGCCTGGGCTCAGGACACAGCCTCTATCACCGGCACAGTCACTGATTCCAGCGGAGCTGCGATCCCCAAGGCGCAGGTCGAGGTCAGGAATACGGAACACGGTATCGCGCGCACCGCGGTGAGCAACGAAAGTGGAGATTTTCTTTTTGCCGCTCTTCCCATCGGCAGCTACAACATCACGGTGACTTCGACTGGATTCAAGAAGTACGAAGCGAAGGGCGTAAAGCTCGACATCGCCCAGAAAGCGCGCGTCAACGTGAGTCTGCAAATCGGCGAAATCACAACCGAAGTCGTGGTCCAGGGTGCCGATGTAGCGCAAGTCGAAACGCAGTCCTCCGATTTGGGTAATACGGTCAGTGGCAAAGAAATCAGCCAACTCGAACTTAATGGCCGCGACTTTACCCAGCTCGTTGCGCTATCGCCCGGTGTAACCGATCAATCCGGTAACGACGAAGGCGAGCCCGGCGCAACCACGGTGGCCTTCAGCATCAACGGCGGCCGCACCGAATACAACAATTTCGAAATCGACGGCGGCGACGCGCTCGACAACGGTAGCAACCAGACCCTGAACGTTTACCCGAGCATCGATGCCATCGCCGAGGTAAAAGTACTTACCTCCAACTTCGGCGCTCAATACGGCCGCAACGGCTCAGGCACGGTGGAGGTGGAAACCAAATCCGGCAGCAGCAGCTTTCACGGCGACTTATACGAATTCCTGCGTAACGACGATTTCAATGCCACGCCCGAGTTTGAATCTTCAGTTCCGGAATATAAAAAGAACGATTTTGGCTTCACCATCGGTGGTCCGGTTTATATTCCCGGCCACTACAACACCAACAAGCAGAAAACATTTTTCTTCTGGTCGGAAGAGTGGCGGCGGGAACTGACGCCGGCTTCGGGATTCTTTTCATCTACTCCGGTCCCAACCGTAAACGAGCGGAACGGAAATTTCAGCGATCAATGCCCGGCTGCGGGCACTCCCTTCCAGACTGCGGACGCCAACTTTACAACTGTTCCCTACAACCCGAACTGCCCGACTCCTGGATCGGTGGGGACTGTTTTCGATGGTGATCAAGGCTTCGGCACCGCCATTCCGACCTACGCTACATACCCGAGCAATCAGGTGCCAATCGCGAATCCGATAGTGGCTAACGCGCTGATCGCGATGATCCCACAGCCAAACATTGCGTCAGGAGCACTGGGCAGCACGCTCGATACCTGGTTCGCTACCCCCACGTTACCCATGCGATGGCGGCAGGAGTTGTTTAAGATCGACCAGAATGTAACGGATAAGGTTCGCGTGAGCTTCCGCTACATTCACGATTCATGGAACGAACAATACCCGGTTCCGTTATGGACAGACGGCACAACCTTTCCAACCATCCAAACGAATTTCAACAATCCTGGGGTAAGCATGGTCGCGCACCTTACCGCCAATATTTCACCAACGCTGCTAAACGAATTTGTCGCCAGCTATACCACCGACCATATCAGCACGAATCTTACCGGCCCTTGGCAGCGCCCAAGTAACTTCCCGGCGGTCGGACTCTATAACAACGGCTACGGCGGCAAAGTTCCCGGCATCAGCGTCGCTGGAGGCGAATTCGGCGGCGGCTTTGCTGAAGATCCCGGTTACGTGCCCAACGGCCCGTTAAATTCGAACCCGACCTTCACCTATCGCGACAACATCACAAAAATCGTCGGCCCGCACAACCTTCAGTTCGGTGCCTATGTCGTGGATGCCCACAAAAATGAAATTCCGCAACCAACTTACGGTGTGAACGGACAGTTGTTCTTCAACAGCACAAGCCCAGTGTCCAGCGGAAATTCTTTCGCCGACTTGTTGCTGGGAAATATCTCCACCTATACGCAGCAAGGCGCTGCGCTCAAGATGCACGAGGAATACAGGATCTACGAAACGTTCTTCCAGGATGACTGGCACGCAACCAGGCGTCTGACATTGAACCTCGGGGTTCGTCTCAGCTTCTACGGAACGTACCGCGAGAAAAACAATCTGGCTTGGAATTTCGATCCCAATTTCTTTGTGGCCGGGAACAGCAGCGTAGATCCGTCGACCGGACTTGTTGACGGAAACCCCTATAACGGCTGGGTCGATTGCGGCGTCACACCCGGAGTTCCTACAGGATGTTTAAAGAATCATTGGTGGAATCCGGCCCCTCGCATCGGATTTGCTTTCGATCCCAAAGGCGATGGTAAATGGGCGATTCGTGGCGGCTACGGCATCTTCTTCGAACACACCAACGGCAACGAATCGAACACCGAAGCTTTGGAGCCATACAGCAAGAGCACGCCCACTACAAGCACCCCAAACCCGATTTCAGCGGCCACTTGCGGTGGAACCACGGGCTACGACTGCCTGAATTCCAGCCTGCTTGGCGCTGCCGGGGCCACCAGCACTCCTCTGCAATTCGTGTCGTTGCCGAACAAAGCAGTCTGGCCCTACATGCAGCAATGGCACTTCGACATTCAGCACGATATTGGCAAGAGCACCGTCGCAACTATCTCCTATGTAGGGAGTGCTGGTGTGCATCTGAGTCGTTCTTTCGAGTACAACCAGATCCATCCTGTGCCCGCCGGTCAAAACCCTTACGCCCCCGGGCAAGTGATTAGCGCCTCCGACTGCAGCAATATTTCGAACGGAGTCGATACGGTGGATGCGTATGGCGTACCAACGAACGCCGTAACCTCCTACGGTACACCGATTCCATATACTGCCGGAGTCAATGGCGCGCCGCCTTCCGGAGCTGCGGTGAATCTATTCGTAGCGTGCGGAAATAGCGCAAACTTTTTCCGTCCCTTTTCCGGTATCGGCGATATCCAGCGCAAAGACGAGAGTGGATCTTCAAACTACAACGCGTTGGAAGCCACTTTACGCCACAACATCGGCGGGCTGGAGCTCAACGCATCTTACACATACAGCCACTCCATCGACGATTCCTCCGATTACAACGACACCGGCTTCGTAAATGCCTACAACCTGAACGCCTATCGTGCCAGTTCCAACTTTGACCAACGGCACAACTTCACCATCGCCTATGTCTATGACGAGCCGTTCTTCAAGGAAAAAGGTCTGGCGAATATGCTGTTGGGTGGCTGGCAGTGGTCCGGTATTACCCTGATTCAGAGCGGCACTCCCTTCAGCGTCTATAATGAGGGCTTTTTTGCAACTGCCGATAATGCTGGAGTCGGCAACGATTTCGCGACCGCCGGCTCGTACCCCGATGTGATTTCCAACCCACATCAGGGTGTCGCTGGCAGTCCGCTGGCAGGCAACCTCTCGGGATTCGGACCGTTGCTTTATAACCCAGGGGCGTTTACGTTGCCCACCGGACTTTCCTTCGGCGATGCCGGCCGAAATATCCTCCGCAATCCATGGCGAACGAACTTCGATATGGCGCTGTTGAAGCACATCCCCGTGACCGAGAGCAAGTATTTCGAGTTCCGCGCGGAAGCCTTCAACGTCTTCAATCATGTGGAGTACAACTGGCTCGGCGGTGATGCAGGGTCAGCTGCAGATAACTCAGGCCGGGGAACCATTTCGAACACTCTGGCTTGCTACGGGCCGGCAGCGCCATTCTCTGCTGGAGATGCCTCGTGCGCAGGCAATGCGTATCTGCGCTCGGCAGGAACGCACCTGCCACGCATCATGCAGCTGGCACTGAAATTTATTTTCTAGAAGCTATCCAACGTTGTGTAAATGAGTGACTTTGGAAGGAAAATGAGAGAAGGGAAATGTGGATAGCAGGGCTCCAGAGTGTGCGTGAGAACTAGATTGCCAGCTTAAAAGCGTGATGAAGCCCGCGAAGCGGCGTAAGAATGCAGCCCACGGCGTAAGCCGTGGGTACAGAAGTGTGAGCGGAACAGGCCCCGGAGGGGGAAGAACAATTCTCACGCACGCGTCAGCCCCTGAGGTTCGCGCCTTGATTATGGGGCCTATGATGACTACCTAACTGGGACGCGTTCCGAAGCGCGCACCGCTTCGAGCGCGTGCTCCAAATCCGCGATCAGATCGTCAATATTTTCAATCCCCACCGAGAGCCGGATCAACTGTTCGGTAATGCCGGTTTTCCTGCGCTCTTCCGGCGCGACTGTCAAGTGGGAAGTCAGCACCGGAATCGAAACCAGCGACTCGACTCCGCCCAAACTAGGTGCCAGTGTGAACAGCCGCATCGCCTCGGTCGCACGCCGCGCATCTTCCCCCGTTCCTTCCACTTCAAAGCTGACCATCCCGCCGCCGCCGCTCATCTGCTCGTGCGCCAACCCATACTGCGGATGCGACTTCAAAAACGGATAGTGCACCCTGCGCACCTTAGCGTGTTCCGATAAAAACTTCGCCACGCGCTGCGCATTCTCGTTTTGCCGCGCCACGCGTACTGAAAGCGTCTTCAACCCGCGCACCAGCATCCATGAAGCATGTGGGTCCATGCAATTGCCCAGCGTAGTGCGAGTCTCGTGGATTTTGTCGATCAGTTCACTTCGTCCCGCTACCACGCCGCAAATCAAGTCCGTGTGCCCGCTGAGATATTTCGTACCGGAATGCATCACCAGATCGATCCCATACTCCGCCGGATGCTGATTAACCGGCGTGCCGAAGGTGGCGTCAATCATGCCAATCAGCCCATGTTGCTTCGCCAGCGCGGCTATTTTCTTGAAATCGACCACGCGTAGCAGGGGATTGGTTGGGGACTCGACATACAACAGCTTCGTGTTTGCCCGAATTGCCCGCGCATGCTGTTCATAGTCCGGGGTGTCGACAAAAGTAGTTTCAATTCCCATCTTCGGCAGCCACAGCGACAAAAATTTCATCACGCCGCCATAGATGTCGCGCTGCGCCACAATATGGTCGCCGCCCTTGAGCAACGCCATGATCGTCGTCGTAACCGCGCCCATACCCGACGAAAAAGTCAGCGCAGCATCCACGCCTTCGAGCGCAGCAATGGTCTTCTCAGCCACGGTATTGGTGGGATTGCCATAGCGCGTGTAGTAGCTGTCGCTACCGGTAGTGCGAAGCTGTTCTTCGTTATCCGTAACTTCAAAAGTGGAAGTCTGATAAATCGGCGTAGCCAGCGGTCCGTTCTTTTTATCCAGGTTCGCGGCGCCGCGTACCGCCTTGGTCTCAATATGAGGAGTGCGCTTCATGAATTTCCCTCGCAGACCTTAAGATTATCGCGCAAAAGGAACCCCGCCAAGCACGGGGATTCATCGTCGACCATTTATAATTCCGACTTCATGAACCTGGGATTGAAAGGCAAAGTCGCACTCGTAGCAGCATCCAGCCAGGGCATTGGACGCGCCACCGCCGAAGCCTTTGCCGCCGAGGGCTGCTGCGTAGCCATGTGCGCGCGCAACCAGCAGGCATTGCAATCCGCCGCGGAGAAGATCCGGCAAGACTACAAAGTAGAAGTAATAGCGGAAGCCTTCGACGTTAGGGATGCAGCGGCAGTCAAACGCTTTGTAGCTCAAGTCGCAAACACATTTGGCAGCGTCGATATTTGCGTCATCAACGGCGGAGGCCCGCCAGCCAAGGGATTTCTCTCCACCAATCTCGAAGACTGGCAGCACGCAATCAACGTAAATTTTTTAAGCAACGTCTATTTTGCACGCGAAGTGATTCCCCATATGCAGAAAAAGCGCTGGGGCCGCATCATCACGATCACGTCTATCACAACCAAGCAACCGGTGGCCGACCTTGTGCTTTCAAACGCGGTCCGCGCCGCCGTAGTCGGCCTGGTAAAAAGCCTGGCCAACGAATTCGGCAAAGACGGAATTCTGGTAAACAACGTCGGCCCCGGCTTCACGGCCACGGATCGATTGAAGGAACTGGCAGCCTCCCGCTCATCGGCCTCCGGCAAAAGTCAGCAGGAAATCTTCGATGGCTGGGCCGCGGATGCTCCGCTCCAGCGTCTGGGCGAACCGCGCGAAGTCGCCGAAACCATCGTGTGGCTCGCTTCGGAAGCAGCGTCCTACATTACAGGCCAAACCGTGCTCGTAGATGGCGGCATGTATAAAGGTTTATAACGTCAGAAAATATGCGATCCATAGCATCTCGAATGTCAGTCATGAGCGGCGAAGGCGCGTTGTCCGTCTTTGCCCGCGCCAAAGAACTGGAAGCGCAAGGGCGTTCCATCATTCATCTCGAGCTGGGAGAACCGGATTTCCATCCCGGCCAATCGGTAATCGATGCGGTAAACAAAGCCCTGGCCGAAGGCAAAGACCGTTACTGCGCCGTAGCCGGCCTTCCCGCGCTGCGCCAGGAAATCGCCGCATATCTGCAAAGAACCCGCAACATTACAACAGTGGAAGGCTCGAACATCGTCATCGCTCCCGGCTGCAAAGCGATTTTATTTTTCGCCATGATGGCCCTGCTCGAACCGGGCGACGAAGTTCTCTATCCCGATCCCGGATTTCCCGGTTATCCATCGATCACGCTCGGCCTTAGCGCCGTTCCCGTGCCGTTCGAACTGTCATCGCGCAATCACTTTCAGCCCGATCTGGCAGAAGTCGCCGCCAAAATAACACCCCGCACCCGGATGCTCATCACGAACTCCCCGGGAAACCCGACTGGCACCGTCTACACCGATGCCGTTCAGCGCGGCCTCGCCGAACTAGCCGTCAAGCACGACCTCTGGGTGCTCTCCGACGAAATCTATGCGCGCATTCTCTACGATGGCGAATACCTCTCCATGCTGCGCTATCCCGGCATGGAAGAGCGTACTGTAATCATCGACGGCTTCTCAAAAAGTTTTGCTATGACCGGTTGGCGGTTGGGTTACGCAGTCTCGCCACCGGCAGTGACGGAAGCGCTGGCCATGATGGCCATCAACAGCTATACCTGCGTCGCCGAATTCACCCAATACGCCGCCATCGATGCCCTGCGCGATAAGGAAGGGAACACGCCGCGCATGGTCGCCGAGTTCGCCCGACGCCGCGATCAATTCGTCCGCGACTTGAATCGGGTTCCCGGCTTCCGCAGCCAGGCTCCCGAAGGCGCGTTCTACGCATGGGTTGATATTGAAGGGACGGGCATAAGCGCGGAAGAAATTTGCCGCATTCTTTTGGATGATGCGGGCGTTGCGGCCATTCCCGGCGCAGCATTCGGGCCGTCAGGAAAACGTTTCGTCCGCTTCTCCTTCGCCTCCTCAGTAGCCAATCTAAAAGAAGCCGCCGAGAGAATCATGAAAGCCTCAGCAGCATGGCAGGGAAGCCCGGTAGGACGATGAATGCGGCAAAATAGCAAATGAATATGTGCAAGAACCAAGTGGCAAGGACTGTGTGGGAGACAGCCGCCTCGGCTGTCCCGGCGAGCGAAGTGAGCCGGAACCTCCACAAAAGGAAAGCCAGCCGAGAATGAAACAAAAATTATTGCCAATACTCTGGACCGGAGCCATTGCAACTGCGCTCTCCACGCAATGCGCAGCCCAAGCCCGCCCGTTCCCCGGTCCCGACGTGCAGCAAATCTACCAACGCCTGCTCCCGCAGATCGAAAAAATCCCCGCCTTCGACCACCACGCCCACCCCGGTTTTTCCGACGATCCCGACGTCGATGCCATGGCCGCGCCTCCCGACGCCAGCGAAGCGCTCCGCACCCGCGACGATAACCCGGAGTTAATCGCCGCCGCCAAAGCGCTCTTCGGATATCCCTACACCGATCTCACACCCGATCACGCCAAGTGGCTGGTTGCGAAAAAGGCGGAATTAAAAAAGCAATACTCTGGCACCGCCTATTTCGACAATATTCTCGACAAGATCAACACTGAAAGCTCCGTGGCCAACCGCGCTATGATGCCGGATTATCTCGACCCCAAGCGTTTCCCGTGGGTCTTCTTCGCCGATTCCTTCATGTGGCCGTTCGACAACACCCGCGAAACCGCCCGCAATCCGGATGAAGGTGTCTACATTCCTCTCCAAGAAAAAATGCTGCATCGCTGGATGCAGCAGGAGAACGTCACTAAACTCCCCGTCGATTTCGACGATTACCTGAAGTTCATCAGCCGCGTGCTGGAAAACAACCGCGGCAAAGGCGGCATCGCGATGAAGTTTGAGGTAGCCTACTTCCGCCCCACAACTTTCGGCGATCCAAGTCGCGAAAAGGTTGCCGATCTTTACCGCCGCTATGTGAACGGTGGCATCCCCAGCGAGAAGGAATATCGCACCTTCCAGGATTTCATCTTCCGCTACCTTATTCTCGAAGGCGGACGCCTGCACCTGCCCGTGCATATTCACACCGCGGTTGGCATCGGCGACTACTTCAATCTTTCGAAGAGCAACATCATGAATCTGGAAACCGTGCTCCGCGACCCGCGTTATCGCAGCACGATTTTCGTCATGATCCACGGCGGCTATCCGCTGGAGCGCGAAGCTGTCTGGCTGGCCGCAATGAAGAACGTTTACCTTGATTCCTCGTTTGGCGAACTGGCGCAATATCCCTCCGCCTTCAAAGACACGCTGAAAATGTGGCTGGAAACCTTCCCCGACAAGATCACCTTCGGAACCGACTGTTTCCCGTACAATGAAGTGCTGGGCGCGGAAGAGAGTTACTGGTTGGGCGCGCAGTCGTCGCGCATGGCCTTGGCCGCGGCCTTGGCCGAGATGATCTCGGAAAATGAAATCAGTGAAAACCGCGCTCTTGAGCTGGCGCACGGCTATCTTCACGACAACGCAGTCAAGCTTTACGAAGGCAGAGTGCATTAAACCAGCTTCGGGCAGGATGGAATGGCGACCAAAAAGCGTCGATCGAAAATAAAAGCAGGCACAGCAAAACGCGCAGCCAAGAAGAGTGCGAAGACACCCTCGCGCGCAAAGCATGCAGTCACGAAACGTGCGGCGGCTACAACCGAACTGCAATACATCCCGTGGCATACCATCCCACTGGAAGAGCTGAATCCGCTCCTGCAGCGCCAGTTCGTCGTGGGGCAGGAAATCATGCTGGCACGCGTGCTCTTGAAGAAAGGCTGCATCGTGCCCGAACACAGCCATCACAACGAGCAGATCACCTATATCCTCGATGGCGCGCTGAAATTCTGGATCGCTGGCAAAGAGATTGTGGTCCACGCCGGCGAAGTTCTCTGCATCCCCTCGAACATGCCGCACAAAGCCGAGGCCATGGAAGACACCGTCGACCTCGACGTATTCACCCCGCCGCGCGCCGACTGGATCAACCGTAACGATCAATACTTACGAGGCGAAAAGTAGTTCGATTGCATGCCGCCCTCCGCTACCTCAAATCGAGAATCTGACAACCAGAGTTCTCCGCCCGCAGCGAAAAGCAAGTATGTTTTTCGCTGCATCGGCTGCGCGTCAACGGCAACCAGTGCGGGCGAGAACTTTCGCTGCGCGCAATGCGGCAACCTGCTAGAAATTACCGATCCTTCGTGGACAACGAATTCCTTAAACGCCGATGCCCTCAAGACACTCTGGCGGGAACGTCGTTCGTCCAATTCTCCTCTCGATCTGAGCGGCGTATGGAGATTCCGCGAACTGCTCCCCACACCTGATTCAGGGCAGCAAGTTGTCACGCTGCGAGAAGGGAACACTCCGGTCTACGAACTAACTCGCGCTTCACGAGACACCGGCGTTACTCATCTGTTTGCCAAGCATCAAGGAATGAACCCGACCGGCTCTTTCAAAGACACCGGTATGACCGTGGCCGCAACTTTCGCGCGTCAAGCCGGATACCGCTGGGTCGCGTGCGCTTCCACCGGAAATACCTCCGCTTCGATGGCCGCATATGCCGCGCGCGGCGGGATGCGCAGCCTTGTCTTGGTTCCAGAAGGCAAAATTTCCTGGAGCAAGCTTTCACAGGCGCTTGATTACGGCGCGCTCACCTGCCAGCTTCGCACTGATTTCGATGGCTGTCTTCGACTATTGCAGGAACTCGTACGCAGCGCCCCTGTTTATCAGTTGAACTCGATCAATCCCTTCCGCCTGGAAGGACAAAAAACTTTAGCGTTCGAACTGCTGGAACAACTTGATTGGCAGGTTCCGGATCACATCATCGTCCCCGGCGGAAATCTCGGTAACAGTTCTGCCATCGGCAAAGCGCTGCTTGAAATGCTGGAGATAAATCTAATCTCGCGGCTGCCAAAACTTTCAGTAATTCAAGCGAAAGGAGCCAATGCACTGGTTCGTACTCTCCGCGAAGCCAACGGCGAGCATCTCGTCAGCGTGCAACCAGAAACCCGCGCCACGGCGATTCGCATCGGAAACCCCGCATCCTGGGAAAAAGCCGTGAAGGTGATCCGGGCAACCGAAGGCACGTGCGAACAGGTAAGCGAGATCGAGATCGCCCAAGCAAAAGCCGAGATCGGTGCGGAGGGAATCGGCTGCGAGCCCGCTTCAGCGGTCACGCTGGCCGGATTGAAGAAGCTTCTCCAAAGTGGTTTCGTAAAAAAGAACGAGACCGTTGTTCTCATCCTCACCGGAAATCTGCTGAAAGATCCGGACTACACCATGGAATTCCATCGTGGCGATCTGTTCGCCGACGCGGCAGAAGACCGGGCGCACGCCGCGCTGCAACCATTGTGCCATCCGCCGATCGTACTCGATGCCAACCTCGACGCGGTGATCGAGACTCTGGAAAAGGCAGAAAAGTCCGAGCCGAATGCCTAAGAAGAAAGCCCCGAAGCCGCTGCACTTATCGTTACCGGCGACCTCCGCCAACTTGGGCCCAGCATTCGACGCCGCCGCGCTGGCGATGAATCTTTACATCACCATCGATGCTCGTCCGGCGCCAGATTTTTCGATAAAAGCCCAAGGCAGAGATGCCCAGATTTGCGAAGCGGTCGACAATCACCTCATCTTTCAAACCTACCGCGAAATCCTGCAAGCCCGCGGCGGGGAGCCAATACCTCTATCCTTAAGCATCAAGAACGACATTCCTATCGGCAAAGGCTGCGGATCGTCAGCCGCAGCGCGCCTCGCCGGGATCGCCATGGCCAATCATTTCGGCCGCTTGCATTGGAAGGACTCGCAGATCATCGGCGAAGCGTCCCGCCGCGAGCACCATCCTGATAACGCCTCCGCCTCCTGGATGGGCGGACTCACCGTAGCCCGCATGTCGGGAGAATCGGAAGCGCTGGTGGCCTCGATTCGTCCAAAAGGGAAGTGGCCGCTGCTGCTGGCAATTCCAGATGATCCACTCGCCACGGAAGAAGCCCGCCGCGTGTTGCCCGATCAGTATTCCCGTGCCGATGCGGTAGTGAATATCCAAAACTCGATGTTGCTCCTGGCAGCCTTTACGCAAGGCAGGCGTGACCTGCTGGCCGCCGCGCTCCATGACCGCATTCATCAACCACACCGCGCTCAGCTATGCCCGCTGCTGCCATGCCTGCAAGAATTAGCCGGGAACTCCGGCGTTTTGGGAGCAGTCCTGAGCGGCGCAGGGCCATCGGTGCTGGTTTTCCTGGATCCGAATGCTTCGGCGCAGAAGGCAAAAAAAATCATCGCCGAGCATCTGCAAAAGAGCGGATTCGGTGCAGAGTTGCTGCTAACCTCAATCGCGGAGCGCGGAGCCCGCCACACGGTATCGACGCGTTAATTTGTCCACACTACCGGCTAGCGGGTGGTACGATTCCGTTCATGCGCAGATACACCACCATCTGCCCATAATGATCGGAGCAATGAGCGGAGACGCTGGTCGCCAGACCCAAGCGTGTCACCGAACCCTCGCCAAACGGGCTCTTCATCGGCTCGACAGCATTTTTTTCCGTGATCGTAGCAATCGCTTTATGCACATAAGCAAACGAATCTTTCAAATAAGCCAAAATTTCCGCCTTTGACTTCATCGCTGCCGGGCCGGATTCGTCGCCCGTATCCACAGGAACTTTCTCGCCGAGAATCCCAGCAGCAAAAATGTAATTCACCGCAGCCACATGCTTAATCTGGTCGCCATAATTGCGCACGCCTTTGAATTCACCATCGGTGGGCGCGAACCCAAACTTGTCTTCCGGCATGGCTTCCGCGGCAGAGTCGAACTCGTGTTCGACGTTCGTGATGCTATGATCCAACACCTGCGAGACGCTGCGATGTTCCTCTTTCGATTTCTTCATCTGCGCGTTTGCAGCGCAAGCCGATAAAGCAACTACAAACAAAATCAAAATATTAATTTTTTTTCTCATATTGTGTCTCCGTGTGTGTTCACTCTGTCATCCTGAGCGAAGCGAAGAACCTATGCATTTCGCCAGCACAACGAAATCTTTCCATGTATATCCCAGCGTTCTCACCAGCAAGAATTAATCACCGCGTCGCAGCAAACGGCCACTCCCGCCCCCGCCATGCTCGAATCATATAAATCAAAATCCCAACCAACAAGATTACGACCGCGTACCGCACCTCGCGTAAAGCATTTTCGCGATTGAACAGAATAAATAAAAACCCCGCAATCGCGATTAGCGCCGGCAGCGGATAAAACCACATGCGAAACGGCCGTGGCAAGTCCGGTCGCCGTACTCGTAATACGATTACTCCGGCGGCCTGAACAATAAATTGTACGACGATTCGAATTACAACCAATGCCGCAATCGCATCCTTCAATTGGAGGAAGCAGAATGCGGCGGCAACCACCCCCAACGCCAGCAGCGAAATATGCGGGAAGCGATGTTCCGGATGCAGCTTCGCGAAAACTCGAAAGTAATTTCCATCACGTGCCGCCGCATAAGGAACCCGCGAGTACCCCAGCATCAACGAAAAAACAGACGCAAATGCCGCCACAATCACCAACCCAGTCACAAGGCGCGCCGCCCACGCCCCATACACTCGCTGCATAAACAACGACACAACATACAAGCCGCTGTTATTTCGCCCCGCCTGCAACATCTCCCGCCATGGCACAACTGCGAGAATGCACAGGTTCATCATTAGATATAGACAGGCCACAAGCCCAATGGAAAGCAACAAGGCGCGCGGAATATTGCGCGTCGGATCTTTTATTTCATCGCCCAGGAAGCAGACGTTGTAATAGCCCCAGTAATCGTAGGTGGCCACCAGTAGCGCTCCACCCAGCCCAGTAAAGAACTCACGCGAAAGCGTAAACGCGCCCGGAGGGAAATCGAACGCCTGTGTGGCATTGAAGTGCGTAAGGCCTGCGAAGATGATCCATCCAATCGTCCCCATTACGCCAAACCACAATATTTTCGAAAGCCGCCCGATCACCGTGATCCGCCGGTAAAGCAGAAAGACCGAAAAGCCACAAACGGCAATTGCCAGCGCTGTTCCTCGTGTCACCACCCAGCTTACCTGTAGCGCTCCCGCCCCGGGGATGGGCAAAGCCGCGCTGTGCGCCGCATACACATGCTGGAGCCCCGGCCAGTAGTAAGCGGCGTAGCCCGCCAGCCCAAGGCATCCAGTGGCAATCGATAGCGGAGCGCTGAAAGAAACCTGCCAGATGAACAAAAACGAAATCAGGCGTCCCCATTTGTGCGGACCATAAATCTCGCGCAAGTACGTGTAAGATCCGCCCGAGCCCGGCAGCGCCGCCCCCAACTCCGCTGTTCCCAGCCCGTCACATACGGCAAACAGCGCGCCGACCACCCATCCCAGTAACGCCTGTGGCCCACCCATCGCCGCCAAAACCAGCGGCATGGTAATGAACGGTCCCACGCCGATCATATCGATCATATTGAGCGCGGTTGCGCTCCACAGGCTCATGCCCCGGATCAGGCCGGGAGAATCGCTATCCGGTTTTGCTGGAGACCCCATGCGTAGGTCGGATCAAAACTGCTACCACTTTTCGGGGATAAAACTGCTTAGCGGTCGGAATGAGGTTTGCTGCCCCACCGCTGGCCCCTGATCACTGCTTTTCATGTCCCGCACTCAACAAATTCACATACAACCGCACGGCTCCAGGCACCCCGGCCGGCAACTGACGGAAGAACGCATACGCCGCATAGATATACGTCCCCTTGCCGTAGTGCGCCAGCAGCAGGCCGCCCTTCTGTGCGTCCTCGCCCGGGTCATGGCAAGAGAGCAGGGGCTCGAAGTGATCGTCCCATTTATCCATGAAATAAAGCCCGCGTTCCTGCACCCATCCATCAAAATCTCGCGCCGTGATCTGATTTGGATAATGAAAAACACCGTCGTTGGGCGCAAGGATTTCCACCGGCGCTTCCTCTACCGAAACTCGCGCCCGGCTCAGTTCCGCAGAATAGGGAGTGAAATGTCCGCTGTTGAAATCTCCGACCGCGGCATTGTATTGGACGACCAGCGTGCCGCCCGCCGAAACAAAGTCAAGCAACTTCTTATTATTCTCAACCACATCTTTCTGCGTATCGTAGGCACGAATTCCCAGGACGATGGTTCCGTAACCGCTCAAATCTTCACTCGCAAGCTTCTCCGGCGAAAGCAAAGTTACATTCATTCCCACCTGTTGCAAAACCGTCGGAATATCATCTCCTGCGCCCGTAATGTAGCCTACGTTCAAATCGTGCGGTGCCTTCACATCGACGATGCTCACCTTCTGCACTGCCGGCTGGTAATAGTAAAAACTGCCCAGATCTTCGCGAGTGACCAGCGTGTAACCTTCGCTGAATTTCTCGTCGTTCGCTAGAAGAATGGCGCGCACTTGCGCCCGGCTTTCCTGCAGTCCGGCAGGGAAGACTTTGAACTGGAAGTCCTGTTTTTCTCCGCGGTGCGTAAAGTCAACCGCCAGTTGTGAAGGCTCCGAGCGCCATCCCGCTGGCAACTCCAGGTGCAACATTCCCTTTGCATCGTGACGAAGATTACTGGTAATCCCCACCGTGACTGTGGAAGTTGATCCATTATGCGTGGAAATAACCTGCGTTCCCGGCTCCAACGCAACCGAAAATGCCGGCACAACGGCCAAAGGACGGGCTTGTTCCTTACCGCTATCATCTAAAAACGGCGTTACCACGGTTGCTGAAATTCGTGTCTTTACAGCGTTGCTGTCCGGCGTAGCAACCGAATAATCCACATAGGCTCGAAGCAAAGGCGCAGGGAACGGTAGTGTCGCATAGGCCTCGTTGTCGACGTGATTCACGCTCTCCGTATCAGGATTATTCCGGTGCCAGTACGGCCGCGTGTATTCCGCATTCTTTGGTACCTTCAGTCGAAAAACCACTTGAACGTTATCCTCTGGTTTCACAGCGATCGGTTTCGTCTTCTCCGAGACCGTCGCCCATCCCTCCGGCACTTCCAGTTTGAGTCCCTCCACATGCAGACGCTCTTTCGATCCGTTATGAAAATTCACCGCAACCAGAAACTCCTGTCCCGGCGAAACCGTCGTCACGGCATCGGCCTCTTTTTCAATTGGACCAATTGGCTCGGCGCGGGAAACCATAGTTGCCTGAAGATGAATATTCAGAGCGTCATCAATCGCTGTTTGTGCCTGCGTGATTTTTTCTTTCAGCCGCGCCGCCAAATCTGATTTCGTAACCGAGCTGATGTTGGCCGCGCCCACCAACTCATTCGCACGTTGCAGTCGTGCGAGAGCCTCGAGCAACGGTCGGGCCGCTGCCGATGAATCGTTCCCGCGAGCATCCTTGTCTGACTGGGCTATTAGACTCGCAATCTCAGTCAACTCGCCGCGCAACTGTGGAAGCTTCGCTTCATCCGATCCCAATCGCGCCGCTAAACCAGGCAACGATGTATCAATCCCATCGAAGAAATCTTTCTCGTGCCCATCTTTGTCGAGTTTGGCAGGTTGTATCGAATCCACGAGCTTGTAAAACGTAAATCGATCACCCGGATCCACCGTCCAATTCGCGGCACCCTGAGACATCTGATGCCGCAATCCCTGCATGGCAAACTGCACATACGACCCATGTAGATCGGCACTCGATTCGCCGGTATTCAACTTCACCGTCCAATTCGTATCCGCGCACGTCATCGCCCCAAAACCGCAGACGTTGCCGATATAAAGTTTCTTCACCTGCCAGGGCTCCAGCCCTTGCGCAATCTGCTCAGGAAAGCGTTTTGGATCGGCTGCAGCCCGAAATGCCTCCCGAGAGAGGATGCTGGAAGCCTGATGATGGCCATGCCCATCGCGCTCTGTTCCAGAAAATCGCGCTACCAGCACATCGGGACGAAACGTTCGAATAACTCGCACCATGTCGGCCAGGGCAGTGTCGTGTCCACCCCACTTTGTAAAAGTTTCATCCGCACTCTTGGAAAAACCGAAATCGGCTACGTGCGAAAACCGCTCCTGCACGCCGTAATATTGGTCCGCAGCGAGCAGTTCAAGCGTCCGAAGTACGCCCAGTACGTCCGACAAATTGCTACCAA
Source organism: Candidatus Aquilonibacter sp. (assembly GCA_035486715.1). Classification (GTDB taxonomy): domain Bacteria; phylum Acidobacteriota; class Terriglobia; order Terriglobales; family Acidobacteriaceae; genus Sulfotelmatobacter. The sequence goes on from DATHMV010000063.1 coordinate 29,102, forward strand.
CCTTATTCTGCCCACCTTCACCGCGGTTAAGTGTCATTAACAAAACATCGTCGCCGCGGCCGCGAGCTTCCAGCGTCAACATGCCGCCATCTTCATCGTCGGGATGCGCCACGGTCTGCATCAAACGCGCAGTTGTACGCAATTGCTTAAGTGAAAGGCGCAGTCCAGACGCGCCCTGGTCTTGCGGAATCTCGGCAGGGGATCCCTGATAAGGAAGCTGAGGAAAATTAGTCGCGGCAGATATGTGCGCTTCAGCGTGTTCGCCAGCCTCGCCAGGCGGCACGGTCTCTGCGGCCTGTTGCGGCAATGCCGCCGGGATAACGAAAAGCAGCAACCAAGCTGCCAATAAAGTCTGGGCTGTCTTTTTTCTGGAAGGTAACCGAAGGTGATGGCTCACACGGTTTGCGGTTTGGTTCGCGCCGAAATATTTCACCTTACAAGGATGGGGCATGTCCCTGGTTGGACGCAAATTAGTTGCACGCAAATTCTTGCCACCGGTTAACAGGCAACCCGTGATAAATGTTATTGCCCCCGTCCTTCTTTCAAGGTTTCCTGGCAAGTGCTGGCCGCGGTTAGTACCTGGTTGAACGCCGGATCTTTGCGCAATTCCTTCAGCGTAGGGTCTCCTAACAGCGCCGAGTACGCGCAATAATTTTGCTGTACCGCGGCTTTCAACAAGCGCAAAGCGGCGTCTTTCTGCCCGCAATATGCCATCAGCGAGCCCACCCGGTACCAGGCCTCGGGATCAGGCTCAATCATGACCGAAGACTCGTTTTCTCGCACAATTCTTTCCATATCCGCAGGCCGCTGCGCCTGCGTGCAAGCCACCATCAGTTCCTTGTGGTAGAACTGCGCTTTCGGCATATTTTTCGCGGCTTCCCGCGCCTGAGCCAAATTCCCCGCGGCAAGATAAACATACGGCGTTGCCCAGGCCGCCCACTCCGATCCCGCATCGAGATGGATAAAATCCATGGCTCGATCCGTCTGCCCCAACTCCAAAAACGCCCAGGCGCACGAACGGAAACTGAAATTTCCCGGGTCAAGCGAACGCGCCGTGTTGCACTCCTGCGTCGCTTTTTCCTGCATGCCGGCATAACGCAGCACATAGCCCAAGGCGAAGTGCGCATCTGCGCTTTGCGGCCGATGCCGTACCAAATCCGTTGCGGCATCATATGCCTGCCCCAACTCACCCCGCTCCACGTGATTCGTAATCAGACTGCTGGCCGCCGCCACCCGGTTGGGATCCAACGCCAGCGCCCGTTCATAGGCCGCATTCGAACGCTTGAACATTGTCTCCCCGCCGCCGCCGTAGTAAGAATCGTAGTAATATCGCTGCCCCAATGCTTCCCACGCCGGCGCGTAGTTTCGATCCTCACCCACCACGTGCTCGAGCACGGCAATCGCATCTTTATTCGGCCCGGGATCATGCGGCAACGCCAGGCTGTGCAGGTACAAATCGTAAGCTTCCTGGCTCTGCGGACGCGAAGCCGTACTCAAAGCTCCCGCCGCTACGCCAAGCGTGGGCAACAGCCCCTGCTGCACCTGCGTACTCAATTGCGATTGCAGTGCAATTAAATCGTTCACTGAAGCGGTCGCGCCGCCTTGCCAGATAAGCCGGTCGTTGGAAACGTCGATCGCTTCCAGCGTGACCGTAAGCCGCTCGCCCTGCCGAATGAAATGTCCAGTCAGCAACTTACCCACATGCAATTCCTGACCCACCTTGTGCGGGTCAAGATCGATCTCCACAAACCTGCGCGTAACTGAAGACGGACGCACATCCAGCGATCGCGAATAGGTCAGCACGCTGGTTAACTCATCGGCCAGCGCGAAGCGCAGATAATCCATGCTCACGTCGCCATTCATGTTCTGCAACGGCAATACCGCGATTGCATTTTGCAGCTCCACGCTCGCCGCCGATCGATGCTTAAACCAATACGCCGCCACGGCCGACAACACGGTGATCAGCAGCGCCAGAGTTCCCAGCAAAAGCCAAAACTGCCACCGGCTGCCTTTCCGGCCAAAGGTTTTACTGGCAACCCGCAATTTCGCGGGATGAAAAGAGCTTTTCACCTGCCCTGATTCGGTTTCGCGCTTAAGCTGCTGCAAATCCGCTTTCATCTGCGTGGCGCTCTGGTAGCGGTCCTTGCGGTCCTTTTCCATCGCCTTGCCGATGATGCCTTCCAATTCCACCGGAACCTGCGGATTCAACTCTCCGGGAGGCACGGGCTTATCGTGCAAAACCGCATCCAGCGTCATCAGCGAGTTCTTGCCGGAAAATGGCTTCTTTCCCGTCGACATCTCATACATCACCACGCCAAACGAAAACAGATCGCTGCGGAAATCGATCTCCTCGCTGCGCGCCTGTTCCGGCGACATATACACCGCCGTCCCCGGAATCACACCGACCGCAGTCAGCGAATTATCCGCCGCTAATCCGTCGCTATCGGTTCCAACGTTGTGCACCAATTTCGCAAGGCCGAAATCGAGGATCTTCACCTGCCCAAACGGAGTCAAAAAAATGTTGGCGGGCTTGATATCGCGATGCACAATGCCTTTAGCATGGGAAGCAGCCAGAGCATCCGCAATCTGAATGCTGATATCTACCACCTTGTCGATGGCTAAAGGATGCCCGGCGATGGCTTGCTTCAGGCTTTCGCCCTCCAGCTTTTCCATCACAATATAAGGATGGCCGTTGTTGTCTTCGATCCCGTGGATAATGCAGATGTTGGGATGATTCAGCAGCGAAGCCGATTTAGCCTCGCGCACAAAGCGTTCCAGCGATTTGGGATCGCCCGCCAGATTTTCAGGAATAAACTTTAACGCAACGTGCCGCCCAAGCTTGAGATCTTCCGCCTCGTACACCACGCCCATGCCACCGCCGCCAAGTTTTCCCAGGATGCGATAGTGGGATATAGTCTGGCCGATCATGAAAAGACGACACTCCCGACGGCGCTAATGTTAGGCTGTGCCAGCAAGCCAGGTCAACCCAAGTCTAACGAATCTGATGGCGATGTCATCCTGAGCGAAGCGAAGGACCTTGCGCATGTGTGAACCCGGCCCAACATGCCCCAACGATTTGTCATCCCGGACGCGGCACAAGCCGCGAGAGGGACCTTACGAGACTCAACCCAACGATAATGTGGAAAGGATGTCCACACAGCCGACCTCTTTGCGCTCTCAGCGGCTTTTCTTTGCGGACTTTTGCGGTCAAAAGCTTTAACCGCAAAGCTCGTAACAAAATCATTCAATATACAGCGCAGCCGAAGCACCCACCCACTCCATATTCTTGTTATGGTCCACACCCATCATCAACCCGCGTCCCATGCGGATAATCGTCAGCACCGCCTGCAACTCCTCTTGCCACACATACATCACCCGCACTTCAGCCTTGGTTAGCCCGAACGGAGTTTCGATCACCGGTTCGAAATGCATCCGCTCCTGCAAAATGTAATCCGCGCGCTTCTCCGCGGGAATCACTGCAATATCTTCTTTCGTCGGCGCAATAACCACTCCCAACCCGGCGAAGGAATATAAAGGTTTCAGCGCGTAATTTTGTAAATCGTCGGGTATATGCTCCAACCGATCCAGAAACCATGTCTTCGGCACCGACTCGTGCTTCAGGTAGGGAATCGAAAACTTGCTGATACGGAAATACCAGTTCGGATGTCCCGCCCACTCTACGTCAAGATCGTCGCGCCAATCGAAGGCCAGCTTGATATTTTTCCGCTGCAACTCATCGACAATCGCCCGGTTGTAAATCCGCCGAATCGGCACACGGGCGCCATCGCGCTCATAGTAAAGCTGCGACCTGTGCTTAGTGATGGCCGTAATATCGACCGTCTTTATGCCTAACATTTTCTCCGTAAGCAGAAAATCCGGCAAAGTCTTCTGCATTTCCGGATGAACCTCCATAAGAATCACGTTCTCAGGATCATGGGTGCCGACAATGGCAGTGCGCAAAAGCTCGCGATAACATTTTTCATCTAACTCGCCCAGGAAAAACCGTAGATTTTCTCCGCCATCAAATCCATCCAGCCCATACACATCGATATAACTCTGCGCCAAAGTTACCTGATAGGCGTAGAGAGAAGGGAAGGCTTGCAACTCGACCAGTTTCGGCCGCAAGTCGCCGTTCGCATCACGCACCAGACCAAAATCCACCTGCACAAACAGCGGACGCTCCGCTTCATTCGGAACCCGAAACTCCTCCGGAATCGAAGCATCCGATCGCTTGCGATACTCAGGGTTATCCACCAACTGCCGAATCAATTCCTTCCCATCCGCTGCCATTCGATCTAGCAGCGACTTTGGAAAGAAGCAAGGAGTCTCCGACAAGCGAAACTGCACATGCGTCCCGCAGGCGGCATCAATCCGCCGCAAAAATGTTTGATATTTTTCGGGGGTAAAACTGGCGTTGAACTGCTGGCGTAGAGAAGGGATCATGGCAACACGAAATTCTAGTCCCGGATTTCCATGCCGCGAATCAATCCATCTTCAAACGAATAAACATGCTCGACCATGCGATCCAGCAGTAGTTTGCCGCCAAGGTCGCGAACCACCTGATGCACTCCAACCACGATGCGGCCATGACCGTCCGGATCGAGCTTTACGGGATCGACATGCGGATCAATCATGCCCCACTGCCGGGTCCAATAATCACATACTCCAGTATGTCCGCAGACCGTGCCGCCTTCCATGCCATTGGGCCATTCCACATTGGATTGCATAGTGGCAAGCGCGGCGGCCATTTCGCGCGCATTGAACGCTCGGTAAGCTTCTGTGATTACATTGCGCGTAGACTCATCGAGCGTGAAATGAAGTGTGGACACCGCTTATGCCTCTACTAAAAACTTTCCATCCTGCATAATCTGTTCGTCATCCACCCAGATGTTGAACTTCCGCCCTACAACATCGATATGCGTCGAAGAATCCCACTCCGCGCCCGTATGCGCGCCATAAGGATTTCCAAACGCGATATGAATGCCGGGATACTTCTCGTCCTGCAAAATTTGCCCAATCACATCCTTCAAATCGATGTTCGTCCCGATGGCAAACTCGCCCACGCGGTCGCTGTTCTCGTCTGTATGCGTGTACTTCCAGAAGTCGTTTTCCAGTTCCCGGTTTTCCGAGTGCGCCTCAGTCAACCGGTTCTTCTTCATGTGAATGGTCAAGGGTGTGTCCGCCAAACTGCCAAACTTGGTGCACAAATAATCTCCGACCACGCCATCAATCACAAATGTCCCATTCACCTCGCCCGGAGTAGTAAAAATCTCGCCGCCGGGCAGATTGCCCCATTTTTCCGGGCTGATAATCCCGCTCGTCTTCAACCAGTGATAGTTCGGATTCAGATCCGCCGTCAAGTCCGTACCCGCCGCGGTCTTTGCTCGCACCCGCTTTGCCTTGCGCACCATAGCTACAACCTTGGCGCTCAGTCGGTCCACCTTCTGAAAATCCGCGCGCATGCCTTCCAGCATGATCTGCCGGTTGATGTTCACCATGTGCGCGTGACGAATCTTCTTCCGGTTTACTACGTCGGTCATCTGCATCCGCGAGCGCAATTCATTCTGTTGCGCCCACACCGCAAAAATCGAAACCTGGCAGGTCTCCAAATCGGCAGCAATCTCAGTCGGCAGATTCTTGAGCGGGCGCTGAGCCAAATCCTCCAGCACCCAAACGTTATAAGGCGATCCAACATTATCCAACTCAGCCACAATCGCCGCGGCAATCTCCCACGTAGCGTCGTCAGTAATAACGCAAACTTTCTCGCTAGGCTGAATGCGCAGGCAAACATTCACGGCATTGCGAGCGCCGGGAGAATATTCAGAGTCAAATTGCGCTGGGTTTCGTTTTCCCCATCCGCTTTTTTGAGTCAGGGTAGTAGCACTAGAGGTATCAGCAGGAATGGTCATTAACTCGCTTTTTCTTCGGCCGCCGGCACGTCTTCTTCCAGTCCGGCTTCCGTCTCTTCCATAACGTAATCGACCACTTTTTTCAAATCGCCAGTCTCCTGGTAAACACGCAACTGCCGGTCGGCGCCATTGCCCTCATCCAGAATCTTCCGGATATAGTTCAACTCTTCGCGCGAATCCAGTTCGTCCACCACATCATCCACAAACTCCAGATACTCCAAAATCAAATCGCGAGCCGGAACCTCGATCTGCTTGCCGAAATCAATCAACCGCCCATCCAGCCCGTAGCGCGACGCCCGCCACTTATTCTCCATAATCAAGGCCCGGCGGTACAAACGAAATCCTTGATTTGCCGTATGCAATTTATAAAGCTTCGCCACCGTAGCCTGAATCAAAGCCGCAATCGCAATGGTCTCATCAGCCCGCATCGGAATATCGCACACGCGAAACTCTATCGTGTTAAAGAATGGATGCGGCCGGATATCCCACCAAATCTTCTTCGCGTTATCGATGCAGTTGGTCTTAATCAGCAGCTTGATGAAGTTCTCGTACTCTCCCCAGCTAGGGAAATAATCGGGAATGTTGGTGCGGGGAAATTTATCGAAGACCTTACAGCGGTAAGACTTCAAACCGGTATTCATCCCCAGCCAAAACGGCGAATTAGTCGACAAAGCCAGAAGGTGCGGTAGAAAATATCGCGCATGGTTCATCATGTGGATCGCCGTCTCGCGATCCTCAATGCCAATATGCACGTGCAGGCCAAAAATCAAATTCGCCCGCGCCACCAGCTGCATATCTTCGACGATATTCTTATAGCGATCGTCGGGATTGATTTCCTGCGTCCGCCAGTCGGAAAACGGATGCGTCGCCACCGACGCCAGCCGCAACCCATTCTCCTTCGCCAGCCGAATAATGTCGCGCCGCAGCATCTTCACTTCCGCTTTGGCCTCTTTAATGTTCTTGCAAACCCCGGTGCCCACCTCCACGACGGACTGGTGCATCTCCGCCTTCACCCGCTCCTGCAGGATGAGCTGGCCCTTCTGCAGGATTTCCGCCTGGATATGCGACCGCAGATCCCGCGTCTCCGGGTCGATGGTCTGATATTCCTCTTCAATCCCGATGGTGAAAGTAGGTTTCATGGCGTTGGGAAGCCAAAGAAAAAGTGGGTGCCCCATCCTTGCGCGCTCTTTGCGCAAGGGTGGGAGCCACCAGCCCAAACAGTATAGCAATCACCGCAATAGAGGCGGAAGGATCGACATCTGTCGACAGCCAGAGGGTTAAGCACCGTGGGTGGCGCGAGCTTTGCGAGGGTCGAGTCTCGCGAACAGCGCCCCGAGCGAATAGGCCGCTGCGGAATAGAAAGGCATCGTGAAAATTAGCTGGTCGAAGCAGCGATTCTGAGGCAGACATTTCTCCCCGAAGAATCGCGAACTGTCCGGCAGGCCACCACTCAGGAAACCTGGTGGTTCGAACAGAATTGCCCCTGCAAGAATCAGAGCAGGGATGGTCCACGTCCACAACATCACACGGTGTCCGAATCGACGACTTAGCCAGAAGCCTAGCACCAGCCCCAGAAGGATCTGAACCGGGAAGAACGGCGTCTCAGTCAGTATCCAACGCCCCCAACCGGGAGTGATCTCAGAAAGCGTTCCGAAGGCTGCTACAGCCGGAATGCCCAACCAACTGCCGGCCATATGAGCGAGGAAGATCCCAGTTTCCTTGATAGCGCTTTTCTTCTGTTCAATGGCCGCCTGCATAGTCACTTACGAACTCGACTCCTACTTCGCCACCTTCCCCCGCTTCCGCTCCGCCACCCAAGCCGGTTCACCCTTGCGCTCAGCCTTCTCCGCCGGAGCCTTTCCCGCCAAAAACGAAGCCCAGCGCATCTCGCGCGCCGGATCCTCCCCCGTAACCGCCATCTTCACCGCCATCTCCGCCACGGCATTCACGATCCAATCAAAATTCTCCTGCCCCACTGACGTAATCTCCGCGTCCGGCGCCGGATTCAGAAAATCAATCGCATAGGGCACTCCACCCTCCACCGCAAACTCCACCGTATTCAAGTCGTAGCCCAACACGCGGCATAAAGTAAGCGCGTCTTTTTCAATCCGATCCCGCAAAGCTTCCGATGACGGAGGCGGATTTCCCTTCACATACCGCTCATGATGCGGCAATCGCGGATCATACTTCATGATGTGCACTTTTTCCTGCCCCACCACGTAGCAGCGGTAATATTCCTCAAACACCACGCCGTGTTGCAGCGTCATACACAAATCGCCCGTCTGGTTGTAATGCTGAAAAAATTCCTCCGGCGAGTGCACGTGGTAAACATGCTTCCATCCGCCGCCGGAATACGGCTTGAGAAAAGCAGGGAAGCCGACGTAATCGAACAGCTCCTGCCAGTTCAGCGGAAACATCAGGTTTCGCATCGAGCGGTCGGTCGTCCCCTCGGGATGCTTGTTGTGCGGCAGAATCACCGTGGGCGGAATCGCCACGCCCAGCTTGTGCGCCAGCGCGTAATTGAAAAACTTGTCATCCGCCGTCCACCAGAAGGGATTGTTCACCACAATCGTCCCGTGCAGCGCGGCATTCTTCAGATAAGCCCGGTAGAAGGGAATATCCTGCGAAATCCGGTCGATGATGACGTCGTATTTCTTCGGCTCATCCATACGAATTCCACCGATCAGCACAAACTCGGCGACGACATCGTCGACCTTCATTGAATTGATTTTTTCCACCACCGCCGGCGGAAAAGTATTTTCCATCCCGAATAAAATCCCAATCTTCTTCACGGCATATTCTCCCTATGTCATCCTGAGCGAAGCCGAAGGATCGCTACCCTCTGATTATCGCTGCGAGCGTGCGTCCCACCGTCGCATGCATGCAACTGACCCCTGACCACTATCCATTACTCTAAAAATACTTCTCCGCCATCCTCATCCAAAGCGGCCAGTCGTGCTTCGAATTATCTCCAAAAATATCCAGCCAATGCGGCACAGCTTTGGCATTCAAAATTGCCGACAGCTTCACGTTCTGGTCCAGGCAAATATCCCAATCCGCCGATCCCAGCACAATCTTCATCTGCCGGTAGTGGCTCAAAAACCAGTCGTCATTCTGATTCGGCAGGTAATCCGGCGGACAGTTGAAATAGCAATCATCGTCATAATATCCATCCAAAAATTGGTGGATATCGAACGCTCCGCTCATACTCACACAATGCGTCACCACATCCGGATGTTTCAACGCAAAATTCACCGCATGATAAGCGCCAAAACTGCAACCCGTCACCGCCAGCTTCGGCATCTGGTTCTTCCATCGCAAAAACGGTAAAAACTCGTGCAGAATGTAACGCTCGTACTGCAAATGCCGCAGCACGCGCACCTTGGGATGCACACCCTTGTTGTACCAACTCTCGGTATCGACGGCGTCCGGGCAAAATACCTGCAATTCGCCGCGCTCAATTTTCTGCGCTAAAACGCCGATCATCCCGCGGTCTTCATATTCAAAGAACTTTCCCATGGAAGTCGGAAACACCAACAGCGGCGTACCCGCGTGGCCGAATACGAGCGCTTCCATATCCCGATGCAGTTCCTGGCTATACCCTTTATGGAATTCACGATTCATGAATGAATTACTTTCTATCCCCGTGGACGAAGTATCTTACCTGAATCGGGGCCGGTTCAGGCCAATTTTGTGGATGCGGTAATCAATCAATCTGGGGGAAATTTGTATCCGGGAATGCCCTGATGTGGAGACTGCTTACCCGTAACCGCATCCAAAAATGATATCGTGATACGAGATATGTCATGGACCGTCCCGAGACTGATTCCTCGCTCCGCGCCGGTCATTTTGCTCGTTCTCACCCTGGCGGCCGTTACTGGATTTGCCGCGGTAGGCCATCTCGTGACCCGCTTTACCGCCAATCAACAGGCCCGCGGACGCAAACTTTACGCAATAGGTCTAACCGATGCCGCCGCCGGCCACTACGACGAAGCCATCGAAGCCTTCCGCGCCGCGCTCACCTGCGATCCCACCAATTCTCAATACCAGCTCAGTCTGGCCCGCGCCCTACGCGACAGTAACGATCCCCGCCGTCTGGATGAAGCAGAATCGTATCTCATCGCATTATGGCAGCGGACCCCTCAGGACGCAGCCGTCAATCTCGCGCTCGCTCGCGTAGCCGCGCATCGCGGATCGATCGAGGATGCCACTCGTTACTACCACAATGCCATGTACGGTGTGTGGAACGCCGAACCTGACGCCAACCGCAATCGTGCCCGCATCGAGCTGATCCAATTTTTGTTGAAAAAATACGCACGAGCCCAAGCCGATTCCGAGCTGATTGCCTTGACCACAGCCTTGCCTCCTAACCCTGACCAGCACCTCGAAGCGGCCCAGCTTTTCGAGCAAGCGCAGGATTATGCCGGCGCATTATCCCAATATGAAGAAGTACTGCGCTTGGAGCCGGAGAACGCGATTGCATTGGGAGGAGCCGGTGAATCCGCCTATCGTTCCGGTAACTACGCCACCGCCGAGCATTACCTGCGGCAAGCGGTTACCGCCAATGGCAACGATTCGAATGCCCGAGAGTTGCTAGCTTCCGCAGATCTCATCATCCACACCAACCCGTTTCACAGTCATATCTCCGACGCCGAACGTAACCGCCGGATAGCCGCCGCTTTCACTCAAGCGGAAGAGCGTTTGACCAAGTGCATCCAACAAACCGGTGCAGCGACGAAAACTAACGACGTTTCTTCCGCATCTTCCTTAACCGCATTGCAATCCCGCTGGACGCAAGTCCAACCCGATCTCGATCACCTCCGCTCACCCGGAGAAACCGATCTACCCGATGCGATCATGGATGTGGTCTTCCAAATCGAACAACAAACCGCCGCCACCTGCGGCCAGCCGCAAGGGGTCGACCTGGCCCTTTTGCTCATCTCCGAAAAACGTCAGGCCGCCAGTCAATGAGCAATCCCGCGCCCACCACCAGCTCTTCGTCAGATTCGCGTGTTCCTCCTGCGCGAATTAAAGCGTCGCAGCAATTATTTTCCACGCTCGAAGGCGTCTTCCACGAGGAAGTATTTTTTCTGATCCTCTCCGTCTTCATCGGAATTTTTTCCGGGCTCGCTGTAGTCTGCTTCCGCCTCGCCATCGACTGGACGCACTTAGCCCTGCTGGGTCCGCTTCCCCAATCCCACAGTTGGCGGCTCATTGCGGTTCCCGCGCTGGCTGGCTCGGTTGTTGCCGTGATAGTGCTGCACATTTTTCCCGGCATTCGCGGCAGCGGGGTCAATCAAACCAAATCCGCACTGTATATCTTCAACGGCTTCATCCCGTTTCGTACCGCGATTGGAAAATTCATTTGCGCCGGCATTGCCATCGGCTCCGGTCAGTCGCTTGGACCCGAAGATCCATCCCTGCAAATCGGCGCCAGCATCGCATCGTTCCTGGGCCGCAGATTGGAAATCTCCCGCGAAAAAATTCGCCTGATGGCTCCCGTAGGCGCGGCCGCAGGTTTGGCAGCTGCCTTCAACGCCCCGATCTCTGCGGTGCTCTTCGTCATTGAAGAAGTTATCGGGCGCTGGAGTGCCGGCATCCTTGGCTCCGTCGTGCTGTCTGCGGTATCCAGCGTCGTCATCGTACGTTCGTTCCTCGGCAGCGAACCGCTCTTCCGAATTCCCGTCACCACCTTCAAGCGCCCCAGCGAGCTCTTGGCTTACGCGGTGCTCGGAATTGTGGGAGGCCTGGCCTCAGTCGCCTTCGCAAAATCCATCGGCTACCTGCGCCCGCGCCTGAAATCTCTGCCCCACTGGACGCAATATTTCCAGCCCGCAGTCGCCGGATTTCTCGTTGGCCTGATCGGCTTCCTCGGTTTTCCCCAGATCATGGGCGCCGGCTACGATTCCATGGATCAGGCCATGCACGGCCAGTACGCCTGGAAGATGCTTGCCATCCTCGCGGTTCTCAAAATTCTCGCCACCACTGTTTCTTTCGTCAGCGGCACTCCCGGCGGCATGTTCGCGCCAACGCTTTTCATCGGCGCCATGCTTGGGGGCGCAGTGGGCGATATCGAGCGCATCTTTGTTCCGCACCTCACCGGATCAACCGGAACCTACGTTCTCGTCGGCATGGGCGTTCTATTTGCCGGATTTCTGCGCGCCCCCATGACCTCCGTCTTTATGGTCCTCGAAGTCAGCGGCAACTACGAAATCATCGTTCCCGTTATTGTCGCCAATACTTTTTCTTACCTTGTCTCGCGCAGCTTGCAGAGCATTCCCATCTTCGACCTGCTCACGCGCCAGGACGGATTAATCCTTCCCTCGCTCGAAGAAGAGCGCGAAGAAACCATTCTCCACGTCGAGGACGCCATGCTCCCTGTTCCAGAAACTATTCTCAGCGCGCAGGATTATGTCGACGCCAACGCCCACCGCGTACAGAATTCTCCTGATTCTGTCTTTCTTGTGCGCATGCATCCCAACGGCTGGAACACCATCACCCGCGATCAGCTCCGGCGAGTCTTCCGCGAAGGCAAAGGCGAACTCACGCTTGCATCGGTTCTTCCCGCGCAGGTTTTGCCCAGCCTCTATCCGGATCTTCCCCTCGATTCGGCTCTCCGCTACGTGAATGACTATCCTCTGGTTCCGGTCGTCAACCGCGCCGACTCGCGCCGTTTGGAAGGCGTCGTTTCCCGCGACTCCGTTTTCAAAAAATACGGGAGCGGGAGCCCGATCCAAGTTTCGCCGTCATGATCTGTTACCCTCCCGAAGTTTTTCGTGAAAGGGATAGCCTAAATCCGCAAATAAAAAACCCGCCCTGGCAGGCGGGTTCTGCACGAACAACGACGAAACTAGCCGCCGTTGTTGCAGATTCCAAGACCGAACGGGTTATCATGGAACGATTCCTTGCCGCCATCCACCGAAGTGGTGTTCGGCGCTCCGAAATATTCCAGATAAACCAGATCCTGTAAGTGATACGTCGATCCGTTCAACGTGTACGGGAATGCGCCGTAAAGCGCGCCGTCTTCGTTGAAGCCTTCTTCCGGATCCCCCACTTCGAGAATCCCGCACTCGACCGGGTTGCCGCCGTTGGTCACGAGAGGATCATCCATCCACTCGCCCGCTTCGTGCGACAGTGCCGATACGTCTTGCGCGAACACGCCGGGCGTACCGATGTAGGTGAAGTGCGCATAAGCCTGCATGGCTCCAGTGGCGCCATACGCGCTATGGTAGCCACCGATGCAGCAGGTACCTTCTGTTAAGTATGCGTTGTAGGTAATGAAGATTGGGAACGTGTTGGGTGTGATGTTCGCCTTCAGCTTGGTGAGGATTCCTTGCAACTCGCTGTCGAACCAGTCAATGTCAGCCAGACCCACCTTCACTCCAAACTCATTTCCGATGCTGCCATCCGCCGCCGGTACCACGATGGTTTGTACTGGCGCTACTCTCGGGGTTCCCAACAGTAGGTGGTATCCCGGAGCCGCCGATACTTCGGTCCAGAAATTGCCGCGTTGGAAGGCGTCTTCATATTGCGTCGTTCCCAGATCGGTTCCTTCCGGAGTAACCCAGTCCATCTTCTGGAAGATGGGCGACTCGGTGGTGCTGCTGACTGCAGTCAGGCCGTTCGAAAGCTTGGTCAGCGGGCTGAAAGTGGTCGTAGTGGTCCCGCTCTTGTATGACAAAGCAATCGGAATAATGAACACCGGAACGGTGGTCGATTTGCCGGTGGTGGGCGCAGTGCCAACCATCGTGTACTTGTAGGTGACCTTGTTGTATACGAACGAGCCATTCCACGTGGTCAGCGGAGTGACCGGCTCACCGGTGGCGGGTTGAGGATGCGGCAAGCGAACCGCATACCGGGGAACTGCCGTTTTGTCAGTTGCATCTTGAGCGAATACGGTGCCGGCCACGCTGGCCACCACCAAAAGCCCAGCCAATACGCTGAGCGCAGTAAATCGTTGCTTCATGTGTAGGGATCTCCTTCTTATTTTTGGCATCACTGGGTAGCAGTTAGAACGGACGGCAGACTTGTTGAGTCCAGCACGAATTGGAAGCAGAGGGCAACAAGACTCGGCACGATTCTCAGGGCTTTAGCTGACGCTGTCAACTGTGAATTTTTTTTCACCCTGAGACTTTGTGCTCGTATTCCGTACGGATAATGCCTAACCACGGCGCTAATTTAACGAATCAAGTTAGTAAATACTCGTGCCCTATCGGGATTTCAAAGGTAGGTATCGGTCGCGTGCTCGAAAATGCCGGTGATTTGTCATCCTGAGCGGAGACTCGCGATAGCGCGGCGTAATCAAAGGATCTCTAGCACTTATCGATGACAAAAACTTCCTACTGAGCTTTCGCCGGGGACGAAACAGTGGACTGCGGCATCCGGTCATTCTCATCCGCCCGCTTGTACCCGGTGTATTTGATAATCTCCCGCAAATGCGCCGACCCTCGGCGAAACTGCAAAGTGTCATCGGACCGCGTGTACGCCGGAAACCAATAATGCCCATCAACCTGCTGGCGGTAAGTCACAAACACGGGATGCAGATCGGGCCGCTCGTGCTTTTTCACTTGTACCTTTTCCGGACCGCTTTTGCCGCACGCCTTCACAATCTGGAAATCCTGCCCATCCACCCAAATGCGTCCCAGAAAATACCGCGCGCCCTTTTCTTCTTTTTTCGGTTCCACGTGGAAGACATAAGTATCCAGATCGTCCACATGCTGCTGTCCCAGATAAGTGAGCTTGTATCGCGGCAAATCGTCGCCGGTCAGAACCAACGGCATGAACACGCGGATATCGTCCATATCCTCTTCCGTGAGCTGAATGCCCCGCAGCGACGGCTGCGCCGCAAAAGTTACCTGCTCCTGGCGCTCGCCTTTCGGGTCATAAGAAACAGTTGTGACTTCGTGGAACTCCCCCGTCACATCCTTGCCGCTCAGGGTTTGCAGCAACACATCCTGTTTAAATGTGTAATGGCGGCGCGCGTCTTTCATCGCAGCCTCAGCCGCCCCCAGTTTCTGGATCACATCCGGCACGCTCAGCGTTTTTGGTTGTGCGCTGTCCAATGAGCTGTCGCCTTCTTCACAATTCGTCTGTCCTTGTAAACGAATCGATAGCAGCAAAAGCAGGGTAATTGAAGCAAAGCCGACAATTCGGCAGGGATGCCTGCACGCCGAGGGAAAATGCGTTGCCATCTTCAAGTGCCTCCAGCGCGGAAACAATACACTCTTGCCTTCACTCTTGCAATCCTTCGTAAGAAGTCGAAAAAACTGGTTTTAACCCCATTTCCCAAGGTGCTACCACATATGTGCAAATTCTTGCTCTTGCCCCTCGAAGGACACCCCTAAACTGAATCCCGACCGCTCCGGTTTGGTATCGCGATTGCCTTAATGCCTGTGGAAGCCGCGCCAGTTGCGGATTTCCATCAATCAATAGAAGTACGAACCGATGCTTATTGGCATCGCCTCTCCCGCATGAGGGCCACTATGAAAACGATCGTAATTGCATTCTGCTTTCTCTGCGCCACCGCTGCTTTTGGGCAAACCGCTTCCGTTATAAGCAATAATCCTCAGCCTACCGTATTGCCGGACCATCCCTGGCACGCCTCTCAACACTCTATGGCGACAGACTCCAACCTGCGCGGAAGCGCCGACTACTCCTATGAACACGGCGAGCAGCCACTTTGGGAATTCGGTCCGGTAAAAGAAGAAAAGTCGCTAGGCGAAGTTGCCCGCGACTATCGCAAGATTCATCTGGCAGAGAGAAAAGCAACCGTTGTAATGGATAAATAACAAAAAGCCTGTTGAAAGGGGCTTGAGAAGAATCTTCTCAAGCCCCTTTAACTTAGCGATCTTATCCACTTGGATCCAGAAGTCCCGCGTTTTCACCAGCGGAACGAGGGATATCTCTCACCACGCAGCCATTTTGGGTCAAACCGCAACATCACCTTATTCTCCGGCGCCGACCATCAGCACCGGAGTAGTGGGTGCTGCCGATCCCGCCTCGTTCTCCACCGTAATGGCAAACGCCTTAGCCTCAACTCCCGCAGGCAGCGGAGGATTCACCACTACTGCACTTCCGCGCGCATCCGGCTTGAAAACTCCTGCGGGAATGGGGTTTCCGCTGGTCGGAATCAGCCACAACTCATATGCCTTTTGTGCCGGAAGCACTGGCATGTTGCTGGCCAGAAAAACCAGGCTATTCCGGCTCTTCAGATAAAAAGCCTTGCCCTGCGGCTGCGCCGGAGTCTTCGCAGCCACCAGCGTCACCCGCTGCGCCTCCGGCTCAATAATCGGAGCCGCAATCTTTCTTAACTCATCCAACTGCCGCGCGCTTTCCGCGGAATGAGCGCTCGCTGATGCCAGCATTTCTTTAAGCGAAGAATTCTCGCGCCATAACGACAACGCAAAAACTATGACCGCTGCCGTCCCGGCCCAACCCAGCCATCCCCACCATCCACGGCGTAGTTCCCCTTGCGCAACTGCAGCCAATCGCGGTTCCCGCGTCACCGCATCCAGCAACCGTTGCCGCGCTCGCTGCGGAGGCCTCGGTCCCGCCGCGGACAAAGCCAGTAGAGCCGTATCGCCGCGCAGTTGCTCCAATTCAAGGCGGCAGGCGGAGCAGGAGGCCAGGTGCTGTTCCAACTTCACCCGGTCCGCTTCTGCCAGCGCATCCAGCGCGTAAAGCGCCAGGTCCTCCGCGTATTGTTCGTGCTCGCTCATTATCAAATCGTCTTGCTGGTCACTAACTCTGAAATGCCTTGCGCAGCGCTATTAATCCCGAGCGAATCCGCGTCTTCACTGTTCCCAGCGGCTCTCCCGTTTTGTCTGCAATCTCCGAATGGCTCATGCCTTCCCAATAGGCCATTTCTAAAGCGCTGCGCTGGTTGGGCGCCATCGATCCCAACACTCCACGCACCTTCTCGGCAGCCCGCGCGCGCTCGGCTTCTCCAGCCAAATCCGGCGCAACTGACAGAACCACATCTTCAATATCTGTTTCTGGACGGCGTTTCCTGAGGGAGTCAATCGCACGGTTGCGCGTGATCACAGCCAGCCAGCTTCCCAAGCTTCCGCGTGCCGCATCAAATGCGCCTGGGTTGCGCCACAATTGCAGGAACACCTCCTGCAGCACATCTTCCGCGGCTCCGGTATCGCCAAGCACTCGCAAAGCCACGGCATAAACCACGGAAGAATAGCGGTCATATAGATCCGCCATCGCCCCCTGATCGCCAGACTTCAGGCCGGTAACGATAGTCAGATCTGTCGGGACGCCTTGTCGTTGCGGGCTCGACAAACCTTTGCTCTTCCTTCTAAAGATATACGTATCCGCAGCCCCAACGGATTGCCCGCGCAAGCTGCCGCAAAACCATAGCAGCCTAAGATAATTCCTTCAAGTAATGCCACGACGGATTACGTTTTTGTAAAGTTATGCTTGCGTACAGATGTTGCTGTATGTGAAAGCTTTTCGTATGAGATGCTTTCCGTATGGGGAAGCGCACGTGGAAGAGCGGCGCTTCAGCCATAAAGCTCCACAATGAATCCGGGCTTTAGCCCCGCGGGATTACTGACTCAGCTTGATCGCCAACTGCCGCTCTGGCTGCGTCATTTGCCCCCAGAGCTTCTGCAAATCATCCTGTACCCGTTGGTTGTCCGGCTGCTTGTGCAAAGCCAGCGCAAACCATCGATAAGCCGTCGGCAAATCGCGCGGCGCGCAATTGCCCGCGGTGTAAAGCGCGCCCAGTTCCACCATGGCATTCGCATCGGAGCGCCCTGCCGCCGATTTCAACATGCCCAGTCCGCGGTCGCAATCCTGCGGCACGCCACGCCCATAGATATACCTCTCGGCCGTGGCAGTATCATCCACCGGGGTAACCGGAGACGGTTTACGCTCTCGCGGTTTTCTAACCTCACTGCGTGCCGGAGCCGCAGGCGGCGTATCCGAACCTGCTTCGGAATCCTCCGGCGTGTCAGAGGAATTCTCCGCTGCATCGGCGCCCTTGGTTGCGGAAGTCTTCTGCGCTGCATTCGTGGACGGAGCATTTCCATCCTGCGCATCCTGCGGCGAAGCAGTACCCGGGGAAGAAGAAATATTTGGCTGAGAATTTGGAGAAGTAGCACTTGGTTGAGGCGTAGTCTGCGTTTGCGCTCCACTTGCTGGGCTGGATGGCTGCGCAGCGCCAGCATCAGAAGTTGTATCACCGGGGGTCGCAACCGCCGGCGCAGGCACATTCGAAGCCGCCAGAGGTGTATTCGAACCCGGCGCACCCGAAGAATCGCTATTGCCCGGCGTAGCTTCCGTAGCAACCGGAGTTTTTTGTTGGTTCGTCAGCCAGTCAAACCCGCCCTGCTTCCAGCGCAAATATCCCAATCCGCCGACCAACGCCAGAGCAATAACCACCGCCGCCATCTTGCCCCACCCGCGCTTCGGCTCCTCTTCATCATCCAGTAGATAATCCAAACTCCCCGAAGCTCGCGCTAGTGGATCCGGATAACTTCTATGATCGGGGTACGATCCCTGACTTCCTCCATCCGCAGGCTTATTCAAGCCCAAAAAGGACGGCCCGGTAATCATGGGAGATTCGGCCGTGCGTTCTCCTTCCGGGACAAATCGTCCCGGCCGGCGTGACTCCGCCGGTTGTGGCGCAGGCAAGGGCTCGGCCTTTCTTTGCTCGCGCACACCCGTCGAAACCGGAGCTGCGGGCGCTGGCTCTTGCCGAATCAATCCCCCTCCGCACATGCCACAAAAGCGGTTGCTCTCGGAATTTTCGTTACCGCATCGCGCGCAGCGCACTTGCCCTCCTAAAAACTCGCTCTATTAGATTAACTCCAGAGCCGCCAGGATCGCGAGTATGATGCGGATTCCGGTTAAATTGTCATCCTGAGCAAGCGCCTTTTGCGCAGCAATAATCGCACGTTTAGCTCGCTCCCTTATGACAAGCCACGGGTAATGGGCTACTTTCATTTTGAGACGGTTGGCGAACAATCAAAATTCATCGTACACTTCGCATGTCCCCGACAATGGCCGCTGGTGTCACAGATCGGCTCTGGAGAGTAGAGGATTTAGTAGCCCTCTGGAAAGCCTATGAGCAGCGTAGGGCGGAAAGAGCGGCGTGAGTATGGAAATACCCACATCGCGTTGGGTGATATTCATTATTTTTTTCGTTCTCTTCCCAGTTGTTTTTCACCCGTGGTGGCTCGCTATTATTTCGATGGCTCTATTCGGACTGTTGGCCTTTTTACTGCATCCCAAAAACCCAGATTCAAAGTAGTCCACTACCCAAGCCACGTCCTCCGCCGCAAACCCCACCTTTCATGCTATGCTGCGCAAAACTTCACCAACGATCTTCAGGAAACCCTGTGCTGGTTGAACTGCGGCTGGAAAATTACGCGGTCATCGACAATGCGGCGGTAGAGTTCGCCTCGGGCCTGAATCTGCTCACCGGCGAAACCGGAGCAGGGAAGTCCATTCTGATCGACGCCTTGGCTTTGCTCTTAGGCGAGAAAGCCTCCTCGGACATAATCCGCTCGGGAGCCGAACGCGCCGTAGTTTCCGCAGTATTCGAATGCGAATCGGGCACCGGTAACTCAATCGAAAAAATCCTCGAACGCAACGGACTGGACGAATCCGAAGACGGTTCATTAATCGTGCGCCGCGAAATCGCCGGCGGCGGCAAAGGCCGCGTATTCGTGAATAATCAGGCGGCCACCGTGGCGGTTCTGCGTCAACTTGCTCCGCACCTCGCCATTATCCACGCCCAGAATGAATCGCTGCTCTCATTCGACGGCCCCGCGCGCCTCTCCTTGCTCGATAGCTTCGCCGCAAGCCACATTGATCCCGTTACCGCAGCCTACGAATCCTGGAAGGAAATCCGCAACCGCATCGAAGAACTCGAGCGAGGCGAGCAGGACCGTTTGCGATTAGTCGATCTCTGGACTTTCCAGCGCCGCGAGATCGAAGAAGCCAGACTGCAATCGAACGAAGACGAGCAACTGGAAACCGAGAAGCGCGTCCTCGCCAACGCGGAGAAAATTTACAACGCCGCCATGCAAGCCTTCGATCTTCTATACGAAGGCGATATATCCACCGCTTCATCTTTGCGCTCGGCGCAAAAACAAATCGAAGAACTGGCCCGCTACGAGCCCAAATTCCAGGAAGCGCTGGCCGCGCTCGAAACCGCCCGCATCAGCGTGGAAGATGTCGGCGCCACTCTTCGCGATTACGCCGGTGGAATCCAGGCTTCGCCGGAACATCTGGCGGAAGTGGAAGACCGGCTGGCTGCGCTCGACCGCCTGAAACGTAAATACGGTCCCACCCTAGAAGACGTAATAGGCTTCGGCGCAGACGTCTCCCGCAAACTTTCCGAAGTCGAGAATAAAGACGAAATTCTGCGTGACCTGCGCGCGGATTTATCCAAAGCTTCTACGGAATATTTGCGCGCCGCGCGGACGCTCTCCAAGCATCGTCATGACGCCGCCCGCAAACTGGAGAAGCTGGTCGAATCCGAAATCAACGATCTGGCGATGAAGTCAGTCTTCCACATTGACCTGGCAACCAGCGAAGCAGAAGGGAACTGGACCGCGACCGGCATCGATCAAGCCGTCTACATAATTGCAACCAACCCCGGCGAGCCGATGCGCCCCTTGGAAGACATAGCGTCAGGAGGCGAGCTAGCCCGCGTAATGT
Organism: Candidatus Aquilonibacter sp.; assembly: GCA_035486715.1. GTDB lineage: Bacteria > Acidobacteriota > Terriglobia > Terriglobales > Acidobacteriaceae > Sulfotelmatobacter. Next base: position 49,690 of record DATHMV010000063.1, read on the forward strand.
TAGCCCTGAAAGTAAGCGTGGAATCGAACCGTGTGGCGCGAGCGCCTTCGCCCGCGAAAGCCACTGGCAGACATTCAGCCCCTCAGCGCACCATGGTCTTCGACGAAGTCGACACCGGCATCGGAGGCCGCGCCGCTGAAGCCGTAGGCAAAAAACTGAAATCCCTGGCCCGCAACAATCAAGTCCTCTGCGTAACCCACCTCCCACAAATCGCAACCTTCGCCGACCACCACCACGTAATCGAAAAAAAGGAACGCGCCGGGCGTACCCGAACCACCATCCGCTCAGTAACCGGCGAAGAGCGCACCGAAGAAATCGCCCGTATGTTAAGCGGCGCCAAACTCACCGACACCTCCCGCAAACACGCCGAGCAAATGATTAAAGCGAATGGGTAGGAGACCCTGTGCTCATACCCATTCGTGCAGACCCCCAGGTCAAGTTTGGATGCAAAGGTGCCGGCCAAACATAGCTCGTCCCTTTCAACCTTCCACTAGCGCCTTTCGCTGCTAATCCTAACCCTTTCTTCCGCTTACATTGACCACAAGGATACATTCCAGTAGCCTATTGTTACCTTGAAAATGGGAATCGTGTACCCTAGCCATACTATTTTCAGGCCCGTATTTTGCATCCAAAGCGGTTCAGCGAATATCTCAATAGTGGGAGCTTGATGGTGTCCAACACCCAGCAGGGAAAGACTTTACTTTTGCTCAAGCCGCGCGGTTTTTGCGCCGGCGTAGTCCGTGCCATCGACGTGGTCCGCATCGCCCTCGAAGCCTTCGGCCCACCCATCTATGTCCGCAAAGAGATCGTCCACAACAGCTTTGTCGTGGACGAATTGCGTGGCAAGGGTGCCATCTTCGTCGATAGCGAGGACGAGGTTCCCAATGGCGAGCGCGTCATCTACAGCGCCCACGGGGTTTCTCCCGAAGTCCGTGAGCACAGCGCCCGTCGTGGCCTTCGGGTCATCGACGCCACCTGCCCGCTCGTCACCAAGGTTCACGTCGAAGCCGTTAAGTTCGCCAAAGAAGGCTATTCGCTCATCCTCATCGGCCATCACGATCACGACGAAGTCATCGGAACGCTGGGCGAAGCCCCGTTAGTCACGCAGGTCGTCGGCACCCCCGAGCAGGTGAACTCGCTCACCGTGCCTGATCCCAATCGCGTAGCCTATCTCACTCAGACCACGCTAAGCCTCGACGAAACCAAAGACATCATCGCCGCGCTGAAGAAAAAGTTCCCCAATATCAAAGGCCCCGCCGCGCAGGATATTTGTTATGCCACCGAAAACCGCCAGGTAGCCGTGAAACAAGTCGCCTCAGAATCCGATCTGCTACTGGTGGTCGGCTCGGAAAATAGTTCAAACTCCAATCGTCTGGTTGAGGTCGCTCGCAACTTGGGCACGAACGCGCATCTCATCGATAGCTACAAAGATATTGAGCCGCAATGGCTGGTGAACGTGAAGACCATCGCTCTCACCGCCGGGGCCTCCGCGCCCGAGTGTCTGGTGGAGGAAACCGTAAAATTTCTAACCGCCAAAGGTTTCGACAACGTGCAGGAACTCGAAGTGATGCCGGAAAACGTTCGCTTCGGCCTGCCGCCGGAGATTGTCGAAGCCATCGCCGCCGCTCCGGTCAGCGTAACTGCGGATTAACGGAGACGCACACTAGATGGAAACTAACTCCCCTGACTCACATTTAGCCTCCGAACCCCAACTCCGCTTCGGCAAAATCGACGCCCTCACCACCCGCGTAGGCGCAGCCATAAGCGCGGCACGCAAACTCCTGTTCTCCCAACAGCACGAGGACGGCTACTGGTGCGGTGAACTCGAAGCCGACACCACTCTCGAATCCGACTACATCCTGCTGCATACCTTACTCGGCACCGGCGATTCCGAGCGCTTTCAGCGCGCCGCCAACTGGATCATTCGTCATCAAAACGAAGATGGCGGCTGGAGCATTTATCCCGAAGGCCCATCGAATATCAGCGCTTCGGTAAAAGCCTATTTTGGTTTAAAGCTCGCCGGATACAAAGCAGACCATCCTGTCCTCGAACACGCACGGAAAAAGATTCTTGAACTCGGCGGCGTCACTGAAGTCAACACTTTTACCAAGATATATCTTTGTTTTTTCGGTCAGTACGACTACGATGCCGTCCCTGCGATTCCTCCCGAGATCGTTCTGTTTCCCAACTGGTTCTGGTTCAACATCTACGAAATTTCTTCCTGGTCGCGCGCTATCCTGGTGCCGCTTTCCATCTGTTACGCGAAAAAGCCCTTCAAGAAAATTCCCCGCGAAATGGGCGTCGAAGAGCTGTACGTCGGCGGCATGTCCAAATCGCGCATGCACCTGCGCTGGTCCAAAAAGGTTGTCTCGTGGCGCAATTTCTTCCTGGTTCTCGACCGCATGACGCACTGGTTTGAGCGTGTCCATATTCGTCCATTACGTTCCATCGCCCTCAAAAGCGCGGAGAAGTGGATGCTCGAGCGTTTCGAGATGAGCGACGGTCTCGGCGCCATTTATCCCTCGATGATGAATGCCATCATCGCGCTGCGCTGCCAGGGATATTCTCTCGACGACCCGCAAGTGATCCGCGCCATGGACGAATTCGAAAAGCTGGGCATCGAAGAAGGCGATACCTTCCGTATGCAGCCGTGCATGTCGCCGGTCTGGGACACAGCCTACGCATTGTTCGCGCTCGGCGAAGCCGGAGTTCCAGCCAACGATCCGCGCATGGTTAAATGCGCTGACTGGGTTCTGCAAAAGCAAGTGCGAACCGTCGGCGACTGGCAGGTCAAAAATAAGAACGGTAAGCCGGGCGGATGGTACTTCGAGTTTAACAATGAATTTTACCCGGATGTTGATGACAGCGCGATGGTTTGTCTTGGTCTAAGCAGGGTTGAACATCCCAACGGACGCTACCAGCGCGAGTCCATTCAGCGCGCCATCGACTGGATATTTTCCATGCAGTGCAAAAACGGCGGCTGGGCTTCGTTCGACAAAGACAACGACCGCATGGTATTCCAGCACGTCCCCTTCGCCGACCACAACGCCATGCTCGATCCCGCGACCGTTGACATCACCGGACGCATCCTCGAGATGCTGGCGACCTACGGTTACGACAAAAACCATCCTGCGGTAAAGCGCGCAATTCAGTTTGTCCGCAACGAACAAGAGCCCGATGGAAGCTGGTTCGGCCGCTGGGGCGTGAACTACATTTACGGTACGGCACTCGTCCTCCGCGGCCTGGAAGCCATCGGCATGGATAACCACGAGCCGTGCATCCAGCAGGCCGCCGAATGGCTTCGCATGGTGCAAAACCCCGACGGCGGGTGGGGAGAGAGCGTGGGTTCTTATGACGATCCCGCAACTCGCGGTGTCGGCGAGAGTACACCCTCACAAACTGCGTGGGCAATCATGGGACTGCTCGCCGTAGGCGACACACGCAGCGACTCCGTAGCCCGCGGCATTGCTTATTTGTTGCGCATGCAAAAAGAAAACGGCGGCTGGGACGAAACGTTGTGTACAGGCACAGGATTCCCGCGTGTTTTCTATTTGCAATATCATCTTTACCGCCAATATTTCCCGCTGATCGCGCTGACAACGTATGCCAAAGTAATGGAGAAAGAAAGCAGCTAGCAATTAGTGCTCAGCTTGCAGATACTTTGTCATTCTGAGTGCCGTCGCGAGCGAAAGCGAGCGCAATTCGAAGAATCCCTATCAGCTTTGGATTGCGTCATGCCCTCGCGAGGCGTTCTCACTACAAGGCACGCCGATGCCTACAGGTTACGAGGTTCATCTTCTTTCGGCTTCCGGAACTTGGAAATCTGTTTTCGCGGGATTCTCCTCAGTTCGCCGTGTATCGACGATTCGGTACAAATTTGTAGCGGGATAACCGGAGCCCCAGCCGGCTTTTCGCCACCCAATCGGTTCCTTTCCCAGCTGCGCTGCAAAGCTTCCCACTAAGTGCAAATTTGCCAGGCCAAGACCGCCAGGGAGACTATCCTCCTTCGGCCAGACCAGATACACTGCCTGACTTTCCTTCAGCTGTTCCTCCCAGTCGAGCTGGTGATCGGCTTTACTCAGCAGGCCACTAGGAATCCTGGGCCGATAAAACAGATAGTGCGAACCAGTTCGCTCGACTGCATAGAAATAAAAGTCTTCCGGCCCAAACACGCGCGAATTAGTGGGTATGTTGCTGCTGATGAATGCCTGCAGAGGCTGCGGGTCACGCTCTTGGTAAGAGGCCAGCCAGGCCACCACTTTCCCCGCTCGAATCGTCACTAGAAGAATTGCCAGTACCATCCATGCGCCGAGCACCAGCCACTGAACAGTGCGCGGACCACGATCTCGCAGCATTCTTGCAGTCAACGCTGCCAGCACAGCGATCAGAAGAGGAACCACAAAAATCTCATAATCCCAAAAATGCGCGATCAACAAAAACAATGCCACGTAGTTAACCAGCACCGTAATCGATGCCAGCCTGACTCCGGAGACAACATCGTGCCTCTCCATTTCAAACGTATGGCGGGCGGTCAAAAACATCGTAGCCCCGAAGACGACGACCATCATCAGAAGAAAGAGCAAACCAGAGAACAGAGGCACCAGTGGCTCGTCGAAGAAGTGCCAGGTGCCGTGCAACAGCGGAGACACATTGAGTTTGTCCCCTTGGCTCGCGGCGGCGATCACCCGGAGCCAGCCAATGGGGCTCATTCCTTGGCTGAATGTCCATGCCCACACCGTAACAAGCGCGACAGCGCCAATCGTCAGACCTCGAATAGCCAACTCCCACTTTCGAGCCAGCGCGACTTCTACACCTATTGCAACAAAGAGGCCCAATAGGAAAGGAAAAGATCTCGGCGTGCTCAGTGCCGCCAAACCGCAAAAAATCCCCGCGAGCGCCACGTAGATCGAAGCCGCACGCCGTGATTCCTGACCTCTCATCGCACCCAACGCGCACGCCAAGGTGAGAAGTTCTAGCGTGATGGTAACGGTGTCAAAGCGTCCGCTGGTAGCTCGCGCTCCCATTCCCTGGGACAACGCCACCAGCATCGCCGTCGCAGCTGCTACTAACGGAGAACGATCCAATCGCCGGCTCACCCACGCCGCAGAAAAAACCGTGCCCACCGCTCCCTCGAATCCCAAAAGCCGCCAGCTCGTTGCCGACAATCCAAATAATCTTATTTCCAGTGAACCGAAAAACGACATCATGGGACCGTAGAGAAGATCGATCCGCATGGTATGCGGGAAGGCGCCCATGACGCTTGGCACCGGTGGCCCTCCGCGCGCCGCCGCCAGCGCCGCGGAAGCGTAGAAAATCTCATCCCACCAGGGAAGCGGACTTCGGGGAAGCATTACAAGAATTAAAAGTAGAGCCGCCGCGGTGACTGACCAGAAGATTTTCGATAGCCAGATAACCGGCAGCGAACGGAGATAATCTTTCATAGACTCAAATCGGGTTCTCTTCGTGCGCTTATAAGTCGGTTCCGGTCCGCTCCAAAACCTCTGCCACTTCGCCAAGCGCAGTAGTTGTACGGCTGCCCGCGCTTCGTTGCCGGATCACCTTGCGTACCACGTAGTGCGGACGCCCCTTCGCTTCCTCATACACCCGTCCTACATACTCGCCGATGATTCCCAGAAAAAAAAGATTTACACCGGAAAGAAATGTGATCACCAGGATCGTCGCCGTGAAACCCTGTGGCGAGTGCTTCCAAAACTTTACGTACACGGAGTAGATGGAATACAGAACAGATAAAGCAGTGGCAGTCGCACCGAATATTGCCGCAGCCCGCAGTGGCACGATCGAAAAAGCAAAAATCCCGTCCGACGCCAGCTTGAGCAAGCGCAGCGGACTGTATTTCGTACGCCCCGCGCGCCGAGCCGCGCGTTCAATTGGCACCCCGAGCTGCCGAAATCCCACCCACGTCCTCATGCCACGCAGGTAGCGATGATGCTCCGGCATCCTTCGAATTTCCTGCACCACGCGCCTTGACATCAGCCCGAAGTCGCCCGAGTCGAGCGGCAATTCAATCGACGAAAGCGCCGCCAGCAGCCGGTAGAAAAGGTAGTAGCAGGCCCGCAGCCACCATGCTTCCTTTCGATTCCTCCGCTGCACATATACAACGTCATATCCCCGGTTGTAAGCATCCACGAGAACCGGGATGGCTTCGGGGGGATCCTGTAGATCTCCGTCCATCAAAACGGTTACATCGCCCGAAACCTGGTCAAGAGCGGCTCCGAGCGCGATCTGATGTCCAAAATTTCGTGACAACTCAACTACCACCAGCCGGGAATCTTTTTCCGCGGCCTTTTCCAGCTGTTCCCAAGTCCCATCCGAACTACCGTCATCTACCACCACGATCTGGTGCGGACCGCCCGGCATCCCATCTAACACAGCCCGTGTTCGGCGCAGTAATTCCGGCACCACGGCCTCTTCGTTATAAACCGGAATCGCAACAGAAATACTTGGCTGCTCGCTCATTTCGTCCACCTGAATCTGCATCTAACTTTGATTCTCCAGCACAGCCATAACGGACGTACCCAGAAACCGCTGTGGCACCGGCTCCGCTCGCGCCAGCAATCCAAGCAAGGCATTCATCGTATTCCCACGGGTATCGAGTCCCGCCTTGCCGTTGCTGCGTTGCATGCTCATCGTCTTCCGCAACAGCAACAAGGGAACCAGTGGCAAGCCCCAGTAGGTGAAAGCACGCGTTTTGAATCCATTTTGCTCCGCTACCTTCACCAACTGCTTTATCGAATACCGTCGGATGTGCCCTGCGGCGCGATCATAGTCCGAGAAAAAGAACTGATATGCCGGAACATTGATCAGCAGCGTTCCCGATTCCGCCAAATGAAACTTCACCGACTGCAGAAATGCGTCCTCATCTTCAATATGTTCGAGCACATCGAACAACAACAAGAGATCGAAGTGGCCGCGGAACTCCGGGTTGCGCTGGTGAATGTTGTAACAATAAAGCGGGCTGATGCGGCTCACATTCTTTTGCAGCGCAATCTCGTTGAGCTCAAATCCGGCGACAGGTATCCCGTAATTGTCTTCGATATCCCGCTGTAGCAATCCGTTACCACAGCCAATTTCGGCCACGCGCTTCGCATTTGTCACCGCTGCGTTTGCCAGCCGCCTCATGACATCAAATCGCCGCCGAATCCAAAAATGGTCGCTGGTGGCGACATCGAACCACCAGTCACCCATATTTACCGGCGTGGCAGCGGATAGATAAGCGACGGCGCGGCCTTGCGAATCCATGGGAGTATTCTCTCGATTCAAATCTGCGGGTCGCAGAATAATACCAATGGCGAGTGATTTAATGTATCGGCCGAACTAATTACGGCCTCCCGGTTTCCTCAACTCCGCCGAAAAATTCGTCACCACCGTCACTGACTGCGCCACCTGCTGCACGATTCGGTTGAGCAGGAATTTACTTCCATCCGGCGTAACGTCGTAAAACGCCTGCGGCGCGGACCAGTTCGTTGTGCCGACCATCATCTGCGGCGCGCCGAATTGCAACGCTCCGCCATTTTCTTTCACCGGCACCGAGAACACATTGAACGTCAAATCCATGTAGTAAAGTTGTTTGCCGTCATGGCTCCATTGCGGCTGTTGTCCGCCGTTCGAGACCTGCCACTTTCCCTGGCCTCCGCCATAGGCTTCCACGTAAACCTCGGGCGTACCGGATTCGAGTGAAGCGTAGGCCAGCCAATGGCCATTGGGAGAAATCTTGGCCATCGCGCCGTGTGCCAGCACGAGATGCGGCTTGCGGTCGCCCTCCAAAGGCAAGGCCCAAACCTCGGACTTCGGCGCTTCGAGCAGTTTGCTGTAGAACAGTTCCTTCCCATCGTTTGACCAGCTGTTCGGCCTCAGTCCATCAACGGAAGTGCTGACCGGGCCTGAAACTAAAAGCTCCTCTGCTCCGCTTCCGTCGGAACGTTTGCGAAAAATATTGCCCGCATTGTTTCTCACCGATGCGTACGCAATCCACTGCCCGTCGGGCGACCACACTGGATTCGCGTTCGCGATGGGTCCAAAGGTCAGGCGCGTGCGCACGCCCCGCTGGAGATCGAGCACCCAGATATCGTTCTCGCCTACGTCGATCCCGGTGGCGATGCGATCGCCTTGTGGAGAGAGCACAGCCGACTGCAGATTCGCCAGCTTGTCGGCAACGGTAGTCGTCTTTTTTCCATCCCGATCGATCCAGATCAGTTGCCAATCGCTGCTGCCGCCGCTGCCATAGATGAGCAATCCATTGTCCGCCGCGGAAGCATCCATGTGCCAGGTGGCCGGATCGTTCATCACATTCTTAGACAGTACCCGTGCTTCACCGTTAAGCTTGCCGCTAGCCGGATCGAATGGCTGTGCCATCAACTGGTCGCCGCGAGCAAACAAAAGAAATCCGTCAGCATATACAGCGTTCGACTGCGCGCGGAACAGCGCGTGATTTTCTTTGCCGTCGGTCGACGCGTAATAAAGTATGTCGTTCGCGGCCTTGGCCGGCTCATGGTGAATGGCCAAATAAAGAAAGTGCTTGCCATCGGGCAAAAAGAACGGCCAGCGATGGGAGGTGTGCTGAGATGTGTCAATCGTCGTAACGTCGACCGGACTTCCGCCGGTTGCGCTTACGCGCATCATAGGCGCCGCCGGCGTTGGTGAAAAGACGATGATGCCGTTCGCGCCCCATGCTCCCCCTCGCCCGTATGGAGCGGAGCAAACCTCCTGCGCCGCGCTGCCGTTTAGTTCGATCGTCTTCAGTTTTCCCGGCGCGAAAAATCCGATGGAACGGCTGTCCGGCGACCAGAAGGGAAAATACGCGCCGTCGGTATCTGCGAGTGGACGCGCTTCGAGCGAGTTCATTGCTCGCACCCACAATGACGATTTGCCCTCGGCACTGGTCGTCGAAAAAACGATGGAAGTCCCATCCGGCGAAAGCACCGGCGGTCCTGCGAAATCTCCCGCGAGGTTGAAAGAGGTTTTCTCCGGAGAATTGATTACGGTGCGAATGGCCGGCGCAGGCGGAGAGGCGGGGTGAAGAAAAATTCCGGCCGCAATTCCTAGTATGAGCATCAATGCGGCGAAAGCCCACGCCAGACGGCGGTTACGTGGAGTGGTTGTCACCGCATCCGACGCACTCGCCGTCGCCGGTTTTTCTTTTGCAATCCACTGTAGCTGGAGCTTCAGATCCTGCGCACTCTGAAAACGCTCTTCTGGATTTTTCTGTAAACAAGTCGTCACGACGTTTTCAAACGACAACGGAATCTGCGGCTTGCTTGCACGAATTGGCTCCGGGTCGTTTTCCAGGATGGAAGACGCCAGCGAAATCTGACTCTTGCCCGAGAATGGCCGCTTTCCCGCCGCCATTTCATACAGCACCGCACCCAAAGCAAAAATATCGGAGCGCGCATCCGCTTCTTTGCCTTCAATCTGCTCCGGCGACATGTACTGAATAGTCCCGACGATGCTGCCTGCCATGGTTAGCGGAGTCAGCGGACTGGGACCGCTCATGGTTGCAGCCGCCGTAAACGAAGGCGCTGACGTCGACGAGACTCCCGCAGTTTGCGCGCTCAACGGCTTCGCCAGTCCGAAGTCCATCAGCTTTGCACCACCCGGCGTGAGCATGATGTTGCCCGGCTTCAGATCGCGATGCACAATTCCGTTGCGATGCGCAAAAGCCAGCGCCTCCGCCACTGCAATTCCAACCTTCAGAATTTCGCCCAGAGGCATTGCGCCTTTGCGCAGCCGGTCGGCTAGAGTCTCACCTTCCAGAAACTCCATGACCAGGAAATCGGTCCCGTCCTGGGAGCCAATGTCATACAGATGGCAAATGTTGGGATGGTTCAGCGCAGAAATCGCCCGCGCCTCGCGCTCGAAACGCTGCTTGATCTCCGGATTCTCGGAAAGATGGGTAGAGAGAATTTTGATGGCAACAATGCGATCGAGCCGCGTATCTTTCGCCCGATACACCTCGCCCATGCCGCCAGCACCTAGCGGTGACTGAATCTCGTAAGGTCCCAGCTTTGTGCCAGAGGTCAATGCCATGTGTGGGCGCAATTATAGCGAACGGATTGGTTGAACGGAGCGGCTTCGTAGAAGCGGCCCGAGTTCATCGGTGGGGGTTGGCCCGGCTTCGCTGCCACGAACCGCCATATCTCGGTCTGAGGTTGCCCTCGACAAGCTGAATGCTGAATACTGAGTACTGAATGCTGGCTTTCGTCACAGGCGCAACCGGATTCTTAGGCTCCCACGTGGCCCGTGTCCTCTCCGAGCAAGGAGCGACCCTTCGCCTATTGGTCCGGTCCACCAGCAACTTAAAAAATTTAGAAGGCTTGAAAGCCGAAACCGCCCAAGGCGACCTCCGCGATCCTTCCTCGCTCGAAAAAGCGATGGCCGGCTGCGACACCGTATTTCACGTCGCGGCCGACTACCGCCTCTGGCTGCAAGATCCCAGCGAAATGTATGCTTCCAACGTGGAAGGCACGCGCACTATGCTCGAAGCCGCGCGCAAGAACAAAGTTCGCAGCGTGGTCTACACTTCAAGCGTAGCCACCATGGGTTTCACCGGCAACGGTCAGCCAGCAAACGAAGATTCTCCTGTGGCCCTGGCCGACATGATCGGCCACTACAAGCGCTCCAAATTCATGGCTGAACAACTTGCCATGGCAGCCGGACGCAGCGGCCTCAACGTAATCACCGTCAACCCCACGACCCCTATTGGAGAAAACGACGTCAAGCCAACGCCTACCGGCCGCATCGTAGTCGATTTTTTAAAAGGCAAATTTCCCGCCTATGTGGAAACCGGCTTGAATCTCGTCGATGTTCGCGCGTGTGCGCTGGGGCACGTTGCCGCACTGGAAAAAGGCAGAACCGGCGAGCGCTATATCCTCGGCGGCGAGAACCTGACGCTGAAACAAATTCTCGATAAACTCGGTGCGATCTCCAGCCTGCCGTCTCCCAAAATAAAGTTGCCCTATTTCGTCGCCTATATCGCTGGTGCTGTTGACCAGACGGTATCCGGTAAGTTGCTCGGTCGCGAACCGCGCGCCACAATAGAAACTGTTCGCATGGGAAAGAAAAAAATGTGGGCCAGCTCCGGCAAAGCCGAGCGTGAACTGGGATGGAAAATTCTTCCCGCGGAAAACGCCTTACGCCGTGCGGTACAGTGGTTCCAGGAAAACGGCTATGCCTAAGCTCGCCATTGTAGCCGCGCTGGAGCGCGAAGTCAGCGCATTGATCAAGCACTGGACCCGCACCGAGCGCGAACATGAAGGCGGCAAATTCATTTTCTTCGAGCACGCTAACGTAGTCTGCGTTTGCGGCGGCATTGGAGTGCAATCGGCCCGCCGCGCCGCACAGGCCGTCATCGCCTTGTATCATCCAGATCTGATCCAATCCGTAGGCTTCGCCGGATCTCTCGATGCAAATTTCCACGTGGGCGATATTCTTGCTCCCGCCGTCGTACTCGATGCTCGCGATGGCAGCCGCTTCCCACTCGCCGGGGGAAACGGAATGCTGGTAACCTTCATGGAAGTGGCTGGAGCATCGCAGAAAATAAAACTCGGAGAAGCTTACGCCGCCCAGGCCATCGACATGGAAGCCGCTGCCGTAGCGGCTGCCGCCAGCACGCACAGCATCCCATTCGGCGCCACCAAAGTAATCTCAGATGAAATCGATTTTGAAATCCCTGCCATGAGCCGCTTCATCACATCCAATGGCCGCTTTCACACCATGAGCTTCGTTCTCTTCGTTACCCCGCGCCCATGGCTCTGGAAACGCGTAATGGTCCTCGCCCGCAACAGTCGCATAGCCGCTAGCGTGCTAGCGCAACATCTGCAACAACTCATCCTGAGTCCCGGACAATCCGTTATCGCCCCTCTAACTCGCACCGCCGGAGACCGCAATTGAAACCGTTGCGACTTTTCATCCTCTTGTGCCTCACTACACCGCTCCTGGCACAGTCCACGCCGCCCACCGTCTACGCTGAAAGTTTTCGCAGAGGCTCAACCCAAATTGTCGAGGAAAAATTTGACGTCAAACTCACCCCGCAGAACCGTACGTATCGCGAGCGCATCAAAGACGCCCACGGTAACGACCGTTATGCCCTTTCGATCATTCCACATGGCCCTGAGGGCGATACTTCCATCACCTATTGGCAGGTAAAACTAGCAGATCTCAACTATCGCATTTACGACAATGTACTGCTATCTTCCCTGCGGGAAGATTCTTCCGTTCATCCCAAAAGCGATTTATGGATACTGAACCCCTACGTCTTCGCCAGCGTGCCCATAACCGCAAAACGCATCATCAAAGTGGAGAACTTTTATGTGGTGCTACAGGTGAAGGCTTATCACTTTACCCCACCCGACTCGCCATACTTGGATTCCATGACAGTTGCGGTAGACTTCACCAATACCGACCCCAGAGCCGAGTCGCCGACGCAAAATAACAATGATGCAAAATAACGACAAAGTGAGGTATGAAGCGAAAGCGCAAGCATCACATCTAATGGGAAGCTGATCGATGGCCATTGCCGGACAATTCGCGCTCGATAATCCAACCCAGGCACTTCCAGCCACAATGCTGGCCGCAGTCTATCGTGGCGTCAATGATGTTCGCCTCGAAACTGTCCCCGTTCCACAAATCGGCATGGGCGAATTGCTGCTCCGGGTTCACACCTGCGGCGTCTGCGGTACCGACCTCAAAAAAATCGCTACCGGATCGCACTCCGCCCCGCGCATCTTCGGACATGAAACCTCCGGCGTAGTAGCGGCAGTCGGCACCGGAGTCACCCGTTTTCAGCCGGGCGACCGCATCGTGGTTTTCCATCACATACCCTGCCGTGAATGTTATTACTGCCAGCACAAAACCTTCGCCCAGTGCGCCACCTACAAGAAAGTAGGCTGCACGGCCGGTTTCGAGCCTTCCGGGGGCGGGTTCGCCGAGTACGTCCGCGTAATGGATTGGATCGTAGAGCAGGGAACTGTAAGAATTCCCGAGGGTATCTCTTATGAGCAGGCCTGTTTTGTAGAACCCGTAAATACCTGCATAAAGGGCATCGAAGCCCTGCGCCTGCAACCCGGTGAAACCGTTAAGGTGATTGGGCAGGGTCCAATTGGCATCATATTAAGTGTCCTGGCCCAAAGAGCGGGGGCCAGCGTTATCACTTCCGATTTGTACCCCGAGAGGCTTAAAATAGCTAAAAGCCTTGGATTACAGAATACGGTCGATGCGTCGCAGGTTGACGTGGTAAAGGCCATTCGCCAGCGGACCGAAGGTCGAGGGGCGGACGCTGTCGTTTTAGCGGTGGGCGGAAACAGCTTAATTCGTACTGCTATGGACGCAGCCCGTCCCGGCGGCCACATTTTGCTATTTGCCCAAACGCAGCATGGGGAAGCCATCGTCGACCCAGCCGCGATTTGCGTGGACGAGAAGTCGTTAGTTGGCTCTTATAGTGCATCTGTAGATCTACAGGAAGATTCCGTACGATTTGTAATGAACCGGGAAATGGATTTAGAGCGTCTGATCAGTCACCGGTTCCCGCTGCAGGAGAGCAAGCAAGCCCTGGAGTTTGCCGCCCACCCGCAGCCTTCGTCGATGAAGATTGTGATTCAGCCCGGCAGCGCCTGGTAACGCGAGGCTGGGAAGGAATTCTGCAGTGAATGGAAAAATGACGGCTGCCGTTCTCTACGGCAAAGAAGACCTAAAAATCGAAAAAGTACCGATACCTCGCGTTGAAAAAGGCGAGGTGTTGGTCAAAGTGCAAGTTGCCCTCACCTGCGGCACCGACCTTAAGGTGTATCAGCGCGGCTATCACGCCCGCATGATCGTTCCTCCCGCTCTCTTCGGCCATGAACTGGCCGGAGTCATCGAAGAAGTCGGCGAGGGCGTACATAGCTTCCGCAAGGGCCAGCGCGTAGTAGCGCTGAATTCCGCCCCCTGCCAGATGTGCTTCTATTGTTCCAAGCATCAGGAAAATCTCTGCGAGGATCTGCTCTTCAACAACGGAGCCTACGCCGAGTACATCCGCGTCCCGCGCCGCATTGTTGAAGCCAACATGCTGGTGATTCCGCAGAACGTAAGCTACGAAGATGCCGCCATGACCGAGCCTCTGGCCTGTGTTCTCCGCGGCCTGCATGAAACCGGAGTTGAAATCGGCGACACCGTTACGATCATCGGGGGCGGACCCATCGGCCTGATGTTCGTCCAGGTCGCCCGCGCCATCGGCTGTAACGTAATTTCAGTCGTCAAGCGCGACGAACAGGTCGTCGCCGCCAAGCACATGGGTGCGCACGAAATCGTACAGACCACCAAAGTTCAAAACGTTATCGACGCCGTGCGCGCGTTAACCCCGCAGAAGCGCGGTTGCGATGTAGTCATCGAAGCGGTCGGACGCCCTGAAGCGTGGGAGTGGACCGTCGAAATGGTCCGCAAAGGCGGCACAGTAAACTTTTTCGGCGGATGCGCCAGCGGCAGCAAAGTGCAGCTCGATACCAACCGCCTGCACTACTCCGAAATCACGCTGAAGGCGACATTCCATCACACGCCCGAAACCGTGCGTCGCGCCTTCGGTCTGATCGCCGCCAAAAAAATCCGCCCCACTGATTACATCACCGGTGAAGCCCCGCTCTCCAGTTTGCAAAAAGTGCTGCGCCACATGCTAAACCGCGGAGGCGACATCAAAACGGCAATCATCCCCGGACATTAGGTCCGACATTAGTAAGGTTGGCGCGTGACCGCAGTGTCGGCGACCGCCGGCAGAGCTGATTCAAATTTGTCATCCTGAGCGAAAGTCGAAGGATCCCTTTCAGCATTGCTAGCGTGGCGTTGTAGGGAGTTTTTTATCTGAGAGGTTCTAGCGACAAACGCTATATTAAAAAACGTGACCCCAACCGCCACTCAAAATCCGCCCCTAGACTCCGCAGCCCTGGGCTGGAGCCGCCTGCCGTCCCAATACGCAATTCCTCAATCAGCCCCATCCCTTGAACAAGCCCGGCAATACTGCGCCCAATTGGCCCAAACTCACTACGAAAACTTCTCCGTAGCCACCTGGTTTCTCCCCAAAAGACTCCGCCAGGATTTCTTCAACGTCTACGCCTACTGCCGCATCTCCGACGATCTAGGCGACGAAGTCGGGGACCCCAACGCATCCCTGGCCCTGCTCGATCAATGGCAAGTCGAGCTGGATGCCTGCTATGCCGGAACTCCGCGCCACCCTGTCTTCGTAGCTCTAGCAGAAACCGTCCAAAAATTCACCATTCCGAAACACGAATTTTCCGATCTCCTGATCGCCTTTCGCCAAGATCAAACCGTAACTCGCTTCGAAACCTTCGACGACGTACTGGCCTACTGCCACTACTCCGCCAATCCTGTAGGCCATCTCGTCCTCTACCTCTGCGGCTACAGCGACCCCGAGCGCCAGCAACTCTCGGACTTCACCTGTACTGCCCTGCAACTGGCGAATTTCTGGCAGGATGTTTCGGTCGATTATGAAAAGGTAAGAATCTATCTCCCGCTCGAAGACCTGCGCCGCTATCGGGTATCGGAAGAAGATATAAAGCAGAAACGCAACACACCGGCCTTCTGCGAAATGATGAAATTCGAAGTCAACCGCGCCCGCGAATGGTTCGACCGCGGCTTGCCGCTAATCGGAAGAGTAAACAAAGAACTGGCAGTCGATCTTGAACTCTTCAGCCGCGGCGGCCAGGAAATTCTAAACGCCATCGAGCGCCAAAACTTCGCCGTCCTCGGCCACCGTCCCGTAATTTCAAAACCTCGTAAACTGGCTCTGGTAGCCCGCGCCGCGCTGGGAAAATTCCTATGAGCGCCGGAGCCCAATCCGCCATGATTCCCTGGACCCCAGCGCCCGCGCAGCTTACCATGGCATACTCGGTCTGCCGCGGCATCACCCGCACCAGCGCCAAGAATTTCTATTACGCATTTCAAGTTCTGCCCAAACGCAAACGCCAGGCCCTATGCGCCGTTTACGCCTTCATGCGCCGCTGCGACGACATCGCCGACGATCCCGGCCTCACCGTGGAAGAACGCCGCTACAAGCTCAACAACTGGCTCGATGCCCTCCACCGTGCGCAGCAAGGCCAACCCACCGACGACCCAATCCTGCTGGCCCTCACCGACGCCCAGCGGAAATACACCATCCCCGCCGGGTTGCTCGATGACTTGGCCACCGGCACAGCCATGGATGTGGTCGATGCCAAAGCCCAGAATCAAATCGACGAAGACGAGCCCTTGTTCGCAACCACCGCTGTTCCCGGCCTCACCCTCCACTACCAAACCTTCGAAGACTTAAAGCTGTATTGCTACCGGGTAGCATCCGTCGTTGGCCTCGTCTGCATTCACATCTTCGGCTACCGCGATCCCGCCGCCGAACCGCTGGCCGAGCAATGCGGCCTCGCATTCCAGCTCACCAACATCATTCGCGACGTCAAAGAAGACGCCGCCATGGGCCGCGTCTATCTGCCGCAGGAAGATTTAGCAAAATTCGGACTCAACGCCGCCGACCTGCTATTTGCGCCCGATGCCGCCCGCTTGCGTCCATTGCTCGAACTCGAAGCCAACCGCGCCCGCGAAGGCTACCACGCCGGCGACCAGCTCATTCCTTACGTATCTGAAGACAGCCAACCCGCGCTCTGGGTTCTGATCAACATCTACCGCAAGCTGCTCGAAAAAATTGCCGCCAGCCAATACGACGTATTCACCGGCAAAATCAGCCTAACCGTCACCGAAAAGCTGCGAGTCCTAGGGAAAGGTTTCCTGCAGCGCATCACGTAATGCATCAATTAAAAATGTTGGTTGCGCACGGAGCCGCCGTTAAAAATATTTTTGTCATTCCGAACACGCGCGAAGCGCGGGTGAGAAACCTTACGACGGCAAATGGTGGCAAAAGCGCCAAAGGGAACCCGAACCTCAATATGTAGTGCCACAAACCGCAACCAAGCATGAACCCAAATGCACAACCCTCAGTGGCTATAGCTGGTGGCGGACTCGCAGGTTTAGCCGCAGCCTGTGCCCTCGCCGACTCCGGCTTCCGTGTCACTCTCTTCGAACGCCGCCCCTACCTCGGCGGACGCGCCTCCTCCTACGAGCATCCCGGCACCGGCGAAGTAGTGGATAATTGCCAGCACGTCCTCTTTCGCGTGTGCACCAATCTTGTCGAGTTTTACCGTCGCATCGGCGTCGAAGACAAAATCCGCTGGTACGAAGACATGACTTTCATCGAGCCCGGCGGCCGCACCAGCGCGATGCACGCCTCGCCGCTTCCCGCGCCACTGCACACGGCGCCATCATTTCTGCGCTTTCCATTTCTTAACGCGAAAGACAAGCTGGCAATCTCCCGCGCCATCGCCGCACTCACCCTCACCGCGCAACCAGATACCGGAGAATCTTTCCTGGACTGGTGCCGCCACCACGCGCAAACCGAAAACGCCATCGAACGCTTCTGGAAACCAATTCTGGTCAGCGCTCTGAGCGAAGACCTCGACTTGATCTCAATCTCCTACGCTGCACAAGTCGTTCGCGAATCCATGAAGTCGCCCGAAGCCCGCCACATGGGCGTCCCAACTCTGCCATTAACCGATCTCTACAACCGCGCCGGCGATTACATCCGCGCCCGAGGCGGCCAAATTTTCTATCGCACCTCGCTGGAGTCTTTTGCTACCGAAGAATCGAGCGTTCGGGTGCGTGTATCGGGCAGGGAAGAGTCGGTCGATTATTTAATTGCCGCTCTACCCTTTGAGACCCTCGATCGCGTTCTTCCTGAAACCCCAGATGCCGCACCTCTGCGCGAAAAAATCTCCCATTTCGAATACGCACCGATCACCGGCATCCATCTCTGGTTCGACCGCCAGATCAGCAAACTAGACCACGCCGTTCTTCTCGACCGAACCATCCAATGGATGTTCCACAAATCCCGCCTCCTGGAAGATCGCGCGGAAGCAAAAGTAAATGTTGATGCAGATAAAAAACGGGAAGGGCGCGACTTCAGTCATGCCGATAGAGCGTCAAAGCAAGAAGGAGCTTTAGCCCCTGAGGGCAGCTACATCGAACTCGTCGTTAGCTCCTCAAAATCTCTCATCGAAAAATCCCGCCCCGATATCATTGACCTGGTTCTGAAAGAGGTCCGAGAATTCTTCCCCGCAGCCCGCAACGCGAACCTGATAAAGTCCACCGTAATCAAAGAAGTCCGCGCCACCTACTCACCTCGTCCCGGCATCGACGCCTATCGCCCACATCAATCCACGCAGTGGCCTCGTGTATTCCTCGCCGGAGACTGGACCGCCACCGGCTGGCCCGCAACCATGGAAGGCGCGGTCCGTAGCGGCTACCTGGCTGCAGAAGCTCTCGCCCGTGCGGCAGGAATGAAAAATCCGCGCTTCCTTGTGCCCGATCTAGCTCCCTCAGGCCTGATGCGCCTCTTCACCCAATCTAAAGCGCATCGGAGAGCTGGCGGATAAGTACATCACCAACCTCATCCCCCAGCTCTCCGATCCAGCAACTTCCGCTCCTACTGTGTATTTTTCACAGGCGCAGGCATCGCGCAACCGCTGGCTGGCGTTGCGCAGTGCCCCAGCGCATAGAGCCCAATAAATGGATCCTTGGCATAAGTAAGCGTTGTTGTCGTGGTGTTATCCACCAAGGTCGAACTGGCGGAGGACCCGTTTCCAACGCCTATGATCGTCACGTCCGCCGAGAGAGGAGACGCGTTGCTGGCGTTGCCCACCGTGATTGCACTGCCACCAGCCGTCAACGTGGCGATGGAGATGTTAGAAACCTGCACCGCATGAGTATCGCAGCTCCCTCCGTAAGACGAACACAAGCTCGCGCTGGAAGTCCCGATCTGTATTCCGTTGCAAACGTATTCGATATGGCTGTTTGTAAAGGTCGTGGAAACGCCGTAGATCACAATGCCCGCAGCAATACCGCTGTTGGTACCGCCATAACCGCAAGTATTCTCAGCCGCTCCACCCCCGCTGATCGTAATGTCATCAAACTCGCGAATCACTTTGATGGTTGCTGCTCCGCTGATAGTCGACCCAGGTCCATCCACTTGAATGCCAATGGCCGACGTGCACGCACAGGTCGCGGCAACGTATCCAACCTGGATATTATGGTAGGGGCCGCTGTTGGAAGCGGCTGGGTGGGTCGAGTCACTCGGATTGTATGCGCTTACATGGAGTCCAACTACGGGCGCATTCCAAATCTCCACCCCGTGGACGGACGAATTTTCTTCGGCCTCATCATTGACAATGCCGGTACAGCCCGACACGCCAAAACAGTCCACAGTAAGATTGTCAATGACGATGCCAAAATAGGGGCCGCCCGTAGACGCTCCCATCTGAAGAACCGTGCTTTGAGTTCCGGCATTGTGAATGATCGTGTTGTACGGATAGGTGCTTCCCGATGGGCCACCCGTACCGATGCCTCGTACTTCCGTCTGGGTGGGAATCACCCAAGTCATATAAGCCGCAATGTCCACATTCCCAAGCAAGAGAATTCCATGGGGCGTCTTGCCGCTGGATGGAGCGAAAGGTCCCGATGTGTTGTTACAAGTCCACGATCCGGTAAATCCCCGCGCATCGATGACCGCGCTGGTCACAGGGCTAACCAGGACGGCGTTCCATGCGGCTGAAATGCGCGTGCAGATATCCGTACCTCCGGACGAGCCGCCGGTTCCTACGTATGCATCGAAGTAAGCCGCATCCGAGGTTGCCGTTGTCGCGGTCTCCGCAATAACGGGCTGGCCTTCCGTAGCGCCACTAATTTGTGCGCACACTGGCACTCTTGACATCAGTAAGAGCGCGGTAACCAAACTATAGAGCACTTTTACTTTCATACGTTCCCTCGTAGTTCTAAATTGTTGTGCAGAAGATACGCACCGAGAACTGCGACTCTACACGCCAGGGACTATACGACCGGGGAAGTTTTATCGACGTTACAAAAGGCGGATTGAAATCGAACGAAGGAAAATGGACGGTATTGCGTCTGCACGACTTACTCTCGTCTTTCGGGGCACGGGAAAGGTTGTGGAAAAGGAAATGGAACCTCAAGTTCTTTTCGGATTCCCGAACAAGTTCCTTGCTACCCTGCCAGGAGCGCGACTCCCGCCGCCACCAGCAAAGCCGCAATCCACCGCCGCCGGTCCACGCGCTCATGCAGGAAAACCTTTGCCGCAATGGCGTTCCCAATAAAGGTGAGGGAAGCGGCTGCAGGCGCAACCAAACTAACGTCCCCCCACGACAGCGCAAACAGCAAACTAAAGAAGGCCACAGCCATCGCCGTGACCCCAATCATGAAATTCGGATTGCCCAGTGTTCGCCCGATCACGGCCAATAATCCCACCCGCCGCCGTAAGGCGCCCACATCCCCCACTTGCTTCATGGCCCGCGCCAAAAGCACGTCGCCCACCACCGAGGCGAACACAATCACCAGAATCGCGCTCCAGGTATAAACCGTTCTCACGATTCCACCCCGCTGGCAATGCGAGTCTCTTGATCCTCCGCGGCATCCTCCGCGAGATGAAGCTCTTTTGCCCCGTGATGAGTAATCTCCGGGCCACCGGCAATAAATCCCACGCCGCTGGTAATCAAAGCAATCCCCAGCCAGCGCATCGGACTGACGTGTTCATGTAAAAAAAACCGCGCCACCAGCGCCAGGATCACATATCCCAACGAAGTCGCAGGAAGAACATAAGTGAGGTCCGCCCACGAAAGCGCGGTCATGTAAGTGGCGAAAAACGCGAGCAGGAAAAGAATTCCACTCGCGACCCAGGGATTGAGAATGGCAAAAATAACGCTCTGCAGATGATTAAGAGAAATGCTGCCGACTTGCTTCATCCCATGCGAGAGCATGGAGTCTCCAGCCGCGGCAAACACGGTTACTCCGGCCAGCACAAGATACTTGCGAAAGGTCATCGATCAGATAAGTCCAAATTCTCTTAGCTCAGTATAACGAACGATATGTTCCGCACTTTGGGTTCGCTTGGTTTTAGCGAGACCGGAACGGCATCATCATTCGAATAGGTAGGACTTTGGCATAGTGAATAAAGTCGCGGTCGGTACTGAATACCTGCCAGCCTCGCTTTTGGCTTACAGCACAAATGAGCATGTCGATGGGCGTGGCAGCGATCCCCGATTCACGGCAAATGTTGCTCATACTCGCCGCATTCTCATAGTCGTCAGATGCCAGTACGACATCTTCATATTCGTGCAGCTCATCGCAGATTTTGAGGAATTTCGCCTGCTCGCGAATCCCGGTGAGTATCTCTTGGCGGACCGCTCCAAGTAATTGGACGCGGCCTTCATGAACAAGTTCACGGA
Organism: Candidatus Aquilonibacter sp.; assembly: GCA_035486715.1. Taxonomy (GTDB): domain Bacteria; phylum Acidobacteriota; class Terriglobia; order Terriglobales; family Acidobacteriaceae; genus Sulfotelmatobacter. Next base: position 71,025 of record DATHMV010000063.1, read on the forward strand.
GGCTGTTTGCAATGATCCGCTCGCTTGGAGACAGATCGGACGGATGCCGGCGAAGCGCCAAAGACCAAATCGACGTGTCAACAAGAACCATCATCCCCGCTTGCGCCTACGTTCCGCTTTGTAGTCGTATGCGGGATCGAAATCGACGGTGCCGAAGGATTCCAGAATCCGGAGTTGCTTTCGGCGTCGAACGTATTCCTCGAGTGCCCTCGTCACCGCTTCCTTCTTGGTGCGATGCCCACCGCTCTTGCGCGCTTCTTCGATCAATCGGTCATCGAGTGCAAGGTTCGTTGCCATGGTGTGAATTATTACACATATATATGTGTAGATCAATATATCGCAAGAAAAAACCGGAGATTTTAACTCTCCGGTTCACTCTACTTAACTTATTTAGGCCTTAACCAGCTCCGCCGCCGCATCATCACTATGCTTCTTCACCATCTTGTTCCGTGCAGACCTTAGCTTCAGGAACGTCTTCGCTTCTTTATACAGCCGCTTACGGTCATTGCTGTCGAAAGCAGCCTTCTTCAAGATGCGGAATACAGCCTTTGGCCGGAAGTAATATTCGTCATAAAAGCGGTGCACCGCCGACAAGATATCATCCGCCGGCAGCCCCGGATATTGAATGTGCGCCAACTGATGTCCGCCTTCATCCACCATCTTGTTGTCGCCCACCATGAATCCATTCTTCACCGCATAATCGTAAAGCTCGGTGCCCGGATAAGCGTGCGCCACCGAAACCTGAATCGTCTCCACGTCGAGTTCCTTGGCGAACTTGATGGTGTTGTTGATGGTCTCGTGCGTCTCACCAGGCAACCCCATGATGAAGTCGCCGTGAACGACCAGCCCAAGCTTGTGGCAATCCTTAGTAAACTGCCGCGCCCGCTCAATGGTTGCGCCCTTTTTGATGTTCTTGAGAATCTGCTGGTCGCCCGATTCATACCCAACGATAAGCAGCCTGCATCCCGCTTCCTTCATCGCCTTCAGCGTCTCAAAATCAGTAGTCACGCGCGAAGTGCAAGACCATGTAAGTCCCAATGGCTTCAGCTTTGCGCACAACTCAACCGTGCGCGCCTTCTGAATGTTGAACGTATCGTCGTCGAAGAAAAATTCCTTCACTTCCGGCCAATAAGATTTCACCTTGGCCATCTCAGCCGCAACGTCATCCGTAGAGCGCTTCCGCCACGGGTGCCCGCTCAAAGTCTGCGGCCACAAGCAGAATGTGCACTGCGCTGGACATCCGCGCGTCGTATAAAGCGACACGTACGGATGCAGCAAAAACGGCACGTTATAACGCGTAACATCAAGGTCTCGCTTGTAAATGTCCGTCACATGCGGCAGCGCATCCAGATCCTGAATCTGCGGCGCATCCGGATTGTGAACAATCTGTCCATCCTTCAGAAACGAAACACCGGGGATCTCCGCCAGAGGCTTGCCCTTGGCGTAATCCACTACCGCGAAATCGAATTCCTTACGCACCACAAAATCGATCGCCGGGCAATCGCGCAATGACTTTTCCGGCAGCACGCTCACATGCGGCCCCACAAAAGCAATCTTCATGGTCGGATTCGCCGCTTTGATCGCGCGAGCCAGTCCGATGTCCCCCGGAAATCCCGGAGTGCTGGTAAACAGCACCAGAAACTCGTAATCCTTGGCAATCTCAATGGTCTGCTCCGCCGAAACATAGTGCGGAGGCGCATCCAGCAAGCGCGATCCCTCCAGCATTCCTGCCGGATAGGCGAGCCACACCGGATACCAATAACTTTCGATTTCACGCGTAGCTGGCCAGCGAGAGCCAGCTCCGCCGTCAAAGTTTTCAAACGAGGGAGGGTTCAGAAATAGTGTTTTAAGAGGCATATTGAGTGATGACTTATTCTAACATTCCAGCACCTGCTAAGTGCTTGAAAAGCAGTGTTTACGCAGGTTCATGATCGGATACCGCATTTGATGCAGCGAACGGCGAAAAAGACCGCCCGCGCGCTATTTGTTTCCCAAAGCCCAGCCCTCCAGTTCTCCCGTGGCCCGCAGTAGCGCTACCTGATGCCGCTCCAGTTCAAAGGTAACGTCCTGCAACGTAATCCATTTTTCGCTGGCTTGGGTGCGCGCATCATCAAGGTCATGCAAATTTGCCGACGAAGACTCCATGCGCGTACGCACCGCCCCAACATTATTTTGCGCAATCTCATACTCCAGTTCGGCCACGTCGCGAGCGGCCTGCATTTGCGTCACTGCGCGTTGCAGCCGCAGAGTTTGCTCCGACACCTGGTTTTTCGCAACTTCGGCTTGACTCTGGGCTTTGCGCGCTTCCGACTCTGCTTCTTGCACGCGGGCGTGCTGGGCAAGATTTAAGAAAGGAAGATGGACAACGACTCCGACCGTAGCATTGTTTGGCTGAAAACTACCTGGCGCGTAATATTTTTCAAAGTTGTTGAAACTGGCCAGATTGGCGTACTGCGCCGCAAAATCCATGCTCGGCCACAAGGAGCGCTTCTCCCCGGCTACGCGTAAATATTGCGCGCGCGCATGTTCCACTGCCGCCTCAACCGTCGGATTCGCCGTTGTGGTCTTTCCAGCCAGATCCTCATCCTGTTTCACCGCAGGCAGTGCCGGCATCGAATCCGGATCAACCTCAACCGATGCTGCGGGTACCCCCGTAAGCTTCGAAAGGTGCTCGCGCAGCACATCCGCCGCCCCATTCGCTTGCGCCAATCGCAACCGCACCCGCGCCGTCGAAAGCTTGGCCTTGCTCTCATCCATCTTGCTGTCGATCCCTTCTTTCACCCGCTGCTGCACCGCCGCTGCCATCGCGTCTTCGTCTCCCTGAGCTTCTTTCAAATTGCTCAAACGCTTCTCCCACTTCGCCAGCTCGGCATAGCTCAGCACCGTATCTTGTATTACCTGATTGCGCTGATCTTTGGTATTCAAAGCTGTAACCTTCACTTCGCTCTGCGCCGCGCGAATAAAATCCTTCAATGCCGGATTTAGCAGCGCCGATTGTGCATTCACATTGAACAGCGATGGCGCCGCGCCTTCCAGGCTGAGAGGGAAGCCGTCCGACCAGCCGATCCCAGCACCAGCATTCAATTGCGGAATATAGCTGTTGCGCAGTTCGTGATAGCTGGCCGTGGCATGTTGCTCATCGGCGGCGGTAATGGCCAGCCCGTTGGCGTGCTTGAGCGCAAGATCGACTGCCTGCTGCAACGTAAGCGGCTGCGCCGCCAAAAGCACGGGCAAAAATAACCACGCCGCCAGCAATATCTTGGGAATGTCCACACCACCGTACAATTTATTTCTCATCGTCCTTGACCCTCGTAGTAGCTGGGAAGATTCTACGGACAATCTGATGCCAGAGAAATGATAAGGATGGATCGGTTCAATAGTGAACGGAGGGAACAATCATTGAAACTAAGTGGACCAAATTGTCATTACTGAGCGAAGCGGGAGCGCCAGCGACCGCAAGTCGAAGAATCCCTGCCCAACCGAAAGCCTCGCGGGCCGTGCGCGCATTCGACTTACCCTCGCCCGCGAAACTGAATAATATGCCGCCGGTCCCGTTTCGATGGCCGTCCGGCAGGGAGCTGTTCAAAGTCGCGCATAGCTTTCCGCTCCGCTGCAATCTTCTGACGAAGCTCCCGGCTGGCCTCCGTCTCGCGATAAAGAGTCTGCGCCACCGGAGCCGGCCCGCGGATATCGCTGAGCAGCAATACTTCCACTTCAAAATCGCCGCCGACATTGCTAACCCGCAGCATGTCGCCAATCCGAACCTCACGCGCGGCCTTGGCCACTTGCTCATTGGATCGAATCCTGCCAAGTTCACAAGCGCGAGCCGCCTGGGATCGCGTCTTAAAAAACCTCGCAGCCCAAAGCCACTTATCGATACGTACAGAAGTCATTGGTTTATGGGTGCGATAGAGTCCAAGATATGGAAAGGCTTTGGCGTAAGATTCTAGTAATGTCCGATAACAGGTATTATGTCAACTCAACAAGGTACACTCATGCAATCACCTCAACAACGCCTGCGGGTGCCAACTGTGCAATCCCTCTATCAAGAGTCGCCAGCCTTCCCCGGTTTTGCTGATATGTAGCTAAAAGGTTACATCTTGTACTTGCCCAGATCGTCATCGTTCAACCCTTCCAGATACTTGCGCAACTCCTCGGCGTTCACCCGATCCGACATATTGGCCGCTTGCTTGGAATTCTTCAGCACCAGTTCATCCACAAAGATCGGACAATCCACCCGCAACGCCAGCGCCAGCGCATCCGACGGTCGCGAATCGATGCTGATCACCTCGCCGCCGCGCTCCACCCAGATCACCGCATAAAACGTGTCTTCCCGCAGTTCCGTCACAACAACTTTATGCACCTGCGCCTCCAGTCCGGTCAGCACATTCTTGATCAAATCATGCGTCATCGGACGGGGCGTGTTCACCTTCTCCATCTCCAGTGCAATCGCATTCGCCTCATACACTCCCACCCAAATCGGCAGTACCGCCTCGCCCGCAACATCCTTCAAAATCACAATCGGCGTATTAGTAACCGGATCCATCAAAAGGCCGCGGATTGTCATTTCTACTTCCATTTGGGACTCCTTCTGCCGCCGCTGAGGCTGCTGGCGACTGCCTACTTGCTTTGCACGAGCGATCCAGTATTTCAGATGAACATGCCGTGCCGCGGACTCTTTTGATGCCGACTTTCTGATGCTGAAACTGACCTTGCTTATATCACCAACTCTCCCAGAAGGCTGTTGGGGAAACTTTGGGTTGCTTTTACTTTTACGTACGCTCCGACTTGTGGGGCCGATGTTTCTGGGGCTGTAAAGTTCAAGGTTTTGTTTTGGCTGGTGCGGCCGATCCATTGGTTGCGGGATTCGTTTTTACCTTCAACCATCACTTCCTGAATTATTCCTATGTATCTCTTGTAGCTGGCGATTTGTATTTCCTTCTGGCGCGTCATTAACACTTCCAAACGGCGGGATTTCTCTTCATCTGGAATTGCATCTTCGAGTGCGAGCGAAGGCGTGTTCGGGCGTGGGGAATATTTGAAGGTGAAGACGGCATCGTAGCCGACTGCGTCTAACAACGATAAAGTGTCGGCGAAGTCTTCTTCGGTTTCGCCGGGAAAGCCGACGATGATGTCGCTGGTAATGCTGATCGGGCGCTTCGCGGACTTCATCCATGCGATGCGTTCGAGATATTGTTCGCGGGTGTAGAGGCGCTGCATGGCGTTGAGAATTTTGTTGGAGCCGCTTTGCACGGGTAAGTGTACGTGGTCGCAGAGGGTGGGGACGGCGTCAATGGCGTCGATGATGTCGCGACCGAAGTCGCGGGGGTGCGACGTGGTGAAGCGGACTCGCTTGATTCCCGGCACTTCGCCCACCGCGGCTAGCAATTCTGCGAACGACCTCTTCCCTGCTGAATCTTTATACGAATTTACGTTCTGGCCGAGCAATTGAATTTCGCTGTAGCCGAGATCGGCCATCTGGCGGGCTTCGGCGAGGACGGAGTCGGAGGTGCGGCTGCGCTCTTTACCGCGGGTGAACGGGACGACGCAGTAAGCGCAGAACTTGTCGCAGCCTTCGATGATGGTGATGTATCCGCGATGCGGATTGGTGCGGGCGGTGAATTCGGTTTCGAAGCACTTGTCGGTTTCGCGGTCGTCCAGGCCGGTGATGCGAACTAGATCGGCTTCCGGCTTCCGGCTTTTGGCTTCCGGGGGCCGGATGGCTGGTGCCGCTTCTAGTTCGGTCAGCATTTGCGGCAGGTTGCGGTAGGAGGCTGAGCCGCAGACCAGAGAGACGTGCGGGGCACGCTCGAAAATCTTTTCGCCTTCCTGCTGGGCTACGCAGCCGAGGACTCCGAACTTTTTGCCCTGGGATTGCAGCTTTTTGAAGTCGGCCAAGCGATGGAAGACCTTTTGTTCAGCTTTGTCTCGGATGGAGCAGGTGTTGTAGAGAATGAGGTCGGCCTGCTCGACCGTTTCAACCTGGCGGTATCCCTCGTGCACAAGCGTGCCGATGACCTTTTCGGAGTCATGCACGTTCATCTGGCAGCCGAAGGTTTCTAGGTAGAAGGTCTTTTCCGCGGACATATTTTCAGTATAACGCTTGGTCGTTTTCGTTGCGCCTCGTCATTACGTCAAAAGCCCCACCCAAGCGGAGCTTGGATGGGGCACCCTGGTTCATCTTCGCCTCTAGTTCATCTTCAAGGATGCATGCTTTTGCATGGCTCGCCCTTTGGCATCTGCTTAACTGCTTAGTGGGACGTATTCGACTGCCCCCGTGTCGCCGTCAAGAATCTCTTCCGCCGGGAACCAGTAGATTTCTTCGTTGCCGTCATCATCGATGTAGGAATAACCGATTTCTACCGTGCCCATGTCCATGTCCTGCGGCAAAGCGAAGGCTGCGTAAGTTAGGTGCGCACCTGTCGCCTGCACCATTTTCTTGTTGGACTTGTATTTCTTGACGGGAATCGCCCCCTTGGTGTCGTGAACGACGTGGAAGGCGGCAATCTTTCCGCCTTTGCTCTCCACCGATGCGGCGTAGTGGCCCCTCTTCTCAATGTCATGGTGCCCGTCAGTTTTGAGCTTTGCAGCCACTAGGCGGTGGCCGTCGTGATGGTTTTGCTTTTTGGCCGCTACGGCGAAGGCAACGCTGCCGATCGTTAACAGGGTAAACGTAACGATGGCCGCGAGAATGCGGTTCATGTTCATTATCAGTCTCCAGTTGAATTTGATTTTTAAACCCGAGCGCAGGATGGATGCTTCCTGGTCAGGTAGAGGTTGGCTTAGACGCAATTCCGGGACAGACTCGGCATTCGTATTTCTCAAGCTTTACGCACGAGTTCGTGCCCTTCCCCTCTTTTTCTGTCGGATTGATGTTTTGAAGTCGATGTCGCACTATGGAGTACGATGACAAATCCTTCTAAACGTTTAGAGCCGCGGTGGCCTGCCATGCTGGCTCTGCTGGCTGTGGGCGGCTTGCGCTTGTCTCTGCCCGAATCGCTGTCGGCGGGACCTGACTGGCTGCTCATTGTGGTGGTCGCTGTGCTTCTGATTCCCACGGCGTGGGCGCGGCAGCGCGGCAAAGATAAGCTCAATAAATTTTTTGGTTATCTGGTGAGCTCCATCGTGACCGTTGACATGATCTGGTCGCTTGGACTGCTGGTCGCGGGTCTTCCCGCGCATCGACAGTCTCCCAAGGAGCTGTTGCGTTCCGCAACTGCCTTATGGATTACGAACATCCTGGTCTTCGCCTCGTGGTACTGGCGGCTGGATGCAGGCGGCCCGCGCGAGCGTGAGTTGCGCGGCGTGCATACCGATGGAGCATTCCTTTTCCCGCAGATGACTCTCGATCAGCAAGCCAAGCGCGAAATGGGAGAGCAATGCTGGAGTCCGGGATTTGTGGATTACCTTTTTCTCGCTTTTAATACCAGTACGGCGTTCTCGCCGACAGACTGTCCTGTCTTATCAACGTGGGCCAAGCTGCTCATGATGGTTCAGGCGCTCATTTCGCTGACCACGGTGGCTCTGTTGGCAGCTCGCGCGGTAAATATTCTTTAGGTTATCGGCTCGCTCAGAATGACAGCATGGCTTTGTTATAATCCGCGCCAAGCCCTCACTTTGCCGAAGCGATGAATGAGCCGTCCACCCCGTTGATGCGGCAGTACGCTGCTGTCAAGAAAGAGCATCCCACCGCGCTGCTGTTTTTCCGCCTCGGGGATTTCTACGAACTTTTCTTTGACGATGCGATTGTGGCAGCCAAAGAGCTGCAAATCACGCTGACCTCGCGCAATAAGGAAAAAGGCCTGGCGGTACCGATGTGCGGCGTTCCGCATCACGCGGCCGAGGGTTACATCGGCAAGCTGATTCGCAAGGGATTCAAAGTGGCGATCTGCGAGCAGATGGAGGATGCGCGGCTGGCGAAGAAACTGGTGCGGCGCGAGGTGACGCGCGTGGTGACGCCGGGAACGGCGGCCGATTCCCTGCTGGGTTCGGAGGAAAATAATTTTCTGGCGGCGCTGGCGCAGGTGGGCGAGCGCGTGGGTTTCGCAGCTTTGGATCTTTCCACGGGCGAATTTCGGGCTACGGAATTTTCTGGGGAAAATGCGTTGCGGCGGGTGCAGGAGGAGTTGGAGCAGTTGCGCCCGAAGGAGTTGTTGTATGGCTCGGCTGCGCCGCTGTTCGAACGGCCGGGCGATGCGGGGAATGAAATGCGGAGCTTTGCTCCGCTCGATAGCCGAGGGCGGCTGTCGCCACATGGATCGGTGCGATGCACCGAGACTCCGCTGGATGACTGGATCTTTGCGCCGGATCATGCGATTCCGCTGCTGGAAAATCATTTTGGAGTTTTGTCGCTGGAGGGATTTGGATTGGCCGGGCGCACTGCGGCTGCTGCGGCGGCGGGGGCGATCCTTTATTACGTGCGATCGACGCAGCGGGGATCGCTGGATCATGTGGACCGCATTGGGTGGTATGAACGGCAGAATTGCCTGGTGCTGGATGCGGTTACGGTGCGGAATCTGGAGTTGATTGAGCCGCTATTTGCCGGCGCGGATGCGGGGCTGACGCTGTTTCGCTCGATTGATGCGGCGGTGACTCCCATGGGCAAGCGGTTGCTGCGGGCGTGGCTGTTGCGGCCTTCGCTGGATTTGATGGAGATTAACACGCGGCTGGATGCAGTGGAAGTGGGCGTGAAGGACACGATTGCGCGCGAGGAGCTGCGGCGGGCGCTGGATGGCGTGCTCGATCTGGAGCGGCTTTTGAGCCGGGTGACGCTGGAGGCGGCGAATCCGCGGGATGTGCTGGCGCTGGCTTCTTCGCTGGCGAAGATTCCGGCGATCAAGGCGGCGGTGGGGCGGTTGAATGCGGAGCGGCTGGCTGGTTTGAATACTTTGCTCGATGAGCTCGGCGATCTGCGCGGACGCATTGAGAAAACGATTGTGGCGGAACCGCCGCTAAGTTTTGCAGATGGCGGCGTGATTGCACCGGGAGTAGATCACGACCTCGACGAATTGCGCGAGCTTTCGCGCAACAGCAAGCAGGTACTGGCGCAGATTGAGCAGCGTGAGCGGGAGCGTACCGGGATTGCGTCGCTGAAGGTGAAGTTCAATTCAATCTTTGGGTATTACATTGAAATCTCGAAGGCGAATCTGCATCTTGCGCCGCGGGATTATGAGCGCAAGCAGACGCTGGTGGGTGCAGAGCGGTTTACTACTCCTGAGCTGAAGGAGTATGAGGCGAAGATTCTCGATGCGCAGGAAAAAATCGTCGAGATCGAGCGGCGGCTGTTTACGGAGTTGCGTTCGGCGATTGCGGCAGAGGCGAAACGGATCCGGCAGACGGCTTTAGCTTTGGCCGAGGTGGATGTGCTGGCTTCTTTGGCACAGGTTGCGGCGCTGCGGAATTATTGCCGGCCACAGTTTTTGGAGCTGGCGGATGGCGCGGGCGAGTTGGAGATTGTGGAGGGACGGCATCCGGTGATCGAGCAGCAGGAGATGGCTGGCGGCAGCGAGAGGTTTGTACCCAACGATCTGCATTTGAATTCGACCACGCACAATATCTTGCTGCTGACCGGGCCGAACATGGGCGGCAAGTCGACTTATTTGCGGCAGACGGCGCTGATTGTGATTCTGGCGCAGATGGGATCATTTGTGCCGGCGCGGGCGGCGCGGCTGGGCGTGGTGGACCGGGTCTTTACCCGCATTGGGGCCAGCGATAACCTCGCGCGCGGACGGTCTACTTTCATGGTGGAGATGACGGAGACAGCGGCGATTCTGCATACGGCGACTCCGCGGTCGTTAATTCTTCTGGATGAAGTGGGACGCGGGACTTCTACTTATGATGGGCTGGCGATCGCGTGGGCGGCGGTTGAGTATCTGCACGTGCGGGTGCGGGCCAAGACTTTGTTTGCCACGCATTATTTCGAGCTGACGGAGTTGGCTGAGCAGCTTTCGGGAGTAAAGAATTATCACGTCTCGGTGAAGGAGACGGGCGGTGGGATCGCATTTTTGCGCAAGGTTGAACCGGGCGCGGCGGATCGCAGCTATGGGATCGAGGTTGCGAAGCTGGCGGGATTGCCGAACGAGGTGATTGCGCGGGCGCGCGAGGTGCTGGTGGAGCATGAGTCGGCGGAGCGGGAGCTGACGGAACACCTATCGCCGGGAGCCACGCCTCCGGCTACGCAGTTGACAATTTTTACACCGCTTTCGCAACCGGTGCTGGACAAGTTGCGCGAGGTGGATTTGAACCGGATTACGCCGCTGGAGGCGCTGAATTTGTTGGCGGAGTTGAAGAAGGAAATCTAACCGATTCGACCGCGATGGCAATTCCACGCAATACAGAAAAAATCGGTCAACTCCTGATCGTCGGCTTCGAAGGCACGGAGATGGCGCCGCGGCTTAGTTCGCTGCTTATGCGTATACAGCCGGCAGGGGTGATTTTGTTTGCGCGCAATATTAAGACTCCTGAGCAGACCTGGCGGCTTTTGCGTGATTGCCAGAAGTGCGTGGCTACACCTTTATTTACGTGCGTCGATCTGGAAGGTGGGCGTGTGGACCGCTTTCGCGATGTGCTGGGGCCTGCACCTTCGGCGGCAGAGGTGTTTTCGACTGGTGATCGCACGCTTTTTCGCAGGCACGCGCAGGTGATCGGCGAGAATTGCCGGGCTTTGGGGTTCAACGTTGATTTCGCGCCGGTGCTCGATCTTGCTTTTGAAGCTTCGCGCAGCGTGATGAGTTCGCGGGCGGTGTCGGCTGATCCGCGCCAGACGGCGGGTTATGCGCGCGAGTTTTTGGCGGGGTTGCGCCAGGCGAAAATTATGGGATGCGGCAAACATTTTCCCGGGCTGGGCGAGGGCAAACTGGACAGCCATCATGAATTGCCGGTGATTGAAAAATCCTGGAAGAAACTTTGGGGAGAAGATCTGCTGCCCTACCGCACGCTACGCGCGCAACTGCCGATGGTGATGGTTTCTCATGCCGCCTATCCGCAGGTTACGGGAGAACGCACTCCGGCGTCGATATCGAAGAAATGGATTGGCGAGATTTTGCGCAAGCGCATTGGCTATCGCAATTTGATCGCGTCGGACGATTTGGAGATGGGGGCGGTGCTGGCGGCGGCTTCAGTGGGTGAGGCGGCGGTGGAACATGTTCGGGCGGGCGGAGATTTGTGCCTGGTTTGCCATCGCGAAGACTATATCGAACAGGCTTATGAGGAGCTGACGAGGAGAGAAGAGAGCGACTCGCGATTTGCACGGCGCGTTGCGGAATCGGTGAAGCGCGTGCTGGCTTTTAAGAAAAAGTCGGCGGCTATATTAAAAAGATCGAAAATGCCGTCTTCCCCTGCAATAGAAAAACTTTCGCGGCGGCTCTGGGAATTTGGTGAGCAAGTTCGCTTGGAGGCTTTGAGCCGGGCGGAAAATAGGCGGCGGTCGCATTCATGAAAGACATGATTGTGGCGGGGGTAATGAGCGGGACTTCGGCGGATGGGATTAATGTGGCTTTGGTGCGGATGTGCGGGCGTGGTTTCCCCGTTCGCTCTGGCTCACGATCTGGATCGGTGGCGGTTTCCGGCGTTCGCGGACAGGACTGTCCGCGCCACATGGAATTGGTTGGGCACACTGAGTACTCTTATCCGAAGAAGGTTCGGGCGGCTGTGCTGGCGGCGATGAATGCGCCGCGAGCGAGTGTGGCTGATCTGGCGCGGCTGAATTTTTTGTTGGGCGAGCTTTATGCGGACGCGGTATTGAAGGCGGAGCGCAAGTTCCGTGTGAAGGCTGATCTGGTTGGGTGTCACGGGCAGACGCTTTATCACCAGGGCGAGCGGCAGACTTTTCTTGGACGGCAAATAGCGGCTACCTGGCAGACGGGCGAAGCGGCGATTGTGGCTGCTCGAGTTGGGGCTCCGGTGGTTTCGGATTTTCGTCCGGCCGATATAGCGGCCGACGGCAAGGGGGCACCGCTGGTTCCGTTCCTTGATTACATGCTGTTCCGGGATTCGCGGATCGGGCGGGTCGTTCAGAATATCGGCGGGATAGCGAATCTTACGGCGATTCCCGCAGGTGCAACTGCGAGTGATGTGATTGCGTTCGATACGGGACCGGGGAATATGGTGATTGATGCTGTAACCGGGAAACTTTACGGCCGGGCATTCGACCGTAACGGCCGGATTGCTGCTGCGGGTGAAGTTCGGGACAACGTAATTCGCGATATTTTGCGGCAGGAGTTTTTTCTTAAAGCGCCTCCGAAGACTGCTGGGCGGGAGGAATTTGGGCGCGAGTTTGTGGGCCAGTTTTTGAGGATGTGCAAAGGGCATAAGAAAGAAGATGTTGTGGCTACCGCGACTGCGCTGACCGCTAAGTCGATTGCGGATGCTGTGCGGCAGTTCGTTTTTGGAAAGAAAGACTGGGCTGGCAAAGCTGCGTTCCATGAGATGGTTATCTCTGGTGGCGGGGCAAAAAATTCTACGCTGGTTGGCCTGTTGCGCAGCGAGCTTGCGGCTCTGGGATTGAAGCTTAAACTTTCCGACGAGTTTGGGTTGCCTTCGGCGGCGAAGGAGGCGGTTGCTTTTGCCGTTCTGGCTCATGCGACCTGGCAGCGGCGGGCGTCGAATGTCCCTTCGGCTACGGGGGCAAAACGCGCGGCGGTACTGGGCAAAATTTCGTATCCTTAAGATTCACAAGAGATTCTTACTATGCCGGTCTATGTCGCGATGCTACGTGGAATTAATGTGGGCGGACACAAGAAAATTAAAATGGACCAGCTACGAGCTGCGCTTGAAAAAATAGGTCTGGAGCAGGTGAAGACCTATATCCAGAGCGGGAACGTGGTGTTCAAGTGCGCCAAGATTTCTCCGGAGGCGCTTTCCAAAAAAGTCGAGAAGAAGATTCTGGAGGAATTTGGGCATTCGGTTTCGGTGATCACTCGCGGCGCCGATGAAATTAAGAAGTCGATCTCCGACAATCCATTCCTAAAAGAGCGAGGGATTGACGAGGAAAAGTTGCACGTTACCTTTATGTCTGGCGTTCCCGCGCCAGATGCATTGAAACAATTGGAAACCTTGACGCTTGCGCCCGATCGGCTTCGCTGCCTGGGTAAAGAACTTTATTTTTATCTTCCCAACGGAATGGCGGAGAGCGTTCTGATGAAAAAGCCGGTGGACCGCCTGCTGGGTGTGGTCACGACCACGCGCAACTGGAGGACCGTTAATACGCTTCAGCAGATGTGCACGGATTGCCGCTGATGCAAAGGATCGCGTTCGCTTTTGTCACTCTGGCACTCTGCTCTTCCCTGCTTTCCTGTTCACGCAAGGCCGATCCCAACACGCTGGTGATGTTGATCGAATCGAGCCCTACAAATCTCGATCCGCGGATTGGTGTGGATGCGCAGTCGGAGCGTATCGACAGCCTGATTTTTGACGACCTGCTTTCGCGCGGGGATCATCTGGATGTTGCGCCGGGATTGGCGGAGCGCTGGGAGATTCCCGATCCGCTGACTTACGTTTTCCATCTGCATTCTGGAGTTCGGTTTCACGATGGACGCGCGCTTACCGCGCGTGATGTGAAGTGGACGTTCGATTCGTTGCTTGCTGGAAAGATTCGCAGTCCCAAGGCCGCGACTTATCGGTTTGTTGATCGCATCGATGCGCCGGATGATTTTACGGTGATCTTTCATATGAAAGAGCCCGATGCGGCATTGTTGTGGAATGTTTCCGATGGAGCGATCGGGATTGTGCCTTACGGCAGCGGAAATGAAATGGCGGGGCATCCGATCGGCTCGGGGCCGTTCAAGTTTGTTAGCGCAGAGACGGACAAAGAAGTTGTCGTTGAGCGCAACGACAGTTACTGGGGCGAGAAGGCGAAGTTGGCCGGCGTGCGCTTTGCGGTGGTGCCGGATGCGACGACGCGTGCGCTCGAATTGCGGAAAGGCGGGGCCGATGCCGCCATCAATTCGCTTACGCCCGATACCGTGCTCACGCTTCAGCGCGAGCCGAAGCTGGCGGTGGAGACAGCGCCGGGAACGGTGCTGGCTTATTTTGGATTCAACCTGCGAGATCCCATTCTCAAAGATGCACGGGTGCGGCAGGCTATCGCTTACGCGTTTGATCGAAAGCCGATGATCGAATATTTGTGGCGAGGCGAGGCGGAGCCGGCGCGCAGCATACTTCCGCCCCAGAGTTGGGCCTACAACGGGGATGTGCCGGCTTACGACCACGATCCTGAGAAGGCGCGCGCACTGCTGGATGCGGCAGGATATCCCGCGGTGAATGGAGTTCGATTTCATCTCACCATGAAGACATCCACGGATGAAAATACCCGGCTGATGGTGGCGGTGATGCAGCAGCAGTTGCGCGAAGTGGGGATTGTGCTGGACATCCGCAGCTTTGAGTTTGCGACTTTTTTTACGGACGTGACGCATGGGGCGTTTCAGCTTTACTCGCTGCGATGGATTGGCGGGAATGAAGATCCAGATATTTTTTCGGTGTTCGATTCGTCGAGATTTCCGCCGAATGGAGCCAACCGCGGGTACTATGCGAATCCGAAGGTGGATGCGTTAATCGATCGCGGGCGGCGAGAGGTTGATCCGGAGGTGCGGAAGTCGATCTATGCGGAGTTGCAGCGGATTCTGGCTAATGAGCTGCCTTATATCAACCTTTGGTATTTGGACAATGTTTTGGTGCACAACCGGCGCGTGCGGGATTTGCGGTTGAATCCGGCGGGCAATTACGATTTTTTGCGGACGGCCGAGCTTGCGCTTAGATGATGGCAGAACTGCTGAAGCACCAATGCTTGTTTAGCACTCCGGGGCGTTTTCGTAATTTATGCATTGCGATTTGTCGGCTCCCACATACCAGAGAGCAGACATATCGGTTTTATTGGCGAAGGCGTTGAACCAGAAGATATAGCCGGAGCCGCCGAAGTTGAGAAGCTGGCCGAAGCCGAATTGGTCCGCGTAGTCGTTGGGGTTGCAGGTGGTGCCGTGGTAGAGCAATGCGTTGAAGGCGTACTTGCCGGGATTTTTTACTGAGACATCCACGGCCTGGTAACGATTTTTACCTTGTTTGTACCAGCAGCCTTTGAAGGTGGCGTCGGGGTTAGTGGCGGGAGTGATTTCATCAGAGGCGGCATTCTCCGAGTGGAGTTGCATGGTGGAGTTGGTTGTGGGAGATTGCGGGGTTCCGCAGCTGGAAAGCAGGAGTAAGGAAGCGGCGAGTAGTTCTAGCCAGGTAATTTTCATGTATTCCTCCGGCGGTATTTTGGGCTGGGGACTAAAGCCCGGGACAAACGGACAACTATCGCAGCACTGAAAGCGCTGCGACGCCACCCCAGCAAGCGCGTAAATCAAGCACATTCACGAAAAGCGATTTCGGACATCAGCGTTTGCGACTTGCTAGGTATCTCACTCAGGCTCGGCTAGGAATAGGGCTTAGAGGTTTAGGAACTTATGACTTGGCTGTAGAAATGTGCGTTCTGGGACGTGTGGCTCTGCTGAACTACTCTGCATTCCGGGATTTCCTCAGTTAACCAGGGTGTTACCATCAAATCTCATGCGAATTCTTTTTATTGGCGATATTTTTGGGCGGCCGGGGCGAACTATTGTTCGGGAGCAGTTGCCGGGCATGGTGCGCGATCATGCCATCGATCTGGTGATTGCGAATGGCGAGAATTCGGCGGCGGGATTTGGGATTACGCCGGCGCTGGCGGAGGAGCTTTTTGAGTTGAATATTGACGTGATTACTACCGGCAATCACGTTTGGGACAAACGCGAGATCATCGATTATTTTCAGATGGCCGAGGGCAACGGGCACGGGCCGCAGCGGCGGTTGTTGCGTCCGGCAAATTATCCGGCGGATATGCCGGGTTGGGGGCTTTATCAGGGGCATAAGGCTAAAATTCCTTACGCGGTGATTAATTTGCAGGGCCGGGTGTTCATGGCTTCGAATGACGATCCGTTTCGCGTGGCCGATCAACTGTTGAAGAAAGTGGAAGCCAAGATTATTTTTGTGGACTTCCACGCGGAAGCGACTTCGGAAAAAATTTCGCTGGGATGGTATCTGGATGGGCGCGTGACGGCGGTGGTAGGAACACATACGCATGTGCCTACGGCGGACGAGCGGGTTCTGCCGAATGGAACCGCTTATGTTACCGATGTTGGCATGACCGGGCCTTATGACGGCGTGATTGGGGTGAAGAAAGAGCTAGTGGTGGGCAAGTTTTTGAGCGGCATGCCGGTGCGTTTTGAGCCGGCTACGGGCGATGTCCGGTTATGCGCGGTGGTGATTGATTGCGACGAGAAGACCGGCAAAGCGCGGGATATTGAGCGGATCATGCTGAGTTAGAACTGGTTGAGCTAAGAGCGGGTTCAGTTAAAAAGCTGCCGCAAGAACGATGGGGTCTCTCGTTCTGATAACGCTTCTTACTGATGATTCTTAGGCCAATAACGTTTTGCCGGAGGCCTATTGGAAACGAAGGTACCCGGCACTTTCAGGTGACTTCGGCGATCACCGGGCAGAGTAAAATCAAACCAATGTGTTGCGCGCGCTTTATCGTTGGTATTTGTCTGCTGGCTTCATGGGCCGTTCTTCCCTGCCCGGCAGCCGATGATGCGCCGGTCAGCGCTCCGATTATTTCCTGCGGCAATGGGGTGCCCGGGGGCACCAATTGCGTTCCCTCTAAAAAAGACCTTAAAGAAGCGCGCCGTGCTTATGAGCGCGGATTGAAGCTGGAAGAGGGCAAGAGCTTTCAAGAGGCTTTTGCGGCCTTCGATGAGGCTTCGCGGCTGGTTCCGGACAATATGCAGTTTTTCGGCGCCCGTGAAGTGGCGAAGTCGCAACTGGTGTTTCAGCATACGGAGCGCGGCGATGCCATGCTTTCCAATGCGCAACGGGAAGTGGCGGCCGCGGAGTACCGGATGGCGCTGAAACTCGATCCTGATAATGATTACGTACAAGGGCGTCTGACTGAGGCTTTGCGTGACAATGACGTGGCACCCGCTGCGGGCATACCGGAGTTGCTGAGCGATGCCTACGAAATCCATTTGCTGCCGCGGCCGGAGCGGGCGACATTTCATTACAGCGGGGACGTAAAGACTTTGTTTAGCGAGTTGGCCTCGGCGTACGGGTTGGCGGTGGAGTTTGACGATTCGGTGCAGACCAAGCAAGTCCGATTTTATGTGGACGATGTCGATTTTTTTACTGCGCTGAATCTGGCGTGCCGCGTCAGCAAGACGATGTGGACGGTGCTGGATACGCGGCAGATGTTGATTGCCGCGGATACGTCAGAAAATCATAAGCAGTTTGACCGCATGTCGCTGGCTACGTTTGCCGTGCCAGGAGCGTCGACGCCGCAGGAAGCTACGGAGATGGTGACGTCGCTGCGCAATATCTGCGACTTCCAAAAAATCAGCTCGGGGCAGATTGGAACGGTGGAGGTGCGCGCGCCGCAGGCTACGCTGGAGGCGTGCACCAAGCTATTGCAGCAGTTGACCGGCCAGCGGCCGCAGGTGGCGCTGGACATCAAGATTTATCAGGTCAGCCACAACTTTACGCGCGATATCGGCCTGCACGTTCCCAATACTTTTAACTTGTACAACATTCCTGTGGCCGCACTGGCAGCCTTGGGCGGGCAGAGTATTACGTCGCTGGTGAATCAGCTGATTTCTTCAGGAGGAATCAATCAGGCGGGGAGTTCGGCGCTCTCGGGAATTCTGGCGCAGTTGCAGGGCGGGCAAAGCGGGATCTTCAGCCAGCCGCTGGCTACTTTCGGTAACGGGCTTACGTTTTCTGGATTGAGCCTGGATCATTTGACGGCCGCGCTTTCGCTGAACGAGTCATGGTCCAACAGCTTGAGCGACGCGACTTTGCTTACCGGACAGG
Organism: Candidatus Aquilonibacter sp.; assembly: GCA_035486715.1. Taxonomy (GTDB): domain Bacteria; phylum Acidobacteriota; class Terriglobia; order Terriglobales; family Acidobacteriaceae; genus Sulfotelmatobacter. Next base: position 88,893 of record DATHMV010000063.1, read on the forward strand.
GCAAGGAAGCCACCTTTCATTTGGGAGAGCGGTATCCGATTCTGAATGCATCATATGCGCCTATTTACAATTCGCCGCAGATTTCGCAGGTGCTGGGCAATCAGAGTTATGTAGCTCCCTTCCCTTCCGTGAGTTATGAAGATTTGGGATTGAATCTGAAGGCTACGACCGCGATTCACGGCGATGACGAAGTCAGCTTGAAGCTGGATTTGCAGGTGCGTTCTTTGACCGGGGCCAGCGCCAATGGCGTCCCGGTGATTGCGAATCAGGAATATCAAGGCAGCATTCGACTGCGGGATGGCGAGCCGGCGGTGGTTGCTGGAGAAATTACGACCAACGATCAATATGCGATTGCCGGGATTCCGGGGATTGCGGCTATTCCGGGGTTAAATCAGGTGCTCCTCGATAACAACAAGATGAAGGAGTATGACGAGCTGCTGATCATGATTACTCCGCACATTACGGCTAACCGGAATCGCAAGACGGATGAAATTTGGGTTACGCAGAAGTAATGCGCTGTAGCGCCGACCATGGATCGTGCCAAGTGCGGATACCTACTGCTAAAGCCGTGCAATCCATTTGCATGGCTTACCGGCATGAGTAAAACACGTGCTCTTCCGCTTCAAAGCACTTGAGTTTCTTACTTTCCTTGCTTAGCTGCAAGCCTCCTGTATCAACCAAAATATTCACCGACAATTCCCTTGACTTTCCCCGGCACCGGCATTAGCTTTCTGCGCATTCCCGAAGTGATTCAGCGAGGATACTATGGCGCGTCATCTGGAACGAGGCAGGGTTATTGTCAGCTTAGTAGTGGTTCTTCTATCGACTTTATTTATCAACGCCGGTCCCCCAACGACATCGTATACGGCGGCCGTAATTCCGCCAGCCCCAATAAACTACACGAGGAACGTTGCGCTAGTTCAGTCGCTGCAGTATGCGTATAACTATGCGCCTCCGCTCCGCACAAGCGCAGACGGTCGCGTCGCTTTGAGTGTGAAAGAGATCGGAACAGGAGTCAACGCAAATACAGTGCAGTTCTATGCGTTTGTGCCCGAAGCGATCAACAATGCGGGCGTGCCGTTCAGTTTAACCAGCGCGCCTGTGTCGCCGGCTCCTCCGCCCATTTTGCCGGCCAATCCGCCGGCCAATCCAGGCAATCCATACTACTTTGCCGATTCCAAACTTGTGCCCGAGGACACAGTTGGAACTCAGCAACATCACACGATTTGCGACGGGACAGTACAAGATTATCCCTACCCCTCACCACCCTATCCAAGCGCTAACCCTTATGCCAGCAATACCAACTCGACCTGCCCTCCTGGCATGGACTGCTATACCTTATGGATAATCACGCCCGTCGATTACTTGAATGGGTCCACTTACTCCATGACCATTTACGGGGTGCAGGTTGTAGTTCAAGTAACGAATCCCAAAACAACCTCGGCATATATTAGTAACGTGGCCATAGTGCCAAATTCTTATAAGACTGGCCCAACCTTTACTGGATTCCAGAATCTTCTCGAACCTATGGTCACCGCCGATGGGCACTTGATTGTGGGGCGAGTGCAAGGCAGTCCGCTGCAATGGACCGATAACTCCACCAATCCTCCATCTACGGTGAAAAGCGTCTATAACATCGTCTATTCGGTCGCCCCTCAGACCGCAAATCCGTGCGATGTCACCCAGTGGACGAATTTTTATCCGATCGCCCATGCCCCTTACGATGCCAATATGCACGGGACCTACGGATTGGCCGATTATCCATTTCGCGATCCGGAAAACAATCTTATTCCCGAGCAGGATGACATCGAGGGCACTTACGCCTGGATCGATCGCATGGGCCGTAACCTGTTTTTCGAGAACGTGTCCGCGACACTGTTTAACACCAATGGCGGCGAAAGCGAGGTTCGTTATCCCGATGCCTGCCTGGCGGGGGTGAGCTGCACAGATCCCCCCGCTGAGCAGACTGACAACACCCGCGGCGTCACCATGGCCGGGCGCTGGACTCACGGCAAGATGGTCCAACTCGATGCCCTGGTGAACAATATCGATTACGGATTGGAGGTTCCCAATGATCAGCAGCGATTGGTGAGTCTCTACCAGACCAGCGTTACCAATAACCAGCCGGTACAAGTAGCACTCGGCTCCGGCCGCTCCAATCTGGGCACCGCGAACCCAACCGACTACGCCACCAACACAACCATTCTCGATGCCTTCGAAAATCTCTATACTGAGCTCCCGATGATGCAGCCGGTCACGTTACGGGAAGTGGTTTGGCAGCTCAACATGGGCAAGGGCGGAGACGAGATTCCGTTCGACGACTACATCAACCCCCAGGCGTTCATCATATCGGACATGACGGCCTCGACGACTTGGGCGACACCAAAGGCTCCCTACCCCACATTTTCCACCTACAATGATGGATTCACACCAGCCGGTGGATTTACCGGTCCCATTCATTTGCAAAACTCGGCGACCACGGTTACGCAGGCGTTGCAAACTGCTGCGGCAGCGCAAAACGCGGCGTTAGGGTACACACCGCCGGTTCCGGTTACCGCCCAGTGGAACATTCCCGCTTATGGCCTGGTCAACAACAACCCAAACACCAGCGGCACCACCAGGATTGAACCGGCAGCGCTCGGCGGGATCAAAGGCAAAGGATTCTGGTTGCAAAGCGGAAACTATGCAAGTTATGCGATCGGCGCGCAACCCCAGCCGGTGGTGAACTCACCATGGTTTGTGAGTCTCTTTCTGGACGCTAATTATAGCGACAGCAATTCCCACCAGATTTTGGCTTTTCCCGATGGCACACAAGTTAATTTGCTGGGACTGACCAGCCTGCAAATTGTCTACGGAGAGAGTGGCCAATATCAACAAACGGTAGCCCTGCCAGTCCTGGCAGCCCCACTTACGATTTCGAGTCCGGGTTGGTGGCACCTGGCATTTCAGGTCGCGGCAGGAGGCACGTCCGTCGAAGTTTTTGTGGACGGGTTCTTGCTGCAAACTGTCTCGGCGAGCCCCACGGCGCCCACGGGTCAAACATTTTTTCAGCTCAACCCAGGAAACCTGACTGTTGGCGGCGGCTTCACCGGCTGGATTGACGAATTCAAAGTGATAGCCCAGTCAGTCGATGCCGAAACGATTTGCAACCATGCCCACGGAACGCTCGCTGGCGGCAACAGTTCGAGCCCTTCGAACTGGATTAGTATTGCCAATAGCTATCCGGCTATTGAAAGCACGGCCATCACCAAGTTCCTGCAGGCAAATAATCAAGCGGCCTACGTTTACCCGAAATATGTTTGCTATGCCGACTATTTGTCGGATGCGAGCGCCGCTTACCTCAGCAATATGCCCAACACCTTATTTTCTGTTCGAGCGCCCCTTCATTTTCCGGAAGGGCCGTTGGTATGGAGCAGCCCGCGGCCGAATTCGACCAGCAACTCATTTTGTCTTTCCTGTCACTCGGATAACGGCAGTCAATTTTCCAATACTCTCTTGGCGACAATCGCACAGCTAAGCCCGCAGATCCCGGGTCCGCTATGCGGCCCTATCTCTGGGACTTGCTCTTACAACATCAGCGCACCCATGTGGCAAGATCCCCGGCGCCAGCCAATGCATCCTCAGCGGTTGATTTTTGGCAATATACCTGAGGGTTTTATCAACAATCAGCCACCGCAGGTACCGCCATCGACGTCCCAGGCGCCATCCTCCGGCACCCCGCTCGATCAGTGGGTTTTTCCGTAGCCGACTGTTTCGGAGCCGACTCACAGATACGTTCTCGGAATTAGTGGTTTGTACAAGTTAGCCGAACCGTTCGGCTGCCTTTGTCAATGGACGGGCGTAAGCACACGTGCGTACCATTGTGATGCGCAGTTGAAGGTGTTGAGGTTAACGTCGCGACCGCTGATGGTCTACCCGACAACGCGGATGGATTACGCTATTTTCCTTGCTTGGCGGCGAAGTCTACCAGTGCTTTCAGGGTTTCGGCTGGGACCTGGCTTACGTTGCCGATAGTGCGGCCGTTGATGTATAGCGTCGGGGTTCCTGTAACGTTCACTGCTTTGCCCAGAGCAATAGACGCGTCGACGTGAGCTTTGGTAACGGGGGTGGTGGCGCAGCCAGCGATGTCCGCGCCTTTTACTCCGGCGGCATCGGCCAGCGCGGTCAGTTTCTCGTCTGCATTTGCGGCGGTGATGTCGGATTGAGTTTCGTAGGTTTTGGCAACGAACTTCCAGAAAGCTTCGTTCGAAGCTTGGCCGACGCAATCGGCGTAGGCTGCGCCTTTTGCCGCCCAGTTGTGCATCTCCAGCGGAAAATTCTGGAAGACGAAACGGGCGGTTGGCTCGGATGCGACCAGCGCTTCGATGGCCGGCTGCGCGGCTTTGCAGGCGGGACATTGTAAATCGCCGAATTCGACAATTGTAACGGACGCATCTTTTGGACCACGCGACGGGCCGGTGATTCCCTTCGCCAGCGTGTTCTTCACGGGATCAAACGGTTTGGGGCCAAACGGGATGATGTCGCCGACTACGGCGTGTTCACCATCCTCCGTGACGTAAAAGCGGCTGATTTGCTGGCCTTGCGGGCTGGCGAGAACGACATCGACTTGTGCGAGTCCCGGTACCGGAGCGGGTTTAATGCTGGCGATTTTCCAGCTCAGGCCCTGCTCATAGCCGAAGGTTTGTTGCAGAAAAGAATCTACGGTGGCTTCCGTGGGAAGGGTGACTGCCGCTTTCGCGGCGGCTTGTGCGACCAGGTTTTGCGCGGCCATGCCGAACGTGAGAACGAGAATAAAAATTGCTTTCAAAGAATTGCGCATATTTCCTTTCCGGGTAAAACCTATGTTGCACTTCGAGGTCATTTGGAGATTATAGGGATCCTTCGCTTCGCTCAGGATGGCAAATTTTTTCAGGGTGACAAGTAGTTTCAGAAACGGCTAATTTCACGATGTCAGTCAGACTCAAACCTCGCTTTTTGCGGCGATGGGAAAGCGGCGGCCGTATCCAAAAGCCTTGGGGGAAATTTTGATGCCCGGCGCTGCCTGCTGGCGCTTGTATTCGGCGCGATCCACCATTCGCATCACTCGCTTTACTACTTCCAGGTCAAAGCCACGGTCGGCGGCGATGCGTTCCGCCGAGTGCGCGTCCTCCACATAATCTTCCAGCACCGCATCGAGAATTTCGTAGGGCGGGAGCGAGTCACTGTCTTTCTGATCGGGGCGCAATTCGGCGGAGGGTGGCTTCTCCAGCGTCGCCATAGGAATGACGGGACGGCGCGAATTTACGTAATGACTTAGCCGATAGACCAATGTTTTCGGCACGTCGGAGATGACAGCGAGTCCGCCAACCATATCTCCGTAGAGTGTACAGTAGCCCACGCCCAGTTCGCTTTTGTTGCCGGTGGAGAGCACGATGGCTCCAAACTTGTTGGAGAGCGCCATCAGCAGCGTACCGCGGGCGCGCGACTGGATATTCTCTTCAGTGACATCTGCTTTTTTTCCAGTGAAGACTGCTTGCAGAGTTTGTTGGTAGGCTTCTACCGCTTGATTGATCGACAGCAGTTCGAAGCGAATGTTCAGATTTTTCGCCAACACACGCGCGTCTTCGATTGAGCCGGGGGAAGAATACGGGCCGGGCATGCCTACTCCGATTACATTTTCTGGGCCGACGGCGTCGGCGGCGACGACTGCGGTAAGCGCCGAATCGATGCCGCCACTTAAGCCGATAATGGCTTTTTGGAATCCGCATTTGCGCATGTAGTCGCGGGTACCCATGACTAAAGCGGCGTAGACGCTGGCTTCATCGCCTTCTATCTGCTCGTGCAGTTCGCCCGTTGGGGGCTGAGATTCTGATCCGGAATCGAAATAAATCAAATCTTCTTCGAACGAGCGGCCTTGCGCGATGACCTCGCCTTCGGCGTTGAGGACGATGCTGGAGCCATCGAAGATGAGGCTGTCATTGCCTCCGACCTGATTGACCATGGCGACGGGAACTTTGTGGGAGCGGGCGATCGAGGCCAGCATGTTACGGCGAAGTTCGCGCTTGCCGATCCAGAAAGGCGAGGCGGAAATATTCAGAACGATGTTGCCGCCGGCGCGGACGAGAGCGTCGATGGGATCGACGGTGTAGAGGCGCTTGGGCCAGAACAGCTTGTCGTTCCAGGCGTCTTCGCAAATGGTGAGCGCAACGCGCTCGCCGGAGAGTGGGAACAACTCTTGATGTTTGGCTGGAGCGAAGTTGCGCATCTCGTCGAAGACGTCGTAGGTGGGTAGGAGCATCTTCGATTGGAGGAAAGCGATTTTGCCATCGCGGAGGAGTGCAGCGGAATTCATGACCGACTTGCCGGTTTCGGATTCCGCGGGCGTTACCAAGCCGCAGATTACAGCGATACCTTGAGTAGTGGCGGCAATCCGTTCGGCGGTTTCGCGATTACGGGCTACGAAGGATGGGCGCTCTACGAGGTCGCGGGGCGGGTAGCCGCAGACGGAGAGTTCGGGGAACAGGATTAATGCGGCACCGGCGGATTGGGCACGGCGGGCGTAGTCGATGATTTTGGCCGCGTTGCCGGAGAAGTCTCCGACGGTCGGGTTGATTTGGCCCAGGGCGATCTTCACATCATTAGTTTAAAGGGCGGAGTGAGATCGGCCAAGTTGTGTGAAGTGGATTGGAGGTATGTACGAGCGCAATGGTAATGTCCGGGTGAGTTGATTTGAAGATCTAGAGGAATTGGGGTAAGAAATAATTTTTCTTTCGCTCCTTCCGGGGCTAGTTGCCTTCACCCATCGCTTACGCGATGGGCTGCATTCTTACGCCGTTTCGCGGCCCTCTCATTGCGCCTTAGGCGTTGCGCTGGCTGCTGCGGCTGCTTCTATAGACGGAAGGCTGGCTGGTTCTGTGATGTGCGATTTCAGGCATAGGTCCAGGGCTTCCGTCATGCTTTGTGCTTCTTCTTGTTTCATGGTTTGCCAATTGCTGAAGCGGGCTTTGTCGCGGGCTACACCTTCAACGGTGCGGTTGATGCGGCTCATATAGTGGACTTTGATATTTTCCAGTTGGGATTGAATGTAGGCGACTTCTTCCGCTCGCCGCGCCCAGACGGTTTCGGCTTGTTTTTTTTGCTCGGCCTCGTAGGCGTTGAGGGCATCGTGGCGGGCTTTGGCGTCGTGCTGGATTTGATCGAGGGAAACGCCCGCCGCATCAAGCGCCATAAGGACGGAAGCGCGCTTGAGCTCCTTGGAGAGATTGCGGATGTGCTCGCTATTGAGCATTTCGACCACTTTTTTCACGCTGTAGCCTTTGCGCGGAGCGTTGATGCCAGCGGCAATGTAGATATCTTCCATGGGTAAAAGCTCGACTTGCAAGCTTGGGACTTCGCGGGAGGGCGCAGCGGCTTTTTCCGGGGACGCAGTGAGCGCAGGCACGGAATTCTCCTTTCCGCGGGCGCCGTTATTCTCGGAGCTGCTTGTGCTTGGTTGGTCCTGCTTGTGATGCCAGGGTGCCTTATCGAGCCATTTGTGTTCCATAAATTTCCTTTTGCGGTTGCTCTCTTCCTGCTGTGGAGGCGATTCCGGAGGAGGTTGAGTCTCCGAACCAGTGAACTCTTGAGGATGCGAAACGTTGGCCCGGCTTCGCGAATTGAGTGCTCTGATGAATGGCCGGCGCGAAATTGCATCCCGTGCGCCCGGCGGGCGCATGGTGGCAGGGGTTTCAAATTTTTGCGACGGGAATTCGCTTAATTTCGATGGTTGCTGTGCCGGTGTCTCCGCTGGGGGTGGCAGCGCGGGAGCGGGAGTTGTTGTGACATCACGCTGAACGCCCACGAGATATTCACGCTCGTCGGTGCGGCAGTACTTCACGATTCCGGAGAACTGGTCGAAGCGCCACTTGATCCAGATTTTTGATCCGGTTGGAATTGCTTTCTTTACGCGAATGCAGGCTCCGCCAGAAGATTTGTCCTCCATGCGCGCGGAAGTCGCCTGCAATGTGCCCTGATCTTCCCACGACATATCAACGACGATCATGACCGGGGTGCGCAGATCTGGCATAGCCGTGCTCATGCCGGATTATCGGCAGAAAATTTGATGAGTTGCAGAACTTGGGTAACCGTGCCGATTTGGTTGTTTGGTTTTTGTTTTGGGAATGGAGATGAGGTGGCTTCTAAATCATCGACCGCGAGTTGTCTATGAGGCTGGCGTTTGTGGCTCGAATGAACATGGATTGTGGTGGCATACGCGGACAGCGGGTTCCTCCACTCAGCATGTTCCCTGCGGGAACGGATGCGGAGCGTAGGAATGACAAGGGCTTTTATACGAATGACAAGACTTTTTGTAATGACAAATTTTGGTTGTTTAGTCGCTCCCGGAGGGGAAGATTGTGTGCCTGGGGGTTGGGGGTGATGCGTCGCCTTTTTCGTCGTGCCAGAGGATTGTGTTCAGACGGGCGGCTGAATTGGCATCGGGCCGGGAGAAGTCCATTTTGGCTGATTCTTTTGCGCCTTGGGCGTCGCGCTTATTGGTTTCATATATCAGACCATTCTTAAGATTTCTGTAATCGGCTTTAAATGGCGGTTGATCTCCTGTGCCGGAAAACATGGGGCCCATGGCGGGAGCATAGGCGTCATTCTGGTTCATGGGAGGCAGTCCGAGAAGCATCTCCATGGTGTGAATCGTATTGACCGTGGTGTAAAAGCGGTGATCGACATAAGTCTGATTAGCGCTTCCCGGTGAGTACTTGCTGACGACGAAGGCGATGGAACGATGCGCGTCAACGTGATCGCCACCGTCCTGGGCGTCGTCTTCGAGAACGAAGATGGCAGTGTCGTCCCAGTAGAGACTATGAGAGACGGCATCGACTACGCGGCCGAGGGCCAGGTCGTTGTCGGCCACGGAAGCTTCGGGGCGGGGACGCTCGGGGCGCGTGCCTCCGGTGTGATCGTCGGGGAGATAGAGCAGGACGAAGGCGGGCAATTGGAAGTCTGCGCTTTCATTTGCTTCGCGGGCGTGGGCGTAGGCGGCGAATTCGTTGAGGAATTCGTCGGCCCGAAGCTGGTCGGGATAGTCGGTGTTGAAGTCGGGGAAGAGCGGGTCAAAGTGATCGCGCAGAACGGCTTTGCTGGCTTTCACTCCTTCGAATAGAGGGACGTTCCACGGGTAGGGGCTCGTGGTTCCGTGCGGATCGCCGAGGTTGGGTGGAAGGTTGTCTCCCTGATGAAGTTCGGTTTGCGCGCAGGGTGCATTTTGCGTGGAGGGAGTTCCCTGCTTGGGTGACGACGCTTTGCGAATTTTATTGCACCACTTTGCATTTACATATTCGCCGTAGTCACGGTAGGTGAGGCCGTGATGCGCGACGTTATCCCAGAGGAAGCCGGTGGCGGGATCGTCAATGTCAGGCTGCTTGTGGTCGAGTGGATATTCGTCGGCGACCGTGCCCTGAAAATCGTAGGTGCGCTCTTTGCCGCGGTAGGCAATCTGCCAGGTTTTCTCGTTGTAATCGCTGGTGATGGCGGCGGTGGACCAGAGATGTCCGTCGCCGGAGACTTCGCCGCTATCGTAAAAATTATCGAGCACGCCGAATTGCAGGGCGAGCTTGTGCTCGTTGGGGGTAATGTCGGCGCCGTACATGGTGAGCGAGGGATCGCCGTCGGCGACTTTGAGGTCGCCAAGAATTTGATCGTAGGTGCGATTTTCTTTGATGACGTAGATCACGTGCTTGATCGGATTTTTGCCGGAGGCAAACTGGATGGTTCCGGGGTCGTTGTGCAGGAGGTTGTCGTGTTCTACGGTTTGCGTAAGCTGATCGAGTTTGCCGAGCGTGGAGGGAATGTTCAGGCGGGCGATGGAGCCGCGCAGGAGAGTGGGGATGTAGGGATGTTTTTTGTGCGCCACCTCGTAGGAAGTTTTGCCTTGGCCTATGTTTGGACCTGTACTTTGGCCTTTGGCGGTGGCGATCAGGAGGTTGTCGCCTTGTATGGCTAGCGCGCTGGGATACCAGTCGGTGGGGATAAAGCCGAGAGCTGGGTTGCCGGCGGTTTTGTTTGAGGTTAAGTTTGTGGTGTCGAATACGGCGACTGCATTGGATGATGAATCGGCGACGAATAGATGCTTGCCGTCGGCTGATTGTGCCAATGCGCTGGGATAGGTTCCGGCGTAGCGTTGATTTTGAACCGTAGTGTTTAACAGCGTGAGCATTTCGCTGCTTCCGGTTGAAACCACTGCAACCGCGTCTGCGTTCGACAGAGTTATGTAGAGCAGTTTTTCATCGGGACTGAGCAGCATCGCCGTAGGATGCGAGCCGGGGGCGATGGGATCGTCTGGCTGGTTTAACTTGATCCAGCGGATGATCTTACCGTTGGTCAGATCCAACTCGGCGACACGCGATGCGTTCCACAAGCTGCACCAGGCGCGGCGGCCATCGTGGGCGACTACAACGGTGTAAGGGAATGAGGATGGGATCAGATTGTCGGTGCTGAGATCGAAGCGCTGGAGCACTTTGCCGTTTGCGATATTGAGAAGAATGACGTTGTCGGAAAGATTATTGGCTATTAGCAGCAGGTCCTGGCCGGAAACTTTACCGGAGATCAGCGCCAAGCCGGCCGGGTATGGAATCGCAGTTCCCTTTTGCGTTTTCTGTAGTGCGATGGCAACTTTCTTCTCCGCAGCGAGTGGCTGCGGTGCGATGGCGATGAATCGTTCTGGGGTAACTTTCCCATTCGCGAAGCTGTAGACTGCGATGCCATTGCCAGTGTCTCCCGGCTTCTCGCCGGTGGGATCGGTGATAGAACCTACGGACGCGTACAGATGTTTTCCGTCGGAGCCGAAGACCAGGCCGAGAAAATAGCTTTGGTGAACTTCTTCGCCGAAGCGCTTGTCGGGAAAGTCGGAGAGTTGGTTGGTTTTTAGATCGAGAATGGCGATCGATTGCATGGCCAGGGTTTCCTGCGTGCCGTAGCCGTCGTTCAAGAGTGCGGCGTAGGAGCCGTCGGGGCTGAAGGCAATTGTGGCGGGAAAGCTGTTGGTGCTGCCGATGCGGCCGGGGGATGGGGTGGTTAAGACTTTGCTGCTGGGCAGGGGGATGGAAGCGGGCTTGGATTCCTGCGCGTGCGCGGTCTGAATGGTTACTAATGCGGCCAGGAAAAATATACGTGCGAATCGAGTCACAGGGCCTCCGCGAAATGAGCGTAATGCAGGTGGGGAGTTGCGGTCAAAGTTAAGGCGACTATTAGGAATACGGGTGGTCAAAGGGATCCTTCGACTCCGCTCAGGATGACAAATGCGCTGGAGGCTACTCGCACACTACGTTAAAGACTTCTACAAGCCGGAAGCACGTGTGGGCAATTCTTGCGTGGATTCGGCGCGCTCTTCTGCTGCGCTCACGTTGTGGCGCACGTCGGCGCCCTGCACCCAGAAGATAACGTCTTCGGCGATATTGGTGGCGTGGTCGGCTACGCGCTCCAGATTGCGCGCCACCAGCAATGCATCGAGCGCCTGGCGAACGACCTCGGGACGCTGGTTCATCGTCTTTACGAGCTGGATGAAGGCATCATCTTTCATGCGGTCTACCACGTTGTCCATTTCGAGGACGGCCTGCGCGAGTTCCGCCTTCCCTTCGATGAATGATTCCAGCGCGCGGCGCACCATGGCGCTAACGGCCGCACCCATGCGGGCGATATCGACCGGCAGATCAGCCGTTGGCAGGTCAACCATATCCATGACACGCTCGGCGATGTTGACGGCCTGATCGCCGACACGCTCAAGATCGGAATTGATTTTCGTGACAGCGAGAATGAAGCGGAGGTCGACGGCCATGGGTTGTTGCATGGCCAGCAGATCGAAGGCGGCCTCGTCGATTTCGCGCTCCGATTGGTTGATAAGGGTTTCACTCTCAAGCACCATCTGGCAGCGGGTAAGATCGCGATCGATATAGGCCTGGCGCGCGCGGTCCACCGCCTGCTCCGCTAGACCACCCATGCGGAGTAACTTCTGGCGTAGATCGTCGAGGCCCTGCTGAAAACGCGTGCGCATTCCGAACCTTCCTTACCTTCTTATTCTAAATCCGCTTTATCCGAATCTTCCCGTGATGTAATCTTCCGTGCGCTTGTGCGACGGTTTGGTGAAGATTTTTTCTGTTTTGTCGAACTCGATCATTTTGCCCAGCAGGAAAAATCCGGTGAACTCGGCTACGCGTGCGGCCTGCTGCATGTTGTGAGTCACGATTACGATGGTATACCGCTCTTTGAGCTGAAAGATCAACTCTTCAATTTTCCCGGTGGAGATGGGATCGAGCGCGGAACAAGGCTCGTCCATTAATAGAACTTCCGGTTCCACGGCTAGGGCACGGGCAATGCACAGGCGCTGCTGTTGTCCGCCGGAAAGGCTTGCGCCGGATTTTTTGTGGATTTGATCTTTGACTTCGTCCCATAGCGCAGAGACGGACAGGGATTTTTCGACGATTTCATCGAGCTTGCGGCGGTCGCGGAAGCCGTTCAGCTTTAAGCCTGAGGCTACGTTGTCGTAAATCGACATGGTGGGAAACGGATTGGGCTTCTGAAAGACCATGCCAACCCGGCGGCGGAGTTGTGTGGCGGAAGTTCCGTTGTAGGCGTTGATTTCACCAATGCGGACGCTGCCGGTGACGCGCGCCTCGGGAATGGTTTCGTGCATGCGATTCAGGCAGCGGATGAATGTAGATTTACCGCAGCCGGATGGGCCGATCAGCGCGGTGGCGTGGTTCGCCGCTACATTTATCTGAATGTCGTATAGCGCCTGGGTTTTGCCATACCAGGCGTTTAGGTTTTCGACGTGGATGCCAACGCCCATAAACTATGCCGCTCCAAACGTGCCGCGGCGCACGGCAACGCGTACGGCCGCGACGGCGGTAACAATGAGAATAATAAGAACCAGCGCTCCGGCCCAAGCCTGGCGATGCCATTCGTCGTAAGGCGAGATGGCGTAATTGAAAATTTGCAGCGGCAGCGCGGCTGTAGGCTCGTTCATGCGCAGATTCCAGAATTGATTGCCAAAGGCGGTGAAGAGCAGCGGCGCTGTTTCACCGGCCACGCGGGCGAAGGCTAGCATGATTCCGGTAATAACACCGGAAGTCGCAGTGCGCAAAGTGATCGAGAGAGTGGTGCGCCAGCGTGGCACTCCCAAGCCGTATGCGGCTTCCCGCAAGGCTTGCGGCACCAATCGCAGCATTTCTTCGGTGGTGCGGGTGATGGTCGGAATCATCATGATGGCAAGGGCCACGCCGCCAGCAAGTGCTGAAAAATGTTTTTGATAAAGAACCACGATCGAGTACGCGACGATGCCGATCACGATTGAGGGCACACCGTTGAGCACGTCGGCGGTGAAGCGAATCGCATCGCCCAAGCGGTTGCGGCCGTACTCGGCCAGATATATGCCTGCCCCTACGCCCACCGGCACGCCCAGAATGCTAGCCAAGGCGAGAATAAATACCGAGCCTACGATGGCATTGGCCATGCCTCCGCCGGCTTCGCCGACAGGCTTTGGAGTTTGCGTGAGGAAGGCCCAGTTGATGGAACCGATGCCGCGATATACCAGATAGGCGAAGATGGCGAACAGCGGCACCAGAACCAGAATTACCGTGAGCACCGCTGCGCCGGTCATTACATGATCGGTGATACGACGCCGCAATGCGATGGGCGCGACGGTGTGCTTGACCGCGGTTTCAGGCATTGGCCCTCGCAGGCTGGCCGCGGGTCACGCTCCAGACTAAAAAGCGTGCCAGCGCGTTGACCACGATGGTAACGAGGAATAGCGCCAAGCCAATTTCGATCAAGGCAGATAAATAGACATCCCCGGTCGCTTCACTGAATTCATTGGCCAGCACGCTGGCCATGGTATATCCCGGAGCGAAAAGAGATTTGGCGATTTCCGGACGGTTTCCGATCACCATGGTGACGGCCATGGTTTCGCCAAGGGCGCGACCGAGGCCGAGGATGATTCCTCCGACGATTCCGGCGCGAGCGTTGCGCAGTACACCCAGGCGGATCATCTCCCAGCGAGTTGCGCCGAGAGCTAATGCGGCTTCGCGCTGGTGCTGGGGCACGACCATCAAAACTTCACGAGTGATAGACGAGATGATCGGGATGATCATGATGGCGAGAATAATTCCCGCAGCTAACATGCTGATGCCGTAGGGCGCTCCGGTGAAAAATCCTGTCCAGCCGAGGGTTTTGGAGAGGAACGGTTCTACATAGTTGCTGAGGATAGGCACGAGCACGAAGATAGCCCAGAGTCCGTAGACTACGCTGGGAATCGCGGCCAGAAGCTCCACGAAAAACGAGAGCGGGTTGCGCAGCGCCTTGGGGCACATTTCGGTGGTGAAGACTGCCACTCCGACTGACAGCGGAACCGCGATGAGTAGAGCCAAAAACGAGGAAAGTAAAGTGCCGTAGATGAAAGGCATTGCGCCAAATTGCTCGTTGACTGGATCCCAATCGTGCCCGGCGAAGAACTTGAAACCGAAGGCGTGCCAGCTCGGACCGGAGCGGAGCACCAGTTCGTAGACGATCAGAACCAGCGTGCCAAGGACGGCAAAACCGCACAGCAGCATGGCATATTTGAAGATCTGGTCGCCGATTTCGCGGCCGGCAGGGGGGGCGTGACCGGGCCGTTTCCCGGCTGAAGAGAGATCGCTAACTTTCTTGACTTCAACGGGTTGCGGGGTTGGCATATCGGGCCGAGGTCGGGCAGGAATAGCCATGCTCTTCCACAGTAGCAGACTCCTATTAACAGGAGGTTAAAAATGTATGGCGCCCTTGCGTGGTTATTCTTTCGCTCCTTCGGAGCTTTTGATCCTTTCCGCTTTCACCCCACAGCTTACGCTGTGGCTGCAATCTTTCGCCGCTTTGCAGCTGACGCCTGAACTGAAACGGATGACCGCTGAAGTAAAAAATCACTTCATCTCACGGATGACCGAGCGGCATTCGCCATGTAAACTGTTGACCTTCCCATGCCAACTTTTGCCGCGGTTGATATCGGTTCCAATTCCGTCCGTCTGAAGATAGCACGGCTCACCCGAGGGCATCTGCGATCCATCCACGAAGATCGCGAAGTCACGCGGCTGGGCGAAGGCGTGTTTCGGTCGGGATTTCTGACGCCGGAATCGATGGCGGAGACGGTAAAGGTTTTGCGGAGATTTCATCGAGCCACGCAGCAAGTCGTGACCGATCCGGTGCGTGTGGTGGCCACCAGCGCACTGCGCGATGCGCGGAACTCGCAGGCATTTTTGGAGTGGGTGCGGTCGGCGACGGGATGGACGGTAGAAATTATTTCTGGGCTGGAAGAGGCGCGGCTGATTCATCTGGGGCTGGTTTCAAATCTTCGTGCCGATAATGCGCCGACGCTGATGATGGATTTGGGCGGCGGAAGCTGTGAGTTGACGGTTTCGGCGCGCGGGCATATCCGCGAGACGGTGAGCCTTCCGCTGGGTGCGGTGCGCCTGACGGATGAGTTTTTGCGCCATGATCCGCCGCGCAAAGGTGAGATCAAACGGCTGCAAGGTTTCATTGCACGAGAAGTGAACCGCATCGCGCCGCGCATTGTGGCGGCGAAAGTTAAAACGGTGATTGCGACTTCAGGGACGGCTGATGCATTGGCGACGGCAGCGAGCGGCCTGAGAAAAAATGGGAGCCGGCAACGACCGGGAGTCTCTCACGCGGAGATGACGCGGCTGGCAAAGCGGCTGGCACGCCTGCCGGTAGAGGAGCGGCGAAAGATTGAAGGCATTGGTTTGCGGCGGGCGGAAATTGTGGTTGCGGGCGCCATGGTGTATCAGGAATTGCTGGACCGCTGCCATCTCAAAGGCTTTCGTTATTCTCCGCTTGGATTGCGCGATGGCCTGCTGGCGCAGATGGCGGCGGAACATGACGGCAGCACGCGATCAGGAAAGCAGATTGAGTCGGAACGGTGGGAGTCAATCACGCGAGCGGTTGAGCATTATCGCGTGGATATGAGACATGCGCTGGATGTGCGGGAGTCGGCGATGTTTTTGTTTTCGGCGCTGCATTCGGTGCACGGGCTTGCGCCGGAGTTTCGCGAGTGGCTTTCGGCGGCGGCGATGCTTTACGAAGTGGGTGATTACGTGAATCGCAACGGCCATCACCGGCATACGCATTACATTCTTTCGAATTCGGAGATTCTGGGTTATACGCCGCAACAGCGGCGTTTGATTGCGGCGATCGCACGCTATTTAGGAAAATCGCGTCCCACATTGGAAGATGCGCCAATGAAGGCGCTCGATCCTGCGGAACGGGCCGGAGTACAAAAAGCAATTATGCTGTTGCGCCTGGCGCGGGCTTTGCATTTGGGACGAACGCGGGCGGTGCAGAAGGTGCGGGTGAGTCATCGCGGGGGCGAGGTGCATTTGACGCTGGTCCCACGGCGGCGGATGGGCGTGGATTTGGAGCTGTGGGCGATTGAGAAAGATGCGCCCTATTTCCGGGAAGTCTTTGGACGGGAGCTTTCAATCGCCGCGGTGTAGAGCGCGCGCAGAGTTTTTGGAGTGACGCACCACGCCAGTGTTCCGGAGCTGCGGCGCATATCGACGCGGGCGACTGCCCCCTTTTTTAGTTCGATGGAGGCTTCGCAGCCGGACTCGCTGATGATCGTTCCCAAAAACTGGCTCAAGTTGGGATTGTGCCCGACCACCATAATGGATTCCTGGCTGGCATACTTTTCGAGAAGGCGGCGAAAGTCGGCAAAGCTTGCGCCCGGTTTTAATCCTGCTTCGATTTGCAGTTTGCCTTCGTAACCCATTTCGTTGCCCACAAGCGAGGCGGTTTGTGTGGCGCGCTTCAACGGGCTGGAAATGATAACGTCGACCTGTACGTCGATGGCAGCAAGCGCGCGGCCGACATAGCCGCATTGCTCGATACCTTCTTTATCGAGGGCGCGCTTCTCGTCTTTTTTCGGAGTCGCAAGGTGCTCCCCGGCGCTGGCGTGACGCAGGAAATAAATGATCATGGCTGGTTATCGTACTTGTTGTCGTGCTTCGTCATCGTACTCTACTGGCGGAAGCTTTGCGCTTCTTCGCCGGCAACTGCGGTGGGACAATTCCTGAGCCCTGCTTGCCTTCGGCTACGCTGATCAGAAAATCCTGCGCGCTGAAAGCGGCCGCCCCGGTGGGCGGTTTGCGGTTTCGCCTGCCATGGGCCGGCTGCCAGGCGCGAATATAGGTGGCATCGCGCAGCAGAATGCGGGCTTTGCGATTGTCGGCAAGGTAGGCGTCGAGAATTTCACGATGCACCCGTTCGCGCAAGAGTTCATCGCGCAACGGGACCAGCACTTCGACGCGTTCGTAGAGATTGCGCGGCATTAAGTCAGCGCTGCCGATATAAATTTCTTCCTCGCCGCCGTTGCCGAAGTAATAGATCCGGCTGTGCTCGAGGAAGCGGCCCACGATGCTTCGAACTTTGATGCGGTCGCTCAATCCGCGCACGCCCGGACGCAGGGCGCAGATTCCGCGAACGATAAGATCGATTTCCACGCCAGCCTGAGAAGCGCGATAGAGCGCTTGAATCACACTCTTGTCGAGCAGCGCGTTCATCTTGGCGATGATGCGCGCCTCGCGGCCCTGGCTGGCATGTTCGGCTTCGCGGTCGATGAGGGCCACAACTTTTTCGGCAAGATCGAGAGGGGCGACCAGCAGCGGTTCGTAGCTGGGATTCTCCGCATAGGCGGTCAGAAAACTGAAGACATCGTGCACAGCCCGAGTGATCTCGGGGTTTGCGGTGAACAAACTCAAATCGGTGTAGATGCGCGCCGTGGTCGCGTTGTAATTTCCCGTGCCGATGTGCGCGTAGCTGCGCGGAACGCCGTCGGGGTCGCGGCGGACTAGCAGCGATAACTTGCAATGCGTCTTCAGGCCGACTAGACCGTGAAATACCTGTACTCCGGCGTCTTCGAGATCGCGGGCCCAACGGATGTTGTGGGCTTCGTCGAAGCGTGCTTTCAATTCAACGACGGCGGTCACTTCTTTGCGCGAGGCTGCATCGATAAGCGAAGGAACGATCAGAGAATGTTCATTGGTGCGGTAAAGAGTTTGCTTGATGGAGAGAACCTGATCATCTTCCGCTGCCGACTCGATAAAGGCGATTACCGCGTCGTAGGAATCATAAGGATGGTGCAAGAGAATATCGTGCCGGCGCAGTTCTTCGAAAAGATTTTGCGATTTTGCCGTCAGACGCAACTCCCGCGGAGCAAAGGGGCGGTCTTTCAGGTCGGGGCGCTGGGCCTGCTCGTAGATATTGAAGAGGCGCGATAGATTCACCGGCCCATTGACGGGGAAAACCTGCCAGGGATCGAGTTCGAAGACGGTGCGCAGGCGGTCGATGATTTCAGGGTCGGCATCGGCTTCGATTTCCATGCGCACGGCATCGCCTTTGCGGCGGTTATGAAGCTCGGCGCGCACGGACTCGAGAAGATTGCGGGCTTCTTCTTCCTGAAGATAAAGGTTGCTGTTGCGGGTTACACGGAATGGAGCGGCGGCTACGATGTCGTAGCCGTGATACATGTTTTGCGCGTGGTGGGCGACGAGATCGGCGAGAAAAAAAAAATCGGTTGTGCCTTCGGACGGCAACCGGACCAGACGCGGCAGCGCGCGGGGCACGGAAACGACGCCCGTATAAGTGAGCGCGGAGCGGCGGCGGCGGCGCAGAAGCAAGCCCATGCACAGCGCTTTATTGATGACTCGCGGAAAAGGATGCGTGGGGTCGACGGTGACTGGAGTGAGCAGCGGGTCGAGTTCTTTTTCGCAATATTCGTCGACAAAACGCCGTGCGTTTGCACCTAATTCGCGAAGACTCAAGACGCGAATTCCATGCTCGGCAAGAGCGGGCCGAAGGGTGTTCCAGCATTCGTATTGGGAATCGACGAATTCGTGGGTCTGGCGGGCGAGGATGTCGCGCTTTTCGGTGAGCGTAAGGCCATCGGGACCGGCTTCGTTATAGCCGTCTTCAATTTGCTGAAGCATGGAGGCCACGCGGATCTCGAAAAATTCGTCGAGATTGTTGGCCGAGATGGCCAAAAACTTCACCCGCTCAAGCAGCGGATTGCCTTCATCTCCAGCCTCTTCGAGCACACGCTCGTTGAACGCGAGCCATGAGGTGTCGCGGTTGAGGTAATAGTGAGGGTTGTCGAGCGAAATACGAGCCATATTGTGATGCGATGGTGTTGCCGACTGGGATTTGTTACCGGACCGCCCCGGAGGGGTCTTGCTGCTTGACTAGTATAAAGCATGGCGCAATGCGGCGCAGCGGATGGGGGTCACAGATGGTTACCCGTTACGACTAGGCAAGAAAATGGCGCATCGTGAAGGATGCGCCGGGTAAGTGATATTTTTCGCCCCGTTGGGGCTGGTGCGTTTTTCTCGGTTGTACCCACCGCTTGCGCGGTGGGCTGCCTTCTCTCGCCGCTTTCGCGGCTGCGTTTTTCCGATTATGCGTACCGGGCCGCGTTTAATGCACTCGCTTGATAGCTTCTTTCTCTTTTTTGACGACGCCTTCCGGCAAGGGGGCGTAGGAAAGTGCGGCCGCCATTTTTTGTCCGTCCGTCACCATCCAGTACAGGAAATCGGCGAGAATTTTTCCTTTCGCCGGATCTTTCGATTGCTCTGGAATCAACAGCCAGGTGAAGCTGGAAATAGGATAGGCGTCCTTGCCGGGTGCGTTGGTAATGGAGACGCGGAAGTCGGCGGGCATTTCCTTTGACGAGGCCGCAGCTGCGGTTACGCTCTCCAGCGAGGCTTTCACCACATTTCCAGCCGAATTTTTTACCGAACCGTAGGTAATGTTGTTTTGCACCGCATAAATCAGTTCTACGTAGCCAATGGTGCCCTGCAATTGCCGGATCGATCCCGCCACGCCTTCATTTCCCTTGCCGCCCAGGCCGACGGGCCACTTTACCGACGTGCCAGTTCCAACCTGGCTCTGCCAGTCTTTGCTGACTTTGGAAAGATAGTCGGTCCAAATGTAGGTGGTTCCGCTGCCATCGGAGCGATGCACGACGATAATTTCTTTGTCGGGAAGGTTGACACCGGGGTTCGCGCTGGTGAGCGCTTTGTCGTTCCACTTGGTAATCTTGCCGAGGAAAATTCCGGCGAGGGCCTCGGGAGTAAATTTCAGCTCTCCGGTCACACCGGGTACGTTGTAGGCGGGAACATCAGCGCCGAGAACGGTTGGCATGTGAAGGATGGTGAACTTAGCTTCCTTCAACATGTCATCGGTCATGGGACCGTCGGTGGCGCCGAAGTCGACTGTGCCGTTAATGACCTGGCGGATGCCGCCGCCGCTGCCGATGGGCTGGTAGTTAATCTGAATATCGGAATGAAGCTTGTGATACTCGCTAAACCACTTGGAGTACATGGGGTTGGGGAATGTAGCTCCTGCGCCATTCAGCGTGGTCTGACCCATTGCCGGTAATGCAAGCACCGCACACACGAACAGCATCATGGTTCTGCGCATCACTCGATGAATCCTCCCTAGGATAGATATCCCTCCGGTTCTATCGACGCTATGTTACAGGATGGTTACAAGGGAGTGAATTTCTGATGAATGGGCGGAATTAGAAATGAGTCAGGGTTGGAGTGATTGCGCAGCGGCAGTGAGGGCTGAGGCGATGCTCGAGGAATCCGGCAGTGCGCCCTGGGCGAGGTCTTTGCTGCCGCCACCGCGGCCGCCTTGCACAGCTACGGTTTGTTTGAGAAGCGCAGCCATGTCGTGGGGTTGGCCGGAGGATTGCGCGAAGACCAGCGCGAGTTGCGGCGAGTCAGTGGCTAACAGGGCGACGACTGGCGCAGACTGGCGCGTGAGTTTTTGGGCAAGAAGCTTGAGGAAGTTGAGGTCTCGATTGGAAAAAGTTTGGACGATCAGCTTGCGGCCGTGGACTTCGGTAGTTTCGGACAATAAGGTTGCGGCTTGTGCGGCTGCGAGGTCGCTTAACGATTGTTCGTTTTGCTTGCGCAGAGATCTGATTTCTTCGAGAGACTTGCGGGCTTGCGTGGGAACGTCATAGATATGGGCGGAAAATAACGCGGCGGTTTCGATGAGGGTGGTGAAATCGCGGCGGGCGGTGGAGACGGCGCGCTGTCCTGCGACGAATTCGACGCGATAGCCCTGGCGAACTTTTTCGAACTTGCGCAGGAGCAGGCCGGCGATTTGCCCGGTTTGCGCGACATGCGTTCCACCGCAGGCGGAGAGATCGAAGTCGCGGATATCAATGAGGCGGAGTTCGTCGCGGCCTTCGGCAGGAGGTTTGCGCAGGCCGAGGTTCGCGGCTTCGTCGCGAGTGACGTAGCGGATTTCTACTGTACGATTCTCTAAGACGATTTCGTTGGCCAGACGTTCGGCGGATTCGACCTGGGCTGCCGTGAGCGCGGGAGTATCGAGATCAATGGAGCAGTAATCGTCGGCCATGTGAAACGAAACCGTAGGTATGTTGAATAAGCGGATGAAGGCGGCGGAAAGAACATGCTGGGCGGAGTGCTGCTGCATGTGGTCGCGGCGGCGGGCGATATCGATTTGGCCGTGGATGCGGCTACCGGGCTGGATGTCTTTTAGCGGAGCGTTTTTTGTTGCTTCGAGGTAGTGGACGATGTGGCCGTCTTCGGTGTCGGCTACTTCGGTGACGCGGAATTTGGCGTCGGAGTTGGCAGGGCCGATATAGCCGGTGTCATGAATCTGGCCGCCGCTGGTGGGGTAGAAGGCGGTACGGTCTAGAATTAGCGCGGGACGCGGGGTTTCATGAACCTCGCGGACTTCAGCTTCGAAATTGTAGAGAAAGGAGTCGGGGTAGTAGAGGCGGTCGGTCATGTTTCAAGGATAAGAGTTGGAATAGTTGGTTCGCAAGATGCGCTGGTGTCGAGTAAAGAATTTAAAACCTACTGTATTGCTGGCGCGAGCGGACCGTAAGGTTTCTCACCGCCACTCCGCGCCGGTTCGGAATAACATCATCATAAGTGCGGAGTGGTTCACGGGGTAAGGCTTTCGGTTCGTCGATGTGATTTCTGGCGAGGGCTGCGGTAAGCTCAATTCTTCTATGGACGTTCTCAAGAAACTGTTCGAAGAGCATTTTCATATTCCGGCTACGCGTGTATTGCCCCTTCAGGGAGAGCTGGGAGGGTCGGGACGGAAGATTATCCGGCTGACCAATGATGAGGTTAGCGCGATTGGAATTTTGTATGGGGTGCGCGAGGAGAACGCCGCGTTTCTGGAATTTTCTAAGCACTTTCTTGGGCACGGGCTGCCGGTGCCGGAGATTTATGCGGAGGATTTGGATGCCGGGGCTTATCTCGAAGAAGATTTCGGGGATGTGACTTTGTTCGAGTTTCTCTCGAAGAATCGCGAGGGAGACAACATCGCGCCGGCGGTGGTCGAGGCTTACCGCAAGGTGGTCGCTGTGTTGCCGCGGTTTCAGATTGAGGCGGGGCGCGATTTGGATTATGGCAAGTGCTATCCGCGGGCGAGCTTTGACCGGCAATCGATCAATTGGGACTTGAATTATTTCAAGTATTATTTTTTGCGCCTGGCGGGAATTTCGTTTAACGAGCAGGCGCTGGAAGATGACTTCGAGAGTTTGACGAATTTTCTGTTAAGCGCAGATCGCGACTATTTTATGTACCGCGATTTTCAGTCGCGCAATGTCATGCTGCGGGCGGGCGAGCCCTTTTTTTTGGATTATCAGGGCGGGCGCAACGGGGCGTTGCAGTATGACATCGCTTCCCTGCTCTATGACGCCAAGGCGGATTTGCCGCCTGAACTACGGCAGCGGTTGTTGGATTTGTATATCGAGCGGCTGGGCGATTTCATCAAGATCGACCAGGGAAGTTTCCTGCATTATTTTTACGCTTATGTTTATGTGCGGATTTTGCAGGCGCTGGGTGCGTATGGGTTTCGCGGATTTTATGAACGCAAGGCACATTTTTTGCAGAGCGTCCCTTACGCGCTGAAGAATGTGCGCTGGCTGCTGCACAACGTGAAGCTGCCGATCGCGCTGCCGACTTTGATGGAAGCTTTTAATTCCATGCTGGCTTCAGAGAAATTGCAGGGGCTGGCATCTTCCACGGAAAACCTGACGGTGCGAATCTTCAGCTTTTCGTTCCATCGCGGCTGGCCGAAAGACGAGAGCGGGCATGGTGGAGGATTTGTATTCGACGGACGAAGTTTGCCGAATCCCGGGCGGGAAGAGCATTTTAAAGCCTTAACCGGGCGTGATGTACCCGTGATCGAGTATTTGAACCAGCAGGAGAGCGTGCATCAGTTTATGGCGAGTGTGATGTCGCTGGTGGACGCCAGCGTGAACGAATATCAGCTGCGCGGCTTCAAGAGCTTGATGGTTTCATTTGGCTGTACGGGCGGGCAGCATCGGTCGGTATATCTGGCGGAGCAGTTGGCGAAGCGGTTGCGCGGGAGAAATGGAGTGGAGGTGGTGGTGCGGCATCGGGAGATCGAGGGTGGGAATGCGATTTAGGAAAGAATCGTGTGCGGCACAAGGCCAGGAAACCAGATTCCTCACCGGGCTAGGCGCCCGGTTCGGAATGACAAAAATATCATCAGAGATGTTGTCACGATGAAGGCAATGATTCTGGCAGCGGGACTGGGGACGCGCTTGCGGCCATTGACGAATGATCGCCCCAAGGCGCTGGTGGAAGTTGGCGGACGGACGCTGCTGGAGATCACACTGGCACGATTGAGCGACTTTGGCGTGCGCGAGGTGATTTTGAATGTGCATCACTTCGCCGACATGGTTGTGGATTATTTAAGGAAGAATAACAACTACGGGATGCGGATCGAGATTTCGCGCGAAGAGGAGTTGCTCGATACCGGCGGCGGGTTGAAAAAGGCGGGATGGTTTTTTCTGGAAGATTCCGCTGGGCGCGACGAGCCGTTTATTTTGCATAACGTCGATGTGATCAGCACAATTGATCTGCATCGCATGGCACAATTTCATCGCGAGCATAAGGCTCTTGCTACGCTGGCAGTGCAGGAGAGGACGACCTCGCGCTACCTGTTGTTCGACGATCTACTCGAACTTTGTGGAAGACGGTCGGGGCATGATGGTGTTCCCGAACTGGTTCGCAATTGTCAGCATGTGGAGGCACTTGCCTTCGCCGGTGTGCATGTAATCTCACCGCGTATTTTCGACCGGATGACCGAAGATGGCATATTCTCCATCATCCCAACTTATTTGCGGCTGGCCGGACAGGGAGAAACCATCGCCTGCTTCCGGGCGGATGAATACGATTGGCACGATCTGGGGCGACCGGAGAATATAGCAAAAGCTGAGAATGAGCTCCGCAGCCAGCTTTTTAGCAAAGATTAGTGATGTGGTTAAAACAACGGAACTTTACTAAGTATAAGACAGGAATTGAGAAAAGGTGAAACCATGCTTCGCTTGAAATCGCTGCCATGTCTGCTGCTGTGCTTTAGCGTTTTATCTGTTATTCCAAACTTCGCGCTCGATGATGACATGCCCACTCATCATCACGATGGCGCGGAGCAATTGGGCAAGATTTCGTTCCCAATTTCGTGCGCTCCCGGCTCGCAGAGCGCTTTCGAGCGTGGCGTCGCGCTGATGCACTCCTTCGAATACGAGGAGGCGGAGAAACAGTTCACCGAAATTGCGCATGGCGATCCCGGCTGCGCCATGGCTCACTGGGGCGTGGGCATGAGCCTGTTCCATCAAATTTGGGAGCGGCCCGAGGACTCGACTCTGAAACGCGGCCACGACGAAATGGAGCAGGCGCAGAAGATCGGCGCTAAAACCGATCGCGAGCGCGGCTACATCTCGGCTCTGGCTGTGTTCTATAGCGATCCGGAAAAGAAAGACTACCTGAAGCAATCCGCCGCATATTCCGATGCGATGGGGAAACTTTACCAGAAATATCCTACGGACTTGGAGGCTGGGGCGTTCTACGCGCTATCGCTGTTGGCAGCGCAATCTCCGGACGACACGACGCACGCCGCGCAGAAAAAGGCGGTTGCAGTTCTTACTCCATTGTTCCAGCAGGATCCGAATCATCCCGGCCTGGCGCACTACATTATTCATTCCTGCGATTCACCGGAACTGGCTCCGCTGGGTCTTGATGCCGCGCGCAGGTATGCGGAAATTGCTTCGTCGTCGGCGCACGCGGTTCACATGCCGTCGCACATTTTTGCCCGGCTAGGCTACTGGCAAGAGGATATCCAGGCCAATCTGAAATCGGTGGCGTTAACCCAGCAATCCCATGCCATGTACATGGGCGGCCATGAATTGCACGCCATGCACTTTTTGCTCTATGCCTATCTCCAAACCGGGCAGGATGAAGCTGCCAAGCACATTCTGGAGCAGGAGAAACAAGTGCTGGCGGCAGCGCCCACCAACGGCGAAGACACGGGAATGTTGGAATATTACGGATACGCCACGGCGCATTTCCCGGCCATCTACAACTTGGAGATGCGGCATTGGTCCGATGCGGCGGCGCTGGAACCCGCGGCCAACGCGACTCCCGAGTTGCAGATGATTACCTATTGGGCGCGGACGATTGGCTCGGCGCGCATGGGAGATGTGGAAGCAACGCGACGCAATGTGCAGAAGTTCAACGATGCGGAAGAAGCTACACGCAAATCGAAGAATGCTTACACGCTCGAAGGGCCACAGATCGCACGCGGCGAGGTGGACGCGTGGCTGGCGTTTGCCGAAAAGAAGAATGATGATGCGGTACGACGTATGCGCCAGGTTGCCGATACGCAAGACAAAGTTGGGAAAAAAGAAGTCGATATTCCGGCGCGCGAAATGCTGGCCGATATGCTGCTTGAACTCAACCAGCCGGAGAACGCGCTGGCAGAATATGAGAAGTCGATGAAGATCGATCCCAGCCGCTTCAACGGACTTGCCGGCGCGGCGCGCGCAGCGGAGATGGCCCATCAGCCAGCCAAGGCCACTACGTATTACGGACAACTGCTGAAGAATTGTGACGAGGGAAAACACTCGGAGCGCCCGGAATTGCGGAACGCGAAGATGGAGTTGGCCAAGAATATGCAGTAAGCGTGACGCGGGCAGGTGGTCCTGTGGGCATCGCGGCAAGTATTGGGAACCCGTCGCTCCCGTCTACGACTCAACGGCTGGGCGGAAGCGCCAGTAGACGCAATAGCGCTGGTTGAAGAGGCGGTAGAAGGGACTGAGAGTTACATCTTGCGGACGGCCCGCGCCTACGGTGCGGAAAGTTAGCGCTACGTCTCTTTGGCTAATCAGTTTTTGGCCGACTGTCTTGCTCACCCTGCTACTTGGGGCACTGACCGGTTGAATCCATTTGTCGAGGGCGTTGCGATCGCCGACTAGTTCAGGCACGGTGATGGCGGGAAAACCTCCGTGCAGAAATTTGTCTTCGGAGTAGATGCGCTTGGAGTCGAGATTCTCGGTGCCGAGTTCACCGGCAAGCACCAGCGGGCCGTACATAATGGCGGCCAGCGTGGGGTCATCGGGAATGGTTTGCAGATGCAGGCGCATGGGTAGCTTCACATCCACGCGATCACCGTTTTTCCACGTCCGGTCGATTTTCGCGTAGCTGGAGGGCGCCAGCTTTTGGATGGGCTCGAAAAGCTTGCCGTTTATCGTTACGGTCGCGCCGTCGGCCCAGTACGGAATGCGAACGTTCAAGGTGAAGCGAGCGGGCGATTTCGTCTGAATGAGTAGTCTTGTGCCGGCTTCCTCGGGAAAACGAGTTTCCTGCCGGAGGGTAATTCCCTTCTCTCGCCAGTTCACTTCCGAGGCGAAAAATAAATTTACCCACAGCGACTGCTCATTGTGAAAATAGAAGCCCTCGCTGAGCTTGGAAAAATTTTCCAGGCCGGTACCGCAGCAACAGAAGAAGCCCTCGTGCGGAATGAAGTGAACTTTCCACTGGCCAGATTGCGTGCCGAGGTAATAAAGCGGCGAGCCATCGGCTGGGTTCGGCGTGGCTAGGATGTGGTTAAGAAAAGCGCGCTCATAATAGTCGGCGTATTGGGGCTCAGCCTGCCAGGTGAAGAGCTGGCGGGTAAGCTTGAGCATGTTGTAGGTATTGCAGGTTTCCTGCGAGAGGTCGGTAAGTTCGGAAGCGAGCACGTCAGGCGGGGTGCGGAAATGTTCGCTGGCGCTGTTGCCACCGGTCGCGTAGCTGCGGTGCAGCGCGACCTGCTGCCAGAAAAATAGAGTGGCGTCGCGGTAATGCGGGTCGCCGGTGAGTTCGAATTCGCGGGCAGCGCCAATGAATTTGGGGATCTGGGTATTAGCGTGGAGGGTGGTGAGGGTATCGCGCCCCTGGGCGGCGGGATCCATGACCGCGTGATGATCGAAGCGCTGTGCGACCACCAGATAACGGGGATTTCCGGTGACGGCGGAGAGGTTGGCCAGAACTTCGCCCATGCCGCCGAATTCGATTTGCAGGGTGCGCTGCATTTGTTCTTCGGGAAGACGGCCAGTGCGCCAGTCGGTCCAGGTGGCCATGCCTTCGAGTACTTGAAGCGCCTGTGCATTCTGCATCTGATCGTTGACGTCGAGCAAGCCAGCCATGATTTTATGCAGCGCATACCAGACGACCGCGGCCGGGCGGCCCTGCTCGAGGTCGTCAAAGCTCGATTCCGGGAACGCGGAGAGATAGCCCTTGTCGCCGAGCTGGGCCTGGCATTTTGCCAGCTCCGCGACCATGGCATCGGTCTTCGTTTTAATGCGGACATCGCCGGTGGAGGCATACATCTGGCTGCACGCGGAAAGATAATGGCCGACATAATGGCCACGCCATCCGTTGCTGGGAGACTCGCGGTTATAGAGCGGATCGGCCGACGACGGAAGTTTCGCGTTGACGCGGAAGTTGTGCAGCAGGCGGTCAGAATCAAGGGCGAGAAGATAGTTGAGCGTTTGTTCGCGCATCCGGAGCAGATCGGGATCGAGGATGCTGACATCTTCAAGACGGAATGGGATGGCGGTGAGGGCGGGAAGAGAATGCGTGCTCTGGGTGGCATTGCCGGCCAGATGCAATAGGTGCAGGTTCGATGGATTGAGCGCGAGGGCCGCATCGTGACCCATACCTGGCGTAAGTGCTCTGCCGGCCGCTTGTGTCGCGGCTAGGGCTGTGCCGCCGTACAGTACGCGACGCAGGAAATCACGTCTGATCATGGAAATATCGTACTCCGGCAATGTCAATTTTGCTTCTGTGATTTTCTTTAATACGGGCCGATGATTGGGGCGATGGCACCGCTGGCGGGGATTGTTTGGTTTGTGCCGAGTGAGTGAAAGACAGGTTGTCAATGAAGCGCTCGGCACAAGGGTCGGCTACAGTGTTTACTGTATTTGGCATTTCCGGCCAGAATGGCTACCATGAAGTCCTCTGATAGGGACTTCGCCATTATTCCAGAAGAAACTAGGCTAGTTGTTCGTCGCCACAGGATATGAGCGGGCCGAAACAAGCGGAAGAAATAACCGGGCTGTTGGCTGCCATCGTGGCCTCCTCCGATGATGCCATTATCAGCAAGAACCTTGATGGCATCATTACGAGTTGGAATAAGAGTGCGGAACGGATATTTGGGTACATCGCTGAAGAAGCCATCGGGCAAAACATCACCCTGATAATTCCACCGGAGCGCCACTCTGAAGAGTCTGACATTCTCACCCATGTCCGGCGAGGGGATCGCGTTGACCATTTCCAGACCGTCCGGAAGCGGAAGGATGGCAGCACCGTCGATGTCTCACTGACCATCTCTCCCGTGAGAGATTCATCGGGGCGCGTAATCGGAGCCTCGAAAGTGGCGCGTGACATTACGGCTCAAAAGCAGGCTGAGCGAGCATTACGGGAAAGCGAACAACTCTTTCGCGTGATTACGGATGCTTCGCCCATCATGGTCTGGTTGTCGGGGACGGACAAGCTTTGCTATTACTTCAATAAGGGATGGTTGGATTTCGTCGGGCGCACTCTCGAACAAGAGTCAGGCAATGGCTGGGCTGAGAACGTGCATCCAGAGGATTTCGATCGCTGCCTGCAAATCTACGTCAGCAACTTCGATGCTCGCCGTCCTTTTGAGATGGAATACCGAATGCGGCATCACACGGGGCAATACCGCTGGATACTGGATCGGGGAGTACCGCGCTATGCGCCGGATGGGACGTTTGAAGGTTATGTTGGCGGTTGTCTCGACATCCACAATCAAAAAGAGGCCGCAGAGAAGGTTCGGATCGCCGATGACATGACGCGCCTGATGAAGGCGCAAGATGAAGAAAGACGGCGCATTGCGCGCGAATTGCATGACAGTGCTGGTCAGACGCTAACAGTACTTGGCTTGAATCTTGCGCAGTTGGTTGAACGGGCACAGATCATTGCTCCAGAGTTGGCTAAAGAAGGTAAAGAGATCGAAGGCGTTGTTCAACGGCTGCACCGCGAGATTCGAACTACCTCTTACCTTTTGCATCCGCCCTTGCTGGACGAATGTGGTCTCGCGTCCGCGCTTAACTCGTACGTAGAGGGGCTGGCAGAACGCAGTCACATAGCCATCGCGCTGGATGTTGCCGCCAATGTTGGAAGACTGCCAAGTGACATGGAGCTTGCAATCTTCCGAGTCGTGCAGGAATGTTTAACAAATATCCACCGACATTCCGGCAGCGAGACCGCTCTTATCCGAGTAGCTCGCGACGGAAAAAGTGTCCGAACAGAAGTGCAGGATTACGGAAAGGGCATGTCACCCAGGCGCTTGTCGGAAATTCAGTCCCACGGCTCCGGCGTCGGGATCATGGGAGTCCGAGAGCGTATACGTCAATTTCACGGAGAAATGAAAATCGAATCGAATAGTACTGGTACCTCTGTGATTGTAATCATCCCGATGCCCAACGAATCCCATTCAGCGGATAGTGAACCGCAGCAAGCCGCAGTGTAGCGATCACTGATATTGTTCTCAGGGGGAAACAGGAAGTAGTCCCACCGACGGGGAAGCCAAAGGGGGCATCTGGATTAACTTGAAGTAAACAGGCGAGTGCGTGGATGACAGGTCAATGAGTGTAATGGCGATGTTACCCCAATCATTATGGCCGCACGATTTGACTTATATGGCCGTCCCCTCACTCCATTCTGCCCTGGTTTTCAGCATTAAGGCGCATAACGGGTGTAGACATAGTCGTGATCTTTCGCAGGTATGTGGCAGGGGAAGCAGGTCTCGTGCAGCGCCTTGTCGCCGGGCTTTCTGTCGGTAAAATCAGCGAACCCCCAACCGCCCGTCGCGGCGTACTTCTTTGAATCCTTGACCATGAACTGAACATTAACGCGGGACCCGATCACGAAAGATTTAGTGCCGGGGAACGGACCGTCCAGAACCTTGTTGTTGTCTTCCGACGCTACCTGAGTCCAATGAAGCGCCGCAATGATCGCGCCGTCTGGGAACGGAAGAGTCCCTTCCTTAAAGGCCTTGATCGCTATATCGTTGCCGACTTGAGCGCGCAATTGCTCGCCCTTACCCGCGAAATGGAGCTGTTTCACAGCGATCAATTGCCAATCGCGATATCCGGGTGGAATTGTGACGCCGTAAATCGGGGAAGCCTCTTCATCGGGATGCCCGGATGCGCGAGGCGTAAAGGCGAGAATACCAGCCACCGTTACAACTGCAGCAACCAACCAAAAAGCAAACCGTTTCATAAGGTTCCTCTATTCGGGATAGCCGACGAATCGAGACTTGAGAGCACCTTGAGGGCTTACCGTTTGGAGTATGCCGTAAAAATGTAATCCTTTGACGCCGCTAGCTCGTGACATGCGGCTCCGCACTTGGCGTCGTTATTCACCGGAGGCTTACTGGCCTTCGTGGCCGGGGCGAACGTTCCGGATGCGGCGTCATAGTCGAACATGGCGTATCCCCATCCGTGCGTGTCCGAGAATCTCTTGCTGTCCTTCACGATGAACTCGACCTGCGCCAAATCGCCAGGCACCGTGTCCGGAGTCTTCGCGGAAAAAGGGGGATCGGTTAATTTTTTCGGTTTCCATTCAATCTTCACAATCTTCGAGCCGTCGGGGAAAGGCTTGCCATTGCCAGGAATGCCCTCCTGGTAGGCTTTGATCATCACCGGATTAGCGACGATCACGCGGATCACATTTGCGGCTTCGGTGAGGCTGGGGCCGACTACTTGCCATTGTTCGTATCCCCTGACTTCAGAGAACGCGAGCCCGCCGGGTATCTGCAGGGTGTACTTGTCCTGCTTGTCCTGTCCAGAGCTGGACCTGCCGCCTAAGACGGCGAGCACCAACGCGACGATCGCCACCACCCCGAATAGAGTCGTCTTCTTCATGGCTCGTTCCTTCGCAGTCTGTTTGGAAGTTTGGGATTCGTTCTCGATTGAGGGGACGAATGTTAGGTCCTGCAAGCCCTGTTGTCAAGGTTTCTATGCCGATTACTGGCTAACAGAAGTTAACTGTTGTTAGCGATTACGCTCACCGGGTCATGACTGCTAAAACAAATGTTACGGCGCTGGAGCAGGTCCCTTAGTATGGGCCGATGATTCCGGCGATCGGGCGAGAAGCGGGCGAGGGCGCCCGCTCCACATCCACACCAGCTTCTTTTGTATCGAGCACATCGAGATATTTCAGGCCGGAGCCGGTGTTGAACAGCACTACTGTATCGTCCGGTGCGAAGAAGCCGCTGGCTAACAATTTTTGATATGCGACCAAGCTGGCTGCGCCTTCGGGGGCGGCGAAGATGCCTTCGGTTTTTGCCCAACGGCGCGTGGCTTCCAGAATTTCTGCGTCGGTGGCGGATATGGCCAGGCCGCCGCTTTTTTTCAGGATGTCGAGGATCAGGTAATCGCCGTAAGGTTTGGGAACGCGAAGGCCTGCGGCCATGGTTGAAGCATTTGGCCACATTTCTGATGTGGCGCGGCCTTCATCCCATGCTTTTACGATTGGAGCGCATCCTGCTGATTGCACGCTGATCATATTTGGGCGCTCGGGTCCGATAAATCCCAGTTTTTCCATTTCATCGAAGGCTTTCCACATGCCCAGCAGGCCCACGCCTCCGCCGGTGGGATAGATGATGCCTTGCGGAAGTTTCCAACCAAGTTGCTCGGCTACTTCGTAGCCCATGGTTTTCTTGCCTTCTACGCGGTAAGGCTCTTTGGTGGTGGAGACATCGAACCATGCTTCTTTTTTCCATGACTCGGAATCTTTTAGATCGGCGACTTTTTTTGCGCAATCGGAGATCAGGCCGTCGACCAGTGTGACGTGCGCGCCGTAGTAGTAGCACTCGACGCGGTTGGCCAGGGGCACGTCTTTGGGCATGAAGATGTGAGCTTCCATGCCATTGCCGGCGGCGGCGGTGTAGGCGGCGAGAGCGCTGGCGGCGTTTCCGGCGGAGGGGATGGCTAGTTTTTTCAGTCCGAAATGGTGGGCCATGGTTACGGCGGCGGAGAGTCCGCGAGCTTTGAAGGAGCCGGTGGGATTGAGGCCTTCGTCTTTGATGAAGACGTTTGGATACTCGCGGCTGCGCAGCATCGGCGTGAAACCTTCACCTAGAGTGACTGGCGTGGCTTCGGGTAGGACGGCGTCGTATCGCCACATGGTGGGAGCTAACGGGAGTAACGATGCGGGCGTGAAAGTTTTCTTGATTGCGGCCAGATCATAACGGGCGTAGAGGATGCCACCATCTTTGGGGCAAACGGATTGAGGACGGTCGGCGGGGTAATGTTCGCCGCAGCGGGTGCATTCCAGGTGAGTCAGGCGTGGCACTGGGAGAGTTTATCAGGAGGGCATGAACCATGGAGCCCCGGACGCATTCGTCCGGGGCTCGGTTCCGAATAGCTGCCTATAGGACCGATGCTCAGGCAGGGCGGACGAAGGCGTCCGCCCGTCCATGGTCAGTTACTTCGAGCTGCGCTTGGCTGCTCGCTTCGAGGGCGGGAGTTTGCCCTTTTCTGGTTGCTCCTTTTCGATTGGGTCGGAGAGGTTGTGCAGCGGTTTGTCGTGGGCTGAAGAGAGCTGCGGGCCGACTTCGGGTACGGTTAGTCCCTGCGCCGTGAACATGGCTTCGTTGTAAGTGGTGCCAGATTTTGCGGCGGCCACGGCGAAGACTCCATGCGGGATGCCGTTGCTGAACACTGTGGCGATGTAGTCTCCGACCATCAGTCCGTTTTGCGAATTGGGCAGCCACGTCAGCTTCATCGGTCCGGCCAGCTTTGCAGGAGGGTTCCAGGTGGTGCCGGCGTTGTGCGAGGAGATATAGCCGACATAAAGCTGGCAAGTGGACTGCGTGCAACTGCTCTTGGGGTAAAAATAGTAGTGAACTGCAACATGAGCCGTTGCGCCTGAAGTGGCTGGATCGATGCCAATTCCGGGGATGAAATGATCGATGGTGCTGGTGATGGCGTCGATGGGAATGCGGGCGACTTTGGACCAGTGAATACCATCGGCGGAAATGCTGAAAACAAGATCGTTGGTGGAGCACTTGGCGCGGAAGCGGCAATCTTCCCAGACGACATAAACGTTGCCTGCGCCATCGACTGCGGCAGAGGGCAACGGACCACTGCGAATGCCTCCGGCGTCGGTGTGGCTTTGAATGTTGGAGACGGTAACCGGAGCGGACCAGGTTGTGCCGCCGTTGGTGGAACTGAAAGCGGAGATGCCGCTGGTTTCGATTGGGACGACTACCGTGCCATTGGGCTGAACCAGCGGTTGCCCTCCGATGCCGGTTGAGTGGTTTGCGGTGGCGGTGGCCGGACCCCAGGTCAGGCCGCCATCACTCGATGTGCTCATCAGGATGCCGTCGCCGGTATCGGGATTGTCCCACTCGACGTAACAATTGCCGTAGAACGGGCTGGTGGAGTAGCTGTCGCAGACGATCCAATTCTTATCGGAGCTGACGACTTTCGGGCCGACGCTGACGGGATTGTCCCAGGTGAATCCGCCGTCGGTGGAGCGGTTGACGACTACTGCGGGAGTTTCGGAGGAGTTCGAGATTGGTAGAGAGGCGATCATCCACACGGCGTGCTTGGCGTCGTAGGCTACGGCCGGATCGCTGGCTGCGTCGTAGAGGCCGCCGCCATTTCCGGTGGTGAGGCCGGGGAGAAAGCCGTGAGCCCATGTGTTGCCGCCGTCGGTGGAAGTAGCCCATCCGATGGCGGTTCCACCGCCGTTGACGATGCGTCCGGTTTGAAAGGCGGAAACTTGGGTTGTGCCATTGGCGAGCATGTGCGGCTCAACTTCGGTGGCATGTTGCCCGGGTGGAACGGTGAACGGATCAGAACTCATTTGGGTTAGGGTTACGGCGGGAGCGTCTTGTGCGCAAACGATGGGAACGGCAGCTGCGAAACTCAGCGCCAGACAGGCGAGGATAAAGATTCCAGTACGATAACCGGGCAGAATACGATTCATCGAATTTGTCCTTAGATAGGGAGAATGGCTTGCCACAGAGTTCCGGCCCCGAATGGCAGGACATTCGAAGGTCTCAACGAGACTGGGTAGTAGCAACCGTGCGGCTGAAGATATCGCGGAGCTTCTGGCGTTGTCAATGTGAACAATCTTGCAAGGTTGAGTACTCCCGAAATTAGTGAGGCTGGGCGGGGGTTGGTGTGAAGACGATCGCCACATCGTCGCGATAGAGGGGGCGCCAATCTGCGGTCACGAGCAGAATGTTGGCCAGCGCGGAATCTTTGGGCAGAACTAAGTAACGAGCGGGCTGCTCGTGAAGAAAATCCTGCCATCCTGGAGCTACGTGCAACGTTTTCAAATATGCGCGGAGATATTCCTCTCCGTAGAAGTCGTGGCGATCGTCAATTACCACCGTCATTCGTGGATAGAGGCGATAGATGAAATAGCCACCCCAGTTGTCGGGGCTAAAGATACTTACGGGCATGGCAACGGATGCGTCGGGAGCGAGTTGCGCGTCGTGGGTTTCGAGATAGTCGACTGCAGCAACGGGAAAGCGTTGTTCGGGGAAATGCGCCGAGATGAGTTGAGTTGCGCCTGCTTTACCGACGACGGCGATCCAGCAGGTTGCTGCGAAGGCCGCCATGGGCCAGAGATGGCCGCGCAGCGACAAGTCGAGTGCGTTCATGCGGTGAAAGAATTGCGGTGCGCGGATTATGCTCCGCTGTTCCGCGAGATTCTTCATCTCATCGGAGAGCCAGGGGCCGATTATCAAAATCAATAGTAGGGATGAAACTGGGATGTTTCGCGAGGCGTATAGGCCGGAATATACCGCAAACAGTACAACCAAAATCTGGCTGACACGTGCCTCTCGCTTTTTCAACGCCAACGCTGCTATCGACAGCAGTAGTAATACTGCAAAGCATTTCTGAGCCACGTAATGAAAATTTGGGGATTGAAATTCATCGATGTGATCCATCAGGAAATGATTGGTGAGATAGCGGTAGATGTGAAGGTGCAGATGCGGTCCGTACGGATTTGCCAACGTCGCGAGGGCGTTTAGAATGCCTGCCCACGTCAGCGTGCTAAGGCGGCGTGCCGTCTCGATCTTTTGCAGAGCATCTTCGAAGCGACCTTCTTTTAACGTCCACCACTTCCACGCGGCGCTAATCCAGTAAATCGCCAAGAGAACGAATCCGAGCAAGAATCCGCCGTGCAGGTTTACCCATAACAACATCGAGAGCGGCAAGAGCCATAGTCGTCGAATGGATTGACGGTGGCGGGAATCATCGCCGCCCAGGCTAATTCCCTGTTCAAACGATTCGAGAATCCAAAACCACAGCACCGTGAAGAACCAGCTCACGACGTGGGGGCGGGACAGGAAATGAATCATGGAGGCTGAAGCTGCAAGCAGGAGCAGAGGCAGGGCTACGATCAGATTGGTTCCGCGCCGTTGCAGCAGGCGGAAGGTACAAGAAAAAGTCAGAGCAATGATGAGAGCTGTGAAGACTACTACCGCGTTCAGACCCGCTGCGCCATTCAGGGCGCCGACTACAACGTCGTATAGCCATTCCCAAGCGAACCACGGCCGCCCCGCCATGCCGGAGGAAAATGAATCGACGTAAGGAATCGTGTGGGTTGCAAGAATCAGTTGTCCGGTGCGGATGTGCCAGCCGATCCCGGCATCGCTGAGCAGGCGCACCGATAGATTCGTATAAACCAGCAGGCCGAACATCACGACGAAAATCAAACCTCCAATCGAGGGAAGAACGTATCGCATCCAAGCGGGATGCGAATTTTGATTTGCAGAACTTATGGACCCGATTGCCATTGCGCTGAATCTTATAGAGTGAAGGCAATGAACAGCAAGGCAGGAACGGGAAAGAATGGCTGGCGGGGACTATGAATGATCAGGCGACTCATCGCGTTGTGATAGTAGGAGCGGGTTTTGGGGGCCTGAACGCGGCCACCACTCTGGCTCACGCGCCGGTGCAGGTAACGGTGATCGACCGGAAAAATCATCATACGTTTCAGCCTTTGCTCTATCAGGTGGCGACGGCGGGTTTGTCGCCGGGAGAAATCGCGACGCCGATCCGGTCGATTTTGCGCCATCACAAAAATATCGAGGTTTTGATGGCGGAGGTGACCGGCTTCGATCTGGAGCGGCATGTGGTACTGACGCAGGGGCAGGATGAGAGCGGAGATATGGAAATTCCTTATGACTCTCTCATTGTCGCCTCGGGCGCAAGCCACGCTTATTTCGGCCACGATGACTGGCAGGCTTATGCGCCCGGGCTGAAGACGATTGAAGATGCGATTGAGATCAGGCGGCGCGTTCTGCTGGCCTTCGAACTTGCTGAGCGGCAAGCTGCGGAAGGCAAGCCGGTCGAGCCTTTGAATTTTGCGGTGGTCGGAGGCGGGCCGACAGGGGTGGAACTGGCGGGAACTTTGGCTGAAATTTGCCGGCATGCTCTCGCTCAGGATTTCCGGTCTATCGATCCGCGACACACGCACATTCATTTGATTGAGGGTGGGCCGCATGTTCTTCCGGCTTATCCGGAGGACCTTTCACGCAGTGCACTCGAACAATTGCAGCGGCTGGGCGTGGATGTGCTGACTTCTACCATGGTGACGAATGTTGAGGCGGGCGCGATTACCATGGGTAAGACGCGAATGAATGCGGCGGTGATTTTGTGGGCTGCGGGCGTGGCTGCTTCCGCGCTGGGCAAGAAATTAGGCGTGCCGGTGGACCGCGCGGGGCGTGTACCGGTTCAACCGGACCTCAGCATTCCGAATCATCCGGAAGTTTTTGTGATCGGAGATCTGGCAGCGCTGAAGGATAAATCGGGGAAGATGCTACCCGGCGTGGCGCAGACGGCAATTCAGGAAGGGCGCTATGTAGCCAAGTTGATTCGCCAGGAAGTGGAACACAAGCATACTTCGCCTAATACGGCCTTTGATCGCAAACCTTTTCACTTCTGGGATAAGGGCAGTCTTGCGACGATCGGGCGCGCCGCGGCTGTGGCGGAGTTTGGCAAGATTCACATATCTGGTTTTCTGGCATGGCTGTCGTGGTTGTTTATCCATATTTTCTTTTTGATTGGCTTTCAGAACCGCATTCTGGTGCTGGTTCAGTGGGCGTGGTCTTACTTCACTTACGAGCGCGGGGCGCGGCTTATTACCGGTAGCTCGAGTTTGCCGGGATGGAGTGAGTTACCGCTGTCAACGATCGAAGATAAATCTCCACGAGAAATGTCTACCGCCAGCGGCAAATAAGGGTGAGAATGATGAAGGCAGCCTGATGAAGAAGACTTCCATTGCGCGGGTCTTGATCGGCGTGGCCGCCGTTATTCTTCTCAGCTCTATTTCTTTCGCTGAAGTCCTGAAAATCGTTGTCGACGATACGATTCAGCCCATTACTGAGGAATATATTTCTCGCGCCATCGATGAGGCGCAACGGCGCAACGATCAGGCTGTATTGATGGAGATCAATACTCCGGGTGGGCTGGTTGATTCCACGCGCAAGATCATCGAGAAAATTACTACCTCGTCGGTTCCCCTCATTATCTATGTGACTCCCAGTGGCAGCCGGGCTGCGTCCGCGGGTTTTTTTATTCTGGAATCGGCTGATGTAGCTGCGATGGCTCCGGGAACGAATACCGGTGCGGCTCATCCTGTGACTTTGGGCGGCGGGAATGTCGATGAAGTGATGAAGCAGAAGCTGGAAAACGATGCTGCCGCGCTGATGCGTTCGGTGGCGGCGCGGCGCGGGCGCAATGTGGATGTGGCGGAGAGCACGGTACGCCAGTCGAAATCGTTCACCGAGCAGGAAGCACTTTCGCAGCACCTGATCGAATATGTTGCGTCGAGCCAGGACGATCTTTTCCGCCAAATAGAGAGTAAAAGTTTTAAGCGGTTCAATGGGCAAGAGGTGACTTTGAAGCTGGCAGGCCAGCCAATCGTGCCTTTTAGCATGACGCTCAAGGAACGCATCCTTGGTTATTTGATGGACCCAAACATTTCGTTCATCCTGCTGGCGATTGGCGCGCTGGCGCTGTATGCGGAGTTCAATCATCCGGGCGCAGTCGTTCCCGGAACAGTGGGCGTGGTTTTTATTTTAGTGGCGGCGTTCGCTTTGAATCTGCTGCCTACGCGATTTGCGGCGCTGGCGCTGATTCTGGGCGCATTCGCACTTTTTGCGGCTGAGGCCAAGTTTGCCAGCCATGGCGTGCTGACGGTTGGCGGCATCACGTTGCTCACTCTGGGAGGGCTGTTGCTGGTCGATTCGCCCATCCCGGAGATGCGGGTTCACCTGCTTACGGC
This sequence comes from Candidatus Aquilonibacter sp., assembly GCA_035486715.1. Taxonomy (GTDB): domain Bacteria; phylum Acidobacteriota; class Terriglobia; order Terriglobales; family Acidobacteriaceae; genus Sulfotelmatobacter. The sequence continues at coordinate 127,577 of DATHMV010000063.1, forward strand.
GTTGGCCGTGAGTATTCCGTTGGGATTGATTACGGCGTTTCTTATGAGCATCGCGCTGAAGGCACGGCGGAACAAATTGGTTTCCGGGGCACAGGGAATCATCGGTGAAACTGGAATCGTGCAGGCTGCGCTTTCTCCGCGCGGCAAGATTTTTGTCCATGGAGAGATTTGGGACGCGGTTTCGTTTTCTGACGTGCCGGTTGGTCAAACCGTGGTAGTACGCAAGATCGATGGGCTGCTGCTGCAAGTTGAACCAATATCTGTAACTCAACCCGCCCCTTCGCCGGGTATTTCAATTTAACCCCTCCCTCGCACCAGTTCAGGCAACGGCTGGTTCGCTGAATTCCAATTTCATCGTTCCTCCCTGCGTTACAATCCGCGATAGGAATGTTCTTCCAAGCGGAGAAACCTATATGGAAGTCTTTGGAGTGGGATTTTTCGGTATCGTGACTATCATCGTTGCCCTGTATGTATTGAGTTCCATCAAGATTTTGGCGGAGTATGAGCGGGGCGTAATTTTCCGATTGGGGCGGCTTTTGACTTCCGCCAAAGGTCCCGGCGTTGTGCTGGTGTTCAGTCCAATCGACCGCATAGTGCGAGTGTCGCTACGGCAGGAGGCACTCGAAGTACCGCCGCAGGACATTATCACGCGCGACAACGTTACGCTGAAGGTGAATGCCGTCATCTTTCTGCGGGTCATCGATCCCAACAAGGCCGTGGTGGAAGTCTCGAATTATGTTTACCAGACGTCGCAATTTGCGCAGACCACGCTGCGATCGGTCCTGGGCGAGCAGGAACTCGATGAACTGCTCTCGCACCGGGAGAAGATCAATCTGCGGCTGCAAAGCATTCTGGACCAGCACACTTCGCCGTGGGGAGTGAAGGTGACGAATGTTGAGGTGAAGCAGGTTGATATGCCGGAGACGATGCTGCGCGCGATGGCCAAACAGGCAGAAGCAGAGCGCGAGAAGCGGTCGAAGATTATTCACGCGGACGGCGAGTTCTCGGCGGCACAGCGTTTGGTAGATGCGGCCCATCTGCTCGCGACCGAACCGGTGAGCGTACAGCTCCGTTACTTGCAGACTTTGACGGAGATTGGGGTGGAGAAAAATACGACAGTTATCTTTCCCGTGCCGGTGGATTTCTTCTCGGGACTGCAAAGGATGCTGGGCAAACCTGACGATGGCGCGGTACCGGCTGCGAAATCTGTGTAGGTACACCCGCGACAAATATTGGGGAAACGCTATGGCTTCGTCACAGGATACTGAAATCACTTTAGGCACCGCGAAACTGCTGGCTCTGTTTTTTGGTTTGGTGGTGATTTGCGCCGTGTTTTTTGCTTTGGGATATACGCTGGGACGCAAGTCGGATTCCGCCCTGCTGCCGGAGACGGGGAAAGTGGCGCCCCTCGCCGCATCCGGCAATGTAAAACCCTCGGGAAATAATGCGCCCACGCCGATGACTTTCTACAAGGCTGTGGAACAACAGAACGCGAATCCTCAGCTGACTCCGGCTTCTGCGGTAACGGGCGATGGCGCGAATGCTCAGGGTGCCGGGCAAGGAACGAATTCTTCCTCGGGAACATCTGCTACGGGCGCAGCGACGCAAGGAGCATCAACTCCTTCCGATCCGATGGTGGCGATTCCGTCTACGGGATATTTTGTGCAGGTCGCGGCAGTGAGCAAGCAGGAGGATGGGGAAGCGCTGGTGGATGCGCTTAAAAAGAAGCAGTATCCCGCTTTTGTGGCCAGCGGAGCTGCGGCGGATAAGCTTTTTCGCGTACAAGTGGGACCGTTCCCTGACATCAAAGACGCCGAGGCCATGCGCTCGCGGCTGATTAATGACGGCTACAATCCGATCCTTAAAAAGTAATTCTCCCCTATGAAACGTGATCACATGCTGGACCGTAGAGTGGTTTTCAAGCTCCACGGCATGGAGCCCCTCGATGCCGTCGTTCTGAAGAAGGACGCAACCGGATACTGGATTCGCGGTGATGCGTTGGCGGGCGAGCGTGACCAATTTAATTGCTCGCTGCCGGAAAGCGATGTGCGCTATCTGGAATTCAGCCGCATTGAATGGGTACGGGCCCGGCGGCAACGCCCGGCGTGATGGCGGCCGTTGCGATCTTGTATATTCATAGCGATCTACTCAGAAATAATTGCGGTTCGTTATGACTACACCTGGGAATTTTCTTGACAGTGCGCTGCATGCCATCGCCGATCCCACGCGGCGGCGCATTCTCGGCGCTCTCAAACAGCATGGCGGCGATGTGGTACATAAAAATTCCGGCCTATGCGCCGGCGATATTGAACAGCGCGTTGCTCTCTCGCAGCCTACCATTTCGCATCATATGGCGATTCTGACGAAAGCCGGATTGGTGGAGGCGGCGAAACAAGGCCAATGGCGCTGGTATCGGCGCAATGAAAAAATGCTGAGGCGGCTGATTAAGAGTTTGCGAGCAGAACTGTAGCGGCCGTTAACTGGCTGACGCAGCCAGCGCTTTTTGCAAGAGTTTGCGTGCCTGCGAAATGAGATCAGCGACTTCGAAGGGCTTCACAAGATAGGGGATATTGTTTTCCTGTAAGAAGGCGCGATCATTGCCCTGCTCCACTCCGCTGGCGAATGTAAACAAGATGTGACCCTCCATGCCGTGGCAATTTTGCGTGATCCAGGTGTGGGCTTCTTTCGCGTTCCAGTCCGAAGGCATCTTCCCGCTCATGATTACGGCATCGAAAGGTTCAGAGAGCAGGCGCGTTTTCACGTCTTCGCTCTTAAGCGCGGTCACCACGCTGGCTCCAGCGCCCATAAGGACGTCGCGCTCGAACTCGAGCACGGCTTCTTCCTCTTCCACCAGCAATACGCGGCCCTGAATGGCGCCTTCGCGCTTCGGCGGGGCTACAGGTGCTGCATCGATCACAACCCCGGCAGCAACGACCATGGGAAGCCGCACTTCGATCACAGCTCCTCCGCCTTCAGCAGCATTGTGCGCGGTGATGTCACCGCCATGCTCCTTGACGATTCCGTAGCAGATGCTTAGGCCGAGGCCGGTTCCTTTGCCAACATTTTTTGTGGTGTAGAAGGGATCGAAAATTCGTTTTGGATCCTTGATGCCGGGACCGTCGTCGGCAAATTGCGTGACGACGTCACCTTTGTCACAGGAGATGCGGATTTTTAATTTTCCGGCACGGCCGGTTTCGAGAATCGCATCGACTGCGTTGTTGATGATGTTGAGAAATACCTGCTCGATCTGGTGCAGATCGGCCACGACCATGGCGGGATCAGCGCCGAGATCTTTTTCCACGGCGATGTGATTGACCTTTAGATCGAAGTCGCGGAGGGCTAGAGTTTCATCTAGCACTTTGCGAACATCGACTTCCGCGCGCTCTGGTTTGCGCTGCCGCGCGAAGGAAAGCAGGTTTTGCACCACGCGGTGCGTGCGCTGGGCCTGCTTGAACATCTTTCCAACGTAATCCTGGGCACGCTCACTCAATCCTTCGCTTTCCAGAAGCTGGGCGTAGCCCAGAATTGCGGTCAGCGGATTATTCAGTTCATGCGCCACGCCGGCAATGAGCTGGCCGACAGCGGACATTTTTTCGCTTTGCAAGAGCTGTTCCTGCGTGCGCCGCAGATCTTCGTAGGCTTTACAGGTTTCTTCGTAGAGACGAACTTTTTCGATGGTGGTTGCGAGTTGCCGGCTGATGGCGACCAGCAAGTTTTCTTCGCCGCTGGAATATTGGTACTCCGTGTGGCTCCGCAGGCCCATCATGCCGATCGGGCTGTCTTTGCCCCAGAACAATACCCAGATCCACGAACCGTCCTCGCTGGAGCCAATAAATTCCGCGACGGCGCCCTTGAGATGAGGAAGATATTCGGCGGTGATGACTTCGGCGCGCGAGCGCACGACCAGATCGCCAAAACCATCCGCAAAATTAACCTCGGCGGGACGCGACTTGTCGCGGCTGCGCGGCCCCCAGGCGGCGCGGCGGCGGTAGGTGGGAGCGTCGGAATCGGAGAGATAAACGGCTCCACTCTCGGCGCCGAATAATGACACCACCTGCCGCAGCGTAAGGTTGAGAATTTCGTCGAGATCGAACGATTGCGTGGCGACGACCGCCATGGCGTTGAGCGCATTCAGTTCGCGGTTGCGGCGGCGCATTTCGTCTTCGGCGCGGCGCTTCTCGGTTACATCGAGAACGAATCCCTGATAGCGCTCGACTTTTCCCGCGGCATCGCGCGTGGCAAAGCTGCTCTCCGCAGCCAGCAGCAAAGTTCCGTTTTTTCGCCGCATGGTGACTTCGAAGTTGCGGACGTAATTTTGCTGCTCGATTTCTTTGTGAAAGGAATCACGCTGACCGGCATCAACGCGAATTTCTTCGTTCAGATTCAGCGCCAAAAGCTCTTCGCGGCGCTCGTACCCGAGCATGTGGACAAAAGCATCGTTGCAATCGAGCAAGTGGCCGTTAGGCATCGCAACGTAGACGCCTTCCTGCACCTGATCGAAGAGCAATCGATATTTTTCTTCCGCGGAACGCCGTTCGGTGATATCGCGAACGATGTGGATTGTGCCTTTTTGCTGGCCTCCCTGCTCGCTGTAGGACGATGTGGAAACCAGCGAGAAGCCGCCGAAACACGGGTCCGCGCCTTCTGTAATTTCTTCACCACCACGTGCGCAATAGGGGCAGCCGGTCCAATCGCCAAGGGCGTGCGGTAAAACCGATTCACAGCTCGCGCCAATCACATCGGCGGTGGACTGCTGCAATTGCTCGAGCAGAACCTGATTGGCCTTGATGATGCGGAATTCGGCGTCGTGAGCCAGAATGATGTCGTGGACGGAATCGAAGGTGTTCCGCCACTGGCGTTGCGAGCGCAGAACCTGTTCCAGTAAGCGGAAGTTCTCGACGGCAATTCCTAACTGGCGGCCGCAGGTTTCGAGGAATTCCAATTCCTCGGTTGTTGGTCTGCGCTCTCGCGTGCTTCCCAGAACAAGAAGCCCAATCGAGGCCTTTTTTCCGAGCACCGGGACGATGAGCAAACGATTGATTTTTTCCGCCTTGAGCAAACCGGCATCTTCTGAAAATTCCGTGCTCTTGCGAACGGTTTGAGCCTGGCCTTGGTCAAGCAGTTTTGAGAGATCGTCGGTCAGTTCGGTGATTCCGATCTCACGCAGAAATTCGGAGGAAACTCCAACGGCGTGCGTGGCTACGAGATGCCTGCCTTCGATTAAACGGAACCACGCGGCTTTGCTGCCGGTCAGCTTTTGCAAATCGGTGAGGGCTTTGTCCATCATTCCGCCCTGCTGCTGGGCGTGGACGATGCTCTCCGTCAGCGAACGCAAAACGTTCAAGCGCCGCGCACGGGCACGCGATTCCTTAAAGACGAGCATGAACATAGCAATGCTTAGCGCGATATCCACACTCAACATGGCTTTTACTGAAAAATACCCGGTCAAGAGCGGCCACTCGAGATGCTGGGCGAGAATCAGGACCGCGATGCTGCGCGCGGCCATGTCGCCACGACCTCGGCGAGCATTGACCAGCGCAAGCGATGCGGTAAGCAGGACGATTCGATAAGAAATCTCTAAAGCAAAGCGCAGCGGGAGCGAATCCGGCCAAAGCACAACGCGGAGTGCCGCAAAAGCAGCCGTGCTTAATGTGATCGCAGCCAACGGAGCCAGAAGATTGCGCTCGTGTATGTAGGAAAAAATAGTCCAGGCAAAAAAGCCTACGGCTATGACGAAGATTGATTGCTCGACCGCAGGAAGAAAACGCGGAGGGATTCTGAGGCTTGCGCCGTGTAATGACAGCCATCGCGAACTCAGTAACAGTGCCCACGCGGCGGACCAGATCGCAAGGTAACGTTCCCGGAACACGGAAAGCACCAGCAAAGTCATGCCGAGAATCGCCAGCAGCACCCATTCTTCGGGCTTGAGCCTGGCGATGCCAAGTTGGGCGGCGCTTAAAATCGACCAAAGAGAAACGGTCATGATAGTGAATTAGAGACAGCTTTCCAGCTGGAACGTACTTTGCAAACGTATTACGGACGTGACACGGCCCAACTTCTGAATATCACGCCGCAGGCTGATCCCGGTATTGTTTCCGGACCTGAGTGGTTACTTTCGGTATCTCAACTCTGGGGTAGAATCGCCGATAGGATCATAGATAGTCATGGCCGACCGCATTCTCGTAGTGGACGATGAAGAGGCGATACGCGAAATCGTCTGCGCGATCCTGCTCGCGGCGGGATATACCTGCAAACAAGCCAGTTCCGGGATGGAAGCCCTGGCATTGCTTAATTCCGGCGAATGCTTTGAGCTGATGCTCTCCGATTTGATGATGGCCGATCTCGATGGCATTGGGCTGCTTGAGCGCACAAAAGAAAAATTTCCCGACATGCCAGTGGTGATGGTGACGGCGGTTCACGATATCTCTGTCGCGCTAGCCGCCATTCGCAACGGCGCTTACGATTACCTGCTCAAGCCCTTCGAGCGCGAACAGTTGCTCAATGCGGCGGCGCGAGCTTTGGAAAACCGGCGGCTTAAGGTTGAGAACCGTACCTACCAGACGAATCTGGAATCGCTGGTAGCGGCGCGCACCGATCAACTGCAAGCCGCCATGACCGATCTGGAGCGTTCGTATGACATTACGCTGCAAGCTTTGGGCGATGCGCTTGATTTGAAAGACCGCGAAACCGAAGGCCACTCGAAGCGCGTGACTGCCTTTACTATGGCGATTGCGCGCGCCATGGGGCTGCCTCGGGAGCAGATTGATGTGATTGCGCGCGGCGCATTTTTGCATGACATTGGCAAGATGGCGATTCCGGACCGCATTCTTCTCAAGCCCGGAAGGTTGGATGATGAGGAGAGAGCGGTGATGCGCGAACATTGCTATCACGGCTACCAGATGCTGCGGAGAATTCCCTTTCTTGCCGAAGTTTGCGAGATTGTTTACTCGCACCAGGAACATTTTGATGGTTCGGGCTATCCGCGAGGCCTGAAGGGCAACGAGATTCCTCTGGGTGCACGCATCTTTTCCGTGGCCGATACGCTCGACGCGATTATTTCCGACCGGCCCTATCGCCCGGCCAGAACTCTGGCTGCGGCGCGCAAAGAGATTCAGGATTGGGCGGGACGGCAGTTCGATCCCGAGGTGGTTGAGGTTTTCCTTAAGATGCCGGACGATATTTTTGAGGATCTGCGGCGGGAGATTAATGCGCAGAGTTATCCGTTTACTTATTCGGCCAACGCCAAGAGCGCATCGTAAGCGGACGCTCTATATCTTCCCTAATCTCCCGTTTGTCATGCAATATCCGCCTGTAATTACGTTCTCTCAAAGGGTGACAGCTTTTTAAGGTTGCCCGGGGAAGTTGAAGTCCATCCTCAGGAGTTTGCCTTGGAGGAATTCCATGAAATCTAAGTTTTGCGCGGTTGCTGTATTGATGCTGGCTGCAGTGTCTTTTGCGCAGGATCATCCCTCGCTTACCGCGGCCGCGAATACCGTGTATGTGGGGGCTGACGGGAAGTTCGAATCGGCGCCGGATACGGCGGTGATTCAGTTCGACATTTCTGTTCAGGACGATACTTCACAGGCGGCTTATGCGCGCGCTTCCAAAGATACGGAAGAAGTACGGCAAGTGATGCGGGCTAACGGCATTGAGCCGAAGGCTGCGACCATTGGATTTTTTTCGGTTCAGCCAATGTATGACTGGAAAAGTACCAAGCAAAAAGTGATTGGCTACCGGGTGACGACCGACGTAACGCTCAAGCTCAAAGACTTCTCGAAGATTGGCGCCATCACACAGCAACTGGCCGATGCCAATGTGAGCGAACGGCAGACATTGAATTACACGCTGGAAAATATTGACGAGGCGAAGAACAAAGCTGTGGAAGACGCTTACCGGCGCGCGCGAAATTCTGCCGAGACTGTGGCGCGAGCCAGTGGCCGGAGTTTGGGTGAGTTATCGTATGCATCGGTGGATACTTTTGAGAACCCGCGGCTGCCCCTGTTCAAAGCTCATGCCATGGCTGCGGTGCCCAGTGCGGCAGCGCCCCCTCCCACGGAGGAGTTCACGCCGCAAACTGTCACGGTGACGGCGCATGTGAATGCATTATTTAATTTGAAATAGCACGGTATAGAAGCCCAAATTATGGAGTTGCCTTTGCCACTGTGAGGCGGCTGGGGTCGAGCGTGATCGGGCGCTGAACTTCCATCTCGATTGACGTTCCTACTTCGAGTTTTACATCGGGACCGCGCTTGAGAAGCGCCCATGCTACTCCGGCCACTGCACCGGCTCCCGCGCCTACGCGCGCTCCATTGATTCCGCCTGTGGCCAGGCCGCCGGCGGTTGCGCCGCCCAGTGTTCCGTAGACACCGTTCTTCGCGGCATCTTCCACTTTCTTTCCCGTGTCTTTATCCTGCTGGATGGTTCCTTCGTCATCCTTCACGCCGTGGTTGTCTGCACCCGGCGTGTTCTCGACTGAGGCGGGAAGCATCACGGTGTATCCGCTGGGATAGATCAGGGTGGTGAAGTGCATCAGGATTTCGGCGCGTCCCTTGCCGTGTCCGGCGCGCTCTACGTGTGCGATCTTGCCTTGTACGTAAGTTCCCGAGGGCACCAGAACGTGTTCATTGAGCACAAAAGGAAACACGGTTTCGGCGTAGACGGAATCGCCTTCGCGGGCGTTCTTGGTGGAGATGGCTTGCTTCAAGGAAAGCGGAATTTTGCTGCCGGCGGGGATTGTGGTCGGGTTCGAAGCTTCGGCAGATGGAGTTGTGGCTGGCGCGACGGTTGCATGGTCGCGAGAATCAGGAGCGGGTTGAGAGGAAGGCTCCTGACAAAAGGCGATCCCGGAAATTAGTACTACCGCTAGGATTCCTTGCAGCTGTTCTCTGAACATCCGGACCTCCGAAGTCGTGCCGTTCTAATTAGGCTGAGATTAACACGGTTTCAGGCGCTAGGATGCGGGGGATTTGGGGAGGGTTATCTGCGTGGCGTTTATGCCGAGTCTCCGAGGGCAGCTGTTTACTTTTTGGTAATCAGTCGTTCCCTCCCCAGCCGTATATTTTGAAAAGAAAGAATTTGGAGAGGCGGATAAAAATTGGAAAATGCAAATTGTGTAAGCAAATGGCTGGTGGCCCACATCTGCTGCCGGGAAATATGGCTTTCCAGGGGCACTCATTTTCAAACTTGGGTGCCCCATGCTTGCCTTCTTTTGGCAAACGTGGGAGCTCGCTTGGAGAGGAAATCTGTCCCTTATAGCTTTAAGAGTTGTGATCGTGGTGGGGTCCCACTTCTCGCAAAAGACGCGAGAAATGGGGCACCCTTAGAGTTTGGACTTTCCGGTTCGACAGGAATTGCCGACTAGATGTGCCCACCCGCCTACGTAGTGATGCCCGAGCACCTCCGCCTTTTTGTTGGCCGAACCGGAGCACGGCAATCCGTCCAAAGTAATACAGGCCATCAAACAAGGATTTGCACGGCGGCTTTTGAGCGATTCGCCTTTACCCGGAGGCGTCTGGACCGTGGTGCGCGCCAAAGACAAGGCTAGGCCTGCTCCCCGACGTTGACATCTGGCCTCGCTTCGCTCGGCGGACAGCCGAGGGCGGCTGTTCCCCACTCTAGCCAACGCGGGCTTGAGTGGGCCACCGTCTTAATACTGTCCTAGTATAAGAGATACTTTTTCCGTATTGCCTCAAACTTCTCCAAGTTCTCCTGCCAATCCTGGGCGATGCGGCGTGGATCTTCTCCGGCCAGCAGAGCGTCATAGACGGATTGATTCATTAGCAATTCTGTCATTCGCTCTATCTTGTAGTCTGCCGGGTAGAGTTTTCGCAGGCCCGCAGCTAGTTCTATCCCTAGCTCGGGGGCGTCTAACGCGTTGCGGTCGAGGAGAACTACGTTCACGCCTTCACATTTTTGGCCGCTGTAAATTGCGGAGGTTGGCGTAAAGCTGACGGGGACGAAGCGGACTCCGGCGATGCCACGGGCATTCAAGTACGCGGAGAGTTCGCGGCTTTTTATCCACGGTGCGCCTAGCAGTTCGAATGGAGTTTCGGTTCCGCGTCCTACTGAGACGTTTGTTCCTTCTACCAATGCAACGCCGGGATACAGCGCTGCTTCGGTTACGCCACGCAAATTCGGCGAGGGATTGATCCATTCAAGGCCGGTGGAGTCGAACCAGTCGCCGCGCTGCCAGCCTTCCATCGGCACGACAGCTAGTTTGGCGTTGAGGTTGCGTTCGGCGTTGAACATTTTTGCCAGTTCGCCCATGGTCATGCCGTGACGGACGGGCACGGTCCAGTAGTCGGTGAAGTTTTCGTGGCCGGCGTCGGAGACAGGGCCTTGCACGAACGATCCAGTGATTGGATTGGGGCGGTCGAGCACGATCAGTTCGACTCCTGCTTTCGCGGCGGCTTCCAGAAAATATCCCAGGGTGGTTTCGTAGGTGTAGAAGCGCGCGCCGGCATCTTGGATGTCGAAGACGACGGTGTCGAGTTGCTTCAGCACATCTTGCGCCGGGCGCCGGTCTGCATCTTTGGCTCCGTAGACGCTGTAGACGGTGATACCTGTGGCTGCATCTTTCGTGTCACCTACGTGCGTTGTATCTAACGTGCCCGTAACGCCGTGCTCGGGGCTGAAGATGGCGCCGAGAGAAACTCCGGGAGCCTGGGCTAGAACGTCGATGGTGCGACGGCCTTCGGCGTCGATGCCGGTTTGATTGGTTACGAGACCGATTCGAGTTTTGCGGCCGGGAGTTTGCAGCACGTCGAAGTTGTGGGCTTCGAGAATGTCGATTCCATTTTTTACGGCGCCATTGCGTGTGCTGATGCGGCGTGTGGCGCTCAGGGCTTCGTTGTAGCCGGTGATGCTTTGCCAGCGCAGTGCATCTTTCTCGTTTGCGGTTAGCGGCAGAGCTGAAGCCACAGCGGTTGCTACTTTTGAACGCAAGGCAATCGCATTCCCCTTGCCGCGTGGATGGACGGCATTGGTGAGCAGGATGATGTAGGTTTGCGTGGTGGGATCGATCCACAGCGAAGTGCCGGTGAAGCCGGTGTGGCCGTAACTGCCTACAGGCAGGAGATCGCCGCGGTTGGAGGAGAAGGGTGAATCGATATCCCAGCCGAAGCCGCGCAGAACCGGCGCTGCGGGCGGCTGCTCGGGCGTGGTCATTTTCTCGACCGATAGCGGCGACAAAATTCCTGCGCCGCCATTTAATAGCGCTTGCGCAAACCGGGAGAGATCATCAGCGGTGGAAAAAAGTCCGGCATGGCCCGCCACGCCGCCCATTCGCCGTGCTGTGGGATCGTGCACCACGCCGCGCAGCATGTGATCATTTTCGTCGTATTGCGTTGGCGCAATTTTTGCTTTCCATACTACAGGAGGCAGAAAGCGCGTGTGCAGCATTTTCAGCGGGATAAAAATATGGCGGGTTGCATATTCATCTAAAGTTTCTCCGGAAATGCGTTCGACCAGTGCACCGAGCACAATGAAATTGATGTCGCTGTAGGAAAATTTCGATCCCGGCGGATCTTGCGGTGTTTCGGCAAAAGCCATCTGGTAGGCAGTTCCCTTCCCTTCCCACGGATTTTTTAAATCCAGATCCGGATCAAGGCCGGAGTAGTGGGTGAGCAACTGGCGGATGGTAATGTCTTCTTTTCCATTCTGCGCAAATTCCGGGAGATACTTCGTCACGGGATCGTTCAACCGTACTTTTCCCTGCTCGACCAACTGCATAACTGCCATTGTCGTGACGATCACTTTGGTCAGCGAAGCGACGTCGAAGATGGTATCGAGCGTCATGGGTTCACGCCGGGGCTCGAGCGCGCGCGATCCATAAGCCTTGCGATAAACCACCTGGCCGTTGTGGCCGATCAGCAATACAGCACCGGGAATTTCGCCTTTTTCAATGGCTTGATTAATGACAACATCGACCGTCCCTAAGCGAACGATTGCGACGGGCCGTTTTTTGTCGGTGGCATGTGCCGCGAAAGTGTGCGCGAGAATGAGGCACAGTACCGCGAGGAATCGAATACCCCGCGAAGCAGTGCGCGCTCTATCTTCACGCCGCAACGAATTTGACGGAAAAAGAGGAATCATTTGACTTTACACAACGTCGACAGCGGGACTCAAGAAACTCAAGTAAGGGGGTGCCTACTGTGCAATATCATGGAAGCATTCCAGGGTGGAAATCTTTTGAAGGGCGTGAGACAAATACGTCGTGATTGCGGCGCGAAAAATACTTGTTTCCGGTAGCTAGCGAACTGATCGAATCCAATTTATGCGCAATCGTTTTTCGCCGCCGATGGACGCCTTCGAAGATCAGGACGACTGCTTTGCGAATGCTTTTTTAATTCTGCGGGAAGCCATTGGTGAAAAAGCATTTTCGGCTGCTTCGATTGCAATTACGCATGGGGGACGGCTCGTGGCACTGAAAGCTTTCGGGCAATTTACCTACGATGCCGACTCCCCTGTAGTAACGACAGCAACTCTACTCGATCTTGCTTCGCTTACAAAAGTTATCGCGACCACCAGCGCGGCGATGCTGCTTTATCAGCGCGGCGTGCTCGATTTGGAAATTCCCGTTGCGGCCATCGTGCCCGAGTTCGCTTTGGATAACGAGAAGGATTCGCGCCGCCGTGAAGTGACGGTCCGTATGTTGCTAGCGCATTCTTCCGGGCTGCCTGCTTATGAAAAGTTGTTTCTTAAAGCTGGGACGAGAGAGCAACTGCTTCACGCCGCTTTTTCTGTGCCGCTGAAGAGCGATCCCGGCTCCCACGCCGAATACAGCGATATTGGATTCATCATTCTCGGTGTTGCGCTGGAGCGCCTGGCCGACGAATCGCTGGATCGTTTTTGCCAGCGGGAAGTGTTTGCCCCGCTCGGCATGGTAGATACTACGTTTAATCCGCCAAAAGAAATTCGCGGGCAGATTCCTCCGACTGCTGACGACCGAACTTTTCGCCATCGGATCATTCAGGGTGAAGTGCAGGATGAAAATGCCAGCATTTTAGGTGGAGTTGCCAGCCATGCGGGCGTGTTTTCGACTGCGGCGGATCTCGCCAGGTTTGCCCATGCCATGATTGGCGACGGCAAACCAATTTTGCGTCCGGAGACAGTTGCTCTCTTTACGCGCCGGGAACCTGCGCCGGAAGGAACATGTCGCGCGCTGGGATGGGATACGCCTTCCATGTCTTCGCAATCGGGAAAATATTTCAGCCCCGCATCCTTTGGACATCTCGGGTATACGGGAACCTCGTTGTGGATCGATCCCGTTCGGCAGATCTCGATTACGTTACTCACGAACCGCACATGGCCGGATTGCTCGGATCAAAGGATCAAAGTTGTTCGTCCAAAATTTCACGATGCAGTAATAGAAGCGCTGGGAGCGTAATTCTTGAGATCGACTCGAAAACCCAATTCCAACTTGCAGCGCCTGCGCACCGAGCAATCGAACGAAGCGGCGCACGATCTTGATTGCAAATCGTCGCTCGAAATTGTTCGGCTAATTAACTCAGAAGACGCCAAGGTGGCGGGCGCGGTGGCGCGGGCGCTGCCGCAAGTTGCGCGGACGATTGACTGGGCCGCCGCGGCTTTGCGGCGCGGCGGGCGGCTGATTTACGTTGGGGCTGGAACCAGCGGACGCATCGGCGCGCTGGACGCCGCCGAATGTAAGCCAACGTTCGATACGGACCGCGTGCAGTTCATCATCGCCGGGGGAACAAAGGCTCTGGGAAGCGAGTCCGAGATCAGCGAAGACGACGTGAAGCTGGGACGAGATGAGATGGCGCGACGCAAGCCGGGCAAGAACGACGTTGTGATTGGAATCGCTTCGAGCGGACGTACGCCGTTCACAGTTGCCGCTATAGAACTGGCGCGGCATCGCGGGGCGCGCACGGTCGCCCTTACGTGCAATCGCAATTCTCCGCTCGAACGCGCGGCTCATTTTGGAATTGTGACGGAGGTTGGTCCTGAGGTTTTGGCCGGATCGTCGCGCATGAAAGCGGCTACGGCGCACAAGATGGTTCTCAACATGATTTCTACCGGGGCGATGAGCCGACTGGGATACGTTTACGGCAATTTCATGGTGAATGTTGTGCCTAAGAATGAAAAGCTTAAGCAGCGAACGGTTGCCATCCTGGAACGGGCTTCTGGAGCCGATTTCAGCGCTGCCAGGCAGGCTCTTGAATTTGCGGGCAATCGAACTCCGGTTGCTCTCGTGATGCTTACTGCTGGCGTTTCACGAGCGCAAGCGGTTGGTGCCTTGAAGAAATCCGAGGGGAACGTTCGGCGGGCTATTGCGTTGGCGGCAAAGAAGTAGGGGTTTATGCCATCCCCAAAAAGGATAAAGAAGCGAGCTAAACGCGCGTTATGGCGTCGCACAGCTCGCCGAGATACCTTCGACTTCACTTAGGGCAGGCTCTTCCCTTAGCCAAAAACGCTCGGTCAGGATAACAAGCAAACTGCACTACTGACTTTGTTTGACCCTCTGGGCACTCTCATTTACCTTTGACTTGCCGTTTCCGCTTCGAGCAGCGAGGGTCGCGGCGCGAGGCTTCTCCCCTTCATGGATAAAAAACGCATTATTGCCAGCGTGGTGGTGTTCTGCATACTGGCGACACTGGTCTACCTGCAATATCGTCATTGGCAAAGTTTTGACTGGGGCACGTTCTGGGCCCAGACCGGAAGCATCAAGAAGTGGCATGTAGTGCACGCGATTGCGCTCATATACATCGGATATTTTTTGCGGGCGGTTCGGTGGAAGATTTTTCTTCAACCGGTGCGGCCTAAAGCCAAGATGATGGATCTGGTTGCCCCGACCATTATTGGGTTTACGGGACTGGCGTTATTGGGGCGAGCGGGAGAGTTTATCCGCCCTTATTTGATTGCCCGGCGCACCGATCTTCCCTTCTCTTCGCAGTTGGCGGTTTGGGCGGTGGAGCGCATTTTCGATGTGGGCGCGTTTACAGTGTTGATGGTGTTAGCCATCTTTTTGCCCAGCGCCTTGCCCGCAATTCCGCATCCGGAGTATTACCTGCGCTTCCGCGAAGGTGGATTTCTGCTGATCGGGCTGGTGGCCGCGTTGACTATTGGTGCGATTGTTATCCGGCGCAGCGGCGATGCGGTGGCACGCTGGGTCGAGCAGAAATTCGGACATCTCTCGGCGAATTTCGGCCATAAGCTGGCGCAAAAAATACGGGAGTTCGGCCAGGGGTTGGATACAATTCACGGCCCTCTGTCACTGCTGATGCTGAGCGCGGTTTCGGTGGGAATGTGGTACATCATCGCACTGGCATATCAGGAAGTAACGCATTCCTACGGAGTTCCGGCGCTGGAAATTCCGGTATCGCAACTGCTTATTCTGATGGGCGCGAGCATGCTGGGATCGATGCTGCAATTGCCCGCGGTTGGCGGAGGTTCGCAGATGGCAACCATTGCGGCACTCTCCAGCGTCTTCGACGTGCAGCCGGAGATGGCTGCCAGTTGCGGGATTTTGCTGTGGCTGGTGACGTTTGCGGCGGTCGTGCCGCTGGGGCTGGCGATGGCACATCATGAAAGATTGTCTCTGCGGAAGCTGTCGGAAGAAAGCCATCACGCGGAAGATGATGAAATCGGCGGAACGACTAGATAGGCTAAATTTCTATCGATTACATAGGTACCGGATGAGAGTTCTGGCACTCCTTGCCTGTTACAATTTCCATATTCACCCCTGAAAACTGTTAGGCAACAAGTTTGGTGATTCGAGCGGTTACAGCGCTATGAAATGTCCTTTTTGCGGATTTGCCGAAGATAAAGTTGTGGATTCGCGTGAGAGCAAAGAAGCGGAGTCGATCCGCCGCCGGCGCGAGTGCCTGAAGTGCGGCAAGCGATTCACCACGTATGAACGCATCGATGAAATCCCTTACATGGTGGTGAAAAAGGATGGGCGGCGGGAAAAGTTTGACCGGCAGAAAGTCTTGAATGGCTTGTTGCGCGCCTGCGAAAAGCGCCCGGTACCCATCAGCAAGCTGGAGCAGATTGTGAACGAGGCGGAATCGTTTGTGATTGATTCGCCCGAGCGGGAGCGCAAGACCAGCGAGGTGGGCGAACTCATCATGAACCGCCTGCGCCGCCACGACAAAGTCGCCTACGTGCGCTTTGCTTCGGTTTATCTCGATTTCAAAGATGTAAAAGAGTTCATGGATGAATTGAAGGATTTGGTGAAAGCGAAAGAAACGAATGAGGTTCGTGGGAAGAAAAGCGCAGGAACGGGTGATTAGCATTAGGGGTTAGAGATTAGGGATCTGGAACCAGCTTCTATGCATAGATTATTTCTAGCCTCTAACGCCTGGCCTACGATCACTTAGAAAATTCAACTATGAATCATAAAATAACCCTTATTCCCGGTGATGGAATCGGTCCGGAAGTTATGCGGGCCACGGTGCGCATTCTGGAAGCGACCGGCGTGAAGTTCGATTGGGAAACATTTCAGGTGGGCGCGGACGCGTTTGAGAAGTGTGGGGAGTACATTCCGAAAGAAGCGCTGGAATCGATTGAACGCACGCGGGTGGCGCTGAAGGGGCCGGTGACTACGCCTGTTGGTGGCGGCTTTTCGAGCATCAACGTGGCGCTGCGGCAGAAATTTGAGTTGTACGCGAACTTCCGGCCGATTCGAAATTTGCCGCATATCCCTACACGCTATCCCGATGTCGATCTCATCATCGTGCGCGAGAACACGGAAAGTTTGTACTCCGGATTAGAGCATGAAGTGGTGCCGGGGGTGGTGGAGAGCCTGAAGATCATCACAGAGAAGGCTTCGACACGAATTGCGAAATTCGCCTTCGAATACGCGCGCAAGAATCAGCGGAAGAAGATTCACGCCATTCACAAAGCCAACATCATGAAGCTTTCGGATGGATTATTTTTGCGCTGCTGCCGCACCGTGGCCAAGGGATATCCCGAGATTACTTATGGCGAACACATTGTCGACAATACCTGCATGCAACTGGTGATGAATCCCTACCAGTACGACATGCTGGTAATGGAAAACTTGTACGGCGACATCATTTCGGATTTGTGCGCGGCGTTTGTTGGCGGCTTGGGGTTCGTGCCCAGCGCAAACCTGGGCGAGGACTGCGCAATTTTCGAAGCGGTTCATGGTTCGGCTCCTGACATCGCGGGGAAAAATCTGGCGAATCCGACTGCGCTGTTGCGCTCGGGATTGCTGATGTTGCGGCATCTGGGCGAGCACGATGCGGCTCTGCAAATTCGCGACGCGCTGGAGAAGGTATACCGGCATCCGGAAAAATTGACGAAGGATATCGGCGGCAAAGCTGGCACTTCTGAATTCGCCGATTCGGTGATCGAAGAAATGAACAATGCGAAGGCGACGCCCGCCGCCATCCGGTAGAATATTTTCCATCCAACGCTTGGGGCCTCACCGGTGCATGAGGCAAAAGGGGCAAATATGAAAAAGAGTTTGATTGCAGGTATCGGCAGCAGTGTCGTTTTAATTCTTCTACTCGCTGGTTCGGCTGCGGCGCAGGGCGGTGAGCTGGTGGCGGCGGAGTACGGCGCGGGCGGTCATCGCGTGGACGTGACTCCGCAGGTACGGTCTTATTTGCACGACGGAGTTTTGCAGTTTGAGGTCAGGGATCAGGTTTTTGGCGTCGACCCGGCGCGAAATCACGTCAAAGAACTTTTTATCCGCATTCGCCATTGGGATGGCAACATCGAAGAGTTCCGCTTTCCCGAATATGCGCACGTGAATCTGATGCTCGATCCCGATCACGGATATGAGTGGCATGACCGGGAGTTCCACATCATGCGTGCTTTCTATGGAGGAGCGGGGCACTTCGTCGATGTGACGGAACAGCTGCGCAGCATGAAGCGCGACGGCAAGTTGTTTTTAATTGTCGACAACCGCAGCCTGGGTGTCGATCCGGACCCGGATGTGCATAAAGTGTTGCGAGTGCTTTATTGGCATGATGGAGAGCGCCATCAGATTGTGGTTCCGGAACATGGCGAACTGCGGCTGCCGTAATTGCTTCGAAAAGTGGCTCGCATTGGTCATGCGAGCCACTTTTTCATCATTGAAGATTATCCTTGTCGACCCATCACAATTTAGGATAAAGTTCTTCGCCATCTAGCCAGTGCGGCATGGCCGTACTGCGACCCCTGGTTCTTCCCCTCGGAATTTCTTTCGCAAGCATATGTGCGGACAGGATACACAAGGAAACAAGTTAGTACTGAACCAGTACAACGACACCAGTTTCGGCTATTTGCGGCTAAGCGTATCTGCGACGACATTGAAATGCACGTTCGTGACGGTCGATCCTCAGCTGAAAGGTGCACCAAAGGTGGGGATTGGGGATTCGTTCTCGCTGGATCTGCATCGCCATGTGGTGGGGCCATAGGAACGAGCCCAATCAAGATTAGCGGCACTGCCGACATCCCATGGTCATCCCGTGGGATGTTTTCTCCAGAATACTTTGCCGGACTTTCCGCGCGGGCAACGACATTCGATTCCCATGAATCGATTTTTGAATTCCACCATTGACTCTCAACGCAGATGGGAGTAAATTCGCCCGTTCTGGGGAATCAGGGGGATGACGCGCACAACACGGCGTGTGGGAGTAATTCTGTTTCAGCTTGGCGGACCCGATACGCTGGCTGCGATAGAGCCTTTCCTTTTTAATCTTTTCTGCGATCCCGATATTATCGACTTCCCTTTTGCCCGCCTAGGACGCAAAACACTGGCCAAATTGATTTCCACCACCCGCGCTCGAAAAGTGCAACACCATTACGCGACTATCGGCGGGGGTTCGCCGATTCGCCGCTTTACCGAGCAGCAGGCGCAGGCGCTTGAGGCTGAGTTAACGAGTCAGGGTTTGGATGCACGTTGCTTTGTAGCCATGCGCTACTGGCATCCGTTTACGAGCGAAGCGATAGCCGAGATTGAAGCTTCCCAGTGCGACGAACTGGTTCTATTGCCGTTGTATCCGCAATATTCGTCTACAACTACCGGCAGCAGCCTGAATGAGTGGAAGCGCCTTTATCGTGGCTCGGCTGCCGTGCGCAACGTGGGGCCGTTTTACCGGCATCCGATGTATTTAGACGCCGTGGTAGAAAAAGTGGACGAAGCTTTATCGCGCTTTGCAGAACCGGCGCAGGCGGAGATTGTTTTCAGCGCCCACAGCATTCCCATGTCGATCGTCGCGAAGGGTGACCCTTACCAGCAGCAGATTGAGGAGACAGTGCAGTTATTAATGGAGCGCGGCGGCTGGAGCAATCGTCACCGGCTTTGTTATCAGAGCAAGGTCGGCGCCAGCAAATGGCTGCAGCCTTCCCTGCACCGCACGCTGCGCGATCTGGCTGCGGAAAAGGCCCGAGAGGTTTGTATAGTACCCGTGGCTTTCGTCTCCGATCACGTAGAGACTCTGGGTGAGATCGACCATGAGGCTCGCGAGGAAGCGCAGCGGCTGGGGATAACTCAGTTTGAGATGAGCGCAGGCTTGAACCATTCTCCGAAATTTATTACAGCCTTAAGCGAGTTAGTATTACAGGCTCTGGGCGAAGCAGATCATTCATATAGTTCCATTCATTCGATTCATACGACCGGGAGGCAGGCGGCGTCAGAGTTATTGGCAGCCGCGGGAGATTAAGTAGAGTTTACAAAGCTAGGAGGATACTCATGGCGGTTCCGGGCCCCGAAGCACCGAACCCGACTCCGAATCCTGATGCGGCGCAACCCGCGCCCCGCAGCGCGGGAGATGCCACGAAATACGTGGGCACTCCGGCGGTGGGAACATCGAAAGCCGCAGCCGCAGCCGGAGTTTCTTCCAGCGGCCCATCGAATACCGACATCGACAGACGCCGCCGTCGGTTAACCTGGGTAGGCGTCACCGCATTTCTTACCGCGTGGTTTCTGGCTTTCTTCCGATTCTTTCTTCCCCGCACTCTTTTCGAACCCAACACGGTTTTCAAAATCG
Source organism: Candidatus Aquilonibacter sp. (assembly GCA_035486715.1). GTDB lineage: Bacteria > Acidobacteriota > Terriglobia > Terriglobales > Acidobacteriaceae > Sulfotelmatobacter. Next base: position 147,541 of record DATHMV010000063.1, read on the forward strand.
GCTATCCCTCGGAGTTCGCCCTGGGAGTCGACACCAAATTCCAGCAGAGATACCGCATCTGGGTTGATCGTACGCCGGACAGAATTTTCGTGATCTACGCGCGCTGCACACACTTGGGCTGCACGCCCGACTGGAAGCCCAGCGAAAATAAGTTTAAGTGTCCGTGCCACGGCAGCGGATACGACAGCGAAGGGATCAACTTCGAAGGTCCCGCGCCACGTCCGATGGACCGCGCAAAAGTCGAACTGGCACCCGATGGACAGATCATCGTCGATACTTCGCGCCTCTATCAGTGGCCGAAGGGGCAGCCTACGCATTTCAATGATCCGGGGGCGTTTTTACCGGCGTAGGCGGCTTGGCTCCCGCTTGATGTTATTGAGGGATTTTAGGTCGTACGGTTCCTCACCAGGCTCGCGCCCGGTTCGGAATGACATCGTGAAATAGAAGTTCGAATTGGAAATCATTTATGGCTGACGAGAACAACGGGAAGAACGGCAAAGTCGGGTTAGTTGATCGCGTGAAGGAAGACATTCAGGCGATGAAGGTCGACATTCCGGCTAAGGCGAAAGAACAGATCGAGGGGCTGAAAGATCCGACCAAAACGCAGGTATATACCTCGATCTTTCGGCACAAACACGACGACACACCGCGCAATCGTGCCTTGGGCGTGCTGTCGAATGTGTTTCTACACCTGCACCCGGCCAAGATTAACCGTGACGCGGTGCGGTACAGCTACACCTGGGGCATGGGCGGAATTACTTTTCTTCTGTTCATCATCTTGACTTACACCGGCGTGTTGCTGATGTTTTATTACCACCCGAGTAAGGTGCAGGCGTTTCGCGATGTGCTTTATCTGGAGCACGACGTTCCCTTCGGAAAAATTCTGCGCAATATGCACCGCTGGGCTGCTCACTTGATGGTGATTGCCGTGTGGCTGCACATGTTCCGCGTGTTTCTGACCGGATCGTATAAAAAGCCGCGCGAGTTTAACTGGAACATCGGCGTACTTTTGCTGGTGTTCACATTGCTGCTTTCTTTCACTGGCTATTTGCTCCCCGACGATCAACTCGGTTTCTGGGCTGTGACCGTAGGTACAAATATGGCGCGCGCTACGCCGCTGCTCGGGCATGAGGGACCCTTTGGCTCGATGCTGGGCATGACTCCTTACAACGATGTGAGGTTCGGGCTGCTTGGCGGTTCGATCGTGGATGCGAATGCTTTGCTGCGGTCCTACATCTGGCATTGCATTGGAATTCCAATTGTGGCGTCGGTGTTGATGATCGTGCATTTCTGGCGCGTGAGAAAAGATGGTGGGATTTCTGGTCCGGCGCCGGTGATGCTGGAAGCTGAAGCGGACAAGCCGAGACGAGGGCCCAAGGCTGCGGGCGAGTAGTGATTATGTCGGACAGCCGCCCTCGGTTGTCCACCGGGCACAGCCCGGCTGCACTTCGTGGTTAGAAAACCGTCGAGATTTCGCTCGACCGGACAGCCGAGGGCGGCTGTCCCCACACGAGCAGTGGAGAAACTATGGACTGGCGACAGCTTTGGGAAATTTGCTCGGCTCCGGACAATGTGCCGATCGTTGGCTTGATCCCTCTTCTTTGCTTCTACATTTATCTGGCGTGGAAGCAGGCGCACGCCAACGATCTATTGATCGAGCAATTGGAAGGTGATGCCGCGCTGGCCAAGACCCATCACCGCAAGACGTGGCCGTTCAAACCCGGCTGGCAGAAGGAAGTCCACGTTTGGCCGTTTCTACTGCGCATTGAATTTCTCGCCGCCATCATCGTCACCATCATTCTGATGGTGTGGTCGATCACGCTGAACGCCCCGCTGGAAGAGCCTGCCAATCCTAACCTCACCATGAATCCGGCCAAGGCTCCCTGGTACTTCCTCGGATTGCAGGAGATGCTCGTCTATTTTGACCCGTGGATTGCGGGCGTAGTCATGCCGACGATGATCATCATCGGGCTGATGGTCATTCCTTACGTCGATACCAATCCCTTAGGCAGCGGCTATTACACCTGGAAGCAACGGAAGTTTGCGATCTCCAGTTTTTTGTTTGGCTTCATCATTTTATGGGTTGCGATGATCATCATTGGGACATTCATAAGAGGGCCTGGTTGGCAATGGTTCTGGCCGGGGCAAACCTGGGATCACAACCGGCTGATCTATGAGGTGAACCGCGATCTCCCCGATCTTTTTGGCATCACGTCGAACGTGGCGAAAGCGGTTTTCGGCGCATTTGTGGTTGGTGGCTATTACGTGCTTGGCGGGTTTCTTGTGTACTCGCTTTTCCGGCGATATATGGGAAAAGATTTCAAGCGCATGAGCCTGCTGCAATTTTCGATTACGCAATTTTTGTTGCTGACCATGGTCGCTCTGCCTTTAAAGATGGGGCTGCGGCTGCTGTGGCATATCAAGTACGTGTGGATTACGCCTTGGTTCAATGTTTAGATGCGCGCTTTAGGGTGTAATCCTGAGCGGAGTGGGAGATTCGCGAAGCGAATTCCCACGGAGTCGAGATCTCTATAGCATGCGGTCTTGCCAGTCGTAGTGATTCCTCGCTGCGCTCGGAATGACAGCGTAGGCGCTTGGAATGACAAAGAGTAAGAAGAAGTTCGGAGGAAACATCGGCCGTGCCTGAACAACCTGAGCAGGACCCGATCACAAGTAAATCGTACGCCGCGTATTACCTGATCGCGACGGTGATTCTGATGGCGACATTGTTCTGGGCCTTGTGGGATGAGGCTTGGGGCCAGCGCCCGTGGAAGGCGTTACAGGAGCATTGGCGGGATCGTTATACCGCGTTCCTGAATACGGCGCGCTCCAAGTCGGCCACTTCCGAAAAGGATGTCGAGCAGAATCCCGACTACGTGGCGCTTAAGCAGGCATACGACAAGGCCTATCAGGACGCCAAGCCGCAGGCGGACGAATCCCGAAAAAAGCTTGACGATGCCAGCGCGCGGCTGCTCGCCGTGCAGAGCGTTTTCACCGACCGTCGTGCCTACGTCAACGCGCTGACCTACGAACTGGAAACCAGCACGAGCGCCTCGGCTAAGGCCAGCAAGCAAAAAGAAATCGATCGGTACAAGAGCGAACAGGCTACGGTTGAATTTCCTGACGGCAGCAAAAAGAAATACACCTTTCCGCAACTGGAGGAAACTTACAACGAAATTCGCGATGAGCGTACCAAGGTAAGCCTGGAGCTAGGCGATGCGCTGAAACCAGTGACTGCTGCGAAGGCGAAGATGGATGACTACATCTCCGATCACATGGTGGATCTGACGCCGCAACAGATCGATGGCTTGAAAAGGCGCGCCACCGAATGGGACCCGGCGCTGGTGCAGATCAATGTGGCGGAAGCCAACATCGTGGACCGGTGCGAATCATGCCACATGAATACCCGTGAGCCACTGAAGGTTACTGCGGCATCCATGATGGCCAAGGGCGAGAAGAAGCCGGATGAATACGCCGAAGCACTCACCAGCCATCCCCAGCCGGAGTTGCTGGCGATTCACGATCCAGAAAAATTTGGCTGTTCACCCTGCCACCAAGGCAACGGACGCGCCACCACCAGCATGGAGAAGGCGCACGGAAATTACGAGCATTGGCTGTGGCCGCTGTTTCCCAAGGAAAACGCGCAGGCCGGTTGCGAAAATTGCCATGCCGCCGACTTTGTCCTGGCCAGCGGCGACGTGCAATTTCAAACCATCAACGATGGCAAGGATCTTTTCCGGCAGAAGGGTTGCATGGGCTGCCATCGCTATGAGGGCTACGACAAAGAACCCGACGATCTGAACGCAATCAGCCAGCAGATCAAGCAGACGGAAGGCCAGAAGAAAGATAATGCGAAGCAGTCTGCGTACCTGATGAAGCAGGCGGATAGCGCGGAATCGAATGACGAAGCGAACCGACTGAACACGCAGGCTGTCGATTTGCGCGTAGCCAACAGCAAGCTGGACGGGCGTTTACAACAGCTCGACTTCCAATCGCACAGCCTGATGCAGGACATGAAAAAGGTCGGGCCTAACTTGAAAGACGTGCGCTTAAAGCTGAACAAGAATTGGATTCCGGTTTGGCTGAAGAAGCCGACGGATTTTCGTCCGACCACAAAGATGCCGAACTTCCGGCTTAGCGATCACCAGATTCAGACGATCTCGGCCTACATCTGGCAATCAGGATTTACCGATCCACTTCCCAAGCGAAAGCCGGGAAATGCCGCCCACGGCAAAGAGCTATTTGAGGAACGCGGCTGCCTGGCCTGCCATTCGGTCGGCGAAGGCGATCAGATGCACGGCGGGACTTTTGCCGCAAACCTTAGCCGCGTGGGAGAAAAAGCGAACTACGACTACCTCGTCCGTTGGGTTCACAACGCGCGCGAGCGCACGCGTCCGTATTGCCCGTACGAGAAGAAAGATATTGGCCCCGAGGATTATGCGAAAAAGGGTCTGCCCTATCAATTCGATCTCGAACACAGCCAGTGCCCGAACGATGGCCATGAACTGCAAGTGCAGAACATGACTGTGATGCCGAGCCTGCGTCTGGCGCCGGAAGACGCCGAGGACATCGCGACCTATTTAATGACGCAGAAGAAGCAGGAACCATCCTCCTATGCGGATGCTGCTTTCATGGATGATCCGTCATTGAAGGATGAAGGCAAGAAATGGGTGCGGCATTTCGGCTGCTCCGGATGTCACGAAATTTCTGGCTTTGAAGATGAAGGCCGCATCGGAACTGAACTGACATTTGAAGGCAGTAAGCCCATTGAACGCCTCGATTTTGCCCTATTCACTGAAGTATCGCAGCGCGGCGGCAAAGATTCCGAGCCGATCAAGGACAAAGAAGACCTGGCCCGCCTGCCCGATGGCCCCGCGACCGAACCCTGGTACGACCACAAAGGATTCTTCGAGCACAAGCTTGCTGAGCCGAATGTTTACGACACTGGAATGGTGAAGGGCGAAACCGAAGCGCTGCGCATGCCGAATTTGCACCTCACCAAAGAGCAGGTGCTCGATCTCACCACATTCCTGATGGGCAGCGAGGAGACTTCCCTGCCCGCAAGTTATCAATACAAACCGGGCGATGCGCGTCACGATATCCAGGAGGGTTGGTGGGTTATCAAGAAGTACAACTGCATGGGTTGCCACCAGTTTATTCCCGGACAGAAGACCATTCTGATGGGATTGCCGCAATATCAGGATGCGCAAGAGCAGTTGCCGCCGAAGCTTTTGACGGAAGGCGCACGCGTCGATCCCGAGTGGCTGCGCAAGTTCCTGTCGAACCCGGCGTTGAACACCACGGATACGAACCGCAATGGGGTGCGGCCTTATTTGAAAGTGCGCATGCCGACGTTCTCGTTCTCCGACAATGAACTGAGAAAGCTGGTGCGCTTCTTCCAGGCCTTGTCACAGCAGCCGATGCCTTATATTCCGGAAGAAGTTCCGGCGCTGACAGCGAAAGAGACGGACATGGCTCGAAGCCTGTTCTCAAGCACGGCCGCGCCCTGCCTGAAGTGTCACGCCACCGGCGATCCCAACCACGACAAGATTGCTACCGCGCCGAACTTCCTGCTGGCGAAGGAACGATTGAAGCCGGATTGGGTGGAGCGCTGGATCACCGATCCACAAGCGGTGAGCCCGGGAACGTCCATGCCGTCGGGATTATTCAAGCAGCAGGATAATCAGTGGGTGTTCTCCGGACCGACGCCGCCGTCATTCCAGGGCTATACGGGAGATCATCGAAAGTTGTTGACCGATTACATCTTCCAGTTGACGCCAGAGGAACAGAGACGAGTGGCTTCATCCATGCCGCGGGCTAAAGCGGCATTACAACCATCAACAAAGACGAATCAGCGGCAGGCTGCCGGACAGTCGCATCCAGCGGCGAGCGGAGGATCGAGGTAGTGTAGTGGAGATAAATAGCGGCTATGATTTAACTATTAAGAAATGGAGACATCATGAATACGAAAAACGTTTGGAAGGTTTCAGTTGGTTCGCTCGCGCTGTGTGGCTTGCTGCTGACTGCAGCGTGCAATAAAAACACGGAGCAATCTAGTAACACCACGGCAGAACAGCAAGCTACGCCCGCACCAGCGGCCACGCCGATTGATCCTGCAACCGTGGCGACGGTAAAAGGCACGGTGAAGTTCGACGGCACCGCGCCCAAGGCTTCAAAGATCGATATGAGCCAGGACCCCGCCTGCAAAGGCATGAACGAAGCCGAGAACATTGTTGTCGATAACGGCAATCTGGCGAATGTCTTTGTCTATGTGAAAGACGGCCTCGGCAGCCGCACCTTCGACGTTCCCAAAGACCCAGTTGTTCTCGATCAGAGTGGCTGCAAATATCATCCTCACGTGCTCGGCGTGATGGCGGGACAAACGGTTCAGATCAAGAATGATGATCAGACGACGCACAATATTCACCCCACTCCCAAAGACAATCGTGAATGGAACGAATCGCAGCCGCCCGCTTCCGCTCCGCTCGAAAAGAATTTCGCCCGCGAAGAAATCATGCTGCCGGTAAAGTGCAACCAGCACCCATGGATGAAGATGTACATCAACGTGGTGAAGACGCCGTTCTATGCAGTGACCGACAAGAGCGGCAGCTATGAAATCAAGGGCCTGCCGCCGGGCGATTACACCATCGCCTTCGTGCAGGAAAAACTGGGCGAGCAAGATCAGAAAGTGACGGTCGCCCCGAAGGATAGTAAGACGGTGGATCAGAGCTTTAAGGCCGCGGCTGAATAGTTTAGAAGGTCCGCCGAATCGCGCCTTATCGCGGTAACACCGTCTGCTAAAATGAGCTGTTTTACGAAGCGGGCTGGGCCTTACGGCGCGGCCCGCATGGGTTCTGGCGTGGCTCTCGCTGCGCTAATTAAGTTGTGCTAATTCAAGGGGAAGCATTCTGAAAGCGATTCCAGCAAAATACAATCAAGCGCATCACAGGTTCGCCGTGCTGCTCGCCTGCTGGACCTTTCTTCTTATCATCGCCGGCGCGTTGGTCACGAGCAACGATGCAGGCTTGTCCGTTCCCGACTGGCCAACTTCATTCGGGTCCCTGTACAAAATCCCCAGACTGGTCGGTGGCGTGAAGTTCGAACACACGCACCGCATGATCGCGCAGGTCGCCGGTTTGCTCACTATCATTCTCGCGATTTGGACGTGGCGCGTCGAAAAACGGCGCTGGTTGCGGATTCTGGCCTTTGCTGCTCTGGGTACAGTCATTCTTCAAGGCATTCTCGGCGGCATTACGGTTTTGTTCTATCTGCCTCCAGCCGTTTCTTCTGCACATGCCGCGCTGGCGCAAACATTTTTCTGCATCGCCGTGGCTCTCGCAGTATTCACGGGATGCAGGTGGATCGAGGAAGTTCCGCGGGTTGAAGTGGATTCCCGCAAGCCGAGTCTCTTCAAGCTGACGCTGCTGTCAATTTTTGTGTTGTACGTTCAATTAATCCTGGGCGCAATGTTCCGCCATCACGGCATCAGCTGGTGGCCGCATGTTCTGAACGCAGGGATAGTAGCTTTTGTGCTGGCGTGGACGGCGATCCGCGCCATCTCGGTGTACTCGAATATTGAAGCCATTCGCCGGCCGGCAATCATCATGATTTCGCTCTTGCTTGCACAACTTTGTCTCGGCTTTGCTGCGTTTCTGACTCGCGTGGCGTGGGGACGCGATGCGGCGCAACCGGAGCTGCCCATGGTTGTCTCCACGGTTTCGCATGTGGCGGTGGGAGCGCTTCTGCTCGCGACTACAGTAGTTCTGGCGATTGAGGTATGGAGGCACGTCCCTATCGCGTTCGAAGAGCGCGTACCGCAGGCGCAGCGGGATGCTTCTGTAGCGTAGGCATTGCGCTTTACAGTTTTCTTCTTGATTCTCGCGATATTGGAATCCGTATCGTCGTAGACTAGTATCGTACTCATCTTAGGGCGCTCTTTTTAGGACGAACTTCACTAGGACAATCTTTGGCCTCGAAAGTTTCCGCTATCGCTTACGACAGCCCGGAAGTGACGCCAACTTCCGTGGCTTCCGTTATTTCCGTAAATAATGTGGTCCATCGCTACGGAGACCGCACGGCGCTCAACGGAGTTTCGTTCGATGTGCGTTCGGCGGAGCTGTTTGGTTTGCTGGGTCCGAACGGCAGCGGCAAGACCACGCTGTTTCGCATCCTTTCCACGTTGATGATTCCAAGCGCAGGACGCGCAACCATTATGGGTTGCGATGTGGCGCGGGACCCGGCGCGGTTGCGGCGGCAGATCGGCGTGGTGTTTCAAGCGCAGAGCGTTGATTTAAAACTCACTGCCTACGAAAATCTCTGGCATCAGGGACATCTTTACGGCCTGCGCGGCTCGGTGCTGAAAAAGCGGATTCAAGAAATTCTTTCGCGGGTTGGACTCGCCGATCGAGCCAGAGAACAGGTGGGAAGGTTTTCCGGCGGAATGCAGCGCCGCATTGAACTGGCGAAGGGACTGCTGCATCATCCCGGCGTTCTTCTGTTGGACGAACCGACTACCGGCCTCGATCCCGGTGCGCGCCGCGACTTGTGGCAGTATCTACAGATGTTGCGCGATGAAGAGCATGTATCCGTGCTCGTGACCACGCATCTGATGGAAGAAGCGGAGCGGTGCGACCGCCTGGCAATTATGAATGAAGGCAATCTCGTCGCCCTGGGTACGCCCGAGGAATTAAAGAGCGAGATCGGTGGCGATGTTGTACTGTTCCATGCGGCGCACGATGCGAGCCTGCTGGCCGATCGTATCCGGGCTCGATTTCACGTTGATACTACGGTTCTGGACAATCAAGTGCGCATCGAGCGTACAAACGCGCATCGCTTTGTAACCGAAGTGGTGGAGGCGTTTCCCGGAGAAGTGGAAGCGCTTTCCGTGAGCAAGCCAGCGCTCGAAGATGTTTTCATTCGCCGTACCGGGCACAAATTTTGGAGTGAGAAGGACGAAACACCGGAGTCGACCGCAAAAAATTACAGGAGGTAGTGTGCTTTCTATGATGCTTACTCTTTCGCTCGTGCTGGGCATTCTTCCGTTAGTCGGCGTAGTGTGGACGCTGGCCAGCGGCCTGATTACCACCGTTGACGGCCTGTTCATGACGCTGATTTTGCTGACTCTTTCGGGCGTGTTTATGTTGAACGCTTTTTGGGAGATGCGCGATGGCGGCATGCTTGGCAAGAAAAAAGCCGTAGCTGTGCCTGCAAAACCGCCCGCGTCGAAGGCAACGTAGATTTATGGGCACTCAAATTGCCACATTATCCCGAGCAACGGCGCCTGCGTCAGCCGGTATTGCGCTGCCTGCGTTTACATTATGGTGGCGTGAAATCGTGCGCTTCTATCGACAGAAGTCGCGCGTCGTGGGCGTGCTCGCGTCACCGCTGGTGTTTTGGGTCGTGATCGGCTCAGGCTTTGGCACCTCGTTTCGCTCCGGCAATGGCCCGCAGCAGCACTACATGGATTATTTCTATCCTGGCGCATTGATCATGATCGTGCTGTTCACTTCGATCTTCGCCATGATGTCACTGATCGAAGACCGCAAAGAAGGATTTTTGCTTTCCGTATTAGTAGCGCCGGTGCCGCGCTCGGCGATTGTGCTGGGCAAAGTTCTCGGAGGAACAACTCTCGCCGCCATTCAGGGAATGATCTTTCTTGTCTTCGCGCCATTCGCAGGCATACATCTCACGGTACCGCAGGTTTTGCTGGTGGCTGTGGTGGTCTTTCTGATTTCGTTCGCGCTCACCGCGCTGGGGTTCGCCATTGCGTGGCCCATGGATTCCACGCAGGCCTTTCATGGCATCATCAATTTGTTTCTGATTCCGTTGTGGCTTTTGTCGGGTGCGCTGTTTCCCATGACCGGCGCATCGGGCTGGATTCGCGCCCTGATGTATATGAATCCGCTCACCTATGGCGTCGAAGCGTTGCGTGCGCTGCTGTATCCGGGGATGGAAGCGACGTTTCCCTTACCCTCCGCAATAGCCACTCTGCTGCTGTTTTCGCTGGTCATGTTTGCCTTCGCATTCCTGATGGCCAATCGCCGTACCACGAGGCCCGCCGCTTGACGGCCAAGATATGATCGGCAAAAATTTAATCGTCAAAATATGATCGCTGAACAATACGCCTATTTTCCCGCACTGATCGCAGGGTTGAATGGCACCAGCGCTGTGTTGCTGCTGGTGGGCCGCAGCTTGATCATGCGTGGAAAGATTGCGGCTCATCGCGCATGCATGATCGCGGCCGTGGCTGCTTCCGCGCTGTTTCTGGCCTGCTACGTCTATTTTCATGCGCACGTCGGCGATATTCTTTTTCTCGGACAAGGCGTGTGGCGGACGGTTTACTTCGCGGTTCTGATTCCGCACGTCATTCTGGCGATTGTGATCGTTCCCATGGTAATCATCACGCTGAGCCGGGGATTGCGCGGGCGGTATGACCGACATCGCGTCATTGCTCGCTGGACTTGGCCTTTGTGGATGTATGTGAGTGTTACAGGCGTGCTGGTTTATTTCATGCTTTATCAGTGGTTTCCGCACAGCTAGATTTCACTACGGAAGCACTGAGACACAGAGTAAGACAGAACAAAGTTAAACAATTTCAGTTTTCTTCGTATCTCTGTGACTCTGTGATGATGAATTTTTATGGCAACCGTCCGATTAAAGATCGATGTTTCTGGAACCGTCGGCGACGACGCCTGGCGCGAGATCAATCAATTCGATCAAATCAAGAGCGCCGACTTCGGTCCGCAGTTTGGCAGCGGCGGGCGCTGCAACCATATACCAGATGCGCCCCACGGCAAGGGCGAGTGGATTGGGGCTGAGATTCGGCTGCAGACGCCGCTTCTGGCGCAGTATGCGGTTTCGTATTATCTGGAGCAGGAACGGGTGCTGGACGCGGATGTCATCGAGTAGACTTTTGATCCTAGCTCCTGCTATAGCGTCGATCCGATGACTATGGAGGTTTGACTGGTGAAACAAACTGAAGCGCTCCGCATCCCGGCCCTTCTTGCAGCCCGCAAACCTCGCCTGACGGTGGAGGAAGCGACCATTGAAGGCATCCGTATGCTAGTCATACTTGGCAATGAGTTTGACTCCGTTATTCGGTACACACGCGGTGGCGGGGCCGATATGCCTCAATTATCCAGCTACCCGGAAGTAGCGGAATCGGCCGCATATGTCGACGAGAGGTTGGCACGGCAACGTTCTTCTGGCCGCATGAATAAAACAGGAGAAGGAGTTAACTGGCCTCGAAATTGGAAACTCTCTGAAGCGAAAACAGCTGGAAAAGTATGGTATACACCGGGAAGACAAACTGAGGCGCGACCGGGCGTAATCAGCACCCCATCGCCAATTATCTCGATCGAGAAAAATACACAGCGTCAAACGGTTGGGCCAGCCCAAGGTAGTTGGCGTTGGTGTGCAGAAGACTACCTAAGAGAAATCTGGTGGCCCCAAGATAAGAATCTCATTTGTAGTTTCTCCGAATTTGTAACATGCGAAATGCTCCATAACCTATGCGTTCTTTACCGTGTAGCTCGCAACATCCCTGGACATGGACTTTCAAAATACGGTCGATTCGTTGAAATCCTCAACGGGCACCGGGGCACCCAAATGACAAAAGAAAATGCCCCGAGCATTATCGAGCAGGCGCTCTCAGATCTGACTCAAGCATATGGCAGGAGCTTTTTATCAGCGATCTCCAAGGCATTCTGGATGATCAAGCAACATCCTGTCGCCATCTACGACAGCTACGCGTGGAAGGGACTGCAACGGCAGGGACTCTCCCCCGGCTATCGCGGCTACCGGGCTTACTATAAAGCGTGGTTCACATTCTTCGAAAGCGCAGATACGCAGACGGGACTGAACGACGCTCTCCGATGGCTCCCTGAGTCTCAATTCGTGCAGAAACTCCTTCAAACGGGAGCAATGGGAGCCACCGAATTCAACGCCTTCACGACCTCAATGTTGCTGCGAAATCGTATCGTTGACAGGCGGCTCTGCTACGAAGGCGGGGTTGTAGGCTTTAAATAGTTGGTACCTTATGTTCTCTAAGCCTGGGTTCGCTGCGTCACCGTTAACCGAATCGTCGGTCGATCCTCACGGCAAGCTTACGCGCAAACGCGGCATGACTCGCGGGCAGAAGCTTCTGTTCTTCCTCACCGCGTGGCTGATCTGCCTGATGCCATTTCTTTTCTGGTGGAATACCTGGTTTGGCCGCAAGCTCTCTGACAGGCAGTTGAATGACTATTTGCACGATACGAAGAAGCCGCGGCATATTCAGCAGGCGCTGGTACAGGTGGGCGAACGTATTACCGGGCAGGATGCCAGTGCGAAACAATGGTATCCGGACCTGGTGCGGCTGGCTGGCGATCCTGTGGAAGAGGTTCGCAATACCGATGCCTGGGTCATGGGACAGGACACGTCCGGCGCGGGATTTCACGACGCTCTGCTGAAGATGTTGAACGATTCTTCGCCGATGGTCCGCGGCAACGCGGCGTTGTCGCTGGTGCGCTTCGGCGATGCGTCGGGGCGTCCGCAGATTGCGGCATTGCTGCAACCGGCGCAACTTACCGCGCCACAATCCGGACGTATTGTGGATTCGGATCGTCCGGGTACGGCTATTCATCAGAGGGGTCTGATTGCAAAATTGAAGTATGGCGATGGGCAGACGGTGGAGATTCGTTCTCCTATTCCCGGGCGGATTCGTTCTGTGGCGGGAACGGGGGCGAACGTTGCGGCTGGGGCAGAAATTGCGGTGATCGATCCTTCTACAGAGCAAGTGTGGGAGGCTTTGCGGGCGCTCTATTTAGTTGGGCAGCCCGAGGATATTTCTGCAATTCGTCCTTACGAGCGAGAGCTGCCGGATGTTTCGAACGATGTGCGGCAACAGGCGTTGGAAACAGAACGCGCGATACGGGCGCGAAGCCGTTAATCGTTTCCGAAAGTTTCCTGCTCTCCAGTTCAGATAATTATTTTTATGTCCCAGACAATCGGTCTTGTCTCGCTGGTCGTGCGGGAGTACGACGAGGCAATTGCATTTTTCACGCAGAAACTCGACTTCAGTGTAGTCGAAGACACTGCCGCCACAGACCGCCAGTGCAATCACAAACGGTGGGTGGTAATTCGTCCGCCCGGGTCGCGTGGCTCCGATTTATTGCTTGCGCGGGCATCTAACCCTGAAGAGGAAAGCCGGGTCGGTAATCAGACCGGCGGCCGGGTATTCCTGTTTCTTCAAACGGATGATTTCTGGAGCGACTATCGTGCGATGACAGAGCGGGGGGTGAAGTTCGTGCGCCCGCCGCGCGAGGAGCCGTATGGCATTGTCGCTGTATTTGAAGATTTGTACGGAAACAAATGGGATTTGCTGCAACTGAAGAATCCGTCGGGCTAAAGCCGGTTTTAAATGAGTGCTTAACTGCTGAAGCTAGTGGTTAGGGTAGGGATCCTTCGACTGCGGCATAAATCCGCTTCGCGGATTTCACGCCTCCGCTCAGGATGACAAAACGATGGAGCTGACGGCTGAAAGCTAGATCGCCATCGCGCCGACTTCTTTTTCCACTTCTACTGTATCCACCATGGCAATGGCGTCCCATGGGCAGCCGTCGAGGAAGCAGCCGTCAGGGCCTTTACTCAGGCACTTCTTGCAGCCAATGCAGAGAATGGGATCGATTGCGATGCGACCGAACGGCGTGGCGTCTTCGTCGGGAACCCAGAACATACAGTCTTCCACCGGACAATATTCCACGCAGGCAGGCGAGCCGGCGCATCCGGTGCAGCATTCGGTGATCACGGCCAATTCTTTCGGCTTCTTCTTACGCGGCGTGGTCAAGCCTTTAGACTTCGGTTCCCACTTCATTTCGTCGGGAACCATTCCGACAGCTTTGGGCGCTCCGGGTGCAGCAGGCATGGCGGGATTATACCTCAGCTTTGGCTTCCGGCTCCCGCTTTTCGGCGTCTGGCAGCGATGGCCGAAGTCTCTCCCAGAGCGGGACTTTCGCTGATCAATTGTTCCGCTTGCACCGTTTTCCGTGCTGTCCCATCTGCTATAGTGAACCCCTGCAAAGGAGCATGTGATGGCTGGAAAAAGTCTCAATCGAGTTCAACTAATCGGCAATCTGGGCAAAGATCCGGAAGTTAAATACACGCCGCAGGGTACGCCCGTGGCCAAGCTGACCATCGCCACCAACGAACGCTTTAAAGATAAAAACGGCGAATGGCAGGACCGCACGGAGTGGCACAACGTGGTACTGTGGCAGCGGCTCGCGGAAATTGCCGGCGAATATTTAAAAAAGGGCGGCAAAGTTTACATCGAAGGCCGGCTGCAAACCCGTTCCTGGGATGACAAAACCAGCGGCCAGAAAAAATACATGACCGAAGTGGTAGGCAGCGACCTGATCCTGCTCGGCGGGCGCGGCGAAGGCGGCGGAGAGTTCAGTGGCGGCTCGCGCGGTGCGGGCGCCGCAGCCGGTGGCGGCAACAACAATAACTTCGATCAGCGCATGCCGGAGCACGAGCCTGCGGGAGCAGGGCCGATTACGGATGAGGATATTCCGTTCTAAGGCAAGCACGACCAGCCGAAACTAATCGGGGCTTTCCGGGTTTGAATCGGACATGCCGCTTCGATCCGTTATTAATCGGAGGCCCGCTATGAAATCTCCAGAATGGACGTTGCCGCTCTGCCCGGTTTGCAAGAAATCGGTGTCACTTGAGACGGCGATGGTTGACTCTGCCGGCCGTGCAATTCACGCCGAGTGTTACCTGCGGGGTTTGCACGAGAAGGCCCCTAATCTCGATTTTTCTGCAAAGCCGAACTAACATGCCCTCTGCGCAGATCTAATGTGCCGCAACTGTCGCGCCTTTCTTGGCTACCGCTTTTTTTAGCGCGAAGACGATGGGCACGCAGGCGAAACACATGAGCGCCATGTAGCGAAAATCGTCCACGTACGACCATAGACGCGCCTGTCCGTTGAGAGCCGTGTTGATTAGCCCGTAAGCTTGCTGCAATGCTGTGGTGGGGGAAGCTCCTCCTTGCGCAGCGAGATATTGTTGCGTCCCTTGAATGGCTCCTCTGACGGCGGCGCGTCCGGGAGCGAGCGAAGCCGCCAGTTCGTTGCGATGCACCTGCTCGTGGCGGGCGACGATGGTGTTCACTACGGAAATTCCAATGCTTCCGCCGATATTGCGCAATAGATTGTAGAGGCCGCTGGCGTTGCCGATTTCTTCGTTTTTCAGGAATGCCATCGTGGTCGTCGAAAGCGGAACGAAGACGCATCCCGAGCCGAAGCCGCTGATCAGGATGGCCCATAAAAATGTCCACTGGCCGATGGAGAGATTGACCTCGCCGAACCAGATGCTGGCTGCGCCAAACAGAGAGAAGCCGAAGGCGATTAGCCAGCGATTGTCCATTTTCGCGGTGAGATATCCGATGACGGGCATGGCCACGATTGCGCCAATGCCTCGGGGACTTACCGCCCAACCGGCGGCCAGTGCGGTGTATCCCATTAACTCCTGATAGAAGAGTGGCAGCAACGTGACCAGACCATAGATGGCTGCGCCGAACAGGCCGATTAGGATGCAGCCGATGGTGAAATTGCGGTGGCGAAAGACGCGCAGATCGACTAACGGCTTGGCATGGCGAAACTCTCGAATGATGAACGCCACGAAGCTGATGATTAGAATCGCCGTAGCCCAGCGAATCCATGTTGCACCGAACCAATCGTCTTCCTGGCCCTTGTCGAGGATGATTTGCAGGCAGCCGAGCCAGATGGCCAGCAATCCCAGGCCGATGCCATCGAATTTTCCCGGCTTTGCGTTCTTGATGTAGGGAGGATCTTCGACATAGCGCGAGATCATAAAGATGGCGAATGCACCGACGGGAATGTTGATATAGAACGCCCAACGCCATGAGTAGGAATCGGTGAGCCATCCACCAAGCGTGGGACCAAGCACCGGCGCAACTACTACGCCCAAAGCAAAAACTGCCATGGCGAGTCCGCGCTTTTGCGGGGGAAAAGTTTCCAGAAGGATCGATTGCGAGAGCGGTTGCAGTGCGCCTCCACCTGCACCTTGCACGGCGCGCGCCAGCAGGATCAAAGCCAAATTCGTGGCTGCACCGCAGGCAAATGACGATACGGTGAAGATCACGATGCAGGTGATGAGAAAGCGCTTGCGTCCGAAGCGCAGCGAAAACCACGAGCTTGCAGGAAGGATGATGGCGTTGGCGACGAGATAACTGGTCAGCACCCAGGTTGCTTCGTCGTTGGTGGCTGACAAACTGCCCGCAATGTAAGGGAGCGCGACGGCGGCGATGGAGGTATCAAGCACCTCCATGAACGTGGCCAGCATGACGGCGATCGCGACCAGCCAGGGATTGCCTGGAGAAGCGGTGCGTGCCGGTTGTTCAGTCATTCTCTTGCTGCCCCAGGCATTAAGGTCACAGAGTGAACGTTAAAGATGCTTCATTTGGGAGCGAGGTTTCAAAGTTGTTTCTGCATTGTCCGCCATCGTATCAGTTTGAATGTGAACCATCACCGCCGATTTGGAATATCATGACGGCGGAGAAAACTACATGACCGAACAGTTAGCCGATAAACAATGCGTTCCCTGCCGCGGAGGTGTGCCGCCGCTTAAGGGAAAAGAACTCGACACACTGCATAAGAGCGTTCCAGAGTGGAGCGTGGTGTATGAGCATCATCTGCATCGCGAATATAAATTTCCGGACTTTGCCAAGGCGCTGGAGTTTGTGAACCGCGTGGGTGCGGTCGCGGAGGAGCAGGGGCATCATCCGGATATTTTGTTGGCTTGGGGCAAAGTTGGGGTTACTTTGTGGACGCACAAAGTTGATGGACTTACCGAGAGTGATTTCATTATGGCGGCGAAGATCGATCGGATTAATGGTGGATGAGATTACAGATTAAAGGACGTCGTGCTGAACGCGTGGCCTCGGATCGAAACTTCAGCTGCAATGCCGATGGCGGGGCATCGTTAGGTCCCTCTGAGAGCTGGCGCTCTGGTCGGGATGACATCACGATCTTGTCAACATCCAATCATCTGGTCTTTTTGTTATTGCTCGCGCGACACTAAAAATCATAGTTCTTTGGTTCGCTTCGTTTGCGTGGCTAGTGTCCATAATCCGGCTGGGATTAGCATGAGGAGGCCCGTCCAGCTTGCAACTGAGCGAGCGGAAATGCCTGCGTCGAGAAAACGTCCGCAGAGGTACGCACCGGTGGCGATGGTTAGCATGGAGAAGCTTAGGTCGGCGGCGAAAACGCGGCCGCGAAAACGATCTTCACTATGAAGCTGTAAGAGCGTTGTGGAGAAGACCCATACTGTTGACCCTCCTGCATGGGCCAGCATGGCGCATGCGCTAGCCATCCAAACTGTACGGCTGATTCCGAGCATTCCGTATCCGGCGGCGATGGTGAGATAGCCGAAGAGAATGCCCAGTTGCAGACGCCGGTCGCTGCGCTCGGCCCACCGAGCGGAAATCATAGGGCCAAAGAGCGCACCCACGCCGCGCCCGCCGAGTAGGATGCTCATACCTAGCATCGATCCGCGGGCGGAGTCGATGTTGTGCCAGTGCACGGCAAACTCGTGCGCGCCAAGCACCGTGAAGATAACCCAGCTGGGGCCGATCATCAGCTCGCCGGCTTTGGCGAAGATTGCAGGCAGCAGAGTGCGATGGTTGCGGACGTAACGGATGCCTTCGAGCACAGGAGAAAAGTCCACCAGATCACTCGGGCGCAGGGGCGATGCAGATTCGGCGTGCGGCTCTGTGAAGCGCATTCCACCGATGAAAATTGCCGAGGCGAGAAAAGATAATGCGTTAAGAATGAAGACGGCATCGCGTCCGAAAAATGCCGCTACCAGTCCCCCGACGGATGCACCGATCAATAAGTTTACGGACCACGTTGCGGAAGAGAGCGTGTTGGCGATGAGGACTTCATCTTTTGCGGCAATGTTGGGAATGACCGAGTTGCGCGCCGGCTCGAAGAACGCGGCCATAGTGGTTTCAGCCAGCAGGAGAGGATAGATGAGCCACGCTGATGAGCGCGAGCGCACCAATAGCATGGCCAGCACGACGGCGAAACGAACCAGATCGGCCGTAATCATTACATGTTTACGGCGCAAACGGTCGTTTATCACGCCTGCGGTCGGGCCAATAAAGGTCTGCGGTAAAACTTGCAAAACCAGCGCGAGCGCAACGGAACTCGCGCGTCCGGTCAACTGCAACAACAGCGTGTAGATGGAGAGCGTGTAGAACCAGTCGCCGATTTCACTGACGATTTGCGCCAGCCAAAGCCGCCGGAAGTTGCGGTTTGTACGCACCAACCGCGCATACGACGACAAAGAAATCGAAGGTATTTCGCGCTCGGGTTGAGGTTCCATGCGAATGGCTAGGGTAACAAATCTGTGGCTTCCCGATTTCCGCGTCCCTTTCGCGGTTGACTCCGGTTTCAGCTTCCGCCTAAGATGCACGCTGCGATTTCGCTGACCGAATATCTGAACCGTCGTCCGAATCGAAAGAGGATTTCTTGATGAAACGATCCACAATCTTGCACGCCATTGCGCTCGTATTTTTCGCAGCGCTTGCTTTCGCCCAGAGCGAGGACATTGGCCCCAATGAAAACCTGGTCGCAGAAGGAATTCCTAAGATTCCCGCCGCTATTGCCGAAACTGCGGGCCGCTACGGCGAGTTCCGTGCGGACGTCATGCAAAGCTGGCATCCAACCAAACGCGAGATGCTGATCGAAACCCGTTTCGGTGATACCTATCAGGTACACCAGGTGAAGTTTCCGGGCGGGGCACGTACACAACTTACTTTCTTTCGGGACCGTATCGCGGGCGCTCTCTATCAGCCCGTAACTGGTGATTCCTTTGTCTTCCGCAAAGATATTGGCGGCGGCGAATTTTATCAGCTCTATCGCTACGATGTTGCGAATGGAAATATCACATTGCTGACGGACGGTAAATCGCGGAATGTGAGCCCTTGTTGGTCGTATCAGGGAGATCGCATCGCCTACGGTTCCACCAAACGTTCGGGGAATGATGTCGATATTTGGGTGGTGGGCGCGAACGATGCTGCCAGCGCGCGTATGGTTGCGCAGATGGAAGGCGGTGGGTGGGAGGTTGCAGACTGGTCACCCGATGGCAAACAACTGTTGGCCATCAATGGAGTATCGGCCGCAGAGAGCTATGTATGGTTGATCGATGTTGCTTCCGGCAAGAAGGAACTGCTGACTCCAAAAACGGGAACGGAAACAGTCGCGTACGCCAATGCTCGCTTCGGCAAAGACGGCAAAGGTGTTTACTTCACCAGCGATCAGGATTCGGAATTCCAGCGCCTGGTTTATATCGACCTGGCAGCGCATAAGAGCAAGGTGCTGACTCCGGACCTCAAATGGGACGTCGACGAATTCGACCTTTCGAAGGACAAACGATTGATCGCGTTTGAATCGAATGAAGATGGAATCAGTACTCTGCATGTGTACGACACGAAAGCCAACAAAGAAGTTCCCATTCCCAAATTGCCTGCCGGCGTGGCATTCGGCATCAAGTGGCACGATAGCCACGAATTCGCTTTTAGCCTGGATACAGCGAACCATCCGTATGACACATTTTCACTCGATGTAGCTACAGGAAAGCTGGAGCGCTGGACCTATGGTGAAACCGGTGGCCTGAACGCTTCGGAGTTTGCAGAGCCGCAGTTGATTCACTGGAAATCGTGGGATGACCGTTCGATTTCCGGTTTCTTATACAAACCGCCGGCGAAGTTTAGCGGCAAACATCCGGTCATTATCAATATTCACGGAGGGCCGGAAGGCCAGGAGCGGCCCGATTTCCGCGGGCAAGACAATTACTTTATCAACGAACTCGGCGTCGCGATTATTTATCCCAATGTGCGCGGCTCAACCGGGTATGGCAAGACATTCCAGAAGCTCGACAACGGATTTCTGCGGGAAGGCTCGTACAAAGATATCAATTCCCTGCTCGATTGGATACAGACGCAGCCCGACCTCGACGCGAGCAAGGTGATGGTTACCGGCGGAAGTTATGGTGGATTCATGACGTTGGCGGTGGCCACGCAATACAACGATCGCATTTGCTGTGCGGTCGATGAGGTAGGACCATCGAATCTTGTCACGTTTCTGGAGCATACCTCCGGCTACCGGCAGGATCTGAGGCGCGTCGAGTATGGCGATGAGCGCGATCCCAAAATGCGCGAGTTTCTGGAGAAAATCGCTCCTGCAAATAATGCGAAGAATATTACCAGGCCGCTGTTTGTAATTGCGGGGCAGAATGATCCGCGCGTGCCGGCGAGTGAATCGGCGCAGATGGTGCAAGTCGTACGTAAGAATGGAACTCCTGTATGGTGGCTGCTCGGCAAAGATGAGGGACACGGATTTGCCAAGAAGAAGAACCAGGACTATCAGTTCTACGCGACCGTTATGTTTGTGAAGGAGTACTTGTTGAAATAGCCGTTTTGTAGAGACGCGGAAAATTTGCGTCACCACGTCGGGCCGAGGCTAGGGCTTGAGTTTTTGCTTTAGGTCGTCGGCGATCTGCTTGCCGTGAAAGCGGCCGTTCTCAATGAAAATTTCGTTGGTGCGCGATCCTGCGACAATCACGCCGGCGACATAGATTCCCGGCACATTGCTTTCGAGCGTGACCGGATCGCAAACCGGGCGATGTTGTTCGGTAGAAAGTTCAATCCCCATGCTGCGCAGGAAATCGTAGTCGGGGTGATAGCCGATTAGCGCCAGCACAAAATCGTTTTTCAAGCGCAACGGCCCGCGTGGTGTGTGGATCACGACATGATCCACGCCAATCTCCTGTACAGTGCTGCTGAAATAGGCTTCAATTTCATTGGCCTTGATGCGGTTCTCGATATCGGGCTTGATCCAGTATTTGACGTGATGATGGAGTTGCGAGCCGCGATAAACCAGTGTGACGCGCGCACCATGCCGCCATAGATCGAGCGCCGCGATGGCGGCGGAGTTTTTGCCTCCGATTACGAGGACATCCGTATCGTAATAAGGATGAGCGTCGCCGTAGTAGTGCGAAACCTTGGGCAGGTCTTCGCCGGGAACACCAAGGTAATTGAATAGATCGTAATAGCCGGTGGAGACAATGACTTTGCGCGTAATGTAATCGCGTGGACGGCCCACGCGATCCGTGGCCGTAATACTGAAGTTTCCGTCCTTGCCCATCACGGTTTTGACCCACTCGTACTGGCGGATGTCGAGCCGGTAATGATCGGTGACTTTGCGGTAGTACTCCAGAGCTTCTTCGCGATTGGGCTTTTGACGGGCCGTCGTGAATGGAATATCGCCGATTTCAAGAAGTTCCGGCGTGGTAAAGAAAATCATGCCCGGAGGATAATGATAGAGAGAATTCACCAGACAGCCCTTGTCGAGCACGATGACTTTTAGTCCGACTTTTTGCGCTTCGATGGCGCAGGCCAGGCCGGTGGGGCCGGCGCCGATGACGAGAACATCCGTGCGCGTCTCCGGATGCGGACGTAGTTTGACCTGAGGGAGAGTTTCCAGGTCTTCGGCGGCAAGAATATCGGGCATGTCGCAGTCAGAAACCGTTGATTCTAGCACGCGGGAAACTACGAAATCGGAATCGATTCAGCGGCGAGTTAAGAAGAAGCATTCACAGCCACGAATGAGGCAGGGCGAACTTCTCGTTCGATTGTGCGCAAGAGTTTATCTTGAGCAACTTCAAGATCATAGGCGGATTGAAGATTCAGCCAGAAACCCGCGCTGGTATTGAAGTATCTGGCCAAGCGCAGCGCCGTGTCGGGTGTAATGCCGCGGCGCTCGTGGACGATTTCGGCCACTCTGGTTACCGGGACGCGGAGATCGAGTGCCAAGCGGTTCATGCTGAGCTGCAGTGGTTCCATGAACTCGGCGCGGAGAATCTCGCCGGGATGGATGGACGGGAGGAGTTTTTGAGATTTAGGCATGGATGTTGCTCCTGTACGGATCCTCTTTCAGGTCCCCGAATTGTAAGGTGCTGCTTGCCACAAGTCGCTAGTGATAGTCCACAATCCAACATTGTGTGCGTTCCCTTCACGCCAGATGAAACAGAGACGCCATTGGTCGTTGATACGAATACTATGCTGTCCTTTTCGGTCGCCGTGCAACGCTTCCAAGCGGTGTCCTGGCGGTGCTGCCAAGTCGCGCAATTCCGTAGCGCTGGCCAACTGGCGGAGCTTTCGGCGTGCGATTTGCTCGATAGCCTGAAATCGACGGCTAGGGTACCGCTGATGAAGCCGCTCGGTCTGCGCGTCACGGAACGACTTAATCACAATATCATTGTATTACGTGCAGCGTTTAACGTCAACCGTTAAACACTAGAAGAATTGATCGCTGACATTCCGACACGAACTTACAGTGAAGCTTAATTCCAGCTTGCTATAATTTACGGTCCTTTAACCACTCCCGCATACATCGAGAAAACTCTATGTCTACCTCCAGCCAAAAGCCAGTCCGCACCCGCATCGAGTCCGACAGCATGGGAAAGATCAAGGTCCCCGCCAACGTTTATTGGGGGGCGCAGACGCAGCGATCGTTGCTGCATTTCAATATTGGACGCGACACCATGCCGCCGGAGTTGATTCGAGCATTCGGCACGCTAAAGAAGGCTTGTGCGCTGGTGAATCAGGATTTGGGCAAGCTGCCGGCGGATAAAGCCAAGCTCATCGTTCAGGCCGCGGATGAGGTGATTTCCGGCAAGCTGAACGATCAGTTCCCTCTTCGCGTCTGGCAGACGGGCAGCGGCACGCAGACCAACATGAACGTGAACGAGGTCATTTCGAACCGCGCCATTGAGATTGCGGGCGGCGAAATGGGATCGAAGAAACCGGTTCATCCCAATGACGATGTGAACATGTCGCAATCGTCAAATGATACTTTTCCGGCGGCGATGCACATTGCGGCAGCAGATCGAGTAAAGAACGCTCTGATTCCGGCAATTCGCGGCGTGCATGATGCGATCGCGGCCAAGGCAAAAGAATTTCATGATGTGGTGAAGATTGGGCGCACGCACCTGCAAGATGCCGTGCCTTTAACTTTTGGGCAGGAGTTTGGCGGGTGGGCCAGCTTGCTGGACCGCGATATTAAGCGACTGGAACAGGTTTTGGAAGGTTTGTACGATCTCGCCATTGGCGGGACGGCGGTCGGGACGGGATTGAATACGCATCCGGAGTTTGCCGAGCGGGCTGCGAAAAAGATTGCTGAACTGACGGGACTCCCCTTCCGCTCGCATGGCAATAAATTCGCCGCGCTTTCCGCGCATGATGAGATTATTTTCGCGCAGGGCGCGATGGAAACTCTGGCGGCTTCGCTGATGAAGATTTCCAACGACATCCGCTGGCTGGCTTCCGGGCCACGCTGCGGGCTGGGCGAGATTACCATTCCTGAGAACGAGCCGGGGTCTTCGATTATGCCGGGCAAGGTAAATCCGACACAGTGCGAGGCGATGACCATGGTGTGCGTGCAGGTTCACGGGGCTACTGCGGCGGTGGGATTCGCCGGCTCGCAGGGCAACTTCGAACTCAACGTGTACAAGCCGGTGATCATTTATAACTTTTTGCACTCGGTCACACTGGTTGCCGATGCCTGCCATGGTTATGTTGAGTACATGATCAAGGGCATCGAGGTGGATCGTGCGAAAGTCGACTGGTACGTGAAAACCTCGCTGATGCTGGTGACGGCTCTTGCGCCGAAGGTGGGGTACGATAAGGCGGCGCAGATCGCACATACGGCACATGTGGAGCATAGCAGTTTGCGCGAGGCAGCTTTAAAACTTGGCTATCTCACGGGCGAGGAGTTTGATTTGTGGGTGAAGCCGGAGAAGATGACGCGGCCTTAGATGTGGCATTAGCGTCTAGGCTCAGCTAGCTCCGCTTCTCGAATGCTCGGCTTCTGGCTGGTGTTCTTTTTCGGAGTGGTTGTAATTACGATTACACTCACCAGCACGAGAAATGTTCCTGCGACGGTTCGCGCACCCAAGGATTCGCCCCCTAGGGCATATCCGAGGAGAACCGCGACCACCGGATTCACGTACGCATACGTCCCTACCTTAGTGGGCGATTCGTGATGGATGAGCCAGACGTAGGCGGTGAAACCGATGATTGAGCCAGCGACGATTAAGTAGGTCAATGCCAGCCACGCTTCCGTGGAAACTGTGTGGAAGGAAAAGCCTTGGAACTCTCCCAGCAGCGCTGCGGATAGTGTGAGAAGAATTCCTCCGGCCAGCATTTGCGCGCCGGAACTCATCACTTTCGATTCGGGCAACGACAGTTTGCGAGTGAGGATCGCAGCCGTGGACCAACTGATGCCGGCAAACACCAAGGCGGCTGCGCCGCGAGGATCGATAGCTGCCTGGCTGAAACTGGCGGAATGGCTAACCAGCACTGCGACGCCACCAATACCCAACAACAGCGCGAATCCCAGCCGAACGGTTAACTTTTGCGTGCGCAGGAATAAAATTTCCGCCAGCGCCATGAAGACCGGGATAGTTGCCATCATGACCGCGGCGATGCCCGAGGGTACACGCTTTTCCGCCCAAAATAGCAGGCCGTAGTCGAAGACAAATATGAGCATGGCGAGCAGCGTAGCTGATGCCCATTGGCGGCGTGTCGGCGACGGCGCGCCTTTGACGCGCATCCAGGCGTAGAGCACGATGCCGGCAACGAAGAAACGCATGCCGGCGAGCAGGAACGGCGGGACTTCACGCACTCCCTCGCGGATGGCGAGAAATGTGGAACCCCAGACGAAATAAATGATGGCGAAAGCCAACAGAGTTTGCCATCGGGGTGGTCGGGAGTGCGCTTCCATGGAATTCCGGTCTTCTCGCGCGAACGAAACCTACATTAGTGGATTGGAGAGTGAGCTTCCACGAAGCGGAATTCACTGATGAAAATTTTTTATTGAAGCAATTTGTTTTGCTCGTGAATAAAGGTTATTTTTTGAGCAGGCTGGTATGGCTGGCCGCGCATTGCCAGCGGCCCTGCGTATACACCCAAGTGTCGGTGAAACGGCCGAAGTGTTCGTATGGTTTTCCCTGGTAGGTGCCTTTGGTGTGATAGATGCCGACGACTACTGCAGAGTCAGCGTACATGCTTACTTTGACGTCTTGAATGGTGAGTGTGGTGGGTATGAACTGAGGATCTTTTATGTCAGCCAGGAACTTGCTTTTATCGCTGACCTCGCCGTCATATTCGGTGTTTACGAAGGCCTCGCCGATCATGCCATCCAGGGCACGAGCATCTCGATTCACCTGCGCCTCGTTCCACAGATGTTCCATCACCAGAAGTTTGTTCTCCTGAGAGTCGTCTCTGGGCGTTTGCGCAAGCGCCTGCCCGAGCGGAATTAGGCTAAATAGAAGGCAGTAGCATGTGGTACGAAGCATGGGCGGTTCATTCGCCTCATCCCCACGTGAGGCGAACGCTGCGAAAACATAGCAGCGTATGGCTTTAATGCGCCATTGAAATGCGCCTCCGGGAGATTACGAATGTCATGAAAAAGAGGTGTCTGGCGTTCGGCTTTAGGCCATCGGCGACCGTATAAAATTTCCATATCCCGTGTGCGGTTTGCGTTGCCGGGAGCCTGAGAGGTTAATGGTCATGCCTTGAAAGAAAGCTGCAAGCCATTGAAAAAATATATACTTATGCTGTGGCCGTATAACGCTCGGAACTGGCCCCACTCGTGCAAAAGTAGAAGTGGAATGCGTTGGTAGGTGTAGTTCCCAGGGCCTGAAGTAAAGTACGCGCGCGGGGCAACCCAGTCGCGCTGAGACAATCAATTAAGGAGCCGCTTCAATATGACTCGCACTTCGTTAACGATTTTATTGGCAGCCAGCATGGTAGCCTCGGTAGGCTGCACCAGCAAAAACTACGTAAAGCAACAAACCACGCCGTTGATCAACAAGACGAATGAACTTGACGACATGACGGCGAAGAACAGCAAAGACATTAAAGATGTGGATGCGCGCGCTCAAGCGGGCATTCAGGCTGTGAATGCCAAGACAGCGGAAGCCGATCAGAAGGCACAGACGGCTGGCCAAAATGCATCTTCGGCGCAGCAAGTCGCCGATGCTGCCAACGGCCGGGTGAGCGTGCTAACCAACACGGTTGCGAACCTGGATAATTATCGCCCTGTGGCCGAGACTTCGGTGAAATTCGGTTTCAACAAAGATAATTTGACGACCGAAGCTAAAGGCGCGCTGGATCAGATGGCGGGAAGCATTTCCACCACCAAAGGCTACATCATCACTCTCGAGGGCAGCACGGATGCCGTGGGATCGGCGGAATATAACTACGACCTGAGCCAACGCCGCGCCAACTCGGTGATTCAGTACCTGGCTTCGAAATATAACGTGCCGGCGCACAAGATTTATGTGATCGGTCTCGGCAAGGATAAGCCAGTGGAAACGAACAAGACCAAGCAGGGACGCGCGGACAATCGTCGAGTGGATGTTCGGCTGATGACCAATACGGTTGGCGATACCAACCAGCCGGCAGCGACTCCCGCGACGACCGGGCAGAACAATCCGTCTTCCATGTAAATCAAGTTATCCTCCTCCCCGGAGGACTTAGCCAACCAGGCCGCTCGAGCCTCCCCCTGAGCGGCCTGCTTTTTTTGCCTGCTGAGTGAAGCAGCTTTGGCTGATCCTTAATTCCCGATAAAATCCGGTTTCACTCCGATTAGTTTGTTTAGGCAAAAATTCTGCTTTGTGATTGGGCAAAAATAGCAAACCCCGCTTGAGCGGGGTTGCTTTGGCTATGAGCATCTTTTCTAACGGACGGTTAGGGAGCAACGAAGTGATAGTCGACTTGCAGCAGGATTCCACCCGTACTGTTGAGCGCACGCCACCGCACCCAAACCGGGTCTCCGGTGGTGGGAGGAGACGAACCGAGGCTGAAGGTGTGACTCAATGCGGTTCCGACATTTACTGGAGATACGTAAACCGCTCCTCCTTCCGCTGCACCAATTTCCATGGCATACGATGACGCACCGGAATATGCATGCCAGGACAGCGTCACGGAGCTATCGCTCTGTATGGCAGCTCCCGGAACCGGACTATAGATACCCGGCTGGCTTGAGTTGAGGAAGAGCGCAAACGTGTTCTGGTAATCAGTTTCGTAAGCGCCGTTGGCTGCATTGCCGTTAGTTCCGCAGTTGCTGCTCCCGGGGTAGTTGTTTGTAGTATAGGCGTACATGACGGTGTACAGAATGTCGCAGGTGTAGATTTCGAGATTATTTGCTCCATTTTGCTCGGCTGTTGGGATGAGCCCGGGAAAGTTTTCCCAGGTTGATCCGTTTTCCCAGTATTCGTCGGAAAGGGATCCGACTTGATCGGCAGTCGTGGAATTGTCTCCCGGTGTGGAAAGCTGAAGCGTTTGGAGTGAACAAATGGGATAGTTGCCATTGGGCATGGTTGTCGCGCAGTATCTGTGGAAGTTGTAACACCAATCACCGCTCACGGGATAAGTTGACGTGGAAGAACTGGTGCAACCGATGGCGTTGATGGAGGTCACATCGCTTACCTGCAGACCGTTGGTTCCTATCCCAATATTGTTTCCGGTAGCATACGTCGCCTCCTGATCGGGATAGTCATTGATGCCGTCCCAGGCATTCATATCGGCTTGCAGAGGGATGGCCGGATCGCTGCCGCTCACCTGATTGTTGTTGTTCTCGAAGAGCATCATTTCATAGTCGTAGGAGAGATAAACGATTGAAGCGCCGGAAGAAGGCCCTTCGCCAGTGGGGTTTTTGAAATAGGGCCAGTATTGGCTGGCAATCGGAACAGTTTCTCCGCCCTCCGACAAGCCAAAACGGATGTAACCCAGCTTGAGGCCAGTGGGAGGACTCGTTTGGTAATGAGTGATGACCTGTTGAATGAAATTCTTGTACGCGGTTTTCATGGGCGTCTCGTATGACACCGGAAATCCGGTTTCGAGGTTGGTTAGCGTTTCCCCGCTCGGCAGATCGTTGACGTTATAGCAGCCCGTATTACCGCCGAAATTACCAGAATAGTAGCTGGAGAAGCAGACATCTTGCGGAGGAGCGTTTGTCCCTACGTTCGTCCATGTGCAATTGTTGTCGGTATAAGACGATGCCGTGCTGAGAAATGCCGGCTCGGTGGTGCCTGTAGTACAAGTGCCGACAAATTGATTGCTGCTGCTCCAGGGTTGGTTGGTTTCCTGCCAGTAGCGGCTGTTCACATAGATGTAATTGCCGGGAAGAACCGGTTCGCTTGCGGACCAAACGAGAACATCTCCGCTACCCAAGCCGGAGCAACCGCCATCGGCCAGATTGTTTGCCCATAGCTGGGTAAACACGTAGGCTGGGGTGATATCGTTACTGCCGCCTTCGAGTACGGGCATGACGATGAAGTTGATGAATTTACCCGAACCCGATCCATCGGTAATGATGGTCGAGAGACTCGAATCGAAAGTGCTAAAACTGATGCTGGGACAGCCAGACATAGCCGATCCGGTATCTACGGAGTTCCAGTGAAGATCCACGGTTGCCCCGGTCATCAGGGCGCTGGGTAAAGCGTAGGTGTCATAATCGCTGGCGTTGGTTCCGCTCACCGGTGTGTCTGGAGCGGAGTTGATGTGGTTCGCAAGCTGGCTGAAAGCGATGCTTGAACAAAGTAACAGGCAAACTAACGAGCTGGTAAGTCGGCGGGCGAGGATATTGAGGATTGATCGTGGGATGCGTAGGTCTTTCATAAGTCTCCTTTGCAAATTATCTGGTGGGTGTTGTGAAGGGTTGAGGTTGGAATCGGGCTTACGGCCCCCAAGTGGCGTCAGTATAGGGCTGGAGGTCGTGGATAAAAATGCCAGCGCATTTCTTTTACAAAAATGGAACAAGGTCTAGTTATCAGTAACTTGAGAGTTAACTTATAGTCCACTTACTACGGAGTTTACGAATTGCGAAATTTCCACAGCGCGGCGAAGCGAGGGTAAAATAGATCCATGCGACGTTTGCAGAATTTAGGTTTGCTGTTTGGATTGAGCTGCGCGATGTGGGCTCAGCAAAATGGAGCGCCGGCCGCTCCGCCTTCCTCATCTTCTTCCGAAAAGAGCGATTCCACCAAGCAGCAGGCGCCGAATCTGGCGCCCCCGCGCTCGGATCGCGTGCGCGCGGATGATTTGGGATCGGATTTGGGGCAAAGCTCGAGCAAAGATACGCAGTTGGATTTGAGCGCTCCGGACGACGACGACAAGACGCATCCGAAAAGCTCGGCGGCGGTGGCTGAAGCGGATGCCGGGACATCGGGCGGAAACAGCGGGATTAGCGAGTTCCACGTTTGGGATCCGCACAAGGCGGCAAAAAGCATTGAGGTTGGCGATTTCTACTTCAAGAGAAAAAACTACAAAGCGGCCGAGGAACGCTACCGCGAAGCTCTAGGGTACAAAGAAAATGACGCAGTCGCGACCATTCGGCTCGCGGTCTGCCTGGAAAAACTGGGACTGCCGGATGATGCCCGCCAGGAATACGAGAGCTATTTGAAAATTATTCCGCACGGACCGGAATCGGAGCAAGCGCAGAAGGCAATTAATCGCTTAAAGACGCAGGCAGGAGCAAAAGGGCCGTAGAGAATGCGGATTCTTTGGCGATACGAAGCGTATCGGCTGAGATCTTATTTGTGTTTCTTGCGCCGCGCCCCAGTTCTAGATTTTTCTTCGCCATGCTCAACGTGGATTACTTTGCTTTCTTCCGCTTCTCCTAAGATCAAATTCGCAGGCCATTTCGGGCCAGAGCGACTTCTGCTTTTTGATCGCGCCGTTTCTTCGACAATCACTTCCACCGCATCGAGACAGGCATGAAACATTTGGGTGCGCAGTGGATCCACGACTCCGCCGCGAATTAAGAGCATCGCGGTTCCGTGCATCAGCGACCACAATGACAGCATGAGCCGGGTGTGCTGCCGCGGGTTCCCTCCCAGGCGCTGCGTCAAATGTTGCCGCAGCAGGTTGAACGACGGCCACGGTTCGTGCAAAGACGGAGGCTCGGCAAAATTATCGTAAAGCACCTCATAGGCGTGGCGATGATCGAGGGCGAATTCGAGATAACCTTCGCAGGCTTTTACCAGCGAGCGGGAGTCGCGAAGAGTCGCGAAGAGTTCGATCCGCGTCTGGATACGCAGCGCGCGAAGGATATCGTCGCGGTCACGATACCGTTCGTAGACTGTTGGCGTGGTTGTGCCCGCAGCCTTGGCCACCGCGCGCATGGTGAGCGCCTTTTCACCGCCGCGGGCGCGCAACCGGCTGGCGGCTTCCAGAATGCGTTTTTCCAGTTGAGGATCAGCTTGCCTGGGCAAAAATCTCGGCTCCGTAGTATTCGATATCGACAGCGAGGCCCAATAATTTGAACAATGTTCAACTAACAGTGTATAATCTACAACATACGATTGATGTGTCCACAAAACTGCGTGCTGCCGGAGCTAAACTGGTTGGTTGCAGCCTTCCCCCCAAGGAAGAAATGGCTCCGGCGGACACGCGGCACCTTTCATTTCTAAACCAGGAGTGTAGATGTCAACCGATGAATTGAGAAAACAAGCAGGAATCGCCCGTTTGGCTTCCGACCTGCGCGCCGCGAAAATCGAATTGTTGAGCGCACAATGCGCCACCGACCGCTTACGCCTCCAGTATTCTATCGAAGATATCGTTTCCTTCGGCGAACGACAGGCGCTTAAAAGCGCGATTGCGTCTTCCGTGGCATTGTGCCGATTTTTTTCTTCCATTGAAAATCAGATCAAACTAGCCGAACCGCAAGAATGAAAGCCCAACCGCATTTTCTCACGATCAATTACACGGAACACCGTAATTAGCCCAAATACATTACTTCTCCACACGAAGGAACTCGCCGGATGTGGCGTTTACGGCGATGGTGAGTCTGGCATTATCGCGGTTGGCTCCATAGATGACGTGCCAGACCAATTGGTTGGTGTTGTGGTTCCAGTCGCAGACATAGATCACTGGAGTGGAGGGATCTTTCTCCAGAACTTTGTCTCCACCGTGCTTTTGCGCAATGTCAAATGCCTGATCGGAATCGACCTTTAGAAAGGCAACATCAAAAACCTGAGTCGAAGCGTTGTTCGGGTTGTAGACGTCTTCATTGCCGGGAGAAACGCCGCGCGAGGGAGCATCCTGCGCATTGCTGCCGGACCAGATGAAAGGCTTGACGCCATGCTGCACCGCCGAAGCAAAGCTGGCGCGCCATACGGCCGACTTACCATCGTGACCATCTCCGTCGGTCGTGGGGGTGGATTCGATGCGAAATGGTTTTACATCCACGGCGTAGTTGCGGGCGGCGATGAAAACCTTTTGGAAGGCGGCGCGGCCGGTGAGCAATTCCGGGCCTTTTGGCTCAGGTTTCGCTTCGGGTGGTTTGGCCGTGTTGGAGTCACATGCCATGAGCAGCACGAGAGTCAGGAAAAGTATGACCGAGAGAATTTTACCGGTTGCTGTGCGCTTGCCGCGAATCGATTGCATAACGTCAGCATCCATAGCTCTCTCCTGAACGAATTCCCGCGTCTTCATAGCGACCTTCCTGTTATAACTCTGGATGATTTGATTATTGCGCAACATTTTACCTGAAGCCTGCGGAAACACGGGTTGGCAGCATGGATTCCCTACTTGTTCAGTTGAAGCTGGCTCTGGATGCCGCGACCAGCGGCATGTCGAACGAGCAATTGAGCTGGCATCCCGAGGGCAAGTGGTGCGCGGCGGAGGTGCTGGAGCATCTGTTTCTCACCTACACGGGAACGACCAAGGGCTTCGAGCGACTCCTGGCCGCAGGCACGCCGATGGTATCCCGTACCTCGATGAAACAGATTGCGCAAAGATTTCTGGTGTTAGGCTTCAATTATTTGCCGAAAGGAAGAAAAGCGCCGAAGCCGACCGTGCCGCGCGGTCTGCCAGTGGAGACGGTACGCGCCGAATTTGGGACGAAGATCGCAGCCATGGATGAGATCATCACACGGTGCGAAGTTCAGTTTGGACGCAGAGTCAAACTACTCGATCATCCGATTCTGGGACCATTTACAGCCGCGCAGTGGCGGAAGTTTCATGTGATTCACGGACAGCATCACGCCAGGCAGATATTGCGGCTGCGCGAGCAAATGCCTGCGAAAATTTAGTTATGCCCAATCGCGAAAGCTTGATTACTGCGTTTCGCGCATGGCGGCCGGAACGCCCGCTTTGCGGGCATCTTCCTCCATGTCGTCGAGCTTTTGCTTGGCCTCGTCGAGGATCTTCTGCTTGTCGGCGATCTTCTGTTTATAGTCGGCGTCTTCCTTGTCCCATTGCGAGGAGTTGCGCAGGCGGTTGCCTACGTCGGCATACATGGCTGCTGCGCGGAGCTGATATTCCTTTTGCAGCACGTCGAGTTCGCGAGAGGCCAGGTCGATGGAGTTTTTCTGGGATGACAGCTTGTCTTGCCAGGTTTTCCATTCGGCCTGCTTCTTGGCGGGATCATCGTCGCCGGGCTTCGCCGCATCACCGGTGGCCGCAGTTTTCGAATCGGCTTCGGCAGTAGCGTTATCCGGTGTATTGGCAGCCGTCTGTTCCCCAACTACCGAGAGCTTGTCGTCTTTGGGAAGATTGTCGTTGTCAAAAACTTTTGGTTTAGCCTTAGCTGGATTCTTTTGAACTTTGCGGGCGTAATCGCCCAATGAGGTTTGATCGGGAGACGCAGTTGTGTTCTGTGCAGCGGCCGAGGCAATGCCTAACATGGTGGACAACGCGAGTACGAATGCGATCTGCAAGTTGAGTTTCATAGCCTGGTATCCTTTACCTGCCTTTATAAGCTGATCCGCAATGCGGACCTGACTGATCTTTTAATTATTCCGTTCACATTCATTTCATACCGCACGCCCTACGGCGCTGGCGTGAGCCGACGTGCCGGAGGCATTACGTTTTTCCGCGAGAAATCCGCCCATACGGCGATCCAACCCGGCGGCTTCACTGGCAATATCAGCGGCTAATTGCGGGGCGACAGCAGGATCGGTATTGTCAGCCAACTGCTGGGCATAGCCGGATATTGTAGCGAGCGAAGTGCGCAGTTGCAGCGCCATCTCAGCGGAGATTTCTCCTTGTAACTCTTGTTGCCGGCGAATTTCTTCAAACTCGCTGCGGTCGCTGATCAGGCATGCCACTCCGAGCAGGCTGCCATCGACCGCTGGGATTGGTGAAACCGTGACCGCGATGTGAAGTTGTTCGCCTGCGGGGGTCGTGTAGTCAGCCTCAAGTTGACGGCGGTGACTGCCCTCGCGCAACACAACCTGAACTTCTTCGACTAGCCGCAGAGGCTCATCGGAGAACGGGTTGGAGTGGTCCGTGGGCGAATCCGTTTGGCAAATTCGCGCGTCGCGAAAAATATTTTCTGAACTCATTCCGGAGAGCGAACGGAAGCCGAGTATTTGTTTGGCTGCGGGATTGGCCTGCTTAACTAAGCCATTGACACCGAAGACGAGCACACCCGAGGGAAGATTGGAAAGCACGGTCTGGCTCAAATTTTCGCTGGTGCGGGCGCGGCGCTGTTCGGTAAGCGTCTGCACTTGCAGTTCGTGCTTCTGTTGTTTCAATTGCTGAATCACCGTGTTATAGAGGTGAATCGGAAGCGTTTCCAGAGTAGGCGGGGCGAACGAGTCAAGATCGGCCTCGGCGGCCAGATTGCGGCGCATGCGGCGCATGACAGCGATCACGAAGATGAACGAGCACGCCGCGGCAAAGAGCACTATTGCTGCACGCAGCACGAGCGGATTGGCGATGAGTTTTACCACCAAAACCTCGCATACCATCCCAGGAAGCGGTTGCCAACAAAAAGAGCGAGCAGCGCCATGCTGCCCAGAAAGACGCCGTACGGCATCTGGTAATAGCGATAGACCATTTGCGCCGATTGCCATCCGCGGCGGCGTGCAGCGGCCAGGTTGGCGAGCCGATGCGTGAAGCGGTGAGTTCGTTTAATCCATACCATTCCAACGGTCGCCAGGCCAAATAAGGATCCCGCCAGCGATGCGGTGAAGATGGTGAAAATGGTCAGCTTCATGCCCACGAAAGCACCAACCATCGCCATCAGTTTCACGTCGCCAAAACCCATGCCTTCCATGCCGCGCCAGCGCAGGTAGATGGCGCCTGCACCATAAATGAAGGACGCACCGAGGGCTGCGCCCAGCAGCGAATCGAACAACGAAAAAATGCGAGCGGCTATATCCGCGCTTACCGGCAGATTCAATGCTCCCGGCAGAAATTGCGAAGCCATATCGTTGACTGGGACCAGCAAACTAAAAATCAGCCCCAGAGCCAGGCCGGGCAAAGTCAACTTATCGGGCAGCAGCTTGGTTTCGGCATCGGTGAAGATAAGGCCGAGAATAAGAAATCCAAAGACGCAGTATTTCAGCGTGAGTAGCGTCAATCCGGAATATGCATAGCAGCCGAGGAAAAGAAATCCGGTGAGCAATTCGATAAATAAATAGCGTGGCGAAATGCGGACTTTACAGTGGCGGCAGCGGCCCAAAAGAATCAGCCAGCTTATCACCGGAATATTGTCGTAAAACGCGATCAGGCGCTTGCATTTGGGGCATGCCGAACGCGGCTTTACCACCGACAAATCCAAGGGCAGGCGATAGATACACACATTCAGAAAGCTGCCGAAAGACAGCCCAAGGAAAAAGATCGCCGATGCGAAAAATGGGTCCACTGAGTTTGTGAGCCTCAAAGGCGTGCTTTGCAGCTGCAAACGCACGTCTTCCTAAGGAACGCGAGTGTTGCTTTCTCTTGAGCGATTATAAGTGCGCGATCTGGCCGCGGCTAAGGTACTGAAGTCACTGTCCGAAAGGACAATGCGTCAGGGGAAGGCGATTCGTAACAACTGTCCTTCCAATATTTTAGCGGAAGGGCCGGGACCGGGGAGCCAGCCTCGCCAGTGGGTCCAATTCCTCGGGATCAAGCGGACTTCAGGCGTTGGGTGGTTTTGCCATACTTCCGATATCTGCTCGCGCACGGCTACTGAGTAGGCTGCCGCGTCAGCAATGTTATGGGTTGCGAGAGAAGCCCATTCATAAAGCGTCGCCTGAAGGCCTTCGCTAATCGATTCGGAGGGAGCCAGACAGAAAACCCAATCGTGGCGCGCTTTTCCCAAGTAATGCACAGCCGAGGCAGTTTGATCTGCCGGAATCGTGTGCGCTCCGTATTCACGGGCTATGCGAAGTGTGGCATCGCTGGAGCGGTGGTCGACAATGAGAAGCTCGGCGCAGGGGAGAAGCATTTCGAGCGCACGGCCCAGCCGCAGAGCATCGTTTTTGGTATGCAGCAAGGCCGTGATTGGAGGCATGACGGAGTCGACGTGCTTCCAGAGTGTACGACAGAGGGATCAAGCGCGCGAATTGATCATTCGGTCGCGGCGGCTTCTGCTGCGCGTCTGGCGGGATATGGTGAGCGCCCGAACATGATTCCAGTCTCTACTTCAATGGGTTTCCCATTGCGTAAATAAGGTTTGAAGGTCCATTGCTTCAGGGCGTCGGTGATGGCTTTTGCCTGATCGGGGAATGCACGGAGGAAGTGAATGTGTTTTACTTTGCCGTTCTTGTCAATGATGATTCGCACCGGGACCGCGTTGAACCTATGTTCCGAGAAAACCGGGTTGACCCGCGAAATCACATTCTCACCTTCGGCATAATCCTTGATGCAGACGGGAAACGCGCCTCCGCCTGTTCCTGCTGCCGGATCGGCCTCACTGGGTAATTTCATTCTGTTTAAATCCAGGATCAGACTTTCCAGCAGTTTGGTGTCGCGGCTGGTCAGCAATATCTGCACAGCATGGCAGCGGATTTGAGTGGCCAGAACGTACCAATGCAACTCGGCTAACGGCGACCAGTAAGCAAAGAAGGTAAAGGGCTGGCCTGCAATCTTGGTCTGGGTCGGAGGCAGTTCCACTTTATAGTCGGCCTGCAAATGATTCTTCGAATAATTGACCAGATCGAGCGCATTTTTAGCCGGCAGCGGCGTGAAGAATAGATCCTGCGCCGTGATCAGGATATTTCCACGGCTGCTGGCCTTGTATGTGTCTGCGGGTGTGATCTGCGCGAGAACGTAGCGGCCGGTTTCCGATGGGGGTGGGCCTTTGTATTTCTCGGTCCAATCGGGAGGGAGGGTATAGTTCATCCCGAAGTACTGATCGTTGAAAACATTGCCGGTGACACTTCCGCCTTCCGGTAGCGGAGTGACGGAATCGCTGGCGCTTGCCCAGGCGCCCTTCACGAGAATCACTCCCTGCGGCACTTTGTTCAGCGGTTCAACCACGTCGGAAAAATCGCCGCCATTTTTTGAGGGGGGTTGCGGTTTTGCGCTTTGGCTCCAGGCGGGAAAACAGAAGACGAGAACCAGCAGACAAGAAACATTTCGAGAGCGCATATCAGTCCTCCCAAGGCTGGCTCATACCAATTAGACAATCACTTACTAAAACTTTAAAAAAAGCCGGCGAGGCACTTGCGTGCCTCGCCTTCCCAGAGTGAGTAAAAACTAAAGCGAACGGAGGAAGTCCAAAATTTCCTGCTGCTGCGTGGTCGTCAGGTCATCAAAGAACTGCTCTTCCACAAAAGTGGCTTCGCTGCCGTGGCTGGCATGGTCCTGAATGGCTGTAAGCAAATTTGTGGTGCGGCCGTCATGCAACAGGAAGATGCGCTGTCCAAGCCCCCACAGAGGAGCAGTACGGAATTGATTGCCGCCCGCGTTGCCTTGCGAGACGTTGTCAGCCAGCAGTGTTCCCATGTCGTGGATTTCAATATCCGAATACGCGGGCACGGAAACTTTGCTCAGTCCCGTAGTAAAGTTTGAGACCTGCGTCGTTCCCGGTGAAGGATTGTGGCAAGTCGCGCAGCCGATGGAACTGAACAAGCCAGCCCCGGCGGAAATGGTCGCCGAACTGACAGCGCTTCCATTCAGCACCACAGTGCCAGTGGGAGGCGGAGCCAGGAAGCGCATGAAGTTGGCGAAGGCGGAAACGTCATCCAGCACGGCCGAGTTGGGAGTAGCTGCTGGATTGGACGTATCTTCCGGATAACCGCTGCCGCCCAGATTCAAGCAGGTCGTCGGCAAACCGGTAGTGAGCTGATCTTCGCCGGGCAGGGGACGCTCTTGCGGGAACAATTCATTGCTGATGCCCATCTCCACGTTGTAGGCCTCGCCGGAGAAGATATGCAATGACTTGTTCTGTGCCTTCCAGCCGAAGCGGGTAATGGTGCCATCATTGCCGTTGCGGTTAAAAGAGCCGGACACGCCGACGTTGTTGTTGAGATTATTCAACTGATTGTTTAAGAGAGTTGAATCGTCGAGATTCTCAATCAGGCCCGCGCCGAAGGTCGGGGTTGGAATGCGGAAGATGACGTTCCCCTCCGCCACCGCGGTGGCGAAGCTGGGCTGCGGCAGCGTGGTGCTGTTATTGCAGGTGCCGGCATCGGAGCGTCCAGTCACCGTATAAAGCTCTTCCACGCCTCCATTGGGCTCGCTGGTATTCACCGACCCGTTGCTGTTAAAGAAAAATGGGAAACGGGCTTCGAGAGTAGGTCCATTGGCCGTGATAAAAGACGGGACGGTGTTGCCGGGAGCGACTCCATTGGAGGGGAAGGAAAACTCCGGATTGGTAGCAGCGCCGCTGCCGCCCACAGCCGGCTGGGCATGGCAGGAACTGCAACTGTTCGAGTTAAAGCGTGGTCCGAGGCCATTGTTACCTTGGGGGTTGCCCGACACCGATTCGACGGTTTGAAAACGCGCCTGGCCGTCGGTAAAGAATGCCAACAAAGCCGAGTTGCTGCTGACTGAAGAGAGCACCGCGCCGGTACCGCGGCTGCCACTTTGAACTCCAGGGTCGGTCTGAGCAAGTGCCGCTCCAGCGAGGAACAGCACAGCTATAGAAAAACTGCATGCCATTCTGATCTTGATCACGACTCCTCCTTATCGAGTTCTTTCTTCTGAAAATGCTGCGGTCCCGATGGGGCCATTGAAAGAGCCGGGGACGGAATCCCGGAGCGGATGTAAGCGAAGATTTGCCTTGCCGCCAAAATTGGCAGAACCTTCGACCGGAGAATTGCTCCTCCTTTCGGCTATGGGCCGACAGAGCCCGGTGATTACAGACTTTGCGGAAAATGCGATCAAATGAATTCGGACAGAGCAGGTGCAGGGACGTCCGAAAATCAGTGTGCGGTTTGTAGCGCAGAATTGTTACAGCGCAACAAAAAAAATTGCATGTTACGAAGTCAGAACAAGGTTTGCCAGGAGAAGCACAGGATCGTGAGAGTTTTCTTAGAGATAAACAGTTTTAAAGAAGCGCCGCTGGTTAGAGTAGAAAATCGGAAATCAAGGCGGCGATGTTCCGAATAGCGGAATCGTGATTAGCGGATGAACTTGTAGTCGACGATCGATGCTGCCAAAAGACCATTCTCTGGGTCCTGATCGGCTTTTTTGCCCGGCATAACATCGTTCGAGCGGATCACGCGGCCCTGGCAAAGCACGCTGCGATTCTTCTGGCCGGAGATTTCTTCCGGCATTTCAAAAACCATTTCGATCAAGGCATTTACCGGCAACTGTTGCGGGCCTTTAAACAGGATTCCGGTTTGGCTGAGGTTTTCGATGGTGCCTTCGTACCATGTGCTGGTGCTATTCACCCGATAGCGAAGGGCCAGATCGAGCTTTAAACGCCGGGCGCGTGGCGTCCAGGATGGCCGCTTTTCGCGGGTATGGCTGCGCCGGATCACGGTATCGGGCTTGGTGTGCTCCACCCGCTCGATGCGGCGCATGCTAGCCCAGTCATACTTGTACTCGGCCGCGCAAAGCAGGCAAACCTGGTAATACTCCCCATCCGCAGCGCGCCGCGGCCAGGAGAACTCGTGTGAGCAGCGCCCCAGCATAAGAACATCCATGATTTTCTGCGGCATGATGGTTACTTCCGAAACCTGGCTTCGGTGCGAACCCGGAGTACCGAAGGCAAGGTCATCATCTCCCGAAGGCAGTTTTTTGGGTAGGTTACTTTCGGGTTGAGGCCACGGCGTAACAGGACTATCGGCGATTCGGGCAGAGTCTAGCGAAAAATGAGCCTCCATCGTATGGATGGCCCATTGCGTTCTTACGCAAACACATCAAAACGGGGATCTCATATCACTCGAGGTGCCCCCAGCCGCCGGAACATAGCATTTCTGGGTGTAATCCATGACCATGCGATCGGCGTTGAAACGCCATCCAAGGGTACGGATGGTTCGCTTCATGCGCTTGATCCAGCCTCGGGGCAGGCCATCCCGATCACGCTGATAGAACAGGGGAATGACTTCCTCCTTGAGTGCGCGATGCAAATCCTCGCCGTCGCGGGCGTCGTGAAGGTTGACGTCGGCGTGGGTTCTGCCGGTTCCGATGGCGAATCCGTTCATTCCGTCATAGGCTTCGGCCCACCAGCCATCGAGAATGGAAAGATTGAGCCCGCCGTTCAAGACAACTTTTTGGCCGCTGGTGCCGGATGCTTCCAGAGGACGCCTCGGATTGTTCAGCCAGACATCGACTCCCTGAACAAAGTAGCGGCCGACGTTAATGTCGTAGTCTTCGACGAAGACGAATTTGTCCGCGAAGCGGGCATTGCGCATTAATTCGGCAATCTGCTGCAAAAGTTTCTTGCCCGGTTCGTCATTAGGATGGGCCTTGCCGGCAAATACGAACTGCACCGGGCGTTTGGGATCGTTCACCATCGACGCCAGATTTTCAATGTCTCGCAAAATAAGATTGGCGCGCTTGTAGGTTGCGAAGCGGCGGGCGAATCCGATGGTGAGTGCATCCGGGCTAAGCACCCTGCTGAATCTTTGCAAAACTTCCGAGGGCTCGCCGCGGTGTTCGGCCTGCTCTACCGCGCGGCGGCGGACGAACTCGAGGAGTTGCGATTTCAGGCTGAGATGCGTCTCCCAAAGCTCGCCGTCATCTACAGCCTCGATGTTTTCCCAGGTGCGCGCGTCGCTGCCGCGCTGATTCCAATTCGTGCCCAAATGCCGGTCATAGAGGCGGAACATCTGCGGAGCCAGCCATGAAGGAACATGAACTCCGTTGGTGATGTGTCCAATGGGAACTTCGTCTTCCGGCTTGCCGGGGCACAGCCCCGTCCACATGGCGCGCGATACTTCGCCGTGCAAGGCGGAGACTGCGTTGGCGCGGCGCGAAAGCCGCAGGCCCAGTACGGTCATGCAAAATGTTTCCTGCTGGTTGCTCGGTTTTTCACGTCCCAATCCCATCAGGCTTTCCGGGGAAAGTCCCAATTCGTCGCGCAGAGGCCCGAGATGCTCTTCGATTAACTCGGCATTAAAACGATCATGACCGGCTGGAACGGGTGTATGAGTTGTGAATACAACCTCTCGCGATACGCGGGGCACGGCGCCATCAAAAGCAATTCCCTCTTCCTGCATGCGCGTGCGCAGCGCTTCTAATACGGCAAAACCGCTGTGTCCTTCGTTCAGGTGAAGCACTCCGGGCGTGATGCCCATGGCCTTGAGCGCGCGGAAACCTCCCACGCCAAGCACCAATTCCTGCCGGATGCGGGTGCGCGCGTCGCCGCCATACAAGCGTGAGGTCAACTTGCGGTCATCGCGATCATTGCCGTCGACATCCGAATCGAGCAGAAACAAATCGCAGCGTCCAACGGCCACACGCCAAACTTTGGCATGGATGGGGCCGGTGCGAGTTTCGATTTTCACAACTACCGGCCGACCGTTCTTTCCGATCGCGGCTTCCAAAGGCAACTGGGTTACGTCCGTTTGCAGATATTCTTCCTGCTGCCAGCCGCTTTGATCCAAATGTTGCCGGAAATATCCCTGACCGTAGAAGAGGCCGACGCCCACCAACGGAATGGCAAGATCTGATGCACTTTTGATGTGGTCTCCCGCTAGCACGCCGAGACCGCCGGAATACACCGGAAGCGATTCGTGGATGCCGAACTCCGCGGAAAAATAAGCAACGGGTAGAGGCCGCAAAACTCCGGCATGCCTTGTCCCCCAGGTACGGTCGGCGCTTAAATATTCCTGTAAACGGCGATACGCATAGTTGATTCGGCTATGAAGCACGAGTTCGGTGGCGCGAGCTTCCAACTTTGCCAGCGGAAACTCAGCCAGCAACGAAATCGGATTCTGATTCAGTTGCCGCCAACGCAACGGGTCGAGATCGCGAAACAAACTGACGGCGTCGTGATCCCAGCTCCACCATAAATTACGCGCTAAAGCCCAAAGCCGTTCCTGAGCGGGCGCGAGGAAGCGATCGAGGGTGCGCGCCTCGCTGACTACGGGCGCGACTTGCGCGGCCGCTTCGCTTAACATCTGAATCTCATCCTCGCGAAACGCGCGCGGTTCAACCGTTTGGACTACCAGAACGCCTTGCAAGACCCCGCGATCGACCAAAGGTACGCCGAGAAATGACTGGTACGCATCTTCGCCGGCTTCGCGAAAATATTTGAAACGCGGGTGACTCTGCGCATGTTCCACCGCGATGGGATGAACCTGCTCCGCAACCAAACCGGCCAAACCTTCATGAATAGCCATGCGCAGACGGCCAATACACTCGCGCCGCAG
Organism: Candidatus Aquilonibacter sp.; assembly: GCA_035486715.1. Classification (GTDB taxonomy): domain Bacteria; phylum Acidobacteriota; class Terriglobia; order Terriglobales; family Acidobacteriaceae; genus Sulfotelmatobacter. Next base: position 189,154 of record DATHMV010000063.1, read on the forward strand.
GCCGACAGTCGCGGCTAGCACAAGATTCGCCCGATCAGGCTCCAGCAGATACGCGGAACAAACGTCGGTTTCGAAGCGTTTGGCGATCAAGGCCACCACGTTCATCAAAGTTTCGGCGGGCTGGCCTTCTTTGGCCGCAAGATTGGCGATTTCTTCCAGGGTGAGTACATCGGCGGCTTCTCGCGCACGAATGGTGACGCTCAATTCTTGGGATTCGTCGCTTTTCTGGTCCAATTGCAGGCTCTCAGGTTCCATTGGATTCGATTCGTATGGTGCCTAACGCTATGTTCTCTTCATGTTAGCAAGGATTTGATCGTTCATCGTCACCTTGCCGGGCAGAAATTTCTTACAATCTTGATACGCCGAAGACCATTGGGGATACGTTCTCGTCATCGTCAGAAAATGAGCACCCCTGCAATTGAATGAGAGATATAGCGGCCGTGTCCAATCTCTAAAGTAACTTTAGGGCTTGAGCGGAAGGCGAGTCCAATCGAAACTATCGATGGATTCCACGCGTGAGAACGAGAGCCGGCACATGGGCAAAACATTGCCCGTCATGGAACTTTTCGCGTAATCAACAGTGTATGATCGCCGCATGCAGGGCGCGCTCGTCAATAACCTGAACGCTTTTATTCTGGCGGGAGGCAAGAGCACGCGGATGGGACGGGATAAGTCCTTTATAAATTTTAATGGCCATACGCTGCTATCTCACGCTATCGAATTGGCGGGCTCACTTACCGGCTTGGTACAGATCGTGGGCAGCCGCGAGAAGTTCGCGATGTTTGCTCCGGTAGTGGAAGACATTTTTCCGGAATGCGGTCCGCTGGGAGGGATTCACGCTGCACTGCGGAGTTCGCAGAGCGAGCTTAATCTGATGCTGGCAGTCGACATGCCATTTGTGTCGTCAGCTTTTTTACAATATCTGGTTAAGCAGGCACAGGACGCATCTACCGCAGAGGTGATTGTGCCGCGAACCGAAGGACGTTGGCAGCCGCTGTGCGCGGTGTATCGCCGTAGCTTCGCTGATCTGGCAGAGAAAGCTTTGCACGATGGCCGGAATAAGATTGGCGCGCTGCTGGAGCAAGTCGAAGTACGATGTATCGAGGAAAAGTATCTGGAACGATCGGGATTTTCGGTCGATATTTTTCGCAACCTGAATACTCCTGAGGAATTGCAGGCATTTGAGCAAAGAACTTAATCATGCTGGAAAATATAATCTCGATCTAATTACATGGCCGAAACGGAAAAGCATCCCTACATAGAATTTATCGAGGTTTCCAAAGCTTTTGGCGAAAAGCCGGTTCTCGACCGTGTGAGCTTTAACGTGATGCCGGGAGAAACTGTCTGCATTCTGGGCCGCAGCGGTGTCGGCAAATCGGTTTCACTGGGTCTGCTTATGGGATTCCTTAAGGCCGATTCTGGTCGAGTAATCGTAGCCGGCGAGGACATTACGAATTTCGACCCAGATCAAATGGAAGCGATCCGGAAAAAAGTCACTATGGTCTTTCAGAACGGGGCGCTTTTCGATTCCCTTACCGTTGGCGAGAACGTTGCCTTCCCTTTACGCGAGACCCGGCAGTTGTCAGAGGAACAGGTCTATCAGATTGTCGATGGCCTGCTGCAAATGGTGGGTGTAAAGGAAATGCGCGACTTGCTGCCATCGGATTTATCGACCGGCATGAAACGCTCGGTGGCAATCGCTCGAGCCCTGGCTGCGCGGCCGGAATGCGTTCTTTACGACGAGCCCACGACGATGGTCGATCCCCTGATGGCGCAATTGCTGGGTGATTTAATTAAGCGCCTTAAGCTACAACTCAATTTGACGAGCATCGTTGTCACACACGACATGCGCCTGGCCAACAAGCTCGCCGACCGCATCGTATTTCTCCACGAAGGGCATGCCACATTTTTCAATTCCTACGCCGAAATGGAAAAATCCACTGAGCCGATCGTGCAGGAGTTTCTGCAATTGGATGAACTGAAGCTGGAATGCTGAGAAAGTTCGTCAGCTGGGTATCTTGGTGTATCCATCGCAATGAAGAACCGGAAGGGGTGGGTATTTCGGAAAGCGCTCGTCCGCAAACGAAAGCCGACATTGCAGGAAAGTCGAACCTTTTTCCGATGTGATCCAGCGGGCGTGGAAGCAATCTGCGCAAAGCCCCGCATTCGCTGGCGGAATCGGCTTGAGATCGGTCACTAAAATCCTTGCCGCACCAACTCTTCCACGGTGAATGATCTCTGGCCCGTCGCTTTGCCCATCATCTTCTCGACATATTTAGCAATCACATCGGCTTCCAGATTTACGGGGTCACCAGGCTTGAGTGAGTGCAGGTTGGTCATCTCGACCGTGTGAGGAATGATTGCGACCGTGCAGACTTTTTCTTCGAGTTTCGCGACCGTGAGACTAATGCCCTCGATGCAGATCGATCCCTTATAAACTGTGTACTTCTCGATCTCATTTGGTAATGAGATTCGCAACCACCAATTTTCTGAATCGGCGATGCGTTCGAGGGCGATGAGTTCGCCGACGCCGTCTACGTGCCCTTGCACGATGTGACCTCCGAAGCGCCCATCGGTTTTCATGGGCAGTTCCAGATTCACCAGCGCCCGTTTGTGCAGGCGCGAAAGCGATGTTCGCGCCCAGGTTTCCGGAGCGAGATCGGCGCAGAACGAATCACGCTTGATGTCCAGCGCGGTGAGGCAAACTCCGCTCACGGCCACGCTGTCACCGGGCGTGAGTTCTCGCGGTGCATTTTTTGCGCCGATTGTGACGCGCCGATTTTCACCACGCTGTTCGATGCCAGCGATGCTTCCTACTTCTTCAATGATGCCGGTAAACATGCTTATCCCCACAGAAACAGGACATCATAATTCATCGCGGAGCCACAGAGTTCGCCGAGAAAACAATTATTCGCTATAGGGATCACGCAAGTATCCTTCTATGGCTACGTCTTCTCCGAAACGATGGAGGTGAATATTCTTTAGACGAAGAGGATTGTTCTGCTGCATGATCTCCCCGCTGTTTATGAATGGAACTGCGTCGCTACTCGCCATAATTTTCGGCGCGTAATACAGAAATACTTTGTCCACGATTCCAGAAGAGAGCGTGGCTGCGTTTACGGATGCTCCGCCTTCGATCATTACTCTTGTGATTTCAAGTTGTCCCAGGCGCTGCATGATTGCGTTTAGGTCCAAACGGCCATCTGATGCTGCAATTTCTTCTATCTGAATTCCGCGCGCTTTCAGTTCTGTCTTTTTTTCTTTCGCTCCAGAGGAGCAGAAAACTAAAACATCACCATTGGAGCCGCTTTCGTTATTGACGCTGCTTACGAGCCGCGACTCCAAAGGCAATCTTAAGCGTGAATCCAAAATAACGCGCATTAGCGGACGACGCCGCAGAAGGCCGCTACGATCGGTAAGCAACGGGTCGTCGGCGAGAATGGTGCCGATACCTGCCAGGATGGCATCGCTTTGATGGCGTTGCTCGTGCACGTTTGCCCGCGCGAGTTCGCCGGTTATCCATCCCCCGGGAGGAGTTCCTGTTACTTGGTTCGATTCGAATCCTGGCGGCGGAGCAATCTTGCCGTCGAGCGTCATCGCGGACTTCAATGTGACAAGCGGAACGCCATGGCGAATATAGCGGGCAAACGCTTCATTCAGTTTGCGCGCTACCGTTTCCAGTCCGCCAACTTCCACATCGATTCCGGCCGCTCGCAATTTTTCGAAACCCAAGCCGCTCACTTTGGGATTGGGGTCGGCCATGCATGCAACCACGCGGCGAACGCCGGCGGCGATCAAAGCGCCGGTACATGGCGGCGTACGGCCTTGATGGGCGTGCGGTTCGAGATTGATGTAGAGCGTTCCGCCTCGCCCTTTTTCCCCGGCTTGTTCGAGGGCAAGCACTTCGGCGTGCTTCACTCCAGCGTAAGTATAAGTGCTAGTACCTGCGACATTACCCTGTGGATCAGTAATAATGGCGCCTACGTATGGATTGGGCGCGGCTAGTCCGATGCCCTGGCGCGCGAGATCCAGCGCCCGGCGAAGAAAATGTTCGTCAGTGGAACGATCAGACATTCTCTGAGGGAGATTTCTATTTTCTTTAAGCGTCCTGCGATTTCACAATGAATGCAGATTTCACTCGAACAACGAATCCACAAATTCTCTGGCATCAAATGGCAGCAGATCGCCCGCTTTTTCGCCCACGCCGACGTATCGCACCGGCAGACCCAACTCGCGTGAAATAGCAAGCACTACGCCACCTTTTGCGGTTCCATCAAGTTTGGTGAGCACGATTCCGGTCACGCCCGCGGATTCGGTGAATAATCGCGCTTGTTGCAGGCCGTTCTGGCCGGTGGTCGCGTCCATCACCAGCAATGTTTCATGGGGCGCGCCGGGAATGATGCGTTGCGCGGTGCGGCGCATCTTTTCGAGTTCAGCCATGAGGCTGGTCTTGGTATGAAGGCGGCCGGCAGTGTCGACGATTACGTAGTCGACTTTCCTCGCTGTTGCGGCCTGAAGCGCGTCGAACAATACGGCTGCTGGATCGCCGCCGGGCTTGGTCTTGATCACTTCCGTTCCGGTACGCTGTCCCCAGATTTCCAGTTGATCGATCGCTGCCGCGCGAAAAGTATCCGCCGCGCACAACAGGACGTTCTTACCCTCAGCACGTAAAACCTGCGACAGTTTGCCGATGGTCGTTGTCTTGCCAGTGCCATTTACGCCGACGACCAAAATCACTTCGGGAGTGCCGTCTACTCGTGTAACAGAACGAGTATTCGCGGCCAGAAGAATCGCCAGCAGCTCTTCTTTTAGAAGGCGCTTGAGTTCCTGCACATCTTTGATCTGTTTGCGGTCGGCTTTCTCACGAAGTTTGTCGAGAACCTGCTGCGTAGTCGCAGTTCCAAGATCGGCGCCGAGTAGTATCGCTTCCAGATCGTCAAGCGTGTTGCGGTCGATTTCCTTGCTGAACGAAACGACTTCTTCAATACGCTCGGCAAGATTTTCGCGCGTGCGCGTGACCGCCTGCTTCATGCGCTCGAACAGGCCGGTTTTCTTTTCTTCCGTGCTCCCAAATAAAGTTTGAATCATGAAAAATTCCCAGAGCTTGATTATAGCGGTTTGGTGCACGGCCGTTGCCGCACAGGGTTTAGCGGGAATGGAGAGAAATTCTAAACGCGCGTTCGTTCCAGATTAGCTTCTTCTGTAACGGAAAGCGCGGGCGCCGCAGCTGGGGCGCTGGCGGATGGATTTGCGGCCGCTACGATTGGCCGTTTGACGGAGAAGCGCTGGAGGCGAATTTCACCGCGTCCATAAACCGCCAGCAGAGCGGCTACCGGCGCGGGGTCCAGCCGCTTACCGGCAAGATTCTGGATAATCTTCAAGGCTTCGTCCGGAGTGTGAGCATGCTGATAAGGGCGATTCGTGGTTAATGCGTCGAAAGTATCGGCTACCGCGATGACGCGCGCCAATAATGGAATCTGTTCGCCCTGAAGACCATATGGGTAGCCTCGGCCATCGAGAGCTTCATGATGGAGTTCGATGCCGGGCAGCATTTCGGCAAGCTGCGTGACCGGACGCAGAATATTCGCGCCCTTGGTCGTATGCGTCTTCATCACTTCGAACTCTTCGGCAGTCAGCGCGCCCGGTTTTTTAAGGATGTGATCTTCGATACCGATCTTGCCGACATCGTGAAGCTGCGCCGAAATTTGCAGCGTTTCCAGAAACGATGTCGATAAATTCATTTCTTTGCCGATCAGCATCGAGTAACGCGTAACCCGGTCGGAGTGGCCGCGAGTGTAAGGATCTTTTTCGTCGACAGCACCGGCCAACATTTGAATCGAGCCGAGGAACAGAGCGCGATTTTCTTCGGCGGCGCGCTTCAGGTCTTCGACAAAGTGTTCCAGTTCGCCTGACATGGTGTTGAAGGTTTCGGCCAATTCGCCAATTTCCGTGCGGCTCAAGAGATGAACCCGCTGGGAAAAATCCCCGCGCGCCAAGGCACGGCTGAATTGCGTAAGAACCTGCAACGGATTGGTAATTCTGCGGGCCGCAAAAATGCTCACGCCAATACTGAGCAACACAGCCAGCAGCGCAAGGAGGCGGGCTGTGCGCTGCATTTCGTAAACTCCGCGATACGCTTCATACTGCGGCTTCTGCACCACTACCGCCCAACCAAGCCTGGTCACTGGGCTATAGGTGCCGAGCATTTCAACGCTTTTGTTGCCTTCTTTGTCGGCAAATTCCTTGGTAGCGGCCAACTGAGCCTTGTTGCCCTCATCCACAAAGTTGCGGACGATCTCCAGGCTCGTCATGTCCTGTCCGGTTATGTATTGCGGCGTGCCTGCGGCCACGAGCCGCCCCTGTGCGTCAACGACATAGGGAATCAGACCTCCGCCACTGACCTCATGCAAGCGTCGAATCAGAAATTGCAAGTCAACGACAGCGCCGACCATGCCAAGAAAACGTCCGCCGTAACTCACGGGACTGCTAAAAAGAAGAACCGTTCGCGAACCCTTGCCGTCTTCCACCTGAAGCGCTTGACCGTTATAGGCCCGGCCATCGCGGGCGGCATCGTAGGCGTGCTGCAATTCGCGCTGCAGGAAGGCATCCGGGGCTATTCGGCCAGCCGAGATTCCCTTCGCGTCTGAATTCAGCAAAGTTGCGTAGGCCAGTTCATCGGAAGACGACACAAAGTTTTCCAACAAAGCGCGTAATTCCGGCGCTTCAATATTCTTGCTGCCAATATCTCCGCCACTCGATATCTCGATGGCCGATGAGAGATTCGCCAGCATCATGCGCAGCGAACGCTCATGTTGCGACAAATCGTCGGCAAGCGAGCGGGTTACGGTATTCTGCAGCAGCATTTCGTTGGTCTTCAGCCGGTCGCGATTGATGGCCTCCACCTGAGCCGAATAAAAATACATGGGGACGATGCTGATGACGAGCAGAACGCCGAGAATTACATACAGAATGGGGATGCGCGCCGTAGTAGGCGCGGTAGACGAGCCGCTTCCTGGATTTACTTCGGAAGCGCCGTCGAGCGAAGTGGCGGCGGAGCTCACGGGTATCTATAGAAGTTTAATTTGGAAGTGACTGTGCGAAGCTGGAAACTATAATTCTCGCCATTACGAAAGTACCAATGAAAACGCACGTCCGGTGCGGCTTATGCAGATAACCAGAGCCGTATGGCTGTTTTTATGCCCGAAGCGCTTCGCTTTTGCCGCTGCGGGTCATCAGTTCATAAATTGCTTCGCGAGGAGACTTGCCTCGATGCAGGATGGCGTGCATCTGTTCAGTGATCGGCATCTCAACGCCGCGCGTACGGGCTAGTCCCATGGCAGCTGTGGTAGTGAAAATTCCTTCAGCCACGGCGCCGTGCATGCCAGCGAGGATCTCCGGCAACTTTCGACCGCGGCCAAGTTCCACACCAACGCTTCGGTTGCGCGAAAGTCCACCGGTGCAGGTCAGCGCGAGATCGCCGAGGCCCGCGAGGCCAGACATGGTTTCGGCTTTGCCGCCGCAAGCAACTACCAGCCGCGTCATCTCAGCTAAACCACGGGTGATAAGAGCGGCAACGGAGTTATGTCCCAGGCCTAGGCCGGCGCATATTCCCGCGGCAATCGCGATTGTATTTTTTAACGCGCCGCCAAATTCGACTCCCACTGGATCGTCATTCGTGTAGATACGAAAGCTGGGATCGCTGAATTCCCTCTGCACGGTCCGCGCCAACTCTGCGTCGCTCGATGCGATTGTGATGGCGGTAGGATCTCCGCGAGCAGCTTCCAGCGCGAAAGATGGACCGCTCAATGCGCCGATGCGGAGAGGTTGACCGCCACTGTTCGCCAGCACCTGCGCGATCACTTCCGTCATTCGCAAAAGAGAATGTTCTTCCAATCCTTTCGTCGCGCTAACAATCGTTGTCCCCGGGCTTAAATGAGGTTTCATTTTTTCGAACAGGCCGCGGCAGTGCTGCGACGGCATGACGCTCACGATCATGGAGGCTCCTGCCAGCGCATTTGTAAGATCGTTGCAGGGTTTGACGCTGGCAGGGATGGTTTGGCCGGGAAGGAAATGCTCGTTGATCCGGTGTTGGGTAATGCTGTCGCAAACTTCTTTTTCGTGAGCCCAGAGGCGAATACCGTGAGTTCCCTTTCGCCCCAGAACGATGGAAAGCGCCGTGCCCCACGCCCCGGCCCCAATAATGGCGATTTCGCTCATGCGCGTCTCACTCCCATGCGATTCTCCGTGCCTGTGAGTAATCGACGGATGTTTTCGTGATGCTTGACGATAATGAGCAATGATGTAGCGGCGATGAAAAATAAAGTCGTCGGGACCTTGCCAGCTATAGGTTCACTCATCAGAAATAGAAGTGGGAAAGCGGCGACGGCGACGATCGATCCGAGCGAGACATAACGGAAGACGGCTACGATCACGACAAAGATGCCTACCGCTATCAACACAGCCTTCGGGGTGATCACAAAAAAGGAACCCAATCCGGTGGCAACGCCTTTGCCTCCACGAAACTTCAGCCAGACTGGAAACATGTGGCCGATGACGGCAAACAATGCCGCCACAGCCATTGCCCGAAATGGCTTCACGCCTTGTATCGGCGGGCCTGCGAGGTAAGCCGCAAACAATACAGCTACCGCACCCTTGAGTGCGTCCAGTATTAGTGTGAGCGCTCCCAACACCGGCGATTTGCGTGAGACGTTCGTCGCGCCAATATTTCCGCTGCCGCTTTGCCGCACATCTTCGCCTCGGAAGATGCGCACCAATAAATATCCAAACGGAATCGAGCCGAGGAAGTAACTTGCAACGGCGGCGCTAAACAATGTGTTCATCTGATGTGGCCAGCTAGCGTAACGGAAATGCCGCCAATTTCGTGTAGATAGATCCGCCGGGCGAAAGACGGCTCTGGTACAAGAAGTATTCACGAGCCATCATTGAACCAAACTCTGGCGTAGGCAATGCTGATAGTTTCTCTTGAAGGCACTCAAAGCGGCGGTTTGGATGATCTCCTTTGCGCTGACGTGGTGAGCCCGAGCCTCCAGCACCGCGGGCTAACGTGAGATGGGGATTGAAAGCATGATCTTCCTTCGGAATTCCGATAGCGCTCAATTTTTCATCCACTGCCGCGGCCAATGAGGACAGACTTGAATCGGAGGTAATTCCAATCCAGAAGACGCGTGGCGCTCGCGCCGTGGGAAAGAATCCATAACCGCGAATGCTCATCTCAATTTTGCCGTTGCTGAAGAAAGGTAGAGATTCCTCCGCCCCTGGCTCCACTTGGGGGTCAGAATGACAAGGGATTTGTTTGCTTTCTATTGTTCCCAGCGCCAACTTGATTTTCTCAACCTCTTGTTCGGGTTTTTCTCCAATAAATTTCAACGTGACGTGCAGCGATTCCGGACGAACCCAACGGGCTTCGGGTGCAAACTCGCGAACTTGGCCAACGAAGCTAGAGATTTTTTCGCGTATCTCATCATCGATGTCGAGTGCCACGAAAAGGCGCATGCAAGCTATTCGCTCTCAGCTATCAGCTCCTAGCCAAACTCCCCCAAGCCAACAGCGTTAAACCTTTACATCAAGTTTCTTCTCACCATGTCCAACGCCAGCGTCGATGCGAACCAACGGATGCGATTACGATCCCCGGAGAAGTTTCGCTCGATGACTTCGGTTCCATTTGCGCTTGCTAAGGCATGGAACACCAGGCCTACGGGCTTGTCTGGCGTCCCTCCGTTGGGGCCAGCTACGCCGGTTATGCCGACGCCGAGTGTTGCTTCGCTGCGGTAGCGAATACCCTCGGCCAAGGCGGCTGCGACTTCGCGGCTTACCGCGCCGTGACGTTCAATCATGTCCGCCGGAACCCCGGCCAGCTCTGTCTTCAATGAGTTGGAATAGACGATCGCCCCGCCAGCGAAATACCGCGAACTTCCAGCTACAGACGTGATTCTCTCGCCGAGCAAGCCTCCGGTGCACGATTCCGCGACGGCCAGCGTGGCGTTGCGCATTTGCAGCCAGTAGCCGACGATCTGCTCGAATGATTGGCCGTCGCGGGAGTACACGGCATCATCGAGTTCTTCTTCAACCGCGTCGGCGGCCTCGTCCACGCGGGCCTGTGCTGCTTCCAAAGATTCAGCACGCGACTTGAAGTGAAGCTGGATTTCTCCAGCGCCTGCGAGAATTGTCGTTTGCACATCGGTGAATCGTTTGTAAATGGGAGCGACGCGTGCATCGACGAGTGACTCGCCCAGCATGGCGATCTTTAAAACACGAGTTGCGATATGCGCCACCGGCAGTTTGGCGCGCAGGCGTTCACGGCACTCGGTTTCGAATAGTGCTTTCAATTCGTGCGGAGGGCCGGGCAGCAGGATGATGATGTTTTCGCGCCCATCAAAGTTTCCGTTGAGCCATTGCCCTGGCGCAGTGCCGTTCGGGTTGGGCAATACCGTCGAGCCTTCGAGCACGTCAGCCTGTTTAACGTTGTTGGCTGACATCTTCCAGCCCCGTGCCGCAAAGCGTTGCTCGATGCGGGCGAGCACATCTTCGTCGCGCCGCAATGTCACGCCCAGCGCTTCCGCGACCGCTTCGCGGGTCAAGTCGTCTTCTGTGGGGCCAAGGCCGCCGCTGAAGATGACGATTTCCGAGCGAAATAGTGCATGCTGCGCGGCCGCGACGATGTGGCTGCGGTCGTCCCCCACAATGCTTTTGAAGATCACCTCCACGCCGAGCTGGTTCATCTGCTCGGTGAGATAGAGGGAGTTGGTATCCATGCGGAAGGGAGTGAGTAGCTCAGAGCCAACCGCGATGATCTCGGCATTCACGGTAGAAGTGTAAATGAAAAGCGCGGGGAGCGCGGATGACAAGCTACTCGGGCAGCAGCGGCAATCCCTGGATATTCCAAGAGAGATGATGCACAGCGTCAGTGGTCGCCAGAATTACGCTGCGGCCGGGCGCGAAGGCCAGTCCCACCAAACCATGACCCGAGACTTCCAGATTGGCTTTCCCTTCCGGCGTAATTTTCACAATGCCGCGTTTGCCGGAGAGCGAAGCCGCGACATATAAATTTCCGACCGCATCGAAAGCCAGGCCCTGTGGACGGCCCAGGCCACGATAAAAAGTGTGCACGGTTCCCTGCGGGTCGATGCGGTGTACGCAGTCGAAGCTCGATGTAGTCGGCCCGGTTACGAACAAGTCTCCCTGCGGATTGAAAGCCAGATGGTATGCGGAAACGCTGGGCTCCAGAGTGGCGAAGACGAACATCTGCTGATCGCGGCCAATTTTGAAAATCGTGCCGCTGCGGTCGCCGACGTATAGATTCTGGTTCCGGTCGAAAGCAATGCCGGTCGCGACCCCCATTCCTTCAACAAAAGTGGTCATCGTCCCGTTCTGCGCCACGCGATACACCGCACCGTCGTGGCGCGAAGAAACATACATCTGTCCCTGGCGATCGAAGGCAATCGCGGTTGCGTTCATCATTTCGGCGACGTAAGGCTTAACGGTGTAGTTCGTATCAATCTTGAAAATTGCCACCGGAACTTTTTGGCCGCGAGATCCAGAAAATGTTGCGTAGATGTTGCCCTGGGCGTCGAGCGCCGGATTGGTTACGGGATGGAGGTTCTCGGCGATGGGCAGCGCTACTTTGACCGTCTGCGCGTTGCTGGCATGGCCATCGGTAGAAACTACGACCGGGCCTGACGAAGCTCCTTCGGGCACGCGGGCGACCAGGAATGAATCGGAGCTGACCACGATGCCGCCTTCGATTTCGCCAAACTGTACCCGCGGCCTTTGGTATTGCTGTGGCCGCAACCCTGAGCCTGCGATGCGAACTTCTCCCCCCGCCAGCGCCGCCATGGGCGATATTGATTCGATGTGCGGTCCGCCGTTCACATTTTTCTTGCCGAGGATGCGATCCGAAAGGCTCATGAAAAGACTACTCACGCTACTGTAGAAATCATTATTTTAGAAGACCAAAGTGCAGCAAGAGATGCATAACTGCCAAAGCGTAAAGGCCGGCGGCGACATCGTCCATTACAATCCCAGCACCCTCGGGCATCGCTTCCAGTTGCCGTACCGGCGGCGGTTTGACGATATCGAAGACACGAAAAAGTATAAAGGCCGCCAGAAGATATTTCCATGCCAGCGGCACCGCAATCAAGGCGACGAGTTGGCCGGCTACCTCGTCGATCACGACAAACTGAGGGTCTTTCGCTCCATAGCCTCGCGCGATGCGGGTTGCGGCGGGGATACCGATGAGTGTGATGAGTACCGCCAAAACAATCGCAACCGGAGTTCGCAAGGAGGGTTCAAGGGCATGTGCCACAGCCGCCCATAGAAGCGTGGTTACGGCCGAAGCCCAGGTTCCTGGACCGGGCCGCAGGCGGCCGATCCCGAGGAATGTGGCGGTCAATTCCGCCCAGGCTGGAACGCCGGCGCTACTGTCGGCCTTCCCCCCTTCCGTCACCATTCTTCGTCCTGATCTTTATTCCGATTCCGATCCCGATCCTCTGGAGCTTGATCGTGAATTTGCTCTTCCGCGTCGGTAACCGGTGATGCAATTACATACGCGCCGCTGGCCCATTTTCCAAGATCGATAGTGCGGCAGCGATCGCTGCAGAAGGGGAAATCTGGGTCCGCGCTCTTGACTTCTTTTTTGCAGATGGGGCAACGGAGTTTGACGATGCGATTGCCGGGCATGTTTTGAACAGAGCTACAAGATTCTTTGGTGAATCAGATGATACTCGCCGGGCGCACTGCAGCTATAGGATTTTCGCCACCAAATCGTAATCGTGGGCTTCGGTGATTTGACAGCGATAAAACTGACCCGGTTCGGGCGTGATTTCACCCGGAAAATCGTTCACGAAAACTTTGCCGTCGATTTCCGGGGCGTGCATGGCAGTGCGGCCTTCCAGAAGCAACTCGGTTTCTTCCGATGTTCCTTCCAGTAATAGGTCGAACTCCCGGCCGATCATGGCTTTCTTTTTCTTTTTGCTGATCTGCCGCTGAATTCCCATGAGATGTTTGCGGCGGCGTTCAATTTCGCGGGGCGAAAGCTTTTTATCTAGCGCGTATGCATCCGCGCCCTCCTGATCGGAGTAGGAGAACGTTCCCATCCAGTCGAATTGCGCCTCGCGCACGAATTCGCACAGTTCTTCGAACTCTTTCTCAGTTTCGCCGGGAAAACCGACGATAAAGGACGTGCGCAAGGTGAGATCAGGGATGGTGCGCCGCATCTTTGCAATCGAGCGCAGAAATACATCCGCGTCCCCTCCCCGCTTCATGCGCTTAAGAGTGGAGGCGGAGGCATGTTGCAGCGGGACGTCCATGTAGGAGCAGATCTTCTCGTGGGAAGCGATGGTGTCCAGCAATTTGCCCGTGATCTTGTTGGGATAGGCGTAGAGGAAGCGAACCCAGCGCAGCTCTTCGATTGCGGCAAGTTTCTCAAGCAGCAGCGCGAGACCATCTTTCAAGCCGAAATCTTCGCCGTAGCAGGTCGTGTCTTGGCCGATTAGCGTGATCTCACGCACGCCAGCTTGTGCCAGGCGCTCCGCTTCCGCGATTACGGATTCAAATCTGCGGGAGCGAAATTGCCCGCGCAACTGCGGAATAATGCAGAACGTGCAGGGATGATCGCAGCCCTCGGCGATTTTGATATAAGCGGTATGCTTCGGCGTGGTGAGAATACGCGGGGTTTCTTCGTCATACAGGTAATTCGGCAGATCTGCGATTGCGCCATCCCATTGTCCGCGCGAAAATCTGCCTTGCGCGGCGCGCGCTTCGCCCTCCGGGCGCGAGGGCAGCACGACAAACGGAGAGTTATTTTGGGGCCGCGCCGGCTCAATACCGATTGCCGCAAGAATGTTCTCCAGCTCTCCAGTGCCTACAACTGCGTCCACTTCCGGAATGCGTTTGCGAATTTCGTCGCGATAGCGTTCGACCAGGCAGCCTGCCACCACCAACTTCTTCGCGCGTCCGGATGTTTTATGCGCTGCCATCTCCAGAATCGTGTTGACTGACTCCTGTTGCGCGCTCTCGATGAACGAACATGTATTTACGACGATGACATCGGCGTCTTCCGCACGAGGGGAAAGTTCGGCTCCCGCACGCGCCAGAAGGCCCATCATGACTTCGCTGTCGACGAGGTTTTTAGGACAGCCCAGGCTCACGAAGCCGATTTTTGGCGGACGGGCCGCTTCAACGCTTTCTTCCGTCGCCACGGCAACATTTTTCTCGCTGGGAGTTGAAAAAGTGAGCTTCTTTGAAGGCATGTAACCTGCTTATTTTAGCATTTTCTGGAGGATTGCCCCTGCATTCGGACTCAATGCCCTTCCATGTGACTAACGGAACCATCGAAGGCAGCCTGGGCGAATGAATTCTTTTCACCACATGCTAGGCTAGGTCATCAATTCATTAAAAAGCAGTAATCCCGCAAGCGGAGGGGATGATGTCTGGGAAACGAGCAGTGATCGCAGTCTTGGCAATGGGTATCTGCATCGGTATGTTTGGGGCATCTGCCGTGGCCCAGGACGAAAAAAACGAATTGACGGGAGTTCTCGGGCGCATCTTTATCAGCGATCAGGGAATTCAAGGCGCGACCTATTTCAATCCTTATGTGCGCTCCGGCAAGGGGCTTACATTCGAGGTTAACTACGCGCGGCACCTGATCACCACTCCGATTGTCAGGATTTCGGGAGAGGTTCCCGCGGTTTTCAATCTCGATGAAAAATTGAATTCCGGCTCCGATGTGGTTCCCTCGAATTACAAACAGATCTTCGTTACTCCCGCGGTTCGGGCAAATCTGTTTCCCGATACCGCAGCTTCGCTGTGGGTAAGCATTGGAGGCGGTTTCGCTCATTTCAGCGAAAACAAGAATTTGCTTTATTACGGCGCGAACCCCGGCGGGTCAACTACTTCGGGCGCGCTGCAGGCGGGAATCGGATTGGATGTAAACCCATTTCGCGCCCGCTTTAGCCATTTCGGCTTTCGTGGCGAGGCTCGCGACTTCTGGTCAGGAACTCCCGATCTGCCGTTGGCCGATACAGGAAAAACGCGGCAGCATAATTATCTGGTCGGCGGCGGCGTGATCTGGCATTTCTAATCGGCGTTCGATTTTAAATAGTGTTCGATCAGCTTAACGATTTATCCCTCTCGCGTTGTTCCTCGCAGGCCGATTCCACTTCCTCGTACAACTCCGGCAACCGCTGCGCATCATTCGGAGAATTACCGAAGCGCGCTGACTCGTAAGCCTGGGTGAAGCGACCTACATGGGTCCGCAGCCGTTCATCTTCGATTACGTGCACAAATTCCTGCGCGGTTTGCGCCGCGGATTTTTTCATGCCACGGCGCGCCAGATATCGCGCCATGCGCTCGTACCACATTGCCGCAGCCTGATCGGGTGAGCGTTCGGGATGGGCCTGTAAACGCCTGGCGCGCAGCGCGTGGGCGATGCGCGAAGCATTGCTCAACAAAAGTAGAACTGCTAGAACTCCCAAGCTACCAACCAGCCAGCGAACGGGTGATTGCTCCGCACGGTGCTGCCCTCGGCGGGCCAGGTTCAAAAGGCGGTCGTAGCGGACGGTCACCCAGGTTCGTGTCTGCTCCCACAAATTGTGGCTTCCGGTAGCTGCCGTCCGTCCCAGGACGTACTGATGTGACGTGTCATAACTGATGATCCACTCGCGCCAGAACGATTGCGCCGCATCCAGATAGAGCAGGGCGCGATCCCATCCCTCTGGAGTTCCGATTTCGCCGCCGGGCGTGGGATCGAAGGTGACCCATCCATAGCCGGGAAAGTAGGCTTCCACCCAGGAATGCGCATTCTTGGCACGAACCACATAATTCCCGGTAATGTCGTTGAACTCCTCGCTACGGAAGCCGTTTACGACACGCGCGGGAATGTGCAGCGTGCGCAGCATTACGGCCATGGACGAAGCAAAGTATTCGCAATGTCCCATCTTGCGGACGAAGAGAAAATTAGCCAGTGGATCGGCTACGGGAGTTCGCAGCTGCTGCAAGGTGTATCCGTAATGCGTGTTTAAGTAACGCTCGATGGCGTAAACCTTGTCGTAGTTCGTGGAAGCCGAACCGACAATCTGGGAGGCCAACTGCGGGATGCGTGGATCGAGGACTGAGGGCAATTGCAAATATGCATTGGTGAACGCCGGAAAAGAATTTGGGGCTTCGCGAAGTTTTGCGGCAGAGGGCTTGGAAATGTCGGAATCTGCTTCGTAAACGCTGACTACGCGCTGGCTGTCGCGGTCATAAATTGCGCCGCCCGCGTCAATTCCCATCGCCTTATACGATCCCTTTACCCGCCGCGCCCAGGGCGCGAGGAAAAAAACATTGGTGCCGATGGGTTCGAGCACCACGCGGTAATGAATAAGATTTCCCGCCGGAAGCGGCTGTGGTTTCGCTCCCGAAGCTGCGACCATGCCCTGGCTAAACGGCGGGACAGCAAAGGTGCCATCCGGCTCGCGCTGCAAAAAATACTGATCGGGACGGGTCGACCAGTTCTTGCCATCGAAATAAGCCAGCGCCACGCCGCGCCAGTGCAGCTCGTATTTGCCAGTATCGTCTCCGGCAATCTGGATGTGCATTACAACCGCGTTCGATTGCTGAATCTGTCCGATTTGCCCCAGTTGCACGCGATCGCTAAAGCCGGTGGAAAGATCGGTGCCAAACGAATAGCCGCCGAGATAACCGGCTGACATGCGAGGCAAAAGAAAAAACACCGCGGCCGCACCCACGAGGATCATCAGCACCAGGGCAGGTGTCATCCGGGCCAGCGAGAAAGCCAAATGCCGGTGTTCGTGGGCATCGCTGGAATGCCGCGCCTGAAATTTCGAGGCGCGACCGGAGCGCCGCATCTCCATCAGGATGAACGTGGTCACAGCCATCAGCATGAACCCGGAAAAGAAGAACAAGAACACACTATCGACCGTGAGCACCGCCGAGGCCAGGACCATGAGAAACGAAAGAATCGCCAGCATGGTGTAATCGCGGTCACGCCGCAGAGAAAACGTGCGCACCACTACAGCGAACAAGACAAGGTGCACAGTGGCGGGCAGGAATGCGCGGGAGAGCAGGAAATAATCCGCAGCGTAGAAGACGAAATACGCGACGGTGAGAGGGGTGGTCCATCGCTCGGAGATGACAACGCGTCGCCGCTTTACCAGCAGATAGCCCCGCAACGCCAGCCCAGCACCCACCAATATAATTGTTAACGAATCGAGCGATCCCGTACTGGCCAGCGTGCCAAACCCCATCAAGACAAGCAAATACAAGGAAATCTCAAAGTATTTATGGATGGCCTGCGAGAGCGGGATCACGCCGGGATATGGATTATTTTGAGGCATCGAGCACTGGATAATGTTTGAAGCTTCTGGCCGCAGATTCGTTGTGCGGCGGCGATTCTATTGTTCGATAATCTCCTGCTAAAGGGAAGGCATTCCTCCGCTTTTCTTGCACCGAAAGTCACCTGTCTTTTGCGCGTGTGAAAGCGAGATGAGGTAATTTGATAAGGAAGCGAGCTAAACGCGCGCTATAGCGCAGTTCGCCCAGATCTTTCCTTCAGTCAGAATGACAAGCAAAATTGTTTGCTAGAATGGTCGGTCAGGCATCGGTCTCACGCGACGTACTCTCGCCAACCCCGCCAGGTCCGGAAGGAAGCAACGGTAACGGGCTCTTGCGTGTGCAGTGAGTCCCCGGTGCCTGGCTAAATTCTGCGCTTCGCCTGCATCGCTTTTTCTAAATTTCTTCCTGCCGGCTCTTCCGAACCAACTTTTACATATCCTTACAACTCTTCACGCAAGAAATCTCCCGCCTCGCGTCATCATTAGTCACATGATTCGCCAGCACAAATAAAGTTCGCTAATGGCATCGAGGAGAATATGCGCAATTATCCACGAAAGTCGGTTTCCCCAAATGTTACGATCCGCGTCGCCGGCAGCTTATCTCAAGGGCATCTTTTGTATCTCGATCAACTGGTGGCCTCGGCGGTGGAGTGCGCATTGTGGCCGCTGCTCGATCTCGGCTGTTTAGAAGAAGTAGATCGCGCCGCGCTGATTTATCTTGCCAATGGCGAAGGGTTACATTTTGGCATTGTGGCCTGCCCGGAGCTTATCCGCGAATGGATGCAATACGAAAAGAATCGTTGCGCTGCGTAAAGAACATAGCTGGGATGAGGCTTTTCTATAGTGCCGCATCTTGGCGGCATGAGAGAACCAGTCGTGTCATGGTCATGAGTTAGACATTCCTGGCTCAATCGTTCAGAATACTGGTTTCCTTTATCAGGAGCTGCCATTGAACGGACTGAGCCAACCTGCGCGCACGAGAGTAAAGATCAGCGCCCTCGGCACTTATGTGCCGCCACGCCTGCTTACCAACGCCGACCTCGAAAAAATGGTCGACACCACCAATGATTGGATTATGGCGCGCGTCGGCATCCGCGAACGGCATGTGGTCGACAAAGGCGTGGCCACCAGCGATCTCGCCGTTGAAGCGGCAAAAAAAGCGCTGGCGCAGCGCGGACTAGCTCCGACGGACATTGACGCCATCATCATTGGCACGGTAACGCCCGACATGCTCTTCCCTTCCACCGCCTGCGTGGTGCAGAACAAACTGGGAGCAGCTGGCGCATGGGGATTCGATCTCTCCGCCGCCTGCTCGGCTTTTGTTTATGCGGTGCAGACGGGCGCGCAATTTATTGCTACGGGCGCGCACAAGCGTGTGCTCGTGATCGGCGCGGACGTGATGTCTTCGATCATCGACTACACCGACCGGGCTACCTGCGTGATTTTTGGCGATGGCGCCGGTGCTGTAATTCTTGAGCCTGCCGAAGACGATTCGGTCGGCCTGATTGACTTTATTCACGAAGTCGATGGCTCCGGCGGATGCTATCTCTACATGCCTGGCGGCGGTAGCTTGAATCCGTCGTCGCGCGAAACCGTCGAAAAGAAAATGCATTACGTCCATCAGGATGGGCAGCAGGTTTTCAAGTTTGCCGTTCGCAAACAAACCGAAGCCTGCACGAAGCTGCTGGAACGCAACGGCCTCAAGGGTTCGGATATTGATGCATTTATCCCGCATCAGGCCAATCTCCGCATCATCAACGCTACTGCCGAGCGCCTTGGCCTGCGCCCGGAGAGCGTGATCGTGAATATCGATCGCTACGGCAATACGACCGCGGGCACGATTCCATTAGCCATGGGCACGGCGGTGGAGGAAGGCCGGTTGAAAAAAGGAAGTCTTGTGCTGATGGCATCGGTGGGTGCAGGCTTCACGGTTGGCGCGGCACTGCTTCGCTGGGCATTCTGATCGATCTCCGTGAGCGCCGGGAATTTGAGTTTTCCATTCACCAGCCCAAATCAGGGCTCGCTCATCTAATAGACTAAGTATTCGGAGCATGGATCTTCTTCAGAAAATCCGCACCATCCCCACTGAGCCAGGCGTGTATTTGTATAAGAACGCTGAGGGAGAGGTGATTTATGTGGGGAAGGCGAAAAACCTGCGCAGCCGTGTGGCCAGCTATTTTCATGAAGGCCGTTGGGAGGATGCCAAGACCGGAACGCTGGTGCGCGAGGCGGTGGATGTCGACTACATCGTGGTCGCTAATAACAAGGAAGCGCTGGCGCTGGAAAACAATCTGATCAAGCAGCGCAAGCCACGTTTCAACATTTTGCTGCGCGATGACAAGACTTACCCGTATGTGAAATTAACGCTGAGTGAGCGCTGGCCGCGAGTGTATGTGACGCGCCGTTTGCGCAAAGACGGCAGCGCTTATTACGGACCCTACTTCCCTGCCAACCTCGCTTATCGCATCGTCGATCTCATTCATCGCAATTTTCTGATTCCTTCGTGCAAAGTTGATCTCACGCGTTTTCATCCGCGCCCTTGCCTGCAGTACTACATCAAACGCTGCCTTGGTCCATGCGTAAAAGAATTGACCACACCTGAGGCCTATCAAGAAGCGGTTCGCGACGTAAAACTGTTTCTGGAAGGCCGTCCCACGGATTTGGCGCGATCGCTGCATCAGCGCATGGAGCAGGCCGCCGCAGCACAGGAATATGAGCGAGCTGGGCGCTATCGAGACCTGATTTCGACGGTCGAACAGTTGCAGGAGCGCCAGCGCATTGCCGCCGCCGAAGGGGATGACGCCGACGTTTTTGGATATCACTATGAAAACGACATGCTGGCGATCAATTTGTTCCACATGCGCGCCGGGAAGATGGTCGATCGACGGGAGTTCTTCTGGGAGGATTTGCCGGAGTTGGACGTGGAACCTGTGGGGACAGCCGCACCACATGAGCTGGAGCTACCGGACTTAGGTTTCAATCCTGGCGAGTTCTTTTCCGCTCTGCTCAAGCAGCTCTACATCGGGCAGCCTTACGTTCCGCGAAATCTATTTATTCCCGTGGATTTTGAAGACCGCGAGGCGCTTGAAGATTTGCTTTCTGAACAGGTCGCGGGAGGCGATTCGCGGGCTGCGCGAGTTCATATTCTTGTCCCGCAGCGCGGCGACAAGCGGGCGCTTATCGACCTGGCCGGCACGAACGCGAAGCAATCCTACGACCAGCGCTTCCGAGTGCTCAAGCCGAATGCACGCAAGATACAGGAAGAGTTGCAGGAGATCCTGGGACTTCCGGAGTTGCCCAAGCGCATTGAATGCTTCGACATTTCTCATATTCAAGGCGCGGAGACGGTGGCTTCGATGGTGGTTTGGGAAGACGGCCGGATGAAGAAATCGGATTACCGCAAGTTCATCATCCGCACGGTCGAAGGGGTAGACGATTTCGCATCCATGCGAGAGGTGGTGACGCGGCGCTACAAGCGATTGCAGCAGGAAGAAAAGCCCATGCCCAGCCTCGTACTGATCGATGGCGGTCTGGGGCAGCTACATGCAGCCGCTGAAGCTCTGGAATCGCTGGAGATCATCAACCAGCCGCTCGCCGCGATTGCCAAGCGCGAGGAGATTCTTTATGTCTACGGGCAGGAGAAAGATCCAATCGCACTCGATCATCACTCGCCTGTGCTTCACCTCATTCAGCTGATTCGCGACGAAGCTCATCGCTTCGCCGTGACCTTCCACCGCAAGCGGCGGCAGATGCGCGACCGCTCGACTGAACTGCTGGAAATTCCCGGCGTGGGTGAGAGCACGACGCGGCGTCTTCTGGAACATTTTGGCAGCTTGCAGGCGGTAAAGCAGGCCGACGCGGCAGCGCTCTCAGCGGTGGTTACGCGGGGGCAGGCGGAAGCGATCAGCAGTCATTTTCGGAAATAGGAACTCCCTAAATCGCCGGGATCGCTGAGAATGTATGGCGGAGTAAGCGAGGGAAATCGAAGAGCTTCACAAATTCCTCTGTGGCTTTTCTTCGTGGCTTCCGCGTTTAAGATGTTGGCCCCGAAGTGTTCCCCATGTCGAGCACAACCTTCCAGCTTCCGTCTTTCTGCTTCTTCCAAATGCTTGTGTACTTTCCATGTTCGGCAACAGGTTTGCCATCTTTGCCCAGTGCACGAAATTCATATGTGCCGTAGGTGTACCCGAGATCTTCCGAAGCGGAGACATCGGCACCCACGGGCGTCCATGTAAGGCGGTTGTTCTTATCGTCGAGAAATCGCATGGTCTTGGCAATGTTTACCTTCCCACTAATGATTGCCGCGCCGTTGGGCACTTCGACAGCATCGTCCGCATAATAAGACATGTACCCCGCCGAGCCGTGCTCCACCGCGGCTTTCATGAACTCGCCTTCCATCTGCCGTAGCGTATCCGCAGTGATCTTGTCGGACGCCCATGCTAATGGATGAATCTTCATCGCAAGAATTGTTGCAAGCAACGCGATGCTGAGAAGAATCCGAACTGATCTCATGAACCCTCCACCAATATTTCCGCACATTCTACACGCATCTTTCTTTTCCTCAGCGCCGCCTTGCTAAACTAACCCACTGATGCGGTGTGCACCCGCCGCAAGCGGATCATCGCACTGAACATGTCTAACGCAAGTAATTCAGGAACAATCATCGTAACCGGCGCCAGTCGCGGCATCGGAGCGGCCATCGCAACTCTTGCGGGAGTGCGCGGGTTCTCTGTGGCGGTAAATTTTGCCGCTGGCGCTGCTGAGGCGCAGGCGGTTGCAGATCACGTCGTTTCGGCCGGAGGACATGCTTCCGCCATTCAGGCGGACGTTGCCCGCGAAGAAGATATTATTCGGCTCTTTGAGACCGCCGAACGTGAGCTTGGACCGATTAAAGCGCTTGTCAATAATGCTGCAATTACAGGCGGATTTTTGCGAGTTGATTCGGTAAGCGCAGACGCTCTCGCTCGCGTAATGGCGATTAATGTGACAGGAGCGATCCTGTGTGCGCGCGAGGCCGTGCGGCGTATGTCAACCAAACACGGCGGTTCAGGCGGCGCCATTGTAAATATTTCCTCGCGTGCAGCGCAAACAGGTTCCGCTGGAGAGTGGGTTCACTATGCTGCATCGAAGGGCGCTATCGACAGTTTCACGATTGGCTTGGCCCGTGAAGTTGCCACCGAAGGAATCCGCGTGAATGCAGTTGCTCCCGGATTGATTGAGACGGGACTTCATGCCGCCAACGGAGCGCCGGATCGATTAGAGCGGTTGAAGACAAGCATTCCGATGCAAAGAGCAGGCACGCCGCTGGAAGTCGCTGAAGCCGTGTTATGGCTGCTCTCGCCTGCCGCGTCTTACATGACCGGCGCCATTGTGGAGGTTGGCGGTGGGCGCTAACTATCTGGATCGAGCCGTTGAATTCCGCGCCATTTCCAGCGCGCCTAAAACAGGTTCAACAATTCCCGGCCTCACGGCAAGGCATGAATCGAGTTTACTAATTTCACTGCAAAAATGTTCTTGAACAGAAGCCGCGTGGCGAAAAACGCCTCCGGCTATGGCTAGTGGAATGCTGTGAAGGTTGGAATCGTTATCTGTCAGCCAGCGAATTACAATTTTGGCGATTTGCGCAAGTTCTTCGGCTGCCTGCTTGAGAACTCGTTCTGCCAGAACATTGCCTTGCCCGGCCGCAGCCAACACGGCGGGTAATAAGATCGCAAAGTCGGGATTCGAGTTGGCAGCTCGCGCCAACTGTTCCAGCGAGTCCAGCTTCCAGGCATTTTTCAGCTCATTGAAAAGTGTCGAAGCATCTTGCTCAGCTTGTTTTTGATTGATTCCTTCATCGGCTGCGCGGAGCACCGCGGCAACCGCGGCGCGGCCTATCCAGTGCGCCGAGCCTTCATCGGAAATCGCGTAGCCCCAGCCACCGGCTCGAACTGTTTTTCCCTGCGTATCGCGGGCATAAGCAATGGAGCCTGTGCCCGCTACAACGATTACCCCGGGCCCATCTGCTAAAGCAGCGTGGAGAGCGATCTGCATATCGCCGACCACTTGAATCTCGCCAGCGATTGCTTCGGCAACGATTTTTCGCACAATACTGGCGATTTCCTTGCGGCCAGCTCCTGCTGCTCCAACGCAAATGCTTTGCACATCTCGTGAGTCGATTTTCGCGGCAGCACAAGCTTGGCGTATCGCATCATGCAGCGATTCGCGCGCACGTGATTCTCCCACGCGGATGATGTTGCTTGGTCCTGTCGTGACTGTAGCCAGAACGGAATGGTCATTGCCCACTGCACATGCCGTTTTGCTGCCGCCGCCGTCGATGCCCAGGTAGTAGGCCACGGGTTATTTCTATCACAGGCAATATTTTGGCTTTGCTCTGCACTGACACGTCTATAAAGACTCACTCGCGCAGGATGCCGAGTGCGGCCATAATAAAAACTCGGGCACAAAATGAAAATTGAAATCCTGGAATTACCCAACGCCGGAGATGAGCGCGGCTTGAGCTTCACCATGCCGCCCGAGGCAATCGATTTCATCGGGCACATCGCCGACATGCATCTAGCCTCCACCTTGCCGGGAGCCGTTCGCGGCAACCATTACCATCTACGCCGGCGCGAGGCTATCTTGTTACTGCCGGGTTCCATATGGTCGCTGCACTGGGACGAAGGCGTAGGCACGTCTGCCCAGCATCGCAGTTTTAATGGCAGTTCGGCGGTGCTGGTGCTGGTCTCCACCGGGGCTTCTCATGCCGTGCGCAATGATGGAAAGGCAGCGTTGTGGCTGGTGGGATGTTCGTCAGAGCCCTATGACCCGTCCGAAACCGTGGCGCGGAAAGTCGTTTAACGGCAGCACGCATGGGCCTCGATAGACTCGATCTCGCGATCATCGCACTGTATCTGATCGGCATCACTCTGTTCGGATTGCGCTTTCGCAAGCGCCAGCGATCCCTACGCGATTATTTTCTTGCCGGGCGGGATATTCCCTGGTGGGCTATTTCGCTGTCCATCGTCGCTGCTGAAACCAGCACGCTCACGATCATCAGCATTCCCGGGCTTGCCTATGACACCAATCTCACCTTCCTGCAGGTCGTGATGGGTTATTTAGCAGGGCGCATCATTATCAGCTTTGTATTGCTGCCGCATTATTTTCGCGGCGATCTTTATACGGCATACGAATTGATCGAGCGCCGCTTCGGCCGCGGGTTGCGTTCGCTTACCGCCGGATTATTCCTGCTTACGCGAGCGGCGGCTGAGGGCGTGAGGGTCTATGCCGTGTCGATTGTGGTCTCGATTGCTCTGGGCACGGGCGAGGTAGCCTCGATTGCGATCATTACTGTATTGACGCTCATCTATACATTCGAGGGTGGCCTGGCGGCGGTGATCTGGACCGACGTTGTGCAGACCGCGATTTATGTCGGCGGAACACTCGTCGGGTTGGTCACGATTCTTCACCTCGTCCCGGGAGGATGGACGGCAATTCATGCTGCCGCGGCCAGCGCGGGTAAGCTGCAAGTCTTCGATTTCCGGCCCAACTTCTGGCTGCCTTACACGTTCTGGGCGGGCGTCATCGGCGGCACCGCCTTCATTACCGCGAGCCACGGCACTGATCAACTCATTGTCCAGCGCTTGTTGGCGGCGCGCGGCCAGAAGCAGTCTACCGTCGCGCTGCTTTCGAGCGGAGTGGCGATTTTTTTTCAGTTCGCGCTGTTCCTGATTGTCGGCATCATGCTGTGGGCGTTTTATCGCGTGCCCTCGGCGCACTTCGGAAAGCCAGATCGAATCTATCCGACCTTCATCGTCAGCCAAATGCCCCATGGAATTTCGGGGCTGCTGATCGCGGCGATTCTGGCCGCGGCCATGTCGAATCTGAGTGCGGCGCTGAATTCGCTCTCGTCGAGCACCGTTATGGATTTTTTTATGCGCTTCCGCCCGCACATTAATGAGCGGGCACAAATGCGGCTTTCCCGGCTGGCAACTTTTTGTTGGGCGATGGTGCTTTTTGGCTTGGCGCTATTGGCATTGCAGAAAGTGGGCCGTGTGGTTGAGGTGGGACTGCAAATCGCATCTGTCGCGTACGGCGCGTTGCTGGGAGTGTTTCTGCTCGGCGTGTTCACCAGGCGCGCAAACCAGTGGGGTGCGATGGTGGGAATGCTGTTTGGGTTCAGTACGGAATTGTATTTGTGGAGAATGCAGGTTCCGTGGACCTGGTGGGTCATAAGCGGGACGACAGTGACGTTCGCCGTCGGGTATGCGGCCAGTTCGCTCTTTAGAGAACAGTCGTAAAGAAAACGAGCGCTGCCTCTGACGTATACTGGCTCACTCTTAATCATGCCTCAATCGATGCAGGTGGCAACCACGCGTCCCGAACTCTCTCGCGATCTTGGTGTAAGCCACGCCTCAGCGATCGTGGTAGGAACGATTATCGGAAGCGGAATCTTTCTGGTTCCTGCCGAGATGATGCAGGCGGTAGGCTCGGCCAAGCTAGTGTACTTGGCGTGGCTGGCGGGCGGGTTGCTATCGTTTTTTGGCGCGCTCACCTACGCCGAACTGGGGGCGATGAAGCCGCAAGCGGGTGGCGAATATGTCTATGTTCGCGACGCTTACGGTCCGCTCGGCGGATTTCTCTACGGCTGGACGTGGTTCGTGATCGCCAAACCGGCCTCGGTCGCCACGATCGCGACCGGGTTGGTGCGTATCCTGGGGACGTTCTCCATTTTTTCGTTCTTTTCCGCCAACGTCGTTTCCACTCCGTTTGCCGTTACCTGGGGACAACTCGCCGCCATCGCGGCAGCCATTCTTATCTCCGCGTTGAACTATCTGGGAGTAAAGAAAGCGGGGGAATTTCAGTTGGTGTTCACGCTGCTCAAGGTTGCAATCATCGTCGCCATTGTCGCGGTTTGCTTTGGCGGCGCTGAAAACGTAGCAGGGCATGGCTGGAGCAATTTTTCTGGAAGCTTTGCTGGAGCCAAAGGCGGCATCGCCGGTTTTATGGCGGCGCTGGTGGCGGCGCTTTGGGCCTATGACGGCTGGAACGATCTGAATATGGTCGCTGGCGAGGTGAACCGCCCGGAGCGGAATATTCCCATTGCGCTGATTGCGGGCGTGGCTACGGTTGGCGTGCTTTATGTATTGGTGAATGCGGGCGTGCAATACGTGCTGCCGGCAAGTGTGATCGCGGCCTCGCCGCGTCCCGCTTCCGATGCGGTTGCCTTGCTCATGGGACATAAAGGCGCTGCCATTGTTTCGGCGGGCATGGCGATTTCCATGCTGGTCACGCTGAATGGCACCATCATGAGCGGCGCGCGCGTGCCCTTCGCCATGGCACGCGATGGCTATTTTTTTCGCGCGCTGGCGGATGTGCATCCGCGCTTTCACACGCCTTCGGTTGCGATCATCGTCCAGGCGGGGTTGTCCATCGTTCTGCTGCTGCTGGGGGGAAACTTTCGTCAGCTGTTTTCTCTGGCCATTTTTGCGGAGTGGCTTTTCTACATGATTGCCGGCAGCACGGTCTTCGTCTTTCGTTGGCGCGAGCCGCAGGCTGTGCGGCCTTATCGGGTGTTGGGATATCCGGTTGTGCCTGCATTATTTATCGCCGCTGCGGCGGTTCTTCTCTACTACACGTTTCGCGAAGATTGGCCGAACTCTTTTTACGGATTGCTGGTCATACTGGCAGGTGTGCCGGTATTTGGGTGGTTCCGGAGACGCAAACGGTCCAGCGACATACGCTAATTCGGGGTGTGGTACTCCGCAGGCACCATCTTGCCGGCGTTCGGATTCTTGCCAACTTCATGGGCTTGGAATGCCTGGAAGAACACATCGTAGGTGTAACGGCCATCTTTCGATGTGCCGTCGGCGGGGTCGGGATTGAGCACTCCCCGGTAGCGGAACTGATTGCCATATTTATCGGCGAAAGGTTCTGGCTTGTTGCTGCAGTTCGGCTGCGCACCACTGCCGCTGAACTGGCAACTGCCTTCGGTTGAAAACAGTGCGCTATGCGAACCGGTGACCTTTCCGGGAGTTGTGTGGTCGCTAGTATCGATGACAGGAACGGCAGGCATGGTGATATTGTTGTCACTAGAGCTTGCACAAGTCGCGCCGGTCGGTTGCGGGGCCGATGGTTGATCGCCGAGGCTCGACTGTGGCTCGCCCACTTTAAGGAACTCTCTGGATTCGGGGTCGATTGGCGCGGCTAAAGATTTGTTTACCCAGTTGACCGGGAGACCACAGCCAGCGGGCGAACAATAGGCGTCCCGAGCCTCGGTTGGCTTGGCCAGAGTGTTCGCCACAATCCAGTCTGCGACCTCCGGAAACTCCCGATAATAGGTTTCCAAAAGGGCCTCGGGGTAAAGGGACTGCGTGGTGACCAGTTCGAGTGACCCTAGCCCGACCACATTGTCGATCATGTGAACCGTCTCGTTCCCCTTCGCATCCCTGCCGAAGACGAACATTGCATTGTAGGTGCGGCTGCGCCCATTTAGAGTTGCTGTCACCCGGTAGGAGATGTAAGAGCTGCATATTTCGCCGCGCAACTTTGGCACGTCGCCGACTGCTTGCGCCACTGTGACTCCGCGCCAGCTTTGATCGAAAGTGTGGCTGATCCAGCCGGTCATGACATAAAACATCTGCTTCTTTGTAACGCCATTTCGGGTAGTTATGATTGGGCCAACTCCGCTGCTCCCCACTTGGATAAGATCGCCGTCCGGTTTAGTTACCATTTGCTCCCAAGGAAGCCCAGCGATTGCAGAGAAGCTGCCAAGCGCCACGTTGTCGATCTCAAAGCGGGGGGTGAGTTTGGTTACTTGCTCCTGGAGTTCGGCCGTGGACAGGTGCCTAGCGTGCATGGCATCGTTGGCTACGACGCGTAGTTGGGCGGCATAAGTCAACCTGGCGTAGGCGGTTCGGACTAGAGTTTCTTCATGCGTCATCTGGGCCGCAGCTCCGGAAAGAGAGGCTAGAAGTACACAAACTACAGCTACACATCGCATCCCGATAAGCTCCTTTGTCAGATTCCCCAGGGGTTACTGCTTTGGAAGGCTCGGTCCCGATTTATCCTGCCGTACGCGTCACACCAATCGCGTAGCTTTCTCTATTTTTTACGAAAGCCGAATTATTAGTCTTTAGAACCCTAATATCATCAAATTAGCTGGATTTCTGCGAAGTACCTGTCGGGAATTTCGGCGACTGCCGTTACGAAAACCGAACAACCCGCGTGCGCAACGCATGGCGTCATCCGGCGTCGCAACTTCACCAGACGGAGCTGACGCCGCGTCTTTGCTCGACTCGACCGAAACTGTTGATAAAACTTCCGGGTGTCCGGGTCGATAGGTACGCCCATGGATTGCTGCAGCAGCTTCTCCGGGACGCCGCACGTGCCGGTGGCCCCGTTGCAAACAATATCCTTGGCGGTCGCATTTGAGGGTACTCCTGCCGAGGGAATCCATTCGGCAATCCGAGGCAACTCGCGCAGGAAAACAGGATAAACTTAAGACCCAGAAACACTCTTCCCTAGCCCATTTCAGGCGCATTCCTGTTTCCGTCCTTCCGCGGTTACTTTTGGTCAAGAGCCGTGGACACGTTTTCCCTCTGTCCTTTTTCCCTTAATGTGAAACCTCCAATCCGGCCACTCCCCGCGGCCTGATCCCCTTGGAGCTAAATGCATGGGTACGTCTGAACGCGGCTATCAACTCGGAATTCTGCCTGAGCGCAAAATCGACAGGCGCGCGCTGGCCACCAGCTACGCCATCATGGTGTTGTTACTGCTGATGCTGGTAAACGTGGGAGTGATTTTCCCGGACCGGCTGCAGCTCAAGCAGTATCGCGTCACGGAATTGATTCCCTTGCCTGCGTTGAAGCCGGAAGCCGCGCCCATCAAAAGGCCGGTGAAGCTGAAGACGAAACTGCTGCCGCCTGCGCCGGTTTTCGAGCAGCCGAAGTTGGTGGTGCCGCACGAAGTTCATCTCGCGCCCAAGCCCGAGCCGGTGGAAGCGCCGAAGGTTGTGATGAACACCTTCGCTGCGCCGCAGTTAAAAATGACCTCAGGCGGTGCGCGGCCACAACTTTTACATACTGGAGATTTTTCCGGAAGTTCGGTGGCGCCAACGGTGAATGCCGCGGTGCAGAAAGTTCAGACTGGAGGCTTTGGCGATCCCAATGGTCTGAAAGGCACAGGCAAGGAAGGCGCAAAGCTATACGCCGCGCAAACCGGCTCATTTGACATGCCCGCAGGTCCGGGACAAGGCAATGGATCGGGTGGGGCAAAAGGTATTAAAGGAACCGTGGCCAGCGCCGACTTCGGCAACGGTATCGCGACTGGAAGCAAAGGCGACGGTCGCAGCAGCGGAGTTTCCACCGGCGGTTTTGGAGCGGAGCAGGTGGTGCACAACAGACCGAAGCTGGCGCAACTCGATTCCGGTCCCGCCACTACCGCAGTAGAGATCACCTACAAACCGCAACCGGTCTATACCGACGAAGCTCGTAGCTTGAAGCTGGAAGGCGAAGTTTTGCTGGAAGTAATGTTCAACGCAAACGGAACGCTGCATGTAAACCGCGTGGTACGCGGGCTGGGTCATGGACTGGATGAAGCAGCCGTGGCGGCGGCGAACAAGATGCGCTTTAAACCCGCGCTGCGCATGGGGCAGCCGATAGATTCAACGGCAGTTGTACACGTTGTATTTCAGTTGGCGTATTAAGGATTTTCACACGGAAGTTTAGTTACACGCTTCGTTTTTCGGTCCTGGCTGTACAAAACGGATTGAAGAGATTGATTTTTAAGATTATTGGTTCAAGAACCTGGAGAGAAAGTCATGCGTACTTCGAAGTTGATTTTTGCCGCCGCACTACTGGCCTCGGTAACCGCCGCCGCACAGCAACCCTCGGGTTCGTCCGGCACAACCCCGGGCGCGCAAAGTGCGCCGTCCACTGATGCCGCTCAGCCCACACCGCAATCCGCCCTACCGGCCAGTGCAGATTCTTCGTCGCAGGAAAAGGCTTTGACGGCTCCAGTGCCGCCATCCGCCATGCCTCAACCAAGCACGATGGATCAGGTCGTCGACCGCTTCATCGAGCGGGAGCATGGCCTTATGAAGGCGCTTTCCAACCGCACACCCGTGGTGGAAACGTATTTGCAGAACCTGGCCGCCGATCCTCAGCTTGGCCCTGTTCCCAGCGGAGACCACTATTTTCTGGGACGCCTCGACATGGGTGAAACCGTCGACCGCAAAGATTATTTGAAGGACCAGGACAAAGGCATGGAGACGCGCCTGATGGGCGGCTTCAACAAGCTCTTCAAGGTGCAGTACCAGCCCATGGGCTTTTCGTGGATGGTCTACGCCGACCGTACCGACTTTGACCGCGAACACTATGAATTCCATTACATTCGCCGCGAATTTCTCGGCGACGTTCGCTGCTTAGTGTTCGATGTCACGCCCAAGAAAAATTCCGGCAGGGGCCGATTCCTCGGCCGCGTGTGGGTGGAGGACCAGGATTACAACATCGTCCGCCTGAATGGCACGTATGCACCGGCTCCGCGCAATTCCTTTTTCTTCCACATGGATAGCTGGCGGCTGAATCTGATTCCCGGCTACTGGGTACCCGCCTACATCTACAGCGAGGAAGGCGACTTCAGCGCCGGCGTAAAAAACAAAGTTGCCTTCAAGGCGCAGACCCGCATCTGGGGCTACGATCTGAAAAAAGGCGGCAAGGATGACGAACTGACGCAGATTCGGGTCGACAGCGTAAAAGACGAGAGCGCCGTGGCGCAGGATGCTTCTCCGCTGCAGGCCGAACGTGAATGGCAGCAGCAGGCGGAAGACAACGTTATCGAACGCCTTACCAGCGCGGGGTTGCTCGCGCCCGAAGGCGATATCGACCACATTCTTCAAACCGTGGTCAACAATCTCGAAGTCACCAACAATATCGACTTGCCGCGTCCGGTGCGCACTCGCGTACTGCTTACCGCGCCACTCGAAACTTTCAGCGTGGGCAATACCATCGTGATCAGCCGCGGATTGATCGACGTGCTTCCAGACGAGGCCAGCCTGGCAGCCGTTCTCTCGCATGAACTGGCGCACATTGTGCTCGGCCACAACCTGGGCAGCAAGTACGCCTTCAACGACCGCATGCTGTTCTCTGACGATTCCACTTACGCGAACATGGGATTCAAGCACATTCCGGAAGAAGAAACCGCAGCCGACAAGAAAGCTGTCGATTTGTTGAATAATTCACCATACGCACAGAAGCTCGATAATGTCGGTTTATTCCTGAAAGCGCTGCAGGCGCGCGCTCCGCAGCTCAACGCGCTATTGACCACGCACCTGGGAAATCCGCTGACCGAGAACGGAACCATTAACCGGCTCTCGGCCCTGGAGGCAAAAGGCCCGGCGCTCGACAACAACAAGCTCGATCAGGTCGCTGCCCTGCCCCTTGGCGGGCGCGTGAAGATCAACCCCTGGGATGACAAAGCAGAAATGGTGAAGACGGCTCCGGTCGCCATCACTTCGGCGCGCGATAAGATGCCGTTTGAAGTCACGCCGTTCTATCCGCGGCTGGCACGCTGGGGCACGCAGAACGCTCCCGCCACCACGCCAACAACCGCTTCTGCAAGTTCACCTTCGAGCAATTAGCTTAACCACAAGTTGCAATAAGCGAGGCCGGGATCCGGAATCACCTTCCGGGATACCCGGCCTTCGTCTATTCGCCGCTTCGCATAATGTCATCCCGACTGCCGAAAGCATCACGGCAGCCGGCGGGATCGGTTTAGACGCATACAACGCGGCAGTCCTCGTGTACAACTCCAACACTTTCATTTGTCGTAAGGTCCCTCCTGCGGCTACCGCCACGTTTCAGGATGACATCGATGTTGATTTATCAGCGAAAGGGTTAGGTGAAATCGGGTCTTGTCGGCGAGCAGACCGAGTCAAACCAGCGGCTGATGTAGACCTGTGCGTGGGCTTCTCCACAGAAATGTCGGGCTCCGTTCGCGTTTGCGGTGTCCTTGTTCCAGCGGAAGACTGTAAGTTGAGGGTCGCCGCATTGAATTACGAACCAGTGCATGGGATGGCTGGTAATCGTACCGCAGATTTCGCATCGGAATTCCTGAAGAGAGGTCATGAATTCTTCCATTTGTGGAACGCTGGGGCTCTTAAATTACTTACGAGAATTCTTCGATATTAAATGATGCCGCGTCAATGTGATCACCGCAGCAAACTAGTGTGCAATCCGTCGTACGGTCCCTCTCGCGGCTACTGCCGCGCTCGCGAAGACATCATGGTTGGGGTTTTATATTCTTCCCCGGCAGCCCCGCAGGATTTTCGTGCGTCCGCTCCCGGAAACTTCCACGCATGCCCGCGGCCAGCGACACGCTCGACTCGCCAAATCGATCGCGCAACTTGTCAGTGGCGGCGAGTACATCCTTCCAGCGCTTCTGCCGGCTATTTTCCAGCAAGCTGATCTGCTCCGGCTGTGTCTCAAACGAAGAGGTCTGCACACCCAACAACCGCACCTGGCTTCCCTGCTTCCAGTTCTTGCGAAATAGAGTGCGTACCTGTTCAAAGATTTCGCCGTCGAGCTGCGTGGCTGCGGGTAAGCTATGCGCCCGGGTAATTGTGCTGAAGTCTTGGTACCGCAGCTTGAGTTGAATCGTGCGGGCATGAAATCCAGCCTCTCGCAGTCGACGGCCCACCATCTCGGAAAGCCGCATCAGCGTCGCTTCGAGTTGATTTACGTCTGAAGTGTCTTCGTTGTAGGTGTGCTCGTGGCTGATCGACTTTGCGGCGGTATCCGCGCCGACCTCGCTATCGAACCATCCACCGGCATCTTCACCCCGCGACTTGCCAGCCAGCGCCAATCCCCATTTGCCGAATCGCTGTTCGAGTTCCGATTCTTGCAACCGTGCCAGATCCCCAACTTTCCGGATGCCGAGCGAGTGCAAATGCCTTTCCATTACCTTGCCAACGCCGGGAATTTCGCGTACATCGAGCGGCGCGAGAAATTTCGCTTCTTCTCCCGTCACAATCATCAGGACACCGTTTGGTTTGGCCTGGCCGGATGAAACCTTGGCAATCAGCCGCGACGAGCCAATACCGATCGAGCAATTCAGCCGCGTCTCATCTTTCATGCGCTGATGCAGTTTGTGCGCCGCTTTCAGCGGTGGACCATGCAGCCGCGCGGTTCCGGTCATATCAAGATAAGCTTCGTCGATCGAAGCCATCTCAATCTGCGGCGAAAACGTCGTCAACACCCCGTAGACTTTTTCCGAACACTCCCGGTAGCGCTCCGGATGACCATTCACAAAAATCGCCTGCGGACAAAGCTTCGCCGCGGTGCGCAGCGGCATCGCCGAGTGCACGCCAAATTTCCGCGCCGCATAAGAGGCCGCCGAGACGACCCCGCGCTCATGGCGCTGCCCTCCAACCACTACAGGCTTGCCTTTCAGTGATGGATCGAACAGCTCTTCCACGGAGACAAAGAAGGCGTCCATATCGACATGGAAGATGGTTCGAGAGAGAGCCGGGATGTGCGACGCCGCGGCCATGATGAATAAATTTTAGCAGCGATGAGCTAGAAACAGGCGCTCATCATCTTCTATTCTGCTGCAACGGATTCCGGCTGAGAGGTCACTTCCTCTTTGAGGCGAACGCTATGGTTTCCGTTTGGTTTGATTCTTCGCTACCTTTTTGGCCGCAGGCAAACCGGTCAGCGACCCTTGCTGTTCCAGCGGCCCCAAGGCGACCGTGGTCAAAAAAGTGTCATAGTCGAGCCAGAACAATTGTCCACCGCTGGCCTGATAGATATACATGTCGAAGTTTGGCGCGGGTGCGCCATCGATTACAGCCGCTAACGAAGCTTTTCCCGATAACATTTTATAGCGGCCTGGGTAAGTCGTATCCGCAAGAGGAGTTCCCGCAAACGTGTCTCCGGAACTTGTCGTGTCCGGCGTTCCCATGGAAGAGAACGGATCGCTGACAAGTCCGGTTAGGCTCAAGCTCCCGTTCGCCACCATGGTTCCTTGCGCGACCATATCGAACTCGCAGCCGCAGCCATCGTTGTCGAAATTCTGCCATCCTGCGGCGTAGTTGCCGGCGAAATCCGTGGTTGCGGTGGCTGCGTCAGTCTGCGGAATGATCATTCCCATGCCTCCGGGAAGAGGAACGCCAACCGTCGCGCCGGAATCCAGATCAACCACAAGGGCGCCGCCGCCGCCGGCAGTGTTGTTGGGATCATTCAAATTTAGAGCAGGATCAGTCAGGTAAATTCCTAGCGTGGTGATGTCGCCGAAGCCGGGATAGTTGGCGTTTACAGTGTTGAACGCCAGGCTGCCATATCCGTTGCTTCCGATGGAATAGGTACCGTTAGTTTTGGCATTTTCCACGGTGAGAACACCATTGCTGGGTTCACTGTCGTCCCCCACTCCCGAGAAGTTAGATGTCGACGCTGATGTATTACTGGTGGTGAATTGGCTCAATGCGCCAAATTGGACAAACGTGTTGCCGGCGATGGCAAGCACAGATTGCCCGAGGGACGCGTTGCTAAAAGTCCCCGCACCCTGGCTGAAGGCGGAACCGGCCGCAGCGTCGGTAGTGTCGACGTCGATGAGGCGTATCGCTTCCGGCCCCACGATGTAGTAGTTCAAGGTCACGCTTGATCCCCCAACTCTAAGCCCCTTTATATCGCCCCGCCCAAAGGAATCCGGAGCTGAGATCGTCCCGCTGAACGACGTTCCCGTCGTCACCCCGAGGTTATAAGAATCATTAATGTCGATAATGCCGTTCGCAATCGTCGCGCCATCAATTGAAAATACGCCACCATAAGCTACGGGGTTACCGGAGGACTCAAGTCCGGAGACAGAGAAGGCGTACGAGCCACTCAGCGTGCTGGGCAAAGTTTGAAGATCCATGCTGCCGCTGGAAGTCGCAAACCCATCGAATTGCATAATGAGTGCGTGACTGGAATTGACGAACTGAACACCAAACACTTCGACTCCGTTCGCGTTTGCGCCCAGATTCATGTTGTTCGTGTTCAAGGTGAGCGTCGCCTGGCCGGAAGGCGCGCCGGTCAGAAACGTCAGCGTTCCTCCGGTAATCTGGTCGCCCTTCGGTTCAGGTGAGGCATAGCCACCACCATCGTTGTAATCTTGCTCGCCCCCTAGAACGTTGCCGTTTGCATCAACCACCAACGAGCCCGCCAGAGCATAATAGGGGCCATTGATGTCCTCGCCGCTCATGGAGAATGAATAAGAAGTAACCGGGATATTGGTGAGATTGAAATTGACGGAGGATGGCGCCCCGGAGACGGCGGCGGTCACCGCATAAGTGCCGCCCACGGTGTTTGCAGTAAAGATGGAAGATGTGGCAATGCCCGTATTATCGGTAATGTCGACTTCTGTGGCGCTTCCATTGGCGAACGTGCCGCTGGGGCCTGACGCTGGAGCCGTGAACGTTACCTTTTCCCCACTCGTCCGAATTCCGCTGGTGGTTACAGTAGTGGTCAGGTGCCCGGAAAAAGGCTTACCAGCCGCTGCACTCTGTGTGGTACCGCCGGTTGCCGTAATCACCACGGCCTGAGGCGCTGTTGTAACCGGAAGCGCCGAGCTTAAACTACTGCTGCTGCCGCCGCAACCCATTAAAAAGCTTATAGGTAGACACACGAACGTGGAGATGATTGCGTAAGCTCTGCGACTCATTGCAACTTTTCCTTTCGTCGGGGTGCGGAGAAGACGGGTTTCGGCCTGGCAGACCGCTCCGTGAGAGGAAAATATTATCACCGGAGTGGGCGGCCCTATGTTAACGGTGGATGAATGTGCAGCATTCACAAAAAGTAAAGAGGACGGCGTAAACGCCGTCCTCTTTTTTAATTAACATTAAGCAGCTCGTTACCCGTTGGATGGAACGCGCTGCCTCTCTTAGAACACCATGCCGGGAAGCACGGACGTTCCTTCCTGCTGCACCGACTGCAATGCCGCAGGATTGAGTCCCAGGGCTTTGAGGATGGTCGGAGCTACCTCCATGGTTTGCACCGGCGTAGTCACCGTAGCCGCTTTAAAGCTCGGATTCGAAAGGATCATGATGACATTGGTGTCGTCATGCGAGAATCCGCCGTGCTCGGCGAGTTTCTTGGTGCTGCCGGAGTAGGTAACGCCCACGTTCGGTGTCACCAGAATATCCGGGGTACGCGGATCGCCATCCGGCGGCAGGCCAGGTGCGTTGTAGAGCTGGGTCATGCCAGGGCCCCAATAAATTTCGCCGATGCCCGCGATATTGCCGGTAACGGGCGATTGGGATTCCAGCATAGTGACGACGCTTTCGGTTGTGCACTGCGTGCTCAACCAGAGCAGCGAAACATCATCTTCTGTTGGGCCGACGCCGGTCGGATTATTGGCGGACTCGGAGAACGGCAGGCAGTTCGCGTTCGTGGCAATCGTGGCCGGAGACGTAGTGATCGGGTCGCCGGTCGAATTCGCGATCCCGAGGTAGTGTGAGGAATCAATCGGACTCTGGCCATGCTTGGCGGTGATGACGATCAGTGTGGAATCGAGCAGGTGCTGGCTTTTCAATGTTGCCACCATTTCGCCGATGGAGAAGTCGATGAACTCGATCTCGCTTAGCAGCGCGGAAGTAGGAGTTCCCTGCCCGTCGAGATAGCCGCCGGTTACGGTTGGGCTGAGCGTTTTTTCGATCAATTTTTGCCCTACGCTCACCGTCTGGAAGTTCATTCCGAAGATTTCGGGCACCGGAGCGGATCCGGAGCCGTTGTGCGTTTTGCCTTTGATTTCGTTCAGGATCGCGTTGACCTTTAAGGTGTCATAGCACTGAATGTTGGCGAAGCTGTCGGTCCAGGCGTTCGAGGGCGAGACTGCGGTTTGATCGGGCAGCGGGTTGCAGCTCACCGGACCGGCAAACACGCCGGGGAGATTTACTGGAATCGAATTGATTTCGGGCGAGTAGTAATCGTTGATGTTGGAGCCGTTTCCGGGACCGCTGACTGCGGAATACGCGGGATGCTTGTCGGACCACGCGGTGTATCCGCCGGCACCGTGGATTACGCCGAAAATCGTGTTCGTGCGAACGAAGTTCCAGGGATAAACCGGCGCGCAACCTTTGGCCGGATCGCGCTCCAGTTTTTTGGGATCGAGCGACTGGATGCCACCGTCGACGCCGAAGGGCGCGCCGCCGTTGAGCAGAGTCTGATTGAGGTCGATGCCTTCATCGAATTCAGTGGTGGTCCCGGTCGGTACGGAGAACGGCGTGCAGGGTCCGGCAGCCAACCCGTTGCCAGTGGTGATGGTCGGGGCGTCGAGCGAGCGATCATAGGCTACGTCGTAGAACGCTCCCACGCTGCGTGGAGAACCGCCCGTCATTAGGGCCATCAGGCCGGGGAAAGAATCTGAGGGCTCGGAAGTAGCCGCCGCAAGGTAATTCACGCCGGTGGGCTTTAACGCGGCAAGATTCGGGCAGTAAGGTTCGCCTCCGTTGGCGCCGCTGATCCCGTTGGCACAGTTGATGAAATCGAGCGCGTGCATGCCGTCAACGCTGATGAGCAACACATGCTGGATTGGGCTGGTGCCATGATTGGCTGGAGTTTGAGCGATAGCGGAGGAAGTTGCCAGCAGGAGCGTAGCAGCGCATAGGCTTACACGAAGCCTGAGTTGGGGGATCATACTGATTCTCCGGGAAAGGATTGAACAACTATCGACTGATAGCAGACCGAAATGAATGCGGCGTGACTGCAATGTTGCAGCGCGGTGAAAATCTGGTGAAGAAAAATGCGGCAACTGATTTGTATTTTTCTGCAACCCGGACGCGCAATTAACAACGACAGAAGTCAAATAAAAGAGGAGCCGTTATGCGTGGCTCCTCTTCTTTCGTGCGCTGTTCTTCGTTTCTGAAGCTATTTCGCGATTTCCGCTGCGACTGCGGGCAGCGCGCTCGTTCCTTCGATTCTCACGGCATCGAGAAGCGTTGGGCTCAGCCCCAGCGCTTTCAGAATCGTCGGCGCCACTTGCGTGGTTGCGGTCGAGTCAGAAACCGTTAAAGGTGTGAAACCGGGATTGGCGACCAGCAGCAGCACGTTCGTATCGTCGTGCGCGAAGCCACCGTGATCGCCGATCATGGCCGTGCTGCCGGAATACGTGACACCGATGTTTGGCGTCACGATAATGTCGGGCGAGCGCGAATCATCGCCGGCTTCCCATCCGCCTACGTTGTAGTTCGGCGCTAGCGTTGGGCCGTAGAGGATTTCTCCGAGCCCAATTTCGGTTGCGTCGGTTTCGAGCAAATCGACGGCATTCTGGACATCGACGCCTTTTTTCAACCAGAGTACCGAGACGTCATCTTCGGTTGCGCCAATGCCGGTCGTGTTCAGAGGAGACTCGGAAAATGGAATGGCTTTGCCGAGAAGAGTAGCGGGCGTGTTCGTGTCGGCCACGTAGCGGGTTGGGTCGATCGGCGACTCGCCGTGCTTGGCTGTCACAATTAGCAGAGTGTTTTCGTAGATGCCAGCGGTTTTCAGTGCGCTGACGATGTTGCCGATTGCGGTGTCGACGTATTCGATTTCGCGCAGCAATCGGTCGCTGGGCAGAGCCGCCGCGTTTTTATATCCGCCGGCTCCCACCCCTGCTTCGTTCACGGATTCGCCAACGTACACGGACTGGAAATTCATTCCGAATACCGCTGGAACTTGCGCAGGCGCGCCGGAATGGGTTTTACCCGCAATCTGGTTCAGCAAGCCATACACTTTGATCGCGTCATAGCACTGAATGTTTTCGAAGCTGGCGTTCCATGCCGCCGCTCCGATCGGATCGCGGATTGGATCGCACGCGGCACCTTCCAAAGTTTTCACGCCAGGTAACGGCACAACCGCGGAACTCACTTCCGGAGAATAGTAATCGTCCAATCCCTTGCCGCCGGGGCCGCCTACGAACGAGTACGACGGGTGCTTGTCGATCCAGGCCGTGTATCCACCGGCAGCGTGAATCACACCGAACGCCGTGTTGACGCGAATGAAGTTCCACGGATAAATCGGCGCGCAACCAGCCGCCGGGTCACGCGAAAGCTTTTTCGGATCGAGCGAGGCGATGCCGCCCTCGGTGAGTCCGGCTCCCGGCGCGCCGCCATTTAACTTTGTATCGTCGAGGTCGACACCCTGGTCGTTGTCGGTGGTGGTTCCGGTCGGAACGCCGTAAGGAACGCACGGTCCAGGGCCCAAGCCGGTGCCCGTAGTTTTTTCCGGAGCATCGAGAACACGATCATAGGCCACGTCGTAATAAAGGCCGGTTGATTTCGGCGTGCCTCCGGAAGCCAGCGCCGCCATGCCCGGAAAAGAATCCGAAGGTTTCGACGAGGACGCGTTCGTGTAGTTAATGCCGGTCTGCGTAAGCAAGGCCAGGTTGGGGCAATAAGGATCTCCGCCATTCGCGCCCGTAATACCGTGCGTGCAGTTATAGAGATCGACCGCGTGCATGCCGTCGATGCTCAACAAAATTACGTGCTTGATCTTGCCTGAACCCACGGTGTTTGTTTGAGCGCTGATTGTGTGGATGAACAAAGCTGGCACAATCGCGAGCGCAGCTATAGCCAGGAGCCGATTTGCTGTCATGGGAGAGCCTCCGGAGATATACGAGTATCAGCTACTATGGCGCGGCGTAGATTACGGGAAAGTTAATTCTGCGTGAAAACTCTTTCAGTGCGATGAAGTGCTCCGCACTGCGCGGCTCATCGCGCCAGGAATCTGCTGTGCCGCGGGACAGGAAAGCGAGTTCCTCGCTTCGCTCGGAATGACAAGCGCGGATGATGCCGCAGGGCCGACGATTTATACGAACGCCTTCTCCGCCACTCCCACTCCCCGCATTTGCCTCACCCGCTCGTAAACCTTCCCATACTCGCGTGCCGAGGCCGCCCAGGAAAAATCCTTATTCATGCCGTTGCGCATCAACACCTGCCATGAGGTCTGATCACGAAATGCCTGCAACGCATGTTTGATGGTCAGCAGTAGAGATTCTCCGTTATATTCCGTGAACTTGAAACCGGTACCTTTGCCCGAACGCGCATCCCAAGGCTCAATAGTGTCATCCAGCCCTCCGGTAGCACGGACAATCGGTACGGTACCGTACTTTAGGCTGTAAATCTGATTTAGGCCACAAGGCTCATACCGTGAAGGCATCAGAAACATATCCGCACCGGCTTCAATCTTATGCGCGATGGCGTTGTCGTAGGCAACTTTGACGGCAATTTTGTTCGGAAACTGTTTGTTCAAGCGCGTGAACATTTCTTCATACACCTTGTCGCCGGACCCGAGGACGACCATGATCATCTCTTCACGCGCCAGCCGGTCCATGATCTGCGCGATCAGGTCAAAACCTTTCTGCGCGGCAAAGCGCGAGACAATCCCGATTACCGGCAGTTTGGCGTCGGTGTTTTTCACCCCAAAGGCCGCCAGCAGATCCTGCTTGCACTTGGCTTTGCCGGTTAAATCCTGAATGGAATATTTGGCCGCTGTAAACTTGTCGGCCTGCGGACTCCACTCGTCATAATCCACACCATTCAAAATGCCGGTCACGGTTGCCGCGCGGTCACGCAGCACGCCTTCCAGCCCAAAGCCGTATTCGGCGGTTTGAATTTCCTGGCTGTACTTCCTGCTCACCGTCGTCACGTAATCAGAATAGGTAAGCGCGCCTTTCAAGAAATTTACTTGCCCGAAGAACT
This sequence comes from Candidatus Aquilonibacter sp., assembly GCA_035486715.1. Lineage (GTDB taxonomy): Bacteria > Acidobacteriota > Terriglobia > Terriglobales > Acidobacteriaceae > Sulfotelmatobacter. The sequence continues at coordinate 230,197 of DATHMV010000063.1, forward strand.
CCATTTTCGACATGGTGAACAAATCCCAGGGCAGCATGAGCAACGGCAAGGTTTCCGGCGGGAACAGGCCCTGGTAGCCGATGTTGTGAACCGTGAAGACCGTGCCTACATCGCGAAACGCAGGGTCTTCCGCATAAATCGTACGCAGCAATACCGGCACTAACGCCGATTGCCAGTCGTGACAATGAAAGATATGCGGGACGCCCAGAATCTTGGACGATTCCAGCACCGTGCGGCAAAGCAAAGCAAAACGCTCCGCGTTGTCAGGATAGTCGCCCGCAGGCGTGCCATAAAGCCCGTCGCGATCGAAGAATTCCGGATATTCCACGAAATAAAATCGCACGCTCGACTGGCTTCCGCCCGTCACTACCGAGGCAAAACGATACTTATCGTCGAATGGAACGGTAATGCTGCGCACCACGGTTGCAGGATCGGCCAATTTGGTTTGCCGGTAGCGAGGAAGGTAGACGCTCACCTGATGCCCGAGCGACGCCAGGGCGCGCGGCAATGCGCCCACCACGTCGGCCAATCCGCCAGTTTTCGAAAACGGAACGCCTTCCGAAGCTACGAACGCGATATGCATGAACCCCTCCCGGCAAGACCCGTTTTTCGCAGGCACACGTTATGATGATGAATGTAAGCCGTGGGGCAACTCCCGCTTCAAGTAATTCATGCGGCCGACTTGCCAGTCTAATGCCCGGTGAAAAGAGGGTCAACGTGCCAAAGGTCGTCTCCACGCGCCGTCCACAACTCAAACCCAAGCTGGGGCAGCACTTCCTCGCCAGCGACAGCTTTGCCTTGCAAATCGTCGAAGCGCTTGGCGATGTCTCGCAAAATACGGTGCTCGAAATCGGCCCCGGACGCGGGGTTTTGACTGCCATCTTGGCGAAACAGGCGAGACGGCTTATCGCCGTGGAGCTTGACCGCGTGCTGGCCGCGCAGCTTCGCCTGCGTTTTGGAATGTTCCCGAATGTTGAGGTAATCGAGGCCGATATTCTCACCATCGATTTCGATTCCCTGTTTGGCCCGAAGCCCGGCCTGAGCCGCCCGGGGATCGAATTCAAACCCGCTCCTGCCAAGGTCATCGGCAATCTTCCCTACTACATCACCTCCGAGATTCTGCTGCGCCTGTTCGACTACGCAAAATATTTTGAGACTCTGCTGATTCTTGTGCAGCGCGAAGTGGCCGATCGCATCGCCGCCGAACCCGGAAGCAGCGACTATGGATTGCTCTCGGCGACCGCGCAGCTATATGCGCGCGTGGAAAAGCTTTTTACACTGCCCCCGGGAGCTTTTGCGCCTCCGCCGAAGGTGCATTCGACCCTACTTCGGCTGACCATGGCGCCACGGCAACGCGAACTGGGACTCGAGGGAAATGGAAATGCGCAAGAAGGCTTTATCGATTTTCTGAAACTTTCCTTTGGACAAAAGCGCAAAACGCTGTGGAATAACCTGAAATCCGCTTACCCTGAATCTGACTTGCGTGCTGCATTGTCGCAAGCCCGCGTGAAACCCGCTGCCCGCGCGGAAACCCTGAGCCTGGAAGAAAGCGCAGCTCTGTTCCGCGCTTTGCGCCAAAACCACAAAGATACGTAGCATGGGCTACTACTGAGTTGGAGCCGGAGGGTCCATGACGGCAACGGTACGCCATCCCGCAGTCGCCGGACGCTTCTATCCTCGCGATCCGGACGCGCTTCGCGAGGAGATTAATGTTTATCTATCGCAGGCATCGCGCACTCCGGTTCGGGCTTTGGGTTGTATAGTTCCCCACGCAGGCTACGTTTACTCCGGCCACGTTGCCGGCGCGGTTTTTGCTGGATTGCAAATTCCGGAGTTGTGCATTGTCATGTGCCCCAACCATACCGGCATAGGCTCTCCGCTCGCCATCATGAGCGAAGGCACATGGGAAACTCCTCTCGGCGATATTCCCATTGATGGCGCGTTCCCTGAGGCGCTCAAGCAATCTTGCCCACTCCTGCGCGAAGATTCATCGGCTCACCATGCTGAACACGCTGTCGAAGTCGAACTGCCCTTTCTGCAAACCTGCCAGCCGAAATTGAAAATTGTTCCGATTGCGCTTGGCACTCGTCAGTTTGAGGCGCTCGAACAACTCGGAGCAGCCATCGCGGACACAGTCGCCGCGTACGATAAGAATGTTCTGGTCATCGCTTCCAGCGACATGAATCACTATGAGCCCGATGTCGTCACTCGCGTGAAGGATCAGTACGCCATCGAATCGATTCTCCGCCTTGATGTGCGCGGCCTGTACGATGTGGTCACGCAACAAAATGTAAGCATGTGCGGCTTCGGCCCGGCCGTAGCTATGTTGACAGCTGCGAAAAAGCTGGGCGCGACATCGGCTGAATTGGTGAAGTACGCAACCTCGGGTGATATCTCGGGCGACCGCAATATGGTTGTGGGTTACGCGGGCATCACCATTTATTGAACGTGGTGGGTTGATATTGGTTTGCAATAAGTGCGCCAGAAACTTACTCATCGAATCCTGCATCAATGCTGTAAATTGACCTAGTGATTATTCTCGGGCACGTGTTGGCCACTCTAATTATTGTTGGCTTTCCCGTTTGGGATGTGCTGGAGACGCGCGCCCTGAAATCCAGCACAAATCCCCGCCGAAAAATAATCACTTACCAAAGAATCATTGCGGTCGAATGGATTTCATCGTTAATTACCTTGATCGCGTTGCGCTCCCAGTTGTTCGTTATATGGCCCGCGGCACGCGATACGGTCTTGCAAAAAATTGGCCTCTCTTTTGTGCTGGGTCTGGTGTCGGCGTTTGTGATTATGCTTGTGTTGCAAGTTTTTCTAACGCGCCACAACGCTAAAATGCGCGAAAAGGTTTTGCAGGCGTTCAAGCGCATGGCCTTCATTCTTCCCGTGACCCTCGAAGAGCGTACCTGGTTTTTGCTTGTGTCGCTTACCGCGGGTTGTTGTGAGGAAATTTTGTATCGCGGATTTTTAATCCGCTACTTCGCCGATTTTCCCTGGCACACGGAAATCTGGATAGCGATTGCGATCTCAAGCCTCGCCTTCGGGCTTGCGCACGGCTACCAGGGCCTGACGGGAATGATCGCCACGGCCGTCATTGGCGCGCTGATGGCAATCGTGTTTGCCGTCACCGGAAGCCTTTGGCTTCCGATCGCCCTACACACTGTTCTCGACCTGCGAGTTCTTTTTCTGTTGCGTCCAGGAGAACTGTTCTCGGAAGTACCTGCCGACCACGTCAGTTAAGATCAACAGTATTCCTGCAAAATTAAGGGCGACCCAAGGCCGCCCTTTTGATTTTTACTCAAACACTGCTCAATGATGCCCATTGGCGCCTGTTCCGGAAGCGTGCGTGGCCGGTGCAGCACCCGCGCGCGCAGAACCCGCCGGGGACGGGGACGTTCCCGCAGGCTCGTTATATACAAAGCTCCCCATGCGCGGTGAAGTGGCCGCGAACTGTGGCGCAGGGCGCAATTCCACCGAGCCAGTCTTCGCCACTTGCGCGTTCAAATGATGTAGATTCTCCACCGATCCGCGAGCGATGCCCAATCCTGCCGAACCACCTCTTATAACAGTTAGCGCTGTTGGAGGCTTGGTCAGCACCGGACCGCCTCTGCCTACAACAACGGTCGACACCGTTCCCGACGGAACGACCGGAGCATGAAAACCCACCGGCGCGCCCGAATAGCGCAGCCCACCTTGCCAGCCGTTAAAACCACCGGGCTGCCAGGCCCAGCCGAAACCGGAGCCGTACACCCAGTTGCCATAGTAAAAAGGCATCCAGCCCCACGGATAGGCCGAAGCCCACATGTATCCCATGCCCGGATAAAAGGACCACGCGCCATCCATAAAGGGATTCCAGCCCGCGCCGGAAAGGTATGGCTGCCACATCATGCCGTAGCCGGGATAGTTGGCAAAGTTGCCATAATAGCTGAGATCGCTATATCCGTAGCCGAGTGGCGTAGTGTTGTTTTTGGCGTACTCGTCGTGATACGAGACGGATTGTTTATCCCACTCGTCGTAAGCGTCTTCCGTAAAATTTTTGGCGACAGTGACATGATCGTTTTCGTTCACGTCGAAAGTGACCGCCTTCTTCTTATCCACTTTGACCGCACCCGATGGGCTCGTCACCTGCACATCATTCCTGAAGCTGGCAACCTCAACTTTGCCGGCGGAAGAAGCGACGCGGAAGTGGGCCGCCTGGGTCAAATCTATTTTTTCGTCTGAAGAATTCAGCGTGAACTGGTCACCGCTTTTGCCGAGCCAGTTCACGTACACGCGGCCATTGATAAGATTCACATTGGAAACATGCTTGCCCGCGTCACTCACTCCAAGCGCGCTGAATTCGACCGTAGTGTTGGGAGTGATGCGCAGCGTGCTGCCATCCTCGAACTCGATCTCGGCGCGGCCATTGTCGCGCGTATGCAGTTGCGCCCCTTGCGTGATGGGAAGGTTGAGAAACGCGCTCTCAAAACCCAAGCCTGTGTTCTTATTGATTTGCACTCCGCCCTGCACGTCGCTCAAACGAACGATGCGGGCCTGCGAATCGGCCGCGGCGGGCAGCGCGAATAGCGCGCAGGCCAAGGCGGTCAACACCATCGCGTGGAATCGTGGCTTGTACATGGAAACCTCCAGAACTACCGGCCAATCTTTGCGCATATTAGAGCACGGTTTGGGCTTAACCGTGTCATGTAAATTTCCGGAAGGGGGTTAGGGTTTGTATCAGGGCATCGCTTCAGCGATGCCGTTTTATAGCTTGCAAAGAAAACGGCTTCAGTCGCTGTGCGGTTTCAGAAGAAGGCCAGCGGTTAAAGCCGGCGCTAAATTTACCATTCGGTGGCATGCCAAAAGGCATGCCCTGATGCGAATCTGCCTTCTACCTCAAACTACACAGCTAATTTTCCGGGCCGGTTAATGTGCTGGCATGGTTCCGGCCATTTGAATCAATTCTTTGGCGCGCGCACGCACCCCATTCATCACGGTATTGTCGTCTACGATCTCCTGCAACACGGGCGCTACACTCTGGATCTCGCTCAACTCGTTATTCCTGGCCTGCGTCTCCATGCGCCTGATTTCGTCATCCAATGCCAGCTTTTGATAGCGATGGTCATAACTCAAGCGGCGGCCATAATCGAGCGTCGCTTCCATGCTCTGGAAAAGCGTGGTCAGTTGCCGCACCGCTTCCACATTGGAATAGTTGTAGTGCGCGGTGTAGGATCGCTGGCCATCCTGATAGCTCAACACTTTGTCGCCTGTAAAGGCCAGTTTTTGATTACCCGAATCAATTTTCCCGGCAAAATATTTTGCTTGTTTTGCCCAGTCGAAAATTCGCTCCCGCGTCGCCGGGGTTATGTTGAACTCCGAGCGATAGGTTTGGTCGTCTGAATCCTCGATTTTTACGGTGCACTCGTAACTCGCATGGCCTGTGGTATCGACTGTAATGGCATAATGCGCCGGGTCGGACTTGGGGAAATCCAGGGTGAAGGTAACGGAAGCGCTCGCAGGCGAATTGCCGCTCGAAACCGGCTGCTGCGCAGCTGACCAAATCGTCGCAGAAAATGCCAGTGCTACGAGAGCTATCGCCTGCCAGGATGCAAGTTCGCAAGTTCGCCCAGCCTGCCGCAGCAAAGCCGTAGAGAAGTTTCCGCCCGAAAACGATCGATGGATCACCGCGCCGCCCTTTGCCTTTCCAAAGTTCCTGCCGTGTGCAGATGGCAGATGGCAATGGCCAGCGCATCCGACGCATCCAGCGGCTCAGGAACCTGCGCCAGACTTAACAGCCGCGTCACCATATGCTGCACCTGCTGCTTCTCCGCCCGCCCATAGCCTACGACTGACGATTTGATGGTCAGCGGCGAATATTCCGCCACTTCCAACCCTGCCGCAGCCGCGGCCAGCATGGCCACACCGCGAACCTGTCCCAGCTTCAACGCCGATTTCACGTTTAAAGCGTAGAAAACATCCTCAATCGCCACTTCATCCGGCTGGTGCTGCACGATCAGAGCGCCCAATCCGTCATAAATTCGCGCCAGCCGCCGCGCCAGCGCTTCCCGCGGCGAGAGCTTGATCGCTCCACAGGCCAGACAAAGCAAGCCGCCGCCGGGACGCATCTCCACCACGCCGTAGCCGGTATACTGGCCGCCGCAATCGATACCCAGAACTCTCACGTTAGAGTGCAGTCTATCGCGGAAACGCCATTGAGCCTAGTGGATCGAACCTGCGGAAGCATGGCTGCAATGGTGAAGGAAATTGCAGCCCCGCGAGAGTTCTATCGAAGCATTCGGCTCTTTGAGGCTCCAAATCTCTTGACACCTGAAAGTCAGCCGAAGTAAAGTCCTCTGCACTAGCTGGAAGCGTGTATCACTCGCTCCAGCTTCCTCCCTCGCAAGCCCGGGCCACGCGGTCGAGTTCTATCGGTGATTTGTTCTACCTTGATCCGCTCGATTCAGAGGTATGCCATGAGCATCCGCGCCATCTCATTTCGTAAATCGATTCTTGCTCTGATTGGCCTTGGTATGAGTGCGGCCCTGGCGGCCTGCGGCGGCGGTTCCGGCAGCTCGAACAATCCTTCACCATCGACGCCAAAAGTTGCCTGGACTACTGCTCCGCCATCTGCCGTGTCTAGTGGTTCGCCCGTTCCGCTTGCCGTGAGCATAACCGGCGATACCTCGGATAAAGGTATTGAATGGAGTTGCTCCCCTACTAATTGTGGAACATTCAATAACAACAATGGCCCGATCTCAACTACGTACACGGCCCCGGTTGTGACGACAACGCAAACCGTAACGATCACCGCGGCCTCGATCAGCGATAGTTCGGCGAACGTCACCGCCAACGTTACGGTCAACGCACCATTGGTGCCAGACGGCAACTACGTCTTTTCACTCTCTGGAACGGACAAAGCGACAACTTCAATCAGCCCACATAGTCCCTATTATGTTGCTGGCGTTTTTACCGTGGCGAACGGCGCGATTACCACAGGTGAACAAGATTCCGTCGATAACGCCCACTTTCAAACTGAGCAAATCAACCCCATCGGCAGCGGCATTACGCAGAACACTGATGGCAGCTTATTAATCAATTTGGCATTGAGTTGTGCAGCAGGTTCAAGCTGTTCCGGCGGGGTCGAGATCTTTCTCGCTTCTTTTCTTCCTCAGAACTCGAAGAAAGCTTTTCTAACCGAATTCGACGCTTCGGCCGCGGCGAGCGGAACTCTGGAATTGCAAGATCCAACCGCAGCTATCGCTGCACCCTTGCATGGTTATGCTTTCGCGGTGAATGGCATCGACGAATCAGGATACCCTGCGGCTATCGGAGGTGTTATCGATGTGCTGTCTGCCGGAACAATCTCTCAACCGAATAGTTTTTTTGACATCAACGATGATGCGCAAGGCACCGATACGGTCTCGATCGATCAGAGTTTTATACAAAGCGAAAGCACGGTTTCTACCCTTCCGGACGGTTTTGGACGCGTCGTGTTCGATATGGTTCCCAGTACCACATCACTCTTGCAATTCAGCCTGGCCGGCTACATCGTTGACTCCTCTCACATGCAATTGGTCGAGACAGCGGATATTAGTAACTCGGTTAGAAATGGGTTCGACGGAACTTTAGGTGGTATGGCTCTGAGCCAGGGAACGAATAATGGCACCTTCAGCTCCGCCGCAATTTCCGGTCAGAGCTACGTTCTCGGATTGAACGGCTCCTTCTTCAATTTCCAAACTGTTGGCCCATTGCAGGCCGCAGCATTGCTGACATTCAATGCGGACTCAAGCGTCAGCGGATTCGTCAGCACAGACGGAAACTCGGAAAGTCCGGCGGCAATAGTTGCTGCAACTGGGCCGAATTATGTGGTGGACCCCAGAGGGAAGGTCACGCTTAGTGGCTTGTCCGTTTTTAGCCAACCTCGGCCTTTCGATCCCGGAATTTATTTAGACGGCAATGGCCACGCACTGGCCATTACACTAGATCAAAGTAATCCCGGAGATGTGCTGGAAGGGCCTGGTTTCCAACAAACCGGCGGCGGATCATTCACTGCATCTTCGTTCAACGGCAAATATGGAGTCGAGGCGACCGGCTGGGACGTAAACCTGGCAGGCGAGTTTGACGCCGTTGGTACAATCACTGCAACAGGAAGCAGCAACACTTTCTCCGGAACGGTCGACCTTAACTGGCTTTTTAGCTCGACTCCAACTTACCCAGGTTTGTCAGTCTCTGGAACTCTTACGGCGGCCGCCACTGGTATCTTTAGCGGCACCATTACTGGTCTGGACGTCACAACGCCTACAAACAGCGATGAATTCAACTTCTACCTGATCGATCCCACGGGAGATTCCATTGCCATTGAAACGGACAGCAACCAGACAACGCTGATCTACCTTAATCAACAATAGACAGTCTGATCTGACATTTTCTCGTGGCGTATGCGGCCAATTTAAGCACTCGACCCGACGGGTTGACTACTGACAGCTGGGCAGCTTGAAAAAGGCAATGCGGGTTGCCCAGTCGCTGTTGGTGGGCCAATACTCATTCACATACCAGAAGGTGCAGTCGTCGATGGGATCTACCGTCATGCTGGAGTATGATCCCCACTTTCCGCTTCCGGTTGGTAAAGTAATTTCCTCCCCCGCTCCGCTGAAGATGGGGACCTCGGCAGGAGTCGCATTCGTGGTCCCAAGATTCCAGTAAGAGAAATTGATTCCAGGGTCGGTCGTGTTGTTGGACACGCTGTAGCCGGCGGCAGCGTTCCCGACGCTGTCCTGCGCGATACTGGGCAGGAAGCGGAACTGCGAATCGTCAGGACTGATCAGACCATACTGGTAAACGGACGGAGCTCCCGTACCACTGTCGCGCAATTCGTACCATCGGACTCCGGTTTGCCAAGGGTTCTGGTTGAGATTCAGGCCAGTGTTGACTGTGTGACTCACCAGGAATGATTCGTAGCTTCCAAAATTGCGGTAATCGAATCGTGGCATGAACCGATCGCCAACGGAGTCGATGTGTTGTCCGCCCGACGAAATGGGAGGTTCGAGAACGCAAATTGTGCCTGCGGGCTCGCCCGAGACGAAAAGATAGCAACCGGGCGTATAAGTACTAACGGTAATCGGCGTCAGCGTGTGCGTGGTATTGGCAGGGTTCGTCCAATCGACATGGAAATCCCACAGGTTGAAGGTGGTCGAAGTCAGGGTCGTACCGTCATTGACGGGGTTTTGGATGCTGACAAGATATTCGTCCCGGTTCGCGGGCGGCGGTGTAGTGCCGTTGAAATCGGCCGGGATCAAGCTGTGCCCAAGGTAAATACCGCCGCTGTCCATCGCGGGATCCGACACAATCGTATCCGTGAAGCACTGCGGAGGATCCATCGTATTGCCGTTCAGCATATTGTTGCGGTCGAAAGCACACACCGCCACGCCACTTTCGGTGGGAGTATTGTTATCGAATAACATATCCATGGCGGCATAGTAAGCGTTGGGCCAGGTTCCAAGTTTGGCCCAGTCCGGCACGTAGGCGGTTGCCGCCGAGTTAGTTCCCAGAACCGGTCCGAGGGAGAAAGCATATGCATACCAGCCAAAGGTCGGTGAAGAGGCATCGTCAGTGTTGGATACGGCGATGCAATAGTAGGACCCAGTGACGGTTCCGTCATAAGCCTTGCCGGCAATGACCCATCGTGAGGCCAGCCGATCAAAGATAATGACAACATCCAGTGTGATTCCCGGTCCAATGCAATTGGTTATCTGCCCTCCGGTCGTGTTCAACGGATTCTTCCATGGAGTGTTCGCCGCCTGCCCAACCATTCCCGTCGACGGCGTCAATACCGGTTGGAATGTGGTTCTGTCGTAAGCCTGATATTCGGTGTTTACATATTCCATGAATTGCTTGGTGCCAATCGCTCCATTGGGGTCGATATCAGTGTTGCTGGCGTTGCTGGTGTCGGGCAGCATGCCGTCGAAAGAAGTCAAGGGCGCGACGGTGACCGTAGCCGTGGCCGTGACCTGCTGGTTATCCGCACCAGTGGCAGTGGCGGTGTAGGTGGTGGTTTGAGTGGGGGACGGTGCCTGCCCGGCGGGCAATGTCAGCGTACCACCGGCTACCGGAGATACCACGCCCACATTCGGGCCAATATAGACCGAGGTCGCATTCGCGGAAGTCCACGAGAGGGCGACAGTTTGACCGGCAACTATTGCAGCAGGAGTCGCCGTCAGGGCTACAGCTGTGGGCGCCGTGACCGTGACAGTTGCATTGGCCGTAGCACTTCCGCCGGGCCCCGAGGCGGTATATGTATACGTATATGTGTTCGGATAAGTGGTGGTCGCCGGCGGGGTCACGGTAACTTGTGAATTCAATCCGACAGCACCCACATTATTGTTAATCGTGCCTGAGTCGGCATTCGTGGAAGTGAAGCTGAGAATCGTGCTTTGCCCTTGCGGGATCGAAGTCGGGTTTGCGGTCAACGTGGCGGTTGGGGCGGCAGTTGATCCGCCACCACCAGATCCTCCGGAGCTGCAGCCCACAAGGATGCCGATAGCTACAAGCATTCCCACAAAACTCGCCTGCCGTTGAAACATACGTCTGCCAGGAATCTTTTAACACCTGCATCTTATCACTCGAAAAATAAATTAGGACGTGACCATCGATATTCGGACCTCTCAAGATGCAAAGGCCATTCGATAACGATGTCCGCTCGATGATGCCGCGTGGGCGAGGATACGCCCAGGCAAACCAAAGAGGGTGATGGTGGCGCCTCTTTCGCTGGCAAATAATGATGCCATGTAACAGTACCTCCCCGTATTACCAGCGTAATCTTGGTAACCACATTCATGCTGCAAAACAAATACTTCTCCATTTAGATTGGCCCTACGTTGTTCATTAAAGATCTCTCAGAAATAGACTCGATCTGGTTTCAGCGATAGTTTCCACGTCCCGGATTTTCTGAGGAGGTCAAGTGGTAAGGGCAAAGTGCGAAGCCACGGGAAGCATTGATCTCGCGATTTTCCCGCGGCAGAAATTTTTGTAAAGGCATAAATGTTCGGAACTTTGAACCTTAAAGCTTTGAGCCCCGCCCGCTTTTTCGCCCATGCTGCCACACCGCGGCTGAGGGACAGCAAGTAACGATTAACCAATGCATAAAAAATATAGGAGGAAATTCATGCGTCGTCCGACGAAACTCACTCGACTGTTCGCAGGGCCGTTGACCGGCCTGTTGTTTGCGATCTGCGCACTTCCACTCAGTGCGCAAACCGCGTCAGCTTCTCACGCAGCCTCGTTCGGCTATGACAAAGCCCACGAAATCACCGTCAACGGCACCATCCAAGACATTGTCACCAAACGCGTTCTTGGCAGCCCGGTCGGAATGCATCTGATCGTGGCCGGTTCGAAAGGCCTTGTCGATGCCCACCTCGGCCCATACCTGACGAAGGACACGCAAGAAGCTCTGCATACCGGCACTCCAGTCCAGATCGTTGGGGCCATTGAGACGCTTCACGGTAAAGACGTTCTGCTGGCTCGCCAGGTTATCTTCGGTGGCCGCATGGTAACGATCCGCGGCGAAAACGGATTCCTGGTCCGCGAGCACAACCCGCGCGCGACTCGCGTCAAATCCGAAAACCAAACTGAGAACACATCCAGGATTGGACTCAACGGAGGTGCCCGATGACATTCCGCACAACGACATTCTGCAAATCGCTTCTTCTTCTAATCAGCCTGAGCATGATTGCCGCGCTGGTAGCATGCGGCGGCAGTTCCAGTAAGTCTGGCGGTGGCGGAAGCGGCACTACCACGCCATCCGTTTCTTTGACCACAGTCCCCACAACAACGCCGACCTCTCTGACTGTCGGTGGTACGTTATCCTTGACCGCAACTATCACGAACGATACCAGCGGCGTCAACTGGTCCGCTGCCTGCGGAAGCACCGCCGCCGGAGCGTGCGGTACGTTTAGCGCAAACAACACAGCCAGTGGCATAGCGGTTACTTATACGGCTCCAGCCACCGTGCCGTCTTCCACTGTAGTCATCACCGCAACCGTCGCCGACGATAGCAGTATCAGCGCCAGCACTTCCGCTATTACCATCACGGCAGCTGTATCGGGGATCACGGTCACTCTGAGCACGCCTCCACCATCGTCTCTGGCGCCCAGCGGCACCGCAACCATCGCCGCTACGACCAATGACACGGCTGGCGTAAACTGGAGTTGCACTCCAACCGCGACTTGCGGCTCGTTTACTCCCACTTCAACCCTTACTACTGTCACCACCGTTTTCACGGCAGGTACGACGGTAGGCAGTGTGGTAGTCACCGCAACCTCGGTGAGCGAACCCACTCAGAGCGCCAGCGCCAACGTCAACATAACCAGCGCTGCCTCGGGAACTCTCACCCCGGGCAACTATGTCTTTTCTTTGAGTGGCCAGGATGCAAATTCGTTCTACACCGTGGCCGGCGCCTTCACAGTTGCCAGCAGCGGCGTAATCAGCGGCGGCGAGCAGGACTTCTCCGACTACAACAATTACTTCCATGACACGATTGCCGCCAGCAGTTACGCACTCAGTACCGACGGAAACCTGCTGATCACACTAAACACCGGCGACACGAATATCGGTGTCGGCGGAGTCGAAACTTTGGATGCAGCCCTCGTTTCGAACCAGAAAGCCTTGATCACGGAGTTTGATTCTTCGGCATCCTCCAGCGGAGAATTGGACCTACAAGCCGCGAGCCTCACCGGACCCTCTGGTGGGTACGCATTCTTCCTCGCCGGAATAGATGTTAACGGCGATCCGGTGATCAACCTCGGAGGCGTCATCAATGTGGACAGTGCGGGTGGCATCTCAGGTACCGGAAGCGTCTTCGACATGAATGATGTCGGCAATCTGTCGGCGGATCAATCATTCACCGCGAGCACGGTGAGCACCACGCCGGACTCGTACGGTCTCGTGACCTTCACACTCAACTCTGCTGCCTTCAATAGTCCGGGAATCGTCCTGACCGGCTATATGGTCGACAGCAGCCATATTCGGTTGGTGGAGAACTGGGAAGCGGATAACCTCGAAGCGACTACGGGAGGAATCGCCCTTGGTCAAACCGGCACTGGCTCATTCAGTAACACGTCAGTCTCCGGCTCCACCTTCGTATACGGCGCTACTGGAGAGGATGCAAATGGGTCTCTGCAGGAAGCTGGCTTGCTCACATTCAACGCAGATGGCAGCGTGAGCGGCAATCTGAGCTTTAATGATTTCGCGAGCCAAAGCCCGCAAGGCGGCAGCACCTTAGCTGCCGGGACTACAACCATTGGCAACGCAACCTACACTGTTGACACCACTGGGCGGGTAACCGTGACAGGCGTGACCGACAGTCTTACCAGCCCCACCTTTCAGTACACTCTCCAACTTTATTTGGACGGCAACGGCAACGCGCTGTTGATCTCCATGGATACAACCGACGGAATTGCCGGTTCGGCCTTCCCGCAAACCGGCTCATTTACCGCCGCTTCCTTTGCCGGAAGTTATGCGCTAAACGTTGACCAACAGGATACCTCCAGTGGATTCGAGTATGACGGCGTCGGTGTGGCTACGAGCGACGGCGTAAGCTCCGTTACTGGATACCTCGATATGACCGGTATCCTGTCCAGTTCATTGACCCAGGACGCCGACGATTTAATAGCTGGCGGTTTCACCGCTAACGCTAACGGGGTCTTCACCGGCACAATCCAGGGCATTTCGACAAACTCTGGGTCTACTGCCGATAACTTCACCTACTATTTGGTGGACACCACGAAAGCGGTTGCCATCGAAAATGACACGGACCAGTTAACCCTCGGAGTCTTCGAATTGCAGCAGTAGCGAAGAAACCGATTAACAATTCGTATTCAACCTTGTGGCGCACTCCGGTGCGCCACTTTTTTATTGCGTTCCAGGCAACGAAAGAATCTTCAGTGCGCCGTTCTTGAATTCAACAGCACTTCGGCCGGCGCATCTTCGCCTCTTCAAACTCCCGGCGAAATGCCGCGTACGATTCGCTGGATGAAACCATTCCGGCGCGATTTAGAAATCGCGCATATGCGGCTTCATCGAAAATCTCGCGCAGGGTTGCGAGCAACGTGCTATAGAATTTCTTCGCCCTTGTAAGAACGTCGTCAAAAAATTTCTTCATCCTCGTTCCTCCACAAATCGCGTCCTGACGAATGGCGATTCCTTCATGCGCACTTCTCTCGCCCCACTCAGAATTCCAAGCCACTGGCGCAGCGATTCCGCCAGCACCAGCGTCACCATCACCACTAATACTCCGGTCACGGCTGCATCGAGCCGGTTGTTGAAGATCAACCGCACTGTTGCGCCCGACGTTGGTCCGGCTGCCAGGGCTCGCGCCTGGGCTAAAAATCCCACGCGCGGATCGGGATCGAACATTTTGTGCCACGAGGCGGTAAACGTCACTGCGACCAGCCACATGAGCGGCACCAGTGTTACCGCCGCATATTTCGCGCGATGCATCTTGATGATAATCGTGGTTGCTACGCATAACGCAACCGTAGCCAGCAGTTGATTGGAAATTCCAAACAGCGGCCAAAGCGAGTTGATTCCCCCCAACGGATCCTTCACTCCCTGCCATAGGAAATATCCCCACGCTCCCACAATCAGCGCGCTGGTGGCCAGGATTGATGGATACCAACTCGTCCGTCCCAAAGGCTTATATATGTGACCAAGCGCATCCTGCACCATGAAGCGCGCTACCCGCGTTCCCGCATCGAGGATGGTCAGGATAAACAACGCTTCAAACATGATCGCGAAGTGATACCAAAGCGCCATCAACGTTTCGCCGCCTAAGCTGTGCGAAAAAATGTGCGCCATGCCCACGGCAAACGCCGGTGCACCACCTGTGCGGTTGTAAAGCGTTTGCTCACCGACGGCGTGAGCCAATGCCTGCATGTCGGCGGCGGTCACGGGGAACCCCCAACTGGAAATTGTTGCCGCGGCTGTTGCCGGAGCTTGCCCAACTACTCCCGCCGGGCTGTTGATTGCGAAATAGATTCCCGGTTGCATCACGCAGGCGGCAATGATCGCCATGACGGCGACCGCAGACTCCGCCATCATTGCGCCGTAGCCCACCATGCGCGTCTGCGTCTCGCGTGCGATTAACTTTGGAGTGGTGCCGCTGGAGATGAGCGCGTGAAAGCCGCTGATGGCCCCACATGCGATGGTGATGAAGGCGAAGGGAAATATCTTTCCCGCAAACACCGGACCGGTGCCATCGACAAAGCGAGTCAGCGCCGGCATGTGCAGCGTGGGGTGCAACACGACGATTCCCACGGCAAGCAATGCGATTGTGCCTAACTTAACGAACGTGCTGAGATAATCGCGCGGCGCAAGTAAAAGCCATACTGGCAGCGCCGACGCGGCAAAACCGTACACCATGATCAGAATTGCCAGCGCAGGGGCGCTAAAGGTAAACGCGCGCGCCAAAGCTTCGTGCTGCGAGACGTACTGCCCACCCCAGATTGCAGCCATTACCAGGACGAATCCCAGCGCCGAAACCTCCAACACTTTTCCCGGACGGATGCGCCGCAAATAGACGCCCATCAAAACGGCAATGGGCATGGTCATCGCAATGGTAAAGGTTCCCCATGGGCTGGCCTTCAACGCGTTCACAACAATCAGCGCAGCCACACCAAGCAGGATAATCAGAATTGAGATCACAGCCACATAGGCAACAAAACCGCCTACACGGCCGATTTCGTCTTTCGCCATTTCGGTGAGCGATTTACCGTCACGGCGCACGGAAAAAAGCAAAATGACAAAGTCCTGCACGCAACCGGCAAACACTGCGCCAGCCAGCACCCACATGGTCCCAGGAAGATAGCCGAATTGCGCTGCCAACACTGGCCCCACCAGCGGACCAGGTCCGGCGATGGCTGCGAAATGGTGGCCGAACACCACCCATTTATTCGTGACCAGAAAGTCGCGGCCATTTTCCAGGCGTTCGGCGGGTGTGGCCCGCAGGCTATCGAGCCCGAGAATTTTGTTGGCAATGAATCCGCTGTAGAAACGATATCCCAGCGAGTAGCAGCACGCCGCAGCTATTACCAGCCACAATGCATTGATGGGCTCGCCGCGATGCAACGCAACCGTGCCCACAGCGATAGCTCCCAACACGGCAACAACTCCCCATCCTAAAAACACGAGAGGCTTATTCATTTTTCATTCGCTCTCTTTATTTGCTCTCTTCGTCCGTGGAATATTTTTTTGCCCAGGTCGTACTGCCAATACTGTAATGCAACAGCGTGATGGGTCTAAGGCCAAATCGTTTTATAGAACAACCGATCCGCAAGAAGCTGAGATGTTACTATGTTGGCCGCATTATGAACCGCTCAGTTTGCGCCCAACTCCTGCATTTTCCGTCATTTTTGAAATTGCTATTATTCCTGTTGTTGGCGTCCACCTGTCTGTTCGCAGGCACTATCTCGGGAACGATTCAAGATCCATCCGGTGCGGTCATCGCTGGGGCGCGAATTGAAATCACTGGAGCGAACCTGACCCAGCCGGTTGTGCTCACATCGAGTGAAGTCGGCATATTTATATCGCCAGAACTGAAGCCCGGAACATATTCCCTACAGGTCTCTCACGAAGGTTTCGAATCCCTGTCAAAGCCCGTGGATCTGAAAGATTCTCTCCAACTGCAACTTACCTTGGCAATTGCTGA
Organism: Candidatus Aquilonibacter sp.; assembly: GCA_035486715.1. GTDB lineage: Bacteria > Acidobacteriota > Terriglobia > Terriglobales > Acidobacteriaceae > Sulfotelmatobacter. The sequence goes on from DATHMV010000063.1 coordinate 246,884, forward strand.
ACAGAAAGTAAGCGTCTCGGTTACAGGAAAAGGCGCGGCATTTGCCAATTCCGACCCAGTTTACCGCCAGCTTCGAGGAATTGGCCTCGGCGCAACGTTTCGCTTGGACAATTTCACTTTTGCCTGGGATGCCGGAACTTTTCAATTTCAGAAAGGAACGATCACCTTCCTGCAACCAGTCGATGGAATCGTAACCGGAGCTGTATTCATTGGCGAAGGCCATTTCAAGTTGATTCCGACAACTTCTCTGGACGCCCGCGAATTGATTCGCCGCACCGGCGCTTCCGACTTGAATGAAGACTTTACTGAAGCCGTTTTTCGGTTCACCCGGGACGTTCGCCTCAAATTCATTCCCGGACTCAAAGAACAGACCGAGCCCAATCTTGAGGCGGGCAATGTTTTGAACCGCTGGCGCGAAAGAATGCGCGAGCGCCGCGAAGTGCCGCTGGGTTTTACAGAGTCGCTATTGCACGGCGAAACCATGGACAACGTGGATGCCGATGTTCTGGCTGCCGTCTATAACGATGCTCATCCGGAATTCTTTAATGCTTATTTGCGCGGCAAGAAACACAAAGACCTCCGTTTTTTCGTGAGAACACGAGTCGGCGCGGTGCCTCAACTCGATTCACCCGAAGAGGTCGCTGTAATCAATTACGACCCCGAGGGAATGGAGGATGGCGTCTGGTATCTGTCGCACCTGAAGTCCGAATACATCAAGCAAACAGCAAGTTCCGCCGAGGATCGGAGGCTGTTCGCCACACACAGCTACAAGATAGAAACCGTCATCGGCAGGAATGAACATCTATTCAGCACCGCTACCATTACCTTCGAGCCGCTGGTTCCGGGAGAGCGAGTGCTTAAATTTGGCTTGTTGCCCAATCTGCGGGTCTCGCGGGTTACGGATGCACAAGGTCAGGATCTCTACTTCATTCAGGAAAGCCGCAAAGCGGACGGATCGTTTTATGCGGTTCTCCCGCAGGCGCCGCCGCTCCGTAAAGAGACTTCGATCAACGTTGAATATGCTGGCGACAAGGTTCTGGAAGAAGCTGGCGAAGGAAGTTTTTATGTCGGAGCCCGCACATCGTGGTATCCGAATCTGAATGGGTTTGGTGAAAAGGCGTCTTACGATCTTATCTTCAAAGTTCCACGAAAATACAAAGTGATCAGCGTGGGAGAGTTGCAGTCGGAATCTGTAGAGCAGGATCTGGCCGTCAGCCATTGGAGCACACCGGTTCCAGTAGCGGTGGCCGGATTCAACTACGGTGAATATCAAAAACTTGACCTGCCGGATGACGTTACGAAGTACAAGATTTCTGGTTATTACTTAACGGAGTTGCCCAACAATCTGCGTCATGCCCGCGCCTTGCAATCGATGGCTCCGCGTGCGATGACAAAATATGCGCTGGAACAAACGCGCGCCCAGATGCAAATATGCACTTTTTACTTCGGCAAAAGTCCCTATAGTGAAATCCATGTAACCGAGCAGCCGAATTTTAATTTTGGACAATCCTGGCCCACGCTGGTTTATCTGCCGATCTCGGCCTATACGGACTCAACTCAGCGATGGATGCTTTTCGGGCAGATCAACGATAAGTTCACCGGCTTCGTGCAGGAAGTGACGCCGCACGAAGTGGCTCACCAATGGTGGGGACATGCGGTCGGATGGGCGTCGTATCACGATCAGTGGCTGTCGGAGGGCTTTGCGGAATTTTCCGCGGGATTGTTTTTACAACAGGGCGTGGCCGGCGACTGGAGGAAAGATTACATCGCGTTTTGGGAGCGGCTTCACCAGCGCATTCTGGAAAAAAATAATTATGGCATCGCGCCGAACGATGCCGGGCCGCTGTGGATGGGATTACGGTTGATTTCTCCTCGCACCGAAAGCGCTTATCAAAACGTAACCTATCCCAAGGGCGCTTACGTTCTGGAGATGCTGCGCTGCATGATGTTTAATCCGGACAACGAAGAAAAAGACAAGGCGTTCATTGCCATGATGCATGACTTTGTAGACAGCCATCGCGACAAGCCGGCGACGACAGAATCCTTCAAGGCCATTGCGGAAAAACACATGACCAAGCAGATGGACCTTCAGGGAAACGGCCGCCTCGACTGGTTTTTTGACGAATGGGTTTACGGTACGCAGGTTCCGCGTTATCACTTCGAGTATCAAGACTCACCGGCAGAAGGCGGAAAAATAAAGCTGCACATGACCATTACGCAGAGCGAGGTTGACGAACATTTTGCCATGCTGGTTCCGGTATTTGTCGACTTCGGCAAGGGCATGGTGCGTCTGGGGAATGTAAGAATTGCCGGGAATGCCACGCGCAGCGTGGATGTGCTGTTGCCCAGCCAGCCGAAAAAAGTGGCTTTGAATGTCTACAAGGAAATTTTGGAGCGGTGAACTCTGTTCCGCCCGCATTGCAGATTAACATGAACAACTTCTTAAGCGGGAAGCCGCCCGCTTTGGTGATAATCTAATGTTTCCCGGCGACTGTAGCAGCTTGCGTGCCCTGACTGCCGCTAACTGCGAGTCCCCGTCCGACGTGCACTCCCGGGTGATTTCATTTGATTTGATAGGGGAACGAACATGAAGATTGGCATCCTAACTGGCGGCGGCGATTGCCCCGGCCTGAATGCAGTCATACGCGCGGTGGTGCGCAAAGGCACATTTACTTTCAGCGATGAATTTGTGGGCTTTCTGGAAGGCTGGCGGGGACTTATCGAAAATAATTTTATGGCGCTCGATCTTGAAGCCGTGGGCGGCATTCTTCCCCGGGGTGGAACCATCCTTCGCACATCGCGAACCAATCCCTCGAAGCGGCCCGATGGCATTGAACGTTGCATGGCAACAATCGAAAAGCATCACCTTGATGCGCTCGTTGCCATTGGCGGCGACGATACTCTTTCCGTCGCGCAAAAACTGCACGAGCACGGCGTCAAAGTGGTGGGCGTACCGAAGACTATCGACAACGATTTAGGCGGCACCGATTACACATTTGGATTCGATACGGCCTGCAATATTGTCTGCGAGGCGCTAGACCGGGTGCATACAACCGCGGAAGCTCACAACCGCGTGATGGTGGTGGAAGTGATGGGCCGTGACGCGGGCTGGATTGCGCTTTACAGCGGCATCGCCGGCGGGGCTGACGTGATCCTGATTCCTGAGCGGCCTTTTGACGTGGATAAAGTGGCGGACTCCATTCGGCAACGCCATGAACGCGGGCGCTATTTCTCCATCGTAGTGGTAGCGGAGGGCGCTAAATTTTCCGCTACAGCAGGCCATGGTGCGCCCGTCATGCAAGATGAGGGCAAGGACGAATTCGGCCACGCCAAGCTGGGCGGCATCGCCAATATTCTGGCGAAAGAGATTGAAAAGCGCACCGGCTATGAAACCCGTGCCGTGGTGCTGGGGCACATTCAGCGCGGCGGCTCACCGAGTGCCTTCGATCGCGTGCTTGCCACGCGTTATGGCCTGGGAGCAATCGACATGGTGCATCGCGGCGAATTCGGACGCATGGCGGCTCTGCGCGCCAATAAAATCATCTCGATTCCGCTGCTGGAAGCGATTTCGAAGAACCGCGTTGTTGACAGCGAAATGATCGAGATCGTCGACGGATTATTCGAGAAGACCGCCGACAGACAGCCCGTCTGATAAGGCCGGATCATTTCCGGCCCTACATAATGCCGAATCTATACGCTGGGATCGCCCCGCATCTGTTGGCGCTGATCGAATTCATCCTGATGGTTGCCGCGGGAGCGTTAATACTGCGGCGCTCCCCAAATCCCTTGAAGCGCAATCAGACTACCGGCTTCCTCAAGTTGGAACGCGCCTTCGCTCGGCTGGCAACACGCAAGCGCCTTTGCGTGCTGCTTGTGGGATTCAGCGTAATCTCTATTCGTACGGCGCTCATTCCCATCATTGGCATCCCTCAGCCTCGCTATGATGACGAATTCAGTTATCTTTTGGCAGGTGATACCTTCGCTCATGGCAGGCTCACCAATCCCACGCATCCCATGTGGATTCATTTTGAAAGTTTCCACATTATTGAGCGGCCGACTTATATGTCGATGTACCCGCCCGCACAGGGCGTAGTGCTCGCCGCAGGGCAAGTGCTCGGCCATCCTTGGACCGGACAAATCCTTATAACTGCATTGATGTGCTCGGCACTGTGTTGGATGCTGCAAGCGTGGCTGCCTCCCTCGTGGGCACTGCTGGGAGCCGTGTTGGTTGTGCTTCGTCTCGGCCTACTCAGCTATTGGATGAATACCTATTGGAGCACTTCGGTTGCGGCTTTCGCCGGCGCGTTGGTTTTGGGAGCCTGGCCACGCCTGCGCAGGCGCATCCGAATACGCGATTCGCTGTTGATGGGATTGGGATTCGTGATCCTGGCCAATAGCCGGCCCTATGAAGGGTTTGTATTCGGTATTCCGATCGCACTCGCTATGCTGTGGTGGCTTGCCGGCAGGCAGAGGCCTTCTTTGCCCATTTCGTTCTATCGCCTCATATTGCCGTTGCTCGCTGTGCTCATCTGCGGGGCAGTCGCTACGAGCTATTACTACTACCGTGTGACCGGCGATCCTTTTCGCATGGCGTATCAAGTCAACCGCGAGACTTATGCCATGGCGCCATATTTTATATGGCAGAAGCCACGGCCAGAGCCAGTTTATCGGCACGCCGTCATGCGCGATTTTTATTACCGGGAACTAGCTGACTTTGAGAAGAGCCATACCTTCAGGGGTTATCTGTCGCGCGCTTTGGCGAAAGCTTATTCCTGGTGGCAGTTTTTTCTGGAACCTTTGTTAACGGTTCCACTGATTGCATTGCCGTGGGTAGCGCGGCGAAAAAAAATGATGTTGCCGGTTGCGATTTGCGCCGCAATGATTGCGGGGTTTTCGCTGGAAATCTGGATGCTTCCGCATTATTTTGCTCCCGCCACCGGCGCGCTTTACATTCTGCTGGTACAGTGCATGCGGCAGCTATGGCACTGGCGCACGAGTAATAATGGCATGCTCGGACTATCGATAGTTCGAGCGCTTCCTGTGCTGGCATTCACAATGATTTTGCTGCGTGTAACGGCGGCCGCGACTCATGTCCAAATAGAACCCGTGTGGCCGCGCGGGAACCGAACCCGCGCGGAAATTGAAAGCGAACTGCGCCAGATGCCGGGCCAGCAAATGGTTCTGGTTCGCTATGGGCCGAGTCATGATCTCGATTTAGAGTGGGTTTGGAATGACGCGGATATCGACCGCTCCAAAGTAGTCTGGGCCCGCGACATGGGTGATACCGCAAATCAGGAATTGCTGAACTATTTCAAAGACCGGCGCGTCTGGCGGATCAATGGAGATGACTTGCCAGCCAGGCTCGAGCCGTAGGCATATGCCGTTGCTTCCGTTTAGTCTTCATTCGGTATTATTAGCGGCTTGATCTCTTCATCCAAACTCTCATCGTGGCTGACCGCCAAGCGTATCCGCGCCCACGGATTCATCCTTGTCCTCTGCCTGTGGTCGGTTTATGTGTGGAACATGGCTGTACCGGGATTACGCGACCGCGGCGGAAATCTCAAAGGGACCGACTTCCTCCATTTTTATACTTTGGGATCACTGGCACTCGCTCACAGCGGAAGTGACTTGTATAACCTGCAGGCGCAGTCGGCTTTAGCCACGCAGCGTGTGCCTGCCGCTGCCGGCATCCATTATTTACCGCTCTATCCACCACAAGTTTCCATTTTCTTTGCACCGTTTGCTCGATTGAGTTACCCCTTGGCGCTACCCCTCTGGCTTGGCGTAACCGCATTTATTTATGGATTGTGCTGCTACGCCGTATGGAAGGTCTGCCCCAGGCTGCGCGGGTATGGATTCACCGTCCTAATACTTGCCCTTGCCTTCCCTGCTTTCTGGCACCTGATCGCATGGGGACAGACTTCGGCAATCGCGCTCGTATGTTTCACGCTTGCCTTCTTTGCATTTCGAAGTAAACAAGAATTTCTGGCAGGATTGGCTCTGGGGTGCCTGATATTTAAACCGCAACTCGGTCTCGCTGCGGCAATCATTTTTCTGCTCACGTTTCGTTGGAAGGTAATCGCCGGTGCGCTACTCTCGGCCGCAGCAGAATTGACAATCGGTGTGCTCTATTATGGGTCCGATCCCCTTCGAGAATGGATTCATTCGCTGCTCAACGTTCGCTACATATTGCCGTTGCTCGAGCCGCGTGTATATCAAACTCACACACTGCGAACTTTTTGGATCATGCTGGTTCCCTGGAATTCGTTTTCTTTTGCGTTCTATATAGTCAGCGTGATTCTTGTGTGTGCATTAGCCATCGCTTGCTGGCGTAGCCGCTTATCATTATCCCTGCGCTACTCCGCATTGTTGCTGGCCACCGTTCTGATCGCGCTCCATCTTACGGTTTATGATCTTGTGATTCTGGCCCCAGCGTTCCTGCTGCTTTCCGACACAATGATTGCGCAGCCCGACAATTTCGCCCCTTACTTTAAGCTTTTTCTATATTCCGCGTTCGTTGTTCCGCTTCTCGGCCCGCTCGCACGCGTGACGCGCTTCCAGCTTTCCGTGCCTGTAATGGCAGCCTTGTTATTTGGAATATGGAGATTCGGCAGGAATGAACCCAGCGAGGCTGGCTTATAAACTAATTCAATTGCCAAACAAAAATCGCAGCGCCTCGGGAAAGCGCGCAGCCCAGGCAGATTCGTTGTGTCCGGCTCCATCGGCAATCGCTACCCGCAAGCGCTTCTCGCTCAACACGGCCCTCCGCATGATGGCGGCTAATTCCCTCACATCGTCTACAACTGTTCGGCTGCGTTCGGGCGTTCCCGCTTCCGCAGTCCCCGCCGCCAGGAATATCCGCTCGGGCCAGACTCTCATCTTGCGGCTGTCTTTAATGATTTGCCGATTAGACGCCCACAGCGACGGGCTTTCCAGCAGCAATCGTCCAAACACTCCCGGCCGCGCGATTGCCGTGTAAAGGGCGATTAGTGCGCCGAGCGATGAACCGCCTAGACCGGTATTTTCCGGTGAAGTTGCAACACGGTAATTATGCTCGACAAACGGCATCACTTCTTTCATCAGAAAATCGGGATAGTGCCGTCCCTGCACTCGCAGGATCACTGGGTTCATTGAACGATGCGGCAGGTATTCGCGAATCCTGTCTTTGCCGGTATTGTCGATTCCGACGATGATCATCGGAGGCACCATGCCTTCGCGGATCAACCGATCCGCCGTTTCATCCACTTGCCATTCCACTCCGCCGAATGCCGTCGACGATTCGAACAGATTCTGGCCGTCATTCAAATACAACACCGGGTAATGTTGCGACTGATTTTGCGGATCATCGTATCCGGGAGGTAGCCAGACACGCAGGAAACGAGTGTTGCGAAAAATACGGCTGCGAAATTCGTGCAGCCGTAGATCGCCGGTGGCTCCGGTCGCACGGATCGGCGGAGAAATGGATTCCGCTGTATTCTTCGTTTTCTGGGCTCTTGCCATCAGGAAGGGTTCAGTTGCCTGTTGTGGCGCGCATCTTGAGCACGGCCGCGAGCAACGTGATCAGCGCAATCAGCGCGAGCGAACTCAAGCACAGAATGCACCAGGTTTCGAGAATGTGGCCTTCGACATAGGTAAGATAAAGGGCAAACGCCAATCCCGCGAAAGCGGCGGCCACCAGGCGCAGCGGCGTTTCGGCGCGTGATCTGTAAAGCGTCGCCAGTACCAGTAAAACTCCATATCCTACTACGCCGATTCCGGCTACAGGGATTCCCATCACGGTCGAATACTCGCTGCGATTTACAATGTCGCAATTAAATCTCTCCCCGAAATCGCAGAATGCAGACGCGGACTTTGCATAATGCCTCTGCAAAGAAACGGATGAAACGGCCATCCCCGCCAATGCCAGAATTGCAATCGCGGCATACAGGGCGCGATTATTCTTTGCCGGTGTTGCGTCCGGAACAACGATTGGGTCGATGGCGCTCACGGCAAACTGCATCCTGTCTTATCGGAAAGTTCTTCCATTGGAAACACGCCTTCCTTTGGCGGGTTTGTGCCAAACTGCCAACTCGGAAAAAGCTTCACATTGGCCGCTTTGCACTCGGGCGCGAGTTCGCGCGAACCGTGAATCGCACACTCGACGTAAGGCACGTATCGAAACGCCTTTCCGAACATCGCTTTCTGCTCGGCGCAGTGTGGGCACCAGTACAAGCCGTACATTTTAGTCTGCTTGGAAGCGAGACATTTCGCGAAGCCATCGTAGCGGTGATTCACGTAGTACCAATGTCCGGCATAAGCCAGAATGGCCAACACGACAATCCCGGCCCAGATCAAAACTTCTCTTGATGGGCCTTTCGCCTGTGGCACAGGATCTTTTTCTTGCCGCCGCTTTCGCCGTTCTTCGGACATAGATTCCTTTTAACCCAATTCAATTTTTATATCATGGGATCAAGCCACAACGTTCAGCGCCGCCGGCAGTACATCCAATTCCTCGCAGTGCAGCGTCAACACTTCCCCGTCCACCATCACATCGACCGGCGCGCCCAAATCGAATTCCACCCGCTTGACTGCCTTTCGCTCGGCCAGCGGATGATGGATGTGCGTGCCATCGTAAAGTTTCGGCAGGTTGCGCAGCAGGCCGGCTCTGCCGATCGGACCCCAGCGGACGTATTCGACCAACCCGCTATTCACTTCGGCCTTTGGCGCAATCATCATGGTTCCGCCGGTAAATTTGCTGTTATTAAAGGTGAGAAACAGGCAGCGCCGCCGGTCGAATTCTTTTTCACCTTCTGCTCGAACGGGAAACGGCCTTCTCTGAAAACGAGCCAGCCCAAGAAAAATCGAAATAACGTAACCTAACTCTCCCTGCGCGCTAAAGCGCCGCGCCCGCAAAGTCGCGACATCGGCGGGAAAACCCACACTGAGCAGATTGATGTAATGAAGTACGCCTGCACGGTGACGCAATCGCAGCACATCGCAGGGCTGAGTTCTCTGAGAAATCAGCGAGTCGATTGCATGTTCCACACCGCGATCGCTGAAATCACGCAGAAAAGAATTACCGGTTCCCAGCGGCAGGAAGCCGAGAGTTGGAGGATCACTCGAACTCGCTTCGGGGAAAAGGCCATTCACAACTTCGTATGAGGTACCATCTCCGCCCACCGCTATAAAGTTACGTCTTCCGCTGGCATAGGCTTGGCGCGCGATTTTGGCAGCATCGCCCGCACCCCGCGTTTCAGCGATATCGATTGCAACACCACCTGCCCGCAATCTTTCGAGCGCGGGAGCAAGCAATTTGCGGGTTCGTCCGCCCCCCGCCGCGGGATTCACTATGGCCAGATAGGAGTGTTGCGCACTCACAGCACGACCACCGCTTCCCGTGCCGCGTTCTTTCCAATTTCTTCCGCCAACGCCTGCCGCTTAATCTTCATCGACGCGGTGCGCGGAAAATCTTTCTCCCAAATCAGATATCCGCCTACGCGTTTGAAATCGGGCAAACGGCGATTGCGGTTCGCGATCTCCTGTAACAGCGTGCTGTCAAAACGCTGATTTTGTTCCAGCCGCAAGGCGATAACCAGCATTTCGCGTCCCAATTTATTCTGCGGCCAGATATAGTTCGCCGCGAATACGCAATATTCTTTCACCGGCAATCCATCGAAGGCGGTTTCAATATCTTCGGGATAAATATTTTTCCCGCCTTCGGTAACGATCATGTTCTTTTTTCGACCGAACAACTGTAAATGACCCTTCTTATCGAAGCGGCCGAGATCGCCCGTGAGCAGCCAGCCGTCGACAATCGTTTCCAGTGTCAATTCGGCATCGTCGAGATAATGCGACATGATGGTTTTGCTGCGCGCCGCAACTTCACCGATACCCTCTTCGTTCGGGCTTAATACGCGGAGTTCAACACCGGGTAGAGGCTTGCCGACTGTATCCGCGCGAAATGGCTTCAGGTCGTTCAAGGTCAGTGCTGTTCCGGCCTCTGTCAGGCCATATCCATTGACCACCGGAATTCCGAGATCGTAAAAAAACTGCATCGTGGAAGGCTCCATGAATGCGCCGCCGGTGATGAGCGCCAGCAACTCGCCGCCAAACGCGCGATGCACCTGAGGCAATAACGCGCGGCTGAGTTTTACATGCGGTCTGTTTTGCGTGAACAATTTGTTGAGCGCAATCATGCGATTCAGAATTGCATGCTTCCAAGCGGGCAGCTCATCGAATTTGGCCCGCAGCCCGCGTTCGAGGTTTTTCACGATCATGGGTACGAGTGCCACATAGGTGATGCGATAGCGTAAAAAAGCATCGCGCACAAATTCCGGACGCAGAGTCCGCAAATGGACGACGCATGCGCCACAAACGAAGGGACCGATGAATCCCACCATGAAGTCGATGGCATGGTTGGTCGGCAAAATACTCAGATACCGCACGCCCGGCCAGAAGGGATACCACGCCGTCAGCGCTCGGCATTGTTCGAGGTAATTTTCGTGCGTCAGCACGCAGCCTTTTGGACGACCGCCGGTGCCCGACGAATACACGATGCAGGCCACGTCCTCGCGCCGCCGCATGACAAAATCGGGCGCACCCTTGCGCTTGAAATCTTCCCAACGGAATCCGCCTGCGAGATCGGCGCCGAGGGGAGCCTCTGTGACGAGAACTAATTTCGTTTTGATATTGCTGAATTCCGGCGACTGCGTCATCGCCCGCCATAGGTAATACTCGATGACCAATACCCTGGCCTGCGAATGCGCCAGCAACTGCAACTGTTCGGACGCTGTAAGTTTGTAGTCCAGCGGAACCAGCACGCCACCGGTGTAGAAAATGGCATATGCCGAAATCAGCCATTTCGACTGATTCGTCATCAGGATGGCGGCTCGATCACCGGGATCGAATTCCGCATCCTCCAGCGCACGCGCCAAGGGCAGGCTGATTTCCTTGAAGTCGGAATAAGTGAGCCGTGTTTTTTCCCGGTCCCGGTCCGCTTCAATCAAGCAGGTTTCGCCGGAAAAGCGATCCAGCGCGTCGCGCAGGGCAGCGCCGAGACAGCTGTATTTTTGGAGATCGAGCATCAAAGAGTTATTTCACCACAGAGGCACGGAGACACGGAGAAAAGATTGTTAGCCAGTTGGTTACCTTACTATCACTCATGAGAACCACAAGCCTGAGAGTTTTAAAAGTGTTCTCCGTGCCTCCCCGGCTCCGTGGTGAGAATCACTTTTAGAGTCGAGCCTGAATTCGTCCCGCCAACGTACGAAAATCGGAAACACCCTGCAACTCATAGTCCGGAAGCTCGACCCGAAAATAATTTTCCAGCTTGGTCAGCAGATCGAGCGTTTGCAGGCTGTCGATGCCAAGCGTTTTGAAGAAGTCGTCGTCAGGAGAAAGTTTTTCCCGCGGCACTTTGAAGTGCGCGGCTGCAAGGTTAAGGATTTCATCGAGGGTTTGATCGCTGGTTGACATAATTTTTCTTGACTATCATTTTCTTGATTATCAAGGCAAATAAGGCTGCGCGTCGGTGCTCTCCACAAATTTTCGCAATCCCGCCTCAACCGCGGGACGAGCGAATAATTCGCAAAACAGATCGATTTCGCGTTTCAGCTCTTCGTGTGGAATCGGCTTGATAAATTTTTTGGCCTCCGCTGCGGTTGCGCGGTCAAACTTTTTCAATTGTGCCGCCGTCGCCCGCGCCGCGCGCAAAGATTCACCTTCTCCAACGACCTGGCTGACCAATCCAATTTGCTGTGCTTTGACGGCGTTAAAACTGCGGCCGGTGAGCAACAGATCTCTAACCACAGAATTCCCCAAATCCCGCTTCAGGCGCGGGATACCACCGAAGCCGGGAATCAGCCCCAGTCGCAGCTCGGGAAAACAGAAACGTGCCATCTTGTCCGCGATAATCAGATCGCAAGCCAGCGCCAGCTCGAAGCCTCCGCCAAAGGTTACGCCATGAACCGCGGCGATCGTGGTTAAAGGCGCGGCATCGATAAGATTCAGAACGCGATGGATTCGCTCCAGGAAATCACGCACACCTTTTATAGCTTCGGCTTGCTTCATGGCCTGCGAGCGCTGATACAACTCGCGCAGGTCGGCGCCGGCACAAAATCCCGGCTTCATCTCACTATAAATAATCAGTGCATGGGCCTCGCCCTGAACGCGCTGCAGGAATGTCGCAAACTGCTCTAACTCTTCGAGTGCCTCCGAACCAAGTTCGTTACACGGCGCCCGATGCAACCCCAGTTCGATCACTCCATCTTTCAGAGTCCAGGATAAACCAGCTTCCGGACTCCGGTTGGGGGCTTTCTCGGCGATCTCTCCGTGTTGTTTTGTGGTTTCCACGTCTCTCACTCGCTAAACCGCCTGCCTAACCCGATACATGTCTTCAATCTCGTTCTTCATCCGCGCCGTAATCGCGTCGCGTTTCAGCTTTCCATTCACCGTCAGCAATCCGTTCTCGATTGAGAATGCTTCCGCCTGTATGAAAAATGCCCGCACCTGCTTATAGTGCGGCAACTCCGGATTCACCTGATCTAAAGCAGCCTGTACGCGCTCAGCGTTTACATTCCCGGTGACAATGGCCGACAAATATCCATGGCCGTTTCCGACAATCACCACTTGCTGCGCTTCCGGCAGCGCCTTTGCAATTGCGCTCTCGATCGGCTCCGGCGAGATTTTATGCCCCGATCCCAGCACCATCAGATTCTTGATACGCCCGGTTATTTGCCAGTTTCCGGCCGCATTCACTTCTCCCTGATCGCCGGTATGAAACCATCCGCCGCGCAACGCTTCAGCCGTTTGCTCAGGCCGATTCCAGTATCCCGGGAAAATATTCGGTCCGCGGACCAGAATTTCATCATTCTCGCCCAGCTTCATCTCCATGCCCGGAATGGCCGGCCCCACGCGGCCGATTTCAACATGATCGGGATCGTCCATGGTGCAGATGGCCGTCGTTTCCGTCAGCCCGTAAACCTGTAACACGCGAATTCCCAGCATCATGAAATAGAGTTGCGTTTCCGCGGTGAGGGGCGCCGATCCGCAGATCAACGCTTTCAAATTCCTGCCGATCATCTTTTTGCGGACCGTGGGAAATACCAACCGGTTCGCCAGCGCCAGCCAGAGCAGATCGCCCGCTTGCGATTGTCCTTCGTGCTTCCGCGCCCACGCCGCTTTCGCCCGTGAATAAATCGTTTGCGCCACGCCGCCAGTTTGCCAGAGTTGTTCATCGACGGCGCGGCGCATACGCTCGAGCAATTGCGGAACGTTCAGAAAATAGTCCGGGGCAACGGTGCGCATATCGTTGGCAATCTTCGTGAGATCGGTGTTGACAGTGACCTGGCTTCGCCGCTTAAGAAATGTAAGTAAGGCTATCCACGATGCAGCGAAGGTAAACGGCAAATAATGGAAGATGCGGTCCGGGCCGCTTGCACCGGACATCAACCCACGTAACCGCTGCGAGGTACGCTCCAGCATGAAGCTGACGTTCGCTGCGGTCAGCACTACGCCCTTAGCTTCACCCGAGGTACCTGAAGTGTAGATGATGGTTACCGGATCGTCGTTTGCGACCTGAGGGTGATTTAACTGCACGCCTTCAACGCCCGCGAAAATCTCATCAAATAAAAATTGTACCGGAGCCTGCGGCCAAGCTTGCGCAATCGCATCGCGCAAAGCGGTATCGCCGCAGCAGATGAACGAAGGCGTACTGTCCTTCATGATCGAGACCAGTTCGGAGGGCGCTTGCCGCGAATAGAGCGGCACGACAATCAGACCTTCGGCCATGAGCGCGAGATCAATCGCCACCCAGCGAATGCTGTTCGGCGCAAGCAAGCCGCAGCGGTCGCCTCTTTTTAATTTTTGCGAGCCTAGAAAAGTTCTCGCTTTGCGGATGAGTTCCAGCAACTCATTGCCGGTCACCCCCGTGATCTGGCCATCGCGAATTTCGGCAAGTATGCGCGTGTCCGCAGCTTCGCGCAGTTGCGAGAATATCTCTTCCAGGAATGAAGTCGTTGCACTCAAAATGAATTGCCGATTTTAAAATCGTGCTTTTAGCTTTTAGTTATATGCCGCAATCAATTCACGCAGCCCCGCATTCATCGGCGGCAAATAATCTTCCCAACTCCACTCTCCGCGGCGGGTTTCGAAGTCGGGATACCTTCTCTGCACTTCTTCTTCGAAATAAACGCCCATGCGAGCCATCACTTTTAAGTTCTTCACTACCGTCTGCGCAATGCCGGTGGCAATCGACTCGCCTTCAGCACTTAGTTTCTCCAGAGCTACCAGCAACTTCCCTTCCAATTCCGGATCGTCTACCGTCATCAACAAATCCTGATGCCCGCGTTCGCGCATGAGATTTCGAATGCGCTCGTCCATCGTGATTCCCGCGGAGGGCACAAGTCCGGGCATCGAGGTCACAATGCCGTGATAGCGCGACGACGCCATCATGTGGCATGCGCGCAAAATGCTAACCAGTTCGTACATGTTGTATTGGTCGGAGGTCAGCACCGGCACGCCGCCCAGTTTTTCGGCGATTTTATTTGCCGGGCGCGCATCCAGGCGCTCGGTGGCGGCAAGAATTACAAATACGTTCTTTTTTTGGCGGAAGGCGGCTACTGCATTTGCAATCGCATTCCAGTAATGATGATAAGCCTTATCGGCGGCCGGTCCGGAGTTGTGAAAGTAAACCGTGCGATAGTGACTATCTTTGTAAGCGCCGGTTAGGCCGTGCATCGCGTACTTTGCCACGGATGCTTTTACCGGCCACTCAAACGGATTGATCGGACAGACCACCAACACCGGCATTTTTCCATCCCAGCCTACTTTGCGCAATACGCTCCGGCCGTACTCAGGTGGCCGCGGCTCGAATGTCCAAGCCGTATCGGTACCCAGTTCCGTGGGCACGCCCAACTCCCGAAGTACGCCGCGCGACTCTTCATTCCTCGTGATCACGAATGAATTGCGGCAATAGCGACCGCACATTTTCGCTACCAGAGGATCCATGTGGCCGGCTTCCGCGCCGTACCCCACGGAAAGCTTGTTCTGCGCGGCAGCGATTCCCAGCGAACCAATCATCATTGTGGTTAGCGCGTTGGCGAATTTGCTTTTGAACATGGAGCCTTCGCACGCTACCACGCCATCGTGCCGGGGCACTTCATTCGCCAGAAATGGAGGAAAAATATCCGGCAGATGAACCTGCCTTGTGCCTTCAAAATATCCGCGGGAGAAATCAAAATTCTGGCTCATTACGCTGAGCTCCACACGATCCGATCCCAGAATATGGCGTATCTGCCGCAGCATTTCTTCCACGCGAACGTCGGATCCCATGTTGCGAGTGCCGTTGTAGCCGGCGAATAACAGTTTCAGCTTCTCG
This sequence comes from Candidatus Aquilonibacter sp., assembly GCA_035486715.1. Taxonomy (GTDB): domain Bacteria; phylum Acidobacteriota; class Terriglobia; order Terriglobales; family Acidobacteriaceae; genus Sulfotelmatobacter. The sequence goes on from DATHMV010000063.1 coordinate 262,239, forward strand.
CCGGGCTTCCAGCGCTTGCCCGCTCCCAGCATCCATCCTGCTTTTGCGCGTTCGATAGAGCTGCTCACCGACGCTTCCAGAATAAAATCCATCATGCGGCTGTACCCCCTGCCGCAGCAGGCCAGGGCCGGTAGCTGTAGGCGAAGTTGTTTCCGGTGCTGAACTTGAGAAGCGGAAAACTGTATTCGGAAAATGGCACCGGCTTCTTTCCTAACTCCGTAGTGACACGCGTATTGTCGAAAACCGTATTCCACAGCAGATACGGCATGAAAACTTTTAACAATGAAGCACCCTTCCCGATCGCGCCTTTGCGGTTCGCCAGAATATTCACCGAACCGGCAAATGGGCGCTCCGCAACCGGCACGAACACAGGGGGCCGTTTGTTCTGCGCGGAAGCCAGCGCCCGCGTAATCTCGCGGAAGCTCTGCGAGCCAACTCCCGAGGAAAGATGATAAGTGTCGAATTTCGGCTGATCTTTCTGATGCAGGGTCGCAACTGCGTCCGCCACAAAATCCACGTTCACGATATCGATCTTATCCGTGGGGCGAAACGGCAGCGCCGGCAATCCAGCCAGAAATACAAACGCCCGCACCATGTCGAATTGGGTAGTCTCGGCGTGACGGCTGTCCCCCAGAACGATGCTGGGCCGGAAGATGGTCTTCGGCGTCTCGGGCAGCAGAACGTGCATCATGTGCTCACAGAATTTTTTAGTGCGCGCGTAAGGATCGTAATCCGAGCGCTCCCAATCGATCGATCGATCCTCGGTCACCACTTCGTTCTGCCGCTTGCCGGCAACGGCAACCGTGCTCACCTGGCTGAAGCGCCGTAATCCGTGATAATGCTCGGCGTGGCGCGCCAGAGTCAGTACCTCAAGCGTGCCGCGTAGATTCACGTTCAGGCAGCTTTTCTCCGACTTTCTATTCAACGACGCGGCGCAGTGAATTACGGAATCGGTGGTATGCACAAGGCGGTCATATTCATCGCGCCCCAAACCGAAACCGGGATCAGTCAGGTCGCCGCGAAAGATGCGCATGCGGGTTTGCAGATATTCGTAAAACTGCGTAAAATCCAGATGCAGTTGCAGGGCCTGCCAGAGACGGCCTTCAGCCTCGCGTACATCATGCGCGCGGACAAGCACATTCAACGCAGCGCCATGATCGCGCAGCAGGTTGGCCGCTACATGAGCGCCGATATATCCCGTAGATCCCGTTAAAAATATGGCCATTCGTCGATTTCCTGCTACGTACCCGTTTTCACCGTTTCACCGTTGTGCAAGCTCCGCGCCGGACGCGCCTCCAGCGGCCTGCCTTCAATCAGCGGATAGGTCCACCGGCGCAATGCTGGAATGTGCACGTTGATCCAGTAATCCCACCAGTCGAGCGACCGCGCTTTATAGCTGAACTCACCGCGCTCTTCTTCGACCAAAGCATGTGACAATTTTTCGATGTTGTCTGCCGCAAAATCGTGCTCGTTCAGCAGGATGAATGGCTCGAATAATTCGATCAGCTTCTCCACCCGCTCCAGACTTCTCTCGGTTTTAACTAAAGGAGTTTTCTTCAACGGCAGCGGCGACATGATGCGCTGGATCGACTTGACGATCGCTTTTTGCGCCGGGGCTGACAATCGACGATACCGCTCCTTCGATACTGGAATCGCGTCAAAACGCAGGCGCAGCCACGACTCCAGCCCTTCCTGCGCCCGGTAATGTTTGCGGTGCGCAAGCGAGGTAAGTTCGATGGATCGACCCATGTCACATGGATTCGTCGCCGACGTGGCCAACTGATAGAGTTCGTCATGCCTGCGTTCCACAATCGCGGCAGCGATCAATGTCATGCCGTCACATACAGCATCCACCGGAATGATATCGAGGCGCTTGCTCTCATTGGATGGCAGTTGCCGGAAATAAGTCCCCAATAAATAGGAAAGCGAAGCCGAGGTGTTGATGCCTTCGTTCCAGCCGAGAAATGGTTTCGTGACCGACGTTTCTACGATTGCCGGCCGTACGATGGCAATCGGCAAACCAGCCCCGTATTTCACGATGAGTGATTCTGCCAGACTCTTGGTCAGCGTGTAAGTATTCGGCCAGCCCAATTCTTTCGACCGACGCGTTCCCTCTTCGGTTAGATAAGTCTTCAGCCAGCGAATCCGGTTTTTGCGAATCTGGTTCTCCAGCGCAGTGCCTTGCAATTCTTTCGCAGCATGTTCTTTGGCCAGGGATTGTGAACGCAAACCAGCGGTCACTTCTTCGCTCTCGGCCTGAGCCTCAGCTTTTGCAATCAATTCATGCAGCGACCGCCATTCCTGCTCGGCATCAAAGTTCGGCACGCGACGCGGCGAATAATTGGGAATTAATTTCTCGGCCACGCGGCCATCGCGCTCGCCCGCCACATAGCAGGTGGAAAGATGTAACAATCCAGCGTGATCGGTCCCGCGCAGGAATTCCAGGATGTTCATCGCGGCATCGGTGTTGGTTGTCAGCGCATCACGCAGATCGGGATTAAAGTCGGTCAATCCGGAACTATTTACGATTAGATCGAGGTTCTTCTGCAATCGCCGCGCGACATCGGCGTCCAACCCCAAACCTTCGCGGGTGACGTCTCCTTCCACCACTTCCACTTTGTCGAGCAGATATTCGCCCAGGCCGGAGCCGTATTTTTCAAACAGCGGATCGAATACCGGAGATTCTTCGACAATCTTTTCGAAACGGCGCTGGGCGGGGTTCGACTTCTGCCTTCGAATCAGCAAGTAAATTCGCCCGATTTTCGGCAACTCCATCAGCGTATTTGCCAGCCAAACCTTGCCGATGAAGCCAGTCACTCCGATCAGCATCAAGTGTTTTCCAGCAAGGGCATGCCGCACGGAAAACCCTGCCGGCTGATGCTTACCTTCGAAATTCACGATTGGCCGCTCCTGCGCCGCCGCTTCTCGGTCGGAACGAATCACCGCAGATTTCAGTTCATCCAGCGTGATATCCAACTGCCGCGCCAGTGTCTTGGGAGCGCGATGTCCATCCGAACTCTGTTCCTGAATCAGCGCGAAAGCTCCGCGCGGCCGGATGACCGGCTCCAGCAATCTTCCCGTCGCCACGCCATCGCGAAAATCCAGGCGGTTCGCCACAATCTTTTTCACCCCGAGATGTTGCGCCAGCGGCTTCATCACATGTTCGAGCGCCTGGCTTACCAGCACCACATCCGCTCCCGAGCGGACCAATTCCTGTACGCGCTCCACGCCGACGGCTTTCAACTGCGGCTTCAACTTGTATTGGAAATATTCCTCGCCCAGCAGGTCCAGGCGGTCGCGGGTTACGCCGCGAAGCACCGTGTGCACCACGCGCGTGGCAAATTTGCGGTTGGTCGAATAAAGAAACGGGCGCAATACAGCCATTAAGAAGATGAGGCCGCGCCGCCGGAATCGCTCCGAAAAGGTTTGCGCGTTCCAGGTAAAGAATGCCACCGGCTGGACCACGGTCAGGTCCAGCAGGCTCCCTTCCACGCGCCAGTAAACGGCAGGCGACACGCGGGGGGACGCGTCGGGTTTGTAATTTGGTTGCTCCAAAGCAAGACTCGCTTCCGGTGCAGGACACACCTGCCCGGGTAAGCGAATCTTCCATTGTAAACAATGCGCCGCAATCCTCGAAGCAATATCGTCAGAATATTGGCTAAGTAATAACGCACGGCAATTAGAAATTGCATAAATGAAAAGTCCCGGGCTTCAGACCCGGGACTTCTGCACGTGCGCTTAAATACACTTACGAAGCGCGACGCTGCCGATCGCGTTCTTCCTGCTCGTCGTCCTGAGAAGGATTCTTCTTGTTGGGGTCAACGTTCCCTTTTTGCTGTTGGCCGCTCTGTCCAGTTTGGCCGGTCTTCTGACCTTGGTTGTGCTGGTCCTGTTGACCGCTCTGCTTGTTTTTTTCCATATCGTCTGCCATGAATTACTCCTCCATTGTGCAGAGCACGTGCGTTCCGCGCCGCTGCGGGGTTACATATTTGGCAACTGACAACTTAGTTGCAGCCTTTCATGGCAAGGGTTGAAAACAATTTTTGCACTTAATTTCAATACAACAATTCTCTACAAATCTCGCGGACCGCTCTCCATTTCCCCGCCTTCAGGCGCTTCTTTGAGTAATTCATGTAAATCGAGCCGATGCGTATACATATTCAATTGGCCATTGGGCGTTCTTGGCCATTTTTCCTTTGATTTATCGCAATACAGCTCTACCCCATTTTCATCGGGATCGCGCAAATAGATCGATTCGCTCACGCCATGATCGGCTGCACCCTGCAATGGGATTTTTGCCGCCAACACGCGCCGTACTGCGCTTGCCAGTGCCGCGCGGGTGGGATAAAGGATTGCCGTGTGATAAAGACCGGTCGTGCCCGGAGCCGGAGATACCCCTCCCAGGCTTTCCCACGTATTCAGCGCAATATGATGATGGTATCCACCAGCTGAGAGGAAAACAGCACTGTCTCCATACCTCTGCATGATCTCGAATCCGAGCACGTCGGCGTAAAATCGTAGCGCCCGTTCCAGATCGGCAACTTTCAGGTGCACATGCCCAATCCGCACCCGCGCATCCAGCTCGTAAGACCGGTCTAGAGTCGAATTACTCCTTGGCTCAACCATTATCGAGTCTCCAAGAATTCAGATTTTGCGTCGTCACGATAGCGTGGGTAAAATTCGCACTTTCACACTCTATCTATCCCTCCATTTTCACATTGTAGTAACAATCCTTCCGTATATTTCCCATTCATACTTTTACCAGAGGGATCACTATGGCTACCGCTACCAGCACTGTGCTCGATCAGAAGCTTTCTCGCTCTCCCGGCAGGATCGGCATGTTGATCTTTGGCGTTGTGTTGGCGATTGGAGTGGGATACGCAGGCTCCAGCCTGATTCACGATCTCTCTTTTGTGCACAGCGACTCGTTCATGCCTTACTTGCTTCTCGGTTTGGCGCTGCTGGTAGCGCTTGGTTTCGAGTTCGTCAACGGATTCCATGACACGGCCAATGCCGTGGCTACGGTTATTTACACGCACTCGCTTGAGCCTCATGTTGCCGTGGTCTGGTCTGGTTTCTGGAATTTTCTTGGCGTTCTGGCGTCGAGTGGCCTCGTAGCATTTGCGATTGTTTCCCTGCTCCCAGTGGAACTGATTTTGCAAGTGGGCAGCAAAGCCGGATTCGCCATGGTCTTTGCGTTGCTGGTTGCAGCCATTATCTGGAATCTCGGTACCTGGTTCTTCGGATTGCCCGCCTCCAGTTCGCATACGCTGATCGGTTCGGTAATTGGCGTTGGCATTGCCAATCAGTTGATGAATAACCGCACCGCGACCAGCGGCGTGGATTGGGGTCAGGCCACCAATATCGGCAAGTCTTTACTGCTTTCTCCGATCGTTGGCTTCGGCTGCGCCGCTCTGCTATTGCTTTTGGCCAAGGCCCTTATTAAAGATCCGAAACTGTATAAGTCTCCTGAAGGAAGCGAGCCGCCGCCGTTCTACATCCGCTGCCTGCTGATTCTTACCTGCACCGGCGTCAGCTTCTTTCACGGCTCGAACGACGGGCAAAAGGGCATGGGCCTGATCATGCTCATCCTTATCGGCACGGTGCCCACCGCGTATGCCCTTAACCACGCGGTCACTTATCAGGATTCGCAGGATTTCATCGCCGTCTCGCAGCAAGCCGCAGGGGTTCTCGACCACTACGTCAGCCCGAGTGCAACCGTAGGCGACGCGCACGACGACGTTACCGATTACATTCGTTCCAAAGATTTCACTCCCAACACCATGCTCGCGCTGCGCACCATGGTCAGCGACATCGGCAACGAAACCGCTCTCTACAAAGAGATGAAAAACATCCCCAACGACCGTGTGCGCAACTTCCGAAATGACATGTATCTGGTGAGCGAATCATTGCGCCTGATGCAGAAGAGCGGCCAGCCGCAAATTTCTGCCGCCGACGCCACCGTGCTCGCAAACTACAAAAAGCATATCGACCACGCCACCCGCTTCATTCCTCTCTGGGTAAAGGTTGCGGTTGCCATGGCCCTCGGCCTTGGCACGATGGTCGGCTGGAAGCGCATCGTTGTAACCGTGGGAGAAAAAATCGGCAAGAGCCATCTGACCTACGCGCAAGGCGCGGTCGCCGAAATCACGGCGATGGCCACCATCGGCGCAGCCGACGGCTTCGGTCTACCCGTCAGCACCACGCATGTTCTCTCTTCCGGTATCGCCGGCACCATGGCGGCGAATCACTCCGGCATTCAGTGGTCTACCATACGTAATCTGGCTCTGGCGTGGGTTCTCACCCTGCCGGTCGCCATGTTCTTGTCGGGATCTTTGTTCTGGGTCTTCCGCAAAACGTTCTGATTATCATTCAGCTTGGTCATCTAGTTAATCATTTAAATCTGGCGGCATGGCAGCGAATATACGTCATATTCGCCTTTCCTGGTTCTCCTTCGGCAGGCCGGCGACAACCTTCGCGATGCGCCTTACATCTATAGTCCGGCCTTGTATGGCCGTTCTTCCTTAGGAAGATTCTCCGCATCGCATTGCTGCCCGCGTGGAGGTGTTCGTCATGTCACTTCGCCCTACCATCGTTATCGCCCTCTCTTTGCTGTCTTGCCTTTTTGCCTCAGCTCAAAATGCGCTGCCCGATACATGGATTTATTCCTCATTTTTGGGCGGCAACCAGCAGGACTCGATCAGCGCACAAGCATTAGACATCGTCGGAAACATCTATGTAGTCGGCACAACCTCGTCCCCTAACTTTCCGACCACCGCAGGGGTATACGAACCAACCTTTCCTGGACCTCGGAATGACTCTGTGATCTTTGTCTCCAAGTTTTCCCCGGAAGGCACGCTGATCTGGTCTACGTATCTGGGGCCGGGCTGTTCGAACTTCGTCGTGCCCAGCGGCATTGCCGTGGATAACGAACAGAACGTTTATGTCACCGGCACATTTGAATGTCCTCACTTCCCCACTACCCTCCGAATTGGTGGCGGCGGCGAGATCTTCGTCTCCAAGCTGAATTCGACCGGAAGCGAACTTCTCTACAGCGTCAGCCTCGGCGGCCAGAACATTACCCAGACTTCTTCCCTCGCGCTCGACTCTTTCGACGACGTCTTCGTCACAGCGGCTGGCGCAACTTCCTGCTGCAACAACCAAACCGGCATCATCGGACCGCTGGGCGGCATTGACGACTTTTGGGTAGCCGAAATTAATAGTGAAGGCAGCACCGTTCCGTGGTCGGTCCAGATCGGTGGCTCGGGACTCGACGAGTCCTACTCCATCGTTATCGATTCCGCGAATCTCGTTTACGTGACCGGCTACTCCCAATCTCTCGACTTCCCCGTCACGCCCGGAACGCTCAACCAACCGGGTAGTTCCACATTCGTGGTGAAGCTGAATCCCGCGAAGCCGCCCAGTTCGTCCATGATTTATGCTGCGCTCGTCGGCGCTCCCGCAGGCAACACAAATCCTTATATCCAGCCGTTCTCACTCGCCGTCGACTCTTTCGGAGACACCTACATCAGCACCTGGACCTATAACACCGGAATGTACACCAGCCCCAATGCCTTTCAACCGCAACCCGCTACATTGCCCGACGGCTACGTCTTTGAACTCAACCCCACGGCTAGCGCTATCCTGAACGGAACCTACATGGGCGGGAACGGCACGGACTACGCGGTCGGTCTTTCCATCGACAATTCGGGCAATACGTACGCCTCCGGATTTACCAACTCGTGGGATTTCCCGGTCACCGCCTATAGCAATCCCGGGCAGGCGGTCAACGAGGATATCGCTTTTTACATTAAGCTGAATCCGCAGTTCGCCGCGGTCTCCTCTGTCGCATTCGGACCGAATGGCACCAACACGCGGACCTCGAACTCCGATCTGGCTGGCGGCGCGTGGTTCTCCGGCTACACGCAAGAGGGATTCTTCTCGACCTTGAATGCCTATCAACCGCAAGACGCAGGCGGCTACGATGGTTTCCTCCTGCACACCAACTTCGCCGGATTGTGCGGGACCTCGACGGTCGCCATCTGCAATATCGTGGCCTCTGACTACTCATCGCAGCGCATCGAATTCACCGCGCAGGCAGATGACGTTGAAGGCGCAACCTCGATTGCCCTGTTTCTCGATGGTGTGTCGGTTTTCACCAGCCATGCCGCGCAGTTCGATGTCTGGCTGCCGGTGGCGCTCGGCAACCATACAGCCTCCGTCACCTCACGATCCGCAACCGGTGCTGCCCAGAAAGCTACACAGACTTTCTACGTAGCGCCATCCTCGGCGTGCCCGCTCAGTCCGGTAGTGCCATCGCTGACCATCTGCAACCCGCTCAATGCCGCTTCCATTGCGGGGTCGGTCAGCGTCTCCGTGCAAGCCAATGACGGCCCCGCTCCGCCAACCAGCATCAAACTTTATGTGGATGGTAAATATGTGGCCACTCTGCAAAATCAGAGCGGCACCTACTCCGACACGCTGACTCTATCTTCCGGGCAGCATTTAATCGGCGTAAGCGGCACAGACCCGAACGGAGATTACTTGAAGACGAGCGCAGCCTTCACGGTGCAGTAATCGAAGCGCAGTAATCGAAGCGAAACTTGCAACAACAAGGGCGCCGGAAGGGTAACCGGCGCCTATTTGGACTTGCAGGATGCGGATCCAGGCTTTCAGCTTGCTCACAAGTCCGTGCCCTCCCGATTACCCATCCCCTCCCCCTTTCCCCGCTAAAATAACCTTTCACCCGGAACTCACGACTCTATGGATAAACTCGTCATCCGCGGCGGTGAGCCGCTGCTTGGAACTGTTCGCGTCAGCGGCGCAAAGAATGCCGCGTTGCCGTGCATGGCCGCTGCCCTGCTTACCAACGAACCGGTCATTCTCGAAAACATTCCGCAGGTCCGCGACATTCAAACCACGCGCAACCTGCTGGCCGCCATGGGCGCTGAGGTCGAACTCGGTTACGGACGCGCCCAACATCGCACCACCATTCACTGCGAAAATCTCGCCGCGCCCGAAGCGTCTTACGAATTAGTAAAAACCATGCGCGCATCCACGCTCGTCCTCGGGCCGCTGGTAGCCCGCTGCGGCCGCGCCCGCGTCTCGCTCCCCGGCGGATGCGCCATCGGCAGCCGTCCCATCGATCTGCACATTAAAGGTCTTGAACAGCTCGGCGCAAAAATCACGCAGGACCACGGCTACGTGGAAGCCTCCGCCAATCGCCTGAAAGGCACAGAAATTGTCTTCGACAAAATTACCGTCACTGGCACCGAAGACCTGCTCATGGCTGCCACGCTGGCCGAAGGGGAAACCATTCTGCAAAATTGCGCCCGCGAGCCCGAAGTCGCCGACCTGGCCGCGTTGCTCAACAAAATGGGTGCCAAGATTGAAGGCGCGGGAACGCCTACGATTCATGTAACCGGCGTAAGCAAGATGAAAGGCGCGAAGCACCGCATCATTCCCGACCGCATCGAGGCTGGCACGTTCCTCATTGCCGGCGCTATGACTGGCGGCGATCTCAACATCGCCGGCTGCGATCCTGCTCATCTCGACGCATTGCTTAGCAAGCTGAAAGAAGTCGGCGTGAAAACAAAATCGAATTCCGATTCCGTTCGCGTCATGGGCGACAATCCCTTCACCGCTTCCGACATGACCACGGAAGAGTTCCCCGGTTTCCCCACCGACATGCAGGCGCAATTCATGGCGCTGGCTACGCAAGCCGAAGGCGCTTCGGTGATCACCGAAAATATTTTCGAGAACCGATTCATGCACGCGCAGGAATTGGTCCGCATGGGAGCGAACATCAAGATCGAAGGCCGCCGCGCGATAGTCCGCGGCAAAACTCCGCTCAGCGCCGCTGCCGTGCTGGCAAGCGATCTGCGGGCCAGCGCTTCGTTAGTTCTCGCCGCGTTAGTCGCCGACGGCGAAACCATTATCGACCGCGTCTACCACATTGATCGCGGTTACGAAAATATCGAAGAGAAGCTGCGCAGCGTCGGCGCGCAAATCAAGCGCATCGGCGAAATGTTCCCCAGGAAAGCCGCCGCCGTAAAGTAATTTAAAACGAATTCCTCTTCCACGAAACGCTTCCCGTCTTTTGCTCACTATGTGAGTGGGAGGCGCTATCTTCCAAATTTCGAGAAAAAACGATCTGCGCACAACTGCCCGCCTTGCTTACCGGCAAACCGCTGCCTGAAACACCGGTAAGCGCTTCCCAGGTTCCTTTCTACTGCGGGGGAAAGCCCACCCTTGCAACCTCTGCAAGGGTGGGAATGGTGAGGTTTTTCCGAGTGGGCACGTGCGGCGGTTTCACACCATCAGAAATCCGCCGTTTACCTCAATGATTTGCCCTTGAATAAAGCGTGCCCTTTCGGAACAAAGAAATACGATCACATCGCTGATGTCATTGGCGGTTCCCAGCCGCTGTAAGGGTGTAGCAGCTACTACCGCATCCAGCGCCTCTTGTTTCGAGAATTTCTTGTGATAATTCGTATCGATGGTTCCTGGCGACACTGCATTGACGCGAATCCCTTTCGGACCAAATTCGCGCGCCAGGCCTTTGGTCATGGTCGATAACGCAGCCTTTGCCGAGGAATACGCAACCGCTCCGATCCCTCCACCAAATCGGGCCGCGACGGAAGTAATGTTCACCACGCAGCCGTGCCCACGTTGCAGCATGGACGGAAGAACCGCTTTTGTGGTGAGAAAAGCGCTGGTTAGATTCAGCGTAAAAACTTCCGACCACAAACCCTCGGTGATCTCCAGAAATGGTTTTCTCTCAACCAGCGAGCCCGCGTTATTCACCAATATGTCGATTGGCTTTTTCGATGCCAACAGTGCGGCAGTGAACTGCGCGATGCCTGAACTGTTGCTTAAATCCGCAGAGATGAGTTCCCCGTCGCCGCCGGAACTGCGAATCTTTTCGAGCACCTCTTTAGCGCCAGCCAGATTTTGAGAATAATGAATGAGGGTGTACGCGCCGCCGGATGCAAATTGAACCGCCGTTTCCGCTCCAATACCGCTGCTCGCGCCTGTAATCAGCGCTATTTGTCCTTTGAAATCACTTTCTGGCATGGCAATCCCTCAGACTTTAAATGTTTAGACAAGTGTCTTTTTGACCTACCCAGTTTTGCACATCAATCAGGTCATGTACATTGGTTCATCCAATTATTTTATTTGGAGTAAAATAAAACCTGGCGATTCTGGAGATACGAGAATGTGCACTATATCCGCGCCGGCGCCTTTTATCACTGGAAAAGGCGATCCGGCTTTCGATCTCCGCCCTGACGAACTGCGCGGCATTCTTGCGGAAGCGCTGTCCACAATCTCTCCGGGTTCCTCAGTATTGGCAATCGTGGCGGACAAAACACGGGACGATAACACGGATGTATTGTTCCCACTAGCCGCTGAGATCCTGGCAGAACGCAAGATTGCAAAATTGGACGCTCTCATTGCCCAAGGCACGCATTCGCCCATGAGCGACCGGGATAAGCGGACAAAGATCGGGGCCGCTGGCACAACTCAGATCCACGGCCTTGGTCATATTTTTGACCACGACTGGGCAAATCCAAAAGCGCTGGTGACTATCGGCATTTTGGATGCTGCGCGCGTAAAGGAGATTACTGGCGGGTTAATTGACCGATCGATCGAATTAAAAGTTAACCGCCTGTTAGCGCGCGGGCTCTATGACACTGTTCTGATCTTCGGAACAACTGCTCCGCATGAAGTTGCAGGTTTTTCTGGCGGCGCAAAATACTTCTTCCCCGGCGTGGCGGGGCCAGAGCTGACCCATGCCACCCACTGGCTAGGCGCATTAGCAACTATAGAAAAAGTAATCGGCCGGGTCGAAACCCCCACTCGCCATTTATTTGAGGCCGCGGCAGATTTCGTGCCAGCGAGCGTTATCTCTCTGAGTTCGGTCGTAACCCGTGACCATGGCCGGTTACGAACCCATGCGCTTTTTTGTGGAGACTTCCGGCGAGCAGTTCGGAAAGCTGCCGAGGTAAGCCGCCACGTTCACATTAAGTATTCCGGGCGAAAATATAAGCGGGTGGTTGCGTTTCTCGACAGCTACTACGACGATCTCTGGGTTGGTGGTAAAGCAAGCTATCGGCTGGGTCCGATCATCGAAGAAAATGGCGAACTGATCATCTTCGCACCCCAACTGATCAACATTTCGGAGACGCATGGAACATTGATTAAGCGCTATGGATATGCTCCGCTGGAGCGCATACGCGAGATCGTGTCGCAGTCGCCTGAGTTGCAGCAAAATCTTTGCGTGGCAGCTCATCTTGCGCACGTTAGTTTTGCGGGACGAAAGCTTGCCGACGGCACCATTGTGCCGCGTTATTCAATCACGCTGGCATCGGCGGTTGATGCAGCCACATGCGATCAAGTAAATCTTCGCTACATGGACCCCAACACTTTTCGCCGGGAAGATTACGAAGGCCGTGCTGACACTTTAATTGTGGAGCAAGCCGGAAGAGATCTCTACCTGGTTGAACCGCTCACAGACTGAAACTTCCCATTCGCTTCCAGTATTAGTGTGTGCCTCGTACTAGAGGCACACACTATGCTATCTCCAGCAATTCTGATCCACAATAGCTCAGAACCCAATTGGGGGAGGGCGCCGAGATCATTACCACATCAGCTTCAGGTTCAACTCCACATTCCGCGGGTTATTGGAACCAGCAAGTTTGCTGTAAGTTCCAAATGTCGGATCGGTTGCCCCTGTATCGAATTCAAACGGAACCGTACCAAATTGTGGGTGGTTCAATACATTGAATGCATTTAGGCGCAGTTGAAACTTAAACCGTTCCGTGATGTTAAAGAACTTCGAAAAGTTGACATCAAATAGATCCGTTGGCCTGGCGCGGATACCCGTGTACTCGAGGTTGGGAGTGATTCCGTATTGAGGCTGCAAGGTGAAATTAAACTGCGGGCACGATCCCGAATAGATATAGCCGGTAACGGGCTGAAGAGACCAACTGCCATTCGTGGCCTGAACCCATTGATTGGTACAAGGCGCGAAAGCCCTTGTATAGATGGGATCTTCTTTCTGCAAGGGTACCTTGGCGTAGCTATTCATATCTACGCCAGTGATGGGAACCGGCATGCCTGTAATAAAGGTATAAGAGCTGCCAAGTTCCCAACCGCCAATGACACCGTCGACTACTCGATTGGCATTTCCCAGGAACATATGCCCTCGTCCTACCGGCAGGTTATAGACGCCTGAAATCGAAATCTTATGAGTCATATCCAAGGCGTCGATAATTCTTTGGCGAAGATCATATCTCTGATCGGCCCATGATCCTGCGTCCATCGTCTTTTGCCAGGTCCAACCAGCGCGGAGGGTAAGGGAGTTGTTCCATTTGTGATTGACCGTCGTCTGCAAGGAGTTGTACCAGGACCGCCCGTCGTTGACGTTTTCAAAGATGTCGTTGAAAGCAGGCAGCGGACGAGTTAGTTGTCCATACGAAATTGTCGGCGCCTGATTTGAGAAAGCACTCGCTCCACTGAAGGCGCTAATATTATAGAACGGGCTGGGAACCAGATCGTTGTTGCAGATGGTTGGATCGCCTCCGAAGCCCTGATCGCATTGTTTTTGCCATGCCGGACTTATCTGGTTAATGTTGGTCCCGAAGCTTCCGTTGATGTCCGGTAGAGCCAGGTTATACGTTTTGCTTCCCACATAACTGATTTCCAAAATGTCATGACTGGAAAGTTGATGTTGAAGGCCGACCGAATATCCCCAATAGTTCTGCGACTTGAAGTTTGGATCATAATAATTGCCGCCCTGGCCCAAAGCCGTCAACAACCCTAACGAAGAGCCGCTAATCGGCGTTATGCCGTTCGGAAAGGGATTTCCGATATTGGCGTTGGGATTCGGCGTCTGTCCATTATTCAAACTCGAAATGTATGTGGTTCGGGCGGAAAAACCTACCAAGCCATCCTGAATCAGGCTCGAATAAGTGAGCAGCGGCCCAGTCAGCATTTCCTCAAACCCGCCACGCAATACGGTTCTGGAATTGAAGGCGTAGGCGAATCCGAATCGAGGCTGAAATCCTAATTTGTTGGTTTTGATCGCCTGCCGCGGGTTGCCGCCCGTACCGGCAAAAGTAAAGCCGCCAACAATCGGCTCGCCATTTGGAAGCAGTGCATGATTGATCTGCGAATCCACCGGATTGATGCTGGTGGTATTAAAAGCGTAATTCTGCTCGTTGTGTCGGATCGTAGTATCAGGCGATAGGTCATAACGCAAGCCAAGGTTGAGTGTCAGCTTTGGAGTCACCTTCCAATCGTCCTGAATGAATGGAGCATAGTAAAACGACGAATACGTGCGGTTGACTACGATGTTCGTGTAACCACTATCCTGATATCCCAATAAGAAGGAAGCAATATCAAAACCTTGGAATGCCAGCCCGCTGTTTTGATAATCCTGCTGGGTCCACCCGTTGCTCACAGCAAAGTCTGGGGCTTTATATCCTTGTCCTCCGGGCACTCCATTGAAACCTTCCATGCGGTACCGGAAGTCAAATCCTGCGTGAATCGTATGCTTGCCTTTAACCCAGGTCAGGCTGGGGAAAAAATTAAAGGATGTACCACTCAACCAGTTTGCCGGAAGTGTGCCTCCCAAGGAGGAAAATCCATCTGAATTAAAATCAAACTCTGGAAATAATGTTCCAAAATTTCCCAACGCCGCAGCTAACGCAGGCGTCCAGCCTCCCCCAAATGCCGCTGGACTAAAACCCTCTCTTGTGTAGTGTTGCTCGGTGATGGCATAGCCGCCGCTGGCGCGAACGTCAAGCAACAAGGTGGGGCTAAAAGTGTGAACCCAATCCGGCTGCACAGACCAACCACGGCTGTTACCGCCTTCTCCGGTCCCGGCAGGACCCGGAAAGAACGTGCCGCCGAAAAGATTGGCGAAGCCATTCCGCTGCAAGGACAAGGTGCCGCGGAAGCTGACCCGATCAACCGCTGTAACGTTATCGTCAAACTTCCCCATGATGTTGCGCACTGTGGCGTTCGAAGTCCACGGCGCAAAGTAGTTATTGTTGTAGGGATTCGTTCCCGCCGGAGGGGTTACATTGGGCGCGGGAAAGTACGACAAAATCTTCATCGCAATGGGATTGATGCAAGCCCCGCCGGTCGGTCCGAGATTAGTAGAACCCACGCACTGAGGAATCGTGTTGTTGGGAAATGGATTGCGATTGGTTGGCGTGCCGCTTAAAGGATCGTAAAGAACGATGGGCACTGGGCCGCCGTTTGGACCAAGCGCGTAGAGTTTACTGAAGTCGCCAATAGTAGCGGGATTGGTGAAGTCACAGGGCTGCCCGGCGGAATTCCAGGACGAACAATCTGGTACCGAGTCAGTCGATGTGCCGGGAGTTTTTTGATCACGATTATCGTATTGAATAAAAAAGAATGTCTTGTTTCTTCCGTCGTAAATATGAGGTATCACCACCGGCCCATCGAGCGCGAATCCATAAAAATCTTCGGTACTCTGCGGCGCCGGGTTGGCTGAGGCATTGGCCGTGTTGGCGTAGTAGTCCGTGATCCAGGGATTCGCATTCAACCACGAGCGCCGCATGAACTCATACACCGACCCGTGGAGCGCATTGGTTCCGGTCTTGATGACGGTATCAAAACCACCGCCCGATCCATTGCCGTAACGAGCATCGTAGGCGTTGGCGATGACTTTAAAGTCCTGCACAGATTCCATCGAGGCGCTGGTCAATGTTTGTGCCAACTGGGGTCCGCTGCCTGCCACGGAATCGTTCGGCATGCCGTCCATCAATGTGATCGCGCCGCCATATTGTCCGCCATTCACCGACATCGTGAACCATCCACCACCAAAGTTTGCCGAACCGGCTTCTGTGCCAGTGACGGAACCGTCATTTACATCAAAAAAATTCACGCTTGTACTCAGTGTCGCCGTCATGTTCACGTCGCGGCCATTGTTCGGCACTTCGGTGACCATCTTGCTTGAAAAAGTCTCGTTGCGGCTCGCATTGTCCGTGTTCAGCATTTCTTCTTCGGCCTGAACCGTCACCGTTTCCGCGATGGAGCCGACTTTTAGCGTGAAGTCGACGGCAACTGTACTATCCGCTTCGAGCGTAATGCCCTTGCGTACCGCCTTTTCAAATCCCTGCATTTCGGCGGTCACAGAATATTGACCCGCCTTCAAGTAAGGGACGGCGTAGTCGCCGGCTCCGGTCGTCTTGGTCGAAATATCTTGATTGGTCAGTTCATTGTGAACAGTGATAGTCGTTCCTGGCACGGCAGCGCCGCTTGCGTCTTTAACGTGACCGGTGAATTCTTGCCCTAACAAGGCAGTCGAGGAAAATACCACGAGCACAGTGCACAAGAAGGCCCAATTCAGTGATCTCATTTGCCTACCCCCCATTTGTTTCTGGACGCCCGCTGCGAACCAAGACTGGAAATCACTTAATTGATCCGACCAATCACGAGATGAGACATTAATTAACGGCCGCCTTTACTGTCTCAAGTAACCGGCGATTTACCTCCGCATTTTCAACCGCCGCTGCACCTGCTTCATCATATTTCTGAATTGTTATCATCGGTCGAACCAATTACGGTCCACAAGCTAGCATTGCCGCATTTCCATTGTCAAGCTACTTTTCGGCGTTCCGCAATCATTTTGCGTGTTATTCGAGTACGGTTGCCACTTTTTCGACAAGGCTGACGCTTGACATTTGCCGGAACCCGTGTACGATTTGGTTCGTCCATTACAAATTCCATGAAGCGCAGAGAATTCTTGAAACTTGGCGCCGGGGCCGCCCTGGCTGGCGTATACAGTCAAAACGAGCCTTTGAAAGCTTTAGCGGCACTGGAGTCCGGCGCCTCCACAACATTTTATGTAACCTCCTCAGGAAGCGACACGAATCCTGGTACGGAGAAATTGCCCTTCGCATCTATTTCCCGCGCACAAAAGGCTATTCGGCAAAAAAGACGTTCTTCTCCAGCCAGGGTAGTGGTCCGCGAAGGCACGTATTACCTTAACAGTCCCCTGACTTTTGGTCCTGAGGATTCCGGAAGCAAAGAAGCGCCCATAATTTTTACCGCCTACCCCGATGAGCGCGTGACCATCAGTGGCGGCCGAAAGCTCTCCTGCAACTGGAAGCCTTATCAGAACGGCATCATGATGACAGAAGTTGCGCCAGGACTGGAGTTCACGCAGCTCTTCGTTAATGGCAAACGTCAGATTCGCGCCCGCTATCCGAACTACGATTCCTCCGATCCCGGCAAGTCGGGTTATCTGCAAGCAGCGGGATCGATCCCTGCCGGCACGATGAATCCCTATGCCGGGCCGGATGATGACATGACCTATTCCACACAAGCTCCGCGTGGAGTACATTTCGATCCCGCAACTTTTACAAAAAAGAAATGGGCCAATCCCGAAGAGGCTGAGATTCACATTTTCCAGGGCAGCTACTGGGGAAATCTGCAGTGGACAATTAAGGGCATCGACTTCAGCACGAATTCCATATGGTTCGGCGAAGGCGGACAGCAGATCGGTGCAAAATGGAGCAATCATCCGGCCGCGGTCAACGAAAAATCACGATTTTTTATCGATAACATATTCGAAGAGTTGGACGCGCCCGGTGAATGGTTCCTCGACAAACAGAAAAGCATCCTTTACTACTACCCCGAACAAAGGACGGATTTGCGAAGTGCGCTCGTTGAAGTTCCCCTGATCGAGCATGCGATCGAATTTGCTGGCGCTGAGCGGAACCCTGTGCAATACGTTTCTCTGCAGGGTTTTCGCATCGCGCACACCGCCACCACTTACATGAAAATGTACGAGGTCCCGTCGCTCAGCGACTGGTCGATTCACCGTGGCGGGGCAGTTTTTGCTGAAGGTACGCGCAATTGTTCCATTGAAGATTGCTGGTTTGACGCAGTCGGCGGGAACGCAGTTTTCGTGAACAATTACAATCGTGAATTTTCGGTGACCGGCTGCAAGTTTACCGAGACCGGTGACAGCGCAGTCTGTTTTGTCGGCGATCTGGCGAAAACTGACGGAACACAGCGCTCGTTCCCTTATGAATGCTTAGCCAGCAACAATTTAATTCATGACTGCGGCTTCTACGGGAAGCAGATTGCCGGCATTTACGTTTCTCGCGCCAAACGAATCACCGCCAGCCACAACTTGATCTACAACATGCCCCGTGCGGCGATTTGCCTCGGTGACGGAACATGGGGCGGGCACATCATTGAATATAACCAGACCCACGACACGGTACGCGAAACCAGTGACCACGGTCCTTTCAATGCGTGGGGACGCGATCGCGGCTGGGCCCTGGCTCAGTCTCACGGAAAGTACACTCCGGACCGCAGCCTTGATGTGTGGGAACCTCTCATCGATACGATGGAACCTGTGATCGTGCGCCACAATTTTTTCAATGAAAAATCCGGCTGGGGACTCGATCTCGACGACGGCGCTACGAACTACGAGATCTACAACAATATTTCCGTGGGCGGCGTGAGCATGAAACTGCGCGAGGGCGCGTATCGAAAAATCTATAACAACATCTGGTATCTCTCGAAAGGTGCGCCCTGCTTCCACGTTGGAAACAACTTTAACCATGATCAGTACTTCAACAACATTACGGTCATGGATCCCGGTAGCACGCAATGGCCGGATGGATGGCCGTGGTGGCCGCAGATGTTCTATTCGGTAATTGCTCCACCAGCGGTTGGGCCATGGTTCGAAAAAATCGACAACAATTGCTTCTTTTGTTTCGGCGGAGAATTCCAGGCGGTTGTTGACCAGTTGCGCTCGGAAGAAGGCAAACGCAACGCCAAGCGCTACACGCTGGAACAATGGCAAAATCTCGGCTTTGATCAGCACTCGGTTTTTGCCGATCCACAATTTGTCGATGCGGCTAACTACAACTTCGAAGTACGCCCCGAATCACCAGCCCTGAAGGTGGGCTTCAAAAACTTCGAGATGGGTAAATGGGGACTAACTGATAAGTTCCCCACGCAATGGCGCGGCTGACTCGAGTGATTCAGCTTGCAGATCGACGGTAGGTTTGAGATTTCAACTTGACGGCAATCAGAGGAACCATGAGAAAACTACAATTAGCATTATTGCTTATCGCCGCATTGTCTTTTGGAGCACTCTACGGCAAAACCGAAAACGCACAAGTGCAGCGCATCGGCATGGTCATCGGAATGAAGAGCGATCAGATCAGTGCTTATGAGGCTCTGCACGCCGCATCCAATCCCGGCGTCCGCGACTTGCTGGGAAAATATCACATGCATAACTTCTCGATCTACATGCATAAGCTCGACGATGGAAAGTATTACTTGTTCGGCTATTACGAGTACACCGGTACCGACTACAAAGCAGACATGGCCAAACTTGCGGCAGAGCCTCGCAACCAAAAGTGGCTCTCTGTGACGGCTCCCATGCAAGTTCCGCTCGCCGGCGAACAAGCGTGGGCCATGATGAATGAGGTTTATCACAACGACTAAGGAGCATTTCGTTCGTGGTTTGGTAAGGGGCAGGCTTTAGCTCAACTACGAACGATGCGAAATTCCCTTTTGAATCACGCGGCAGGAATTACTTCGCGGTCGAAGTCAGAATAACTTTTGTATCGGTAATGTGCTCCAGCATTTCGCGGCGTGCCGCTTCTGAGTTCCGATCCTGAATTGCCTCATAGATTCGCTTGTGGAAAGTCAGCGGTCGGTCGATCGGCACGCGTTTGGAAAGTTGCGACATGCTGGTCAGCAGATTGCGATGAATCACGCGAAACAAAAGGTGACAAATACGGTTGCCGCTGGCGCGAAAAATGCATTCGTGAAATGCGAGATCCGCATCCAGCCTCTCTTGATTCGTACGGCAATTTTCCATCGCGGCAATCGCTTTTCTTAATCCGATCAAGTCCTCGGCTGTAGCGCGCTGCGCCGCCCGGGCCGCGAGCTCCGGTTCAACGATCATGCGGGTTTCGAACAGTTCGTGATGAGAGAGATCATCTAAGAGAATAAGAAAATCCAACGGCTCTTTCAGGGTCAATTCCGCGCTGTCGCTCAGATACGTTCCATCGCCCACACGTTGCGTGAGCACGCCCATAATTTCAAGTACCTTCAGGGCTTGCCGAAGTGAGGCGCGGTTTACGCCGAACTCTTTCGAGAGCTCGCGCTCAGGCGGGAACTTCCCTCCCGGCGCAACCGCGCCAGTCGAGATGAGACGCTTGATCTTCTCCAGTATTTTGGCTGTGAGCCGCGTGTCAGACGATGTCTTTTGGCGAGTCCGCGCTGAAGTTGCCATAAATGCGACAGTAGTTTAAGGAAGAGAGCTTAACACGCAATCGCGATCTACGCTATGCCTGCTCGCTTTCAATCCTAACGGACCACGCCACCTTGCAGGGCCGTTTTGCTTCATCCTGAAGGTCAGATGGAATTCGGATGACCAATCCCTCCGCATCGTTGTGCCATTGCAATGGTTTATTGACACCCAGCATCGTGACCTTGGAACCTTGCCTGGCTCGAACCGTCTTCAGCTTGATTTGTGAACCCGGCCACTGCATGCAAATCGCATGGATCTCTGATCCATTTTTACTGCGCGTGAAACGAATTGGAGCGTTTTCATCGGCAGCAGTCTGCCCACTATTCCCGGCTTTTGGGTCGGCGAAGGTAGCATCCGCGCCCTCTTTCCATAAATCGCCGGGGCGCGGCTGCGTGTTATAAATTGCTGGACCATTCACTTTCAGCCATGCGCCTGCCTCCTCCAGCTGAGTCATAGCCGTCGGACTAAACTTGCCATTGCGGTCTGGACCAACACCCACCATGAAACTGCCGCCTTTAGCTACGATGTCCGCAAGGTTTTGAATAATCCATTGACTGCCTTTGTAATTGTCGCTGGATCCGCCGTAAGAAAATCCGTGGCCTAAGGGATAAATAACGAACCAGGGCATGTCCGTATCCGTTTTGGTTCCCGGTACTTTCCCCTCGGGCGTGTAGTAGTCGCCATAGTTTCCGATGCCGCGCATGCGGAACATGACATCCGGCTGAATCTTACGCAATGCGATCATGGTCTCTCGCAATTGCGGCCAGACTTCTTTCCCCAGCCACATATCGAGACACACCATATCGATTTTGCCGTAGTTCGTGAGCAATTCTGCTAGCTGTTGACGATGGCTTGCCATCATTCGCACGCGTTCTTCCGGCGTCGGATCAGGAATGCCATATTGCCCGGGTTGCAGTGGGTGTTTGCAGAAAGGGCGGAAATCTGCGTCGTAAAAGTTAGGATGAGAAAAATAAAGATCGATCTTCAAGCCCTGTTTGCGGCCTGCTTCGACGACTTCTCGCACAATATCCCGCCTGTATGGCGTTTCCATAATGCTGTACGCCAGGTCGCAACTTTCGAGTTTTGGCCCACCCGGCGCGGCCCAGTTCACGCGGCTTTTTACTCTCCTTTTAGTGTCGTACATGGAGAAGCCTTCATGATGATTGGTGGTAAATGCAAACATGCGCATTCCATTTTCTTTGAAGAACTTCATCCATTCATCGGCGTTGAACTCCGTGGGATTCCAGGTTTTATATTGTTCCTGATAGTTCTGCATCTGTGTGGGAGATAAATCGAGCATGGGCCAGCTGGTGTTCCACCATTCCTGCAACGAATACAGCCCCCAATGAATTCGCACTCCGTATTTAATGTTGCGGAACGCCTCGAAGGCTGACTCCGAAGCATGACGGTATTCCGGGCCCGGTTCATCCACGTAGTCTTTTACTCTTCTCCACTGGCCATCCGTTTCCGGTACGCGGATGTTTCCTTTCGGAGGAACGTAATCATCGCCGATGACGGGCATTGCCGAACTTCTCGCCAACACTCGAGAGAACTCGCCCGTAGCCATGACCGAGGCAATTCCCAGCTTTTTTAAAAAGCTTCTTCTCGTATCGTTGTTCATTCGATTTCCTTCGGATGGAGAGTTCTAAACCGTCAGTAATTCCATTGCTTGTCGCGCACGGGGCTTAGCAGTTTCTGCACCTCGGCTACAAGCTGCAGGTCAACCGGCTCCTGGTACCACTCGACATTGCGGCGCACCGACTCGGGATTTGCCGAGCTGAAAAGAGTTGTCGGCAGGCTGGGATTCTGGCTAGCAAATTGGAGGGCCAGTTTCGCGATGGAACTGCCTTGCTTACGGCAGAAGTCCGCCGCCGCTTTGAAGGTAGCCCGCTCTTGTGCATTTGCAGGATGCCAATCCGCCGGCCCGCGGTCGGTCAGCAAGGCGCTGCCGAATGGCGAACCATTAATGATTCCGATTCCCTTCTCTTTGGCGATCGGCAACAGTTCTGAAATTCTAGTGTCGCTCAAACAGTAATGGTTATGAACCAGCCCCGCATCCACATCGAGTGAAGAGAAGATTTTCTTCCAGAGATCCATCGGATAAATTCCGAAGCTGACTCCGCCGATTGCCCCTTCGTGTTTTAACTCCAACACGGATTCGTACCCCTCGGTGAGAGCCCACTCGGTATGCTTGCGTCCCTGATACTCGATATCGTGGATATGAATCAGATCGAAATAATCGGTTCCCAGGCATTCCGCGCTTTCCTTGATCGATTTGCGAATGCGGGCGCGCGAATAGTCGAGCGTGTCTTCGCCGTAGGTGCCGGGCTTGGTGTACTTCCCAACCTTTGTCGAGAGATAATACCGGTCGCGCTTTACACCGCGTAATGCCTTCCCCAGAACCGTCTCAGAAACCGTGCCCGCATAAGCCGGCGCCACATCGAAGAAATTGATGCCACATTCAAGGGCCACATGGACAGCCCTAATCGCATAAGCTTCGTCGACTGAATGGAAAACTCCGCCCAGAGATGAGGCCCCAAAACTCAACCGGGATACTTTCATCCCGGTTTTTCCTAGAAGGCTATAGTCCATATAGAAACGTTATACGTCGCTATCTCTCACTTCCACGACCGCTTTCATCAATCCAATTTTTGTCGGGAGATCTTTGAAGCGGACAGGAACTTCATCAAGATTAAGCCGGTCTGTAATCCAGGGATCGGTATCAATCTTATGTTCTTCGATCATGCGAATAATCGGCGGAAACTGACCGCAACTATTGCGGCTCGCATAAACAGTAACTTCGCGCCGATGCAACAGCGCGTCATCAATGCTTACCGGATCGCGTGTCAATCCGACAAAAACCAGCCGTCCACCGGGAGCTACATGATTCAAACTGTCCCCCATCACGGCCGCATTTCCCGTAGCATCGAAGACCACGTCGGCAGTTCGTCCGCCCGGCGTGGTCAAGGCTTCGATTCCCAGCTTATTCACAAACTCTCTACGCCAATCGTTGATTTCTATAATTGCCACTTTCGCCCCAATAGCGGTAGCGAACTGACTGACTGCCAGCCCAATCGGGCCTGCCCCGACCACAAGCGCATTTTCCCCCGCTCGCAATTGGCTTCGCTTTACGGCATGAGCTCCAATTCCTAGAGTCTCAACCAATGCCAATTGATCAAGTGAAAGCTTCTCTGACTTGTGCAGTAAATTAACGGGGGCAGCCAAAAAACCCTGCATACCGCCATCGACGTGTACGCCCATCAGGCGAAGCCGTTCACAGCAATTCGTTCTTCCCGCTTTGCAAGTACGGCATTGACCGCAACTGATGTAAGGCTCGATCGCGCATTGATCGCCGACTTTAAGTCCTCGCGCATTCTCAGGCACTTCTACGATTTCGCCTGCCAGCTCATGACCTAGGATGCGCGGATAAGTATAGATAGGGTGTCTCCCTGCGAGTGCATGAAAATCACTCCCGCAAACCCCTACACGCCGAATTCGAACTAAAGCTTCTCCACTGGGGGGCACCGGACGCGGGGCTTTGACGTCGATAAATTCGCCCGGGGCATTCAGCAGAATCTTTCGCATAAGAAGATCCCTCGAACTTGGCTGGATTTGCTTCTTGCATTGGTCCAGCCATATGCAGAGCTGAATTGTATGGGCACTTTTGTTTCTCGTCAAGCAATTATGAGTGAGCTGATACCAAAAACTCTCTCTATTGCCAATATAAAGGCTCGCTTAACGGTGGCTGCATCGATATGATTCCGGGACTTCTTGACATTCAGAATTCATGAGTGGTAAAGTTCGCGGTCGCATTGGCCCATCCAAACGCCGTCCTTTACAGCCTAGGATTTGCCAAATGAGCCAAAGCCATGCAGCCTACGCTTACACTTCCGCCTCTCGATATCGCAATTATCCTGCTGTACATGTGCGGCATATTGACCATCGGCCTGCTTTCGGTGCGACGGATTAAAATCACCGGCAACGTGTTTTTTTTAGCGGGGAGATCGCTGTCGTGGCCACTGGTTGGTGCGGCGCTATTCGCATCTAATATCTCGACCATCCATTTGGTTGGACTAACGGCCTCTGGCTATAACGAAGGCCTCGTGTGGGGCAACTTTGAATGGATGGCATCGTATACGCTCATCCTGCTATCGCTTGTATTCGCTCCATTTTATTTTCGAACCCGCATCGCAACCTTGCCGGAATTTCTGGAACGACGATATAGTCCAGCGTCTCGCTCATTCCTGGCCTTCATGGCGATTGTTGCGGCTGTATTTATCCACATTGGCATCAGCCTGTACGCTGGTGCGGCAGTTTTTCAGCGATTTTTTGGTATCAACGTCGTTACCTCGATCGTCATCATTTCCACGGTCGTCGGGGTTTATACCGTACTCGGCGGTCTGCGAGCTGTAGTCATCACCGAAACCGTCAACACTGCGATTCTTATTCTGGGAGCACTCTTAATTTTAGGATTCTCGCTCGCCGCGTTGCCCGCCCACGGAATCCATTCGGTAGCACAGTTGCGAGCTGCGGCAAAACCGGAACAACTGTCCATGCTGCACACGCACGACTCTGCCGGTCTGAGTTGGTATGCCGTGTTGCTGGGGTATCCAATACTCGGCATCTGGTATTGGTGTACGGACCAAACCATTGTGCAAAGAGTGTTAGGGGCGCGCAGCTCCGAAGATGCGCAATTGGGCCCGCTTATGGCGGGCTTTCTGAAAATCCTTCCTGTATTTCTGCTCGTGCTGCCGGGCGTTATCGCATACGTTCTGTTTCATAACCTCATCGGGAGCGCGAGCAACCAGACGCTGCCCGTGCTCATTGAGCAGTTGATTCCGACAGGCGTGCGCGGTGTGATCACCGCGGCCGTGCTGGCAGCTTTAATGAGCGCAGTGGCAGCCGCGCTCAACAGCATTGGAACACTTGTGGCCGTCGACATCGTGGCACGAATGCGTCCCAGCACTTCCGATCGCGCGCAGGTCACGATTGGCCGTATCAGTTCCGTCGTCGTCATGCTGCTGGCCATGGCATGGTCTACTCAAGGCGGACGCTACTCGAGCATCTTTGAAGCCATCAATGCTATCGCCGCAGATCTGGCGCCTCCAATCACGGTCGTCTTTCTCTGGGGAGTGCTCTGGCGCCGGGGCACCAAGCAAGCTTCGCTGTACACGCTGATTTTTGGGTTCGCTCTGGGAGTAGTTGCCTTCATCATGGATCTCCCTGTGTTCGGCGCGGAGAAGATCATTACTCACCGCTGGGGCATTCCTTTTATGATGCAAGCCTGGTGGATGTTCTGCATTTGCAGTGTCGTATATGTGACGGTCACTCTGCTTACGCCGCCACCAGCACCTGAATCGGTAGAGGGACTAACCTGGAGCCACCCGCTGGCCGCTCTCACGCAGGAACAATTCAAAGGGCTGCGAGACCCGCGCCTGATCGCGGCAGTCCTCGCAGTCACGGTTGCCGTGCTTTACTACATCTTCCGTTAAGTTCGAAGAGTCCAGGCAAGTTTGAACTTGCGGCTGCCATGAAAATCGATACCCACCAACATTTCTGGAAATATAACGAACGGGACTACGTATGGATGTCCACTGGAATGGACAAGCTCCGCAAAGATCATCTGCCAGCGGATCTATTACCGCTCATGCAAAGCGCGGGCGTCGAGGCCACGGTCGCCGTACAGGCACGGCAAAGTCTTGAAGAGAGTGCATGGCTTCTGCAACTTGCGGATGAGTATCCTTTTATTCGCGGAGTTGTCGGCTGGGTTGATCTTTGTTCAGAGTGCGTAGTTGAGCAACTCGAACACTTTTCTCAACATCCAAAATTTCGCGGCGTTCGTCATGTTGTGCACGACGAATCGGATGACGAATTCATGTTGCGTCCGAGTTTTCTCAAGGGGCTGGGCCAGCTAAAACAATTCGGCCTGACTTACGACTTGCTGCTCTTCCCTCGCCATCTTCCAATC
The DNA here is from genome assembly GCA_035486715.1 of Candidatus Aquilonibacter sp. GTDB lineage: Bacteria > Acidobacteriota > Terriglobia > Terriglobales > Acidobacteriaceae > Sulfotelmatobacter. Next base: position 288,527 of record DATHMV010000063.1, read on the forward strand.
GCATGCAACGTGGTCAAGCGCTTTCCAGGCCAGCCATTCGTGCTCGATCACATCGCCAAACCTCCGGTTCGAGCCCGAGAAATAGAGCCATGGGCAGGTGACCTTAAACGGTTGGCAGCTTTTCCCAATGTGTTCTGCAAAATTTCAGGGCTGGTGACTGAGGGCAAATGGGATTCATGGAAAGCCCAGGATTTCGATCCGTATCTCGATGTTGTGCTGAACGTATTTGGCCCGCACCGACTCATGATCGGCACGGATTGGCCAGTGTGTACATTGGCGGCCGGTTACAAATCGGTCATCGATCTGGAAGCAGGCTATATCAGTAAGCTGTCCGCCGATGAACAATATGCAATCCTGCAAAAGAATCCCGTAGCGTTTTATTCCATCCAGCTCTAAGCACACGCGTTGACATCCGGATATCGCGGGAATAAACTTCTTTTCGCTATTGGTTCAGCCATTCATAAAATTTATCTATTTAAGAAAGATTCAACCATGAAACGTGCGATTTCGGCAGCAACTTGGCTTTTGATTTGTATTCCTACGTTCAGCCACGCACAGAGCAATGGACCCATCGCGGAGTGGTCTTTCAATGAGAACAGCGGCCAGGTCGCCCATGATTCAATCAGCGGCACAGATGATGCCATCGTCGGCCTATTTAAGCACGTAGCCGGCATATCTGGAAATGGGCTGCGCTTCGATGGAGAAACGACCGCTATCATTCGCGACCGCAAGAGTGTCCCAAAAACATCTGCTGGAGTTACCGTGGATGCGTGGGTCGCGGTCAATACTTATCCGTGGAACTGGGTCCCCATCGTCGAGCATCGTCGGGAAGTGCAGGCTGGCTATTCTTTTGGCATCGATTCCTTCGGCCACTTCGGATTAGAAGTTGCAGTCGGTGGCCAATGGTGGTCGCTGGTTTCGAAATCTCAACTCCCGCTCAAAAAGTGGTCGCACATCGCCGGCAGTTACGATCCGGCAAAAGGAATTGCGATTTACCTCGATGGAAAATTAGCAGGAGAAACACCGCTGCAAGGAGCTCTGCTCACAGCCGAACGGGAAGATCTGGTCATTGGCAGAGTTCGCGATCCAATTCTTCCCGCGCAGTGGATTCATCCCAAGATTCCAGTTCGCTATTCCTTCGATGGAATTCTCGACGAGCTGCGCATTTACGACCATGGTTTAACGGCTGACGAGGTCGCCAAAGCATTCGCTGAAATTCACTCGCCCAGCGGAGATGTGCTTCCCTGGCCCGTTCTACCTTCAGGTCCGCCAGGTGCCGGAAAGTTCGGCGCTTTCTACACCACTTTGCAATACGACGAGTTGTGGGATGAGCCGCGCCGCGTGGCAACAGATTCCGACGTAGTAGTGCGCTTCGATCAGTCGCCTATTCGTATGGTGTTCTGGCAAGGCACAAACTATGGTGGCGATTGGGTCACGGAAAATAATAAATGGTATACCGACGAGTTCGTCGAAACCGGCGGCAAGATCGACTGCCCCGGCGGCGAAGATTGCGAACCCATGTCGGACAAGGAGAATCGTTATTCCCACGTCCGCATTATCGAAAATACGGATGCGCGCGCCGTGGTTCACTGGCATTACGGGCTTTGTGAAGTGGTGAATTATTCATGTGCGAATCCAGATCCTATTACAGGATGGACCGATTCGGCGGACGAATACTTCACTATCTATCCCGATGGCATGGCGGTTCGCAAACAGGTTTTGTGGACTTCGAACTTCAAGAACTGGCACGAATTCCAGGAAAGCATTGTGATCATCGGCCCCGGGCAACGGCCTGAGGACAACATTCAGCCCGACGCATTGACCATCGCCAACATGAAGGGCGAAACCGCGACTTATTCGTGGCAGAAGGGTCCACCGGCAAAAAACTTTGGAAAGCCGGAGAATCCCAATATTCAAGTGGTGAATATGAAATCGAACTGGAAACCATTCCAGATCGTTTCGCCGGTCAATTCATCGATGAAGGCATACACCGGGGAACCAACCTACTCGATGTTCGAGTGGTGGAACCACTGGCCGGTGGCGCAGGTGAGGTCCAGCGGCATTTCCGCGGTTGCTCCCGATCGGCCGTCGTCCTCCTCTTTGTCGCACATTTACTGGGATCCTTATGCGCAGACGGATCACAGTATGACGAAGATTTTGCTGCATGGATTAACTACCAAATCCGCAGCAGAGTTGGTGCCCTTAGCCAAATCCTGGCTCTCGCCACCAACCGCGGTGATTAGTGGTTCGGAATTCACGAACCAGGGCTACGATCCTGCGCAGCGTGCGTTCGTCATTAACCGCGAATCGGGTTCGCCGACTTCTAAGCTTCAACTGGTGCTCAAAGCCAGTTCCGAGTCGCCGCTGATGAATCCAGCGTTTGTCATAAAGAATTGGGGCGACGTGGAACCCAAACTTACCATCGACGGCAAGCCAGTTCCCCGTGGAGCAAAATTTCGCTACGGGTTCTTGTCTCACCTGGAAGGCAGCGATCTGGTGGTATGGCTGGCCATGGAATCCACTAAGTCGACTCGAATCGAATTCACAGCCACAAAGTAGCAACTGTTAATTTGTTTTTTAATTGGCACAACCACAATCGCACCTCAAGTGTGCATTTCCCATTGAATTAATTCGCATTTTGGCCTGCATAAAAATACCTTGACACTCAAGAGCAAGCGCAACTACCATCGGTGCGACAAAGTGGTTGAACCAATTTAATTATCTGACCGGTTGGTTTACACAAAACGGAGGAACCCAAGAATGCGCCTCACCAGGCGAAATCTATTGACGGCTGGAGCCTTGTCCGCAGGATCACTGCTCGCCAACACTCCACTCTCTGTGGTCACAGGCGCCGCCGCAAAGAAGATCGATCCGATGAAGAATTCCGGCGGATTCGAGGCCAACTGGAATTCTCTCCGGCGCTTACCTTCCCCGCAATGGTTGCGAGACAGCAAATTCGGAATCTACACCCATTGGGGAGTTTATTCCGTACACGGGGTGGGCAAGAACGTCACCTGGTACGCTAATAAAGTTTATTGGCAGCCGGATTCTCCCGAGAGAAAACATTGGGAGCAAACCTACGGCCCCATCGATAAGTTTGGCTATAAAGATCTGATCCCAAAATTCACGGCGGAAAAATTTGACGCCGACGAGTGGGCCGAATTGTTCAAGGCTGCGGGCGCGCGCTTTGCTGGTCCGGTCGCCGAGCACCACGACGGCTTCTCGATGTGGAACACAAAGTACTCGGAGTGGAATGCCGCTAAGATGGGCCCTAAGCGAGACATCGTGGGCGAGCTGGCAAAATCGGTCAAGCGCCAGGGCATGAAATTTGTTACCGCATTTCATCACGCCGAAAATTGGTTTTATTTTCCCACCACCGATAAACGTCTGGACAGTGCAGATCCTCGCAACTCCGGTTTATACGGCTTTATTCATGAGCCATATGCTCTGCCCACCAAAGAATTCCTCGACCGCTGGCAAGGCAAAATCGTCGAAGTGATCGACAACTACGATCCCGACATGATTTGGTTCGACTTTGGTTTGGAACTCGTACACGAAACCTATAAAGAAGACATGCTGGCCTACTACTACAACAAGGCAGCACAGCGAAAGAAAGACGTGGTTGTGACGTACAAGAAACATAACCTCGTCCCCATGGTGGGCATCCTCGATTTGGAATTGGGTCAGGAACGCGAGTTGACTTATAACGACTGGATCACCGACTCCACCGTCGATAATCAGGGAGCGTGGGCCTATTGCCCGGATGCTGGCTTCAAATCCACCGATAATCTAGTTACGAATCTAGTGGATCGAGTCAGCAAGAATGGTTACCTGCTGCTGAATGTTGGTCCTAAACCGGACGGTACCATTCCGGACGAGGCGAAAGAGCGTCTGCGCGGGATCGGGAAGTGGCTGCAGATCAATGGTGAAGCGATCTACGGCACAACCCCTTGGCTGATTGCAGCGGAAGGCCCGACGCAGTTGGAAAAAACCGGCTCATTCAACGAAAGTAACGATACAAAGTTTTTCACTGCTCAGGATGTCCGCTTCACCGTGAAGCCCGACACGCTGTATGCCATCGTCCTCGATTGGCCGGGAGAGAAGGCGGTAATCAAGAGCCTCGCGCCCAAAGGTCGAACCTGGGCCGGGTTGTATCCGAGCGAAATCGTTTCGATCACCATGCTAGGCGATGGAAAAGATTTGAAGTGGGAGATGACCAAGGACGGGCTGGTGGTGGAAACCCCGAAAAGCAAGCCTTGCGATTCCGCCTTCACTTTCAAAATCACCCGCAAAAGGCCGGTGTGATTTTTGGACGAATCAGTTGTAGGGATATCAGTGGAAGTTGACCCGGCAAATATCGAATGCATCCTGATCGCAGACGATCTCACCGGTGCATGCGACACCGGGGTTCAGTTTGCGCGTTGCGGACTGTCCTGCCGAGTGGAATTGAAACTCAACGCTCGCGGTACGCCTCCCGCTGATGTTCTCGCTTTTAATACCAACAGCCGCGGCGATAGCGCCGGGCAGTGCCGCCGAAAAATTGAAGATCTGGCAGCCAGTTGTTCCAGGTTAAAGGCAAACGCCATATTCAAAAAGATTGACTCCACGCTGCGCGGCAATGTGGGAGAAGAAATTGCCACAACGCTGCGCGCATTTCAATGCGAAGCTGCGATTATTGCCCCGGCATTTCCAGCCATGCGCAGATTGGTACGCAACGGGGTACTGCATTGGGCCGACTATTCCGGCAGCGGTGAGATCGACATTTGCGCGGTGCTTGCACAACAAGGAATATCTTCCGACCAGCATTCACTTATGAGTTCGGCAATGGAAGATTTTGGAAGTGATTTTGATGCTCAAGTGCGGGCCGGCAAACAGTTCTTTATTGTAGATTGCGATTCCCAGCACGACCTGCACTTCTGGGTCGCCGCAGGAAGCGCTATTTCACGCCGCATTCTGTGGGTAGGATCGGCAGGCTTGGGAATTGCGCTTGCCGAGCACATGGCGAAGTCCGGTGTCCGCAGATTTGTCTCGAATCTGACAGATGCGCCCATGCTGTTTGTAATGGGCTCACCGCACACCGCTAGCCTTCGGCAGAAAAAAATATTGCTGTCAGAAACAGGTGCGATGGAAGTAGCGCCGTCGGCTGAGACAGTCGGCATTGCTCGTCGCGCGCTGCACGACAAGCGTCATCTTGTCATAACGATTGAGCAGGGAATGCGCGAATTTTCTTTACGCCAATTTTTTGACAGCCTGAGTGACATTCGCGTGGCTGCGCTGTTCCTTACGGGGGGAGATACGGGCACACTGGCCTGCAACGCGATTGGCGCGCATTCGATTGATTTGCGAGATGAAATACTGCCGGGATTTCCCTGGGGAATTCTGGAGGGCGGCATGTTTCATGGTTTGCCGGTTGCAAGCAAGTCAGGCAGCTTCGGCGAAGAAGATGCGCTGCTCGATTGCGCCGAGTTCTTCGCCCCGGCACGGAAAACTTCACGATGACTAGCTCGCACAAGCCCACCCTGGCGGTAACGATTGGCGACCCCGCAGGCATAGGGCCGGAGGTTGTGCTCAAAGCTCTGACCTCCCATGAAGTCCGGGATTTGGCCGACTGGATCATTGTTGGGGATCGAGCCGCGCTTGAAAAAACGTCGGCAACCTGCGGAATTCCTCTATCGAATCTACGCGCGATGATTCGCCCTACCATGGCGGTAACCAACTCCGGAGAATATCAATTCGGCCAGTTGAGTTCCGTGTGCGGCAAAGCTGCGGTCGAATACGTGAAAATTGCGACCGAAATGTGCTTGAGCAATGATGCGCAAGCCATGGTGACTGCGCCATTGAACAAGGAAGCAGTTACATTGTCGGGGATGAAATTCTCCGGACATACGGAATACATTGCGGAGCTTTGCGGTGCAAAAGAGTCGCGCATGATGCTTTCCAGCGAAAAGCTTAGCGTGGTGCATGTGACCACACATATTCCTTTGCGGAAAGCGATCGATGCCACCACTGCAAGAATTCTGCGAACTATTGAATTAGGCAATGACGCGATGAAGCTGCTGGGGCACGAGCGCCCGCGCATCGCGGTGTGCGGCCTGAATCCCCACGCCGGCGAGCATGGACTGTTCGGAGACGAAGACGCCGCCAACATCGTTCCTGCGATCGAAGCCGCTCGCAGCATGGGCATTCTCGCGGATGGCCCACATGCCCCCGATACTATTTTTCTCCGCGCCGCACGCGGCGAGTATGACATCGTCGTAGCCATGTATCACGATCAAGGCCACATCGCTATGAAGTTGATTGACTTCGAACACACGGTCAACGTGTCGCTCGGAATTCCGATCATTCGAACTTCAGTCGATCACGGCACGGCTTTCGGCATTGCCGGCCATAACAAAGCCGATGCACAGAACATGATTGCGGCCATGAAGATGGGCGTCGCCATGGCCGGCAGAAAATCTGCGCGACAAGCAATGGTTTCAAAAAATACGAAGTAACCGCTAATAAGATGAACATGGAATTACGATGGCTGGACGTGATCGTGGTCGCGGTCTATATGGCTGCCATGATTGTGATCGGCCTGCGCTTCGCACGGCGCCAGACCACAACGGAAGCCTACTTTGTCGCGAAGCGTTTCGTTCCTTCGTGGGCGCTTGCCATGTCGCTGCTCGCCACCATTATTAGCGCGGTTACGTTTATTGCATATCCCGGATCGGGCTATGCGGGAAACTGGTCGCTGCTCGTTCCCGGGATTATGGTCGTGGTGGTGCTCGGCTTCGCCGGGGCCGTGATCATTCCGTTTTATCGGCAAGTTGTAGGCATGAGCGCGTATGAATATTTTGAGAAGCGTTTCGGATATCCGGCGCGCGTGTATTCTTCTGGCGCATTCGTTGTCGGATCATTCTCCAAGATGGCGTTCGTTGTTTATTTATTAGCGCTGACCATCGCCAGCATTACAGGATGGCGTTTGGAATCCGTGGTAGCCGGAGTCGCCGCCATCACCATTTTCTATACGTTGTTGGGCGGATTGGATGCCGTCATCTGGGCCGACGTGGTGCAAGGTTTTATTCTATGGCTTGGAATCGTCGCATGCATTGCGTATCTCTTTTATCTATCTCCCGGAGGTCCTTCGGCAGTTTTCGCACTGGCCCGCACAAATCACAAATTCGACATGGGCAGTCCGGCGTTGGTGTTTTCCAGACCTACTATCATCGTGCTCGCCATCTACGGTTTTTTCTGGTACTTGCAAAAGTACACCGCCGATCAAACCATGGTGCAACGCTATCTGGCCGCGAAAAGCGGCAAAGAAGCGCTGCGCGGCCTGATCATTGGCGCTGCACTCTGCATACCGGTCTGGACACTTTTTATGTTGATCGGCACGCAACTTTGGGCGTTCTATCGTTTGACGGGAGAGCGGCTGCCAGGTTCCATCACAAAAGCAGACCAGGTATTTCCCTATTTCATCAAGACCCATCTTCCTGCCGGAATAGCCGGACTGTTCATCGCTGCGCTCTTTGGCGCGGCTACGGCAACTTTGTCTTCTGACCTGAACTGCATATCCGTTGTCATCGTTGAGGATTTCTACCGCAAGCTGCGCCCGCAAGCGACGGATCAGCGCAGGCTGCGAATGGCGAAATACTTTGTCGCAATTTTTGGCGTGCTGGCCGCGATTTCCGCGATTCGTCTTGGACATACGCAAGGAACCGCACTCTCGCTTTGGTACACAATCTCGGCAATCGTGGCAGGAGGGCTTGCCGGCTTGTTCCTGCTCGGCTTCTTTAGCACTCGAGCGAATCAGCAAGGCGCATATCTTGGCATTGCCGCCAGCCTGATCTTCACTGCGTGGGCCACGCTGACATTGAATGGCGGGAGCATCGTGAACCTGGGCAAATATAACTTTCCGCTGCACGATTTCATGATTGGTGCGGTTGGACATGTTGTTCTATTGGTGGTTGGCTACCTGACGAGTTTTCTGTTTCACGGCGCAAGCGCGAACTCAGAAGATTTGACCCTTTGGGGCTGGCTGCGACATAGCACGGATCGAGCCAACTCTGGCGCCAACCCAATAAACGCAATAAGCATAAGGCAATAATAAGGAGAACCAGTGACACGCCTGCAACATCTTCTTGAACAAAAGAAACCGGGCCCACTCCTGGGAGCGGCAGCGTATTTCAACGATCCAATTTTTATTGAAATGTGCGCCTATCTTGGTTTTTCCGTGATGTGGATCGAGATGGAGCACTCGCATATCACCTTCGCGGAAGCGGCAAACTTGTGCCGAATCTCGCAAGGCTCCGGCCTGCTTACCATGATGCGCATTCCAAATGCGCACCGGGAAAATGTTTTGAAAGCGGCCGAGTGCGCCCCCGACATTATTAATGTGCCTATGGCAAACACGGCTCACGAACTCCATGAACTCAATAAATACGCCCGCTTCGCCCCCAAAGGCGAGCGTGGATATTTCAGCGTTTCGCGCGCGGTGAAATATGGAACAGTTACCGACGTTCCCGCAGAACAGCAAAAGCTCAATGAGGAACTCTGCCTCATGGGGCAGATCGAAACCACGCAGGCGGTCGCAAACATAGAAGAAATTTGCAGCGTGCCCGGCGTGGATATCTTCCTCGGCCCCTCGGACCTTGCCGCGAGTCTCGGAGTGCCTGGGCAGACCGGTCACTCGCGCGTGCAGGAATCGGGAGAGTTGGTAATTCGCACGGCGAAAAGGCATGGGAAACTCGTTGCTGTCGGCTCGATGCCGGCGGATTACAAAATGTGGACCAAGGCCGGAGTCGATGTCTTGTTCTGTACCAACGATACATCCTGCCTCAGGATTGGCGCTCAAACGGTGTTGCAACAGGCGCGCGCAGCGATAGCTTCGATTAAAGGATGAAGTGAAACTGTAAGGAACGGAAAGAGAATAATGAAGAAAGTAAAACTCAACGGAACCGATCTCGAAGTTTCCCGACTGTGCTTTGGCACCATGACCTTCGGCAAGCCTGTGGAGCAAGCCACCGCGAACAAAATGATCGACCGCTGTCTCGACGGAGGAATCAATTTCGTTGACACCGCCAACATTTATCAAACTGGACTTTCGGAAAGCATGCTCGGTGAAGCCCTGCGTGGCAAACGCGATAAGTTCATCGTAGCTACGAAGGTTCGCGGAAAAATGGGCGACGGGCCGGATGAGAGCGGACTTTCGAAACGCGCCTTATTCCGCGCCGTTGAAGAAAGCTTGAAACGTCTGCAAACCGACTACATTGATCTCTATTACCTCCATCAACCTGACTACGCGGTCCCTATTGAAGAAACCTTAGGTGCAATGGAAGAACTCGTAAAGCAAGGCAAGATTCGATCTCTGGGCACATCGAATTATTCCGGATGGCAGGTTTGCGAAATGTTGTGGATCGCCGAGAAAAACAAATACACGTCCGCTACAGTTTCGCAGCCAATGTATAACCTGCTGGCGCGGGGAATCGAGCAGGAGTATCTGCCGATGGCGAAGAGTTACGACGTGGCCGTAATCGCCTACAATCCGCTTGCTGGCGGCCTGCTCACGGGCAAACACACTCAGGCGGCGATTCCAGCGGGCACCCGTTTTGACAATAATGCCATGTATCAGGACCGCTACTGGCACCCACAGAATTTTGCCGCTGTGGAGAAGCTGAAGAAAGCGGTCGAAAGCGCTGGAAGGTCCCTGATCGATGTTTCCCTCTGCTGGCTGCTGCATCATACGCAAACCGATTGCGTCCTTTTAGGCGCCACGCGGATGGAACAACTCGAACAGAACCTGGCGGCCAGCGAAAAGGGCCCTGTACCCGCCGAAATACTTCAAGTGTGCGATGAGGTATGGGCTGAGTTACGCAACCCAGTTCCAATCTACAACCGGTAATGAAAAAGGCGGGTTGCGATGCGCGAACGACAGGAATGACCAAAGCAAAAGCCAAATGCTGCGTGTGTCTTTTGTGCGCTCTGTATTCGTCCTTATTTGTTGCGGCGCAAGGCGCTTCGCCAACATCAGCAACGAATGCAAACGCTCTATTTGATGGCACATTCCATGCTAGCAGCACGAATGGAATGGAAGAAGCCTATCTTGAAACATTGGCCCGTTCGTCGCACGCCGCTAATTTGCTTAAGCTCAAAAACGGCGATCTGCTTTGTTTCTGGTTTTCGGGAACGCATGAGGGAGACTCAAACGTAGCCATCGTGATATCGCGATTGACGAAAGATTTAAAACAATGGAGCAAGACAGTTGAGATCGATCACCAGGAAGGAAGATCGTTCCAGAATCCAGTTGCATTCCAAACCCCCAGCGGGCGCATTTGGTTGCTGCATACCTCGCAGCCTGCCGGAGAGTGGCAGACTAACGCCGAGGTTTTGTATCTCACCTCTGACGACGACGGACAAACCTGGACAATTCCTCATCCTCTGTTCACGCAACCGGGATCGTTCACCCGTCATCCTCCTATACTGATCAGTAAGAAACATTGGTTGCTACCGATCTATTACACGCCCAGCCGCAGCATCACCGACGGCGCGGAGTCCAACTATTCAGCGGTAAAGCTCACAAAGGATGGCGGCAAGAGCTGGCAGGAGTGCAAAATTCCACAGTCGAATGGTCTCGTGCAAGAAACCATCGCGAGGCTTGCGAATGGACACTTCCTGGGACTCTTCCGGAGCCGCTACGCGGATTTCATTTACAAGAGCACTTCTGATGATGGGTGCGACTGGACGGCTCCGACTCCAACTCATTTACCCAACAATAATTCCTCGATTCAGCTGGCAAAACTGCGTGACGGGTCCCTGGTCCTCGCATTCAATAACAGCAGTGCAGGCATCACTCACGGAAAAACAGCCACCAGCGCGCGCAAACCACTTTCTATTGCGTTGTCTGAAGATGGCGGTGAGACCTGGCCATGGATTCGCGATATTGAAACGGGGAGTTCCATTGCTCAACAAAACGTGGCCCACGAAGGACACAAAACACACGAGGAATTTTCCTATCCATCTCTCCTGCAAGATGCACAAGGAACAATCAACGTCGCGTACTCGTACAACCGCGAGACGATTAAAGTTGTGCGCTTCGAAAAAGAGTGGATCAAGCAGGGGCAAACGGAAGGCCAGTTCAAGGGCAACAGCTTGAAGTAATCGATATTTTCATAGCGGAGAAAAATGAGTTCAGAAAAACCAACATCATCGATCAAGGGCTTGGAACACGTGGCGATTGCCACCCCCAACCCGCAAAAACTTGCAGAATGGTACCTTCAGCATCTCAACTTCGCGCCATTGCTCGACACCGGTGCAACCGTTTACATCAAGTCGCCGAATTCCGTCATCCTGGAGTTCGTAAAGGCCGACAATGTCCCGCCCAATCCGCAAATTCGTGACGCCGGACTGCGCCACCTTGCCTTCGCGGTGGATCATCTTGAATCAGCTCATGAGCAATTGAAATCCGCCGGAGTGCAGTTCGAAGCGGCTCCTGTTTTGCTGCCCGGTATGCGCCTGTTCTTTTTTCGAGATCCGGAAGGCAACTATCTGCACCTCGTCGAACGGAAAACTTCGTTGGTGTGAGATCCAGCGAAGGTTGAAGCCCTCCATTACAAAATAGCATTCAAGCTATATTTCGTTGCAAGGTTTGGCGATCCAGCTCTCCCTCCCAGCGAGCCAGCACCAGCGTAGCCACTCCGTTGCCGATCATGTTGACTAGAGCGCGGAACATGCTCATGAAGCGGTCGATCCCCAGGATCAATGCCATGCCGGCCACAGGAATGCTTGGAATCACAGAGAGCGTTGCGACCAGCGCAATGAAAGATGCGCCTTGCACTCCGCTGGCGCCTTTGGAAGTCAGGACCGCCACGGCGAGAATGGTCAGTTGCTGGGTCAACGTCAGATAGGTGTTGGTCGCCTGCGCCACGAATAGCGCGGCCATGGTCATGTAAAGACTGGTTCCGTCTGTGTTGAAAGTGAATCCGGTGGGGACGACCAATCCCACAAGAGATTTGGAGCACCCGAGTTTCTCGAGCTTGGTCATCAACGTAGGAATGGCGATCTCGGACGAACTCACCGCCAACACCAGGAGAATCTCTTCTCTTATGTAAACGAGAAAGCGAAAGATGCTAAAGCCGGCAATCCAGGCGATGACGCCAAGAACAATCACAACAAAAAGCGTGGACGTAAGCCAGAAGGTGCCGATGAGCTTGGCCAGTGGACCCAAAGATGCCAGTCCAAACCTGCCGACCGTGTAGGCCATAGCCCCGAAAGCCCCAATCGGCGCGAATTTCATAAGAATGTTCACCACGCGGAATACGACGTGAGTGAGGGCATCGATGATTTCCACGACCGGTTTGGCGTTTGCTCCGGCGGCCGATAAAGCAAAACCAAACAGCAACGCGACAAACACCACTTCGAGAATATCTCCCTTGGCGAAGGCATCGACCACGGTCGTGGGAATAATGTGCATCAGAAATTCGACCACACTCTGCGACTTTGCCTGCCCCGCATAATCGGCAACCGCCTTGGCGTCAAGCGTGGCTGCGTTTACGTTGAAGCCGCTGCCCGGATGAATCACGTTACCCACGACAAGTCCGATCAGCAATGCGATGGTGGAAACTACTTCGAAATAAAGTAGCGCCATGCCGCCGACCCGGCCAACTTTTTTCAGGTTTTCCATGCCGGCAATTCCGCTCACTACCGTGCAGAAGATGATCAAAGTAACGATCATCGTGATGGCGCGGATGAAAGCATCGCCCAGCGGCTTCATGGCAATCGCGCGCACTGGATCGACATAACCCAGGATTATCGCCAGCGCCATCGCAACCAATACCTGCACCCAAAGGACGCGGTAAAAAGGCAGCTTCGAGCATGCAGAAGGCGCGGTTGCCAGATTCGTGTGCGCAGGTGGAAAAGTTGCCATGGCTGATTTTCTGTCTTAGTTTTTCCGGGTTGTTGTTTCGTTCATGCCATCGAAAAGTATCGAAGTTTCAATGCGCGTCTTTCGCAGGTTCGGGTTCAAGCGTACGTACCAGCCATGGGATGATGACCTCTTTGAAGATGCGAGGATCCGGCCACACCCCAACTTGCCGCCCTAGATGACCGCCCTCGGGATTGACCCACGCGGTTTTCGGTACGTCGCCTTTACTGAGAAGTAGGTAGATATCAGAGATCGGAACCTGTGTGTCGCGCACACCAGCAAGAATGAGCATCGGAGCCATCGGCTTACCCAGCAGCCCTTGCTTAACGAGAGACATTTTGGGCAACTCTTCCGCCATTTGATCGATCGTGGTTACGTTGTCGAAGATGGCCATCAAAGCCGGAACCTGATCGAACAAATACTCGCGATTGCCGATCAGCGAGTTCATAAGAAAATCTTTTTGAAAGAACGTGTCAGTAGGCGGCGACTGAGCGCTCGCTCCCCGCAGACGGGCGCGTTCTACGATCGCCATCTTGGTCGCCCAATACGCTCCCCAGCTCACGCCATGCATGGCGACCCGGTTTTTATCGATCTCGGGTCTTGTGGCGATGTAATCGAGCACACGGGAAAGCATGCGGTCCGCATTTTCGCTGACCTTGATGGGATTCTGTCCGGTACCCGGACCATCCACGGCAAGAAAACCGATACCGAATGGCAGGATCGCGCTGAAGCTCTCGGAAAGATCTTCCTTACGGCTGTCCAATCCGTTCACCGCCAGCACCAGTGGCACAGGCCCGTTCGCATTTTTCGGCAAGCGGAGATAGCCGATGATTTCTTTTCCTTCGAAGGGAATTTTTACGATTTCGAGCGGAGGATCCCAGAAGCGCGCGTGAGCCAGAAAAGCTTCAATGGCTTTTTCATACGAGCGCTGCTTCAGGGGAGAAGCCGGGATCGGCCATCGCCCGAAGGAATAAAGCCGCCATGCGCGAATATAGTCGGCGTTCGCCTTTGCCGGATTGCTTTTCTCCAGAGACTTGCCTTCATTCATGTAGCGATCGGCGACTCTCATAAATCCTGCCGCCCACTCATCTTTATCGCGCGTGTGAATGGAGTTGAACGCTTCCCTCACATCGCCTGCGTCGAGCCCAATCAGGGGATACTGTCCGACTTCGGCGCGATGGATGGCTTCCGTCTTGATCTCTTCGATGGTACGTTCGGCATGTTGCTGCGCGAAGCAAGGAACTCCTAACTCAAAAATCGCAGTGAGAGCAACGGTGCATAAGACGGCTCGCATTGCGGATCTCACGGATTGGCGATGATGGCTGACCGGCGTTAACATGCGAAAAAATTCCCTCCAATAAATTTGAGTCAAGATAGGGCCGGAGATAATTCCGGCCGCTTATTAAAACCTGGGCGATCAGAAGATAAACTTCAGGCCCAGTTGAACGGCGCGGCTGCCTCCAGAACCAATAACGGGGTTGGCGGCGGCAACGTCGGGGGTGGCACAACCGCAGCCGAAAGGCTGCACTGAAGGATCATTCAACCCGAATCCATTCTGTCCGCCATACGGATTGGCCAGGTTGGGATGATTGAAAATATTGAAGAACTCCGCCCGGAACTGGGCGCGCAAGCGCTCACCAAAATGCCAGTTCTTCGCCACAGAGAAGTCCACGTTGCGGAAACCGGTATCCGGGAATGTGTTGCGGCCCATGTTGCCGAATGTTCCCAGCGCCGGAGGAATCATGATGGAATTTCCTTGCGCGTAGCAGCCAAATAAATTGAGAGCGGCATTCGCCGGACCCACTGCGCCGCCGTCGAGAGCTGCGGCCTTCGCGACACACGTGGGGTTAGTAGCTCCCGGGAAAAATGGAATTCCGGTCGGCCCCGATTTGAAGTCGTTTGGATTTCCAAAGAAACTCCAGCGGATGGGGCTGTTGGCCGGAGGACTTACGGGCAACGGACCTACACCAGCGGCGTCCGTTCCTTCATCCATCGGTCCCCAATGCTGCGGGCTTTGCAAGGTGACAATCGAGTTGAGCTCCCAACCTTCCAAAGCTTGCCCGTAGCCCTTTTTGCCAGGGATGGCATAGGTGAGCGAAACGGTAAGACGCTGACGCACATCGAAGTCACTATTCGCGTATTCGGCGCCGGGATTATGCGCATTCTGCGGGAGCCCCGATCCGTACCCGAAGTCCCAGTTCGCGCCCACGTCATCAAGCGAGTGTGAGTACGTGTAGCCCGTCACCATGCTCAAGCCATGGAAATTTCTAGCGTTTAGCGTGGCCTGCAGGCCGTCATAATTAGAACGGTAAACATTAGCCATTTGAAAAACATTCGACAGATACGGAAATTTTGTGGCGAATGGCTCTGCTGCCTGTTCAGCGCCTGAATCGACCGCGCAGTTGTTATATCCCGTAGAGGCGCTGGCCAGACAAGCGGTAAGAGATCCGCCCGGACCGGTTGTCCACCCCGATCCCACAGGCGGTTGATTGATGTCGCGAATGCCGGTTAAATTTCCGCCATGGTTGCCGACATAGGCCATTTCCAGCGTAAGGTTTGGAGTAAATGCATGTTGCATGCTGAGCGTCCAGTTCCATACGTAGGGAGTGGTCAAGTTACGGTCCACGCTCATGATCGGGCAGGGACTGTTGAAGCAGTTGATGGTCGTATTAAGGTTGCCGTAAATAGGAGTCGCCGTATCCCACGGGTAGCCGGGGAAGACCGTGATGTTGCCGGTGTTGATCGTTCCGCCGGCAGTGTCTCCGGCAGCATCGATAATCGCCCCGGTCGGGACGCTGGGCAGGCCGAAGCTATTGTTGAAGGCGATGAATGATTGCCAGTTTACCGATTCGTAAACCAGACCGCCGCCTCCGCGGATTACAGTCGTTCCTTTGCCGTTCGTATCCCAGGCAAATCCAAAGCGCGGAGCGAAATTTGTATGGTCGGGGTTGTACACGGAGCTGATCTGCTTTCCAACCTGTACCATCCCCAAGTTGGGATCGAAGTTGCCAAGTTGATCGTGCGCTTCTTTGACCACCGAACTGAATTCATAGCGCAGGCCGAAGTTAAAAGTGAGGTTCTTGCTGACCCGCCAATCATCCTGAGCAAATAGCGCATACGCCCAATTGCTGAGTTCTCTCTTAGGATCTCCAACCAGCACGGAGACTTTGAAGGGCGCGCCCGAGAAAAAATCTTCCAGCGCTGTCGTATTGAGAAAATTGCCCGGGCTGGTGGGATCGGGAGTATTGCCACCAAGGAACGTGATACTGCCGCGAGCATTTCCGTAAGCGGCATTGGTTACTGCGTCCCGATGAAATTCGCCTCCGAACTTGAACGCATGCTTTCCCGCGGTATAGGAAACATGATCGATGAATTGGGTAATGGAATCGGGTCCCTGAAACTTCGGCCATTTGAATCCGCCCAAGCCCGGAATAAAAGCGCCGGCAAATCCGATGCGCGGCAATCCGCCCGTGAATGGGCCGGAGACGCCGGTGTCGAGTCCGTAGCTGGAGGCGGGCGTGTTGAGATCGCCCGGCAACGTAGGCTGGTAGAGGCGGTTGTATCCAACCCGCGCTTCATTCACCCACTTGGGACTTGGCGTCCACAACCAGTTTCCTCCAACCACCTGGGCCCGGGTATGAATGTCCGATCGCCACTTGGATTGCAACTCGGGAAAATCTTCCACCGTTCCCGTATTGTTTCCGAAAAAGTACATCCCGCTAATACGGCTATTCTGATTAAGGTTCACATCCACTTTGCCGATCGTGTTGTAAACCTTTACGTCGTTGGGAAACCCGTTCGCGATGTTGATGTTGGGATTGTTGTTCGTAGGGAAGCCGGTGCCATTGCATGTAACCGAGCCGCCGGATAACGCGCAGCCGGAAATTTTCAGGCTGGCCGGGCTAATCGTGATGCCCCCCGCTTGAAGATCCGCCACTACATCTGGAATGCTGCTCCCGCAGTCGCCGGTGGAAAGGAAAACGCAGTTGCCGGCAGTCGGCATGTTTACCATCGATGGGCTGCTGACGCCTCCGAAAGAGTTTCCTACGTCATACATCTGTCCCTCGTAGGCTCCGAAGAAAAATACTTTGTCTTTGATAATGGGACCGCCGGCGCTTCCTCCATACTGTTCCAGAGTTCTCGGCAGCTTGCCGCTGGGTACAGTGTTGAAGAAATTTCGAGCATCCATTACGCCATCGCGGCCAAATGCGAACGCTGTACCGTGAATCTGGTTGGTGCCTGACTTAAGACCAACGTTAACCACCGCTCCGGGTTTCCAGCCGAATTCGGCAGGCGCATTCTCTTCCACGTTGAATTCCTGAATCGAATCGATGGGCAGAATAGTTGCCGAGTCACCGGCAATACCGGCGCCATTGATGATCGCCTGGCCGGAGTAAGGCTCGCTATTGAACAAACCTTCTATAAAGTAGGCATTGTCTTCAGCGCGCAGGCCGTTCGTGCTCGTCGTCGAAAATCCACCTCCGGGGTATCGCATCACCCCCGGGCGCAACTGGAGAAGGTTTTCGTAGTTGCGGCCGTTTAACGGCAGATCGTTGATTTCAGCATTGCTCAGCGTACCGCCCAACGTGGAGGAGACGCTGTTGACAAGCGGAACCTCATCGGTAACCACAACTGTCTCAGAAACCTGTCCGGTGGGGAGGGCGATATCAACTCGCAGGTCCTGCGCGACCTCAACGCTGATATTTACGCGCTCCACGGTCTTGAAGCCTTTGGCTTCGGCGCGAATTTTGTACGATCCCGGCTCCAGCTCTGGAGCGGCATATTCTCCCGAAGCGTTGGTGGATGCCGTGCGCACGCTGCCACGCTGAATATCTGTGATGGTCACATTGGCCCCAGCCACAGCGGCGCCGGACTGATCGCTGACATTACCCAGAATGCGGCCCATTGTAGTTTGGGAAAACCCGGGAACAGAAAGAGTAAGTACCAGGCAGACTATGCCCAAACTTCGAATGCCATTCGACGGAGAATGCATTGCGACCTCCAGATCCTCTAAAGAGGATGAGACAGTTTTTAATCGGACTTTTGAGCCCCAGCACGTTCAGAAATAAAAACTCGGCGATTTGAAGGTATAGTCTTGACGCGGCCTACCAGTCAAGTAGTATTGTGGTCAGACCAATATACAGCTTTGATTCGCGCCGAAAGTCTTGAGCAACGAGGACATTTAAGATAACTAGAAATGCCTATCGCAACCATTAATCCCGCAACCGGCGAGCTTGTGAAGAAGTTTGAACCTTTGACAGCGGAAGAAATTGAGCAAAAACTGCAAGCCGCAATCAAAGCCTTCCGCACCCACCGCTGGATGCCGTTTGCCGAGCGCGAAGGCAAGATGATGCGCGTGGCCGAGATTCTGGAAGAGGAAAAAGATGAGTGCGCCCATTTGATGACGCTTGAAATGGGCAAGCCTCTGAAGGCTGCTGTCGCTGAAACTTTGAAGTGCGCCACGGGCTGCCGCTACTACGCGGAAAACGCCGAGAAATTCCTGGCGGATAAAATCGTGCAGACCGATGCGAAGCGGAGCTTCATTCGCTATCTGCCAATTGGGCCGATTCTTGCCATCATGCCCTGGAACTTTCCCTTCTGGCAGGTATTTCGTTTTGTCGCGCCGGCACTGATGGCGGGTAACGTCGGCCTTCTGAAACATGCTTCGAACGTTCCGCAGTGCGCTTTGAAGATCGAGGAGATTGTTCGTCGCGCCGGTTTTGCCGAAGGCGTATTTCAGACGTTGCTGATCGGAGCGGGCCAGGTCGACAACATTCTCAATGACCGCCGCGTTGTCGCCGCGACTTTAACGGGCAGCGAGCAGGCGGGGATCGAAGTTGGAATCTCCGCTGCCAGACGCATCAAAAAGGTTGTTTTGGAGCTTGGAGGAAGCGACCCTTTTATCGTGATGCCAAGTGCGGACCTGGAAGCGGCGGTCGCAACCGCGGTGGATGCGCGGGTTCAAAACAACGGGCAATCGTGCATTGCAGCCAAGCGCTTCATCGTGTCCGAAAAAATCGCCGACGAATTCGAGCGCAAGTTCGTCATGCGCATGAGGGACTTGCGCGTGGGCGATCCCTTTGACGAAAATACGCAACTCGGTCCACTGGCCAACGCGGATGCGGTCGCTTCCCTTGACGCCGACGTGCGCAAAACTATAGCCGCGGGAGCACGGGCACTCACGGGCGGCCATCCACTGGACCGTCCGGGAAACTTCTATGCGCCAACCGTCCTGGTGGATATTCCCAAAGGCTCGCCGGCCTACAAAGAGGAGTTCTTTGGTCCGGTCGCGTCAATTTTTCGCGTGGCAAATGTGGATCAGGCGATCCAGATTGCCAATGACAGCCGCTTTGGGCTGGGCGCAAGCGCATGGACCAACGATCCTACGGAGATCGAAAGATTTATCAACGAACTTGAAGCCGGCATGGTTTTCCTAAACAAAATGGTCGCTTCTGATCCGCGTGTACCGTTCGGCGGCATTAAGTATTCAGGCCACGGGCGGGAGCTGGCCGAAAATGGAATCCGCGAGTTTATGAATATCAAGACTGTTTGGATTAAATAATCTGAAAATACAGCTTGTGGTATGTTGGTATTACCACTCTACCACGACACATACTTGGCACGACAAGGGTGAAAATGGCAAACGAAGTAGCGGTAGATGCTGCAGACAAACCAACTTACCGCGTAGTTAAGAGTTCTCGCCTCTACGAGCAGATTGTGCAGCAGGTGGAAGAGTCCATCCTAAAGGGCCAACTCAAGCCCGGCGACCAATTGCCCGCAGAGCGCGACCTTGCCCAGCGCTTTGGAGTCAGCCGAACAGCCGTTCGCGAAGCGGTCAAGACTTTGCGGGAAAAAGGATTGGTGGAAGCCTACTCCGGCCGCGGCACATTTGTGACCAACGGGACTTCTAATGCGATTCGTCAATCGCTCGATCTGATGATCCGCATCAACCAGCAGGAAGGTTCGGCAAACCTGGCCGAATTGAGGATGGTGCTTGAGCCGGAGATTGCGGGCCTGGCGGCTTCCAGAATTGAAGATCAACTGTTGAGCACCATGCGGGAGGCAGTGGCGCTGATGGATCGTAATCTGCATGATCCGGACGCGTACGTGGAAGCGGACCTCGATTTCCATTTGGCATTGGCAGAAGCGGTCGGGAACCCGCTGATTCTCTCGCTGCTGGATTCCATTGTGATCCTGTTGCGCGAGCAGCGCAGCCGCATTTTCAATGTCGATGGCGGACCGGAGCGCGGACAGTTCCATCACAAGCGCATCCTGGCAGCCGTCGAAAAGCGTAATCCCGAGTCAGCGCGGGAAGCGATGCGCGCGCATCTGCAACAGGTGCTTCTGGATTCGTCTTCATTCGGCAAAAAATAACGGGCGCTTCGCGCTGAACGCAGAGCGTGAACTCAAGATGAAGAGACAAGAGGAAATTGTTTCATGGCTAAACTCGGATTCATCGGCCTCGGTGTGATGGGCGGGAACATGGTAGCCCGGCTGCTCGAAAAAGGGCATACCGTAACCGGCTACAACCGTACGCGTACCAAGGCAAAGTGGTTGATCGACAAGGGCATGAAATTTGCTGAAACTCCCAGGGCCGTGGCTGAGGAATCGGATATCACTTTTACGATGGTGACAAACGCTGCCGCGCTCGCGGCAGTGACCGACGGGCCCGACGGATTGCTCGCCGGTCTTAGCGCCGGCAAAATCCATATCGACATGAGCACGGTGAGCCCGGAAGTGAGCCGCGCGCTCGCCGCGAAAGTTCGCGAAAAAGGCGCTGACATGGTCGACGCGCCGGTTTCGGGCAGCGTGATCACTCTGCAGCAGGGCAAACTCTCGGTGATGGTGGGAGGCCGCAAAGACACCTTCGAACGAGTAAAGATTTTACTTCTCGATATAGGTCCGAAGGTAACGCACGTCGGCGACAATGGCGTGGCGCTGGCCATGAAGATCGCGGTGAATCTCAGTCTTGCGGTGCAAATGCTGGCTTTTTCGGAAGGCGTGCTGCTGGCCGAAAAAAGTGGAATTCCGCGCGAGGTTGCGGTCGATGTTTTGACTCATAGCGCGGTCGCCTCGCCCATGATTCAGTATCGCGGCCCTTTTGTCCTTCAACAACCCGAAGAAGCGTGGTTCGACGTGAACATGATGCAGAAGGACATGCTGCTGGCGATGGAACTCGGCCGAAAGCTGAATGTTCCCGTTCCCACGACCGCCATCAGCAACGAGTTCCTGACCGCCGCGCGCGGCATGGGTTGGGAGAAGCTGGACTTCGCAGTCATGTTCGATGTTCTCGCCCGCATGTCCGGGGTGCAAAAATGACAACCGCCACCCAGCCCAAAGAAATCTCCGCAAACCTTGACTTGTGGCTCCGCATGTACCGGCACATGGCCGCCATCCGCGAATTTGAAGCGCGAGTTAACGATCTTTACACGCGCGCGCTGATGCCGGGCCTGGCGCATCTTTACATCGGCGAAGAAGCGGTTGCCGTGGGCGTTTGTGAAGCGCTCGAGCGCAGCGATTACATCACGAGCACGCATCGCGGTCATGGACATTGTTTGGCGAAAGGCGCCTCCCCCGATCAAATGTTCGCCGAACTGCTGGGGAAAAAGGCCGGGTACTGCAAAGGCAAAGGTGGCTCCATGCACATTGCGGACCCGGCTACCGGTAACCTGGGAGCAAATGCGATCGTATGCGGCAGTGCGGGCATCGCTACTGGAGCGGCATTTTCAGCTCGCCGCCTGGGCAACGGACGTGTCGCCGTTTGCTTCTTCGGCGAAGGCGCGCTGGGCCAGGGCGTGTTGTATGAAGAGATGAATCTCGCGCAACTGTTCAAGCTTCCCGTAATCTACGTCTGCGAAAACAATCTCTACACCGAATACACACACTACTCGGAAACCACCGCCGGAGACGTCCTCGCGCGGGCAACAGCCTTCGGACTGGAAGCGGCCGGGGTGGATGGCCAGGATGTACTCGCGGTTCACAACACCGCCAAACGGCTGGTGGATCGCGCTCGCCGTGGCGATGGTCCATCGTTTCTGCTGTGCAACACCTACCGCTACCACGGGCATCATGTGGGCGATATTAACCGCGAGTACTACCGCTCGAAGCAGGAAGAGCATTTGTGGAAGACTGAGCGCGATCCGATTGCGAATTTCGGAAAATGGCTGATCGAGCAGAAACATGCTGACGCGGCAGCGCTCAAACAGATGAAAGACGAACTAGAGTCCGAGATGAAAATCGCAGTCGATTTTGCCGTGGCGGCGCCATATCCGACGGTCGATGAAGTGGCAGAGGATGTGTATGCCTGAAAACGGCGAACGTGAGCTGACTTTTGCGCAGGCGATCCGCGAAGCGCTCGCCGAAGAGATGCGCCGGGATGAAACTGTCTGCATTATGGGCGAGGACGTGGCGGAAGCCGGCACGCCTTTCAAAGTTCTTTCCGGATTGTTGGAAGAATTCGGCAAAGACCGCGTCCTCGACACTCCGATTTCCGAAGCCGGCTTCACCGGGCTCGCCGTGGGCGCGGCCATGACCGGAATGCGACCCGTGGTCGATATCATGTTTGGCGACTTCATCACCTTGACGATGGACCAGATGGTGAACCAGGCTGCCAAGGTCCATTACATGTCAGGCGGAAAGTGGAAAGTCCCGATGGTCATGCGCACGACGATGGGCGCGACACGCCGTTCCGCCGCACAACACTCGCAGTCGCTGCACGCGTGGTTCTGCCATGTTCCCGGGTTGAAAGTAGTTCTGCCTTCCACTCCGTATGACGCCAAAGGATTGCTGAAGGCGGCAATTCGCGATGAGAATCCGGTTGTCTTCTTCGAAGACAAGATGATGTACAAGCTTAAAGGCACAGTCCCGTCAGGCGACTACACCGTTCCGCTTGGCGTGGCCGACATAAAGCGCATCGGCCGGGACATCACGCTGATCGCAACCAGCAGCATGGTGCAGGTCGCACTGGGCGCGGCAACGCTGTTGGAAGAAATTGGCGTCAGCGCGGAAGTGGTTGATCCGCGCACCATGTGGCCGCTCGACGAGAAGACCCTGATCGACTCGGTAAAGAAAACTTCGCGGGCCATTGTTCTCGACGAAGGCTATGAGCGCTACGGCGTCACCGCGGAACTGGCATCGGTAATCGCCACCGGCGCGTTCTACGACCTGGACGCTCCGGTAAAACGCATGGGCGCGATGCACGTTCCAATTCCCTTCTCGCCGCCTTTGGAAGATGCAACCGTGCCGACCGAGCAAACCGTATTCGATGCTGCGCGCACACTCTGCGGGCGATCCTGATCACACGTTCGATCGATAAGGAGAATTCTTATGGCTCTACCAACTCATGGAACCATGGCGGTAGATTGGGAAAATCGGATTGACTTTGATCGCCTGCGCCGCGAACGTCTGGAGCGCGCCAAAGGGCTTCTGGCCAAGTCTGAGATGGGATCTCTTCTATGTTTCGATATGAACAATGTCCGCTACCTGACCGCAACCCATATCGGCACCTGGGCGCAGGACAAAGCAAACCGGTTCACACTGCTTCCGCAAAATGATGAACCGATTCTTTGGGATTTCGGATCGGCGGCGAAACATCATCAATTGCATTGCCCCTGGCTCGGAGAAAGATCGCGTGCCGGAATCTCGGTATTGCGCGGCGCCATGACGCCGGAGATGGGACGGGCGGAAGACGTCGCCAAGAAAATCCGCATTGAACTTGAAATGCGCGGACTTCACAAAGAGCCTGTAGGCATCGACATCATTGAATTGCCAGTCCTGTTTGCTCTCCAAAAAGAAGGAATCAAAGTCGTCGACGGGCAGGCGCTCATGTCGGAAGCCCGCCTCATCAAGACCCGTGACGAAATCGCGTTGCTGAACACATCCGCCATGATGGTTGACGCCGCCTATGACGAACTCTATCGCGCGATGAAGCCGGGGATGAGTGAAAATGAGGCGGTTGGACTGGTCAGCAAGGTTCTCTACGATCTCGGCTCCGAATATGTGGAAGCCGTGAATGCAATCTCCGGAGAGCGATGCAATCCGCATCCGCATGTTTTTTCCGATCGCGTGCTGCGCCCAGGTGATCCGGTCTACTACGACATTCTTCACTCCTACATGGGCTACCGCACATGTTATTACCGCTGCTTCACCATCGGATACGCCTCGCATGCGATGAATGATGCTTACAAGCGCTGCCGCGAATATCTCGATGCGGCGATTGAACTGGTGCGTCCGGGACGCACTACCGCCGAGATTGCTTCGGTATGGCCAAAGGCGACGGAGTTCGGATTTCCGAACGAGGAAGCTGCATTCGCCCTGCAATATGGTCACGGAATCGGCCTTGCAATATGGGAGAAACCGGTGATCAGCCGTCTCGTTTCGCTGGAGCATTCCTGCGAAATTAAACCGGGCATGGTGTTTGCCCTGGAAACTTTTTGGCCCTCGACAGATGGCTGGAGCGCCGCTCGCATCGAGGAAGAAATCGTGGTCACCGAAACCGGCCATGAAGTCATCACGCGCTTCCCGGCGGAAAAACTTCTGGTCGCCGGTCGGCACTATTTCACCGTGGATGGTCCGCTGCCTGCCATCCGGGAGACGGAATCGAAACCAAGCACGCGCGTGCGCGAGATGATCGAAGCGAGCGCGAAACAGGAACAAGTTACCGTAGGCGACTAGCATGTTCCCAAGGGATAGTGATTATTTAGTATGGCGATCAACGTTGTGATGCCCGCTCTTGAAATGGCCCAGGAAACTGGCAAGCTGCTTTCGTGGCTGAAAAAAGAAGGCGACTCCGTTGCCAAGGGCGAGCCGCTATTAGAGATCGAAACCGACAAGGCAGTGATGGAAATCGAATCGCCCGGCGAAGGAATTCTCGCGGGCGTCAAGGTTTACGCCGGAGCCGAAGTACCGGTTGGTCACACCATCGCATGGATCGTGCATCCCGGAGAAATTCCTCCCGCGGAAGAAGCCGTAAATGTTTCGGGACGAAAAATGACCGCTGCCGCGGGTTCCGCCGCCGCGCAACTCAACCAGCTAACTTCAACACCACACGCTGCGCAGTCTGCAACTACACCCGTTAAGATTTCTCCTAAAGCACGGCGTCTGGCAACTGAACGCCGCGTCAACCTCGCTGAGATCGCTGGATCCGGCGCAGATGGCGAAATACTAGCTTCTGACATTCTGGCCGCTGCCGAGTCCAACAGCACCAGCACTATTTCCAGACTCATGGCGGAACACACTACGCAGAGCTGGACTACGGTTCCACATTTCTTCTTAGTCCGCGAAGTGGATGCTGGAGCACTCAATGAAGCACGCCGGCAGCATGGACCAGAGATTGAGAAAGCTTGCGGCGTAAAGCTTACGCATACCGATTTACTGGTTGCTCTGGTGGCGCGCGCCCTCCAAAAACATCCGCACATGAACGCAAGTTGGATCAATGAAAGCGTGCATCCGAATGTCGAAATCAACATCGGCATAGCGATGGCTGTGGACGATGGCGTGGTAGCGCCGGTGATTCACCATGCTCACAAAATGGAATTAGCTGAGATCGCGACGCAGCGGCGCGACCTCACGGAACGCGCCCGCAGCGGCAAGTTGCGGCTGGCCGATCTTGCGGGCGGCACATTCACGATCAGCAATCTCGGGATGTTCGAGGTTGACGCCTTCACTGCAATCATTGTTCGTCCGCAGGCTGCCATTCTTGCCGTGGGAGCCATTACGGACCGGGTTGTGCCAATCGACGGCCGCCCTGGCCTCCGCCCCATGATGACCTTGACTCTTTCAAGCGATCATCGTGTGGTGGATGGTGCACGCGCCGCGAAGTTCTTGCAGACTCTGGTTGAAGCAATTCGCAACCCAAAAAAACTATCTCGCGCATAAATAGCCTCGCTGTAATAGACTCCCGGCAGTCAGAAGCTTTTCAGGAGAACTACCTTATATGAGCTGGTTCATATGGGCGCTGCTTTCTGCGTTTTTTGCCGGCATCACCGCGATCCTCGCCAAGGTGGGCGTGCAGAACATCAACTCGAATCTGGCTACCGCCATTCGGTCGGTGGTGATCGTGGCGTTCGCCTGGTCGATTGCCCTGTTTTCCCAGCATGACCCGATTTCTACGATCGGAAAGCGCACGTGGATATTCTTGATCCTGTCCGGGATTGCGACCGGATTGTCATGGCTCTGTTATTTCCGGGCTTTACAAATCGGAGAGGCTTCGCGAGTGGCGCCCGTGGACAAGCTCAGCGTGCTCATTGCGATTATTCTGGCGGCGGTTTTCTTGCATGAACGTTTGAGCTGGCATCATTGGGTTGGCGGCCTTTTGATTTTTGGCGGAGCAGCCGTGATTGCGTATGCCTAGATATATTTAAGAAAGAGTGAACTTCAGCCGAATAATTTGCGCCGCTGGAGATAGTAATGAATCGCAGGAGTAAAGACGAGTGACAACACCATCGAGCTGAACAAGCCTCCGATTACCGCAATCGCAAGCGGTTGCAGCATCTGCGACCCTGCCCCAACGGCAAATGCCAGCGGCAACATTCCTGCGATGGTAGCGAGAGCCGTCATGGCAATCGGGCGCAAGCGTCGCCGCCCGGCTTGAATCATTGCATCTTCCAGCGAGGCGCCCTGATCACGGAATCCATGCTCGGCGTCGAGGAGCAGAATGCCGTTCTTGGCCACAATGCCGATGACCATGATCATGCCCATGAAGGAAGCGATGTTGAATGTCGTCTGCGTGATGAGCAGCCCGACAAATCCTCCGAAGGTGGACAACAGCGCGGATGCAAGGATGGCGATCGGTGCGGCAAATGTACGAAATTCAAAGGCCAGCATGGCGAACAGCAAAAACACCGCTAGGACCAATACCAACAGCAGGTCCTTGAAAGATTTTTGCTGCTCCTCGTAGAGACCGCCATACTCGACTCGAATCGTCGAAGGCAAATGCAAATCGTTTACCGCCTTTTTTACGGCGGCGATGCCGCGTCCCAGGTCCACGCCCTCCAGCCGCCCCGTCACTTCTACCAGGCGCTGCAAATTCTCCCGGCGGATCTCGGTTTCACCCGGCGATGTTGCGACGTTGGCCAGGGACCCAAGCGTCGCCGTGCGACCGGACGAGCTGACCAAAAGAGTGTTGCTCATACGTTCGATGGTCGCGCGGCTCTCTTCAGGAAAGCGCACACGAATGGTATAGGCGCGGTCATTCAACACCAGCGGCGTCGCCGCGGGTTCGCCCTCCAAAATCGCAGATGCATCCAGTGCCACCTCCTCAGGCGTAAACCCCGAGCGCGCCGCAACCATTGGATTTATCTGAAATGTGGTGGAAGGCCCGCTGATCGTGTTCTCTACTCCGTTCAGCACGTCGACGACACCATTCACTTTGCCGATTGCCTCGGCCACGCGAGGACCGGTGTCATTCAAGAGCCGCCCGTCTTGCGAAAACAATTTGATCACAATCGGTTCTGGCTGGCTCGTAAGGTCTCCGATCATGTCCTGTAGAAGTTGCACGAACTCCACTTTCGCGGCAGGTTCTTCTTCTTCGATCTGCGACCGTATGTCGGAAATAATGTCGTCAATCGCGCGCTTTCGATTGCTCTTTAGCTTCACCGTAAAGTCGCCGCTGTTTGCTTCGGTTACGGCCGCGAGTCCAAGTTGCAAACCGGTGCGCCGCGATGTCGCCTCAACTTCCGGCGTCGAGCGCAAAATCCCTTCGATATGCAGAAGAATCCGGTTGGACTCAGCCAGAGAACTCCCCGGCGGCGTGATGTAATCGAGAATAAAGCCGCCTTCATCCATCGCGGGTAACAACTCACTCCCCAAAAGTTTGTAGCTCACAAACGACAACACAACGATCACAACAAAACTCGCCACCAGAATCCATGGACGCCGCAGCACGGCTTGCATGGCGCGCTCATAGATTGTCATGCAACGCCCGAAAAAGCCTGTCGAGGATTCTTCTTCAGCAAGTAAAAAAGATGCCCGCTGGGGGCGGCCTTCCGTGGAAGTATTGTCGTTCTCGTTTTCTTCTTCAGCTTCTCCATGGCCGCTGCGCCGCACAAAATACTGGCTCAACATGGGAGTCCACGTGAGCGCGAGCAGAAGGGATGTAAGAAGCGCGACCGTCGTTGTCACCGCTAGTGCGCGGAAAAAGCTTCCGGTTACTCCCGTGATCGCGATAAGCGGCAAAAATACTGCAATTGGCGTAAGCGTTGATCCAACCAGCGGGACTATCAGTTCGCGCAAGGCGCTTTGAATCGCGCGGAAGCGGCCTTGTCCCGCGTCGCGGTGTAGAACGATGTTTTCCAGCACCACGATGGCATCGTCAATCACCAGGCCTACCGCGGCGGCAAGTCCGCCCAGCGTCATCAGGTTGAAGCTTTGGCCGGCTATACGAAGTACCACGAACGTGATCAGCAGAGTCACCGGGATCACGAGCCCAGCGACCAGTGAAGTACCCCAATCCCTCAGAAAAATAACCAGCACGACGGACGAGAGCACAATGCCCAGCAATACGGCATCCCGCACGCTTGTAATTGAATCGTGCACGATCGTCGATTGATCGTAAAAAGGCTCCAGCCGCACACCGGGCGGAAGCGTCGGGGCAACTTCACGAATCAGATCGTGAACTTCATTCGCAACCTGTAATGTGTTGCTATCGGGCTGGCGGTTGATGTTGAGCAAGACTGCGGGTTTACTGTTCGCAGTGACAATCGTGTACGTGGGTGCAACCGACGTCGCGACCGTGGCAACATCTTCAATACGAATCGGGATTCCAGCCGCAGAAGTTTTCACCACAATCCGGCCAAGCTCGTCTGAGCTGCGCACCTGGCCACTCACCAAGCCGAGCACGAGATGATGATCACTCTCGATGAGGCCGGGCGAGTCAATCAGGTTCGTGCGCCGGATCGCTTCCAATACATCCGACACAGTGACACCTGCCACGGGCAGCCGCGCCGGATCGGGTGTTACTTGAAATTCCGGCACGCGTCCACCCTGCACCACAACAGTCGCAACGCCATCCAGCCGGTTGAGCCGCGGCTTGATATCGTAAGTCGCAATCTCCCACAGCTTGCCAGGAGGGACTTTATCCGATGTCAGGCTATAGCCGATGATGGGGAAGGCTGCAAAGGTCAGGCGGTGAGTCTCTACCTTCGCCGTCGGCGGAAGTTCGGCCTGCAACTGCGCCACAACCGCATCGACCCGCTGCAGCGTGAGCACCATATCGGACTTCCAGTCAAAGAACAGATCGACTTCCGCGGACCCCCGGCTGGTGATGGAGCGAACATTCTGCAAACCGGGAACACTATTCACCGCCTCTTCGATCGGACGCGTAACCGTGACCAGCATCTGATCGATCGGTGCGACTCCGTTGTTGATGCCAATGACGATCCGCGGAAAATCCGTACTCGGAAAGACGGAAACCGGGATCGTAAACGCAGTGTAGCCGCCTACTAACGCAATGGCGATGATCAGGAAAATCATAGGCCGCGAAAAGCGCTGAAACCACATTTCGCTGGATTGCCTGTCATGGGTGCCGCGAGAAGGGCTGGAGAGGAGTTCCATGCAGCGTTATTCCCTGCCCTTTTTCGAATCGTCGCCGGAACCGGCATTCGGTTTTTCGCCGGGCTCTTCTCCGGAGCTTGCTTCCACTTTGATTTGTGTGTGGTCGGGCAATCCGTACCCACCGGAAGTAATAACTGGATCTCCTTCTTTGATTCCGTCGGCGATCTGAACAAACTCTGCATTGCTGATCCCAGTGTGCACAGTTTTGAAATGAGCGTAACCGTCGGTGCCCGCGAGAACCACATACTCCGTGCCATCGTCGCTCTTGAAAACGGCCGATGCCGGCACGGCAAGCGCCAACTGGTCAGAGCGAGGGGTAATCGAAAGCTGCACCGACATCCCCGGCTTCAAAGCTGCGTTCGGCTTCTTCGATTCCACCCACACTTCAATTGTCGTGCTTCCAGGATCGAGCGCCGGGCTGACGAGACTGACTCGCCCTTTCACAGGCTCTTCCACCCCAGCAACTTCCATCTCCGCTCTGTTTCCTGCCTTCAGCAGCGCCGCTTCCGATTGGGCAATATGAGCTTTGGCAATAAGTCTGGAAGTATCCATGATCGTAAGAAGCGGTTGGTTCGCGGTCGCCAGCTCACCTTCATATTGCGGACGATCCGTGATCACCCCGTCAATCGGACTATGGATTTCCGAGTAGCTCAATTGCGCCGTTGCGCCTAAATATTTTCCTTGTGCCGCTGCAAGTTGTCCGGAGGCAGACTTCAGCGCTTCTTTCTCGCCGATGCGCTTGAGATCGGCCAGTTGCTTTTGCGTCATTTCAGATTCGGTGTGAGCCTGCGCCAGTGCGACCTCAGCCACATCGAGATCATGCCGTGGCAGCGCGCCCTGCTGGAACAGCTCCTTGCGGCTGTCGTATATCTTTTGCTGCGCATCGAACGCAGCCTTGGCCGATGCCGCGTCGAGCTCCGCTTTTTGAATTTGCTGCGGAAGGCTGGCGCCCGTGGTGGTCGCATAACCAGCCTGTGCCTGTTCGAGTTCTCCCTTACTTTGCTCCGCGGCAGCCGACAAATCTGCATTTTCGAGGACCACGAGCAACTGTCCTTTCCGGACATGGCTTCCGCGCTGGACAGAAAATTTCTTGATCGTGGAAGTGATCTTGGGTATGACGACCGCTTGTTCCCGGGGAAAGACCACAGCTTCGGCTGAGACGACTTCGTCAAGCGGAGTTCGCCGCGCCTGCGTTACCTGCACGGAAACCACCGGCTCTTTTTCTTTTTCGGCAGAGCTGCAACCTACGCCACCCAAGGTAGCCGCCAACGCCGCACACCACAGGCCTGCCAAGATTCGTTTCGAGTGATTTGATGATTTGTTCATGGAGCGGTGAGCACTCCCGTCAGTGTTTGCAGGTTGGCAAGGGCAACACGGTACCGTACGGCGCCGTCCTGATATGCCGTGTCGCCTAGCGTTGCCGTATTCTGCGCATCCACAACTTCCAGTACGGTTCCCTCGCCATCCTTGTACCGCAGAGTGGTGAGGCGGAGGCTCTCCGCGGCCAGTTCCGCTGATCGCTTAAGACTGGCCAGTTCATTCGCGGCTGTTTCCGCTTCCGCATAAAGCGATTGCAACTCTGCGAGCAGCTTCCGCTGTGCCAGAGAAAGCTCGCGCGTGGCCTGATCTCTTCGCAGCTCCGCCTGCTTGATGCGGCTCTGGGTCGCACCCCAGTTCCAGACGGGAATATTCAGAGTTGCCACGATCGAGGATCCGAGATTCGAAATGCCATCTGTCTTCGTGGCAAAATGAGTCGCGTCAATTCCGTAAAAATAATCGAGACTCAATGAAGGTAAATACCCGGCGCGCGAAGTGCTCACTCCGAAGCCGGCTTCTTTTACCGCTTCAAGAGCGGCGCGAATATCGGGATTCTCTTTTGCGGCTAATTGCTGGACTTCCGGTAGCGTTGGCAGCGCCGCGTTTTCATGAAGATCCTCGGCAATTTCAAAGTTGTCCGTCAAGTCTGGCGAAATCAGGACGGCCAGGTCGAGCCGGGCATTCAACAGCGCCAGTTTGGCCTCTCGCAATTGCCGCGAACGATCGTTCGACTGCAATTCAGCCTTCACCACATCGGAATGCGCAACTTCGCCGCCGTGTTCGAGGTCGTTCGCCAACTTCAGAAAGCGTTCGCCTTCGTCCGCAGCCTTCTGGGCGACGTCCAACTTAAGCAATGCGGCGGCCACGCCGTAATAACTTTGCACTACGGTTACGACCAGACCACGCGAAGCGATTTCGGCGCGCGCACGCGCCACCGCTGCAGACGCACCAGCGCGCCGGAACTCTGCGATGCCTGCTACGTCAATCGATTCGTGGACGTTCGCCTGGCTGATGTATTCGTGAACAGCGTTGTTGGCAATGAATGTTACGGATCCATCTCTTCCAGTTCCTTGCGTATAGATCGCGGAATTGTTGTAGGTTGCGCCTGGCAAGAGTGCAGCGAGTGATTGATGCTTTTCCTCTCGCGCCACTCCGGCATCGGTGAGCGTAGATTGGTATGTCACACTATTGCGCCGCGCTCGCGCCAGTGCATCCTGCAAGCCAAGCCGGAGAGGTGGAGCAGCGGGCAAGGGTGCCGTTTGCTGCGTAAGTGCGAGGCTGGTCAGCATCAGTCCGGCAACCATGCCATGGCAGACACTCGTAAATAATCTTGTAGCCAATCCCATAAGTTGATTTTCGGAACGGTCAGATGGTTACGGCTCCGAAAGACCAACTTAGCGGCTGGAAGATAAACGCGGGATTAACGGCGAGGCGATGGCAATGGGTAGATAGACCGTAAACGTACTGCCGTCATTGGCGGATCGTGTCAGTTCGAGCCGGCCGCCATGAGCATGGACGATCCATTCACTGATGGAAAGCCCCAGTCCGGCGCCGCCGTCGCTTTCCGATCGCGACCGAACTTTATCCGCGCGGAAGAAGCGCTCGAAGACACGCGACTGTAATTCATGGGGGATTCCCTGGCCGGTATCACTAACAGTTATGACGTACTCCGAATTCAGGGCATTGCAGGTTGCCGACACTCTGCCCTGCTGCGGGGTGTACTTGATGGCGTTGTCCAACAAGTTCACTATCATACGGCGAAGCAGTGTTTCGTCCGCGCGAATGGGCATCTCTTGCGATGCATCACAGATGAGCGTGATCTGTTTGGCGGCAGCCAGCGTCCTCATACTGCGCGAACACTCCGCGACCAGTTCGTCCAGGTAAAAATCCGTCAGTGTCAATGGGTGCTGACCGGCATCGGCTCGAGCCAGCGTGAAGAGATCCTCCACAATATGTTTGAGCCGCCGGGCTTCCGAGCGTAGGATATCGAGCGATGCACGGTAGTCTTCACTCGACCGGCTGGGCTGAGAGAGAGACACATCCGCTTCGCCGCACAAGATGGCCACTGGAGTTCGCAACTCGTGAGAAGCATCTGCCATAAAACGGCGCTGCTGCTCAAACGATTGATCCAGCCGGTCGAGTAAATGATTAAAGGACTTGGCAAGCTGTCCGAGTTCGTCTTTGGCATTCTTTACCTGTAAACGCTCATGCAAGTTGTCCGCGCCGATGCGACCAGCCTGCGCGCTCATCTCCACCACCGAAGAGAGGCTCCTGCGCGCTAGAAAATAGCCGGCCCCGCTGGCGAGGAAAACCGCCAGCGGGATGACGATTGCAAAAGTTGTGGACAGACTTTCCAGGAATTCTCGCTGGCGATGCAACGACTGCAAAACCAGCAGCGTGTATTTTTTTGCGCCAATGGAAAATTCGCGTACGTAACGCCGCTGCGCCTGGTCCTGCAGCCGCACCGTTCGGAATGAATGATACCTGCGCTCATCCCGACCCACCGCTTCCTGAAGAATCTTGACTACCGCGGCTGAAGGCTCACCTTGCAACAATTGATGGTCGGAAGATGCGATGACTCTGCTCTCACCATCGAACACCACGAATACGGTATCCCGGTACTTGTGTTCCGAAATCGCTTCGTCGATTGCTGTTTTCAATCCGTCGGGTGCAGCTGCATCCTTCGCTTCTGCATTCACAGTGGTGAGGAAAGATTCCGCCATTTCAGCAATAGCGGTATCCGTGCGGTGCGATGAATTTTGCCGGAGGACAAAATATGTGGTGATGGCCAACGTGACGAGCACACATGCCAATACGGCCGCGTACCACAAGGTTAGACGTACTCGGACCGAATTAAGCATCGTCGCGACTCCGAGACTTGCCGGCCTTTACTTCGCGTGCTTCATTATCTGCGGAGAGTATGTATCCCGCGCCTCGTCGCGTAGTCAAAAGAGGTTTGGCGGAGCCGGCATCGATTTTTTGGCGAATGCGGTTGACGTACACTTCGATCAAGTTGGAAAACGGATCGAACTCTTCGTTCCAAACATGCTCGGCAATCTCCGCGCGGCCTACGACGCGCCCCGCATTTCGCGCCAGAAATTCCAGCAACGCATACTCTTTTGTGGTTAGTGAAATCGCGCGTTCGCCGCGCCAGACATTCTGCCCAACCGTATCCACAACAAGATCGGCAACTACCAGTTTCGCGGGCAGCAATCCTCCCGTCCGCCGCAATAATGCGCGCAAGCGAGCCAGCAACTCTCGAAATTCAAACGGTTTCGTCAGGTAATCGTCAGCCCCGTGATCGAGGCCGGTGATGCGGTCTTCCACTGCGTCTCGGGCTGTCAATATGAGAATGGGCAAGCGCTGTCCCGTCTTTCGTAATTCCTTGCACACTGTAAAACCATCGGGAGGCGGGATCATCACATCCAAAATTGCCAGGTCATACGTATTGATTGCCGCCTGATAAAGCGCTTCTTCCCCGGAACCGACTACATCGACAGCATAGGATTGTTCCCGCAATCCCTTCGCGACGAAGCGCGCAATCCTCGCATCATCTTCCACCAATAGCACCCGCATAGCAGCATCATAACGCCAATTCTCAGAAACCCTGGCGTGGCCGTCTTTCGAAAAATCACCAGAGAATTTAGCTCTCGTTTATCTTGGAGGCTGTAGAACTTCTTAGGTCTCAAGACCGCCGTGAAGAAGGGATCTATCTATATGCGCCGTCACACTGCATTAGCTGTCTCGCTCGCTGCATTCGCTTTCGTCGCGCTTTCCCTCATTCATCCGTGGACGCTTTCGCCCAAAGCCGCTTCATCGGGATACCACGTCATTAAGAAAATTTCTGTGAGTGGCGATGAAGGCTGGGACTATGTCGGCGTGGATAGCGTCGCGCGTCGAATTTATATTTCGCATGGAAGCCGAGTCGTGGTGCTCGATGCCGATAGCGGCACCGTGGCTGGAGAAATTCCCGACACCCAGGGTGTGCATGGCATCGCCCTCGCTGCCGGCCTCGGACGCGGCTTCACCAGCAACGGCCGCGCAAATACCGTGACGATCTTTGATTTGAAAACACTCAAAACCCTCGCGACCGTCAAGGCCGGAACCAATCCCGACGCCATTGTCTACGACGCGGGAACCAAACGAATATTTACCATGAACGGCCACAGCCAGGATGCCACTGCAATCAATGCGGCAGATGGCACGGTAGCGGGCACTCTGGCATTGAGCGGTAAACCCGAATTTGCTGTAGCCGATGGTAAGGGAAGCATTTTTGTAAATATTGAGGACAAATCTGAACTGGTGCAATTTGATCCACAAAAACTGGCCGTGCTTCATCGCTGGCCTCTGGCTCCCTGTCAGGAGCCGTCTGGCTTGGCTATGGATCTAAAAACTCGCCGCCTCTTCGCCGGTTGTGACAATAAGATGATGGCAGTCATTGACGCAGATACAGGAAAAGTGATCGCAACGCCTCCGATCGGTGAGGGAGTCGACGCCAACGCTTTCGATCCCGATACCAATCTCGCATTTGCATCCACAGGAGAAGGCACTTTAACGGTTGTGCACGAAGATTCGCCCGATAAATTCACGGTCGTCGAAAATGTACCCACGAAAAAATCCGCTCGCACCATGGGGCTCGATCTGAAAACTCATAACATCTTTCTTCCAGCGGCAGATTTCGATCCGCCTGCTCCCGGCGAGCGTCGTGGGAAAATGAAACCGGGATCGTTTGTCGTCCTCGTGGTTGGACAACAATAGTTTTCCTCGAAGAAGGGATTTTATCGGCAAAGTTAGAGTTGCGATGCGCGCGCCGCATGAACTATCTGCACCAGCTCGCGAGCCGATTGCGTGATCTTCGCCAGATTCCCATCGCGCAGAGCAGCCGTATTCACTAGATCCCCACCAACCCCCAGAGCAAACGCCCCGGCGGCAATATAGTCGGCGGCGTTTGAAACGCTCACTCCGCCCGTTGGAATCAGCGCGGCGTTGGGAAAGGGACCTTTCAACGACTGCAAATATTTAGGACCCCCAACGTTGCCGCAAGGAAAAATCTTGACCAACTTGGCGCCATTGTCTTGTGCGTGCATGAGTTCTGTGGGTGTAAGCGCCCCGGGGATTGCCAGCTTGCCGCAAGCCCGCGCTACTGCCAGCACGTGGAGCGACAGCCCCGGGCTCACCAGAAACTCCGCCCCGGCACGAATACACTGTTCGGCTTGTTCGCCCGTCGTAACCGTACCTGCGCCGATAAGCGCTGCCCGGCCGTGTTCCCGCACCACATGGCTGATCACAGATATTGCGTTGGGAACAGTCATGGTTATTTCGAGAACCGGAATTCCTCCGGCACAAATGGCTTCCACGGCCCGGGTTGCGTCTTCAGCGGTTGCCGCCCGCACTACGGGCACGATGCCAATCTCGCCGATCCTGCGAATCACATCATCGATGGTCATAGGTTTGTCTCGTTCAGCGTGTGATGCGCGCGGTTTGCGACTTCATCGCTTGCAACACTTCTTCCAGCGTGGCCATCGTCGTGTCGCCGGGTGTGGTCATTGCCAGCGCGCCATGAGCCGCGCCACAATCGACCGACCATTGCGGTTCTTTGCCCGATAGAAATCCATAAATCAATCCTGAGGCAAAGGAGTCGCCTCCGCCAACTCGATCGTAAATCTCCAGATTCTCGCGCACCCGCGCCTGGTAGAAGGCGCCATCGTAGTAGCACATCGCTCCCCAGTCATTTACCGTCGCGCTCTTCGCATTGCGCAAAGTTGTAGCGATCACGGAAAGCTGGGGAAAATCCTGTACCACTTTTTCGATCATCTCTTTGAACCCGCTTGGGTCAAGCTTGGAGTGGTGTTCGTCGAGGCCCTTCACCTCAAAGCCCAACGCGGCTGTGAAGTCCTCTTCATTTCCCAGCATCACATCGACTAGCGGCGCAAGCCGGCGGTTCGTTTCCTGCGCTTTGGATTTTCCTCCAATCGACTTCCATAGCGACGCGCGATAGTTCAGATCGTAAGAAATGATAGCGCCCGACCGCTTGGCCGCGTCCATGGCTTCTTCAGCCACCAGCGGTGCGGTTTCCGAGAGCGCACAAAATATGCCTCCTGTATGAAACCAGCGTGCTCCGTCTTTGCCGAAGATCTGCTCCCAATCGATTTCGCCGGGCTTTAATTGTGAAACGGCGGTATGCCCGCGATCCGAACACCCCACTGGAGCGCGCAGGCCAAAACCTCTCTCGGTAAAATTCAAACCGTTCCGTACCGTCCGTCCAACGCCGTCATAAGGCGCCCAGCGCACATATTTCTGGCTAACGCCTCCCTGCAGCATCAGGTCTTCCACGAGACGTCCAACTGGATTGTCGGCGAGGGCAGTGACGATCGCCGTGTCCATGCCAAAGCAGCGCCTGAGGCCGCGAGCCACGTTGTATTCACCGCCACCCTCCCACGCGCGAAAATGGCGCGTCGTAGAGATGCGCTCATCGCCAGGGTCGAGGCGGAGCATGACTTCGCCGAGACTCACCGCGTCCCACATACAGCCGCTCTTTGTTTTGATATTCAGCGCCGCCATAATTTTGATTTCACGAACTCGCGCGTACCGCATGTGGTCTGCCAGCAGACTGATCAGACATGCGTTTCGGACTTTGCAGTTGCACCGCGCCAGCGTCAACCGGAGAAACCCTGAGTTGCCGCGATGGATCCACCACGAGCCAGCTCAACGCGCCGACCAAGCACAATGCAGCAGCCACTAGAAATGAAGTCGTCCAACCGAATCGAGCGGCGATCCAGGGAGTGAGAGAAGCCGTAAGCGCCGCTCCAATCTGGTTTCCCATGTTCATGAAGCCCGACACCGAACCCGCGGACGCGCCAGCAATATCGGCCGTCACCGACCAGAAAGAACTCTGGGACAAATACAGCGCACCTGCTCCGCCCGCGAGCACAACGCTGGCCAGCCGCGCGCTTTGAACCTGTGACCCGAAAGCGATGAAGATTCCCGCTACCGTAATCGCAAATGCCGCAAGGCCACAACGCCCAACGCGAGGGCCGAGCCGCTTGGTGAGCCGGTCATTGATGGTTCCTCCCAAAAGGCAGCACACTAACATGGCGAGAAATGGCAGCATGGTATAGAACGCGCTCGCCTTCAAATCCAGGCCCCGCACTTTGGCGAGATAGCGATAGAACCAGCTGAAGAATATCCATGCGACATAGCCATAGCAGAAATAGCTGAGCGTGACTGCCAGAACTTCTTTGCTTTTTATTACACGGCTCCACGGCACGAGTGTTTTCGAATCACTCTTCGGCTCTGCCTGCGTCAGGCCGGAACGAATAAACGCCAACTCCGAGGCAGAAATTTTAGGATGCTCAGCCGGTGTATCGCGAGCGATAACAAACCACACCGCGCCGACTGCGAATCCGATGATGGAGCATACCCAAAACGACGATCGCCAACCGTAATGAACCATGATATAAGTGATGATCAACGGTGTAAGGCCGGCACCAGCGCCCACTCCGGCAAAGATCCATCCATTCGCAATACCACGCTCCGTGGTCGGAATCCAGCGGGCCACGAATTGATTGGCGGAGGGATAGATCACGGCTTCCCCGGCGCCAAGAAGAAAACGGACCGCCACAAAGATGAACAGCGCGCCAGCGATGTTCGCTGGGACCATCGCGGTCAGCGCGGTGAAGACGCCCCACCACGCAACACCTCCAGCAAGCACGCGGCGCGGCCCGAAGCGATCAGCCAGTCTTCCGCCAACTGTCTGGAAGATTGCATAGCCGACCAGCATGGCGCTGAACACTTGGCCCAGTTGTACATCACTGAGATGATAAGCCTCAGCAATGGAGCCGCCGGCGATGGAAATATTAACGCGGTCCAGATAAGAAACAGCGCTGAGCACGAAGAGCCAGAACACCAACAACCAGCGAACATGGCTCGTTCTAGCGTTGTTCATCGCAGGGGTTTCCTTGGTTATGCCGCGTGCTCGCGCAGGATTTTTGAAAGTTGCTGGGCGACGATTTTGTCTTCGCCCGGTTGCAACATGAACGAGTTCATGGCTAGCCCGGGCCCGTCTTCGCGGGGCTCGAGCACAATGGATGGATTTGAGCTGCGCAGCAGCTTTGATGCCTGCTCCGCCGTTAATGAAATGCGGCCCGCATCCCATGTGATGCTCATGTGCGGCACATGATTGGCGATATCTGGAACGAAGTACGACGTGCTGACACTCGGAATTTTCGTAATTTCGCGCGAAATCATCTCTAACCGCACCTGCCATTCTTTGGCCAGAGCCTCATGGTCTTCCGCGAGAAAAAGTTCGAGCGCTTTCACCATGCCCACGATTTCTTCTTTGCCCACTTTCTGGCTGCGGCCCAACGTATCCTCATGCGGGCTATTGTTGAGCAGTGCATTCGCCACCAGCTCCTTACGTCCGATCAACATGCCGGCGCATTGCGGTCCACGAATTGCTTTCCCGCCGCTGAAAGTCACGAGATCGTAACCCATATGGGTATAGTCCCAGAGATGCGACACCGGTGGCGTATCGGCGGCAGCATCGTTCATGCAGGGGATGTTATATTGCTTCGCCAGCTTTACCCACTCGTCTACTTTGATCTGCCCGGCTGCGTTGGCGAAGTTGGAAAAATGCATCATCGCCGTGCGCTCGTTCACCGCAGCGCGCAGTTGATCGACGGTTTCAATCTCGATCAGCTTGATTCCCGTAGATCGCAGCTGGTGATCGAAGGGATTGCGATGCGATTTCTGAATAATCACTTCCGACTTCATGCCGGTAAGATCGGGCAGTTGCCGGATAAAATTTTCTTTCCCGCCCGTCAGAATACCCGCCAGTCCTGATTGAATCGCTGCCGCCGCTCCCGACGTTACAAGGGCCGTGTAACCCTCCGGCAACTTGAGCATTTCGGCAATGCGCCTGCCTGCAGCCACCTCGAGATCTGGGATGCTTACGAAGTGCTGCCCAGCCATCGTCATGACGGCTTCAAGCTCTGGATGAGGAAGGGAGCCACCCAGTACAGTCATGGTTCCATTCGCATTAATCACGGTCGTAACGCCCAGTTCTTCGTAGGGATTGCCGGTATGCCCAAAACCGCTCACCGGCGTGCCTGCGCCTGCTTTGGTACGATTCGAAGAAAATAACTTGCGTGGTGCAAGAAGCGAACTCGCAATCACTCCCACACTTCCGAGAAAGCTCCGGCGGTTCCACTTTGAGTTAAGTCGCATGAATGAAGCTCCCTTGCTGCTTATTTACCGGCGACGGCCGCGATGCAATTGATTTCCACCAGCGAATCTCCCGGCAGTGCAGCTACCGCGACGGTTGTGCGGGCTGGGCCGCCATGAGGGAAATACGTCGAAAACACTTTGTGCATTCCGTCCCAGTGTTCAATCTTCACCAGGAAAACATTCAACGTAAGAATGCTGTCCATGGTTCCACCGCCAATTTCCACATGCTTCTTGATCTTGTCCATAACCATGGTGGTGTGAGATTCTATCGTCCATTCCTTTGCATCTCGACTATCGTGAGCGCCCTGCCCCGCGACATAAATCAACCCGCGGTGAACAATCACCGGCATGATGGCGTCTTTCTCGCTGCCGGGTTTACCGTCGCTATTTAATTTGCGGATTTCGCCATCCTGTGCAGCGGCACTTTGAGCCAATGCGCGGTTGGGCAAAACGGTGGTGGCAACTCCCAACGCGGAAAACACAGAGGCGAACCGCGCGGCGAACATTCTGCGAGTGAACGTCAAATTCATATTCGTTCTCCTTACAATTTGATCTTCAAGATGGGCGATTCATAATCGACAACCAATCAAGGCAACGCAAAGCTGAAAACGTCACTACCCGCCGCAATCGCCACGTACTGTTTACCTGCAAGGGCATAGCTCATCGGCGACGCGCTTATATCTTGCCCCGTATTGAAGTGCCATAGCGCCTTGCCTGTTCGCGCATCGATGGCTTCAAGCGAGTTCGCATCGTCCCCGAAGAAGACCAGGCCGCCTGCCGTTGCCATAGTTCCTGCTGAGGAGCGGCCCGCGCCTGCTTGCGGATATTTCCACGTAATCGCATTCTTGTCGAGGTTGAATGCGACCAGCACCTTCTGCGAAGTTTCGCTCGGAATGCGTTTTACTCCGGTCGAGTAATACTCGCGGCCTTCCTGAAAAGTTTGCGGCTTCAAAAAATAGGTTTCGCACTCCTCCAGAGCCATGAAATACACCGAATGGGTCAACTCGCTGTATGACGGCGCAAACCAGTTCGTGGCTCCTGCATAGCCGGGGCAAACCCGTGTTCCCTTCGCCGTCGGCTGCACGCCGGTCAGCACCGGCCTGCCTTGCGCATCGATTCCTTTCGCCCAGTTCAGTTTGTCGACGAATCGCGTTGCGGATAAAAACTTTCCGTTGGTGCGATCAAGCACATAGATGTAGCCATTGCGGTTCGCCTGTACCAGTAACTGCCGTGCTGCGCCCTGGTAAACCGCGTCGATCAGAATCGGCGTCTCTACCGCGTCATAGTCAAAAAGATCATGCGGCATGAACTGGAAATACCACTTCAATTTCCCGGTATCCGGGTCCAGTGCCAATACGCAGTCGGTGTAGAGATCGTCTCCCGGGCGCACACCGCCCTCGAAATCCGGCGCGGGATTACTGGTGCCCCAGTAAATCGTGTTGAGCTGGGGATCGTAGGTCCCGGGCATCCATGTAGTTCCACCACCATGCAGGTATAGTTTTCCGGGCCAACTCTCGGAGCCGAATTCACCCGGGCCAGGTATCGTCCAGAATCGCCAGGCCAGCTTGCCGGTAGACGCATCGTAGGCGGCAACAAAGCCGCGCACGCCGTCATCGCCGCCGGAGGTCCCAACCAGTACTTTGTCTTTCACCACGAGCGGGGCGCTGGTTGCGCCGTAATTCTTGTTCCAGTTCGCGTACGCAACATCCCATATGAGATTGCCTGAACGCACATCGAGGCAGAGAAGATGCGCGTTGTCGGTTTCCATGTAAACCCGGTTATGCCAAACCCCGACCCCGCGGTTGATGTGCCCCGATGCGTCGTCGATCAGCCCCTCCGAAATCGGCCAACTATGGCGCCACACCATTCGTCCAGTCCGCGCGTCGAGCGCGGACGCATCGTTCGCAGCGGTTACGAACATCATTCCATTCACGACAACTGGGGTTACCTCAAGCCGTCCCGAGTTGCGGGCATGAAAAACCCATTCGGCGCGCAGTCCCGCAAGATTGTCCGGATTGATTTCTGAAAGTCCGCTGTAGCGCCGTCCAGAATAGTCCCCGTTGTAGGAAATCCAATTCGCGTTCGGAGGTTGCACCAAGAGATCCGAAGACTGTACGTTGATTGCCGCCGACGCGCTTGCCTGCGAATCATTTCCGGCCCAAGCTGCCAGGCAAGTGAAGACCACAGCCATGGTCGCTACCATCCTCATACTGCCGGTCATGCAGCCGATCCCTCCGCAGGTTTTCGGGGTGAAGATGCGTATCCAGCGCTCTGGTATCCCAATTCCCGTGAGATTTGCAGTCCAGCAGTCTGAATCAAAGGCGCAAGCTGCCGCAAACGTGTAACCGCCATGCGCACCACCGGAGCGGTAATGCTGAGGCTGGCATTCACCCCACCCGCGTGATCCCAGATGGGCGCTGCAACGCATCGTATGTGGAGTTCGTTTTCCTCCAAATCGCAGG
This sequence comes from Candidatus Aquilonibacter sp., assembly GCA_035486715.1. Classification (GTDB taxonomy): domain Bacteria; phylum Acidobacteriota; class Terriglobia; order Terriglobales; family Acidobacteriaceae; genus Sulfotelmatobacter. The sequence continues at coordinate 330,983 of DATHMV010000063.1, forward strand.
CGTAGCCGTTCTTTCGTACCCGATAAAGTTCCGCTTCGAGCTCCTGAAGATTTCCTACAGTGTTAGGGGTCAGGCGTTGCAATCCCAACTGCGGGAGCGCTTGTTGCCGTTCCTCTTCGGGCATGTACGCCAGCATGATCTTGCCCACTGCGGTGCAATATAAGGGAACGGCGGCGCCGATGCGGGAGTGAATGCGCAACTGCTCCGGCGAATCCAGCTTCTCCACGTAAACCGCGGACAACCCATGCCGCACTGTCAGGTGAATGGTTTCGCGCGTCTGCCGGTTTAATTCCTGAAGGTACGGCAGGCTCACCCGGCGTATATCGAGTTGCCCCAAAGCCGCCTGCCCAATCGCGAAACACGCGATTCCCAGGTGATACACCCCGTCCCCGCTGCAATTTAAAAAACCCGCTCCTTCCAGGTTCGCCAGAAAACGGTGGACTGTACTTACCGGCAGCCGGGACCGTCCGGCCACATGCTTTGCCGTGAGCCCATACGGCGACTCGCTAAAAATGCGGAGAAGACGCAACCCGCGCTGCAAGGCGGTGATGTTGTAGCTTCGCTTTGGAGTATTAGCCATGAAACAACTTAATTAATGTCGGCACTACAATCGACAATCACAAAATGAAAGTGCGAATTATCTGATGAAAGTCGATTTTGCGCAACAGGTCTTTTATCCCCTACAGCCTTCCAAACTTTTTCACCGCTTCCACAATCGACTTCATCTGTTCAATCACGGCATACATCGAATGCTCTTTGAAGTCCATTTGTTGGGCCAGGGTTAAAACTTCCTGTGCCCTTGCTCGTGGCACAACCACCACGCCATCACTGTCCGCCGTGATAATGTCGGCCGCATTCACCATCACACCGTCGCACTTCACGGGAATCTGGGATCCGCCGAATCGATAGTGATGCACCGACGTTGACGGCACAATGCCGGTTGCATACACCGGAAAGCCAATTTTTCGCAAATACGCTACGTCGCGCACACCGCCATCGATCACCGCTCCGGCATAGCCGCGCGCTGCCATGGCAGTGCCCATCAATCCGCCCATCCCTGCAATGTCCTCGCCGTCCTCGACCACCATCACGTAAACGGAATCCGTCGAGCCCTCATCAATGGCCGCCAGCATTCCGTTCAACGCAGCGGGATCGCTGTTGCCTTCGTCCTTCTTGAGCAGTACCGTGCGGGCAAAACCGGCAAACTTTGTAGTCATGATCGGATGCATGCGGTGACTCATGTACATCCGCTTGCCGGTCAACTGCTCCAGCGCGTCGGAGACAGAAGCCACTTCCACTCTGCGGAAGTCTGCAATCAAGGCATCGTCGGTCTGCGGTGCAGTCGTTCCGGTGACTGACTGCGCTCGCAAGAACATGGCTCCGCACGAGATAGCTGATAAAAGTCCGATGGATAGTAGCGATGCCGCCAGTCTGTGAGATTTTGCAAAGCCATAAAACTTGTTCATTTCCTCCTCCTCGATGTATATATGTGCGCGGACTCTAACACTGTTTTTCGTTTGGTGGAAGAGCCAATCCATTTTTCGAAAGTAAAAGGGGAATGAAAATGACGATGCAGAGCAGAATGGCTCACTTGCTTCTGTGGATCTTCGCGATCGCACTAACCATAGGGATTTCAGTACAGCAGGCCCATAGCCAGGAACACAAAGTCGTGAATCTATCGTCCACGAGAGGCCTTCCTTTTAGCGACGGTGTCATAGCGGGTAATACTCTCTACATTGCCGGTCAGGAGGGTACCGACGAGTCCGACAAACTGGTGGCTGGGGGAATTGGCCCCGAGACAACGGCGGCTCTCGGCAATGTTCAGAAAGTTCTTAAGGCCGCTGGCTTCGAACTGAAGGATATCGTCAGTGTCACGGTCTACCTCGCCGACATTCATGAGTTTCCTGACATGAACAAGGTTTACAAGAATCTAATACCCGATCCCAAGCCGGCTCGCGCAACCATTCAAGCCGCCGCTTTGGTCAACAATGCGCGGGTTGAGATTTCGGCAATCGCAGTGAAACAGAAGTAGTTCCTGCCTGGCGATGAGCATTCCCGGCATGCAGCGGTAGCAATGTGGAGGGGCACGTGCAGTAGTTCGCCTGCCCTGATCTCGTGAATATAAAAAAAGAGTTTGACACGGCTACTACGATTGCGATAAACCGTCTCATCCATCGTGCGTCGATTTTTCATAGCGCTGCTGTAATTTTCACTAGATGAAAGTTCATAAAAAGACGCCTTTAAGTTCCGAGCGAGGGCTTCGTCCCACAGGGAGACCATTCATGAACAACCGTCGGTGTGCTGTTTCTGGAGTTCTTGCGTTCGTACTTTTTGCGCTGGTACTTGCGTCGGCGAGTATCACCGGCAGCATCTCCGGCGTGGTTACGGACAAATCGGGCGCGGTTATTTCCGGCGCTACCGTGGTAGCGACAGATACGCAGACCGGGGTCCAGACCACTCAAAAGACCGATACCAAAGGTTTTTACAACCTCCCTACCCTGGCTGTCGGCACTTATAACCTGGAAATCACGCAGGTCGGTTTCAAGACTTACCGGCAGACGGGATTGGTGATCGATGCCAACTCGGCGCTTCGAGCCGATGCCAGTCTCGCGGTTGGTTCGATCAATGAGAAGGTTGAGGTCAGCACGAACGCCGCTCAAGTGGAGACCCAGAGCACGCAAATGGGCGAGGTAATTGAAGGCACCAAGATAACCTCTGTGCCCTTGAATGGGCGCAACTTTATTGATCTGCTGACTTTGCAGCCGGGCGTTTCGCCTTATCAATGCACCTCAAGCAATTGCAACGATACAACCCAGGGAATCGGCGGGGACGAGACGATGGTGTCCGGCGATCAAACCAACGGAACTCAGTCCGTAAATGGTGGCCGGCTGGGCTCAAACGGTTTTATGGTGAATGGAGCTGACGCGCAAGAAGGTGTTCACAACGGAGCGGCCATTCTTCCGAATCTGGACTCCATCTCCGAATTTCGCATCATCACCAACAATTTCAATGCCGAGTATGGAAACTTCAGCGGCGGCCAAATCAATGTCGTCACCAAATCCGGAACCAATCAATTTCACGGAGACGTGTTCGAATTTCTGCGCAATACGGACTTTGACGCGTCACAATACTTTGTCGGACGCCCGGACTTCATTCAAAATCAGTTTGGTGGAATTTTTGGCGGGCCGATAAAGAAAGACAAAGTATTCTTTTTTGGTGACTATCAGGGAAACAGACAAATCCAGGGCCAAGCGCAAAACTATCCGGTTCCGTCCGCACAGGATCGACTCGGAAATCTAAACGACCTATTCTCCCAGGCCGCCGCGAGTGGCTCCGTTGGTTCAGTCGAAGGTCCCTATTGGGCCCAGACGCTTAACTCGGAACTCGGCCTGCCCGCAGGCACTATTTTTCAGGGAGAGCCCTATTACGCTCCTCCGATCTCCCCGACGACTCCATGCTCCCCTACAACTGCCGCCGACCTCTGTGTCTTCTCCAACGGCCAGATTCCGATGACTGCCTGGTCTCCAGTCGCGCAGAAGACGCTGCAATACGTCCCACAGCCGACGGGGACTCTAGGCGGCCAACCTTTCTACTCGACCTCGGCATATAACCAGCGTTTGCGCGATGATAAATTTGGACTTCGTCTGGATACGAACACGCACTTCGGTACGTTATTCGGATATTACTTTTTCGACCAATTCTCCGTAAACACTCCCTACGCCCAGGGCATCACCGTTCCGGGCTTTCAGAGTAGCGTTGATGGCCGCGCTGAGATGATCAATCTCGGCCTGACCACGACCATCAATAATTCCACCATCAACGATGTTCGTCTGGTGTATCTGCGGGATCGTTACTTCGGAGGAATTCCAATTGGTGGCACGAACGTTCCGCTGACGTCCCTGGGCTTTACGGCTCCTGCAGGCTCAGGTGCCAGTTTCAATGGAGGCATCGCTCCAATCAATCCGTCGCTGGAGGGCGTTCCCTCTTTCATGTTCAATAACTACGAATTCGGACTTCCTCAGGATGTCCTGAAGGAATACAACAATACCTACCAGCTTATTGATAACTTCACCAAAATTATTGGCACTCACACGATCCAGTTTGGCGCGGATCTTCATTACGACCAGATCAACGAGCGTAACTACGACGACGCCAACGGGGCGTATACCTTTAACGGGCAAGAGACCGGGATAGACTTCGCCGACTACCTGATTGGCGCTCCGCAAAGTTTTACGCAGGCCAGCCAGCAACTTCTCGACTCACGCGACAAATACTTTGGAATTTATGCCCAGGATAGCTGGCGCGCCCGGCCAACCCTGACCATCAATTACGGCCTGCGCTACGAGATCATGACGCCCTGGTACGATACGCAGAACAAATTGGAAACCGTAATTCCCGGCGAGCAGTCCAAGGTTTTCCCCACTGCGCCGCTAGGATTGGTGGTGCCTAAAGATCCCGGCGTACCGCGAACCTTGGCTCCCATTCAATACCACAACTTCGCTCCCAGAATTGGATTCGCGTATTCGCCAGATAACACGGAGGGCTTGCTCGGCAAAATTTTTGGCGGACCGGGTAAAAGCAGTGTTCGCGCCGGCTATGGCATCTTCTACAGCGCCATTGAAGACGCTACCGGCTTTGTTGAGGTTGGAGATGCACCCTTCGGTTTGTATTACTCCGCCGAGTCCACGCTGCTGGCGACCCCATTTGTTGCCCGCGGCAACGGAACCGTCGAGACACAAAAATTTCCTTTCACGTTTCCGCCAGTAAACTCCTCGCCCAGCAATCCGGATACTTCCTTCAATTGGGCGCAAGCCACGCCCCTTTCCGGGTCTGACTACTTGTATCCTCACGACAAAATACCCCAGGTGCAGCAGTTTGAATTCTCTTTGCAGCGGCAACTGGGGTCGTCTACGGTGATGGGCGTCAGTTACGTAGGATCGGTAGGCCGGCACCTATTAACGTTCGAAGAGTCGAACCCGGGGAATCAAGCGCTCTGTCTGTTCTTGAGCAATTCGGCTAACCTTGCTCCCAATAGTCCAACGTGTGGTCCCGGGAACGAAGACCCAGGGCCGGGTTCGCCCATAGTGCTGGCTCCCGGAGTGTCTGCTCCCGGATATCCCGGAGTCACTTCCTTTGCCACCACCCGTCTGCTTACGGGGCTGACTACGCCGACCAGCGATAACTTCATCAGCAATCCGTACATGATTACAGCCGTCAGCTCGAGCTTTAACTCTCTACAAGTGAGCGTGAAACACACCGAGAAATATGCCGATTTTCTGATTGCCTACACTTATGAAAAGTCGATTGACAACGGTTCGACGTCGTTTGATGCAACCAACCCGCTTAACCCAAGACAAGATCGTGCACTGTCTGTTTTCGATGTTCCGCAGGACTTGACTGTGAGCTATACCGTCCAGATGCCGTTTGAGAAGCTGACTGGCAGCGCCTCGAAAAGACTCACCGCAGGGTGGGCGGTGTCCGGCATCATGATATTGGCTAAAGGTGAGCCCGTCCAGTTGAGCGAAAGCGACGACAACTCGCTGAGTGGAACATTCGCTGACACCATCGATATACCCAGTTATAACCCCGGCAACGGCTCACTATTTATGAACAAGAATCCCCGCGCGGGGCAGCCCTATTTCAACCCAAATTACTTCACGCAAGAGCCTCTTGGGCAGGTCGGAAACGCCATGCGCCGGTATTTCAGTGGGCCGGGTATCTATAACTTTGATCTGGCATTGTTGAAAGATACCAAGATCAGCGAAAGCACGCAGGTGCAGTTCCGCGCAGAAGCATTCAACGTCTTTAATCATGCCCAGTTCAGTAATCCATCGGGAAATATAGACAACAATTACGTGGGCGGCTTCGGATACGTAACTTCTGCCCTGCCCGCGCGCATCATGCAACTCGCCTTAAAATTTATTTTCTAAACCGCATTTTACAGATGCGTCCAAGCTTCAGATTGCGTTCCGTGCTGGCGGTTTTGTGGACCGCCAGCAGCCTTATCGTCTGGTCTCAAAGTCCGCCGGAAAACCTCCGGCAGACAAATGTTAAGACAGGCTCGACGCGGGGTAAGCAAACTTTCGCCTCAACCTGCGCCGGGTGTCACGGTCTGGACGGAAGAGGCGGCGAACGCGCACCCAACATCGCAGAAAATCTCAAAGTGCAGCGGCTTTCCGATGTTCAGCTCGCGCACATCGTCGAAAATGGCGTGCCTGGAACTGGAATGCCTGCCTTCCACTCGCTCGTACAGGCTGACGTCCAGGCAGTAATCGCATATTTGCGCTTTCTTCAGGAGACAAAGAAGGCGCTCAGTCTTCCCGGTGATCCGGGCCGAGGAGAGACAGTTTTCTTCGGCAAGGCAGGATGCTCCAGCTGCCACATGGCTTCCGGTAACGGTGGCTTTATCGCTTCTGATCTCTCCGCGTACGCTCGCAGTCATGCAGTGGAGCAGATTTTGAGCGCAATAACCACTCCGGGCAGCGACCGGCAGGCGCGGCTGGTAATGGCAACCACTCGCACAGGCGAAAAATACGTTGGACGCATCCGCAACGAAGATAACTTCTCTGTGCAGTTGCAGGCGCTGGACGGCACGTTTTACTTCGTGGACAAGTCCGATCTTGCGAGTCTGGACAGTTCGCAAACTCTAATGCCCGCTGACTACGCTTCCACTTTAACCTCCGACGAGTTGAATGATGTCGTCAGTTATCTCATGCGCGTCGCCAACATCAAAGCCGGCGAGGCCGTAGATCGTACGGACGCGTTTGAAGATCCGTAGACGCGATCTTTTTCCTCACTGCGCTAAGAGCCGACTACGACCTCAGACTCACCTTGTAGCGCTTTCTGCAAGGCCGAACTCAGGAGCGAAGCCGAGTCTTTGTCCAGATAGATGGTGGCGTTCGGATGCGTTCGCAGAATCGATGCTGGCAAAATAGGACTGATCGCGCCTTCAACGCAAGCTTTTACAGCCTCGGCCTTGCGGTTGCCGGGCGCCACCGCGATGATCTCGTTAGCTTTGAGAATTTGGCGAACCGACATTGAGATGGCCCGCTTCGGCACTTGCGAAATCTCGGCGAACCAGGCTTCGCTTACCTGCTGCCTGCGGCAGGCCTCATCCAGGTCCACGATGATGTAGGGTTCAATAGTCTGAAAGTCAGCTGGGGGATCGTTGAATGCTAAGTGCCCGTTCTCGCCAATGCCGAGAAAAGCAATATCCACGGGCGCCGATGCCAGATGCGTGCCCACGCGTCGGGCGACTTCCAACGGATCAGCCGCGTCCCCGTCGAGCAAATGATAATGGACGACTCCGGTCTTCTGGACCAGTTGCTCGAGCAGCATTTTGCGGAAACTTCCCGGATGGGTAATCGGTAAGCCGATATATTCGTCGAGATGAAAAACTTCCACGCGGGGCCAGTCGATCCGTGTCGCCCTCGTCAAAGCATCCAGAAATTCGAGCTGCGACGCAGCCGTTGCAGCAATAATCCTCGCACGGCCACGCTCTGCCAAGGCCCGGCGTATCGCGGCTGATGCTTGCTCCGCAGCCGCCTGCGCCAGCCCGATTCGATCATGGAATACTTTAAGCAGCATGAATAAGTTTTGCCAATCCGCGATAGTTCCACAGTCAAGTTTCGACAACAACTAATGAGGAAGCGCGAAGCTAATAACATCGCTACCCGCGGCGATAGCTACGTATTGCGCTCCATCGACTGCATAACTCATAGGTGAAGCGTGCATGCTCTGGCCCGTGGAGAATTGCCAAAGCGGGCGGCCAGTCCGCGCGTCCACAGCTTCCAGCGCTCCGGTATCGTTCCCGAAGAATACCAATCCTCCCGCCGTGGTCATCGTCCCGCCCCAGGAATTACCTCGCCCAGCTTGAGGATATCGCCAGACGATCTTTCCCTCGGCCACGGAGTACGCCAGCAGAACTTTTTGAGCGTGATCGTCGGGCGCAAGTTTGGTGCCGGTCGCGTAGAAGGTCTGGCCCCTGGCATATGGTTGCGGGTGAGCGAAAAAGATGCTGCAACTCTCCAGCGCCATGACATAGAAAAGCCCGGTATCAGGATTATAAGAAGGCGAAAACCAATTGGTGGCTCCGTCGATGCTGGGACAAATCTGCGTGCCCTCGGCATTCGGAATACGTTCCGTGAGTATCGGCCGGCCCGAAGCGTCAATTCCTTTGGCCCAATTCAGCTTTTCGACAAATGGCGTCGCTTTGAGAAATTTTCCGTCGTTTCGGTCGAGCACGTAAAGAAACCCGTTACGATCGGCCTGTACCAGCAAGTCATGCACACGGCCGTTCACTTCTGCAGTCAATAACACTGGTGTTTCGGTGGCGTCGTAGTCATACAGGTCGTGCGGAGTGAACTGGAAATACCACTTCAACGCGCCTGTAGTGGGATTCAACGCCAGGACACAGGCGGTATACAAATCGTCTCCGGGGCGCGAATCTCCTACGAAATCTGGCGCGGGATTGCTGGTTGTCCAATACAAAGTATCCAGCTTCGCGTCGTAAGTGCCGGGCATCCATGTCGTGCCTCCGCCATGAAGATAGGAATCGCCGGGCCAACTCGAGGAGCCGAACTCACCCGGACCGGGAATCGTCCAGAAACGCCACTTAAGATTGCCGGTGGCAGCATCGTAAGCGGCCACAAATCCGCGCACACCAGAGTCGCCTCCGGACGTACCCACAATAACTTCGTCTTTCACAACCAGCGGAGCGCTAGTCGCGCCATATTGTTTTTTCTTATCAGCGTAGGTCACATCCCACAGCAGGTGTCCGGTGCGCGCGTCGAGACATAGCAAGTGAGCGTCATCGGTTTCCATGTAGACGAAGTTTCGCCAGACACCGACGCCGCGGTTGTGATGGGCCGCGGCATCATCGAGCAACCCTTCGCTCACCGGCCGTTCGTGATGCCAAATAACCCGGCCGGTTCGCGCATCAAGCGCAAATGCGTCATTGGCGGAAGTGACGTACATTACGCTGTTGAAGACTACAGGGGTTACTTCCAGCCTTTCGGAATTAGAAGAATGGAATATCCACGTGGCGCGGAGCTGCGTAACATTCGCTGGGGTGATTTCGTGTAAGGCGCTGTAGCGGCGTCCAGTGTAGTCACCGTTATAAGAAATCCAGTTGACGCCGGGAGGCTGCGTAAGCAGGTCGTTCGCACTGACATTCGCATCGACGACAACGGGAGCCTGCCCTTGTTGCCCTGCCGCTGATAATGAGAGCAAACTAAAAATGGCCAGTGCGAATCCGCCCATAATTTTCCCGAATGATTTCATATTAGTGATTCTTACTGCACCGATTGCAACTTACTCGGCTTTAACTTCCTCGATTTTGACTTCCTGAAGAGAACCACAGTCCAGCCCATTTGCGTCTTCGAGATGAAGCGAGACGCGGGAAGCCTTTGCAGTTGGCGTTAACTCTGTCTCCAGCGCGACGAGGTTCGTAGGGTCAACCTGCGTCAGAGGCATCGTTCCCACGCTGCCTCCGTGTTCATCGTATAAGTGCGCCACCAAACGTCCCGCGAAAAAAACTCCGAAGGAACCGGAGAGCCGGACGCGGCCAGTTTGCAAAAGTTTGGCCTGAAGAGGATGAATCACTACTCCGGCGTCCTCGACGCCGTGGAATTCGCGGCCTGCACGAGTCGGAAACCACTCCGTGTCAAGATCGCGAGTTTCACCCGGCCGCATTTCGACGAGCGGACTGTTGATCTCGGCTTCCAGATAATAAGGAGATCCATCGCCGCCAGAAGTCAGAGAAGGTTCACCCTCGGAACTCAATCTCGTCTCGGGACCATTCATCCAGAAAATAACTGAAGCCTTGCCGGGATAGGTTTCCTTCTTTTCGTAGCGGAAGCGTTCCACCATGGCATATTGGCTGTCGCCATCCACCACCGCGAGCCAGCCAGGTGTCGAGTCCAGCCAAAGTTCGGCGGCCATATGCGCATAATGCAGCGCGAAGAGGCCGTCGTCCCTGACCTCGACCGCTGGATTTTCTGCCGGTCCGAAACGCACGTGATAGCGGTTGAGATAACTGCTGGATAAATTGGCCGGAGTGAAGGTCCAGAAATTTTGATTTGCCCGCGGTGAGGCAGCAGAGTGATCGATGGTGTCGTATTGCGAAACCGATTGTATGGACCATTCAATAACATGCCCGCTCTTGTTCTGCATGGTGGCATGAAAACGAATTCGCGGAGAATCAGTATCTAGGTGAATCGTACGCCGGATCTGAACTCCGCTCTGGGGATCGGCGGGGCCAGTCAGCTCGATCTCGCACTCCTGACCTTCCGAAACCTTTCGAAAGGCGTACGGTCCGTCGTCAATTAAATCGGAATTGCCCACCCACTCTTGTTCATTGTCATTTCCTTCCGGCAAAAGCCAGAGCTTGTCGCCTCCATAGTTAAACCATTTGGTTGGATCGGGGGGCATATATTTTCCTTCATATTTGGGATTAACGAAGAGATAAGAATGCCCGGCAAAAATAACCTGCATCAGGCGTCCGCCATTTTGCGGTACGACGATCAGCTTGAGCCAGCGATTGGAAAGTTGTTCTGCGCTCCAACCCTTATAGTTCACGGCCTCAATGCGACACGGCGAACTTGGCTGGCTTGGCTCCGCTTGTGCCTGGGCGACTGAAATATTCAAGTTCAACCAACCAATAAACAAAGCCACAATGTAGCGTCGCATCGTTCCCTCTTCCTTTATCTTGATCGACCGGCGCTGCCATGATATCTCTGCCATGCACAATCTGACTTATGATCTGCGCATCGGCATTTTTAGCAGCGGCTGCAGGCGGTTCACACTTTCACCAGACGAAACAAAAGCCAATGAAACGAAACAATTCGATTTGCCTCAACCAGATTCTGTGGTATATCAGGTTCACCGTCTGATGTCACCGATCACTGCGAAGATGTTTTCACGGAGTGGAATATATCGCCGCTGGCCAACCGTCCTCAAGTTCGGGTTGATACTGATTGCTCTTGGTGTTACCGGCACTGTCCTCAGCCAGAGCTCGAACAGCGCAGAGTCCGGTTCCGGTCAGAAACCTGACCTTAAGGGAAAGAATACTTTCGAGAGGAAGTGCGCGACATGCCATGGGCTCGACGGACACGGTGGTGAACATGCGCCCGACATAGTACGCCGGTCTAATGTGAAGGCTCTTGCGAACGAGGCATTGCTTACGATAATTCACAATGGAATTCCAGAAGAAGGAATGCCGGGATTACCTACTATTAGCGGAGAAGATGCTCAGGCGCTGATTTCTTATTTGCGCTTTTTGCAGGGAAAGTCCACTGCGAACTCCACGACAGGCAATCCGGCGCGAGGCCATGATCTTTTTTTCGGAAAGGCCGGATGTTCAACCTGCCATCAGATCGGAAGCCGGGGACAGTTCGTCACTGGAGACCTCGCTGGCTTTGCGCGAGATCATGCGGGAGACGAAATTCGCGATGCCATTGTGAGGCCGTCAGAAGTGCCGCAAGAAACAGTGACTGCAGTTGCGCGGGATGGACGAAAGTTCTCCGGCATGGTTCGAAATGAAGATAACGCTTCTCTGCAATTGCAGGATGACGATGGCCGGCTTTACCTGCTCATGATGTCCAGTCTGGTTTCTGTCCAGCGGAAAAGTGTTGATCCCATGCCTGCCGACTACGGGCAGCGACTAAGCAGTGCGGAACTCGATGATCTGATCGGTTACATTTTGCGAGAGGCGTCCGCGGAGATTCATGCCCAGGATTGAACATCGACTACGCGGTGTGAAAACGCTTCAACAGTCCCGCCGAAAATTGATCAAACTCCTGTCCGCGTTGCTGCTGACACAAGCTCTTCGAGCACAAGACCGGCCAGTCGATCCTACATGGTTGCATCGCTACGTTCCCCAACTGGCCGAAACCAATGTCAATCTTACCTCTCCAACCTGCCACTACCGGCCGATTTTCGGAGAAGGCGACGAGGACGATCGCTCGCTCCAGGCTGTCGCACGCTTCGGCGAAGTCACTCTGGATGCTCACGGTGATTGCCAGATCGTCTCCTACGATCGCCAGGAAGAAATTTATTTCGTCATCGAAGGCGCAGGCGTGCTCCATTACGGAGATCAGTCTCAAGCGCTGCGCAAGCATGACTTCACATACCTGCCCCCGCGTGCCAAACATTCGATTTCCAACAATGCCGGCCGGCCTCTGCATGTGCTTGTGATGGGGTTCAAAATCCCGCCCTCGATTTCCATCGCTGCACCATCGCCGCATCCCAAGGTTGCCAGCCTCGATGATGCCAAAGAAGAAACTGTAAGCGGTCATCCCAATTCGGTGTTGTACAACCTTCTTGCCGGCCTGCACACCGGCAAGCGGGACTTGATTGATGAGGCCTACGTGATGGATAGTTTTTTCCGGATGGATTTTGCACCCGGAGGCACGAACTGGCCCCACCATCATGAATTCGCCGAAGAAATTTATCTGGTGCTCGACGGCGAGGGCGAAATGGTTGCCGGCAGCGGAATGGACGGCGTCGAAGGCCGCTTCCCCGCTAAAGCGGGAGACGCCTATTATTTTCGTCCGAACTGCACGGTCGGCTTCTACAACCAAAATAAACCGGGAGCTAAAGCTTATATTCTGGCGGTGCGAGCGCGCGTCCCACTACACGAAGATGATGAGTAAACATGTCAATTTAATACCGGAGGTGTTGCCATGCATGTTCTGAATTCCAGCAGGCGGTCATTCATGAAGTGGGCGGCGGCGGCTCCACTGTTGAGCCAGATTGCCGTAGCCGATCTCTACGCCAAAGCCGCCAGCGTCGTCGGCAAAGACCTTCGCCAAAATATTTATACCCGCTTGGGAGTTAAGACTGTCATCAATTGCCGAGGCACATGGACCTACCTCAGCGGATCTCTCCAGTTTCCTGAAGTTCGCGCAGCCCAGGCCGAAGCGGCGCAGTATTTCGTAAATGTGCTTGATTTGCAGCATGCCATTGGGCGGCGGCTGGCGGAACTTACCGGCGCTGAGTCTGGAATGATCACCTCAGGCGCCGCGGGTGCCATGGCGGTCGCAACCGCGGGATGCATGGCCGGCACCGATGACAAGCTCATCTGGCAACTCCCCGATACCACCGGCCTCAAAAATGAAGTCATTATGTCTGGCGGTCGGAGCGCTTTTGATAGCGCGATTCGATTGACCGGTGCGAAACTCGTGCTCGCCTACTCACCGGAAGAACTTGCCAACGCCATCAACGAAAAGACCGTAATGATCTACACCACGCACCTGGGTGATGAACTGCAGAAGGAACTCGCGATTGCAAAAGACCATAAAGTACCGCTGCTGCTCGACGATGCCGCGGGGATTCCTCCGGCGGACAATGCCAAGTTGTACGCCCGCATGGGCATTGACCTTTACACCTTTTCCGGCGGGAAGGGCCTGCGTGGGCCGCAGTGCAGTGGGGTGCTGCTGGGACGAAAGGATCTGATTGAAGCGGCCGTGATGAATTCCAGCCCACGCGAGGGAGCTGTGTGCCGTCCCATGAAGGTGGGCAAAGAAGAAATGATCGGCTGCCTCACCGCCCTCGAAACCTGGCTGAAAATCGACGACAAAAAACTCTACCGCGAGTGGAATGATCGTGTAGATAGCATCAGAAAGTTAGTAGAGACCGTGCCGGGAGTACAGACCAAGATTTATATTCCAGATGACGGGAACCGCTATCCGACACTGAATGTCGCCTGGGATCAGCAGACGTGGGGATTTACCATCGCTGACTGCGTAAGCGCTCTGCGTGCGGGCGACCCGGTCATCGAAGTGCTCGGCGCGGATAATCCCAGCTTGGTAACGGCGGTTCGCGAGGGCAGGCCCAAGACGGCCGGCCCCGTGACCAACAAAGAGCGCCCGGCAGCTGACCACATCGAACTGGTATCAATGACCATTCAACCCGGCGAAGAAGTCATCGTGGGACAAAGATTGCGCACCATCCTGGGAGCGGCACAAAAGAAAAGCCGGACAAGTTAGCATGTGGGGACAGCCGCCTCGGCTGTCCAGTCGAGCGAAGCTCGACTTCTTTTTCCATCATCAATGCGGCAAACTGCATTAATAAATACGGACAGAAGGCTCGCATGAAATCATTCCTCGTTGGACTACTGCTTTGGTCCGCTGTCGGCGCACAAGCCCAGGCAGGCGCAGCCGCGCCCTCTCAGGAATCTCCCAGGGTTCACCGTGCCGCACCGTCCAGCGTCGATGCAGGAGACTACATTTATATTTCCGCTCAGGGGCCGCGCCGCGCGGAAGGTACATCGCCGGCAATTTTTGCGGCCCAGGCGCGGCAGGCCCTCAATAATTTGAAATCAGTTGTCGAGGCTGCGGGTCTGACCATGGATCATGTGGTGTACACCACCGTTTATCTCACCGACATGAGCCAATATGTAGAAATGAACCGCGCTTTCGGCGAGTTCTTTGGCAAGACTCCGCCGGCCCGCGCCGTGCTCGGCGTGGCCGCGCTTCCTGATCCCCCCATTGAAATCAATGCCGTCGCAGTGCGCAATCTCTCGGATCGGCGGGCCGTCTATCCGCCAAACTACAAATCGGACGAGCCTTTCTCACCGGGCATTCTCACGCATGATCGTTTATTCGTTTCTGCCATGCCTGCCGGCAAAGCTTCAGACGACCCTGCCGCTCAAGTGGACTTCGCGCTCGACCAAATGAAAGCAATCGTGGAAGCAGCCGGCTTGAAGCTCAGCCACATGGTTTTCGTAAATCCGTACCTTACCGCGCAGCTTCCCACGCGGGTAATGAATCAGCACTACGCGCAGCGTTTCGAATTCGGCAACACCCCGGCACGCGCTACGATCGAAGTCTCAAGCCTGCCCCACGGTGCACAAATCGAATACACAGGCGTTGCGGTCCGCGACTTGAAGGAACGGCGGGCCGTGCGGCCCAAGAACATGCCGCCCAGTCCCACGGCGAGCCCTTGCGTCTTTGCCGGCGATACGTTGTATTGTTCGGCGAAGAGTGGCTTTATTCCCGGACCGAACGAAGGAGTTTATACATCGACGACCGCTCTCCAGCTTCGCCAGACGATGCGCAACCAGATGGACAACCTTGAAGAAGCCGATATGGATTTCTCTCAGGTCGTGTCCACAACTGTTTATCTTGATAATCTGGCGGACATACCTGCTTTTGACGAAGTGTATGGAAAATATTTCCACGGTGCACTGCCTGTGCAAACCACCGTCCAGCAGATCGCACCAGCGGACCGCAGCCCCGACAAAGAGGAACACTACCCCGACTTGGAGCAGGTTTCGCTCATCGCCGTCCGAAACACTCCCAAGCATCAGTGATGGTAAACTTGCAGTCCAAACTTTTACACAGGACGCGGGAGCGGAATTTCAAGATCGAAATCCGCCCATGCTAATAGCGACGAGACAAGTTGAAGACCGATCACGATCCCAATCCAACAAGCGTGCCCGCAGCGGCAAGTAAATCGCCTGCCCTCGCGCAGGCAGTCGCTGCACCGCTTACTCGCGCCGCAATATTCCTGGTAGCAACGCTCAATCCCGGCTCTGAGAATCGCGCCGCACTGCGCTCGTTCTGCGGAGACCTCGCTGCGCTGGCCCGCGCAGTCGAATTTCGCGATCTGGAAGGCGGACTTTCCTGCGTCGTAGGGTTTGGATCCGAAACCTGGGATCGCCTCTTCGGTCAGCCTCGCCCGGCAGAACTACATCCCTTCCGCGAGTTTCATTCCGGATCACGCCACGCCGTTTCCACGCCTGGCGACCTGCTGTTCCACATCCGCGCCAAACGCATGGACCTATCCTTCGAGTTGGCCACGCAGATTATGGCGCGCCTCGGGAATGCCGTTTCCGCGGTGGATGAAGTGCAGGGCTTCCGTTATTTCGACGACCGCGATCTCCTTGGCTTCGTCGACGGAACGGAAAATCCCCGGGGCCAAGCAGCCGCCGATGCCGTAGTCATCGGCGACGAAGACCCAGACTTTGCCGGAGGCAGCTACGTAATTATTCAGAAATATCTTCACGATCTTGACGCGTGGAATGCACTCTCTACCGAGGCGCAGGAGCGCATCATCGGGCGCAGCAAGCTTTCCGATATCGAACTGGATGATTCCGTCAAACCAACGTCCGCGCATAGCGCGCTCACTACGATTGTTGAGAACGGAAAAGAAATCAAAATCCTGCGCGACAACATGCCCTTCGGCCGCCCAGGGTATGGTGAATTCGGAACCTA
This sequence comes from Candidatus Aquilonibacter sp., assembly GCA_035486715.1. Taxonomy (GTDB): domain Bacteria; phylum Acidobacteriota; class Terriglobia; order Terriglobales; family Acidobacteriaceae; genus Sulfotelmatobacter. The sequence goes on from DATHMV010000063.1 coordinate 347,200, forward strand.
TTTCATCGGCTATAGCCGTTCGCCCCGCACCATAGAGCAAATG
>DATHMV010000064.1:0-136514 GCA_035486715.1 Candidatus Aquilonibacter sp.
AATTCGAAGCGACGGCATGGCCAGACCTCTTTAAAGAGGATGGTTCACGCCGGTACGCACGTAAATACGGCCTACGCTGTAAATGAAAGTAAGTCCGCGCGTAGCGCTCAATAAGGTCATTCCAACGCTCGATTTCAGGGCGGCTTGCTAATCAGGGTCGATTTCATTCTGCACCGGCGACAGCGCGGGAACATCCGGGTGTTCCGCATCCCGCCAGAAAATATGGAAGCACTCGCCATACTGCTCCGGGGCCCACGTGCTTCGGTCCTCATAAGTGATGGATAGGGGAAGGTAAGCCAAGCCCAAAACTCCCGCAGCATCCTGAGCGCGCAAGCCCGGCTTCTCCAGTACTTGCTGTTGCCCCGGCGGAATCGGCCGCGCCGTTTGCCAGTATCCCATGTACGGCGTTCGCATATCGCCCGCGGCAAAAAAGACTTCAGAGGCAATCCTGATGTTGGTAATGGTTTTATCGCTGAGATTCTTCACCGTCAGCCGGTACTTTTCCGCTCCGTTCCAATAATCCACCGCGCTGAACTCAACCGGACAGCTGCGTTTCGGCGGCGTATAGATCGTGTAAACCGCCATCATTCCGGCTTCCATGTGATCGTCCACATGGCAGTGAAACATCCATGTGCCCGGATTATCGGCGACCATGTCCGCCGTCCGCATGCTTCCGGGCAGCAGTTCCACCACATCCGTATGCCGGCTCTCGTAAGTCACCGTCTCGCCGTGCCAGTGCGGAGTGTGCAGATCGATCTCGTTCCCCATCGCCAGCAGATACCAGCGCACCTTTTCGCCTGTCTTCATGTACAAGCCGGGAAGATTGCCGAAGATATATCCGTTGATCGCATAGTAAAGGCCCTCCGGCTTGCCTCCCATCTGATCGAAGATTTGAAAGTCGGCGACAAATTCCTTGTCCACGTCTTTCGGAGATCCATCGGGGTTCGCTTTGCCTTTGGCGGTAACAATGATCGGCCCCAGCAGGCCCGCATTGACCTCCATCGCCGGATCAACGTGGCCGTGATACCACCACACAATCGAACTCGGCTGCCCCGGCCCCGGTCCGCTCGCCTCATTGGCGAACCAGCGATAGGTAAATTTCCGCCCCGGCGCAACCCGGTCTCCCTTGCCGAATGGAATGTAGAAAGAGCCTTCGCTGTTCTTGTCATATCGCAACCCGTGCGGATGCATGTTGTGCGGCAGGTGGGTGCGGTTCATAAATGTGACATCGACTTCATCGCCAACTTCGGCGCGAATAATCGGCCCGAGAATCCCCAGCCACTCCGGCTGCGGCTTTTTCGTGGCGAACGTGTCGTCTGTGTACTCGATGAAACGGGTCTTTGGCCATTCGAGCTTTGCGCCCCATGGGCGCGGAACTGGCAATGCGCGCAGCAGGTTCATGCCGCTAGGCGCATAGTTCCACGGAGCATCTTCGGCGGCGATGTAGTAGTGGCGGGTGACGGCGAAGCAGGTAGAGACGGAGAAGAGGAGTAAGCAGAAGACCGAGGCGCGCAGAATGCTCACGGCTTCATTATCCCATGTGGGTTGTGATCTTGCGCACGCCGTAGGCTCTGAAACTGCCTAGACCCTTCGGCCACGACGAATGCGACCGAAGGATGGCATTGAAAACCGCTCACTGAAAATTCGCCTGTACGTACTCGGCGGAATTGACCGTGATCGTACAGGTCGGCGAAGTACCGCTACACGGCCCAGGATTGTTTCCTTCGCCGAACCATCCGGTAAAGGTGCTTCCGCTATTCGGCGTCGCCGTCAGCGTCACGCTCGTGCCGGGAGGAAACACATAACCGCAGATCGAGTTCGGAGGTTCTGAGAAGTCGGTGCTGCAACTGATGCCGCTCGGAGTGCTGGTAATCGTACCACCACTGGCAACTGCAACCGACAACTGGGTCGGCTCATTCCAGCTTGCCGGCGGAACCTGTGTGCAAGCGTCGTTAAGGGTAACATTCTGTGGCAGCGTCGGCGGCGTCAGCCATGGCGGATTGGCGAAGTTGAAAAACTCATCCATTCTAGGCTGGGATGCGTCGCGGTTGGTCAGCGGCGTGAGTCCGAAGCGCTCTTCCACAAGATTCAGTACCGATGTAGTGTCGCGAACCGTATGCGAAACGTAGTTCATATTTGCAAATGGCGAAATCACGATCACAGGAACCCGGTAGCCGGTCCACGAGAAGTCGCATATGCCCGTTCCAAGCTGGCCCGTGCCTGTGCAGATATCGTTGAGCCCCGGATTAAGGTCCGTTGGGTAGGCGGGATCGCCGGGATCGTAAGTACCGGCACCCGGAGCCGTGGCCGGCTGAGGCGGAACGTGATCGTAAAGTCCGCCCGCTTCATCGTAGGTGAAGATCAGCGCCGAGGTGCTCCAACTTGCGCTTTGCATCAGCGGCTGGATGATGCTGTCAACTGCATACTGCATTCCACTCTGGACATTCACCGGGTATTCGTCAGAATCCGAGGGATGCTCATCTTCTCCAGCCGGCGAGGCTGGCTCGATCAAGGCAAATGCCGGCAATTGATTATTGGCGACATCTGTTTGGTACTGCTGAATGGGCTGTACATTTTCCAACAGCGTCGTGTTATTTAGAATCGTGTTTTCATACTGGAACTCGTTTATGTAGGAGTTCTCCGTCAGACACGATGAAAGCTGCGAGCCGGTCATGCCAACGCAACTTGTACCGGTTGGATCTACATAAATTCTCCACGATATTCCCGCATTCTGAAGTTCCTCAAAGATCGGCGTCGAGGGAATTTGCTGGCTGGTGTGAACGCAAGGAGGGTATGAAGCACACCCCTGCCCAATGGGATACCCGTGCCCGTACGAAGTCGCACCGATCAGATACATGCGGTTGAGCTGAGTGCGGTCCATGATCGGCGAGAACCATCTGTCGGATGTGGCAAAATTCGAGGCGAGAAAATAATAGTACGGCAGATCGCCGCTATCGTAGTAGCCCATGGCTCGAACTCCGTTGAGATCCATAAAGCCGTTACCATCGGCATCGTACGCGGCGGTGAATGCAAAGCCGTCGAGCGGCGGATTGGCGAGATCATTGGGATTGCTGCCAGTCGGGTCAGCGTAGTCCCACTGATTGTGCGCCTCATTCCAGAAGGGGCTCTGATTCTCCATGCAGGCAGACTGGAGGTGGAACGAAGCGATCTGGTTGGTTGGATCCGGAGAGCAACTGCCGCCATAGGTTCCGGCAGCACAACCTGGTACTGAAGGTGCCGTTCCGCCAGTGTTGAACTGTGCTAGCCCGTCGAAAGTGACGCCGTCGCTCTGATGTAGGCCGATCGACTGCCAATACGACAGCATTGCGCCGAAATAATGATCGAGCGATCGATTCTCCTGCGCGAACAGAATAATGTGCTGCACGCTCGACTGTAGCGTGCCGGGAACCGCGAAGCTGGCCTGCTCTGAATTCGTCGCGCCCGCCAATGTTAAATTGCAGGTGGTTGCCGTTCCGCTGCACAAGCCGGACCATCCTGAAAAGGTGTTGGTGCCGTTGGGTGCTTCCGTCAGCGTCACGACCGTATTCGGCGGAAAAATCGCCGAGCAGCCTGTCGTCGAACCGCTTGAGCAACTGATTCCCGATGGATTGCTGCTGACAGTGCCGGTGCCAGTGCCCGACGTTGTCACGGCCAATGTGTCGCCAGCGGTAAAGCTCGCGGTTATGTTTTCAGACGCGCTCACTGTCACGACGCAGCTGGTGCTGCCCGTACAACCACTCCACCCGCCAAAATAGAAGCTCGTTCCGGGGGTTTCGCTCAGCGTGACCTGAGTGCCCTGAGGAAAAGCTGCCGAGCACCCCGTGTTCGATCCGTTGGTGCAACTGATTCCTGAAGGGGTGCTGATTACCGTTCCCGTGCCACTTCCCGCGAGACTTACGGTGAGGCCGTCTCCGGCTGTGAAGGTTGCATTGACAGTCGTCGCCGCCGTTATCTTCAACGAACACGTAGTAGAAGTGCCGGAACAGCTACCGCCCCATCCAGAGAAAAAATCGCCTGTGCCTGGAGTTTCGGTAAGAGTTACCTGCGCATTCTGGTTGAAGCTGGCAGAGCACGTCGTGGGGCAGTTAATTCCAGCGGGGCTGCTGGTAATCGTTCCCATGCCGGAAGCTGGCGCTGTGACCGTGAGCTGGTATGTGGTCGTAGTGGTAGTAGTGGTCGTGCTGGTGCTCGGACTTCCTCCACAACTGGCAAGTACCAGAAGACCAGATAAGCCGAGCAACAACTTCCAATTGAATTTAGACTGCGATTCCATGACGCCAACTCCCACGGACAGATAAGCAGAATTTTGATGAGGTTTCCCGCGCTGCGGTTGGTTGCTGAGGAAGCGGAAGTTGGCGCTTATCACTTACTTGACGGCAGGATATGGTGGCTCTGTCATCCTGCGCGTAGCCGTTTTTCAAGCGTAGCGAAGGATCTCCCGCTGAACCGGCCTATTCCGCAAGCCGAACTGCACCCCTCAGGGCAGCAGTCCCTACTCGTCATTCATCTTCAGAAAGCGCCGGTAACTGGCTACACGCAGGGACTTGATCGGCGATACGGAAGACTTTTTCCCCAGGAAATTAGTCTCAATTTCCGAGCTTGCGTAGGCGCGTTCCAATTCCTTTGCAATTGTCTCTCCGAAGGTTTTTAACTGGTTGGCAATGAAGAGAGTTACCGAGGCAAACAACGACATCAACCAAAACCAACGGGACTTCATGGCGCGCCACCCCCCCAGCGACTAGCCGTGACGTGCGTTGGATGAGGCTTTCCGGGAACTGGTTGTTTTCCATGTGGCAAATCAGGAATGCGTTAGCGGCAAAGAATTTGCGAAACGCTCAGCGCGGCTCAATCTGCATCTGCATTCCATATTTTGGGCGGAGGGTGATTAGAGGCTGCGGTTCTACGCAATGTCCCGGAACCAGCCGCAGTTTGTATTTCTGCGCCAGCGTCGCAAGGATCAGCGTGCCTTCCATCCAGGCAAACGATTCGCCGATGCACTGCCGCAATCCTGCTCCGAATGGAAAATAGGTGAATTTGGTCCGGCCGGCTTTATTTTCCACCGAGAATCGATCGGGATCGAAGCGCAATGGATCGGGGAAAAACCGGGGATCGCGGTGGGTAACGAACTGGCTGATCAGCACGGTAGTTCGCGCGGGAAGAAAATAATCACCCAGGGAAAAATCGTTTCGCGCATAGCGGCCCATGGCCCACGCCGGTGGATACAGCCGCAGCGATTCCGCCATCACGTTCTCGGTATAGCGCAGGCGGGGAACGTCTTCCACTGCAGGAAGTCGGCCGGTGAGCACATGGTCCACTTCAGCGTGAAGCTTGTACTCGGCATCCGGGTTTTGCGAAAGCAGATACCAGGTCCACGACAAAGCATTGGCAACCGTTTCGTAGCCGGCAAGAAAAATGGTGATGACCTGATCCCGCAAAGACTGGCGGGACGCTTCATCATTTCCGCGTGAACCGGCCAGCATGAGATCCAGCAAACTTCCGCGATCGAGGCCGCCGCGTTGGTGCGCGTCGATCATGCGGTAGACAACGGCATCGATTCGCTTTCGTGCTCTGACAAACGCAGCCAGGCCGGGCGGACGCAAATGCACCAGCCACTCCGCCGCCGGCAGCATCACCAAAAAATTGTAAAGGCCCATGATGCGGTTGATGGCGGCCGCGAGTTCGTAGACTTCCTCTCGCAGGTCGGTTGCAAACAGCGTGCGGGCCACAACATTGAGCGTGAGGTGCATCATGTCGATGGCGACATCTTTTTGCTCGCCCGCGTGCCACGAATCCCGGATTCGCACCGTCTCTTCCACTATGACGCGGCTATACTCGCCAATGCGTTGCCGGTGGAATGCCGGTTGCGCCACTTGGCGCTGTGCGCGATGCGCTGCGCCTTCGCTCGTAATCATGCCGTCGCCCAGCAGCATCTTGCTACGCTGCACGGTGCGTTCTTTGATGAAGTTGTCGTTCTGCACCACCAAAACTTCACGGATGTACTCGGGATGATTCAGGAAAACGATGTGGTGATGACCCAGTTTGTAGTGCGCGATGTCGCCGTAGGTTTCGGCGAGATGCTGAAACAGAAAAATTGGATTAGCCGGGCGAAACTTGCGAAAAGCAAACCATAGGAGATTGCGCTCGAAGCCGGGCGGAAATCGATAGCCAGCCTTCTTTTGAGAAGGCTTTACCTCCGGTTGCCGCACCGCTGTGCCCATTTCACTAGTTTAGAGCATCGCCCGCTTTTGCAATTGATCAAGCGCGGCCAGGACCTCTTCACTATGACGAAAAGGATTGACGCTGGTATAAACCTTCACGATCTTTCCGCTGGGATCGATTAGAAACGTATGGCGCGCGGCGAATCTTATAAAGATGAGATTGGTTAGCGATCCGTAGGCGCCGCTTACTTTGCCTTCCCTGTCGGCAAGCAGCTTAAAATTCAAACCTTCCTTGGCGCAAAACTGCTTGTGCGAGTCCACGCTATCCATGCTCACGCCGAGGACGACAGTATTGTGCTGATCGTATTTGGATTGATCGATTTGAAAGTTGTGCGCTTCGCGCGTACAGCCTGCCGTCTGGTCCTTGGGATAAAAGTAGAGAACCACCCATTTCCCCCGGTAATCCTGCAAGCGCACGGGCGTATCTTCCTGCGAAGGCAATGTGAAATCGGGAGCAACGCTGCCCAGCAGGGGAGTAGATGATTGCGACCCCGCGAATATTCGGAGAGCAAGAAATACGACAACCCCGATCACCACCACGAGCAGCAGAATTTTTGACATAAATGATCTCCAAAAGAACCTTGGCCAGCGTGGGAGTTCGCAGCATTCGCCAAGCTTCGAGCATTGTAGAACTTTTGGCCATTCCCTTTCGTCCAGCAAGATTTCCGATAATTGAATATCATGGAGTGTTCCGACCAATCATACGGAGAAATCAGACGTGGCTCAGACGGAAACGAACGGTCAAGAGGTATTGGAAACACGGGAATGGGTCGATTCGCTCGACTATGTGCTCTCGCAAGGTGGTCCCGTGCGCGCGGGGCGGCTCATCCAGCAACTGGCGCTGCATGCACGCCGGGCGGCGGGAGTAAACCTTCCCTTCTCTGCCACCACCCCTTACCAGAACACGATTGCCTCTCCGCAACAGGCGCCATTCCCGGGAAGCCAGGAGATGGAGCGGCGAATCAAGAGCCTCGTACGCTGGAACGCCCTTGCCATGGTGGTTCGCGCCAATAAGATTCAGGAGGGCATCGGCGGTCACATCTCCACTTTTGCCTCGGCCGCTACTTTGTATGAAGTGGCCTTCAATCATTTTTTCAAGGCGGAAACCGAAAGCGGCGACCGCGACATCGTTTACTTCCAGGGTCACGCTGCGCCCGGAATCTATTCTCGCGCTTATCTCGAAGGCCGCATTCCCATTGAAAAATTGCAAAACTTTCGCCGCGAATTGAAACCCGGCGGCGGGTTGAGTTCTTATCCGCACCCGTGGCTGATGCCGGATTTCTGGGAGTTTCCCACGGTTTCCATGGGATTGGGGCCGATCCAGGCGATTTATCACGCTCGTTTTATCCGGTACCTGGAAAATCGCGGGCTGAAACCATCGACTGGCGGCAAGGTTTGGGCATTCATGGGCGATGGCGAAATGGACGAACCCGAATCGCTGGGATCGATCACTCTCGCTTCGCGGGAAAATCTCGACAATCTGATCTTTGTCGTGAATTGCAACTTGCAGCGCCTCGACGGTCCAGTGCGCGGCAACGGAAAAATTATTCAGGAGCTGGAAGCGATTTTCCGCGGCGCGGGATGGAACGTCATTAAGTGCATTTGGGGATCGGACTGGGACGCTCTGATCCGCAACGACCGCGATGGCCTGCTGGTAAAGCGCCTGGGAGAAGTCAGTGACGGGCAGTACCAGAAATATTTTGTCGAGAGCGGAGCTTATTTCCGCCAGAATCTGTTCGGCACCGATCCGCGGCTGCTGAAAATGGTGGAGCATCTCTCCGACGAGCAGCTTTCGCGCATGCGACTCGGCGGGCACGATCCCATCAAGGTTCACGCTGCCTATCGCGCCGCCGTGGATCACACCGGCTCTCCGACCATCATTCTCGCCAAAACAATTAAAGGCTACGGACTTGGCGAAGCCGGCGAAGGCAAGAACATTACCCACCAGCAGAAAAAACTGAACGAAGAAGAGCTGGAGATGTTCCGCTCGCGCTTCGGAATCCCGATTCCTGACGACGAACTGCACGCCGCGCCGTTCTACCGTCCGTCCGACGATAGCGCCGAAATCAAATACATGCAGGCGCGCCGCCAGCAACTCGGCGGATATATGCCGGCCCGCAAAGTCCGCGCTACGCCGATGAAGCCGGTGCCGGAATCCTACTTCGAAGAATTTTACAAAGGAACCGAAGGCCGCGAAGCCTCCACCACCATGGTTTTTGTGCGGCTGCTGAGTAAGCTGCTGCGCGATCCGGAATTGGGCAAGCTGATCGTCCCCATCATCCCCGATGAAGCCCGCACGTTCGGTATGGAAGCACTGTTCCGCCAGGTTGGTATTTATTCCAGTGTCGGCCAGCTTTACGAACCGGTCGATATGGACACGCTCCTTTATTACAAGGAGGCGAAGAACGGGCAGATTTTAGAGGAAGGAATTACCGAAGCCGGATCGATGTGTTCGTTCATCGCCGCCGGCACGGCGTATGCGAACCACGGCATCAATACAATTCCATTCTTTATTTATTACTCGATGTTCGGCTTCCAGCGCATCGGCGACCTGATTTGGGCGGCTGCCGACATGCGTTGCCGCGGATTCTTAGTAGGCGGAACGGCAGGAAGGACCACACTCGCAGGCGAGGGTTTGCAGCATCAGGATGGCCACAGCCATGTTCTGGCGCTTCCCGTTCCGAATCTCCTGGCTTACGATCCGGCTTTCGCTTACGAAATTGCCGTCATTATTCAAGATGGTATTAAGCGCATGTATGTAGATCAGGAATCGATTTTCTACTACCTCACCGTAACCAACGAGCCGCTGCCGATGCCGGAAATGCCGCAAGGCCCGGGCATTCGCGAAGGCATCCTTCGCGGGCTCTACCGCTTTAATACTTCGGACGCACCCAACTCCAAGCTGCGCGCTCAACTGCTGGGCAGCGGAACCATCATGTACGAAGTGCTGAAGGCGCAGACGATCCTCAAAGAAAAATATGGCGTAGCTGCCGATGTGTGGAGCGTGACCAGCTACAAAGAGCTTTACCGCGATGCCAACGATTGCGAGCGCTGGAATATGCTGCATCCCGGCGAACCGGCGAAAACGCCGTATGTCACCACAACGCTGAAAGATGCGCCGGGGCCGTTCATCGCGGCATCTGATTATATGAAGGTGCTTCCGGAATCGCTGGCCAAATGGGTGCCGGGACAACTGGTTTCGCTGGGAACGGATGGTTTTGGACGCAGCGAGAACCGCGCCGCGTTGCGCGATTTCTTCGAAGTGGATGCAAAACATATCGTGCTTGCTACGCTGGTGGCTTTGGCCCGGGAAAAGAAAATTAATCTTGATCTCGTGCGGCAGGCGGTGCGCGATCTCGAAATTAATCCGGAAAAGTTGAATCCGGCCATCAGTTAAGAGCCATTTTGCGAATATGGCTCGAAACTTTCAACACTAATGTTTTCATAGCTAATCTTTGTTAAAGGTTAAAGGCTAATTAAAGAATGGGACCCGTGATCGAATTCAAGCTCCCCGCACTCGGCGAAAACATTGAACAGGGCGATCTGGTTCGCCTGATGATTGCGCCCGGTGCCGCCGTGGCCGAAGGCCAGGCGGTAATGGAACTGGAAACTGACAAGGCTGTTGTCGAAGTGCCTTCCTCGGTGAGCGGGACGGTGAAGGAAATCCTGGTCAAGCAGGGCGACAAGATCAAGGTCGGGCAGGTGATTTTTACCGCCGATAATAACGGAAAGAGCGCAACGGCGGAAGCTTTGCGGAAAACGCTGCCCTCACCGGAGCGCACAACCGCGGCGGCGGAGCCTGCGGCTGAAGCGAAACCCAAAGCCGCGGTAAAAACGCAGGCCGCCGCACCCGAGGTTACCCCTGAACCGCAATCCCAATCTCGCTCCACAACCCAGCGCACGCGATCCAGTGACGCCGCCGCCGCTGCCACCGAATTCCGTTTGCAGGAGTTGGGCGAGAACATCTCGCAGGGCGATCTGGTGCGCTTGATGATCGCGCCGGGCGCGAAGGTTTCCGAAGGCCAGCCCGTCATGGAACTGGAAACCGACAAGGCTGTCGTCGAGGTGCCATCGACTGTCAGCGGTGTGGTCAACGAAGTAAAGGTCAAAGAGGGCGAGAAGATTAAAGTCGGGCAGGTAATTTTCACGCTACAGGGAGCGGCCTCTGCTTCACCCGCCGAACCAACTCGGCCGCCTCGCGGCCCGGTCGAGCATGTCTCCGGACAACATGGTGCGCGCCTCGCATTCCAGGCCGCCATTCGCGCTGAAGGCAAAACCGAAGAACAGGCGCTGCCTCCCGATCAGCCGCAGCGGCGCCCAGAAGCTTTTTCCATGCCAGTGCAATTGGGCAAAGTGGCGGGAACCGAGCATCGTCAGCCAATCCCCGCCGCGCCGCACACCCGCCGCTTGGCTCGCGAAATCGGCGTAGACATTTATGAAGTAAAGGGTACCGGCCCCGGCGGACGCATCAGCGAGGACGATGTAAAGGCTCATGCGAAGGCAGTTTTGACCGCTGCAACCAGCGGCACGGCAACTCCGGCGCGCGCAGGACACTTCATTGCACCGAAGCTCCCAGACTTCGCCAAATGGGGGAAGATCGAGCGCGTTTCTATGCGCGGCGTTCGCCGCAAGACTGCGGAACATCTCGCGGAATCGTGGAACATTATTCCGCACGTCACGCAGCACGACCGCGCCGATATCACCGAACTCGAGCACCTGCGCGCCCGCTTCGCCCCAAAAGCCGAGCAGGCTGGCGGAAAAATGACCGTGACTGCCATCGCGCTGAAAGTTTGCGCTGCCGCGCTGAAAGTTTTCCCGCAGTTCAACGCCACCATCGATATGGAGAAGGAAGAAATCATTTACAAGCAGTACATTAGTATCGGTGTGGCGGCGGATACCGATCGTGGCCTGCTCGTTCCCGTGATTCGCGATGTGGACAAGAAAAATATCGTGGAGCTCGCGGTCGAGCTATCGCAACTTTCGCAGAAGGCGCGCGACAAGAAAATTACGCTTGCCGATATGGAAGGTGGGACATTTACCATCACCAACCTCGGCGGCATTGGTGGCACGGCGTTCACGCCGATTGTGAATCATCCCGAAGTCGCCATTCTCGGGCTTTCGCGTTCGCGCATGGAGCCAGAATGGATCGGCGGAAAATTCGAACCCCGTCTGATCCTGCCGCTTTCGCTCTCCTACGATCATCGCCTGATCGATGGTGCGGACGCCGCGCGTTTTCTGCGTTGGGTTGCGGAAGCTTTCGAGCAACCGTTCTTGCTTTCAGTCCAAGGATGATGAACTTTATATATTGTCATCCTGAGCGCGTTTTTTGCGCGAAGTATCTCCGTATTTTGATAGAGTCACGCACCGCAACTTCCTTATAACCAATGACAGACCCTCAACTAAAAATCGCAGTAATCGGCGCCGGTCCCGGCGGCTACGCCGCCGCCTTCCTCGCCGCCGACTTGGGCATGCACGTTACGCTCATCGACCCCGAGCTGAATCCCGGCGGTGTCTGCCTTTATCGCGGGTGCATCCCATCCAAAGCTCTTCTGCATGTTGCCAAGCTGATTGAGGAATCGGAACAGTCTAAAAATTGGGGCATCGAATTCGCCGCGCCGAAGATCGATCTCGCACGCCTGCGAACCTGGAAGGAAGGCATCATCAAGCGGCTGACTGGCGGCCTTGGGCAGCTCTCCAAGCAACGCCACGTGGAATATATTCAGGGCCGTGCGGCTTTTGAAAATTCCACGACGCTGCGCGTCAGCCAAGCGGATTCAATCGAAGCCGTATTGTCTTTCGATCGCATCATCATTGCTACCGGCTCGCGGCCCGCAATCATTCCGTCATTCAAACTGGATTCGTTGCGGCTGATGGATTCCACCGGCGCACTGAATCTCGATGATATTCCCAGCAGTCTTCTTGTGGTGGGCGGCGGATACATTGGCCTGGAACTCGGCTCTGTTTACGCGGCGCTGGGTACGCGAGTGACTGTCGTCGAAGCGCTCTCCGGATTGCTTCCTGGCGCTGACCGCGATCTGGTACTTCCCCTGCACAAGCGGTTGGAAAAAATGTTCGAAGCGATTCTGTTGAACACAACCGTCTCTTCTTTAAAAGAAGAAGGCTCCGGGATTCGCGCCACATTCGAGGGCGCATCCGTAAAAGAAGATCAGCGGGAAAAAGTATTTGACCGCGTTCTCGTCTCCGTCGGGCGCAAGCCAAATTCGGAAATCGCGGGCCTGGAAAAAACCCAAGTCAAAGTCGGCGCGCGAGGATTTATCGAAGTCAACAAGCAGCTCCAGACGGCCGACCCCTCCATCTATGCCATCGGCGACGTCGCCGGCGAGCCCATGCTTGCGCACAAGGCCATGCATGAAGGCCGCACTGCCGCCGAAGCCATCGCCGGACACAAAGTGGCATTCGAGCCGGCCGCAATTCCAGCGGTCGTTTTCACCGATCCGGAAGTGGCCTGGTGCGGCCTGACCGAAACCCAGGCGGAAAAAGAGAACCGCGAAATTAAAGTCGCAAAATTTCCCTGGGCCGCGTCCGGACGCGCCATTACACTGGACCGCCCGGAAGGAATGACGAAGCTGCTCATCGATCCTAAGACGGAGCGTGTGCTGGGCGTTGGTATCGTCGGTGTGGGCGCGGGAGAACTGATTGCCGAGGGCGTTTTGGCCATCGAGATGGCTGCACTGGCGCACGATGTCGCCATGACCATACATCCCCATCCAACACTTTCCGAAACCGTCATGAATTCCGCCGAAGTTTTCTTCGGCACCAGCACAGATATTTATCGTCCGAAACGTGGGTAAGAAGCGGTAATGGTGCAGTTCGGCCTTATCCGACTTTTTGTCATCCTGAGGTTGCCGTTTTTCAGGCGTAGCGAAGGATCTCCTGCTCAACCAGCCTGATGCGTAAGCCAAACTGCGCACTACCTAAGAAGCTTGCCTCGGCTTTCGCTCCCGGCCTGTTTCGCTACAATAAAGTCTTGATTGCCAGCCGCGACACACGATGCACTCGACCGCTTGGCGAATTCATGTCAAAACGTTTCTCACGCACGTTCTTCCTCAAGCTGATTCCGGCGATCTTTACTCTGGTGCTCTTTGTACCGCTCGCGGCTGTCACTGCAGTCAGTCAGATTTTACCGACAGCCGCGCCCGCTAGCACTTCCTCAAAATCACCCACAGATGCGCTGGGCCGCGAAACGCCCTACGGCACTGTCTTCGGCTTTCTTGAGGCGGCGCAGGCGCGCAAATACGGCATTGCCGATCAATATTTACAGATGAGCGCATCGCGTCGGCAGAGCGAAGGCGAAGCCACGGCGCAGAAGCTGAAAGCCGTAATGGATACGGCTTTTGCTGGCAGCCTGAAACATGTGAGCACGCAGCCGGAGGGCACGCCGCAAGAGGGTGTTCCTGCCGACCGGCAAAAGTTAGGAACCATGTCTTCCGGCGATGCGGAAGCGGATCTGGTATTAGTCCGCGTCTCCGATCCGAACGTCGGGAAAATCTGGCTGATCTCTTTCGACACTTTAACCAAAGTTCCGGAACTCTACGACCAGGTGGAAGCGCGCCAAGTGGAAACGCGCCTGCCTGCCTGGGTGGTGAAGCATCAATTCGCCGGAATGCCGCTATGGCAGTGGTTTGCTTTGTTCCTCTTGATTCCGGTGGCGGCGGCGGCGGCATGGCTGCTGCTGGTGGTAGCGCAGATTCCGATGCGCTGGTGGGCGCACAGGCACGGGCACGCTGAACTGGAGTCACGCTCAGTTTCTGGGGCGGCGTGGCTGCTTTTGGGCACGGTGATCCACCGGATTTTTGCCGGCTACCTCGGCATGCCGCTGCTGCAGCGGCACTACTACGGAGAGGTCACGGCCGTCGCGGTCATCATTGGAGCCAACTGGATTCTCTGGCGCGTGGTTCGCTGGTTCCTGCGGCGTCTACGTAATCAGGCGCTGGCGCGCGGCCATGGCGGCACGGGCTCGCTGATGCTGCTGGGCGAACGCCTGGTCAAGGCGTTCATCTTCGTGATGGCGATATTTTTTATTCTGGGCGTGCTTGGTTTTAACCTCAGCACAGCTCTGGCCGGAGTTGGCATCGGCACCCTGGCTGTCGGCTTCGGCGCGCAGCAGACCATTGCAAATTTATTCGGGGGCGTCTCCGTACTCGGAGATGAAGTGATTCGCGTCGGAGATGTTTGCAAATTCGGCGACCGCACCGGCACCGTCGAAGATATCGGCTTGCGCTCGACTCGCGTACGCACGGAAGAGAGAACGCTGCTGGCCATCCCGAATGGCACCGTGGCAACGATCAACGTCGAGAATCTAAGCCGCCGCGACAAGATTCTTTTCAAGACCGTGCTGGGTTTGCACCTAAATAGCACCTATGACCAACTGCAAGCCGCGCTTTCGGAGATTCGCCGCGCGCTGGCGGCTCATCCCAAAATTGAGAAAAATACCACGCGCGTTCGACTGATCGAACTGGGCGCGAGCGCCATGAACATTGAGCTTGTCTGCTACGTTCTGACAAGGGATTTCGACGAATTCGCCGCCGTGCGCGAGGAAGTGTTGCTTCACATCATGAATCTGGTGGAAGATTCCGGAACCACCTTCGCTTCGCCTTCGCAAACACTCTACCTTAGCTCGGACTCGGATCAGGACAAAATTAAGGCTGCATTAAAACAAAAACGCGATTCAGGCGAGGGCAAACAGACGAAGTCTTTAGGCGGCGACAGCGCGAAACAAGATGGGGTAAAGAAGTGAAGCGTATTTAAGAGCCACGATGCCATCGTTGCGCCAGCCAGAAAAGAAATCTGTGCGTCGGATAGTAGACCATCGCGGGAACCACGATGAAGTAAATCAATAAATACATGAACCCGGGCACGGTATGTTGTTCGTGGAAAAACAACCCGCGTGCCCAATTCACATCGTATTCCGGACACCAGAAATAATTGACCGGGACCACGATCCACGCAAGCAGCGTTTGCCATTTCCATCCTCTCGAGTCATAGCCTAATTTCCAAATCGCCCATAGCAACAGCGGCGGCGTTACCACATGAAATAAACTCAGCAGCCGGACCGCCGGCGAAATATGGGGATCGAACATGTATTCGGTCCCACCGATCAGGTGATGCCCAGATGCGAAAGCTCCTACCAGATCGATAGTGAACAGAGTTTGGAATAGCATCAGTCCGCAGGCTTGCATGGAAAATATCAGCGGACTTTCAAGCCACAAGCCAGCAGCTATAAAGAAGTTTCCCAGATCGCAGAAAAAGAGAAAATTCTGCAGACCATACTGCCGCCAATAGATGGGTATCCAGGCGAGCAGGCATACAGTCCAAATCAACTTCAGCCAGAGCGGAATGCGCATGACAGCGTATTGTATTCGCGCAAGGCACCTGAGCCGAGAGCCGCGAAAGCCCTTGGTGCAAGCCCCAAAGCGGCGTAAGTGCAATTACCAGCGTAACTTGATGAGCCTTACGAGTGTACCTACGATGAACTTAATATGGGTTACCAAGCACTCCTCTTCTGTCCTGATGAGAAGACGGCTCGCGTCGTTACGCAAGTTCTCAGCGAGTTGGACTTCGGGGTTGTCCCCTGTTCCGAGCCGTTTGGCGCGGTGAAAAAGTTAATGGGGGAGCGCTTCGACGCCGTCGTGGTGGATTGCGATAACGAGCAAAATGCCACATTACTTTTTAAGAGCGCGCGCAATGCCCCCAATAACCAGTCGGCGCTTGCAGTTGCGGTGGTGGAAGGACAGGCTGGGGTCGCCAAAGCTTTTCGCATCGGCGCGAACCTGGTTTTAACCAAACCTATTAATGTCGAACAAGCCAAAGGCACGTTGCGGGTTGCCCGCGGACTTTTGCGAAAGGGAGAAGCCGCCAAGACTGCTGCCCCAGCCGCAGCGAAGCCGTCCGCTCCAACTCCAGTAGCCGCGCAAACTAAGCCTACGCCCGCAAATCCGATCTCTTCTCCGCGGCCTGTATCCGCGATGGGGCAAGCTGCTCTGATAAATCCGGTGGTGCCGAAACCCGCGCCACAGCCTAGTTTTGCCGCCTCGGCTTCCAGTGCTATTACCAAAACGGCGGAATCTGTCGAACCCGTAACGTCAGTTACTGAACCTAAAATCGCTCCGGCCGTGGTTGTTGAGCCGAAAGCGGTTATATCGAGCAAGCCCGAAATTCCCGCACCGCCAGCCGGATTTGCTACGCCCTCCGGCGCGGCCAGCGCTCCTGCTCCGGCACGAGAGCCAAAGCAAGATGCGCCCAGCGTCGAGAAATCTTCTGCAGTGACTGAAGAGGCGATAAGTCCGGCGCAAGAAACCACAGCTGTCACAAATGATTTTAGTTCTGAATCCAACGCCGTCTCGGCGCCCACGTTTACCTTTGGCGCAGGCAGCGAGACGGACTCCGAAAAAAGTGGCAACAACAAGGTTCTCTACGTAGTCCTTGCCATTGCTTTGACTGCAGTGGCGGCTTACTTCGCCTGGAATCAATGGGGAACGACGAAAGGCGGATCCGGCGTACAAGCGCCGGTTGCTCCGCGAGTACAGACTCCTACTGGAGTGCAGCAAACGCCGCAGAGCGCGCCGGCAGTCGCGCCCGTAACGCCTGCCGCTTCGTCTCCGTCTTCCACAACATCGATGTCGCCGAGTTCCACGAACACGATGCAGCCCAGCGGATCGGCAAGCGTTTCTTCCACCGGCGCAACAGCTTCGCACAATGACAAGTCGCCAGTTCATCCCGCCGAGGCGAACTCCGGGGATGACGCGTCCACTCTGGTATCACCTGTGACGGCCAATAAAGCATCCGCCAAAGCAAATGCGCCGCAAGCTATCCTGATTAAAAATGGCTCTGCGCAACCCGTGGCCGCAAATAACTCCGCCACCGACGCGCCGGCTCCGAGCATAAATGCAATTGCTTCTGACAGCGGAAGTTCGATGCCGAACCTGATGGGCGGCGCAAACAAAGCTCCAGCTCCGGTGCTTCAGACAGTCACCATTTCGCAGGGGATATCGCAGGGACTGCTGGTGAAAAAGACACAGCCAGCTTATCCGGCCAGCGCATTGCGCATGGGCATTCAGGGTCCAGTGCAACTGCTGGCAACGGTCTCTAAGACCGGCGACATTTCCGCCGTAAAGATTCTCAGCGGCGATGCGAGTTTGGCGCGCGCCGCATCCGATGCGGTGAAGCAGTGGAAGTACAAACCGTATTTGCTGGATGGATCTCCCGTCGAGATTCAGACGCAGGTCACGGTGAACTTCAAGCTGCCGCCGCGGTAAACCTCAGCAATCTTCTCGGACGTCGGCTCATTTGCGCCCGCCCGTGAAATCCAGCCAGTGAATCTCTGACCACAAATAAATATGAGTGCGGACTCCTTTGGCGCCTGCGGGCAGCGCGATTTCTGTTCGTTTGGGGTATACCCCTCCCCCCTCCCTCTTGAAAGCCCTGCTGGGCGCGGGGTTCGCAAAATGTGCCTGCAAAATACGTCTTCCAAAAGACTTATAGGCAAAATACGTGAGCCATAGGAGTTAGGTGCATAGTTCATGTGGCTGCATTTGCCGCCAGTGCTTCGACCATGACGAGCTGATTTTTAGGCGAGGGCAAGGTTGGATGTCACAGAGGGGGTGTGGAAAGGTCAAAGGCCCCGCTCCTATTTGCGAGAATTGGCGCTAGTCACCAAACGTTCCACCAAAAAAATACTTCCCAGTGGCTAGATTAGATATAGGAACATCCTCGCCGACACGAATCATTGGAGGTATAGAACCATCTTTTGGTTGAGGATGTGAAACATTAAAAATGAACCGGGTTTGGTGAATATCTTTGGAGAATGGAAATTGATAGTTGACGCATCCGTAAACTAGAGGAACGATGAATTTTCTCTTCAGTTCCCCGACTGGATAAGTTGCAGAACTCGACTCGATTTCTTCTTTGGTAAGCTCAAGACCCATCGGCTGCCATGCGTCTTCATGAGGAAAAAGAGTTTTGAGAAAGCGGGGGTCCGGAGTCTCCTTGCGGACGCTATCACACCATTCGGCCTGCCGAGTAAATGGCTCGACAGAAGCTTGCTGGCCAAAAATATTTCCCATCATCTGCGGACGCAAATAAATGTTGGAAGCTATCGACTGTCCAATATTCTTGATATGAAAACTAAGGTTAACATTAGCCCTCCCGTTTGGAAGAAACCGCAACGGACCAGTGGCAACCATTGCATCCACGACTACCCAAGGGCGCTCGCTTACAATCAGAGTGTTCTCAGCAGTCTTTGCTGCACTACTCGCGGCGTTAGCAGCATCCCTGTTGGCACAGTACATCTTGATCGAATACCAAGTGTAGACAGCTAAGAGACATATACCAACAATTTCTGCACCATCTTTGAACTTATCCCACGAAGTTTTTTCTGTCTTACAAGTAATTTCATAATGAGGATTGGATAGTGGAGAGGCCAGCATGTGTTGTGTAGTCAGCACATCTGGATTGCTTTGTTTTGTTCGTGCATTGGACTCCTCATCAGGGTTTGGAGTGATGGGCTTTTCTTGGGGAAACTCTGTATCTGGACTCATGTGGTATTCACTCCTGCTATAAAAGGGCAAAATGCATGAAAACTTTAAATGCCTAGCGACCGCAATCTTCGAAGTTCCCAAAGCTGGGAGATACGATACGGCCAAGAAGTTTAGCAAAAATGCTAGTAAGGCAACTACTGCTGTACATCGCGATCAAAATATGACACTAACCACAACAGATTACTGCTCACTTTTCGCCGGTTTCACCGGCTCCGAGTGGCTCGGAATGACAAATCTTGAGCAGGGCTGAAGCTTCTAGTTACTTTTCATTTTTCGCCATTTATCGAAGTGCTTAAAGCGCTGCGCCACCTAAAAACACATTGGCGCATGTCCCCGCCGCGCGAATCTGAAGTCGTAGCAGGAATGCCTTGTCATGCCTATGCTGGGTGTGCGGGGAATAGGGACCCTTCGACTACGCATAACTTCCACTTCGTGGACGCCATGCTTCGCACAGTATGACAACTCTCACAAGGGCGGCTGGATTATCGTTCTGCGAGCGTTGCAGGATTTATTAAAACAGTGAATGAGCAGACGGAGGGGCAGAGAAATTCGCTTATCTCTCTGCCTCAGATTTATTTGGGATTACTGGTGCTGCATGACCTCATCAATCACAGCTTTGCCGCCTTTATCCACGGTGATGACTTTGTGGATGGGCGCGTAGCCGGTGAGCGTGATATCAACGACGTAGTTGCCGGGGTCGAGCACGAAATCGACGGGAGATCCTTTATCGAGCATGTGCTGGTTTACCGCGACCTGAGCGCCTTTGGGTTGGGTTTTGATGCTTACCGTTCCCATGCCCTGCGCTCCCTTGCCGCCAAACAGCTTGTTCATCTTGCCGACGGTCTTGATGTCATCCACATTGCCGAGTGCCCGCAGCGTGGGCGAGAAGCTTACGGTCTGAGCGAGGACAAACTGAGCACTGGTGGTTTCATCAATGTATCCGGCTTTGCGCACCAGAACCACATGCTGGCCTTTATCTACTGAGACTTGCGCGGGAGTCAACTTGCCGGTATCTCTGCCATCGACATAAACATTGGCGCCGGGTGGCGTGCTGGCGACCGAAAGCGTTGCCATCACCTGGTTCAAATGGCTCACGACAAATGCCTTGCTGCCGCTGGTGATTTCAACGGTGCGCGTATCGGTGGAATAGCCGGCCTTGCTGATGGTAACGGTGTGCTGGCCGGGATCGACACCGGATAATGTAAACGGTGTAACCCATGCAGGATCGGTTTTTCCGTCGAGCTGGACTTGCGCGCCCTGCGGGCTCGAATCGACCGACATCAGTCCCGGAACAATCGCAGGAGCAGCCGGGGCAGCCGACTTTTTCTTGCCGTTTTTACCGCGTGCAGCGGTTGCGGCAGCGTGCGTGGGTGCCGGCTCGTTCTCTACCACATTCGCTGTAGGCTGATCGGAAACTGGCGCGCTCAATGCAGGTTGTTGCGGTTGCGCGGGCTGAGCCGGCGCTGGCTGGCTGGCTGCTGTCTGCGTTGCCGGCTCGGGAGCCGGACGGCCGCCATCATCATCGCTATTGAGGCGATTGACGTGGAGCACCAAAACGATCGCGATGATCAAAATCAAAACCGCCGCGCCGGCGATGGAATAAATCATCAGACTGGGCGGAACATTTTTGATTTCCTTGATCGCTTTTTCGGCGACTTCGCGCGGCTGAATTTTCGGCTTCTCATCCTCCGCGCCGGCTTTCATATTGGGCGCTTGAGATTTGGGCGCTTCGTATACCGGTGGCGGCGGAGGCGGCGCGACATAAACTTCCTTCAACGGAGGAAGCTCGGTCATCTCAGAGAAGCTGACACCGCCGCGAGATTGACCGCCCCCTGCCATCATGGGATCCACCGCTATTTTTGGCGACTGCGGCGCGGGAGCTTCCACTTCCGGCTCATCTAGCACGGCAGCAGACATTGAGGCGGATGGCGGCGGAGCGTCGATATTCACGTTGGCACGAGACGCGATTGCCGGGCTGGATTGTTCAAGATTCGGCGTGGAGGAAGTAGATTCCGCACTGCCTCCCCATCCAGCTGCCGCGGCAACAGCTTTCTGTCCAACTTCTTTTTTTGCCACTGCCGGCTGCGGCGCTGGCTTAGGTGGCGCTGGTGCGGCAGGTTTCTTTTCCACCGGCGTTGTTGCCGCGGAGGCGAACTTCGCCTGCGCTGCGGCGGCATTTGCCGGAGCCGCTATTGCCGGCGCTTTGGCTTGCGCTGCCGGAGCTTTTACCGCCTGCGATTTGGATTCCTTGCATTTCTCCAGATCGTCGAGCAGTTCCCTTCCGCTCTGATAGCGCTCGTCCGGATCTTTCGCAAGCGCTTTCATAATGAGGTCGCTTAATACCGGATGCAGCTTGGGATTCACGTGCATCGGAGGTACAGGCGTACTTTCGAGAATGCTCTGGCGTAAGGATTCAGCATCTTCACGGTCGAAGGCCTTGCGATCCGTCACCATTTCGTAAAACAGTGCGCCCAGACTGAACAGATTCGACCGCGCGTCGATGCTCTCTCCGCGAATTTGTTCCGGCGACATATAGTGCAGTATGTAAGGCACGTCGGGCATTTGCGCGGTGAACTTGCCCACGCTGGAAACACCGAAGCTCAGAACGCGGACGGTCCCGTCCCACCCGCACATAATTTTGCCGGGCTCAAGACTGTAGTGAAAAACTTTGTGCGAGTGCGCGTGATCGAGGCCGCCGCAAACCTGCCGGCCGATATCGAGAAGATCCCAGATGGAAAAGCCTTCTTTGCGCGCCAACATGGTAGCCACGCTGTTGCCCTGGATGTATTCCATGGCGGCGCAAACCTGGCCATCTATTACGCTGGCGCCAAAAACCGGCGCAAGGTTGGAGTGGCTCAAAACCTTGACGGCCTCAGCCTCTTCTAAAAGACACTTCTCCAACTCCGCCGCATGTTCGCCAAAGGCAGACAGTTGAATGGCTTTTAGCGCGACAGTTTGGCTGGTTTCAGGATCGTTAGCCTTGTAAACAACGCTGGTGGCAGACTTTGACAACTCGCTCAGAATCTCGAAGTGGCCGATTTTCGTGGACATTTGCTCCGTGCCTCATCACACAAAAGCCGCGCGGATTCCCTTGGGAAACCGCGTGGGTTAAAAACCCGGGGCAGGGTTGAAATCAGGATAACGCTCACGGAATCTGTCTTCGAGTTACCGAAGTACCGTAAGAACTGGCATTCCGGCGGATGGCTACGGCAGCCAGGGCGACTCACCACAAGGCGAAGCTGATAAACTTCCCACCAATGGAAGGAAAAACCGGTACGCGAATTGTCATTCCGCGATCTGTGTGGTGGCTGGTACTGGTTTCCTTTGTTCTTCAAGTTGTAGTGATTGGCATATTTCGCCAATACCGCACGCGCCCGATTGAAGACCACTTCGCTTTTGGCTGGGAGATGGGCCGGGTCGCTCGATCAATCGCGCTCGGGCAAGGTTTCAGCAATCCTTACGGAGGCAATACTGGACTTACGGCTTGGGAACCGCCTCTTTATCCTTACCTGATGGCCGGGATCTTCAAGATTTTCGGCATCTACTCTTATGCGTCAGCCTGGATGCTGCTGGCAATTAATTCACTCTTCTCCGCATTCACTGTAATTCCGATTTTTCTGATCGCGCACCGGATATTCGACGGGAGGGTGGCGCGCTGGTCGGCATGGGGATGGGCGCTCAATCCTTATATATGGTATTGGTCCGTTCACTGGATCTGGGACACGACTTTTACTCCGCTGATTTTAAGCTTAATTTTTTTGATCGCGTTGGAACTCCAGGACTGGCAGGGCTTGCGGGGCTGGATAGTTTTTGGGAGCTTATGGGGGGTTGGGGCGCTGGCGAATCCTTCTATGCTGGCGTTCCTGCCTTTCTGCGGTTTGTGGATCTGCCGGCAGAGATTTAAGAACAGTTTGCCTTCTGTAGGCGGCGTGGTGCTGTCATCGGCAATCTTTTTTCTTGCGCTCTCGCCCTGGCTCATCCGCAATTACGAAGTATTCGGCCGGTTCGTTTTTCTGCGTGACGATTTCGGTTTGCAATTTCGATTGGGAAATGGGAAAGGCGCAGATGGAATGCTGATGGCATACCTTCAGCCCAATCTCAATAAACTCGAATGGGAAAAATTCCAAAGCATGGGCGAATTGGCCTATGCGGAGAACTGCAAACAATTGGCATTGGGCTGGATTCGAGAAAATCCCGCCCGCTTCACGGCGATCAGCTTAAAAAGGTTTTTTTATTATTGGAATGGCGTTCCGAAGCCTACCGACAGCCGGTCTATATGGGATTTTCGCACTTCATTTTTTCTGGCATGGTCGGTCCTGTCCATTTGGGGCGTGGGTCGAGCGGTGCGGCTGAAAGTTCATGGAGCGTGGCTCTTCGCCGGACTGATGTTAACTTATCCAACTACCTATTACTTCGTTTTTCCTCATGCCCGCTACCGGCATCCTATCGAACCTGAAATGGTCATTCTTGCGGCATTCTTGCTGTTGCAGATCGGGAAGCCTACCTACGCGCGTAGGTTAACCACTGATAGTTAGCTTTCAGCGGCGGGTACAAGCGAGAAATCCTGTAGAATTCTGGGTTCGTTTCAACACTTTGCTTACAGACTGATGTTCAAGAAAATTCTCATCGCCAACCGGGGAGAGATCGCCGTGCGCGTGGTGCGCGCGTGCCACGAAATGGGGATTGCCGCGATTGTGGTTTACTCCGACGTGGACCGTGCCGCGCTGCACGTGCGCAAAGCCGATGAAGCTTATCCCATCGGCGCTGCGGCCGCTTCCGAATCGTATCTCAATATTGCAAAGATTCTTGATGTAGCAAAGCGCTCCGGAGCCGATGCCATCCATCCCGGTTACGGATTTCTCTCGGAGAACGCGAAATTTGCGCAGGCGTGCGCCGATGCTGGAGTGAAATTTATTGGTCCGACCGCCGCGGCGATGGAGGCGATGGGATCGAAGACGCGCGCGCGGCAGGCCATGGAAAAGGCTGGCGTTCCGCTCGTGCCGGGCACTTCGCGCGGCGTGGAATCTTTGGAGCAGGCGCAGCAGATCGCCGCAAAAATCGGCTATCCAGTGATGTTGAAGGCCGCGGCGGGCGGTGGGGGTAAAGGCATGAGGCTGGTGCATGCTCCTGAAGAATTGAAGTCTTCTCTGGATGCGGCGCGCAGCGAAGCTGAACGTTCCTTTGGCGACAGCGAAGTCTACATTGAAAAGGCCATCCTCAACCCGCGCCACATCGAGATGCAGGTGCTCGCCGACGAGCATGGCAACACAGTTTATCTTGGCGAACGTGAATGCTCGCTGCAACGCCGCCATCAGAAAGTTTTGGAGGAAGCGCCATCGCCCATCGTCGATGCCGTTATGCGGCGCCGGATGGGAGAAGCTGCGGTACGCGTGGCGCGGGCAGCGGCTTACACGAACGCGGGCACGGTGGAATTTCTTGTCGACGAGCAAAAGAATTTTTATTTCCTGGAGATGAATACACGTTTGCAAGTTGAGCACCCGGTGACAGAGTTAGTTACGAGCATCGATCTGGTTCACTTGCAGATTCGCATCGCGGCGGGAGAAAAGCTTCCCTTCGCGCAAGACGATGTGCGCATTCGTGGGCACGCCATGGAGTGCCGCATCTACGCCGAAGATCCTGATAACAATTATTTCCCCAGCCCTGGCAAGATCACTCTGCTCTTGTCTCCGTCCGGGCCCGGGATACGCATCGACAGCGGGATGTACGAAGGCTGGACAGTACCGCTCGATTACGACCCGTTGCTGGCCAAACTGGTCGGGTACGGAACGGATCGCGGACAAGCCATTTCGCGGTTGATGCGAGCTCTTGATGAATATTTCGTAGGCGGGATTAAGACGAACATTCCATTGTTTCGCCGCATTCTGCGCGATCCGGATTTTCAAGCTGCCAAACTCGACACCGGATTTCTGGATCGGCTGTTGAAGCAGGCTGATGATAAGGCGCCTGATTCAAATACGGCAGAAGTAGCAGCGATTGCCGCGGCGATATTTGCTGCGCTCGGCGTTGCGACGTCTGAAGCGCCAAGCAGTTCAGGCAACACAGGCGTGAATGAAATCAAATCAAATTGGAAAAGCAAGAGCCGTAGCGAAGCATTACGTTGATGCAAAGAATATCTGATTCTGTATAACTGGCCCCTAATCCTTAGCCACTGACCACTTTATTTATGCTCTACGACGTAAACATCAACGGCAAGAACTACCGGCTCGAACTCAATCCTGTCGATGGCCGGTGGTCATACCGCGTCGACAGTAAAGCAGTCGAAGTCGATGCGGTTCCCATTCGCCCGAATGTGCTTTCCCTTCGCATCGGGAATACGGCCTATGAGGTTAGATCCGAACGGATAGCAAACGATTGGTATTTATGGGTTGGCAATACCCGATTCGCGGCGGAGGTTCGCGATCCCCGTTCTCTCCGCGGCCGCAGCCGGGCTCAGGAAGAACGAGGACCCAGGAAAATTGTCGCGCCCATGCCGGGCAAGGTGGTGCGCGTGCTTGTGCGCGAGGGAGATGAAGTTGAACTCGGTGCAGGCATGGCTGTGGTGGAGGCGATGAAGATGCAGAACGAAATCAAATCGCCGAAGAAGGGAAAGGTTCAGAAAGTTTTAGTCAGCGAAGGCGCCGCGGTGAATGCTGCCGATGTATTAGCGATCGTGGAATAAACCGCGCTTTCCACAACCATGCTAGAAATCTACCACCTCTATTTCGTCAGCCCGTTGCTATCCAAAATTTGCCTCGCATAGTAGTTATCCACTTTGGCGGAATCGCGCAGCACCTCATAATAAGCGGCTTTAAGCAACTGCTCGCGGCGATCGTGCAGCTGCGATCGGATGGCTTGCTGTACGCGCGGATCGGATAAATCGCGCTGGCCCGAAGGTTCTTTCGACACCAGCTTTACGATCCGGAATCCTACCGCCTGTTTGTTCGCTGGATTGGTGACTGTGATGATCGGGCTGTACTGCCCCGGTTTTAGTTTCATCACAAGATCGCGCGTGGTGGGATCGGTATTGCGCAGCGAGGATTCCGGAACCGTTCCCAGATCGCCGCCGTTTCCGGAAGTTTCCGGATCTTCGGAGTAATTCATCGCCAGCGTGGCGAAATCGTCGCCGCTATCCAGGCGGTTGGAAATCATTTGAATTTTCTTGCGCGCGTCGGCTTCATTCTGCGCCTTGTTGTTTTGATTGTGCACCTGCGGATTTGGCCCGGGCGTAACGAATATTTGCGCCAGATGATACTGCGGCTCGATCAGATTGAACTCGGATTTGTGTGCCGTAAAATAAGCGTTGATATCCTGGTCGGTCACGTTGATCTTCGACGACACTTCCTTGTTCATGACCTTATCGACGGTAATGGAACGCCGGATGTCGCGTTTGAAATCTTCCAGAGTGATCTTTTTCTCTTGTAACCGCTTGTCGAACTCCTCCTGCGTGTAAGGAGATTTAATTTCGTTGAGCTTACGGTCGACTTCCTCTTCGGTAGCCAGCAGGCCGAGTTTTTCCGCGCGGCGCATTACCATCTCGTCATCGATCATTTGGCGCAGGATATTCAGGCGGAGAATCGTGGCCTGCTCGCCGACGGGTGCTTGCTGTGCGCTGGCCACCTGATTTTCGTAATACTTATCGACATCGGAGCGGAAGATTTTGCGCCCGTCCACAGTGGCCATTACGTCACCGCTCACCTGCGATTTGCAACCGAGCAGCGTTACCAGCAACGCGGCGGCTATGAATGCCATGAGCCGGGGAAATTCCGGATTTTGTTTCAAAGAGTTCGTTCTCCTGGTTGAAGGTCCGGACTGCGGACAAATTTCTATTCTCACCATCACTTCGATGCGGGCGTTGCCGTGGCTGCGGCGTTATGATCGGGCACCGGCAAATTGGCCTCTTTCAAAGCGCGATCCAATACCGCGCGCAATTCGCCTGGCGGCACCGCGCCATCGATTTTTTCACCGTTGACGAACAACGTTGGCGTAGCTTCCACTCCAATCGCTTCCGCTTCCTTCATTGACGTCTTGACCGCACTTTCATCCTGCGCCTTGATGCAGGATTGCAACTTCGCAACATCCACATTGTGCTTTTGCCCTTGTACCACGGTCAACTTGTCGAGCGCGTCGAAACGGGCTTGGGGAGTCTTCTCATTGCTCACTTCGTGCTGGTTGGCATGAATATAGTCGGCGAAATCCCAATAGGCATCGACGTTCTGCGCGGCCAGGCAATTCGCGTCTACTGCGGCATGCGTCGCCCAGGGATGAATTTCCACCAGCGGATAGTCTTTATAGACGAATGTGACGCGGTCGCCGTACTCCTTAAGAATTTCCGGGAACAACTCCTGGTGCATGCGCGAGCAGAAAGGGCATTCGAAGTCATCGAAATTAACCACCACCACCTTAGATGCGGTGGCTCCGCGCGTAGGCCGCCCAGTCACGTTGATCTTGCTCATCGTGTCGGCGTAGGGATCTTTATTCAGATCAAACTTCACCACCCGCATCATGGAGGAGCGGTCTTTGGAAATCAGGAATTTGATGTCCTGCTTTTTCTCCCCACCATCGACAGTAACCACCAGCGAGTCGTAGCCGGGGAAGTCGGTGGTCGGCGAAGGGGTCCCGATCAACACCTTAAGTTCGGCGGGAACCTTGTAGTAGGAGCGAACCTGGCGTTCGATTTTTTGCGCCAACTCGGGTGAGACCGACTGGGCAGCACACCCCAGACAAATAATCAGCAATAGACAAAAAGTACGCCGGAATAAAGTCACTAAGAACCGCCTAAACATGCGAGTTTAACGTTGATTATCTCATAGCATTCGGTGGGCGCGGGAAATGGCTGTGCTACGGGGAGTATTCAAGTTTCTTTAATCGTGAAGGCTGGGAAGTCGCGAAGGTGAATGATATCTCACCCTGTGCGCCGCGCCAGATCTCCCACGGGGAGCAGTGCATTCATCGACCCGGAACGGAATCCTTCAAGATCGAGCGTCACAAATTTGAATCCGAGTTCTTTGAAGATTCGCGTGAACTCGGCGGCCATGGCCGGATTCAGCGCGCGCGTGAATTCTTCACGCGCAATCTCGATGCGAACGATGTCTCCGTGATGGCGGACGCGAAACTGCCGGAAACCAAGAGCGCGCAAGGCATCCTCGCCTTTTTCCACCATGGCTAAAGCTTCCCCGGTGACCGGGCGTCCATATTCAATGCGCGACGAAAGGCAGGCCGAAGCGGGCTTATTCCAGATGCGAAAACCAGCTTCGCGGGCCAAGGCGCGAACATCATCTTTGGAAAGTTTGGCATCGAGCAGAGGCGCGACCACGCGATGATTCACCGCAGCTTTCTGGCCGGGACGAAAATCGTCCTGATCGTCTAAATTAACGCCATAGGCAATCGCATCGAAACCGCGCTTCTGGCGCAGATCTTCCATCACAGTAAAAAGTTCATCTTTGCAGAAAAAGCAACGTTGTGAATCGTTTCGAACATATTCCGGGCGTTCGAGTTCCGATGTCGCAATCACTTCAAGCGGAATGGCCTGCTCTTTTGCAAAGGCGAGCGCGTCCGCCAGTTGAGTTCGCGCCAGGCTGGGTGAGTCGGCGATGACTGCCAGCATCTTATCTCCCAGCGCATGGTAAGCGGCCCACGCAAGGTAAGCCGAATCGACTCCGCCAGAGTAGGCTACGAGAACCCGTCCCAACTCTTTTAGCCGGGAGCGCAACAGCTCCGCTTTGCTCTTAAGATTGTCGTTCGCGGCAAACATATCCTTCATGTTAGCAGTCTTGGATGCCTGTTCGAACCGGCCTGAGCGCCAAAAATTCTAATACAGGCTTTCCTGGTGGCGCAGGCTTCCGAGGCTCGCAATATTGGCCAGATTAAAAGTGAAGCGGAAGAGATTTTCATTGCGCACATTGGCGACCGTATAGCTGCGATATTCCAGAGTCATGCCGCAGCAGTCCCAGTTATAAGTAGCCTGCGCGCTGAGAAACTGAAGCTGGTTGACCTCCGCATCAAAACCAAGGCTGGTGGCGCCGCTGAAGCCTCGCTTGCTTACGCTGCCATAGCCCAACGCGGCGCGAAACTGATTGAACGTTGCGGTTTGCGCGGAAGTAGAGGTCGCTGTCTGTGTGGGGATTTCCAGCAGAGCATCGCCGCCGCCAATCGTGACCTGCCCCACGTGATAGTTGAACAGCACCGTATTAGCGTTCACATGGGTGTTTTGAAAGTCGTAATCCAGGTCCCACTCAGTATCGGTGCGCGAACTGGTTTCTACTCGCAAGCGCGAGATCAGCGGAGAAAGATGGCGCGGCTCGGTTAAAAACGCAATACCGGTCAAATCGGCCGTGGTGGTGAACACATTGCGCTGGCCGGGGATCAAGGCTCCGCCGAAGGTTGGGTCGAGAAAGTATTTTTGTTCCAGCTCCCACGTCACAACTTCGCGCACTTCCGGTCCGGGTTCGCACGGTCGATTGGCCAGGGGATTCGTATGCTGCCACGGTATGGCAGCCGAAGGCGACGCGCCACCTACCAGAAGCGCCGACATCAGATTTGTGCAATCCTCTGGCTTGCTCGAAGTTCGTTTGGCGTAAAGGCGGGTCACGAAACCGTATTCCACCTCGTGCGTGTCGGTAAGAATGTCACGCTCGTCGAATTTAAGAATATTTCCGTAGTTGTTGACTCCAGTCACGAACCGATAAACGGCGCGCGGCTCGATCACGTGCTTCCATTTTCGTCCGAGGAATTCTTTGTTGAAAACGCGTTCGAGGACGGGTGGCCGTAGCTCCACGGATGTATCCAGCGCCTGGCGGTTGATGTCATTATCCACCGCCTGCCCCGGATTCGATCCTGTTTCTCCCACCAGCCGTTGCGTGTAATAAGTTTCATGCAATGTCAGGTCGGGACGAATAGACCATCCATGAAATAAAACCGGCAAGGAGATTTCCGGATTCAAATCAAAGCGGCCGAGCAGATTGGCGGTACGGAAGGGCGGCGTACACGACTGCAACAAGCCCACAGTCGAGCAAACCCCTGGTTCGCTGCGGGACAATCCCGCGGCGGAAGCGTCGAACGACCAATACAAAGGCGTGCGCCCCAGCTTCTGATCCACGCTGGAAAAATCGAAACTCGGAGCGTGCAGAATGGTGACCACCTGCCCGGGCGTGGTGCTCAAAAAGTTTTGATAGCGCTCGGTGAATCCGTTGAAGTTGAAACCGTTGGAGGACTTGGAAAGAAACGCCTGCGATTTCACCTCCGAATACACCGCCTGAGTAAAAATCTCGTTGAAAGCCAGCCGGAAGAGAAAAGAACTTAGGTAGTCGATGTTGGCTACGCCGCGAAAACCATCGAGAATGCCGGCCGCGTTCAGCCGGGCGTTTTCACCGCCTTCCTTCAGCGGAGGTGTACCGATGCCGCGATCGATCACGCCAAAATAATTGAGATCAACATAGGAAGTTTCGCTGGGACGGGCGCGAAACTCTCCGCGCTGCGACCAGCCGCGCAGAGAAAAGTATTCGGCTGCCACATTCGCGTCCATCATGCGATTGATCACCCAGTAGTAGCCCGCTCCAAGGATGCTGCCTTTGGTCGAGGAGTGGCCAACCGTCGGCATTACAAACCCGGAGGTGCGCGATTCCTTTTCCACAGGATGGGTAGCATACGGCAGATACAAGATGGGAATCCCGTGCAAAACGAATTCACTGCGATAGATTTTTGCGTTGCCGCCGACGTCGACATCCACCTTGCGCGCGTCGAACAGCCAGTTGGGATGCGGCAATTCGCAGGTGGTAATCGTGCCGTCGTAGACAAGGTAATGCTCGGCGCTGACCTTATCCACAATTTTTCCGGTGAAGGCAAATGGCGCGTTGGAAGTGAGCACCGGGCGATTGCCGCGAAAGCGTAGGCCGGTGGTTCCCGTTACGTCATAGAATTTGCCGGTTTCCAGAGCGAAGTTGTAAGTGCCGTGAGAGGCGCGAATGTGGTCGTCGTTGGGACCGCCATCGAGAGCGAAATGGCCGGTCGCGGTAGCTTCGTTGGTGTCGGAGTTGAAGGTCGCTTCGTCGGCCTTCAGAACATAGCTCTCGTAATAGATTTCTACGGCCCCATGCAGGTGATAAATGGCACCGTCCCGCTCCTGTGTAATGGCGCAAACCGTAGGGTGGTCGTTAGCCTGCTCGGCAAACGCTTGGCCGCACGGCGTAGGCGCAACCTTCGTCGATTTTTCCGCAGCAATGTTCGTATTCTCGGCGGAATTCGCGGGCGGCAACTGGCTGGTAACTAGTGGCGGCACCAGAAGCAGGTGACAAAGCAACCCCGCCGTGATAAGGAATCTGTTGCGAAGAGTCATCGGAACGAAATCATCGGGACCGGATCGTTGCCCTGCAATCAGTCCGAGCAAACGAAAAAGCACTCGGATGCTTCTAACAGCCAGCAGTCGTGGTGAACTTAGCACGGCGCTGCCTCACGAGGCAAAGCCGCAAGGTGGTTGGATTCCAGTGTCGTCTTCGTGGTTATCCGAGTGACTCCGAACAACTATTCTTAATTCAGACTTTTATTCATGACGTGTTCTGTTTGTGGTGACATTTGCCGTTGTTCTGTCGAAGAGGTAACTCCCGCTTCGCCGCGCTCGGACAGCATTCATGTTAGTTCAGAATCTAACGCACCGCAGGAAGTAACGGCATCGCTCGATCCTGGACCGGCATTGGTGGAGAATGCTTCTACTTCAATCGACGGCGCTCAGGCAGCGCCGGAGGAGGATTCGATGGCGTGGCGGCAAGAGGTTGCCGCACGGCTCAATCGATATCAAGCCCGGCGTAAGCCGCGGCCCCCGCGTTACCCGTCGCTGCGCCTGCGTTTCGAAGTCGAAGAACAGCCGCGCACGCCGGTTACGCCGCCGGATGATTTTTTCGCCGCGCCGGTCATGCCCATATTTTCCAATCAGGCGCTGGCGCTCGACAGAACTGTCGAGGAGTTTCCCTCAGAAGCGTTTTCCACGTCCCAAATCATTCCCGGCACGGACGAAACGGTGGAGCAAGCACCGCCCCAAACGGCAAAAATTATCGAATTTCCGCGCTCCTGGACCCCCGCTCCAGCTCCTCTCGATCAACTCGCCGAGCCGGTCATCACCCAGCCTCGTATCCTCGAAGCGCCGGAGTTTGCCCCTCCGCCGCCGGCATTAGGCGGAATTACCATTGAAGCCCCGCAAAAACCGGATCTGGAAAAACGTCCCGGTATCGACATCCCACTGCAAAATGCGCCCTTCGCGCGACGCTTACTCGCAACCTTCGTCGACAACGTCATTATCGCGGCCGCCTGCGCACTCTTCGGATTGGTTTTTTGGAGGCTCACCGCGATTCGCCCACCTCGGATTCCGATGATCGCCTTTTTCGCCGGGCTTGCCGGATTGTTCTGGGCCGCCTATCAATATCTGCTCGTAGTTTATACCGGCTCTACGCCCGGACTCCGTTTGGCGAAGCTCGAGCTGACCCGCTTCGACGGGAGCCGTGCCAACCGGCGGCTTCGCCGCTGGCGCGTCCTCGCTTCGTTCCTCTCGGCCGCCTCATTGGGCATGGGCTATGCCTGGGTTTTCCTCGATGAAGATTCGCTCTGCTGGCACGATCGCATCACAAATACCTATGTCGCGCACCAAACCAAAGCAAATCAGCGGCAAGCGCACTCGGAATCCCACGCAGGCCTCACACAATAAAATTCGGCGAAAATCCCCGTCCTGCTTGAGGTCGGCAACTCTCCGGTCATCCTTCGCCTGTGCTATCTTCTATGAGTTTCCATTTATATTTCTGTCTGGCACTCCTCTGAAGCATGGCTACATCGGCTGAAGGATCAAAACCGGCCATAAAGGTCTTCGTCGCTACCACAGTGATGTTGACCTTCATCTCTTTCTGGCGGGCCTCCGCCATCGTGCTCTCCGACCTCGCGTCTTCCGCTTATTACGCTGGCGGCGACGCCGAAAAGGTCATTGGCAAGAGCGCACCCTGGTTCATTCTTGGCGTCATGCTGTTCAGTTACGCCGTGCGGGCGCTCTATATCGAATCGAGCAGCATGTTCGTGCGCGGCGGCGTTTACCGCGTGGTGAAAGAGGCGATGGGCGGCGGATTGGCCAAGTTTTCCGTCTCCGCGCTGCTTTTCGACTATGTGCTGACCGGGCCGATCAGCGCGGTTTCCGCCGGACAATACCTGGCCGGTTTCATCAAAGACATGGGCGTCTACCTGCACCGCCCGCTGAATTTTTCGGACGACCATTTTGCCGCGGGATTAGCCGTGGTCGTAGTTGCCTATTTTTGGTGGAAGAATACGCAGGGCATGCACGAGTCCAGCCAGAAGGCGCTCCAGATCATGGCAATCACCACCGTGATGGTGGTGATTTTGCTGATCTGGTGCACCATCACGGTTTTGCGCGCGCCCATCCAACTGCCGCCGAATCCGCTCCATGCAGGCGTGATTCCCCTAAACAAAGACTCTCTGGGTTGGCTCAACGGAACCTGGTTCGGGCACATTACGTGGATCATTCTCTTCGTCGGCTTCGGACACTCCGTGCTGGCCATGAGCGGCGAAGAGACGCTGGCTCAGGTGAACCGCGAAATCGAGCACCCCAAGCTGAAGAATCTGGAGAAAACCGGGCTGGTAATTTTTATTTACAGCCTGCTGTTTACCTCGCTGGTTTCATTCTTTGCGGTGATGATCATCCCCGATAAGGTAAGGCCCGATTATTTTGCCAACCTGATCGGCGGCATCGCCATGTATTTGGCCGGCCCGGAGAGCCTGAAGCTGCTCTTCCATGGATTCGTAGTGTTGGTCGGCGTACTAATTCTGGCCGGCGCGCAGAATACTTCCATCGTTGGCGCGAATGGGGTTCTGAATCGTGTGGCCGAAGATGGCGTGCTCACAAGTTGGTTCCAGAAGCCGCATAACCGTTATGGCACCAGCTACCGCATCATCAACTTGATCGTGATGATGCAGTTGCTCGTCATCTTCCTCAGCTTGGGCAATGTGTACGTGTTGGCGGCGCTCTATGCCTTCGGCGTGATCTGGAGCTTCGCCATGAAGTCGATCGCCGTACTCGTGCTGCGTTACACCGAACCGGGCAATCGGCAATGGAAGGTTCCGGGCAACCTGCACATCGGCAAAACTGAGATCCCCCTGGGATTAATCCTGATTTCAGCGGTGCTGCTGATCACAGCTATCGTGAATCTATTTACCAAGTACGAAGCCACGATTGCCGGATTGATTTTTAGCGCCGTATTCTACACGATTTTCACCATCTCTGAGCGTCACGTGGCCAAAGAGCGTCACGGAAAACCGGAACAGCTTGACCAATTCCGCGTTTACGGCAATCAGGAACTGGGCAGCGGCGCCATGGGTGTGCGCGCAGGAAATGTTCTGGTCGCGGTGCGTGATCCCCGCAACTTGTACTATTTGCGCCATATTCTTGGACATACAGATATCACCAAGCAGGATGTCGTGGTGATGAGCGCTCGCCTTTACCATCGCGAGCACACGTTTAGCGGCAGCTCAGTGCTGGAAGCCAGCCAGGTTTTCGATCATTACGAGCAGGAGTTGTTTACCGCCGCGGTCGCGGTCGCTGAAAAAGAAGGCAAGCCGATTTCGCTGCTAGTGGTTCCCGCGACGGATGTTTTCGAAGCCATCATGGTAACCGCGCAACGCCTCGATTCCAGCCGTGTCGTCTGCGGACTCTCCAACAAGCTGACCTCCGACGAGCAAGCCAAGCTTACCGGAGACGCGTGGGAGCGCATGCCCGAGCCGCGCCCCCGCATCACCTTGGAGGTCTGCGCGCCCGATGGAAGCGTTCGCGAGTACGCCATTGGCCCCCACAATCCGCGATTACGTCCGCAAGATGTTGAACTCATGCACAAACTCTGGCTCGACATCACCTGCGATCCCAAGTTTGCCGGCACACACCATTACCACATCGTGGCTCTGGCCTTGGAAGAGTTGCAGCGGGAGTTGACTACCGAGCAGCGGGCCGACCTGCTGCAAAAACTTCACGAAGAGATGCGGCGGTCGGAACAGAATTAAATCAGCGCCGAATTAAAGTCAGCGGAGGAGCGCTTCCAGCGAAGCCCGCAGATCCCGGAAGCGAAAAGGATAGCCGCTCGAAATCAGCTTGCCGGGTTCCACCTTTTGACTCGCCAGCAACAATTGTTCGCCCATTTCACCGAAAATTGTTTTCACCATGAAGGCCGGCATGGGGAAAATTGCCGGGCGCGAAATTACGCTGGCCAGCGTTTTGGCGAATTCCGCGTTCATCACCGGCTTGGGAGCGACCATGTTTACGGGCCCCTGAATCAGATCATTTTTCAGAATGTGGTGCATGGCTCCGACCATATCTCGTATATCGATCCAGCTCATCCATTGCCGCCCGCTACCGGTGCGTCCGCCGAGGCCCATTTTGAATGGCAGCAGCATGGCTTTAAGCGCACCCCCGTTAGGGCTCAGTACAACTCCTGTCCTTATGTGCGCGGTACGAATATCGGCCTGCACCGCCGGCGTAGTCGCTTCTTCCCACTCCTGGCAAACCTCGGCGAGAAATCCCGTGCCCGGTGCACTCTCTTCGCGAAGTAGTTCATCACTGCGATCTCCGTAATAGCCAATCGCCGAGCCGCAAATAAAAACTCGGGGCTTCTCCTCGGCGTTCGCCAGCGCATGGGAAAGATTCAGCGTTCCATTCACGCGGCTGTGGTGAATCTTAGATTTCTTGGCCGCCGTCCAGCGCCCCATAATGCTCTCGCCCGCGAGATGAATGACGGCATCGAAGCCGCTGATCAGCGCGGGATTCAGAGGTTTTGAAGGGTCCCATGAAATCTGGTCGTCACTTTTCGCCGGACCACGCACCAGCCGCACCACGGAACTGCCGTTCGTGCGAAGCGATGGAAGGAGGGCTGTCCCAATTAAACCGGAGGTTCCGCTGACGAGAATTCTGGAATTCATGGCTGGCAATGGTCACTCTAACAGTTCGGAAAGTAAGGGAACAAATTATGGACGGGATTGAACGCTTTGAAATGGCGAAACTACTCATTTTCAGCTCTGATTTCATAAGCAGCATGCATCTGCAGCGCACGGGCCTAAGTCTCCGCAAGCTATAATCCTACATGGCGAGTCTGCGCCAACAGATTGCGACCACCGCTCTTACGCTCACCAAGTTCCGCGAGCTGATGAAGCGGATTCAGGAAAACCGCCCGCACGACGATCTCTCCATCGTCAAGAAAGCCTACGACTACTCCCTGAAACATCACGAAGGCCAGATGCGCGCTTCCGGCGAGCCTTATCTGGTACATCCGCTGGAAGTGGCGCTGGTGCTGGCCGATATGAAGATGGATCCGGTGGCCATCGCCGCCGGGTTGCTGCACGACTCGGTCGAAGATACATCGGTCACCATTGTCGACATCGGCAAGGAATTTGGCGAGCAGGTGGCGCACATCGTGGAAGGCGTCACCAAGATCAGCAAAATCGACTTTGCCACGCGTGAAGAAGCCCAGGCAGAAAATCTGCGCAAGATGATGCTCGCCATGGTCGATGACATTCGCGTGGTGCTCATCAAACTGGCCGACCGGCTGCACAATATGCGCACTCTGGAGCACCTTGAACCCGAGCGTCAACGCAAAATTGCCGAAGAGACGCTGGAGATTTACGCACCCATCGCGCACCGGCTGGGCATGGGAAAAATTCGCGGTGAGCTGGAAGATCTGGGCTTCCGCTTTCTCGATGCCACCGGCTACGAGAAGGTTGAAAAAGCCATTGACGCACGGCGCAAGCAGGGCGAAGCCTTTCTCGCCAAGATGCAGGCCATCATTCAGGACAAGCTGAAAGAAGCGGGCATTCAGGCGAAGGTGGAAAGCCGCATCAAGCGGCTATACAGCATTCATAAAAAATTGCAGCGCCAACATATTTCCGTCGACCAGGTTTACGACCTTTTCGCCATGCGTGTGATCACGCGCTCCTTGCAGGATTGTTATGCCGTACTCGGAATCATTCATAACATCTGGCGGCCGGTCCCGGGGCGCATCAAGGATTTCATCGCCATGCCGCGGCCGAATTTTTATCAGTCGCTGCATACCTCGGTGATCACGGAGGACGGGACGCCGTTCGAAATCCAGATTCGCACCGAAGAGATGCACAAGATGGCCGAGGAAGGCATCGCGGCCCACTGGAAGTATAAGGATGGTCCAGTCTCGGCGCAGGATGAGCAGCGGCTGGCATGGCTGCGGCAGGTGGTCGAGTGGCAGCGCGACGTGAGCGATCCCAATGAGTTTTTGTCCGCGCTAAAAGTCGATCTTTATCCCGAAGAGGTTTACACCTTTTCGCCTAAGGGCAAAGTCGTGGTGCTTCCCCGCGACGCTACGCCCATCGACTTCGCATACACGATTCATACCGAAGTCGGCCACACCTGCGTCGGAGCCAAAGTCAACGGACGCATGGTGCCGCTGCGTCACAAACTGCATTCCGGCGACATCGTCGAAATTATTACGCAGTCCGGGCACAAGCCCAGCCGCGACTGGCTGGGGCTGGTCAAGTCATCGCGCTCGCGCAACAAGATCAAGCACTGGCTCAACGTGCACCAGCGCGAGCGTTCGATTGAAATTGGCCGCAAGGTGATCGAGAAAGAGGCGCGCAAATACCGCATCGCGCTCAAGGATCTTAAGGACGACGAACTGTTGAAAGTCGCAGCCGCTTACGGCCTGGGCAAGGTCGACGATTTGATGTCGGGCATCGGCTACGGAAAATATTCCGCGCGGCAGGTGCTGGCGCGCCTGCTTCCGGCGGGCGCTACGCCCTCAATGGCGGGAGACATCGAAGCCGAGGGATTATCCAACAAGCCCGGCGCAATTGCCAGCGTGGTGCGCCGTGTTTTCGGAGATCACAACGCCATCATGGTCAAAGGCCAGGGCGATATGCTGGTCTACCGCGCACGCTGCTGCAATCCGATTCGCGGAGAGAGCATCGTCGGTTACATCACGCGCGGCAAGGGAGTCGCCGTGCATTCGGTGGGCTGTCCCAACGTGACCAATCTGATGTACGAACCGGAGCGCCGCATCGATGTCGAGTGGGGACGCGACGAAACCACACCCACAGCTTATCCGGTCAAGTTGACGGTTTACTGCGACGACCGCTTCGGGATGCTCAAGAATATCACCGGAGTAATTGGCGACGCGCAAAGCAACATCCGCAACATTGGCGCACGCACGGAAAACAGCCAGGCCAGCGTCGAGATCGTTCTCGACATTTCAGACCTTAAACATCTTGAACAAATTATGGCTGGGCTGAGAAAAATTCCGGGCGTGCATGAAGTGCAGAGGTTGCAGAAGATCTGAAGGGAAGCGAACCCCGGGCCTCCCTCGGTGGACTCTTCCAGTACAAATCCCCACGCAAATGCCGTAGCAATATGGGTCAACCCCCATGGTATTACCTCCTCTATTGTGAAGCTTGGCGAGTTCCGAGTTTCTCGGTGAAGATCTTGTCCATCAACTCCTGGTCCGAAAGCCCGAGATTGGGGTTCGGAACGGGTACTTTGACGATGGTCGGCGGAAATGTCTTTAGCCCGGCCTCATCGATCACCTGAACGGTTACCTCATCCTTACGTACGCTGTCCGCGACGGCTCCGAACTTGGTGGATACAATTACCGTTCGTGTCTCGGAATGGGCCGGATTCGGATCCGAAGGGCCTGCGTACTGGTCGATCTTCATGAAGCCAATGACCAAATACCCGCCCTCGTGCTCGACGCGTTTCGAAGAAGAATCCACGACATGACGCGCACCATTACTCCCCGTCAGTTCGACGACGGCGGTTTTGTCCGTGACGGCTCCTTCCTTCTTAGTGTCGGATGTTAGGAGCCTCCAGGAGATGGGCTTCTTTAGCGGAACGGCGGCGTTTGACTCCGTGGATGCCTGAAGGGAAATCGAAGCCACGGAAATACCCGCAGCCGTTAGGGCTGCCCGGAGCAGGAACTCCCTTCGATCCTCGCCCTGTTGTGCTTCGTCTTTGTGGTCGTTTGGCAGTTCGTCCCTTTTGGAATTTATGGGACCTCCTTTTGGCCGAATATAAGCAAAAATGGGCACTGCGCCAACGTAAAAAATGTTCTTGTCCGGATTTCGTAACAGACTGGTCTCGCGGCTTCTCTAAGTCGTGCCTAGCGTACCCCCCCACCGCTTTCTCCCTGCCGCCGCCCCTAAGGCCTTCTTTTTCGGATTTCGTAACAGCCGGCACATAGGATTTCCCGCTGCGGAATGACCTCCGGAGCGAGCATCAGCGTCAACGATGGCCGCGACATCCCGCCCGCCGCCACTTTCCGGTAATCCCCATTTGTGTGGGACCTGTTGTTTCGGGCGCCCTCAAAGGCCGCTTTGCGCGCGCTCGGGCCGAACGGCGTCACCTACGCTCCTGACCGGGCGTCGCCCACCGCAGATTTGACCTTGCCGCTTGCATCTGCGTTAATTGACGGCGGAGGAACCATGCGCGAAGTCGTTTCTACCAAAGACGCTCCTCAAGCCATCGGCCCTTATTCGCAAGCCATCAAGGCGAACGGATTCATATTCACCTCGGGACAAATCGCCATTGATCCGGCCACTCAACAGGTCATCGCGGGCGATGTCGCGGCGCAAACCGATCGCGTGCTGCGCAATCTCTCTGAAATTCTCGAAGCGGCGGGCAGCGGGCTGGGAAAAGTTGTGCGCTGCACCGTCTTTCTCAAGGACATGAATGACTTTGCCGCGATGAATCAGGTCTATGGAAAATACTTCAGCTCCGCGCCGCCGGCCCGCTCCACGGTGGAGGTGGCGCGTCTGCCCAAGGACGTGTTGGTGGAGATCGACGCGATCGCTCTGGCCTGAAGAACTTAATCTTCGAGATTCGCGTCCTTGGCGATCCCTTTGCGAAGATCGCAAAGAAGAACCTTGGTCAGAACTCCCTCGGCTGCGTTTCGGTTGTCATTTAGTTAAGATAGTGTCTGAGAATCGTCGGAGGAATTTGAATGACCAGGTTTGTCATTGCAGTTGCCATCGTTCTCTCGTTGACGGCAGCGTTTCTTCTCGCGCAGACCGCAACCCGAAAGTCTGCCGCTCCGAACACCAGCGCTCCGACAAAGGTCACTGGTGACGGAGTGAAGACTCCTTCGGGGCTCATCTACTGGGACATTCGCGTGGGTAACGCTGCGACTGCCAAAGAGGGCAGCCACGTGCGCGTGCACTATACGGGCTGGCTCACCAATGGCAAGAAATTCGACAGCTCAGTCGATGCGGGCAAGCCATTCGATTTCACCATCGGCAATGGCGAAGTCATCAAGGGATGGGAGGAAGGCGTCGCGGGAATGCGGGTGGGCGGCAAGCGGCAGTTGCGCATTCCTCCCGACCTGGCCTACGGCGCGGAAGGAACTCCGGACGGACCGATTCCTCCGAATGCCACCCTCATCTTCGATGTGCAGTTGCTGGGAGTGCAGTAGAAATTTTCGATTGCCGGATCAAAATCGAAAATTGCGCCTACGCCTTAACCACTTTGCCGCTGCGCAGGCAGGAGGTGCAGACGCGCATGCGCTTGGTGGTCGCGCCTACGCGGGCGTGTACCGGACGCAGATTCACATTCCAGCGTCGCTTGGTAACGTTATGCGCGTGGCTGATGCGGTTTCCCGATTGCGGCTTCTTGCCGCAGATATCACATTGTTGTGCCATGACTGCTGTTCGATCCTTTCAGAACTTCTAACGGAAGCTCCCATTTTACCGGATTATGGCCTTTCCGACAATTCGCCCCTTATAGCCTCGGCAAGGTAAACTATGTTTGCCTTTCAGTGCGGGTACGGAGCGATATATGGCAAACCGTGGGAAAGCAACTTTAGCCGAAAGCGCGCTCGTTCTGGCGTTGATGGGAATCCTGGCTGGCGCTCTTGGAGGGTTAGCCGTAGGCATTGCTACCAGTCCTAAACCCGCTACGGGCGGCACCTCGACTTCCTCTCACTGACGCTGGCCTCAGCCTGTGAATTCCCTGTGCGATACTGAAATCATGCAGTCCCCGCTTCAGTCGTCCACTTCCACCACAGATCCGAAGTCGGTGAAAGTAAATCTGACCACCGGTACCGGACTCGATATTGAGTGGAAAGACGGTCACGTTTCGCACTACGATTTTGTCTACCTGCGAGACGCCTGCCCTTGCGCCATGTGCAACGAAGAGCGTGAAAAGTCCGGGCGCAAGCCCGGTGAGCCGCCAAAACTTGCACCCGGCATGTTGCCCATGTTCAAAGCTGCGGCCAGGCCCGTCTCCGCCGAAGGGATCGGCAAGTACGCGATCCGGTTTGCCTGGAACGACGACCACGATCTGGGAATTTATTCCTGGCGGCTTCTCCGCGAAATCTGCCCCTGCGAGGAATGCAAGCTGGCGCGGGCGGAAACTGGAGAACCAGCCTGAGTTCACCATTACCCGCTGACGAACACGATTCCAAAATATGCAGGAAGGCACTTTCAGCAGAACAGCTCACCGCGTGGCCATCCGCCGCGCCGCGCATCAACTTCTCGACCACCCCAAAGTTCTTGACGACCCGCTGGCGTTGCGGATTATTGGCCGGGATGCGGCGGAAGAACTTCAATCCAATCCGAAAGAAGACCACACATTTTCCCGCGCCTTCCGGGCATTCATGGCCGTGCGCAGCCGCTACGCCGAAGATGAACTGGCGCGCGCCGTTGCGCAGGGCGTATCGCAGTATGTAGTTTTGGGCGCCGGACTCGATACGTTTGCCTACCGCAATCCGCACGCGGGCTTGCGGGTATTTGAAGTCGATCATCCTGCTACGCAGGCATGGAAGCGCGAGCAACTGCAAACCGCTGGGATTACGATTCCATCGTCGTTGACGTTCGTGCCTATCGATTTCGAACAGCAAACGCTCGAAGCCGAATTGAAACGATCGGGATTCAACATCAATTCTGCCGCGTTCTTTTCCTGGCTGGGCGTGACGCCGTATCTAACGCGCGAAGCCTGCATGACCACTCTCAGCCTGATTGCGAACATGCCTGTCGGAAGTGGTGTAGTGTTCGACTTTGCTCTTGACCCGGCGCTGCTGAATGCAGGGCAGCGGCAAGCGCTGGGTGCACTCTCAAAACGGGTTGCATCCGTGGGCGAGCCGTTCCAGTTGTTCTTCGATCCCGCGAAGTTGCAAGCCGATTTGAAGAATCTAGGCTTCCACCGCACTGAATTTCTGCAAGGCGCGCAGATCAACGAGCGTTATTTCAAAGACCGTTCCGACGGCCTGCTGGTTCGCGGAGGAGTCGGGCATTTGATGGGCGCGTGGGTTTAATCTTCATTCCCCTGTAAAATTGAATCATCACGACCGGAGCCACTCCCGCATTGTCTTTTCTGGAACAACTCAATCCGCAGCAGCGCGAGGCCGTCGAAACTACCGAGGGCCCGGTGCTCATCCTCGCTGGCGCGGGCAGCGGGAAGACGCGTGTCATTACCTACCGGATTGCTTATTTGATCGAGCATAAGGGCGTGATGCCGGAATCCATCCTGGCGATGACCTTCACCAACAAAGCCGCGGCTGAAATGGCCGAGCGGGTGGAAAAACTGGTTGGTGGACTCAGCATTGCCAAGCCGGTGATCTCCACTTTCCATTCGTTCTGCGTGCGCGTTCTGCGGCGCGATATTGAAGCGCTGCAAATTCCTTCAGCCGTGCATGGCCAGCCGCCGATTGGCCATACAAAAAAATTCGTCATCTACGACGAGAGCGACATGCAATCGGTGGTGAAGTCGATCATGAAGCGGCTCGGCCTTGACGACAAGCAACTCACCCCGCGTATCGTGCTCTCGCGCATTTCGTGGGCGAAGAATCACATGTTCAATCCGCAGGAATTGTATCTGCAATCGGCCGACCCAAAGACTGAGAAGATCGCGCACTTGTACGAGGAATATCGCAAGGAACTTCGCAAGGCGAATGCGCTCGATTTCGATGACCTGCTGCTCGAAGCCACGCGGCTGCTGAAAACTTCTGCGCCCGTGCGGGAGTATTACAACAAGCGCTTTCAATACCTGCTGATCGATGAATATCAGGACACTAACCGTCCGCAGTACGAACTGATGCGTATGCTGGCGGGTGAGCGCCACAACGTTTGCGCCGTGGGTGACGAAGATCAGTCGATTTATTCCTGGCGCGGGGCTGACATTCGCAACATTCTCGAGTTTGAGCAGGATTTTCCCGAAGCAAAAATTATCCGTCTCGAACAGAACTACCGGTCTACGCAGAATATTTTGCAGGCTGCATCGTCTGTTGTCGCCAACAATCTCCGCCGCAAAGGCAAGAATCTTTGGACTTCGCGCCAGGGAGGGGCGAAGATCGGCTATTACGAAGCTCCGGACGGGGAAAACGAAGCGCTCTTCGCCGCCGATGCCATCGCGAAATATCTGCGCGAGGCCGCACAGCGCGGCGAAACTCCGCGCGCAGCGGTGCTTTACCGGACGAATTCGCAGTCTCGTCTGTTTGAAGAAGGCATGCGCCGCTACGGCCTGAAATATCACGTGGTCGGAGGATTCTCTTTTTACGACCGCTCCGAGATCAAGGACATGATCTCCTATTTGAAGGTGATTCAGAATCCTGATGATTCGATTTCGCTTTTGCGCGTCATCAATCGGCCAACTCGGGGTATCGGCCAGGGCACGATGGACATCATCGAACGGCTCGCGCTCGAAACCGGCCTTTCGCTTTGGGGAGCTACCAGAGAGGCGATTCGACGGCAGTTGCTTCCTCCGCGTGCGCTCGCGGCGTTGAAGAGCTTTCAACAATTGATTATCGACGCGCAGGCCATGCTGGCCGGAACGTTCGCGGAACAGTTGGAAGAAGGCGCGGAAGCGCAGCATGTAAACACCGATAATCTTCTGAAAGAAGCCGCTGGGAATCCCACTCAACTTCCAGAAGCGCCGCAAATCTTGCACGCCGACGAAGACGATTCTGAGGAGGACGATGCAGCCGCCTTCGACCCAACCGAATTCGAAAATACGTCCTTCGATTTCGGGGGAGCTTACATCGGAGACGAAGTCGAGAGTGGCCCGAGTGTTCTGCCGGCAATTCCTCCGCAACAAGAAATCACGGCCCATAAAACTGACCCTGAAACTGCTGCGCCAGATTCCTTTTCCGCTCCAGCGGTTAGCACTGCCGATATCCTGAAATTCCTGATCGATCGCACCGGCTACATCAAAATTCTCGAAGCCGAGGACACGCCGGAAGCCTTCTCCCGCATTGAAAACCTGCGCGAGCTGGTGAACGCCGCCATGGACTCGCGCGACCGCGGCGAGACTCTCGATCAGTTTCTCGACCACGCCGCCCTCATCAGCGACGCTGATGATTACGACGAGCGCTCGCAAGTCACGCTGATGAGCCTGCATGCCGCCAAAGGCCTGGAGTTCCCACTCGTTTTCCTGAGCGGCCTCGAAGAAGGATTGTTTCCGCATTCGCGCACCATGCTTCAGCCTGATGAAGTAGAGGAAGAACGCCGCCTTTGCTATGTGGGCATGACGCGTGCCATGGATCAGCTCATCCTGACTCGTGCGGTCTACCGTCGGCGCTATGGCACCGACCTCCCAGAAGCCAGCGTTCCTTCGCGTTTTCTGGAAGAAGTTCCGGCGCCACTGATCGAAGAACTGGGAAGAAGCGTCTCTCGTGCGGGGACCGCCGCTCTCGCCCGTCCAGCATGGCAAAACAGCGTAGCGCAGAACGCTCACTACTCCTACGAAGACGAAGATCAAAGCGCAAGCTGGAAGCGCGGAACGGCCCAGGCAACACGCCAGAAGGCCACAGCTCCGTCCAAAC
The DNA here is from genome assembly GCA_035486715.1 of Candidatus Aquilonibacter sp. Classification (GTDB taxonomy): domain Bacteria; phylum Acidobacteriota; class Terriglobia; order Terriglobales; family Acidobacteriaceae; genus Sulfotelmatobacter. The sequence goes on from DATHMV010000064.1 coordinate 44,575, forward strand.
CCTATAACTCCATCGAGAACATAGCCGAGTTCTTCGCCAGCCGTGGGAAGAAGTTTACCGTCCCAAAAATGCCGGTCGAAGAGCCTACCGGCAAGCGCGGCTTCCGCCCCGGCCAGAAGGTCCGGCACCCCAAATATGGCGAGGGAACGGTCTATTTGCGAGAAGGAGAAGGCGAAGAAGCCAAGATTACGGTACAATTTCCTCGCTTCGGATTGAAGAAGCTGGTAGAAAAGTACGCCCAGCTGGAGCGAGCCTAGACCGTTCGTTGGCGCTTTGAAGCGGCGGAATTAAGACCCCGGGGAGAGATTCATGGTGAACACAAGCAGCAAGTGGATATGGGTTGGTTTGTTGGGAATGTTGACGGCATCGCTGGGTTTCGCGCAAACGCCGCAGCCGCGCCATGAGCGCCGGCCAGCCGCGCAGGCGGATTCTGTTCCCGCAACCCCGCAGAAACAGCCGACCTATGAATATTTCTCCATACTCGATGGATCGCCCCAGGGCATGTGGCTGCACCATGACACCGAAGTAGGCACAAACAAACCGGTGGATGTCTATCAATTCGCGATTGAGTTGCAGGTGTTGAATTCGGACGGTAACTTCGAGCCCGAAGGGTTGATATTAGATAACTTCTACACAGCCAAACCGGTGAATGCGCTCACCGCGCCGAATCCGCATAACGCGCGCGATTGCAAAATCTGGAACGAGCTAGTGCTCAATGAGATCGCCATGCAGCCGCCGCAATCTCCCACGTGGTCATATGTCGAGTTCACTGTGGCCTACGGGGCGCGCACCATTCAGACCAACGAAGATGGGCAGGTTTACTGGAGCGACGACATTGAGTGCTGGGGATCGCGAGACCGGTTCCCTCCATTCTGACGGAGCGCATTAGCAAGTCCACGACACAATCGTGGGCGATGAATCACAATTCGTAATGAGAGAAGAGGAAAAGTAAAGCATTCATGGCAAACACAGCAGAACTAAGCAGAGAAGAACGCAAGAAATCAAAACGCGCTTCGCGCAAAAAAGCAAAAGTGGAAAAACCGAAGAAACCCCGCGATTACGCTCGCGGATCGAAAAAGCGCAAAGTAAAGAAGCTGGTGCGCGGACAGTCCAAGCGGTAAGCGGCACTTGGCATTAAGCACTTGGCATTTGGTCCATTCGGATTGACAAAATACCGGAAGGGCTAAATGCTAAGTGCCAATTGCTAAATGCTTAGTCAGGAGACAACCACCACTTGTCCCAACCAACCACGGAACCCGGGGAATCGGTTCGTACCTCCAACAACCAGCTTTTCTGCTGCAAGTCGATCGACAAGCTGATCTCCGAATCCGAAGCGCCCGGCCAACGGCTGCAAAAAACTTTGGGACCGTGGTCGCTCACGGCGCTGGGCATCGGCGCCATAATCGGTTCGGGAATTTTCATCCTTACCGGCACTGCGGCCGCGGGCGAATATTTCCAGGCCCCATCCATCCTGCATGCGCAGGCGCTCGACGTGATCATTAATTTCGTGCGCACCGGCAGCACGGCGGGAGCGCTCATGCACGGCCGCCCACCGGCCGGCCCTTCGATCGCGATTTCATTCCTGCTGGTTGCCGTCGCCTGCAGCTTCGCCGGACTCTGCTATGCCGAACTGGCTTCGATGATCCCCATCGCCGGCAGCGCCTACACCTACTCATACGCCACGCTCGGCGAAATTTTTGCCTGGATCATCGGCTGGGACCTGATCCTTGAATACGTCGTCTCGAACGTCGCGGTCGCGGTTGGTTTTGCCGGTTATACGAAAGCGCAACTGGCCGTGTTCGGCATCAACCTGCCGGACAAATGGGCGAGCCCGGTCTGGGCCGGCGGGCAATGGACGGGCGCCTATTTCAATCTCCCCGGCTTCCTTATCGTTTTTGCTCTCACGCTGCTGCTGGTGCGCGGCGTGAAGGAGTCGGCGGAGACCAACAACATCATGGTCACGGTGAAAATCGGCGCCATCCTGACCTTTCTGGTCGTCGGTGGAATGCTGGTGAAGCCCGCGAACTGGGTACCCTTCGCGCCTTCCGGTTTCGCTGGAATCGTCACCGGAGGGGCCATCGTTTTCTTCACCTACATCGGATTCGATTCGGTTTCCACCGCCGCCGAGGAATCGCGCAATCCGCAAAAAGATTTACCCTTCGGCATCATCATGTCGCTGGTGGTGTGCACGCTGCTCTATGTCGGCGTTGCCGTTGTCCTGCTCGGCATGATGAAGTACACAACTTTCGTGTCGGGTGCAGCCGCCGAAGCGCCCGTGGCCTACGCGATGAAGTATCTGGGCGTGCACCCGTTCTTCCGCTCCGTCATCGTAATCGGAGCGCTCACGGGCATGATCTCTTCGCTGCTCGTGTTTCAGTACGGGCAAGCGCGCATCTGGTACGCCATGTCGCGCGACGGCTTGTTGCCCAAGCTGTTCTCTGCGGTGCACCCGAAATATAAGACGCCGCATTGGTCCACCTGGATCGCCTGTTTCGCCGTAGGGATTCCCGCCGGCCTCGTCGATATTGGAGATGCCGCCGACCTCGCCAACATCGGCACACTTTTTGCCTTCGTTCTGGTTTCGCTGGGAGTGATTCTGCTTCGTCGCAGACAGCCCGATCGCAAGCGCGCCTTCCGTGTGCCCTTTGTTCCGTGGTTCCCTCTGCTCTCCGTGCTTTTTTGCGGCGGCCTGATGTTCGGGCTGACGATCATCACCTGGCTGCGCTTTGTGATCTGGCTTGCCCTTGGCCTGGTCATCTATTTCTTCTACAGCCGTCACAGGAGCGAGTTCGCTAAGAAGTAGCTAGCAGCCATAGGCTCTCAGTTCCTCAGCCTCAATAAGACGTGCACTGTCATCCTGAGCGGAGCAGGCCGATGAGCAACGCGAGTCGGCCTGCGTAGTCGAAGGATCCCTTTACCCTTTTCGGTACTACAGCCTGAATGGCATCCCACGACGGCCAAAGTTCTCTTCTTTCCGCGATAGTGCGCTCCTCCTCGCAAATCTTCCAGCAAGAATCTACAATTGACATGTGATGTCCATGCCCGATCGACCGCCGAGTAGTTTTATCCGCCTGCTTCCCAAGGCCGAGTTGCACCTGCACCTCGAGGGTTCCATCGAGCCGGCAACGCTGCATGACTTGCGCCAGCGCCACGGTGAACACGTCAGCCGGGCCGAAGTGGATGCGCTATACCGCTATGCCGACTTCCCCGGCTTTTTACTCGCCTTCAAAAACATCACTGAGCACCTGCGCACGGCGGAAGACTACGAACTCATCACCTATCGTCTGATGCAACGGCTGAAAGAAGAAAATGTTTTACACGCCGAGGTTTATGTCTCGGTCGGAGTCTGCCTGTGGCGCAAGCAGGATTTTGACGCTATTTTCGAAGGCCTGGATCGGGGCCGCGCCCGCGGAAAGCGCGATTTCGGAGTCTCTCTGCTTTGGCTCTTCGATGCGGTTCGCCAATTCGGCCCGGAGCCCGCGCAAAAAGTATTCGAGATCGCAGTCCGCTATCACGATCGCGAAGTCATCGGCATCGGCATCGGCGGTGACGAGCAGAAAGCTCCACCGGAACTCTTCCGTGATGCCTATGCTTGGGCGGCCGACCACGGCATGAGGCTTACCGCACACGCTGGCGAAACCGGACCGCCGGAATCCATCTGGGGTGCGCTCAACCTGCGTGCAGAGCGCATTGGCCACGGCCTCACCGCCTTCCACGATTCCGATCTTGTGGAAGAGCTTGCCCAGCGCCAGATTCCCATCGAAATCTGCCTCACCAGCAACGTGCGCACCGGGCTTTGCCCCGGACTCAGCGAACATCCTGCGAAAAATTATTTTGACCGCGGGGTTATGATCACTCTGAACAGCGACGACCCCGCCATGTTCGGTACCACGCTTGCGCGCGAATACCAGATCGCGCAGCAGACTTTCGGATTCACTGACGAGCATCTGCGCGAGCTGGCGCGCAATTCATTCGAAGCATCTTTTTTGCCAGCGGAAAAGAAGCTGGAGTTCCTTAATTTGTTCGATGCCGCGGCGGCAAGATAACCGATCGCCCGTAAATGCTAAAATTCCGCCAATTACTCGATCGCTATGCCGTTGTGCGCCTTGCGCCAGATGCATCCATTCCCGGCTGGGCAACGAGAGGCGACTTCACATCGATCAGCCGCACTTCCGATGAATTATCGATTGTCTGCCCCATCAAAAATATTCCGGGCGAATATGCTTCGGGTCCGCGCTGGGTCTGCCTGAAGCTCGAAGGCCCGTTTTCGTTTTCGCAAACCGGGGTGCTGCTCTCCTTTATCGAACCGTTGTCGAATAATGGCGTTCCGATTTTCGCGATTTCAACCTACGACACCGACTACATTTTGATTCAGGAACAAACCCGAGAATTAGCAATTCAGCTGCTGGAAGCGGCAGGACATCAGCTTCAATCGTAACGAAGCTGTAAGCGAATTTTTAGAGGCTGGAGAACTTCTCTACAAAATATCCGAAGGAAGACGCGAAAAGCTGACCGCAAAAGGAGCAGCAACAACGGCCGGAGAGTTCGAGCGGACCCAGCTTGAGCGGCGGCGAAATCGGTACCGCACTAGGGTCCAGATCGCCAGCCAGCCATCGGAGTGGCGGATTTTTTTGCCTTCGCCTGCCGAGCGCGGCGAGTAATGAATGGGCGCCTCGGCAATTTTTTCGCCCATGCGGCAAAGCTTTGCGGTGATTTCGGGGCAGAACTCGAAGCGGCGGCACTCCAGATGAATTTGTGCGATAAGCGAATGGCGAAAGACCTTGTAGCAGGTCGCCTCGTCATGAATGCCTGCGCCATAGAGCAGATTGGTGAGGTGGGTCAAAAACTTCGCCCCTAGAAAAAATCGCAGGCCGCGTTCCGGGCGGTCCGGACGCACGCCGTAAACCACGTTCGCCTCGCCGCGTTGCAAAGGATGCAGCAGCGCGGGATAGTCTTGCGGATCGTACTCGAGATCGGAATCCTGAATGAGAACGTATTCTCCGCGGGCATACTCCAGCGCCGTGCGAATGGCCGCTCCCTTGCCGCAGTTTTTTTCATGGAAGACGACGGTCACATCGTCGGCCAGTGGCATAGCTTGCAGCTTTTCGCGTGTGCCGTCTGTGGAACCATCATCTACTACGATGATTTCTTTTTTTACCGGCGAGGCATGGATCGCTTGCAGCAGTTCGTTGACGTGAGCCGCCTCGTTGTAGACGGGCACGATCACCGACACGCATCCGGCCAGCCGCTCGTTATCATTGCCCTTGCCAGCGCGGTTGCGCGAAGTTGAGGCGGAGGATGCCACGGTCATACGAAACCAGCCATAAAAAGCCTAATTATTGCAGCCTACTTTTAGCATAATATCATTGGAATTTCGTGCTTTTTGCCGCGCCGCCAGCATGACGACTTCGCCAACTCCGGTAAATTCGATGCGCCAGTCTGCAGATGCAGACTACTCGCCGCCGGTCCATCCCGCTCAGCCGCGTTTGACGACGGCATGCGCATTCACTCTGGCTTTACTGACGTTGACCGCCACGGTGTTGCGCTTTCTGTTTCTGGCGAGAAAACCTTTTTGGTTTGATGAATGTTTCAGCGTCGAGGTGGCCCGGCTTCGATGGCACGATTTTGCGCTGTTATTGTGGCGGCGCGAAGCCAACATGTCGCTGTATTACATGGTGCTGCGCGGGTGGCTGCATTTTGGGTCCAGCCCATTCTTCATTCGCAGCTTGTCCGTAATTATTTCTGTGGCAACTTTGCCTGCGATTTTTTGGCTGGCGACGAAACTGTTTGACCGCCGCACTGCACTCATTGCGGTCGCGCTGATAAGTTTCAATGCCTATCACATTCGCTATGCCCAGGAAGCTCGCAGCTACTCGTTGTTGGTGCTGCTAGCTACGTTGTCGAGTGGATTTTTTGTTATCGCTCTGCCGAAACCAATGCGGCGAAACCGCCGAGCTTACAGTTTAACCACTATTCTCGCGGTTTACGCCCATCTCTATGCCTTGTTGCTGCTGGCGACCCACTGGCTATCGGTGCGCGGTCTGAATCAAACACGCGTATGCATTCAGACGTTGCGCCGCGCATGGATATGGATCAGCCTGGCGTCTCTACCCTTGCTGATCTTTGCAGCTAAAACGGGTGCAGGCCCGATTCGATGGATTCAGCGACCTGGGATACGCGACCTGATAGATTTCGGCGAACGTATCGCGGGTAACGAAGGATTGCCTCTGCTTCTGCTCTACAGTACGGCTTGCGCGATCGCCGTCGTGCCGGGGAGAACATCAAAGATTTTGCAAACCAATGTTAATTGGTACGCGTGGCCGGTTCGCTTCCTGCTGCTCTGGCTCATCTTTCCAATAACGCTTATTGTGCTGCTCTCGCTGGCGCGGCCGTTGTTTCTGGGCCGCTATTTCATCTTCTGCCTCCCCGCACTCGTGATTCTGGCTGCGGCGGGCATCGGGAAGCTGGGCAGACCATGGCTGATTGCTCTGACCCTTACGGCCATGCTTCTGCTCTCATTGCAAGGGACGCTCTCCTATTACAGCCACGACTTCGATCTTGATCGCGATGACTCGAAGGCCTCGTCAAACTATGTGCTCGATCATGCGCTTCCGGGCGATGCGATTCTGTTTCACATCGCGGAGGCACGTGTGCCCTATGAATTCTTCAAGTCCCTACGCGCAAACGAATCGTCTCCAACCGTGACGACTTTCCCGCAAATTATCTATCCGCGTCACGATGATGACCGGCTCGACTATCGTGACTTCACCGGCAAGCCCGCCGGTGAATTTGTGCAGTCGATCTCCGCTCATTATTCGCGCCTCTGGGTCGTGCTGATGAGTAATGGAGCGCCGAGCCATCCCGACGCTACAACGATGATGCTCAATCAGGTTCTGGGAGCATCGTTCGCGGAAGTTGAGAGGAAGCAATTCCCACAGGTGGAAGTAAGGCTTTACAGCAAGCCGGCAGGCTTACCGTAAGAACGTACGAGAGCAAAATGCACAGCAAAAAGCCCCAGTGGTATCTGGGGCTTTCGTGCACAACAACAATTTATGACCGTCAATTTTACTTCGGTTGGTCCATGGTGATGCCGTTGGTTCCGGGTTGCTTCTCGGCCTTGGCTTTCTTGGTAGCCAGAGTCTTGTCGACCCAACTATCGGCGGTTTTCAAATCTTCCTGGCGGGTGGCGAGATCGTCGCATTCCACATCGGCTTTCTCGCGGTACATCAAATTTAAATATGCCATGGCATCGTCGTAATCGGGACGAAGCTGAATGGCTTTATTCAGGCTGTCGATGCCTTCCTGAATCGAAGGCATATTTTTGGTCTTCAGTTCATCACAGGCTTTTTTCTGATCTTTATTCTTTGGGTTCAGGTTCTCGTCCGGCTTCATGCCGAGTTTCGCACGCTCTTCCATGCGCGGCTGGTAGCAGGCGGTCCAGTCGATCACGCCTACAGAGTAATAAGGCTCGGGATCGTTGGGATCGAGGTCGCCAGCCATGCGGTAATACTTTTTGGCGTCGTCGAACTTCTTCATGTTGAGATACAGATAAGCGATGCCCTTGGCGGAGTTGACTTTCTGATCGCGGGCCGCCCCCGCCATATCGAGAACCTGCTTATATTGCTCGATGGCCTGGTCCGCCATTTTGTTGTTTTCCGGGGTATCGGCGCCGGGAATGTATTGCTGCGCGAAGGCCGTGGCCAAATACATTTTGGCGTTGATCAAAGTGGGATCGAGGGCGACGCTTTGCTGGAAGTGGTCAATGGCCTCTTCGTACTTAGCGTTCTTATAAGCAGTGACGCCTTTGTTGAGCTGGTCGCGGGCGCGTAATTTGCCGCAGCCCACCGAAGATAGAATCGCCAGCATCGCGGCCGCCAGCGTGAGCAGTCGAATGGATTTATTCATTGCAGTATAAGTTCTCCCTTGCCACACAGCATCCTAGGCCCAGAGACAGCAATTTGACAAGCGCGGTGGCGCATCTTTAACAGGCGCGGCACGGGAGTATCGACTCCCGTGCCGCAAAGCTTGTTCCGGGCACTTACTTCGAAACGCAGAACGTCGTTTTGACGAACCAGGTTTTACTGGCCGGCTTCAATCTTCGCGGTGATCAAGCCGACTTTGTCGACGCCCGCAGCGTGCGCGATGTCGATCACATTTGCCACATCCGCGAATGGAATTGGATCATCGCCCTTCACGAACATGACTTTCTCGGCGCGGGTTTTGTAGATATCGGCGAGACGCCCCTGCAGATTGTCCCAGGTCGCATCTTCCTGATTGATCTTCAATCCGGGCTCGCTGCCGGCGCCGCGGTCGATCAACTGCACCACAATCGTGCGGTCGGGGGTGTTGTTCTTGGGCGCATTCGGCGGGGGCGGCTGAGGAACCAGCGCATCCAGACCTTTCGGCGTCAGCGGCGTGATCACCATAAAAATGATCAGCAGCACCAGTAGCACATCAATGAGCGGAGTGACGTTAATATTTGCGCTTTGGCCGCCGCTCGGGCCAACTGCCATACTCATAGTCGATCTCCTCTAATTTCTGCCTGCTTCATTGGCCAGGCGCCGGATTGGTCTCTGGAGCTTTCGGCGTATCTTTTCGCTGGTCGGTAAGCAAGCCCAAGTCGTCCACTCCCGCGGAGCGAACGCTGTCCACTACTCCAACCACATTGCCGAAGTGCGCGCGCGCATCCGCCTTCACATAGACGCGCTTGTCAGTCCGGTTGGTCAGCCGATCCTTTACTTTTCCGGTCAGGCTGTCTACCGGAACCTTATCGGCGCCGAAATAGACTGTGCCGTCGCGCATCACCGAGACCAGCAGGGCGTCTTCTTTATCGGCGTCGGCCATCGGCGTGGGATTGTTTACCTTCGCCATGTCCACGCTGATGCCCTTCTGCAACATGGGCGTAATGACCATGAAGATAATCAGGAGCACCAGCATCACATCCACCATCGGGGTTACATTGATGTCGGAGTTGACGTTGGCTCCTACGTTTCGTTTTGCTAATGCCATAGGGTGAATCTCCAATGCTTCCGGGTGTCGCTGAGATCAGGGAGCTAGCGCCGGAAGTTATTCCGGCGCTAGACAAGCAACTCACAGCTGAGGTCAGCTCTTAAAAAACCGCTGAAGCTAGGACCGGCGAACGTCCCGGCGCTTCAGGAAGTAGTCGATCAGTTCGCTCGACGAATTGTCCATTTCCACATCGAACGCTTCCACGCGTCCAGTGAGGTAGTTAAACATCATCACGGCCGGAATCGCCACGAGCAAACCGAAAGCGGTGGTGACCAGCGCTTCCGAAATGCCACCTGCGACCGCGCCCAGACCGGTAGCCTTCTGCTCTGAGATACCTTTGAAGGCATTCAGAATGCCCATCACGGTTCCGAACAGGCCGACGAACGGGGCCGTGGAACCGATGGTGGCCAAGCCGCCGAGTCCACGCTTCAACTCGGCGTGAACAATGGCTTCAGTGCGCTCCAGAGCGCGCTTGGAAGCTTCAATGGTTTCGCCGGGAATCGTGCCCGGGCTATCCTGGTGGGCCTTGAATTCCATCAAGCCGGCGGTAACAACCTTGGCCAAATGGCTCTTCTTATTGCGCTCGGCAACCTTGATCGCCTCGTCGATGCGGCCATCGCGCAAAGCTCCCGCAACCGCGGGGGCGAAGGCGCGCGACTGCTTGCGGGCTGCGCTGTATGCCATGGCGCGATCGATCATGACGCCGATCGACCAGCCCGACATAATGAACAGGATGATGACGACCGCTTTCGCTATGATACCCATCTGCTTCCATAGCGAAATCGGATCCCATCCCACTGCGCCACCTTCCTGCACCACCCAGGCGGCGACCCTTGGAACATGACTAAAAGCTGCTACTGCAAAATTAGCTACCATGAGTTGCTATCCCCTCCTCGAACTTCTTAGACTTTGATGCGAAATCGTGGAACCACGCCAAGCCTGGCGCACACAAAGTTGTGCCGCCACACCTGAATTTAGAGCGCTCACAGGATCGATAAGCCTGTCGATTTTAGGCTCCAACGATCCGGCCTTGGCGATCCTTAAGTCTTGCCGACAAAGGACGCCATCAGCGCCGGTAAACGGGCCTCCCGGCCACGAATGTAGGTGGGTAGGGGAGTCCTTGCCACTGCTAACTGCTTTTTCGCTACCGCGTTTAACCGCCGGCCAGCGTAAAGTTCACTTGAACTTCGGTATCCACTTCCACAGGCTCGCCGTTCAGCAGATACGGCTTATACTTCCACTGCTTCACCGCATCGATGGCCGCAGGAGCCAGCATTGGATGCCCACTCACCAGCGTCAGGTTTTCGATGGAACCATCCTTACTGATTACGGCACGCAATACGACTGTTCCTGAGATGCGAGCCTGCCGCGCAAGCGGAGGATAATTTGGATTCACTTTGCGGATCAGCAATCCGGTGGAAACGCCTTGCGAAACGCGTACGCGTTGCGGGGTTGCGACCTTGGGCACGGCTACAGGCGTAGAGCTGATAATTCCGCCAATTACGCCACCCATCTGGCCGCCCGGAATGCCGCCCGGAACGCCGCCCACTACGCCAGCCGAAGCCATGGCCGGCGGAGCTTCGTCCTCTTTAATCATTTGAATTTTCTGAGGAATCTTGGTGGGAGTGCGCAAGGCACCATTCACGATATCGGTTTGAACCTGGTGCACCACATGCACCGGAGCGGCTGCGGGAGGAGGCGGTGGAGGTGGCGGGGGCGGAGCCACAAGAAAGGTCATTAATTGTTGCTTAGGCAAAGCTTCTGTAAAGATAAGGGGCATCAGGACCATGATGCCGATTAATCCTATCTCTAAAATAATCGCGAAGGTTGTGGTGCGCCCCCGCTTCGTTTTCAGCCTGCCACCCGATTCCAGAAGGCTATCTTCAAACATGGCTATTTCTCCCTACTCAGAGCCTACGTAAACTTAGACACCGACCAACACCCCTTTGCTCCCAAAATCCGACTACGCCGCGCACTAACTTTAGTCTCTTTCAGCATCGGCTAATCATCCAGACCAAGGCGTATCACAAAACAAAAAGCAATGCCATACTGCCTTTACTTGGTTCGGACGGGCATAGCCATCGGCCGTTTGCCCTTGCTTATTCTCCAATCCTGGTAGGCCACCAAAATAGGAGCAGCGATGGCGATCGACGAATACGTGCCGATCAGGATGCCAATCACCAGCGCGAGGCTGAAACCACGAAGCACCTCGCCTCCAAATAGATAGAGAGCAAGTACAGTAAGGAAGGTTAGCCCGGCTGTCAAGATGGTTCTGCTTAAAGTTTGGTTGATGCTGCGATTTACGATCTCCGAGAGTTTCTCACGCCGCATGAGTTTAATGTTTTCCCGGATGCGGTCAAATACCACGATCGTGTCGTTATTAGAGTAACCAATCAGGGTGAGAATGGCGGCGATGACCGTAAGCGATATGTCTTTGTTGAGCAGCGAAAATGCGCCGACGGTAATGAGGGTGTCGTGAAACACGGTGACCACGGCGGCCACGCCGTAAATCCATTCGAAACGGAATCCGAGGTAAACCAGCATTCCCGCCAGCGAATAGGCCGTTGCCAGCAACGCCTGACGGCGCAACTGTGCTCCCACCTGTGGGCCCACGATTTCGACGTTTCGCACACTGAAATCTGAAAGGAAGAATTTATCGGGGAGCGACGCTACTACCGCGGGATCAACCGGCCCTTTCAGCTGATCGAAAGATGTCAGCACGCCGCCCTGGCCTTTATCGCGGGCATCGATGACCGCCTGTGCTTGTTGGGTATATTTCAGATCCGCATCGGAGCCGAGATGCATCGGATCTTTGTCCATCAGATAATTCTTGATCGCCAAAGAACTTGCGTTGTTCAGATCATCCTTGCCGGCCGGAGCATTGGTTTCGAGTGTGTTAATGATCTTCAACTTGCCATTGTCGAGTGCCTGCTCGCTGGTCTCTTGCACGTCGAGATCGATCAGCACCTCGTTATTCGAAGGCTGATCGTAACGCTGGATCTTGGCATTATGCAGGCCAGCGCGGTCCATGGCGGCGCGTAGCTCATTGTCATTCGGCGTATGCGAAAACTTCACATACACCAGCGTCCCGCCGCGGAAGTCCACGCCGTAGGGGATGCCGTGCCAGAACAACATGGAAAACACACCTGCCACGCTGAACACAAGCGAGAAGGCGAGAAAGTACCACTTCTTGCCGAGAAAATCGATATTGACGCTGCGAAAGAACTCCACCTGGATGACCTCTTATCCGATTTATGATTTCGTTGAAATTGAGCGATTGGGCGACCGAGTCATCGGGCGAATTGAAAACTCTCACGTCCGTTGCTTTCAAATGACCTGATCACTCAATCGCTAAATGACTCAATTCTCAAATGCTCAGCGCATCGCCGCGCTGTTTCCGGCTCAAAACCCAGTCGAAGATCACCCGCGACACGAATACTGCCGTGAACAAATTCGCCAGCAGGCCGAAGGTGAGCGTGACCGCAAATCCCTTCACCGGTCCGGTTCCAAACAAAAACAAGATTGCCGCTGAAACGATCGTCGTAACGTGCGTATCAACAATCGTGATCCACGCATGGCTGAAGCCCTGATCCACTGCCGATGGCGGCGTCTTTCCGTTCCTCAACTCTTCTCGAATGCGCTCAAAGATCAGCACGTTGGAATCCACGCCCATACCAACGGTAAGGATCACTCCGGCGATTCCGGGCAAGGTCAGCACGGCTTCGAAATAACCCATGAAGCCGAGAAGGATAATCAGATTGAGCAGCAATGCAATGTCGGCGTTGATGCCGGCTGCGCGGTAATAAATCAGCATGAAGATCAAAACAGCCAACATACCGACAACTGCGGCGCGAACCCCGGCGCGAATCGAGTCCGATCCCAACGACGGTCCAACCGTGCGCTCTTCGAGATACTTGATGCCAGCTGGCAGCGCACCTGAGCGCAGAATCATCGATAGATCCTTGGCCTGCTGCTGACTCATGCTGCCGCCACTGATTTCACCGGTATCGCGGATGGCCTCTTTAATATTGGCAACTTCCTGCACCCGGTTATCGAGAACCACCGCTAATCCATCGCCCACATGCGCCGAGGTGAAATTGAAAAAACGCTGCCCACCCTCGCCCGTCAACTGGAAACGCACATTGGGCTGGCCATTCTGGTCGGTGCTGGGTTGCGCGTCGCGCAAATCTTTTCCACGTACAGCCGACACGCGCGACACCAGATACCACGCCTGATCGGCAGCGGCCGCACCGGGCTGCGCATGCCCTTGCAGCAGAATGGCATCCGGCGGCAGTACTCCACCTTTATCTTGCCGCGCCGCATCTTCACTCGGATAAGGGCCGCCCATGACCTGCTTTATTTCAAGCATGGCGGTCGACTGCATGATGTCCTTCACCCGCCCCGGATCATCCACGCCGGGCAACTGCACCAGAATTTGATATTGCCCGAGGCCGTGCTCCTGAATCGTCGGCTCACTTACTCCCAGCGAGTCAATGCGGTTCCGGATGGTCTCGATCGCCTGCGTGACCGCTTTATTCTTCAGTTCGGTCAGTGTCTGCGGCTTCATGGCAAGCGTCCATGAATTGTCGGCTCCCGAGGTGAGGTTGTATTCGGGCAAACGCTCGTTCGCGATGTCGAGCAAATCTTTTCGCCCATCCGCCGAAACACCCTTTATCACTACGCGATCCGGATTATTCTGCGGATCGGGCTTGGAAATATCGGCAAAGGCAATCTTGCGCTTGTTGAGCTGTTCCTTGAGCACTTCGATGGCATTGTCGGAGTCCACATTGATCGCGTCGTTCACCTGCACTTGCAGGATCAAATGCGTTCCGCCCCGCAAATCCAGACCAAGATGAATGCGGTTGGTCATCGCCGTAAGCAGGCCCTCTCCGGAGAAACTCTGGGGAATGCCGAAGATGCCAAACAGGAAAACCAGCAGGACTGCGAAGATGACGATCAATTGCCAGGTAAGATTCTTAGTCATAAAAATAAATCCAAGTCAGGTTGCCGCGATTATTTTGTCTTAACTTCTTCTTCCGTGGTCGTAACCTGGGTCACGGAGGCCTTGGTTACTTCCAACACAATATTGTTGGGCGGAACACGCAGATGAACCGAATCATCCTTAAGCGCCATGATGGTACCGCGCAAGCCGCCGCTGGTAGTGACCTTATCTCCAGTCTTCAGCGCGTCCAGCATGGCGGTCCATTTCTTCTGGCGGCGCTGCTGGGGAAGAATGAGCAAAAAATAAAAAATGCCAAAAATGAAAACCAGCGGGGCTACGCTCAACCACCCCATTCCGCCACCGCCAACCTGCATTGCCAGGAAAAATTGCATATTTGTTTAGAACCACGCCGCCCGATCACTTGCGAAACCAGCGCACTCATGCCCGTCCGCGAACCACTGCCCGCGCCTACACTCACCACGACCCTGTCATTTCACGACGGGAGTAGTATCGATTCTGGCCGGATCAGGACTGCTCAGGCTTGAATCCGGGGAGGTCTGTTCAGCAAGGTCACGGTTTCGGTCGGGACCAAACGCTCGAAAGAGAACGGGACTCTTCCCCAAGTCGAATAGAATGACGCACCCGCCGCATAGTGTCAAGGTAGAAACTCAGGTTATGCAGGGTATTTAAGACCTGAGCCAGAACTTCATTAGAAGCATACAGATGACGCAGATATGCCCGGGAGTAGCGCCGGCACACGCGGCAGCCGCAGTTGGGATCAAGCGGACCGGCATCCTGCGCATAGCGCGCCTGCTTGATCGAAATTTTTCCCTCGGAAGTAAAAAGCAATCCGTGGCGCGCCGCCCGCGTAGGCAGCACGCAATCCATCATGTCCACGCCCAGGTTCGCATATTCGACAATCTCCTCCGGCGTGCCCACGCCCATGAGGTAGCGGGGCTTGTCTTTGGGCAGATATTCCAGCGTGGCTTCCACCACTTCGCGGGTACGCTCTCGCGGCTCGCCGACGCTGAGCCCGCCAATGGCATAGCCGGGAAAACCAATCTCGACCGTACGCTCGGCGGATTCTTTTCGCAGGTCCAGTTCCATGCCGCCTTGAACAATGCCGAAGAGGGATTGAGTCAAGTACTCAGTAGCCAGTAGCCAGTTGTCAGTAGCCGCATTTTGTTGAGTGCGCACCTCTAAGCACTGGGTACCAGGTACTGGGTACTGACGACGGCTCCACGGCACCTCGTGCTTATGCTCCTCAAAATATTTTTTGCTCCGCTCTGCCCAGCGCAAAGTCAACTCCATCGAAGCTTGCGTGCGCGCATGGTCTGCCGGATATTCGGTGCACTCATCGAACGCCATAATAATGTCCGCGCCGATGCCGATTTGCGCGGCCATGGAATTTTCCGGGCTGAAGAAGTGCGAGGAGCCATCCAGATGCGAACGGAAAGTAACGCCGTATTCATTGACCTTGCGCAGCTCGTTCAAGCTGAAGACTTGAAAGCCGCCAGAATCGGTGAGGATGGATCGCGGCCAGGCCATGAAACCGTGCAGTCCGCCGAACTCGCGAATGGTTTCCACTCCCGGCCGTAAATAAAGGTGATAAGTATTGCCGAGAAGAATCTGTACGCCGAGTTCTTCGAGAACATCCTGCGGTACGGTCTTGACGGTCGCGACTGTTCCTACGGGCATGAAGACCGGTGTTTCGATCTCGCCGTGAGGCGTAATCAGGCGTCCAGCCCGGGCCGCGCCAGCGCGCGCCTCAACATTAAATTCGAGTGACATTGCTGTGTGATTGTAGCAATGGACGAACCGGTGATTAGGGGTGGTCCACCGACAGTTGCAGGATTTCTCCCCGGACTGCGCCATTTTCCACGATCAACCTGCCCACGCTGACCGGCAGTTTGAACCGCCGCGGCCCGGCACTGCCGGGGTTGAAATGGAGCACTCCATTTCGCGTTTCTTGTTTCGGAACATGACTGTGGCCGCTGATCACAACCGAAAAACCGGAAGCTTCCGGCTTGAGATCCAACTGCGCCAAATCGTGCAGCACGTAAATGGAAATGCCGCCGATCTCAACCACTTCGGTCTCTGGCAGTTTCTGTGCCCATGCGGCTTTGTCGACATTGCCGCGCACAGCTGCAAGGGGAGCGATAACGGCCAACTTTTCCAGAATCTCAGGCGATCCGACATCTCCCGCATGAATAATCTGATCGGATCCGCGCAGAGCTTCGATCGCTTCCGGCCGCAACAGGCCATGAGTATCGGAGATAACACCGATTTGGATGGGCATCATCGGGCCTTGAGTTTAGCGATGCAGTGGGCTGGGATGTTTTGGCTCGTACACACCGATTCTGCCACCACCGGGAAGGGTGAGGCTGGCAAGCTTTCCCCAACGCTGTTCGCTGACCTCCGAGACCTTCGCATGCTTCGATTTCAGATCTTCCAGGGTGGCGGCGATGTCGTCGCACATCAGGTAAAGCTCGTGCCGGTCGTTATCCTCGGAATCATGAAATGCGGCTTCCGTGGGCGGCATGGCAAAAATCAGCCAACCGTGGCCGGCGTCAATGCAGGGGAACTTCAAAATGTCGCGAAAGAAAGCCCGGTCCGCTTCCGAGTCCGTGGTGTGGATCACAACATGCGCGCCGTTGATCATTGTGAACTCCGGCTCTGAAACGGCGAATTATATCTCAGGTCCGCAAAGTAACTCTGGCCGTTTTGGACGTTCCAAATGAAAAATTTTCATGGGTTACGGACAGACAAAATAGCAGTATGCTTGTGCCGTTCCGAAGCCAGGAAGGGGGGCTCCGAAATGAAGACTCGACATGCTGCGTGGTGCTTGTGCTGGCCCTATCGCTGCTCGCTGGCGCGCAACAATCTCCTTCTGCTCCTAAAAATCTATTGGCTGGAGTAGGTCTGCTATTGCAGTCCTCTGGCGCGTCCAATTGGACTGGCAACTAAATCGTGGAGAATATTCCCGGCACATCCCTTTACCCGGTTACAAGCGCTGCGACGTTTCGTTGCCGGCACTACTGTGGATTTCGGCAATATGTCCTTTACACAACCGCTCGGGAGAACTCCACGATCACTGCGGTGACTCCAGTGAAGTAGGGGGAGTGTCTAATCCAAGTATTTCGCTAACCGACCCAAAAGTATGTCCGAACCAGCCACTCTCGGCCGCCACTCCGTGCATCATCCGGCTCGGTCCGATCAAGCTTTCGCTCTCGACGCTGAACGATTATTACTTCGCGGTGTATTTCTCAAAAACCGATGACGATACTCACGTGGCGCGGCCTCGGACCTTTATCGGAAGCCTGACTGGCGGTGAAGATGCGGGTAAAGATGACACTCGCTTGCAGGTGGGCGGAACCGTGCCGAGCCTGCTGGGCAACAGCGACTCCGAGCCGCCTTCTTTTTTGCTGGTGGACGTCATGAACAATTAGGAACGGCAGATCATCGGGTTCGTTGTCAATGCTGGTTCCTTTGTTTGCCCTCGCGATAGCAAATAAAAAGAGCCAGTGATTGCGTTAAGATCGCAAGGTTACTGGCTCATAATTACATTAATAACCAACTTATGCCGCGCAAGCAGTGCGCGCCGCTTCGATGCCATCCAACGCCTGCCACAACATTTTCGCCGTGTTCTCGGCAACATTTAGCGCAGCTTCCACCACTTCCGGACTCGCCGCTACACGCTTCTCCATCTGATTACGCCAGACATTCGAGTGATAGATGTCGGCGGTGGCATGCAGCGTGAAGTAGCCGCAAGTTTTCTCGTCCGCGCCGTACATCTCGCGCAGGCCACGCTCTTTTTCCACGGCCACGCGCGGCACTTGAGATTCGTAGGCATAAAACGCAGCCAGCGCCTCTTCCGGCGTGCCTTCAGCGGCTACGCGATGAAAGTGCGCGATAAGGCGGTTGATCTCCGGTAACGGCTGATGTCCGCGGATCGAACGGTCCGCCCCCATGCCTTCAGCAAAATCCAGCCAAAGGTCGAAATGTGGCACAGAATCAGTTCCAGAGCCATTTTCGTCGCACATATTCGTCAGCACCGCGCGGCGCAACTCGCCTTCGTCCAGACGCATGGCGAACTCGGCCAGATAAGACGGAAATGCTTCAACGTGATGGTAGTAGTGCTGCGCATATTCCCGCAGATCGTCGCGTGTCAACTCGCCCGCAGCCCACGCTTTATAGAACGGATGGCAAAGCAAATCGTACTTTGCGATGCGCAAATCCAGTTGCTCGAAAAATTGTGCGGTATTCATGATTGCCTCCTGACCTTATCGATGACTCATTACTATACGGACGAGCCCGTAGGTCGGCAAGTGACAGCTTACCTTTCGCGCAAAATTGATAAGAGCAGCTTTATTCCTACGGCGATATCATCATTCAACTACCATGTCATCACTAAACAACAATGTCATCCCGACTGCGGCGAGAGCCGCAGGAGGGACCTTACGTGTCGCTCTTCCTAATCAGCAGATGACGAGACTACACAGGACGATTCCAGTGGCACACTTATCGGCAACCCAGCTGCGTTATGCGTATCGTAAGGTCCCTCTGAGAGCTGGCGCTCTCTTCGGGATGACATCGTGGAGAAATTGCTAGAATCAAACTATGCAGTTCACGGAACAATTCGACGTAGTCGTAGTCGGCGCCGGCCACGCGGGCTGCGAGGCCGCGATGGCCTCCGCTCGTATGGGGCTCAAGACGGCGCTCTACACGCTAAACGTCGATCTAATCGCGCAGATGTCATGCAATCCTGCGATTGGCGGGATTGCCAAGGGACATCTTGTTCGCGAAGTGGATGCGCTCGGCGGAATCATGGGCGAGATTACCGACGCGGTTGGTATTCAGTTTCGTCTGCTGAACACGTCGCGCGGACCTGCCGTGTGGTCACCGCGCGCACAATGCGACAAGCAGGCATATCGGCTCAAAATGCGCGAAGTGCTCGAATCGCAACCGAATCTGAAGATCAAGCAGGCGGAAGTTGCTGATCTAATCCTCGAGAGCAGTCAGCACTCAGCATTCAGCACTCAGCCGCGAAACGGCAATACCCATGTAGGGAATGCTCATGTGGGGACGGGCGTCTCGCCCGTCCAGGAGCGCAACTCCGCAGCTTTTGATTTTGCCTCCGCTAATGCTCCCAACCGCATCCTCGGCATCAAACTCCGCGACGGCCGCACCGTGGGCGCGCAAGCCGTCATCATCACCACCGGTACTTTTCTGAATGGCCTGATTCACTGCGGCGAGCAGCAGTATCCTGCCGGACGATCCGGAGAACCCAACGCAGTTCTGCTGGGCGAGGCTTTGAAGAATCTCGGCCTGCGCGGCTGCCGCTTGAAGACTGGAACACCGCCCCGCCTTGATGGACGCACCATCGACTGGTCGCGCTTCACATTGCAACCGGGCGACGATGATCCCACGCCCTTCAGCTTTCGCACAAAGCGTGTGGCTCATCACGATTCGCAAATTCCCTGCTACATCGCGTGGACTTCACCGGAAACCCATCGCATTATCCGCGAAAACGTGCACCGCTCCCCGATGTACAGCGGCCAGATTCAATCCATCGGGCCGCGCTATTGTCCCTCGATCGAAGACAAGATTGTTAAATTTCCCGACAAGGAAATGCACCAGCTTTACCTCGAACCCGAAGGCCTGAACACCCACGAAATTTATGTCAACGGCATGAGCACCTCCTTACCGGTAGAGGTCCAGCTGGAAATTTTGAAGTCGGTCCCCGGCCTTGAAACTGCGGAAATGCTGCGCCCGGGCTATGCCATCGAATACGACTCGATCGATCCCACCGAACTAGAGCGCACGCTGGAAACGAAAAAAATCGCGGGACTATTTCTCGGCGGACAGATCAATGGCACTTCCGGCTACGAAGAAGCAGCCTGCCAAGGATTAATCGCGGGAATAAACGCGGCTTTGAAAGTGAAGAATGAGCCGCCGCTGATACTCGACCGCACCGAAGCCTACACCGCGATCCTGATCGACGACCTCATCTCCAAAGGTACAAACGAACCGTACCGCATGTTTACCTCACGGGCGGAGTTTCGCCTGCACCTGCGCATCGATAACGCCGACCGCCGTCTCACGCCGCACGGCCGCCATGTGGGACTGATTTCGGATGCGGCCTGGAAAAATTTTCAGGCCAAGCAGCAGCGTCTGCAGGGTCTTAAAAAGCTGCTGGAGCAAACACGCCTGACTCCTGACCTTCTAGCGAAACTTTGTCATTCCGAGGAGCAAAGCGACGAGGAATCTGCTGCCCTGGACAGCGGCACATCCGCCGGACTTGAAGCGACGGTAGGCCAAACCTGCGCCCAACTGCTGAAGCGCCCCGAAATCAGAATTGAGCAACTAGCCCCGATTCTTCGCGAGCTAAACCCGGAGTTCTTCGAACCAGAAAAAATCCGTGAGAATCCGCGAGAACTCGTGGCCACTCTTCCCTCCCAAGTTCGCAACGAGCTTAAGTCCGTGGAAACGGAAATCAAATACGAAGGCTACCTGCTGCAACAGCAGCGCGCCATCGAGCGCATGAAGAAGTCGGAGCAGCGTGCCATCCCCGGCTGGTTTGATTACGGCTCGGTCAGCGGCCTCTCGCACGAAATGCAGGAGAAGCTCACGCACGTGCAACCGCGCACCTTGGCGCAGGCCTCGCGCATCCCCGGAGTTACGCCGGCAGCCGTCTCGCTGGTGAACGTCTACATTGAAATCCAAGCGAAGCGCCGCGAGCAGGCTGCCGCAATCTAGAAAGGGCACGGTGGAACCCCGAGCCCTTCTCCATCCTCCTACTTACTTTGCGCTGGGATCGTCGGCCGGATTGATGTAATTGAACTTGACCGGTGCCTGGCCGTGAATCTGGATCACAGTTTCCCCCGATGCGCCGGCATAGTGGTGCATGCTCGGGTCCAGAAAGGCAAAGCTGCCGGCGGGAAACTTCATCGTCTTGCTGTCATCCCACTTATCTCCCATGCCAACTTTCAGCGTACCCGAAATCACTGTCACGTTCTCTCGCAGTGGATGAGTGTGTGGAGCGATTTTGTATCCATCCGGCATCTTCAGGCGAATGGTGTAATCTCCCGACGTTGCCATGGGATTGCCTTCGA
The DNA here is from genome assembly GCA_035486715.1 of Candidatus Aquilonibacter sp. Classification (GTDB taxonomy): domain Bacteria; phylum Acidobacteriota; class Terriglobia; order Terriglobales; family Acidobacteriaceae; genus Sulfotelmatobacter. Next base: position 65,641 of record DATHMV010000064.1, read on the forward strand.
GCACTGCCAGTTGTGCTCCCGCAGGGATGAAAGGCGGAGCCGGTCCCCATTTCACCTGATCTGGAGTAAAGGCGTTTTGCGCCCGCAACGGTGCGGCGAAAAGCATGCCGGCCGAAAGAACAACGAGAAACGGTAGTTTCATCACACCTCCTATGAGTGGACTGCCGCAGGATAGTCAGTCGCCGTCGTCTTTGCAAGAAGGCAGCCCTGCGACCAACCTGGGGAAATCAGGCGATTACGCCAAGTTGAACCTGGATTCCTGCCCGGAAATTAACCCAGCGTTAACAATTCAATCCTGGCCGCAAGCTAATATTTTGCCCATGCCGCAAGACGTTCTACGTATTGAAGACCAAGCCGGATCGCAAGCCGGACAGCGCGTCCTGCGCCTGAATGGCGCGCTGGTGATGACCACGATGTTTGAGTTCCAGTCCATGGTTCGCTCCGATACCTCCAACTCGTTGATTATCGATTTTACCAACGTGCCTTATGTCGACTCGGCGGGAATCGGCGCGCTCGTCGGAGCCTACGTCACCCGCCAGCATGGCGGACGCAGGCTGGCTCTGGTGGGCGTGAGCGAGCGCATTCATAACGCTTTGAAGGTCACGCACGTTGAGCAGTTCTTCCGCTTCTTCGATTCAGTAAGCGCGGCAGAAGCGGCGTGAAGTGTCGGCGCTCAGCGATTCGCGGCATACGGACTCGAACGTAGTGTCGATTAGGGATCAGGGAATAGGGTCAGGGACCCTAACCCCTGATCCCTATCGCCCATCCCTAAATTCAAAAGGCGGCCATCTCTGGCCGCCCTTTTTCGGATTGTTAGGTGTAAAGCGGTTTACGCACCCTTCACGTTCTCGGCCTGCCAGCCCTTGGGGCCTTTGACCACGTCAAACTGCACTTGTTGACCTTCCTGCAGGCTGCGGAAGCCGCTTGCCTGAATGGCCGAGAAGTGCACAAATACATCTTCGCCGTTCTGGCGGCTGATAAAACCGTAGCCCTTGGCGTCGTTAAACCACTTTACTGTTCCTGTTTCCATGTTAGTGCAAATTTCCTTTGTGTTGATGTAGCGCTGAAACTTGATGGGTTCTTTGCAGGCAGGTCACGCGCTGGTAAGCGGAGAAACTGGATACTGCGAGGAACTCTAAAGTCAAACGCAGCTAAATTGTATGTGAAGCGTCTCAAAATTGCTACAAAAAATCTTGAAGTGCATGGGCAAACCTCCCATTATCAGCAAGATACAACGGTTCTGGCTATATTCTGTCGGCAAACAGCAGTTGCCAGCCGGGCACAAAAAGGGGATCATCTAATCATGCGAGTGTATCGGTTTCTACTGCTTCTTATCGTCGCCGTGAGCCCAGCTTGGGCGGGAGTTGTCGAGGATGTCCGCGGGGCTCTCGCGCAGAACAGCTTTACTGCGGCGGATTTATATCTCAAAGCCTATCGTGGCAAAAACGGCATCACCGGAGAATATGTGGAAGCCTACTCCTGGATGGCGCGCACCGCTTTGAGCAATAGCGACTACGATCAGGCCGCATCGTACGCAAAACAAACCGAAGCGCTCGCGCTGGACCTGCTGAAACAGCGCCCCCTCGATGCCGAACCGCATTTGCCCATCGGCCTGGGTGCGGCGATTGAGGTCGAATCGCAAACCTTGGCGGCGCGCGGGCAAACCACGCAAGCCGTTGCGGTTCTGCAAAGCGCCTTGAAGACCTATGGCAGCACTTCGATCCGGCCACGTTTGCAGAAAAATCTCAACCTTCTCTCCTTCAACGGACATGCCGCTCCGGCACTTCACGAAGAAGAATTTCTAGGCTCCAAGCCGCGAACGCTGGCGCAACTCAAAGGCTCGCCGGTCCTGCTCTTCTTCTGGGCCCACTGGTGCGGAGACTGCAAAGCCGAAGCTCCCATCATTACCCAGCTTCGAACTGAGTTTGCTCCTAAAGGATTGGCGGTGGTCGGGCCAACCCGGCTCTACGGCTACACCGCACAGGAAGAACACGCCGCGCCCGCTGACGAGTTGAAATATATTGACGCCGTTCGCAACCGCTTCTACAGCGGCCTGCTGGATATGCCGGTGCCGATCAGCAAATACAATTTCGAAGTCTACGGCGCTTCCACCACACCCACGCTCGTGCTGCTGGATCGTGCGGGTAAAGTGGCTATGTATCATCCGGGAGCGCTGCCGTATGAGGAGTTGAAAGCAGAGATTGAGAAAGTGGTGAGGTAAAAGGATTCTGTGAAGAAATGGCGGCCTCTCGACGAAAACTTATCTCCGACCTGCCTCGATTCTCAGTCGGTGCGGTTCGAGGTTATGAAGACGAACACGCGACGATTGAGGTAACAGGACAATTCGACAGGCCGGAAGCTGTTCGCGAAGGCATGTGTTGGTTATTGCTCCCTGACAAAGAAAATTATTACGGCGAACTCTTTTCGTTCAAACTTGAGACTAAAATCGGGAAGTTTCGAACCCACGTCAAAAGCCCTCCAAGATTTGATGGAAGAACGTTCTACCATCTGAGTGCCTACTGGCAGGCGTATCACGTCTGGATGGTTACGGATGCAAGCCTAAGCTGGCAGAAGTTGATCTTCCAATCGTTCGATGCGGTATCTGATCGCATCGAGGGCAGCGACGGGCAAAGACTTACGCGGCTCAGAAAAGCCACACCCGAGGACCTGCGCAATCCCGAGCTCGACATCGTGCAACGCGGTTGGGATCATGAGCATTGCGAGTTGTGCAACGCGCACATTGATCCCGGAGATTGCTGTTATTACGGTGACGCGAGTTATTGGGTATGTCAACGTTGCTATCACAAATACGTTCAGCCTCACGATTTGTCATTTGTAGACGGAATCTGAGGTAGAGACAGATTTGTCATAGCCTCAACGCTCGTTCACTTCCTTCAGCCTGCCCGTCTTCACGTCATAAATAAATCCCCGCACCGGAATATGCTTCGGGATCCACGGGTGCGATTTCACCTTCTTCACCTGCTCCCGCAAATTCGCCTCCAGATCGTCGAACGCATAAAAATGCGCCGGCTCGCTGGCGATGGCGTGCATCTTGTCAGTCAGGTGCGCCCTCAGCTCATATTCCTTCACCTTCAGCAATCCGCAGTCGGTGTGGTTGATGATGATGAACTCCTGCGTCTCCAGCAGATGATGCGAAACGATCAGCGAGCGCAGCGCGTCGTCGGTGGCGATGCCGCCCGCATTGCGGATCATGTGCGCATCGCCCGGATGAAGTCCCAGGCATCGCTCGAAAAGAATACGCGAGTCCATACAGGCCAGCACGGCCACGCGGCGCCGCGGCTTCACCGCCAGGTCGCCCAGGTCGAAGTTCTTCACGAATTCCTGATTGGCTTGAATGAGTTCGTCTGCGACGGACAATTTTCTACCTCGATTTCAAATGCTGCGGCCTGTTCGAATCGCAGCCGCTGGTTGCATGTCCAGTGTAACCGCTACAATCGCCTCGTGAATCTCGACGACACAATTGTCGCCATCGCCACTCCGCCCGGCCGCGGAGGCATCGGTGTCGTGCGCATTGCCGGCCCGCGAGCAAAAGAGATTACACTCCCGATGCTGCGTCTGAAACACGATCTAAAACCAGCGCAGGCAATCTTTGGCGAACTGGTAGAGCAAGAAAACCATGTGGGGACAGCCGCCCCCGGCTGTCCAGCCGAGCGAAGCTCGGCAACTGCCAATCGCATTGACGAAGTAGTCGTCACCTACTTCGCCAAACCTCACTCTTATACGACCGACGACATTATCGAAATCGCCGCCCACGGATCACCGGTCGTTCTGCGCCACATCGTCGAATTGTGTATCTCTGCCGGAGCCCGCCTGGCCGAGCCGGGAGAGTTTACCATGCGCGCCTTCCTGAACGGCCGCATCGATCTCACGCAGGCAGAAGCCGTCCGCGATCTAATCGACTCGCAAACGCTCTATCAGGCAAGGGTAGCGGCACAGCAGCTTGAAGGCGCGCTATCCAAACGTTTGCAGCCGGTCAAACAGAAGCTGGTTGAATTGATCGCCGCACTCGAAGCCGGAATCGACTTCGCGGAAGATGATGTTTCAGTATTGCCGGATGCGACAATTCTCAATCGCATCGCAGAAATACAAAAGCCTCTTGAACAGCTGGCCGCAACCTTCGCCTACGGCAAGATCGTGCACCAGGGATTGACACTCGCCATCGTCGGCCGCCCCAATGTCGGCAAGTCGAGCCTGTTTAACCGTCTCGTCGAGAGCGAGCGGGCTATTGTTACCGCAACGCCGGGAACCACGCGCGATCTCATCAGCGAAACTGTCGCCATTGGCGGCATTCCGGTCCAGCTCGTCGATACCGCCGGAATCCGGCAGGCACTCGACGAAGCGGAATCGATTGGCATCCGCAAATCCATGGAAGCGTTGGCCGACGCCGATCTGGTTCTGGTCGTCCTCGACGCTTCGCAGCCGCTGACGGAAGAAGATGATGAGTTATTGCGCCAGACCGCCAGTAGGCCGGCCATCGTCGCGGAAAACAAATGCGACCTGGAAATCAAGGCAGCGAGATCAAATGCGCGCGCATTGCCCGCGCGCATTTACGCATCTGCGATCACGGGCGAAGGCGTTGCCGCGCTAAGAGCGGAAGTTCTGCGCAACATTGCCGGCGACTCCAGCACGCAATTAGAATCGGGCTTTCTGACCAACATCCGCCAGCGTTCTCTGGTGCAAGACACAATCGCCGGCCTGGATGCGGCCAACGCCGCTGTAGCGGGTAAAGTTCCACACGAGATGCTGTTGCTCGACCTTTACAACGCCCTGCGCGCGCTCGACGCCATCACCGGCGCCACCACCACGGACGACATCCTCAATTTGATTTTCAGCAAATTCTGCATTGGAAAATAATCGCGCTTCCAGCGATAACCAAAAACTCAAAAAAGCGGCCGGATTGATCCGGCCGCTCGTTGAGATTCAAACTAATTATTTAACAACCAGGGTGAGGTTCATCGTGTGAGTCAACGCTCCCGTGCCCGTTCCCGTCACCGTGACGGGATAGCTTCCGGCAGGCGTGCCCGGATTGCCAGGGTTGGTCGGGCTGGTGGAAGTGGTACCGCCGCTGCTGCCTCCGCAACCGACCATCGTGAACATCATCACGAGCGCCAGTATGCACAGGACGACAACCATGTAGCGGCGATTTCGCTTCTTGGCTCCCGCCAGCACGAGTCCGAATACACCGAATCCATTCAGGCTGGCCAACAGCATGGGTACGCCGGGTTTGGAGTTCAGACGCTCCGGCATGTCGAGCGCTGTCGTAGCTCCAACCGTGGTAATGGTGAGCATAGTTGCCACCGTCCCGCTTGCCGGAGACACGAGTGAAGCCGGCTGGAAGCTGCAAGTAACGGTTGCGGGCAATGTACCGCAACTGAGGCTTACTGTTCCGTTGTAACCGTAGGCCGGAGTCAGCGTAATGGTGAAGCTGGCCGAACCGCCAGGATTTACCGTCGCACTCGTCGTGTTTGCGGAAAGCGCGTAGTCAGGAACTCCCGCCACCACCTCGGTCACTACCGTTGAAGTTGTGGGCACGAAGTTTCCATTTCCACTGTACTGCGCCGTGACGCTGTGTGAGCCAACAGCTAAGCTGCTGGTCGTAAACGTCGCGCTTCCGTTAGTCAGATTTGCCGTGCCGAGCGAAGTGCTTCCGTCCATGAAAGTCACAGTCCCGGTGGGAACGGCAGTTACGCCGCGTACTTTGGTTGCAACCGTGGCCGTGAGAGTAACCGACTTGCCCGCGGTCGCCGGATTCAGCGACGAAGTCAGCGTGTTTACGCTGCCGCTATTATTCAGCAGCACAGTCACGCCGGCAAAGTTATTGTTCGCAATCATCACATCGACTGCGCCGTCCTGGTTGATATCCGCCAACGCGATAGACAACGCATCGCTGCCGCCGGTAAATTCCACCGGAGCATAGAACATGCCCGCGCTGTAAGGGTTCGTGCCGGTGTTGTACAGCACGCCGATCGTACCGTATTGCGAGTTGCTGTAAACAACGTCCAGATGGCCGTCCCGATTGAGATCGATCATCTTGACATCGCCCGGAAGCGGCTGCGCGATAGCAACGTTTTGCAACGTGGTCGCGTAGAACACCGGAGTTCCGAAGGTGCCATCGCCGTTGCCCTTGGCTACAGCTAAGCCTTCCGAAGCGGTCGCGTCGTCCACTGCCACTGCCAGATCCACTTTGCCGTCGCCATCCAAATCTCCCAGCGCTAAATTGCCGAGATAGTTAAATGCAAACGTAGTTGTGGACGCAGATTGGAAGGTACCGTTTGCATTTCCCAGAAGAACGGAGATCGCTCCAGTCGAGGAACGGCCGGTAACGACCAGATCCAGAACGCCGTCGCCATTCACGTCGGCTGTAGCAATTGCTTGCGCATCCGCAGTTACGGGGTACGTGACCGGTGCGAGGAATCCGCCCGTGCCATCGTTCAGCAGAATGCTGACGTTGTCATTGTTCGTGTTCAACACGGCAAGGTCAGGATGGCCGTCTTTGTTGAAGTCAGCGGTAATCAGCGTATACGCGCCGTTGCTGCCGGTTGGATATGGAGTTCCCTCGGTAAAGGTTCCATCACCATTGCCGTAGTAAACCTGCACGTCGCCCGTGCCGTTGTTATTGAAGTCGACCGCGGCGAAATCGAGCTTGCCATCGGCGTTGAAGTCGGCCGTTACTACGCCTTCCAATCCGCCGCCTGATCCATAGTTCACTCCCGGCCTCAGGCTTCCATCCGGGTTGGCCAGATAGACGGTCACGCCGATTTTCAAATCGCGGGTGTTGCCGACGACGAGATCGGGATAGCCATCGCCATTAAAATCGCCGCTGGCGATGGTGGTTGCATAGGCCCAATTATTGTCCGAAACCGGAGAGAAGAAATCCTGCGCCGCCTGGAAAGTTCCATCTCCATAGCCTTGCAGGAAGGCGAAGCTGAAGTTCTCGTCGGGGACAATGATGTCCGCGAAGCCGTCGCCGTTGAAGTCCGCTACCAATGCTGAGGTGCGCGGGAAACCGCCGGTGGAATAACCAGCTGTCGGCGTATTCACCGTGCCATCGCCGTTGCCCAGCAGAATGGTGACATCTCCACCGTTAACGTTGGATGACACGATGTCCATCTTGCCGTCGCCGTTCACATCAGCAACCACCACTGCCAGTGGGAATACGTCGGCATTCGTGTTCGTGACGGATTCCGTACCCACGGAGTAATAAACGCCGGTCGCGAATGTTCCATCGCCGTTGTTGACGTAAACCGTAATGTTGCCCGGGCCAAAAATCGAAGAAGCAAGCAGAGTGTTGCAATTTACGGTGACAAGATCGGGCTTGCCGTTCAAATCACCCACAGAGTTATTGCAAATGTCGTAGTTCGCGTCGGGATTAGTTAATGGTGTAGCGAGATAAGGGCCGCTGCTCTGGCTGAGGAACACGACGTTCTGTCCAGTGGTCGAGTCGACAGCTGCGAAGTCCATGATCCCGTCGCCGTTGAAGTCAGCAAACACGATGTTCGACAAGGAACCGCCGGAGAGTGGCACAATCGCTGGTGGCTCGATAAACGTTCCGTTGCCATTGCCGAACAGCGTCAATAAATTGGCTGGAGTTTGATCGTCAATCACCATCAAATTCAGTTTTCCGTTCGCTTCCACCAGCGCGCCGCCGTAAACCTGGTTAGCGGAAATGGGATTTACCGCATTGCTCTGCACATTAAAAGTTCCGTTCCCGTTACCCAGCCACACTTCGAAGGTCGAAGGCTTATCCGGGTGAATCACCATCAGATCTTGAATGCCGTCTCCATTGACATCGCCAACGAAGATGTGGTCGGATTTGCTGCCGTTCGGGTTCGCGGTAAGGATTGGCGCCTGGAAAGTGCCGTTGCCGTTGCTCAGAACTACTGCAACGGAAACGCTACCATCCGCATTCAGCACCGGCGCGGCCATATCGAGGTTTCCGTCGCCGTTGAAATCGGCGGCCACCGCCGGCCACTGTGCTCCACCGCCTGCGGGAATGTCGGATCCGCCTACGAATCCAATCGTGGTAGCCGGAAGATTACTGCCGCTGGTATAGCGGTGACTCTGTTGAGCGTGCACTTTCCCCGCAACATTCGCTGGTACGCGGCCGGTGTTCGCCCTCGCGCTCAGAGCCGCTTGCAGCGCACTCTTCTGTTTCGCCGTTTGCGCGGAGAACTGGCTGGGAATATTTTGCGATGCAAAAACCTGTAAGGACGCCCACAGCAGAAAAACAAATATCGTGGAAAGCTTCTTCATAGACGTGTGGCACTCCGTTTCATCGACTTCGAGTAGAGGAAGTGATCGATGTTTGGGTTTTCTTCAGGCGGGGGGACACCGAAGTCCGCAATCAGTGTGCGATAAACAGATCGAAGGAGGAATAGCTCTTACGAGGGAGGCACAAAGGTAATAGTGCTAATCAGACGTTTGGGTAGTCAGGTAATTCTCTGAGAAGGTTATAAGAAGCTGCTCTCTCTGTGAAGAGTACGCGAGTTACCCAGCTTAGTAAGTAACATTACGATAGTCATCGTTGTTCTTGGATACGATAAGTACTTACCCGCTACCATTAAATGGGGCAAGAAAAACGCCGGGATTCGTTTTCGAATCCCGGCGTTGTTGTGTGAGTTCGCCGCGCTGCTGTGGCAGAACGGCAACCTTATTACTGAATGTTTACAACTTTTGGCGCCGATGCAATTCCATTGGCCACGACGAAGATTCCGGTTTCGCCAGTCTCGATGTTCGAAGGAACATCGAAAGAGGTGGAAACGATCGCGCTTCCGGTGGCAATGCCCATCGTGCTGAAGTTGTGCGTCCGACCATAGAAAATATGTCTGGTCTTGGCGTTTTCAAAGCGTACCAGCGGGAAGCTGGTAGCCATCTGGGCGTCGTCACCGTACGTGGTGCCGGCATCCAGTCCGTTAAACTGAGTACCCGAGATGTTGTAGGTGCTGCCCGGGGTGAGCTTGGTGGGAACCGAGGTGATCGTCGGCTTCCACGCTGCGCTCACAGTACCATTGGAGGTATAAAGTTCCACGTCGATGGTGCTGCCGTCAGCGCCCATCCACATGACCTGACCGGTAGGAAGCAACAGCTGACGGGCATCCCATGATTCCAGCTTTCCGCCATCCGCGGTGGATGGAGCTGCTACAAAAGTGTTTCCCGGATAAGTGAATTCATAGAAGGAGCCGGTGCCGCTGAAAACCCCCGGGCTGGTGTAGACAAGGATGTTGCCATCGGGAAGGATCGATGCATTGCCATCGGCAATGTCGTCCTTGTTCGGGAACTGAGGACCAGCGGTCCACTCGCCAGTGGTGCTGGAGTAGATCGAGGTGTTGGTGGTAGCGCCAAAAGCAACCACGCTGCCATCAGGGCGCTGCATGAGTGGTCCCATTTCAGGGACGATACCCAGGTTGCCGCTGTTGGGCAAAGCAACGATCGTGCTGCCCGCGCTCGACCACTTGGAAGTAGCGACATTGTAGATTTCGGAGTTGGTTCCGTCTTCGCAGTCCACGGTTAGCACGTTGCCATCAGGCAACAGAGCAAAACCTTCTTCCGAGAATCCATCTGCCTTACCTGTGCCGATTGCGGTCCAGGTCAGCGTAGCTTCGTCAAAGATCACCTGCTTCTCGGAAGGTTGGCCGCCCTGTCCCATCATGAACGTTCCATCGGGAAGAACAACGGCCGGCGAGTCGCCGATCGTGGTCCAGCCGGAGGGCGGGTTCACGTTCGTCCAGACATTCGTAACCGGGTTGTAGATCGCGCCTTTGTTGGTTTCATCCTGATCGAGATCGTTGTACTCTCCGCCTTCGACAAGAACCTGACCATCAGGCAGCACAGCGGCCGCGAAATAGAGCGGCTCGTAACCACTCGGCATCGAAGCCAGCTGCGTCCACGTACCGTTCGCGTAGTTGCCGGTGATATCCGGAGTCAGCCGCCACCAGGCGGTGCTGTTGTACTGGTGCATCATGATGGTGCCGTCCGTGAGTTGCAGAGCGGTATCCGTGTTGAACTTGGGTTGATTGGTGAGCTTGGTCCATGTCGAGGTGAGCGGTGCCTGGGAACTGGCAATACCCGACCACGCCAGAATTGTCAGTAGCGCGATTGCGAGTGTGCGAAAACCCTTCATTGTTTCCTCTCGTTTCCTGGTTTTTTTGAAAGTGAATGCTGCGCGGCGTTTCCACAGAGTAACGCCGCAGAAGAAGGAGACTACGTCCGAGGTTTATCTCGGAATCTCAACGCCGCCGGATTATAACTCTTTTCACACGCATTGCTACGTTGCTGGGAAGCAGATTTGACAATATTTTTCGAAGTTATTTGAAGAAGACCAGGAGCTTGCAAGATCTTGCACACGGCGCAGTGAAAACGGGGACGAATGCTAACTTTAGGCCGTAGATTAAATGCTCCGTTTCGTGGGGAAAACAAATCCAGAGTTGTGCGTCTCTCAACCTTCTTATTCTGTTGAGAGACGCGGTTGCTCTCGTGGTTCATCATCCTCAGAAGCTGAAGCGCGCCTGTAGCTGTATCGTGCGGCTGCCCAAAGCTGCCTGTTGTCCATCACCGCCGGCCACGCCAAAATCGGAATTCGGCGAAACGACTCCATTCGGTGAGACCGAACCGATGACGGGATCAAGCGACTGCACGTTGAGATTCGTCTTGTTGAACAGATTATAGAAATCGGCACGAACCTCGAACCGTGCCGCTTCCCCGAGAATGCGATTATTCGGCAGTCCGAAACCTTTGCTCAGGCTGGCATCTACATCGTTGTATCCTGGGCCGTTCAAAGGATTGCGCCGAATGCCAATTGGCGGCGCAGGAGCGAAAGCGGGAAACGCCGGACCTTGTACATACGTTGGCGCCGTAAAGAATTGCGCAGCATCGCCGCCGTAATTCGGATTCACGTCCTGCTCAAACGTTTTGTTGCTGGTGCTGAGCCCATATCCTGGCACTACAGCCACCGGGCGAAGATTGCCATAGCCGCTCGACCCGTAATAAACGTTTCCGCTCGTGTTGTAGTACGGGTTCCATGGGAAACCGGAGTGCAGATTCCAGATCCCGCTCAGCGACCATCCTCCCGCGACTTTCTCAATCCAGCTATGGCTGCCGTGGAAGAAGACCGGTTGCCACAGTCCGAATAGCTTAAACGCATTGCGCGCATCGTAGTCAGCGCGTCCATAAGCGGCGCTGGTGTTGAATGGATAAGGATCTTCGTAATAAGGTCCTGAATTCTCGTCCATCGCCTTCGCCCAAGTGTATTGCGCCGTTACCTGAAACCCACGCGACATATTGTGCGAAACCGTGCCAATCAAGGCGTTGTAATTTGCGGTTCCTGCGTTCTCCCAATAGTTGAGAGTCTGCACTCCCGGATTCAGCGCCAGCCCTTGCGCCGCGGCGATCGCATCGTAGTTTTCCTGTACGAGCAAATGCCGGGTTTCGTTTCCTTGATATCCCAAGGTGAACACGGAATTGAATGGCAACTGGCCCTGAACATCGAGCGAGTAGTGATAGACGGCAATCGTCTTAGGGTTCGATGGGAATCCCGCGACAGAAATGGGCGATCCGCATGGTGCCGGGCAGATCGGCAGATTATTGCTGCCGTAAGTTGTAATGGCACTGGGATTCGGCGCGTAGCCGAAGATCGAGTTAAGATTGTTTGCGGTCTCGTAGAAAATTCCGTTACCAGCGCACGACGGATTCGTTGCAAAGGTAACGTAGGCGCACGCGAAATTCGCATTCACTGCATTCGGCGGATTCCCGCTGGAATTCGCCGTGATCGCGATTTCATTCTGGTTGTAGCCGATTCCGAATCCGCCGCGAATCACGATCTTGCCTTGATAAATATTAGGCTGCCAGGCGAACCCAACCACCGGACCAAAATTATCTTTCTGCGGCGTGTAAAGATGTCCACCGACACGAACATTCAATCCTGTGAGCACATTTGATCCCGAACCAAATTGCAATACGTCCTGATTGTTCTCCTTCGAGTAAAGCGAATCGAAGTACGACCAGCGCAGTCCAAGGTTGACCGTGAGGTTGGGACGAATCTTGATGTCATCCTGACCGAAAAATGCCCATAAGTTTTCGCGGTCGTCCTGGCGATTGGCAAACGGAACGCCCGTTTTCGAGTCGAAATATCCGGACTCGGAATAGGGCGCATCGTTGGCGAAATCCCAAAGATTTTCAAAATTGAAAGTCGGTCGCGCCGCGCCTAGATTTGAGTTCAAATAGGAAAGGCGCGTAAGTTCTCCCCCAACCTTAATGCTGTGCTTTCCCGCGATCTTGGTAAGAACGTCGTTGTAGGTATAGGTCCACTGGTTAAATTGGCCCGGAGGAGGCGCGCCAAAAGCTCCCGGGGTGATGGAACCAATCGCCTGAATGTTATCCGAGGGCAATCCAAACGGCTCTTGCGGGTTGCTGGACAGTTCGTTGTATCGCCAGCCCGCAGCGTTGGCTCGCGCCTGATTCAATAATGACGGAGAAAATGTATGGTTCCAGATCAGCGCAAACGCATCGTTGATTATCTGGTCATGCCAAAGATTTTCCGAACGATTCGGGCCGTTATAGTTCGTGCTATTGTCGGGCACCCAATAAATCGTGAAGGTTAACCGGTCTTTCGCAGTAAGGTCCGCATCCAGGCGGCCGTTGTATTGAGTTTGCGATATCTTGGTCGGGTTAAGCAGGTTGTAGAACGCAATATCTGGTATTCCGTCGAATCCGCCGCCGACTCCGGGCGTGTCCGAGCTGCCGCCGTAGGTCAAGTCTTGCAGGCCTGATCCCGTTTTTAACGGCGAGCCAATGTCCAGCCCGCCATTCACCTGCATGCAATTCACACCCTGTAGCAGCCCGGCCGCGTTGCATTTCTCAGCAACGATTCCGCTGGCAGCAACCGCATTGCCGGGAAAAGATAAGTAAGTTTTGGCAATGCTTCCGGCCGCCGCCGCGGAGGAATCGAATTGCGAAGTTTCGTACCAGCCTTGCGAAGTCGTCACCGCTGTCAGTGGGCTGGTCTCAATGTTAAAGAAGGCAAATATTTTGTTCTTCCAGATCGGCCCGCCAAGGCTTCCGCCGTAATTGTTGAATCGGTTCTCATCCCGGTTCAGTCCGCGTATCGCCGGCGTGCCCGGCTGGTCCGAGCCAAGACCATTCCATGCCTGATAGGCATTCAATCCCGGCCGCGAAGCTTTAAAAAACGCACTGCCATGAAACTGATTCGTTCCGCCTTTGGTAAGCACCTGGATTTGCGCTCCGCTGAAGCGCCCATTTTCCGCATCGTAACTGTTGGAGACAACTTTCATATCCTGCACCGAGTCTTCGCTCGGCGTGATCACCGACGATCCGCCCCAGACCGCGCTGACCGTGCTGATGCCATCGATCGTGATGCTGTTGGTCTCATATTGCCCGCCCGCGTTCTGTAACTGCACGCCGTTTTCAGTCGCGAAGATGCCTGCATCCCCGCTGCCAGAACCGCCCACACCTTGATTGCCCGGCTGGTTGTTCGTGCCTCCGCCGCTAGCCTGGGAACCGTCGGCAAAAACTCCCGGCGCGAGCTGCGCCAGTTGAAAAATATCCCGGTTGTAGGAAGGCAAATGCTGAATCTGATTGCTGTTGATCGTGCCGCTCACGGTTGCTGTCTCCGTATCAAGCGCCTGAGTCGTACCCGATACCGTCACCGTCTGCTGCACTTCTCCCAGATCGAGCTGTAAGTCGAGCGAGTTGAGCTGTTCCGGAATGATCTGCACGTGCTCCAGCACTTTTTTCTGGAAGCCTTGGCGCTCCACGGTCAATCGATACGGCGCAGGCCCGAGCGCGTTGAAGATATATGTGCCGTTGTCGTCGGAGGTCGCGACTACGGTGCGGTTGGTGTCCGTGTCCACCAGGGTCACGGTCGCACCGGGAATCACCGCTCCCGAGGGGTCGTGTACCGTGCCACGCAACGATGCTCGAAACTGGGCTTCGGCAGCGGCGACAAAAAACGTGATTGTGCAGAGTACGATCAGCGGCAACTTATTACGTAACATAAACGGGCTCCTTACGGGGATACGACGTGGGGTAGATCGGCCTGAGATAGATCGGCGGGTCGGGCTGGGTACGTCAACAAACATCTGCGTTCGCGGAACCACGCCGATGCTCCCGGCCGCACCCTCATCACGGAGTTGCGATCTGCGATTCCTGATGTTGAGTTACAGTGCTCAATTACAGGAAAGCGCGAATATGGTTCTAAGTTTTGTAAGTGTCAGATGTACTGAATTCGCTTTAGGTTGCGGGAAAAAAAATGGAATATCTGCAGTTCATACCAATTCAGCACTACCGGCTTACCGGATTTTCTTTATTCTCTTTGTTCGGGCTGTCGGGGCCCGGATTCTCTTTATCCGGACTCTTTTTGTCCGCGACGAATCCGACTTTGCCCAGCATCGGCTGAATCTCGGGATTCGACATAAACAATTTCCAGATCAAACCGGTGCGATAGTTTTCCACCATGACCACAATCGGCGCTTGATCGAGTCCCATGTAGACGGGAGAAAACCAGTTGCGGCTCAGGTTAAATGCATCGTGCGGCCCGTAAACTCCCCACAACCGGTCGCCGAGATCACGATAAAAAAACTTAAGCGCGGCCATGGACGCTTCCGGCGTGTACGGAAAAGACGCCAGCGCTCCGGTCGGCGTGATCGTGCCATTGTCGGTCGTAAGATCCGGACCATGAGCCAGATAGCCTAGCTGATCGTCGCTCGCCGTGAGCCCCCAATCGTTTGCGCCATAGCCCTGATAATGGCCGGGATTGGCTACGCAATAAGCCAGATCGATGAGTGCAAGATTGCGGTTGTTATCAAAATAATCTGTATAGCGGTCATGTATGCCGCGCGGGTCGAATCCCATAAACGAATACTGAGTGAAGAACAGCGGCCCACCGCTGCCCACCCCAACGTCGAGCTTGATGCCGTAATAAGTATGCCCATTGCGATAGCGGTCGCCTTCGGTCGATCCCGACCATCCGCTGCGGTATGCGACGGCCGCTTCCGATTGCCCCGCCCATCCTGTGTAGTAAAGCTTGGCTGGAACTCCGTGCGTGGGTGAAGCGATGGCAAGCAGATACGTAATCATGGTTTCGTTGAACCCGGTCAGCCGGTGATCGATGAACCACGACCACTGCGGAGACCAATGCCATAACAGCGCATCGTTCTGCGGCGTGCGCTGATACCAATCCCACTCGACCGTTTCCCAGAGGTGAGTGATTCTCGCGTAAATACTTTTTTCCGCCTCGCTGTCGCCTTTGAAATATTGGCGCGCCGCCAGCAATCCTTGAACTAGGAAAGACGTCTCCACCAGATCGCCGCCGTTATCGAACATGCCGAACACGTACATGCTCTGCGCGGTATCGCCATTGAGAAAGTGCGCCCACGCGCCGTGATAGCGCGGACACTTCTCCAGAAAATCTAAAATCTTGGTGAGGCGCTCAACGCCTTGCTCGCGCGTGATGAAGCCACGATCAACGCCCACGATCAACGCCATAACGCCAAAACCGCTGGCGCCCGTGGCCACAATGCGCTCATCGCCGGGAATATTCTCCAGCGTGGCGCCCGCGATCTGGTGCGCTCCTTCCCAGTAATAGCGGAAGCAAGCTTCCTGCAGCATGGTTAGTAATTCGTCGTCGGAAAATTCCCTGGTCGAAGCGCTTGCCGCTTCCGAAAGAGCGGAGCGGCGATAGGTCCGGTCTACCGCTCGCACGCGATACGTTGCGTTTACCCCCGAACTGCCGATGAAATCGGTGTAACGATCGGTATCCGCGCTTTGTATTCCTACCGGTTGAAACTTATGGCCATTGATTGCGCGGTAGATTGCGTAGCTTTGCAGATCGCTGTCTTTCACGGGGTCCCAGGTGATATCGATGTGGCGGTCGTATCCCTTGGCCTGTACGTTTTGCGGCGCAGGCGGAGCGCTTCTCACTTCGGGCCCAACCGGCGAAGCGGCGCTGCTGTCGTCGATTTTTATCTCGTCGATGATCAGTGTGTGCGGCGCATTGTCCGTCTCACCTTGACCGAAATGGATGCTGTGCAATTGCTTTGCTTGAAAAGGATGGATGGATGCCGTGGAAAATTCGTTGAGCGGCAGCCGGACTTGCACCCACTTTTTAGCCGGTATGTCCCCGGCGATTCCGTCGAGCTTAACGGGTGCGGTAAAATCATGCGTTTCGTCTTCGAGTTGAATGAAAGGCAGATCAGCGGCAGGAATGGGCTCGGGCGAGTAACACCAGATGTAAAGCGTGTCGCCGCGGAAATCCGTCAGGCGATTGCGCACGCTGACCACGCGCACTTCCGTCTCCCAGCTTCCTCCCGCAACCGATCGCCATTCCAACCGGAGCGCATTCGGCGCGGTAAAAAAAGTTTTCTTTTCGACAGGCAGCGCACCCGACAACAATCCTACTGTACTGGGATATACCGCTCTGCCGGTGCTGTAGTAGTAGTAATCGGGCGTAATACTGTTATCGAACACCACGTGGTTGTAGTAGTCCGAAGGAGAAGCCGCCCAGCACGGAATTATTAAAACGAGAAAGCAGAGAAAAAAGTATAAGAAAGACCAGCGCACTTCACGCTCCCGCTCCTGGCAGATAGAGAGTGTTCTATTGCACTCAAAGTTGCATTTTATCAGATGAAAAACGGCGTAGCGGCGCGTAGATCTCTCACTTTCGAGTAGCAAAACGCGGCGAATGATAAAGTCAAATATGGCGTTCTTTGTTGTTAAAAGTTGGTTGAAAGTTGCGGCTGTAGTGTTGCTCTCGATTTGAGGAATTTGTCACATTGACCACCCAAGCTCCCGCCTTCGATTCCTCGGTTCCATCGCGGGGTTTCGCAACTCCAAAAATTCAGGCAGTCGGCGTCCTGATCTTATTTGCTGTGGTGTATGTCGGCTCGCTTTTTTCTCCGGGAATGCAGGATGATGCGGATTCCACTCATGCCGAAGCCGCGCGCGAGATGTTGGTCACGCACGACTACGTAACGCTGAAGATCAACGGGAACCGGTATCTGGAGAAAGCTCCGTTGATGTATTGGGCGGTTTCGCTTTGCTACTCGCTTTTTGGCGTGAATGAATTTGCCGCTCATTTGCCGGTCGCAATTTCCATGTTACTGCTCGTGCTATTGGCAATGCGCTGGGGTTGCCGCGCATTCGGCAACCACACCGCCGTTTATGCCGGTATGTTCATCACTACGACTGCCGGCTGTTATCTTTTCACGCGCATTTTGATTCCGGAATCCATTCTTAGTTTTTTCATTGCAGCTTCCTTCTATTTCTTTGCTACTGCGCTCGAAGATGGCCATGCATGGCGCTGGTATGCCGGATACGCCAGCATAGCTCTGGCTGTACTAACGAAAGGCTTGCTGGCACTGGTTGTCGTAGGATTGGCCTCGCTGCTCTATGTCGTGATCAGCGGTGAATGGCGGCGCTGGCGCGAGTTTCATCTCTTTAGCGGGACTCTGCTGTTCCTGCTTATCGCCGCGCCCTGGCACATTCTCGCCGGCATTCGCAATCCGCATTTTTTCTGGTTCTATTTTGTGAACGAACATTTCATGCGCTTCCTGGGCAAACGCATTCCAAAGGACTACAACAAGCAAACCAGTTCTCTCTACTGGACGCTTCACCTGGTTTGGTTGTTTCCCTGGAGCTTGTATCTACCCGTAGCCCTGCGCCGGCCAATCGCAAATTGTATGGCACGCCGCAAGCACGGTGAACCGAAGCTCGCGCAGTCGCTCGATTTTCGGTCGCGTACTGAATTGCTATGCCTCGCTTGGGCGGGAGTCACGCTCGTCTTTTTTTCGTTCTCTACCAATCAGGAGTACTACACATTTCCCGCCTATTTCCCGATCTTGTTGCTGATTGCTGCGCGGCTCGCGGATGAAGAAGAATGGGGATCGCAGCGCTGGCTGGTTTGGACCTCTGGCACGCTGGCTGTGATCTGCATTGCCGCTTCTATAGTGCTGGCGGCAGGATTGTGGAGTTCGCACCAACTGCCGTTCGTGCCCGATATTGGCACTGTGCTCGCTAAGCCAAACTTGCAGGCCGAAACGCTTTCCATGGGCCACATGCTCGATCTCACTGGAGAGTCGTTCGCAGCGTTACGCCTTCCCGCGATTCTCGCGGCAATCGTGCTGCTGATTGGACCCACATTCGCTCTCTGGTTACGCCGCCGCAATGTGCAACTGGCCGCGACGTGGACAACTGCGGCGACCATGGCCATCTTCCTGGTCGCGGCTCACATCGCGCTAGTGCGCTTCGATCCGTTCCTGGGATCGCGCGACATGGCGCGAGCCATCGCGCCTGAACTGCGGCCCACCGATCGAGTGATGATTTATGGCGACCAATCGTTCGGCTCGTCGTTATTGTTTTATCTGCAGAGGCCCATTGAGTTGGTAAATGGCAACACGACATCCATGTGGTGGGGTTCCACGTATCCCGATGCTCCGCACATTTTTCTCAACGATCAGGAACTGCTACAGGCGTGGAATTCGCAGCAAAAGATTTTTCTTTTCGTGCCGCAACACGAGCGGCCCAAAGTAAAAGCCTTGCTGCCTGGGCCGCTGCACATCGCAAGCGAAGCCTCAGGCAAAGTGATTTTTGTGAACCATTCTTAGCTCTTACCAGCGGCGCTCTTAGCGGCGGGAGACGGCAGCAACGCGCGGTTTCGCAATCGGCAGGGAGTATCCTGACTTCACCGCGTCGCGGCGAAACATCTGCACGGTTTCCTGCGAAAACTCGTGCAAATCTTTTCCAACGAGCGGGAGCTTTTTCAATACGTCCGAAGTAGCCGTAATCACGTGGCACCCAACCTCATCCGCCTGGAAAACATTCAGCAGCTCGCGCGGGCTGGCCCAGATGAGCTGCGCATTCACATCGTTGACCGTGGCCACAGCTTCGCGCATCAACGGCATCGGGTCGCGGCCGGTATCGGCGATACGTCCGGCAAACACCGAAACGTACGCGGGAACACTATCCTGCAATGCGTCACAAACTTTGTGGACTTGTTCCAGCGTCAGCAACGCAGTAACGTTCAACTGAATTCCATCGGCGGCAAGATGCCGGACCAAATCGTATGTCGGCTTGCCCTCCGTGTTCATCACCGGAATTTTGACGAACACATTCTTGCCCCAGGCCGCGATATGCCGCGCCTGTTCTTCCATCTCAGACTCGTCATCGGCAAACACCTCGAACGAAATCGGGAGGGTTTGAATGGTTGCCAGCAGATCGAGCGCGAAACTTTGATAATCCGTCACGCCCATCGCCCGCATCAGCGTGGGATTGGTCGTAAAGCCCTTGATGTAGGGCTTGCGATAGAGCTCCAGAAAGCTATCCCGGTCAGCTCCGTCCGCAAAGATTTGCACGTGCAAGTCGGACAAGGACTTCACGAAGAATGGGCTCCTTTTTGCGTGGAACGAATAATCCAGTCAGCCGCCTCAGCCAGAGATCCTACCCGCAGGTCGGGTAAATGTTCCGGTGATCTCTCCGAATAACCGTAATCGATCAGAATAGTCCTGCATCCCGCATTATATCCTGCATCGATGTCGCGCCACCGGTCCCCGACCATGAAACTGGAGGCAAGATCGATGTTGTGTTTTTTTGCCGCCTCGATCAGCATTCCCGGCAATGGCTTGCGGCAATCGCAGCGGTCGTCGTCTGTATGGCAGCAAACCAGAATATCGTCGAGCGGAAAACGTTCTAACAAATCCCGATGGATCGCATCCAGCGACTGGCGCGATTGTTTTCCGCGGCCGACATCGGGCTGGTTGGTAACCACCAGCAACTTGTAACCATGCGATTTTAGCTGGCGCAAAGCCTCGGGCACGCCGGGCAGTATTTCAAGTTCTTCCATGGTTCCCGGCGAAAAAGGTTTGCCATCACGAATGGAAGCGCGGTTGATCACGCCATCACGATCCAAAAATACCGCTCTGGTTTTGCCGGTGGATGCCATCGACTCCCATTTCGTCGATTGCATCTTGACCGCTGGGTGCGAAACCAGCAGATGCCAAACCACAGCCTGGAACGCTTCCGAGTGCGGAGTGATGTGAGCGGGATTTACTACAGGAATTAAGACGCAAGCGTCGGCAACCGTTGCGGTAAAGCCACCATCGCGGCCAACCAAGCCAATAATCTTCGCGCCAACCGATTTCGCATACTTCAGCGCGGCAACTAGATTTGGGCTGACATTCTGCTCCACGTTTCCACCACCGACAGAAAAGATCAGCAGCAAATCGTTCGAGCGCAAACGGCTGGTATGCAGCCAGCTATCGAAGATGGAACTCCAGCCCTCATCGTTGGCCCTTGCCGTCAACTCCGATACATTGTCGGTAGGAGCGTAAGCTTCGATGCCCGCGATCTTGCGGAAATCGTTAACGGCGTGAGAAGCGTTGGCCGCGCTTCCGCCTACACCAAGAATGAATAAACGCCCGCCTGCGGCACGGGTGCTCGCGAGCAGGCCGGCAGCTTTCTCGATGCTCTCCACATCGAGCTTCGCGATAATTTCGGCAGCCTCAGCAAGAAAGCCTCGGGAAAACTTGGCTTGATCGGCGCTCATTCGCAGCCTCCTGCTGATCGAGCGAGAAAGCCTGTCATCTCCTGTAATCCGGCAGCCGAGCCGATCTCGTAAAAGCGCTCGTGAACTTCCACAGCAGCTAATTCATTGGCCTGAAGCAGTTCCGCATAAACATCGGCTAAATCAGCAGCGTGTGTTCTCTCAAGCGCGGCGGCGCGGAACACACCCAGCCCGTAGTCGATGTAATGCATGCGATCGCTTCGATTTTTTTTGCTGTAACTCAGAATGAGTCCATTCTCAAACTCAACATTGCTTGTATCCCACTGGCCGTCATTTCGAAATACCGTCATCAATCCAGGTTTTCCCAACTGCAAAAACTTCTGTTCGACCGCCGCATAATCGCAGGCCAAATAAGAATCGCCATACATCACGAAAAAACTTTTGCCAAGCTTGGGCAGAGCATTTCTGATGGCCCCCGCCGTACCTTGCAGCTTTGCGCCATCGTAGGAATATTCCACATTCAATCCGAAGCCGTCGCCATCGCCAACAACCTCTTCAATCATCTCACCCAAATGACCGACACAAAGGATGACATGTTGGATGCCGCTTCTTTTTAATAGCCGCAGTTGATGCGCGACAAACGGCTCGCCCGCAACCGGAATCAGTGATTTCGGGGTCTTCTCGGTTAACGCGCCCAGGCGCGTCGCCAGGCCGCCGGCAAGAATAGCTACGGGTAGCATGAGTCAGGAATGTGCGAGGACAGAAGTTCCGCTGAAGTCGAATTGCAGGCGGACCTCGCGCAGTCCAGCCCCGCGCATCGCCGAGCGCAAACGAATTTTGTCCTCGGTGTAAAGCATCAGAAAGCCACCGCCGCCCGCACCAATTAACTTGCCGCCGAGCGCGCCGTGGGCGCGGGCCCGTTCATACATTTCATCGATAAAGCCGCTGCTCATACCCGGGGAGCGTTTCTTCTTGTGCTCCCAATGAACATGCATCAATTCGGCAAACTTGCGCAAATCGCCGGCCAGAAGCGCGTCCCGGCTTTCGTGCCCCAGTTGTTTGGTGAAGTGCAAATTTTCCAGCATGTCACTTGCATTATCGCGGGTGCGCGTGTCTTGATCGCGTAAAACGTCAGCCGCCGAGCGCGAGGCTCCGGTAAAAAACAAAAGTAAACTATCCTCAAGATTCGCCAAAGTATCCGGAGCAATCTTCAAGGGTTCGGCGACTACGCGGTCATCTGGAAGAAAATCGAAGCAGGTAATACCGCCGAATGCAGCAATGTATTGGTCCTGCTTGCCGATTGGTTCTTTTAATAGATCGATCTCAATGTGGCAGGCCTGCTCCGCCAACTCCTGCGGAGGAACAAAATTGCGCTTTACGGTGTGTAGTGCGCGCAGCAAGGCCGTCGTAAAGCTACCCGAGGAACCTAGCCCCGTACCAGCAGGAATATCCGACAAGCTGACGATTTCCAGATACGGGCCCAGCACCCCCGTTAATCGAAGCGCTTCACGAATAATGGGATGCTGGATTTCTTCCCACCGCTCCACATCTTCCAGCTTCGAATACTTCAAAATAATGCGGGGACGAAATGCCTCATTGATCGTGATGTAGACATACCGGTTGATCGCCGCGGACAGCACAAATCCGCCGTGCTTGCGGTAATACGATGGAAGGTCGGTGCCGCCTCCACCAAGCGAGATTCGCAACGGGCTTCTTGTGATGATCAAACCAAGTATTTCCTAACGGCTGGCAAGTATAGCGTATCCAAACTAAGCTTTCTGAGCGGCATTCTTCCCGCTGACAAACTTGATCGTCGCCACGACTGCTTCCTTAATAGTGAGCCGCGGACGCCAACCGAGCGCCCGGATGCGCGAACAATCGAGCAGAATAAATGGACTGTCTCCGACCCATCCGCGTTCGCCGCCCGAGTACGTAAGCTCGGGGCTAAGACCCAGATACTCGCAAATCCAGCCGATAGAATTATTAACTTCGCAATATTCGTCAGTCCCCAGATTGAAAATGTTCACTTTGCCCTTCGCTTTATCGAGGGCCACCAGAATCGCATCAATGCAATCCTGCACATATAAATACGATTTCCGCTGATGGCCGTTGCCCAACACATGAAGATGACCGGGGTGCTCGGCAAGCTGTTTGTAAAAATCGAATACGTGGCCGTGCGAGTAACGCTCACCCAAAATCGATACGAAGCGGAAAATATATCCCTGTATGCCGTAGCCTTCGCAATAGGCTTGAATCAGGCCTTCAGCAGCCAGTTTGGAAGCTCCATACAACGAGGTTTGCAGGGGAAAAGCACAAGTCTCGGGCGTGGGAAAGATTTCAGGTTCGCCATAAATCGATCCCGTGGAGGAAAACACAATGCGATTGCAACCTTGCTCGCGCATCGCTTCCAATACATTCCACGTTGCGACGGTGTTCTGATCCAGATCCCTCCGCGGATGATCCGTGCCGAAGCGCACATCGGCATTGGCGGCGAAGTGGATTACCAGATCGGCGCCCGCCATTGCCTTACTCAGCGCATTCCGCTCCAGCAAATCCCCTTGCACGAGATTGAATTGCGGATGCGCCAGAGCGTTTTCTAGAAACCGCCGCTGGCCGGTCGAAAAATTATCGAACCCGACCACTGTGTGGCCCGCAGCCAGCAGCCGGTCCACCATATTGCTACCGATGAACCCAGCCGCACCCGTCACAAAAATACGCAAGAGAACTCTCCGTTAGAGATAAAACTCTGGATTTTGATTTAAGAAGAATTACGGCTCTGCCGCAGAGCGATACGTGTTCCCTTCAGCTCAAAACGGCTGTCGCGCCAAACATAGCGCAGCCTCAAATAGCTGGCAAACCAAACGGCAAAGCCAAGCAGATCGCGCAACGGATAAAGCCAGGGAGCGCGCCGGATCGCCGGATCGTGAACCACCGTCCAGCCCACTAGCCACGCTTCCACCAGCCGGTTCAGCACCGCCACTGCGAATAGGGCCACGCCGATTTTCCAATATCCCAAAGCCGCAGCCGCGAACAATCCCAGCAATCCATAAGGCATGGCAAATATCAGGCCGCTTCCAAAATGGCCTTTGGGCCGGGAATAGCGCGTGGTTTGCGCCCAGCGCAACTGGTTTTGCCACATGTGGCGAAATGATTTTTGGCTGACCACATGATCAATGATGTGACCGGAGAGAACCACGCGATAACCAGCTTTCGCAATCAGATTACCGATGGCAAAATCATAGGCAATGTAATCACGTAGAGCAGTGTAACCGCCAATGCTGGCTAGCGCATCCTTGCGAACCACCGTGGTCGGACCTAATCCAAACTTCATACCTTCCAGCAGATTCGCCACCAACACGCCCGCCGTCATCTCCACCGACATGCCGATGGCCGTGAGCCCAGAGCAGAAGTTCGTCACATTCTTGCCGCGATAAACGCAGGTGACCATTCCAACTTTCGGATCAAGCAACGACGGCACGATCTCGCGCAGATATCGAGGGCCAACCCGCACATCGCTGTCCGTCGTCACCAGAATGTCGTGCGCTGCAGCCTCTGCCATGCAATGAAATGCATAAACCACGGGATTCGGCCAGGGTGTGCCGGTCACCAGAATTCGCGTTGGGATATTTGGATACCGCGCGCAGATCTCCCGCGCCACGTCCAACGCTGCATCGTCGGCTTCATCGGCGGCAAACAAAATTTCATACGCCGGGTAGTCCTGCCGAAAAAAACTCTCTATGTTTTCTTTGAGCTGCGCTTCCAGGCCATGAACCGGCTTGAGAATGGAAACCGGAGGCAGAGACGCATCGTCAGGAATAGATCGCAACTGCCGGCGGGCGTCCGAGTGAAACCGAATCACTCCGATAACCGCAAGGCCGAGAAATACGAGCGAAGATAGAGTACCGATGACCGCGACCGCCAAAACCAGGTAAGCGAGATATGAAACAAACCACATTAAGCTTGAAAGTCCTCAACAGAGTGCTGTCAGATGCAAGCCCGCCGATAGAGCCACGATAGTCAACTATACCGTTTCCAGTAGTGCGGATGTAAGTTGGCCTCTCGCGACTTTGCTAACTTCTCCTGGGATGCCTCAGCCTTTTTAGCATCGGATTTCGCGCACAAAAGGCGCACTTCGGGCTCTGGACGATCTGTTCGGCACAAGAGTTGCAAGATGATTCCGAGAGTTTTTCGTCGAGGACACGACATGCACATTCATCCCAACCAGACGAACCCGTCCGCCCAACTAGACGCGCTCTATTCCGCTGAGAAAGCCGCGGCCAAGGCAGCGGCGGCAAGCACCAGAAAAAAACTCCTGGAACATGCCTCGGAAATATCTGGTGACGCCGAAGAGGCCTATGTTGTGCAAGTAGAGTCCCGCGAAGAATCGCAACCGCACCCGCAGCGGCAAAATGCGCA
The DNA here is from genome assembly GCA_035486715.1 of Candidatus Aquilonibacter sp. Lineage (GTDB taxonomy): Bacteria > Acidobacteriota > Terriglobia > Terriglobales > Acidobacteriaceae > Sulfotelmatobacter. Next base: position 90,587 of record DATHMV010000064.1, read on the forward strand.
CAAAATTCTTGGCAAAAAGCGGGGCGTTTCGAACCCCGAAGAAGAAGAGGAAGATCACTCGGTTTCCGACTGGGCATGAGCAATGATTACAGAAAGGAATCTGGGAATGCTTCCGCGCAAGTTTACTTCGATAACAGCGCGAGCGTTTGCCGGAACATCGCATCGAATGTTCCGCCGTTGCTATTCTTTACCGCCCCAGCCAGCGCTTTCTCGGCTGCCGGCCTCTGGTAGCCCAGGTTCACCAGCGCAGACAGAACATCTTCTTCCGTCGCATTCATTGCTGGAATAACGCGCTCCGCAGTTCCCATGACCTCGGGCAGCTTGTCCCGCAGCTCCAACACCATGCGCTCGGCGGTTTTCTTCCCAATGCCCGGAATCCGCGTGAGGCGCGCAATATCGTTGCCCCGGATTGCGCGCGCCATATCTTCCGCAGCCATTCCGCTCAAAATAGTAATGGCCAGCTTTGGTCCGATGCCGCTTACCGTGATCAACTTCTCGAACAGCTGCTTTTCCGCAGGCCTTAGAAATCCGTACAGCGCAATCAGATCTTCCCGCACGTGCGTGTGGATATGCAGCGCAACCTCAGCCCCAATATTCGGCAGCTCGGAAAACGCAGGCACGCTGATGTTGACCTCGTAGCCTACGCCCGCCGTCTCCACTACAGCCTGGTTGGGATGCTTGGCCAGCAATTTTCCGCGCAGATGGGCAATCATGGTTCAGGCCATTGTAGCCGCAGTGATTCGTACCGCAGAATTTCACGCACAAAATAAAAACGGCAGGGCCGACCCCCTGCCGCTGAAGGCTGCAGATTTCCGCTCCTACTTTTTGTTTACCGCTTTCTTCAACTCGGCCCCAGGGGAAAACTTTGCAACCTTGCGGGCGGCGATCTTGATGGTGGCGCCGGTCTGCGGATTGCGCCCGTTCCGTGCCTTTCTCTGCGATATCGAGAAAGTACCGAAACCTATTAGAGCCACGCGATCCCCTTTCCGCAAAGCACCTGTAATACTGCTCACCGCGGTGTCAATGGCAGTTGTTGCCTGCGCTTTGCTGATTTCGCAAGCGCCCGCGATCTTGTCGACTAGATCGGCCTTATTCATAGTTTCTCCTCGCAGGTCTCGTTCATACCCAGCACAATACCGGGAGGACAAAAGCTCTTGTCTGAGTTGGGAAACCTGACGGGAGGTATTTTCCTCTCTCCACGCAGAATGTCAACTGTGAAAATCCGCGCCGGAAGCCTGTTTCACAACACCCGGTGCCGGATTGGGCCGGGGATGGCGGCTTTTCACACAGTAGGGATGGGTTTTCCTCATGTCTCCACAGCCGCCATCACGCCTTCACAGGTTGTACACAGGAGTTGAGCCTTTGCCACTTGCAGGAAACGGGCATACGGGTGCAAAGTCGAAGAATAGATTTTCAACAAGAGAGGCTTTGTCAGGCTTGAACGGAATCAAGACAGCGGTTGAAGTTTGCCCTCTGTGTGAGGGCACGGGCTGGAAGACGGTCCCAGCCAGGGCGGGTTCTTTGAAGGACCGCCGGGTCACGCGCTGCGATTGCCAGCTGCGGATGCGGAATCAAGGTTTGCTGGCCGCAGCACGCATTCCCCGCCGTTATGAGCATTGCGAACTTGCCAGCTATACCATCGACTTTCCCGGAGCCAATCCCTCACTGGCGTTTGCGCACCTGACAGCGACTACGTTCGCCCACGAATATGATCCCCGCGATGGTATGGGGCTTCTGATTATCGGGAAGATCGGCACGGGAAAGACGCACCTTGCCGTTGGCATCACGAAAGAGTTGATTCTGAATCGGGGTATTTCCTGCCTGTTCTACGACTACCGTGAATTGCTGAAAGAAATCCAGAATTCCTATAACGCCACGGTTAAAACTACCGAGTTAGATGTTTTGCGCCCGATTTTTGAAACTGACGTGCTCGTTCTCGACGAACTGGGTGCGGTAAAACCGACCGAATGGGTTTGGGACACAGTAAGCCTTATCCTCAACACGCGCTACAACGACAATCGTACGACGATCATCACGACGAATTTCGAAGACCAGCCTGCCGCCGGCGTGAACAATAGCGGTTCCGCCGCGCGTGCGGCAACGCGATCGGAAACGCTGGGCGACCGCATCGGCGAGCGCATGCGTTCTCGTCTCCATGAAATGTGCCGTGTCATCAAAATGGAAGGCGAAGACTTCCGCCAGAAATTCCGCAGCGCCAGCTTCCGGTAGTTATCGCCCAAGACTTGCTACCATATAGTTTGGTAATCAGAAGGGAGCGGCAATGCGCTGGTATCACTATGTGGCGTACTTCTTCGGGGGCATATTTCTCGCGAATGCTCTACCCCATCTCGGCAATGGAATCTCGGGTCATGCCTTCCAAAGTCCCTTTGCCTCACCACCCGGCGTGGGCTTGTCTTCCTCCACGGTCAATGTTGCGTGGGGTCTCTTAAATCTTGTCATTGCCTACCTGCTCGTCTGCCGTGTCGGCAACTTCGATCTGCGCAAGACGCAGCACGTACTCGTTCTCGCAGCAGGCATCCTGATCATGTCGCTAAATCTTGCCCATTATTTCGGACGGTTCCACGGCGGGCTGTAAGCCAGCTTTTTGTAATAAATCATTCTCTACCAGGCATAGAGCGCGTTGCTTTTTGATTTCCTCTGTGCCCCTGTATTGAATACTTACTTACAATGTTTTTGTGCTGACCGAGCGCCTGGAATTCTCGCCTGAACGCGATACGGAAACCTTTTCCGCCGTTCCCGCCTCGCCGGCTGTATTTCTATTGCGCGGCGAAAACACCCAAGCCGAGCCTTACATCAGCAAAACTACGAATCTTCGCCGCCGTCTGCAACGACTGCTAGGGCCAGTAGACGAGCGCACAAAAAAGCTCAACTTGCGCGACCGTATCCACTCTTTCGAATATGCACCGACCGGCTCCGATTTTGAATCCGGCTTCATCCTCTACCGAGTTCTGCGCGAAGCCTTCCCCAAGACCTACGCCAACCGCTTGCGCTTCCGCTTCGCCGCGCTGCTAAAGCTGCACCTTGAAAACGCGTATCCCCGCGCCTCGATCACGACCCGTTTAGGCCGGCTCAACGGCCGTTCGCTCTATTACGGCCCATTCCAGTCCCGTACTGCGGCCGAGAAGTTCATGAACGACTCCCTCGACTTCTTCAAGATGCGCCGCTGCGTCGATGATCTGCATCCCGATCCCAAGTTTCCCGGCTGCATCTATTCCGAAATGAAGATGTGCCTGGCACCGTGTTTTAAAGGTTGCAGCGACGAGGAATATTCCGCGGAAGTGGCGCGGGTACAGGCGTATTTCGATTCCGGCGGCGAATCGTTGAACCGCGAACTATCTGCGCAACGCGACACGGCCTCATCCAATCTAGCCTTTGAAGACGCCGCCGCGCTTCATGCGCGGGTCGAAAAATTAAAACCCATTCTGCATCAGCTTCCCGAGATTGTGCGGCGTATCGATCGACTTTCGGCATTGATGGTGCAGCCTTCCCCTCTGGCCGACTCCGTTACTTTTTTTAGAGTCGATAATGGTGCGATCTGCGGCCCGGTGAACTTTTGCATCCAAAATACCGAACAAGCCAGGCCGCAATCCATGGAGTCGCGCATTCAGGCAGTTCTTGATTCCTTGCGGCTGGGTAAATCTCTCACCGCCGGTGAAACCATGGAGCACCTTGCCCTGCTCAGGCGCTGGTATTACCGCGGCCGCCGCAGCGGAGAAATATTTCTGGCCGACGATAAAGGCGTCTTTCCCATGCGCCGCATCGTGCGCGGCCTCGGGCGCGTTTTCCGCGGCGAGAAGCCGGAGGATGATTTGCTCGAGCAGGCTAAAATCCGGGAAGGAATTATGGAATTTCAAGCTGAAAAAGGAAATCAACCATGACGGCCGGCAAGAGCAAAACCAAAGACCCGCACCAGCAATTGCGCGAGCACGTGCTCTATCTCCTCGAGGGCGGCGGAGCTCACGCCAATTTTAATGACACGGTAAAAAACATGCCGGAGAAGTTACGCGGAGTAAAACCTCAGGGATTACCTCACACCGCATGGATGCTGCTGGAGCACCTTCGTCTGGCGCAATGGGATATTCTGGAATTCAGCCGCAACTCGACATACAAGGCTAAAAAATGGCCCGACGATTATTGGCCAAAGATAGAAACGCCGCCCAACGCAACCGCGTGGGATAAAAGTATTCAACAATTCCGCAAGGATCTGAAAGCGATGCAGGATCTGGTTGCAAATCCCAAGACTGACCTCTACGCTGCGATTCCGTGGGGCGACGGCCAGACCATTCTGCGCGAGGCCCTGCTGGTAGCCGACCACAACGCCTACCACCTGGGCCAACTGGTTGACGTACGGCGATTGCTGGGCGCTTGGAAGAGCTAAGGCGAACAGACGAGTCATTCCTTGTTTCCAGCGGGATCGAGGTTCTTGTGCCCGGCTTTGCACACTAAAGCCAGACTGGGTGCAGCCCGTCATGGTGCCCTCAAACCGAGCCAGTCCAATCGAAATTCCCGAGCCGCTCATTCAGATTGGCGCACCTCTTTTTGCGGCTGTTTATTTAAGTCCTCCCACTTGGCAACAACCTGATCTCTGTCGATGAGGGTTTTAGTTGGAAGGGGGACATCCTTGGACCGGTCCAAGTCAGCTTGGATGCATTGCGCCGTCGATGCATCCGATGCGAGCCGGGGGTCGTTCGTGAAACTGGAATCAAGTTTGATCTGGCAGACGGCGCGTGCAAACTCATACTCACGCCATGCCGGTTCTCCCGATCGATCTCGAATCCGGATGGCGTCGTTCAAAAGACTATGGGCCCTGCTCCAATCGTCGCCAGAAGTTTTGGGATCTTTCTTTTTTCCCATCAGAGCCAGCGCATACTGGCTTCTGTTTCGGTGAAAGACTCCTTCTGAATCTGCTTCGACCAGCGCCTGGAAGACGGGAAGCGAGCGCTCGTTCGCATCTTCGGTGGAAGACTTGCGGTATTCCTCTGCCTGGAGGAAAATGCGCATCCTCGCCGTAGAGGAAGCGTTCTTGACAGCATCCATCATATTCAAGCGCGTTTGATCATCCGGGGCGGGGTGCGCGTTTAGCCAAACATTCACCAACGCCGCAGCTGCAGTATCGCCCGCCCCGTAGGAGGTTACGGCATCTTCATAGCGCGTCCAGAGATAGCCGTATAGAAGGCCGCAGGTCGAGAAAAATGCCATGATGGCTAGTGCGATAGCGGGGTTGGGGGTTTCCACTCTTGGGTCTTCAACTACTCCCAGGGCTATCAGGTTGGCGAATTTCCAAATCGGACCCGGCATGCTGGTCAGTTGCACGAGACCCGCTCCGAGGATTATTTTTGTGAGCCAGTCCGCAATCTCCGCGAGATTAGTCTGCGGGTGCGCGCCCGGCGCCTGGCCGGTTGACTTTTGAGAATTATCCGTTGGACGAAGTCCGAACAGATATCCCAATAGCACTCCGGATATGAAAGCAGCTCCCGCTATCAGAATCCCGTAGCCGATCGCCCGGGCGACGATGCCCTCCACCCAGTGTTCAGTTCGGGTGGCAATCGTGAGCATGGCCAGGATGCCGAAGGCGACGCACCACAACAACTTGTCCAGCGCCCGGTGATAGATGGCGGCTCCGCGTGAGAGTTCGGGGGCCTCATTACCATCCTGCCACCAACACCAGAGCATTAGACCCAGCAACGCCAGGGTTGTCACAAGACTGACTTGGGCCGCTAGCCAGTTCTGAGAATCTTCGGCCCTGACGAGCAGATAAACCATTACAGCGGCCGCGGGCAACAGCAGAGGGTAATATCTTCGTACTCTCGCGAGCCCGTTGAATCTTGGGCCGCTTTGATCGGGCGGGAAACTGGCAGAAGAATCCTCAGCCGCCCAAAGAATCGGGATCCGCAGAAAAAATGGAATTTTCATAGTAGCTCCCCGATGCGATAAGTGAATCTTGAGTGCGAGGGCGGCGGATAATCAGGCGCTGTTTGGATCGACTGCCCGCGACCCTGTGCCTACTCAGAGCAATGACTTCCAGGCAAAAATTGGCCAATTACTTATACCCTCGGCAGATTTCTGTGTTGTTAAGAAATGAGCCGGCCCTTTTTTCGGGCCGGCTCGATTGTTTCTGCAATTAATCAGCCCGTCACGGTGCCACAGTTATGGTGACCGGTATCTCGTTCGTGGTTGATCCGGAAGTTCCGATCAACTCAATGGTTGTAGTCCCAGTTGGCGCACGCCTGGTAGCGCTCCACGTGATCGTTACAGTCGTGCTGCCATTTGCCGGAGGCGTCACGGGGTTGGCCGAAGCCGTTGCCGAGACGTCAGTGGGGAATTCATTCACGCTCAATGTGACTGCAGAATGGAACCCGCCCACGCTGGTGACAGTGAGTGTTGTAGACACGCTGCCGTTGTCATCGATCGTGAAAGAAGATGGCGACAGGGACAGGGTGAAGTTCGGTGACGACGAAGCAGTCACGGTTAAAGTAATCGTGGCGCTGTGACTGGTCGAGCCCGAAGTTCCGGTGATCGTTACCGTAGCCGTGCCGACCGTTGCGCTTGAGGAAGCGGTCAGCGTAAGGGTTGAGGTCGCGCTTCCGTTCGCCGGCGGAGTTACCGGGTTGGTGGAGAACTTGGCCGTCACGCCCGAAGGCAGGCCGGACGCGCTTAACGTGGTTGCGGAATTGAAACCGCCCGTGCTAGTAACGGTGATCGTGCTGGTCCCGCTGCTGCCCTGAGCTACGGACACAGACGTAGGCGAAGCGCTTACGCTGAAGGCGGGCGTCGCCGACGAATTGACCGTAAGAGCAATAGTAGTGGAGGCGGTCAGGCTGCCGGAGGTGCCGGTAATCGTAACCGTCGCCGCTCCCGTGGTAGCTGTGGCGCTTGCTGTCAGCGTCAGTACGCTGGTCCCGGTTGTGGGGTTCGTACCGAACGCCGCAGTTACGCCGCTAGGCAGACCGGAAGCAGCCAAAGTTACGCTGCCGGTAAATCCGCCGACATCAGTAACCGAAATCGTGCTGGTGCCGCTGCCGCCTTGCGTGACTGTTACGCTGCTCGGCGAAGCCGAAAGCGTGAAGCTCGGCGTCGATGACGAAGGGGCCAGCAGGTTGATCATTCCGGTCGTATTCGGACTGCCCCAGCCGGTGCACAGATCGTAGCCGGTGATTCCCGAATAGGTGCCACAGCTGCCGCTGGTAATGTCGTGCAGATAGGTGCCGTAGCTTGAAGTCAGAGCCGCCGGGTAAATAATCGGATCGATAAAACCGATTGTGTCCCCGTTGGCTGCCGCCTGTTGATTGGCCAGAGCCAGATAGCCGGCCCACATGGGCGCCGCAAAACTGGTTCCGCCGTAGTCGTTCGCCGTACAAGTGGTTTGGTCGGCGCAAACGTAATAAGTAAAATTCGCGTTGCCCGCCACGTCTGGACCGTTCCGCAAAGTTGTCGATCCCTTGTTTGTCGAAGTAATTACACCCGAAAGTTTCTGCCACGAGGGGATCGGGATGGAATCCGGGGAGATGCCGCCGCCGCTGTCCGCCCAGGCGGTTTCCGACTTCCAGGGGCCAGCCGCGCTGGAGGTGGTCAAGTCCGTGCCGCCGACCGAGACGATATTCGCATCGTCTGCTGGCCACGCTTCATTCGAAGCAGACCAGGCCGAACTGTCGCCCGCTGCGACAAAGAAGTTCTGCCCCTGCGACGCCATCTGCTCAAAGTACGGGTCCAGAGTGCTGGGGTCCGCCGGGGTCCAGCCCCACGAGCAACTGATCTGCTTGGATAGGGGAGCGTCCGTGGTCGAAACCATCGCGCTGATGCAGGCCGTATCGCTGATGCTTCCTGATCCACTGGCCAGGACGTCGCCGCAGACGTACATGTAGAGCATGGTGGAGCCGGGGGCCATGCCCATGAGCTGGGTCATGTCGAGGGTCTGCTCAGTATCGTCACATGCGCTGCTTCCGCTATCCACGCAACTCGTGCCGAACCCACCAGTAGAAATAAGAGTGGGAGTGTAAGGCTTGGTTTGCCCGACATTGCTGTAATACGTGTTCAGATCGGCCAAATCGGTGCCCGCGTATTCGAACAGGGCGACGTTCTGGCCCGTGCCGGTTAGCGCCGTTCCGCCGTAGTAGGCCGCGCGCATATCACTGCCTAAAAAGGAAGCCGAAGGGCCGGAGCCGGTAGTGGCATGAGACACAACCTTATTGGGGTCAAGCCCATGGGCCTTGGCGTAGTCGCTCTTCTTGACATACATCGGGTGCGGCTTGGAATCGTTATCCAACCCGGTGATGTGCCAAAGCTGGAAGGGGAGGTCCACCGTTGGCTCGCGGTCTATGGCAAAGAATGTGCGATCTTCGGTGAGGTCCTGGTAGGTCCCGAGGGTCACATGGAAGGCCTTCTCAATGTTCGCCACCGTGCCGGTGAGTCCCAGGTCCCTTTCCTCGCGGTTTCCGCTAATGATCTCAAAGCCGCTCGCCTTCGCGAAGGCAACCAACGTGTCCCAATCTTCCTGGCTGGGGCCGAACCTCGCGGTGACTTCCTGCGGCGTAAGGAATTGGTGGTAGGAGGGACTCGTAGGATCCTGGACTTCCTGCACGAAATTTTGCAACCCAGTGCGATCACGCAGTGGCATAACAATATCAAAGCGCAGAGTCTGGGTTGCCGGGAGTTGTCCGACCAACTGCGCCTGACCGTTGACCACCTCTGGGCGCACATGATGCGTCAATAGAGGCTGCTGAGCTTGTGTGGGGATGGTGAACAACAAGAACAATGCCGCACAGACGTAAACCACGAGTCTGGGCAGTGGGGGAGTATGGTTTTTCATCTTCATTTTCCTCGATTTTTCTGGACGTGTAGGACGGCCCGAATTCGATCAGCCGTCCGATAATCGGGGATAGTAGTCCGGATTCAAGAAGAAGAATTAAATTTCTCGCGTTCGTTACGAAATGCGAACTCCCCAACGGGAATGCGAAGTGGGCTGGTTAGCGGACCTTTTGGCATATTGAAGTTTGAATAGTGCTTTCGCCGGATAGAACTCTCACGCCGCAGCGTCGCTGGAAGAAGAAGCGTGCCCGGGTCTTGCGCGCTCCGGTCGCTTTCGGAACACAACTTTTACTCCCTCCCGCCAGCGCTCGTCAATCCCAACAAACTCCCACTCGATCTCAGGCGCGATGTAGCGCAGTAGAGTGTCAGTAGCCGGATGCACGTGCAGCGCCGGCGCAACCAGAAATAACAAGGGCTTTTCTGCGGACAGTTCACGGCTCTCGAAATATCCGAACCGGGGAAATTCGCCGCGCGAGTGGTGCCACTCGACCCGTGCCCAGTAATCAAGGCCTTGCAACGGCAGGTGAATATCCTCGTCAGCCTTGAGTTCGACGATGGCCAAGCGTCCCGAATGCGTGGCGGTCAGCACGTCGATCATCGCCCGATCTGCACCCGAAAATGCGGGAATCTGAGAATAGCGGCAGGAAGAATCGAGACTTCCCTCGATGACACTTACGTCGGCAGCCACCATCGACTCCAGCCACCGTTCCGGCCGCAACCGCCACAACAGATGTTGCCGCGGCCCATAGGGATGACGAGCCTCGCGTAATGCGTGCGCCAGTTCGGCGAATTCGGGCTCGTTGTGTTCTCGCAGAATCCGTTCCTCCGCGCCAACTCCAAAAACGATCTCCTCCTCGCTGCGAAACGACCCAGGAACGAACCCCAGCCGCGCGCCAGCAAATTCCAACCCTCGCCATCGGAAGGCAACTTCCGCGGCGGACACCACGGCGATTTCACAATTCGGAAGGACACTGTCAATCTTCGATATCGATTTTTTGAAGCGCTCTTTCGCCGCAGTCTCATCGGTTGCATGCACCAGCCTCGTCGATACATTGCCGCGATCCGAGCAGTCGATTTCCACCAGCGCATCATGCCGTTCGTCCAGCTCAAACAGCCGCCACTTCGCGGCGTCGCGGTTCAGGTTGGCCAGGCGCTCACGCACCAGCGTGGAAGTTCCATGCGGGACAAACAACTTGAGCCCTTCCACCAGCACATTTGCCGCCTGCTGTTGGCGGCAGACATCGAGCCATAGAATGCCGAAAGTCAAAGCTGCATCAATGGAAGCTTGCGCTTCCTGCGCATTGACTCCGAGGAAGGCAAAAGCGCTGCGCCCGCGCCGTATAAGACCACGCGCATAAACCGGCCCAAAAGATTTCTCCAGATCGACTCCACTCGTCAGCCGGACAACTTTGAAATCGGGGAAATGCCGGTCCAGCGTTCTTCTTAGTTTTTGTTCATACGCCGCGCGCGCGATTTTGCGCACCGTAGGCGAACGGCGGTCCCGTTCGCGGCAAATTTCAAGCTTCGAGGGCCGTGCCTGCCCCAGCCGCTGCACCGCCAGCCGCAGGGTGCCCTGTTTGACTTCAGCCTCAAGTACGCGCCGCACCGTGTTTCGTTCAGCCGACCATAGATGAAGCAGGCATCGGTTGTACTCGCCAGAAATGGAATACTTGGACTGCGAGAGATCGAACGCCACCGCGCCATTTTCCAGAACCACAGCTCCCGCAGCCTCGCTTAGAAAGTCTTGCACCGTGCGGGTCAATGCCTGTGGCGTTACGGTTGGCATGTAACTCTCCGCTGGGGATTTTCTACCCATCCAGCCATCCCGTCTGTGACATGTGACCATCGTTACACCCAGGCCGTGCCGGTTTCGCCCGCCCCGCCACATCTGCCTGTGGGATAATGGCCTTATCCGCTCAACTGAGTCCGCGTTTGGCACGGGGGCATCTAAACACTGTGAGTAAAAGCTTGGACAAACCAACTCTGGCAGATAAGCAGCGCTTCTTTTTCGAGCACTACGGCGTCACCGAAAACGACCTCGAACATTATCTGGCGGCCGCGCTTTCCGCAGGCGGCGACTACGCCGATCTCTACTTCGAATATCTTTCCTCGACCTCGTTGATGGTCGACGAATCGATGGTCAAGTCCGCATCGCAGGGCATCTCCGCCGGCTGCGGCGTGCGCGTAGTTTCCGGCGAACGGACCGGATACGCCTATACCGACGATCTCTCGGCCAGCCGCATTCTGCACGCCGCACGCACCGCCGCGTTGATTGCCAGCGCCCCGGCCAAAACTCCGGTAGCCGGATTTCAGAAAACTGCCGCGCGAAGTTTGTATCCCGTAACGTTGCCGTCGGTCGATGCCGAGATTACAGCAAAAGTCGAACTCGTCATGCGCGCCGACAAGGCCGCCCGCGCCTACGATCCGCGCATTCAAGAGGTTCGCGCCAGCTATTCGGATGAGTTGCGAAATATTTTGGTCGTCGCCTCCGATGGAACCTTTGCCGAAGACTCCCAGCCGCTGGCCCGCATGAACGTTTCCTGCATCGCCAAAACCGAAGGCAACTCCGCCCGTGGCGGCTCCGGCGGCGGCGGGCGCGTGGCTTTAGATTTCTTCTTCGGCGACAAAAATCCCGAGTACTTTGCCAAAGAAGCGGCGCGGCAGGCGATTCTTCAACTCGACGCGCGCGAAGCTCCGGCAGGAGAAATGGAAGTCGTTCTCGGCCCAGGCTGGCCCGGAGTTCTGCTGCACGAAGCCGTAGGCCACGGACTGGAAGCCGACTTCAATCGCAAGAAAACATCGGCATTCGCCGGACTGATCGGCAAGCGCGTAGCCAGCGAAGGCTGCACCGTAGTCGATAACGGCACTATGCCCTGGCGCCGTGGCTCGCTCAACGTGGATGATGAAGGCAATTCCACGCAGGAAACCGTGTTGATCGAGAAGGGAATTCTAAAAGGTTATCTAAGCGATAAGCTTTCTGCCCGTCTGATGGGAATGGCCAACACCGGCAACGGACGCCGCGAGAGCTACGAGCACATCCCCATGCCGCGCATGACGAACACCTACATGCTCGCAGGCCAGGATGATCCAGAAGATATTATTCGCTCCGTGAAGCACGGCATCTATGCGGTGAATTTCGGCGGAGGGCAGGTCGATATCACCAACGGCAAATTTGTCTTCGGAGCCAGCGAAGCCTACATGATCGAAGACGGCCAGATCACTGCGCCCATCAAAGGCGCGACACTGATCGGCAATGGTCCCGACGTTCTTACGCGAGTATCCATGGTGGGCAACGATTTGAAACTCGATGAAGGCGTCGGCACTTGCGGAAAAGATGGTCAGGCTGTGCCGGTAGGCGTGGGCATTCCAACGATTAAGATCGATCGGCTTACGGTGGGCGGAACGGCTAAGAAGGAAGCTGGCGGGTTTATGCAGTGAAAAGCTTGGAAGAGGTCAAAGAATTAACGGGGTCGGAAATGAGAGGACAACTACAGCGCCTTTCGACGGTGCTGCGGGATTGCGGAGCGCTGGTGTCGGCCGCCGCCGTCGAAGAAGCGATCTCCGGTTCAGAGGAGGAAGTCGATGCGTTCCTCATATCGAACGAACTATGGGGAGGCTCCGGCTCGATTGCCGACCAAGCGGGAATGTACGCAGGATTGCGTACTGACGATACCCGAAAGATCGAGCGTGCCCTTGTTCAACTAGGCAAAGAGCAGATTCGAAAAGGTAAAGTAAATCCGCGGACAGCAACGTGGATCGCTGCTTTTGAGAAATGGGAAAAAGCTGGTATCTGACGCCGACTGCTACAACAACCGCACCGATTGCCCCTTTTTCCTGAGCATCTCCACTGCTTTCCTGTCGAACGAAACAAACGTCTCTGCCCCGAGCCATCGACCTTCGTAGGCAATCACGCCGTCGGCAAAATCGCCGCCAGCGTCGAGCATCATTAGGCCTGCCGCGACTGTGGGACGGTCTACGGCTACGTTGCCTGCCCCGATCAGGGCGCGAATCGCGTCTGCTGCATCTATAGCCGAGAATCGGTATACGCGGCGCAAAACCCACACCAGCTCGCATAGACTCGACACGGCGACCGCCACGAGATCGGCGCTGCGCAATAATTTGGCGGCGGCATCCGCCTGCCTCTTGTCGTCGCGCACCACCGCGCGTATCAGAACATTGGTATCGACGGTGACTTTCATTCCTCGCCCATGCGTACCTTTCCAGCCCAGCCGTCCGCTGCCGCCTCATTGATCTCCTCGATGGTCGCGACCTTCTTCGTTTTTCCAGCAAGGAACCCAATGAAGTCGTCAATCGTTCCCCTCGGTTTGGCCGCCTTGATCATGCCTCGGCCATCCGGAAGTAGCTCCAACTCGATCTTTTCTCCGGGCTTAACGCCGAGGTGACGCATCACGCTCTTGCGGAACGTCACCTGTCCTCGCGCGGTTACCGTGAGTGTGGTCATAATCTCTATTGTAAGGTAATATTGCATTATACTTAAAGGTATTCTCGCCACCGCGCAGGTCACGCCTTTAGAAGCGACACAGCCCCGCAAACTTGGGATAATGAATTTATGCCTTCAACCGAATTCGAAACTCGAAGCCCGAAGCTCGAAACTGACCTGAAAGAAATCGCCCAGGACATCGTCCGCCGCGCCATGAACGGAGGCGCAACCGCTGCCGAATGCGTAGTCCGCGAAGGCGACGAATTCTCCACGCTGGTCCGCCTCGGCCAGGTCGAAACCCTCAAAGAATCCGGATCGCGATCCATCGGCGTGCGCGTCTTCAACGGTCAGCGCGCCGCCAGCACCTACTCCAGCGACTTCTCACCCGCTGCCCTCGACCGCATGGTCAAGTCTGCGCTGGAGCTTTCAAAGATCACATCCGAAGATCCCTTCGGTGGAATTCCCGAACCTTCGCAACTCGGCCAACTTTCCGGCGACCTCGATCTCTACCACGAAGATGTTTACTCGCTCCCCGGCCCGGATCGCATCGACTATGCCCGCCGCGCCGAAAAAGCCGCGCTCGATTTCGATCCGCGCATCAAGAATTCCGAGGGCGGATCGTTTGACGCCGCCACCGGCCACAAAGTCCTGGCCAATTCGCACGGCTTCGTTGGCGAATACCGCCGGTCGTATTGCTCGCTGGCCGCCGTTCCCATCGCACAAACCGAAGATGGCGGAATGCAGCGCGATTACTGGTTCTCGGTAGCGCGCACGCTGCGAAAGCTCGAATCGCCGGAACAAGTCGGCAAAGTTGCCGCCGAGCGAACGCTACGCCGCCTGGGCGCGCGCAAGGCCAAGACCGCGAAAGTGCCGGTCATCTTCGATCCCATGGTCGCCACGTCAATCCTCGAGCATATTTTTGAAGGCGTGAACGGCGATTCGGTTTACCGCGGTGCGTCGTTTCTTGCAGGCAAACTCGGACAGAAAATTGCCGGCGACAACGTCACCATCATCGACGACGGCACCCTGCCTGGCGGCTTCGGCACCAGTCCCTTCGACGGTGAAGGCGTGCCAACGCGCCGCACCGTGGTCATCGATAAAGGCGTGCTCGCTTCGTACTTGCTAAATACCTATACCGCCAAGAAGCTGGAACTCGCCACCACGGGCAACGCTTCCCGTGGGCTTGCCGGCACACCGGGAATCGGTCCGGGAAATTATTTTATGCAGCCGGGATCGAGAACACCGAAACAAATGATTGCCGATGTAAAAGAAGGTTTGTACGTGACCGAGTTTCTCGGCCACGGCGCAAACCTCGTTACCGGCGATTACTCCCGCGGAGCTTCCGGCATATGGATCTCCGGCGGTGAATTCGCTTATCCGGTTGAAGAAATCACCGTCGCCGGCAACCTGAAAGAGTTATTTTTCAATATCAACGAAATCGCGAATGACCTCGACTTCCGCGGCTCGATCGCTTCGCCGACGATCCGCATCGATGGGTTGACCATTGGCGGGGAGTGATACCGGAAAGCGCACTTGCTCCTTGCGTTTTCGGCTGGTTTCGTTTTTACGCAGCCAGCTGCTGAATTCTTCCGGTTTCCTCAGCCGTACGACATCCCTTTTCGTATACGTGTCGAACTGTTGTTCAAGGCACTTGCCCCATTGGGAATAGCGATCGATTTCCAGCCAGGGCCCCTCGAAAGAATGCTTCCAGCGAAGATAGTCCCCCTTGTAAATTACCTTGTCGCACACGATTAACGGCGGCGTGAGCCATCCATTGCAGATGTCCACTTCGAACCGGCAGTCGGATCGGGCGAAGCTTCTCATTCGGCTGACGTCGTCAAGCACCATTTGTTCCCCATAGTTGGCTTTGTGGTGAAGGGACCGGCTGCGTGCACGAAGTTGCTTGGACCTTGGCTCCGCGAAGCAAATCCGGATCGCTCCATTTGAACGACGGAGAACAGCGCCTATAGACTCGTCGAATTTTTGGTCTGGGAGAAAAGTCTTGCTAATCTTGACTTGATCCGAAGCGGCAATGTCTTCACAAACTTTTTGCGTGGGTAGGTTTTTATGGAACCGGCGTAAGCCAGCCTCATGGTTATCGGAGTATCCCCGCAGATCCTCCCGCAGGGCTTCCTTGACGGCTATTAGCGTGTCGCATAGGTGCAACGGCCCGAGTTGAGTTTCGTAGAGGAATTTAAACGTGCACGTACCAATGAGTATGCCCCCCAACTCTTGAAGCAGCGGCGCAAGCCACGCCAGCCAGCCAAACTTAACAAAGAGTATCTTGTCGGCGACCAGCGCGACGAGAAGCAGCACGATTCCACTGACTACACCGAGCCAACCGAACAGCCACTCGGCAAGATGAGGCTGCGGTCTGGTTTGCCAAGATCCTCCTGCAGTGCGAATAATTTTCGGTGAACGCTTAACAGCCCAAGCTAAGGCGACCAAAACCAATACGGCGACGGCGGCTTCATACGTGAGCGGAGTCCTCATATGCATCCCCTTATTTCTAACTACAGAGATGAAATACTCCAATCCTCATGCGTTGTCAAGAACATATTGTATGTTTTTAAGTACAATATGCAACGCTCTTGGCGCGATATGCCGCATTGCACGCAACATAACTATACTGATACTATTCGTGCCCGAGGGTTAACCGATGAAATCTGACACAGTCTATTGGCGTGCCCTGGAGGAAGCGCAGCGTACCCGCTCCATCTCTATCCGGAAAATTGCCGCCAAAATCGACCGTTCCCCCAGCTATTTATCGCGAATTTTTGCCGGAAAAATTCCATGCGACGAAAAGATGGCACGCCAAATCGCCGGAGAGTTGTTCGATGAGGCCGGTCAGCAGGATGTTTTTGTAAATGCGGCGCTCGGGGAAAACGAACGATTGCAGGTTGGCCGCCGCTTTTCAGTCTCCCTTGTTTCTTACGGCTTCCTGACTCCCGAGGACGCCAGGCGCAAGGTTGTATTAAGTGGAAAATCGCACATGACCGGGCCCAGTGGATTTCTCATTGATTGCATCGGCCGCTTGATGCACATGATGGGTCAGGACGGGTTAGAGCGGGAATTGAGTCGAGTTCCATTAAGCAAGCTCATTTCAGGCGCGGGAAGACCAAATGGAGAAGTTGTTCTTTCGCATCTGGCCGCCTTGAACATGGTTGCTACCTCGCAATTTTTTTGCACACCCATATCGGTCGGAGTTTCAGGCGTTTTATTTCTCGGCCATTTGAAGGATGGCAACGCGAGACAGTTGTTGGTCAAGGAAGTCCGGGAATCCCTGCGTCACCACAATCGAAAACACCTTGATCAGCTCCAGCTCATTTGTATGGAGCGCGAAGTCGGACACTACTTCGCAAGGTCTTTATTCCCGATGTCGGAGCGGCAAGTATCCCCCGAAATAGAGGAATTAACGCCGGAAAACTGCCGGAGAGCTCTCGAGTCTGCTTCATCGCGTTTGGGAAGAATTCCTGTATTGATTGCAGATGAGCTGACCTGCTATCACGTCCTGGACCAATTGTCCGACGATGCGGCGCTCCTGTTCGGGCCCAACACGGAAGTTCCACGCTTCTATTTCGGTTTCTCGACGTCGCGCTCTGACTATGAGTTGCGAAAAGACCTTGACCGCGTTACCGAGCTCTATCTCAAATCGGATGTTCATTTCATTGTCGAGCGATATTGCGAAATGCACCGCCAATTAGTCACATTTGCCGCAGGTCTGCGGGATTGCTTTGGAGAGGGCTGGACACCCGAACAGTGCCTGCAATGGGCAGACCAGGTTTGCGGAATTGACGAATACGCGACCGATTCAACCTTTATCAGCAATGCGTGGAGACGTATATTAAATCATGTGCAAGTCGAAACTAGACCTCCAAGCAGGAAGAGCAAATCTCGCGTGCGGAAAACAGTTTAAGTCTGTATCTGTAACAGAGAAGTCCGGCGGATGACCATGAAATTCGCAAAGATCGTTTTTTTGATCGCCGGCATTTGGGGCGTGCTGATCCTCACGCCACTTTATTTCATGTTCGATCTGATCGGCAGACAGGACCCGCCACCGATCACGCATCCGGGCTTCTACTACGGTTTTGTCAGCGTCGGTCTGGCCTTCCAGATTGCATTTCTGGTGATCGCGCGCGATCCGGTCCGCCTGCGGCCGATGATGATTCCATCGATGATCGAGAAGTTCGGTGCGGGTACGACTTTCGTCGTGCTTTACCTTCAGCATCGCCTCACTCCCGGCGATCTTGGGCTCGGGTGCGCCGACTTGCTTTTCGGAGTTTTCTTTGTCGCCTCATATCTCAAGACTGGCAACTAACCTCACAGAGTACAATCGAACTCGCATGGGCGCCCTGATCCAACCATCCCCGGTAAATGAAGAGCGCGACTCCAGCGGGCGCATCATCGCGATTGCGGTTGCCGCTGTCATCGTTATCGCCGTCGGCGTTGCGTTTCTCCTGCGGGGTCAGCCTAAAGGTCCATCCGGACCGCCTCCTTACACCGCCAACCTCAAGCTCTCCGATTTCAAAATGAGCGCGGCGGAGAATTTTGTGGGAGCAACCGTCAGCTATGTCGATGGAACGGTTACCAACAGCGGCAATAAAACGGTCTCGCACCTGGTAGTTCAGGTGAACTTCAAAGACGACATGGCGCAAATTGCGCAGCGCGAAGAAATCCCCATGCAAGTGCTGAAGACAGATGGCCCGTATCCCGAGGCGGTCGACTTCAGCGTTTCGCCGCTCAGCCCCGGCCAGAGCAAACCTTTCCGGCTCACCTTTGAAGGCATTTCCGCGCAATGGAACCATCAATACCCAGACATCCAGATCATTGATGTCGCTGTTAAGTAGCCAACTCTTTGTCACCGCGGAGGCACGGAGACACACTGAGAAACCCTTGGCTTTGATTCTTCGTTCTTTCTTGATTTCTCCGTGCCTCCGTGCCTCCGTGGTAAAGCTAATTCCATTACGCAACTCGGTACAATGACTCATGGCCGAAACGAAACCATTCCGTCTTACGGAGTCCGTTAAAGCCGCTGGATGCGCTTCCAAGCTGAGTCCCGCAGCCCTGGACAAGGTGCTGGGTAAACTGCCCCGGCAAAACGACCCGAATGTTCTGGTCGGCTTCGATCATGCCGACGACGCCGGAGTTTACAAAATCACACCGGACCTGGCGATGGTCCAGACAGTCGATTTCTTCACACCGGTCGTCGACGATCCCTACGTCTTCGGCCAGATCGCTGCAACGAATGCGTTGAGCGATATTTACGCCATGGGCGGAAAGCCAGTTACATCGCTGGCCTTGGTTTGCTTCCCCGAGAAAGCCGATCTGGACATTCTCGAGCGTATCCTGGCCGGCGGCCTATCGAAAATGGTCGAAGCTGGATGCGTTGTGATCGGTGGCCACAGCATCCGCGACCAAGAACCTAAGTTCGGATACGCCGTCACCGGACTCATCGATCCGAAAAAAATCCTTGCCAACGCGGGCGCCAAACCGGGCGATGCTCTCATTTTCACCAAAGCGCTGGGCACAGGAGTAATTTCCACCGCGATCAAAAGAGGCAAAGCCGAACCAGCATGGATCGATGCCGCCATTCAGTCGATGACCACGCTAAACAAGCGCGGCGCCGAAGTAATTCAGCAAGGGGAATTTCGCATTCACGCCATGACTGACGTGACCGGCTTCAGCATGATCGGGCATGCGCGCGAAATGGTACTTGCGTCGGAAGTGTCATTTCGCTTGAATGCGGACAGCATCCCCCTACTCCCGGGCGCGCTCGAATGCGTGCGCGCCGGCTATATTCCCCGCGGCCTCAATAACAACCGCGATTTCGCGGAATGTGTAGTCGAATACGGCGATGATGTTCCAGAAGACTTACGATCGCTACTCTTCGATCCTCAGACGGCAGGTGGGCTGTTAATTTCTGTCGCATTGGAAGACTCCGCGCGGCTTACCCAGTCCCTCAACGCAGCAGGAGTGCCAGCAGTACAGATTGGAGAAGTGGTATCCCGTACCAAGCCACTTATCTTTATTCAGTAACTCGCTATCCAGTAAACGTTGCCCAGTAAACAGGACCACCTCTGATCGTTAGCGTCCAACTATTTCGGGATTTCGACCAGTTCCCAGATTCGCGCCAGATGGTGGTCGTCGTGTTCGGCCACAAAATATAAATGATCCACCAGCCGCATCGGCGTTTTCAGACGCGGGTGCGGAATGGCTCGAGCAAATAGCGAAGCATCCAGTTCGTCTACGCGCTTCAGCAACCTTGCCCTCGCGGTGCGGAACTCCGCCAGAATCTGTTCCAGTACATGCGCGTTGTAGTTGGCTTCATCGGTTTTTCGATTCCGCAAGTCGGTTGCAGTGAGTTGGTCGCTGGCCGTCACGTAGTCGCCCACTCGCGCCAGCCATAGCGGTTCGAGGTCAAGCAGGTGCCCAACGTGCTCCTGCGCCGACCACTTTCCTTCCGTTTTCCTGACTAGTATTTCCTGAGAACGTCCGCGTACCACTTCTTCGATTCTTACGGGAGTGCCGCGCAGACGCGCCAGCAAATTCGGACACAGTTCTACCGGATACGAAAACTCGAACTTACGTTCAAACCAGATGGGGACTTGACTCATGGATTCCGCTGCAAATCAATATCCGTACAACATGAAGATGCACGGAGGCACACGGGGACTCACAAATTGCCTGAGCCACAACGCGCTGTGAACGCATCTCTAAGAAGTGCAGGCAGTTGGATCGCCTGCAACGCCATTATTTATAAAGGGAGTCATTATGGAATTTCGTGAACTTGGAAACAGCGGAGTCAAAGTCTCAGCCGAAGGCCTGGGCTGCATGGGCATGTCAGAGTTCTACGGCGGGCGCGACGACGACGAATCCATTGCTACCATTCATCGCGCTCTCGAACTCGGCATCAACTTTCTCGATACGGCTGACGTGTACGGCCCCTACAAAAACGAAGAACTGGTTGGCAAAGCCATCAAAGGCAAGCGCGACAAGATTGTTCTCGCCACAAAATTCGGCATCGTCCGCGACCCAGCGAATCCCAATGTTCGCGGCGTGAATGGCCAGCCCGATTATGTTCGCAGCGCCTGCGAAGCCAGCCTGCGGCGGCTTGGAGTGGAGACGATCGACTTGTACTACCAGCATCGTGTCGATCGCAGGACTCCTATCGAAGAAACGGTCGGAGCGATGGCGCAGTTGGTGCAGGAAGGAAAAATCCGCCACATCGGCCTATCCGAGGCTTCCCCGCAAACCCTTCGCCGTGCCGTTAAGGTGCATTCCATCACCGCGCTGCAAACCGAATATTCGCTCTGGAGCCGCGAACCGGAAGATGAGCTTCTTGCCACCTGCCGCGAACTCGGCATCGGATTTGTCGCCTACAGCCCGCTCGGCCGTGGCTTTCTCACTGGCCAATTCAAGCGATTCGAAGATTTCCCGGAAGATGACTACCGCAGATTCTCTCCGCGATTCCAAGGCCAGAATTTCCAAAAGAATCTCGATCTTGTGCAGCGTGTCGAGGAAATCGCGAAAGAGAAAGGCTGCAAACCCTCGCAGTTGGCGCTGGCATGGGTACTGGCGCAGGATAAGAATATAGTTCCTATTCCTGGTACGAAGCGCCGCAAATATCTTGAAGAAAATGTCGCGGCAATCGAGGTGAAGCTGAGCCAGAAAGATTCGCAGCGGATCGACGAAATCTTTCCAACAGGTGCGGCCGCAGGAGATCGCTACCCCGAGCACATGATGGCGATTGTGAACGGATAATATCTGCAAAAACGAGGGGCGGCACGATGGCCGCCCCTATTCTTTGATTAAAATTAACTTACGCTCGTGCCGGACTCTCCCCGCCCTTGGCAATTCCCGGGCGACCCGGCTCCGGCTTTAAAACCTGCTGCACGCCGTCATCCGGCTTCGAAGGGGATTTCATTGGAGGTAGTTCCTTGCCCTCGACGAGCATCATTACTTCAGAGGCATCCAGCACTTCCCGTTCCAGCAACGATGCGGCAATCTTCTGCAACGTGTCGCGATTGCCTTCGAGGATGTTCTTCGCGGTCTCGTAACCCTGATTCACCAGCTTGCGGACTTCCCCGTCAATCTTAATGGCGGTGTCCTCGCTGTAATCACGATGTTGGCTGATCTCGCGTCCCAGGAAAATCTGCTCTTCTTTCTTGCCGAAGGTAAGCGGACCAAGATCACTCATGCCCCACTCACACACCATCTTGCGCGCCATTTCGGTCGCCCGCTCGATGTCGTTTCCGGCTCCGGTGCTCATCTGATTGAGGAAAATTTCCTCAGCCAAACGCCCGCCCATCAGAATCGCCAAATCGGTCTTCAGATATTCGCGGGTGTAATTGTGCCGGTCATCTACCGGAAGCTGCATGGTGACGCCCAATGCCATGCCGCGCGGGATAATCGTGACTTTATGCACCGGATCTGAACCCGGCAGCTTCGCCGCTACCAACGCGTGTCCAGCTTCGTGATACGCCGTCACCTTCTTTTCCTCATCGGAAAGAATCAGCGACTTGCGCTCCACACCCATCAGGACTTTGTCTTTGGCAACTTCGAAGTCGAACATCAGCACGGCCTTGCGATTCTGCCGTGCCGCAGCCAGCGCGGCCTCATTCACCATGTTAGCGAGATCGGCGCCAGAAAACCCCGGCGTGCCACGAGCCAGCACCGAAAGATCGACATCTTCCGCCAGGGGAATCTTACGGGTATGCACGCGCAAAATCTCTTCACGTCCGCGCACATCCGGGCGGCTGACCACCACGCGCCGGTCAAAACGTCCCGGCCTCAATAGCGCCGGATCAAGCACGTCAGGCCGGTTCGTCGCGGCCATCAGAATAACGCCTTCGTTCGACTCGAAGCCGTCCATCTCAACCAGCAATTGATTCAAAGTCTGCTCGCGCTCGTCGTGCCCACCGCCCAAACCAGCGCCACGATGACGGCCCACGGCATCGATTTCATCGATGAAAATAATACAGGGCGCATTCTTCTTGCCCTGTTCGAACAAGTCGCGCACCCGGCTTGCGCCGACGCCGACAAACATCTCCACAAAATCGGACCCGGAAATCGAAAAGAAAGGAACATTGGCTTCGCCGGCTACCGCGCGTGCTAACAAAGTCTTGCCAGTTCCCGGCGGCCCAACCAGCAACACTCCCTTGGGAATCCTGCCGCCCAGCTTCTGGAATTTCTGCGCCTCGCGCAGAAATTCGATAATCTCGCGCAGCTCCTCTTTAGCCTCTTCCACGCCCGCCACATCTTTAAATGTGACTTTCTTCTGCTGCATGGAGAGCAATCGCGCCCGGCTCTTGCCAAACGACAATGCCTTGTTGCCGCCCGTCTGCATCTGCCGGATCATGAAGAACCACAGCGCCCCCAATAGAATCAGCGGAGCCCATGTGCCCAGCAACTGCAGCGGCCAGCTTCCGCTGTTGGCGTCGCGGAAGGTCATGGAGACGCCTTTGTCATGCAAGGACTTGATCATTTCGGGATAATTCGCCGGAACCGTGGTATGAAACGCGGAGCCGTCGCTATACTTCCCGTGCAATTGCATGCCGTCAATCTGAACGTCATGCACCTTGCTTTGATCTACGTCGTTCATGAACTGGGAGAAGTTCACCTCCCGGTCTTTTTGCCCACCGCGCCCCTGCTGGATAACCTCCCACAACAGTAGAGCGGATAGCCCAATCACCAACCAGAACGCTACAGTTTTGACTGTCGAATTCACCAAGAAACTCCTCGAGAAACTGGGACTCGGTCGACTTGCGCGAAGCCCCGCGGCTCTGCCACTAAATTAGATGCCATTCAGGCAATTTCGATAGGGGAAAATCCCCAAGACCTTCTATTCTACCTTTTCCGCCAAAAAAAGGCGCGGTGATGTTGCCATAACTTAAGTCATCGGAGGTGCAGGAGCGGCAGCCAAATAGGGAATGTTCCGATTGGTCTGCTCCACCGCACCCAGGCCGTAGCCGATAAGAAAAACATCATCCACCAGAAAGCCGAAATAATCGGGCTGCAAGGCCACGCGGCGGGCAGACTGTCGGTCCAACAGCGTCACCAGCTTCACCGAAGCCGCACCACGGGCGCGTAAATCGTTCATCAGGAACTCGCTGGTCACCCCGGAATGCACCAGCCCTTCCACCAGCAAAATGTGCTGGCCGCGAATGTCGGGCTCATGGCTAAAAAAAATCTCCACGATGTCGGCGGCGCTCCCTTGCTGCTGTTTGCTGTACTTCGGCTTAATGAACTGACACACCACTGGCACGTCGAGCGCCCGCACCAGATCCGCCATGAACATGAATGCATTTTCCAGAACGGCCAGCGCCTGGATGGTTTGCCCCTCGTAGTCATCGGAGATATGCCGCGCCAGCTCTTTCACCCGCTTTTGAATCTGCTCGGCCGCAATGACCTGCCGGAGTGATTCGGCTTTCACGCTATTCATGAAGTGGCGTACCTCCTGTGCTTCTCAACAATAAATAAATCTAAATAGCATCATCATCTTCCCACGGTGCCTCGCGGATCAGAACCGCTTCCTGCTCCCGCGAAGCCCGTAGCCCCGCGGGTACCGGAAACCCGCGCATCCACACGATTTCGTCAGCGCTTACCACGACCGGCCAAAGCCTGCGCTCCGTTTGCGCCACATGCCGTTCTTGCAGAAGCTCTTTGATCTTCTTCGGCGATTTCGTGTGCGCCGGCCAAAACCGATCGCCCGGACGCCAATTACGCACGACCAACCGCTCCGGCACTAATTCCGCACGAAGAAGTTGCTGCGGATTATACCCTGCGCTAACCTCCTCCGGAGCAAGGCGCAACGCTTCGATTACTATCCCCAATTCCGGCACCCGCACGCGCCCCGGCACGAGCAGCGAGTATTCGTAGTCCGTAATCCGCTCCTGCCGCCGCAAGTCGGGCGTTACAAACACCATCGCTTCCGCCTCGCGCACCACCTTCCAGCCCAGCGGAAGCGACAATTCTTTGCCCGATGGACCATCCTCGGCCGCGAAGCGCAAAATTTCTTCGATGTGCTTGAACTCGAGCGGAATCCCTGCCCGCTCCCCAATGGCTTTCAGCACTCTTCTTTGAACGGCTCGTGATTCCGTCAGCAGCCATGGCCGGCTGATGGAAGCGTTCGCGCTTACACCGGCAGCCTCGTCGCTTCCAAAACTCTTATTACCGCTGTCAAAGTCCTTGTCATCCCGAGCGAAGCGAGGGACCCCATGCCCGTTCGCATCACCACCAGCCTCGCCGGGCGTTTCGGCCCCAGTCTCATCCTCAACCGGTTCCACAAGCTTCCCCGGCTGATGCGTGGCAACAGACGGCTGAATTTGAACAAGTTGCGGCAGCGCCCGCGCCCACTCCGGCTCCGACCACTGCACCACCGTCCCAAACCAACCCGAGATCTCGTTTTCCCAGTAATCTTCCTCATCGCGTGCAATCTCGGCCAGTTCGGAGAAACCTTCAAGCACGGCCGGATTGAACTCGCTCTCCAGCAGAGGAAGCACCAGCTTGCGCGAGCGATTGCGAGTGAACTTGGAATCCGCATTGCTTGAATCTTCTCTCCAAGGCTGCTTGAGATCGGCCAGATACTGTTCCAGTTCGCGCCGCCGGATTCCAAGCAAAGGCCGAATAATCTCCCCGCAACCCTCCCCATCGTCGTCTTCTACAAAGACCCGCGGATAGATTCCTCCAAGCCCGCGTAGGCCCGTACCCCGAATCAGCCGCATGAGAACAGTCTCAGCCTGATCGTTGAGTGTGTGCCCCGTAGCAATCTTGTCCAGTAGGGTCCGCGAAGCGTGGGAGCTGAAATTTGGAAAGGACTCGGTTTTAGCCGCAGCTAGGATCGGGAAGGGCACGGCTTCAGCCGTGCCGTTAAGGTTCACTAAAGAATCGGGCTTTAGCCCCTGAGGCGTGCCTTTGGGTGGCGCAGCGCTTCCAGTGCTGCGATGAATGAGTTCGGAGTTCTGGGCTTTAGCCCCTGAGTTACTTGAATCTCCCGACCCGTCTTCGCCCAACAGCTCTCGAAAAAATCCATACCGCAACTCGCGCGCAGCCGCTTCCAATCCCGAGTGTTCCTCGGCCGCCAACTGCGCCACATCCCCACTTGCAGCATAAAACTCCAACCCATGCTGACGAGCCAGTCCAGCAACAAACTCCTGGTCCGCCTCAGACTCCGCCCCGCGCAGCTTGTGATTGAAATGGACGACGGAGAGAACGATGCCGAGTTCTTGCCGCAGTTCGAGCAGAAGACGGAGGAGCGCTACCGAATCGATGCCGCCAGAAACGGCTACGCCGATGCGATCGCCCGGGTGAAGCAACTCCTGCCGGCGAATGTGAAGAAGCACGCGGTGTGCGAGGGAGTGCACCGACACATGGTAACGCACTGCCAGGCGGGAACAGGGCTGGCTCAAGGAGGCTGTGGGGCAAGCACTTTTCGGATCGGTTGATTTGCACGTCGTCATCTCGAAGATGCCGCGTTTTCACCAGCGGGTCGAGGGATCGTCCCGCGATTAGGACTTGGGTGAGACCAATGTGGGGACAGCCGCCCCCGGCTGTCCAGCGGAGCGAAACTCCGCAGCTTCGCTCACTTGGCTTCCCGCAGCATGCGCTGGCGAAGAATCTCGTTAGCGCGGGTCTGATAGCGTTTGCCGGGCTTTTTGAGCCAGGCGATAACGTCGGCGTCAAGCCGCATCGAGACCGCCCGCTTTATGGGCCGATAGAACTTTCCCCGGACTGCGTCCTTCCATGCAGTTAGTGGCAGCTCGGGGATGTCGGACGTGTCAATCTGGTCGTCGGGTAGCTCGGGGATGTCGGCGAGTTCGCGCTTTTCTCGCGCGTCAGGGGCTGGCCGTGCTTGCTTTGCCTTCGAACTTCGTTTTTTGGCTTTCTAGTGGCCTTGGGCATAGATTCTCTGTTCAGCGCGAGTCGCCTTTCGCGCCGAAATCACTCTTATTTCATCGGCCTACCGATGTATGCGCTAAGCCAGTAGTGTCATTGAATGGAGCTATGGGCCGGCTGCGCCGGCTGCAGCACAACCTTGATGTCAAGTCCTTCAACCAGACCAATCGCCTCCGCCACATACGCCCAGCGCACCTGGTCTTGCGCTCCAACGTACACCGCTTTCCGCGAACGGACACGTAATTCATTTTGCAGAGCGGTCCCAAAACCGTCCCAAGTCGTCTTTTTGGAATTTATATAAACGTCGGGCCTGGGGTCGTCCTTCGCAGTGCGGAGCGTGATGACGACCTGCTCTGCATCAGATAGGGGCGATAGTCTCACGTAAAGCCCTTTGGGATAGAAGAAGGCCGGATGAAGTAACATAAACGCGAGGGCGGCGAAGCCGAGACAGGGAATCGCGATGAGGGGGAACGCCGGCAGGCGCGAGAACGGCTTGGCGAGCGGAAGTGTCTGTGCGACTTGAGAGCCGTTGCGTGGCGCCCGGAGCACTCTGGCATCCAGCTCAGCAATTCGTGACTGGAGATGGTTATAGAACCAGGTTGCCGGAATAGCCACAATCAGTCCGGCCGCCGTTGTAATGAGCGTTCCAGCCACTATCGCGGCGATGCCAGTCATAGAAGTGTGTCTCATCGCCGCACTGGCGCTGAACGCATTAAAAATGCCTTCACACACGCCAGCAAGGCCTAAGAAGGGAGCTACCCGCGTGACTGAGTCCAGAGCTTTAACCCAAACTCCTAGGCCAGTTGCGGGGCTCATACGACCACGCTGCGGCGCTGAGTCATCGTTCCGAGGTGTGCTGGCATTGGCTGAGCGGATGCGACAAGTAACATAGAAGGCGGCGACCACGACGTACGCGAACAGAAGCGCAAGTACAGCAGCATCAAGGCGCTGGAAGAAGCTCATCCAGCGCCAGATTTCCCAAGGTTTCCACCCGCAAAGGTAAGGCGGCCAAAGATCGCAGCCATTGGGCATTAGAAAAATCGCCGGTTCGGTCACGGTCACAAGGGAATGACACCGCGGTAGTGGTTTTCGCTCCCCAAGTCGTCGAAGTTCGCGAAAACGCCGTATACGAGATGGCTGATCGGGACGCTGAGCGCAGATGGCAAGCTGGACAGCCGAGGGCGGCTGCCCCCACACGTTTTCCTCCGTGCCTCTGTGTCCCTAGTGAGTCTTACGTTACAACCCCGCACCCTTCTCCCCAATCAACTTCCCAATCTTCTCCACAAACTCCGTCGCAGCCATATCCTCAGTCTTCTCTTTCCCGCGCGTGCGCACGTTCACCTTGCCCGCCTCAGCTTCTTTATCTCCGACGACAAGCAGGAATGGCACCTTCTGCAACGCATGTTCGCGAATCTTGGCGTTCATCTTCTCGTTGCGCGCGTCCACTGCGACGCGCACGCCAATAGCCTTAAGCTGATCTGCGACTTTGTTCGCATACTCCGCATGCCGCTCGCTGATCGGAATCATCGCCACCTGCACCGGCGCAAGCCACACCGGGAACGCGCCCGCGTAGTGCTCGATCAGCACGCCGAAGAAGCGCTCGATCGAGCCGAACAGCGCGCGATGCACCATCACCGGCTGCTTGCGCGATCCGTCTTCGGCAACGTACTCCAGGCCGAAGCGCTGCGGCAGGTTGAAGTCGACCTGCACGGTCGAGAGCTGCCACAGGCGTCCAATCGCATCCACCAGCTTGATGTCGATCTTCGGCCCGTAAAATGCCGCCTCGCCGGGGATGGTTTTGTAATCGATCTTCCGGTCGTCCAGCACTTTCTTAAGCGCCGCAATGGCGCTCAACCATTGCTCCTCGCTGCCCACAAAATTCTTCCGGTCGTTGGGATCCCAGGTCGAAAGCTCCGTCTGAAATTGGGTGAAGCCGAAATCTTTCAGCACATCGAGCGCGAATTCGAGGCAGCCGGTGATCTCGCCTTCGACTTGCTCGGGGGTGCAGAAGATGTGCGAGTCGTCTTGCGTGAAACCCCTAACCCGCAATAATCCGTGCATCACGCCCGAGCGCTCGTAGCGATAGACCGTGCCCAGCTCGCCCAGCCGCACCGGCAAATCGCGATACGACTTCAGCGAATCCTTATAAATCAAAATGTGGCCGGGACAATTCATCGGCTTCAGCCGGTACTCGGCGTCGTCGAGCTCCATCGCGTCGAACATGTTCTGCGAGTAGTAGCCTTCGTGCCCCGAAGTAAAAAACAGCTGCCGCCGCGCCACGTGCGGCGTGTAGACCAGCGAGTAGCCGCGCTTCAAATACTCCTCGCGCATCCAGTCTTCCATCTGCTTGCGAATGATCCCGCCCTTGGGATGCCAGAAAATCAGCCCCGGCCCCGCCAACTCCTGGATCGAAAACAAATCGAGCTGCTTCCCCAGCACGCGATGGTCGCGCTTCTTGGCCTCTTCTACCTGTTGCAAATACGCATCGAGATCCTTTTTCGAAAAGAACGAAGTCCCGTAGATACGCTGCAACTGCGGATTCTTTTCGTCGCCCAGCCAGTACGCGCCCGCGATGTTGAACAGCTTGAACGCCTTGATCTTCCCGGTAGAAGGGATGTGTGGCCCGCGGCAAAAGTCGACAAACTTGCCGGTGCGGTAGATGGAAATTTTTTCATCGGGCTTGGTGAATTGCTCGATGAAATGGCACTTCATGAAGTCGCCGTCTTTTTTAAACTCGGCCAACCCCTCTTCGCGCGAACGGAACTCGCGCGCGTAAGGAATATTCTGCTGCACCAGTTCCTGCATCTTCTTTTCGATCTTTTCCAGATCTTCCGGCGTAAACGGAGTCGGGCGGTAGAAATCATAAAAAAATCCGCTCTCCGTCGCCGGACCATGCCCCAGCTTGGTCTCCGGAAAAAGCTCCAGCACCGCCGCTGCGAGCAAGTGCGCGGAAGAATGCCGGTAAACTTCCAGCGCCTCAGGATCTTTCTCAGTCAAGAGACGCAAGTCGGTGTCTTTTTCTAGCGGACGAGTGAGATCGATGAGATCGCCATTCGTCTTCGCGGCCAAAGCCGCATCCGCCAGCCGCGGGCTGATGGACTTCGCAATATCGAGCGCGGTCGTGCCTTTGGCAACGTCCTTCACGCTCCCGTCCGGAAGCTTCACATGAATGCTATCTGCCATAAGTTTGGTCTTTGCAGGTGGACTGAATACTTCAGTTTATGGGAGGGATTCGGGAGGGTCAAACGCGCGAGGTGAAACGTGGCGCTTGAGATTAGACAACATCAAGATATTGTCATTCCGAACCGGCAATCTTTGCCGGTGAGGAATCTGCTGTTGGCCCGCCAAAGCGGATTCCTCGCGCGATAAGACTGCGCTTCGGAATGACAAACCTCTCAAACTGCTGCCCATTTCTACATCGCCATATCCTTCACATGCGTCGCCACATACCAGATATTCCCAAACGAGTCCGTCACCGCGGCGTTGCGGTCGCCATAAGGCTGGTCCTTAGGTTCATGCAGTGACTTCGCCCCCGCTGCCAGCGCCCGCCGATAAAGTGCATCGCAATCCGGCACATAGAGGTAGAACATCGCGGGCATGGGCTCATACTTGCCATGCGCTTCGCCCATCTCCACCACCGAATCGCCGATGCGAATCTCCGCATGATGGACAACCCCATCCGGCGACGCATACTTCGCAACTTCCTCCGCCCCGAAAGCCCGCTTCATAAAGCCGATGAGCGGCTCGGCCCGCAACGGATGCAGATACGGATTCACATTATGCAACCCCTTCGGCATATAGCTCTCACCCTTGTGCGTGGCGATATACCAGAAGTTGCCCGCCGCATCTTTTACCGTAGCGGAGCGCTCGCCATACTCCTGGTCGCGTGGCTCGTCGAGCGACGTCGCTCCAGCCGCCAAGGCGTTCTTGTAAGTAGCATCGGCATCTTCCACATAAACATGCAGCGCATTAGGATGCAGCGTAGACGGAAATTTCTGTCCCGCGATTCCGCCGCCGATCATCATCATCGAGTCGCCGATGCGGACTTCGCCATGCACGCCAGTCGGCATGACTGCACGTTCTTTCTCCTCAGCCCCAAATGCCTTGATGACGAAATCGATCAGCCCATTGCCATCTTCCGCGACAAGATAAGGCGTCACCATGCGGAAGCCGCGCGGAACGGGGCTTACGCCTGCCTTCTCGTCCTTCCCCGGCATGCGTCCGCCCTCGGGCCCGGCGGTGAGCTTCGCCATACGCCGGTGCATCTCTGCCACCGGCATTTCTTCCGTGACGGTATAAATCCCCCACGTATAGCCAAAAGGATCGGTGAGATTGGCGTCGCGATGGCCGTAGAACTGGTCAGCCACAGGTCGAACAACTTTCATCCCAGCCTCGGTCGCGTGCTCCACGAACGAATCCACATCGTCGACGCGCAGCGTGAGCCATACCGGCGACTGGCCGAGGGTTTCGGCGCTGAAGCGGCCGCCCTCCGGCCATTCCTCGGACAACATGATGGCCGAATCGCCAATCCTGATTTCGGCCGCCGGAATACCGTTTGGAGTCTCGAAGCGGAATGTTTCTTTCGCGCCAAGAGCGTGCTTGTAGAACTCGATCGCCTTGGCAACATCCTTGAATGTCACTCGTGGCACAGCGTGGGGCTGGACGGCAACAGGCGCAGGTACGGATTCAGGCACAGCGGATGTAGGCACAGTAAGAGTAGCCATTTTCTTTTTCCCTTCAAATTCGGATTTCAATCGTGCCTTAAAACTCGCATTCGGCAGATTGCGCAATTCCGCCGCGATGCGTACCAGTGGCTCGATTGCAGCCACTATCTTCGGAGCCTTGCCATCCTTTCCAGCCAGCATCGAGTCGACGGCCTGATTCAGCTGCTCGATCTTTCTGGCCTCGTTGTTGCCCTGATTTAGAGAGCGCTTAGGCATCTGCACCCTCCATTCTGGCGCGTAGCGTGGTCAGTCCCCGGAATTGCAGTTGCTTGACCGCGCCTTCCGTCTTGCCGATCTCCCGCGCCACATCTTTTATGCTCTTCTCCTCCACAAACCGCAGCACCAGGACGCGTTTCTGTTCCGCTGGTAGCAGTTCAACCAGCCTGAATATGGTTGCCCTGCGCTCGCACGCTTCAATTTCCGCCGGACCAACCGCGGCTTCGTGCTCGGAACCATCCGCCACTTCGCGTCCCGAGCGCTGCCAGCGATCGGCAATCAGATTCGCCGCAATGCGAAACAGCCATGCCACGAACGGAATGCCACGCCACTCAAATCGCCGCAGGTTCGCCAGCGCATGATGAAACACCTCCGAGGTCAGGTCCTCGGTTTCCGTCCGGTCATGAACCCGCCGCACAATATAGGCGTAGACGCGCTCAAAGTGACACTCGTAAAGCTCGGCGAAGCGCGCAGGGTCCTGCTGCGCCGCCTCGATCAGAAGCCGCTCGTCCGCTTCTTTTTTCAGAGCCTTCAACCAGTTCTCCGACCTACATCAAGTGAAACCGCCCAACAGCGCAAAAGGTTACGGCCCGAATTACGATTCCACAAACTTTAATTGCGGCAGGGGCTGATTATTAATTCATCTGAGACAAAACGGTCAATATTCAAACCCTTGTCATTCCGAACCGAGCGATAGCTCGGTGAGGAACCTGATTTAGTCTAACGCCCAAATCAACAGCATGCCACGACCATAACCGACTCAGGAAGGGCGCGAGATGCAATCACGAGTAGTCCGCACAGAGCGCAATTTCTAGAGGGGTGGAATGAATTTTTCGGCAATAACGGCAGATGAGCGAGTGCTGGACGTGCATTTCACGGACGACGCACTCAGGGTTTCCCTGCGCGACGGCCGAGTAATCTCCGTACCGCTCGTTTGGTATCCGCGCCTGCTTAATGCCACGCCCGCGCAGCGCAAGAACTGGAAGATTGCGGGCGGAGGCTACGGCATCCACTGGCCCGAGATCCGGCGCAGACCTGAGCAGGGAGTTTCTGGACATCGCGCATCAGAGGGTCGAGCTGGCGATGCAAGGAAAACTGCCACGACGACCTCTGGGCAAGTTTGGTATATGTCCCCAGCCCGAACGACACCATCACAAAGCGACCTAAAGAACTGGGAGAGCCAACGAACGGTCACCATCCTTACGACCACTCCGGCTCGCTGTTCGCTTAAAGGATTGTCATCCTGCTCGCCGGATAGCTGGCCTAGCTTTAGATTCTGCCAACACAAACCATAACTGCGGGCTGCCCAAGAGAGTGGCGCTTCTTTAAGGTGCCGATACAAATCCTCAACGCTTTTACGCCCACGAACATCTCCCATAAATATGGCAATATGGGTCAGTGAAGACGACCCTTGAAATCCCGGATTTTCTCTTCCGCCGGGCCAAGTCGGTGGCCGCCGAGCGCGGCATTCCTCTCCGCCAGTTCGTGACCGAGGCTGTCCAGGAGAAGCTGAGAATCGCGCCTCAGGAAAAACCCTGGACGAAACATCTGGGCAAGCTCAAGCACCTCCGCAAAGAGCGCACGCGGATCGAGGAGCGAGTGGAGGAGGCCTTCGAGCACGTCGATCGTGAACTCTGAGCGGTGATCTCAGCCTGACAAGCCCAACCAGCACACGCCACAAATCCACAATCCCTATGTGATACCCAACCTTGTACCTCACCTGCAATCTGCGTCATCATCGAATCCAAATAAGTACCTGCTCTTTGAAAATTCAACTAAGGCAATCTAAGTCCTTTTGTCCGAAATATTTTAGGGATAAAATCTTTCGATTTAATATTTTGCCGGATTTCAATCGGATCAAGAGTTCATAACTCCCCTGAATCCAAATATCTAGCAGGTTCGATCTGAAATTTTTTTTATCTGGATTCCGGCACTGGCACGAAGAACTAGGGGCCGTTAGCTCGATAAAATAGCCGGTGCGTAGTAGAGATCCTCGAGCGCTTTTTGCACCTTAGCCGATAGTGCATCCAAATCCCGCATCGTCAACCCCGTGGTCGAAATCGGTTCTCCGACCCGCATCTCCAGCGGTCGGCACTTGATATGGTAGGTATCCATTGGCAGCAATTCGTACATTCCCACCAGAGCGATCGGCACAATATCCACCTGCGCTTTGAGCGCCAGAAAAAAAGCTCCGGGCATGAAGGGCTTGATCTCGCCATCTGGCGTGCGGCCGCCTTCGGGATAAATTACCAGAGGCATGCCAGCCTTTAAGCTTTTTACCGCCGAGCGGATTGCCGCAATCGAATTCGTCGGCTTTTGCTGGTCGATGCACACCTGCCCCGACCGCTTCAATTGCCAGCCCACCACCGGATACACCAGCAATTCCTTTTTAAAAACGATGCGGAATTGAAACGGCAGGTAAACGTACATTGCCGGAATGTCCATGGCCGAGGAATGATTCACGGCATAAACATGCGGCTTCAATGTATCGATTTTGTCGAGGCCAATGACTTTCATCGGAGAGCAGATCGTCTTCATGATCAGCCACGACCATGCGCGCGAAAACCAGTGCAGCCTGCGTCCGCTGCGGTCGAACAATCCGCCGGGCAGCGCAAGTATTCCAAGAAAAAATGTGTAGAACCAGATCAGGGGATCGAATATCAAATACGACCGGAGCCTGCTCAACCAGCCGTAATGCTCCCCCGGAATCTCATGCGGACTTTTCCCCGGCGCAACCGCCGCTTCGGCGCCGCTTTCCACTTCCATCGATGTATTCAATTCCGGCACAATATTATTTTAAGAGAAACTGTCTGCTTTTAGATTCGAGCCGCAAACAAACGCATCACTTCGCCCACCAAATAAATCGATCCGGTAATAACAACAAGCCCATCCTTGCCGGCCAGCGTTCTGGCGCGCTCCAGAGCCGGCTCTACGTCTTCGATAAGTTCAATTTCAGCGCCGGTTCGGGCAGCGGCCTGTTGAATCTCCTCTGGCGATGCCGCCCGCGGATTCTCCGGCCTGGTCGCAATCACCCGCTCCGCCAGCGGAAAGAGAATTTCCGTCATCTCCGAGATTGCCTTATCCCGCATCGCCCCGAAAACCAAAATCATCCGGCGGTCTTCATAGCGCTCCGAAAGCGCAGATCGCAGCGCCCAGGCGCCAGCCGGATTATGCGCGACATCAACTACCATCTCAGGCCATCCCGGCGGAGTAGTCAAAGCTTCAAACCGTCCCGGCCATCGGGTTTCTCTAATCCCGGTCTCAATCGTCTTTGGAGAAATCTTTTCAAACCCCAGCTGCTTCAGTTCAACCGCCGCCGCAATCGCCAAAGCAACATTGCGCAACTGATGCCGCCCCACCAAAGGCGTCTCCACCAAAATCTCCTCATCCATTACGTGAAGCGGGTAGCGATACACAACATTGGGACGGTCGTCTTGCCCGGTACTAGCTACCAGGTACTGGGTACTAGCCGGCGAAACCGGAGGCACATAAGGAACCGCATTCACAGCCCTTGCCCCGAGATCCAGAATCGTATTCCCAATCACATCATTCGCCTCAGCCAGCTGCGGCAAAGTCACAACCGTGCCCCCGGAACGAATGATGCCCGCTTTCTCATGCGCGATCTCGTTCACCGTATCTCCCAAAAACTTTTGATGATCGAGCGAGATATCGGTAATCACGCTGACCAGCGGCTCGACCACATTCGTCGCATCCAACCGGCCACCCATCCCGACTTCAAGCACAGCCACGTCGACCTGTTCCCGGGCAAAATATTCAAACGCGATGGCAGTCATCATCTCGAAAAAGCTGGGATGCCATGGCAGCTCACCCCGCTCCACCAAGCCTTCCGCAACCTGATCGACTTTGCCTTGCAGGGCCGCAAAATCGTCGTCGCCAATCTCATCCCCATCCACGCGGATTCGCTCATTGATCCGCACCAGATGCGGAGATGTATACAAGCCCGTTTTCAAACCAGAAGCCCGCAGAATAGAAGCCAGCGTCGCCGCCGTAGAACCTTTGCCGTTCGTCCCGGCAATCAACACACTGCGAATACGCCGCTCGGGATGAGCGAGGGCTTGCAGCAAAACGCGCATGTGCGCCAAATCGAATTTGTGCGAAGGCGTCTGGGCCAGTTCGTGCCCAAGCGCAAACATGCGCGCTACCGCGGTTTCGTAGGACATAAAGAAGCTCTCAGCTATCAGCTGTACTTTCTTCAGATTATCAAGTTGGGAGACAAAATTCGAAGTGTGTAGACGATCTATGATTCGTCAGTTTGGTTTAGCTGATGGCTGATGGCTGATAGCTGCCCCACCCATAAAATCCAGCGCCCGCGCAATGTAAGGCTTGAGTTCCTTGCGAGGCACAACCGCATCCAGCATCCCATGCTCCAGCAGAAATTCGCTGCGCTGAAAGCCCGCAGGCAGTTTCTGGCGAATCGTTTGTTCGATCACGCGCGGGCCGGCGAAGCCAATAAGAGCACCCGGCTCGGCGATATTCAAATCGCCCAGCATGGCAAACGACGCCGTCACGCCGCCAGTGGTCGGATCGGTCAAAACGGAAATGAAGGGAACTCGTTCCTTATCCAATCGAGCCAGCGCCGCAGAAATCTTGGCCAACTGCATCAGGCTGACCACTCCCTCCATCATCCGCGCACCGCCCGAGGCTGAAATAATAATCAGCGGATTCTTAGCCGCGAGCGACCGCTCCACAGCGCGTGTAATCATTTCTCCCACTACCGCGCCCATACTGCCGCCGATGAATGCATACTCCATGGCGCTCACCACTACGGGACGCCCTAGTAGTTTACCTTGGGCATTGATCACCGCATCGTTCAGCCCCGTATCATGCTGCGCCTGCCGTAACCTCGACGAATATGGCTTCAAATCGACAAATTTCAGCGGATCTGTTGACGACAGATTCCCATCCAGCATTTCAAACTGACTCTCATCCAAAAGCTGCGCCAGCCGCGTTCGCGCGTCGATGCGAAAATGCTTATCGCACTTCGGGCACACATTCAGATTCTCCTCCAGATCTTTCTTCCAGATAATCTGACGGCAGCCCTCGCACTTTACCCACAATCCTTCCGTGCGGACAGTCTTCCGCCCGGATGTATCAAGTTCCCCGGATTCGCGCTTAAACCAAGCCATAAGTCAGCACCCGCATCCTGCTGCCAATCGCCGCAGCGTTCCCTCGCCACGATTAGAGCTTTGATTCTACTAGAAGATTCTCTCTACTTCCCAAGCCGCTATGGTAAGCTCCCTTGGTTCAACCTCGTCCATATTTTCGCGAAATTGAAGTTTTCCACAGAACTCACGCATCCAACACGGCGTATAGGTGTGCAAGCAGATCTCTGTCTCCCCTGGCAGACTGCGGAGGTCTCCGTCGTGATCAACAAGTGGTGGTTGTTATTGTGCGTGCTGGTGGCCTTGCCTGCATTTTGTGCGCAGCACATCGCCATTCACCCCCGGCCCAATTCTGAATCTGTCGAACAGGAAATTATTCGCCAGATTGTCGACATGGAACGGCAATCCAAAGAAGCCAGCCTGCGCCGCGATTCCGACTTCTCCCTGCATACCCTCGCCGAGGACTATGTAGCCATCACCCCGCTCGGCCAGGTGACGACCAAGAAGGAAACTATCTCTGCGCGCCGCAGCGGTCAGCTCCGCTACGAAGCCATGAATATTACAGATATGGTGGTGCGGGTTTACGGCGATACCGCCGTTGTCACCGCTCGCGCCGACGTCAAAGGCCATCAGCTTGGCGAGGATTTCAGCGGTCCCTATCGCTACACCCGCGTTTGGGTTCGCCGCAACGGACAGTGGCAAACGGTAAGCTATCAGGCCACGGTTACGCAATAGAGCGGACCGCTCTTCAAAATCCACAATAGCTATCTGTTATTGTTGGGGTTTCCATGCGTCTAAAATACTCTTTTTTCATGCGCCCTCCTGCCCGGTTTCAACTGGCGATTCTCTTTGTAATCTGTTCATCTTGTGCTCTCTCCGCCGCGCAAGAATCCAAACTCGCTCCGGCCAAACGCGCTCAAATCGAGGCTGCCGTTTCCAAATTTATGGCCTCCACTCATGCTGCTGGAATAGCCGTCGCCGTCGTCGAAAATGGCGAGTACGCATGGAGCCAGGGCTTCGGCTTTGCCGATCTCGAGAATAACGTTCCTACCAGCGGACACTCTCTCTTCCGTTTGGCCTCCATCTCCAAATCCCTCACTGCGACCGCTGCTATGGAGCTTTGGGAGCGCGGCAAGCTCGATCTCGATGCTCCCATACAAAAATATTGCCCCACGTTTCCTGCAAAGGAATGGCCCATTTCTACGCGCCAGGTGCTCGGTCACCTCGCCGGAATCCGCTACTACAAATCGGAATCGCAGGATGATTCCGAATTCGGCAATACGAAGCACTTCGACGACCCCATTCAGGCCGGCCTGAATTTCTTTAAAGATGAACCTTTACTCACCCAGCCGGGAACATCGTTCCAGTATTCCACGCAGGGATACGCAGTGGTGGGCTGCGTGATCGAGGGTGCGTCGGGAGAAAAATATGCCGACTTCATGCGCCAGAACATATTCGCTCCAGCTCACATGGAGCAGACTCAGGTGGACGACCGCTTCGCCATCATTCCCTACCGCGCGCATTTCTACCAGCAAGATAAGTCCGGAACTGTGCTGAACGCCGACTTTCTCGACTCCAGCTACAAAATTCCTGGCGGCGGTTGGTTATCTTCCGCCGAAGATGTGGCGAGATTTGAAGTTGCGATTCTCAACGACAAACTAATACGCCGCACGACTCGTGATTTGATGTGGACGCCGCTCAAGCCCACCGACGGTAAGAAAGATACTTACGCTCTGGGATGGCATTGGGAAGAACAAACCGACACGACAGTTGCGAATGCAGGCCACAACGGAAGTCAGCAGGGGACGAGCACCTCTTTTGCTATCGCGCCTGCTCAGCAGGCTGGGGTCGTGGTGCTCATCAACATGGAACATCTAAAGGCAAATGATCTTGCGCGAGAACTTTTGACCATCGTGGCGGGCGCTCCGGAAAAGAAGCCCTGAATCCAGCAGAAAGAGATGTTAATTCCCCGTGGCATGGCCATTCGTCGGCGAGGGCGGCACCAGCGGATCTTCTTCTGTACTCAGCAACGGCAGGGCAACTCGCAAAGCTTCGACCTGCCGTTTTACTTTTAGTAATTCCTGTTCTTTCGACCGCAGCAACTCCGTCACATCTTTCATTAACGAACTCCCGAAATCTTGGATGCTCCACTGGAGATTATGAATAGAACGATAGCAGCATTATCGTCTTTTCAAACTTTATGCGCCCGGCAGCGTAAGGACAACGCACGAAGGTGCAGCGAAATTATTCCCCGCACCCTCAGTGCCCGCAATGATAAGGATGTCCTTTCAGAATCGTGAACGCGCGGTAGACCTGCTCCAGCAAAACCACGCGAGCCAGTTCGTGCGCCAATGTCATCTTGCTCAGCGAAATTGTGTGTTGCGCCGCATGGCAGGTTGCGTCACTGAATCCATCCGCCGGCCCAATCGCAAGCACTAACGGCAACTGGTTACGATCCTGATACTCCCCCAGAAAACGCGCGAACTCTTCGGAAGAAAATTGTTTGCCACGGGAATCCATCAGAATCAAAGTCGATTTTGCGCTCGCCACCCTGCCAGTCTTCGATGCTCCCGCCCGGCCACACAGTTGCAAAAGCGTTGCCTCATCGCGCAGCGACATGCCTTCGATCGGACCAAACCGGGAGATTCGCTTCAGATACTCGTCCGTCAGCGTCTGGATCGCTGCTTCTTTCGTCTTTCCGATCCAGGCAATTTTGATCTTCACGGCAGGAAGAACTCAATGAGGAATAATGACTATTGCTTTCTTTTAAGAACTATACTTTCTTACGTCGAGGCGCAGCCTTCACACTCCGCTTGCGCGGCGCAGTCTTCGTTGCCGCTTTCGTCGCCGTTTTCGGTTTTGGCTCCGGTTTGAACTGGGAAGGCTCCAGCCGCTTGGCCGTCTTCCACAGCCGCTCCAGATCGTAGTATTTGCGCGCCTTCTCCGCGAAAACATGCACCACAAAATCCACGTAGTCGACCAGAATCCACTCTGCCTGCTTGTAGCCTTCGACATGCGCCGGATACAGACCCGCAGCTTTCAAGCGCAACTCCACCTCGTCGGCAATGGCTTGCACCTGCCGCGGATTGGTTCCGCTGCACAGCACAAAGTAGTCGGTAAACGCGCCCGACCCTTTTTCCATTTCGAGGACGGTAAGTTCTTCGGCTTTTTTATCGAGGCAGGCTTGGATGGCTGCCGTCACCTGTCGCTTCAAATCGCTTTTTTTCATGCAGTGAGTCGTTCGTGGTCCTGGACATTGTAAATGGGATAGTGCTCCATCGCCGAGGTCATTGCTGTGGAAAGCCGGTTTTGTACAGCCCCATCTTTTTGATATAGGCCTCGACAGCCGGTTCCACGAATCGGCCAAGCGATTTACCGGCAACTGCGGCTTGTCGAATGGCAGTCGAGGAAATTGGTTGATAAACGCCGTCGAGCAGATGAACGGTCACGCCGCTAAGCACCAGATCTCCCGTAGCGGCCTGCTTCTTAAAAGGAGTGGTCACGTGCTCCCGCGGACGCAAACTCGCGGGCAATGCGTTGGCCACATCGGCCAGCGAGTAACCCGGCCGGCTGGCAACTACAAACTCGCATTCGCGAAACAAAGCTTCCGCCTGATGCCACTTGGCAATCTCCGCGAAAGCGTCGATGCCGATCAAAAGAAAAAGCCGGTCCGCTTTCTTGCACGACTGCTTGATCCGCTTCACGGTATCAACCGTGTAGTTGGGAGTTGCTGCATGTTTCTTGTCATTCTTCTTGCGCGAACCCTCTGTGACAACCTCCTCCGGAGACTCTAGCAACGAGGGGAAGAAAGTTTTTTCTTCGCCGGTTGCCAGCGCAACCATCGCATACCGGTGAGGAAACTCTGTAAGCGGCTGGCTCTGTTTGTGCGGAGGCACATTCGCCGGCACAAAAAGGATCCGGCCCAGTTTGTAGCGCTCGCTCGCCGCGCGCGCCAGGGCAAGATGGCCGCGATGAATTGGGTCGAATGTCCCACCAAATAGTCCAATATTCATGAGCCGTTAGTGTCGTCGTTTGCAGCATCGCTTGGCAAGCATGACATCTTTTGCCGCGTGATCGATATGCTCCCACATGAAGAAGCATTAGAGAAGAAAGACCCGACATTGTCCGATGGGTCAGTGCATCGAATGTCTGCCCGGCCCAGAGTCATCAGCCCACAAACATCGTTGCAAAAGAATTTGGAATGAACTCATGTAATCTCGCGCATCTAAGAGCCAGTCATTAATATCCATACTCATGCGAGTAACCCTCCCCCTACTCCGCATTAAACCTGCTCGTGCGCCCATCCTGCGCTACGGCGTGGCCGTGCTCAGCACCACTCTGGCGCTGATTCCGGCGGTTCTTCTGCCCAACATCACGGAAAGCCGCCTGGCGGTTTTCGCAGTGGCAGTCATGGTGAGCGCGTGGTATGGCGGCTGGAAACCAGGTCTGGTCGCCACCTCGTTTGCCGTCACCGTGAGCGCGTACTTCTCCTTTTCCAGCGAGCAAACGCCCGCGCAATTCCGTTCTACAATGATGCGGCTGGCTCTGTTCGTAGTATTGGCGGCGTTGATCTGCTGGCTCAACGCCGCTCTACGCGCAGCGCAGGAAAACCTACGGCGCTCCGAAAGAAATTTCCGCTCTCTCGTCACCAACGCTCCCTCCGGCATTTGCCGGTGTGATTCCTCCGGCCAGTTGCTGGACGCCAATCCCGCGCTCCTGGCCATGCTGGGATATTCCTCCGAGGAACTTGTCGGCAAGCATCTCGGCGAACTCTACGCCGACGGACAACACTGGTTCGAGCTGGCTGACCACTTGCGCACTACCGTCCCATTCAATGGACTCGTCGTTGAATGGAAGCGCAAAGATGGAAACGACACCCTGCTTCGCGTCTCAGGCCGCGCTGTCACTAACGGCGGCGGCAAGGGGAAAACTTTCGAGCTGTTTACCGAAGATGTAACCGAACGCCATGCCCTGCAACAGCAACTTCAGCAATCTCAAAAAATGGAGGCAGTGGGACGACTAGCAGGCGGTATCGCTCACGATTTCAATAACCTTCTCATGGTAATTTCCGGATATTCGGAATTCCTGCTCGACCGCCTGGGGTCGGACGCGACCTTGCGCGCTCCCGCTCAGGAAATCACCAGCGCCGCTGCGAGAGCATCCTCGCTCACCCGCCAGCTTCTCGCCTTCAGCCGCAAGCAGATGTTGGCCCCGAAAATTCTCGACCTCAACAGCATCGTTACGGAAAACTTGAAAATGCTCACCCGCATGATTGGCGAAGATATCGATCTCGTAATGATTCCGGGCGCAGACCTGGGCGCAGTGCGCGCCGACGCGGGGCAGATTGAACAAGTCATCATGAATCTCGCCGTCAACGCGCGAGACGCCATGCCCACCGGCGGCAAACTGACCATCGAAACTTCCAACGTCTCGCTCGACGAAGAATATGCCCGCTTTCACGCTCCACTCACCCCGGGCAACTACATCATGATGTCCGTAACCGACACCGGCGCCGGCATGGACGCGGAAACTCAATCGCACATTTTTGAACCCTTTTTCACCACTAAAGGCCCCAAAGGAACCGGACTCGGTCTTTCCACTGTTTACGGAATCGTGAAACAAAGCGGCGGCTATATCTGGGTGTATAGCGATCCGGGTAAGGGAACCGCGTTCAAAATCTATTTGCCGCGTGTCGCTGAAATTGCAGAGCATTCCACGCAAGTTGTGATTCCTGCGGAATCTGAGTCTATCGAGCCCGGCACAGAAACAATTCTCGTCGTCGAAGATGAGGCTAACCTCCGCTATTTGGCAAAACAATTTCTAGAAAAACAGGGCTATCGCGTGATCGAAGCCGCCGATGGCGCAGTCGCCATGCAAATTGCCGTGGCCCACGAAGGCGTGATTCATCTGCTGCTCACCGATGTAGTCATGCCCGGCATGAATGGCCGCGAGCTGGCGCAGCGTATTTCAGAAATTCGCCCGCACACCAAAGTGCTTTATATGTCGGGTTACACCGAAAATGTGATTGGGCACAACGGCACGCTGGACGAGGGAATTCGCCTGCTACAAAAGCCGTTCACGCTCCGCGACCTGAAAGCCAGAGTTCGCGAGGTGCTCGATTCCACTCCATTTGCCCGTGAATCCGCAGCTGTTCGCGCGGCTTACATCACCGCGGGACATGAACCCCCGAAGCGCGCGCCCCGCTTCCAACTCCAGTTGCCCTTGAAATACCGCCGGCTCGACGAAGAAATTTGGCACGATGGCGAAACCAGAAATATCAGCCGCTCCGGTTTGCTTTTCGAGGCGGAAGATCCATTGCAACCGAATGTCGTGCTCGAAATCAATCTGGTGTTGCCAGCGGAAATTGCAGGGCTTTCACCCACGGAAGTAGTTTGCCGGGGAGAGGTCGTGCGCGCGGTGGCAGCTACTGCGGGAGAAATGACGCCGGCACTCGCCGCAAAAATTCTTCAGTATCGCTTTCAGCACAGCGGGCACCTGCCGCGAGCCTGAAAGAATCAACCCTGACTTATGCACTTTGGCTGGCGCCAGGCTCCGCGTCCTGTAATTCGCGCTCACGCAGAGATTGCACTTCTTTAGCCATCGCGAACTCCAATTCCTCGATGCCTTTTCCGGTGACGGCTGAAATCTCGTACAGCTTCAATTTGCGCTTTTTGCAGTAGCGCTTCAGCGCCGCGAGTTTTTCCTTATTGGCCGCATCAATTTTCGACGCGACCATAATCATCGGCTTGTCTTCCAAACCAGCCCCAAAGCTGGCCAGTTCACCAACAATAACTTCCACATCCTTCACCACATCTGTCCGTCCGCTCGCGTCCGATACATCGACCAGATGCACCAGCAGGCGCGTGCGTTCGATATGCCGCAGAAACTGCGTTCCCAGGCCCGAGCCGGTGTGCGCGCCCTCAATCAATCCGGGAATATCTGCAACCACAAAGCTGATTTCATTTCTCGCATCGCCCACCGCAACCACGCCAAGGTTCGGTTCCAGCGTAGTAAAAGGATAATCGGCAATCTTCGGCCGCGCCGCCGAGATGCGGGAGATCAACGTAGACTTGCCCACGTTCGGATATCCAACCAACCCAACATCAGCCAGCAACTTGAGTTCCAGGCGATAGTTATGCTCTTCGCCGGGCCGTCCCGGTTCGTGCTCGCGCGGAGCCTGATGAACCGAAGTCGCGAAGCGCGCGTTGCCCCGGCCGCCGCGGCCACCCTGGGCGATCACTACATGCTGATCGGGCGCGGAAAAATCAAAAACTTTCTCGCCCGTTTCCTCGTCGTAAACAATCGTTCCCACGGGAACTTTCAAAACAATATCGACACCCTCACGCCCGGTCTTGTTCGAACCTTCCCCATGGCGTCCGCGCTCTGCCTTGTATTCGGGATTAAAGCGGAAGTGCACCAGCGTATTGTGGCGCTCGCTGGATTCCATGATCACATCCCCACCCTTGCCGCCATCGCCGCCCGACGGCCCGCCGCGCGGAACGAACTTCTCGCGGCGGAAAGCCATGCAGCCATTGCCTCCGTCGCCCGCCTTCACTCGAATTTTCGCTTCATCAATAAACATTACGGTTTACGTGCCATTCCCCGGTAAAATCCCATCGATCTCAATCCTTGAGTATAGCGAGTATTGCAGACTCACATTGCCAAGTTGGCAAACACGATCCGGCCACGCGCTCCTAACAATTTTAGAAAATTCAAATTCATGACGGCGGCAAAGATCGCCGATGAGTTCTGGAGCCAGCTTCATTCAGCCAGGTCTTACAAATTAAAATGAGCGTCTCCCCATCCATCGACAATCTTTCTGGTGTCGCTCCGCAAACCACCTGGGCAGTCGTTCTCCGCGAAACCGCGATCGAAGTTTTCTCCATGATGGTCGGCGTTCCGCTTGCAATCCCGGAAGGCGACGTCCCGGTGGTGGCTCAAATCACCGGCATGGTGGGAATCGCCGGCCCGCTCACGGCGATCTTCAGTCTCCGTTGCAGCCTGCAAACGGCAACCAGCATTGCCTCAAAAATGATGGGAGTTCCGGTCGAGGAAGCGGACGGGCAAAAGTGCGACGCGGCCGGCGAAATCTGCAACATGGTGGCAGGTTACTTCAAGGCCAAGATTGGGTTGGGCGACCGTTGCGGGCTAACCGTACCCACTGTGC
The DNA here is from genome assembly GCA_035486715.1 of Candidatus Aquilonibacter sp. GTDB lineage: Bacteria > Acidobacteriota > Terriglobia > Terriglobales > Acidobacteriaceae > Sulfotelmatobacter. Next base: position 134,978 of record DATHMV010000064.1, read on the forward strand.
TTGCCGGTACGGACTATCAGGTCCGCTCCCGCACCGGCGATGTCCGGATGGAAATGCCTCTGCTGTATGAGCACGAACCCGTCTGGATCGCACTCGACATTCGCCCTTAGCGATTGACGGTGAGGACGAAAACTACTCGGCCACTTCCACCGGCTCGACCATCACGAACTTGCCCATCGAACCCTTGTTCAAAAACTTGATTCGTCCGGTAATCTTGGCAAAAAGCGTGTCGTCTTTTCCTCGACCCACGTTGAGACCCGGTTTCACCCGCGTGCCGCGCTGCCGCACGATGATCGTCCCGCCGGGCACCAACTGCCCGCCGAATGCCTTAAAGCCGAGCCGCTGCGCATTTGAATCGCGGCCGTTTCGTGAAGTGCCTTGTCCTTTTTTATGTGCCATAAATCACTCTCGCTCTAAGATTTCCGTTATCGCAAGACTTTCGTCACTACTGCGTAACCGATGAACTTGTCATTCCGAACACGCCTGAAGGGCGGGTGAGGAACCTGCTTTTTAGCCGACACCAAAAATGACTCTACTTTTTCTTCTTGGCCGATTTCTTCGCGGCTTTTTTGGGAGCAGCTTTCTTCTTTGCCTTTCCTTTGGCCGCATGCGTTTTGGTCGATGCCTCAGCTTCGTGCTCGTCCGCGTGCGTGGTCTTTTTCACCTTCGGTTGCTTCTTCGCCAGTTCCGGAGCCTTAAAGCTCTGCCCGTTAAAAGCAATCTCGGTAATGCGCACCGCAGTGAACGACTGCCGGTGTCCGCGCAGCTTCTTATATTGTTTCTTCCGTTTGTAGTGGAAAACGAGGATCTTTGGACTGCGGCCCTCTTCGACTACCTGGCCGGTCACGCGCGCCTCCGACTCCGGCTTGCCAATCTGCCCGGCTTCAGCCGAAACCGCCAACACTTCAGGAAACTCTACCTGGCCGTCGGTGCCCGTGGCCAGGCTCTCCACTCGAATCACGTCTCCGGGCGCCACCCGGTACTGCTTTCCACCGGCGCGGATAACCGCGTACATACGTCTGCCTCCATCCAATGTCGTGAAAGTAGTCCCTTAAGCGCTTGCGCACACGCGTCCAACCTGCGCCCATGGAACTTACATGCTTGCTGTGTTTTCCGCCACGGCGCTTCGGCAGCCAAGGCAGGCGTCCCCAGAACGGGTCGGCGAGTACAGGCAAACTCAACCATTTTATCGTGCATCGTGGAGATCGGTCAATCGGACCCCCTTTGTCAGGAGTGTCTTGAGCTTAAGAGATGCTCATGTGGGGACAGCCGCCCTCGGCTGTCCGTCGAGCGAAGCTCGACGGTTTTTGGCAGGCACCGAGACGAACTCGCCTTAACATAGCAGCCTTCCGTTCCTCGCATTCACCCGTGTTGTACAATCCCACCCCAATCGAACCGAGGAAGGATTCCCTCCGCATGACGCAAGCCGCGCCTGAGGTTCCCCAGACAACAGACTACGGTTTGCGCCGCGAGATTCTCTCACCGATGGAGACGCTGGCCCAGTCGGTCTCCACCATGGCTCCCACCACCACGCCCG
>DATHMV010000065.1:0-35126 GCA_035486715.1 Candidatus Aquilonibacter sp.
ACTGTCGGCGTGACGCTGTCCGAATAGGTCTTCTGGGTGAGGCGATTGAGTGCATCGTACGTGAAAGCGGTGGTGTCCGTCGTGCTCGGGCTGGTCTGAGTGGGCGCAGGCCGTACGCGCGAACTCATGTTGCCATCAGCAACTTCCCGCACTTCAAAAGTTTCAATGATAGCTTCGGTCATGCAGCGGGCGATGCCGTGCTTCACGAAATCGGCGTTTTCTTGCTTCGCAACACAAGGGCGGATGTTATTGCGTGTCGCTACGGCGGGGAAGAATTTGTATTGATTATGCCCAATGCCGACGCCGAAGGTACGCGAATCCGGATCGAGCAGATACGATTGGGTGTGAAAGAACTTCGCATCATGCATGGCGACAAGCACTGGGCCCAATCACAATTTCGGCGGGCATAGCAGCCTTCCCAGCCCACGGTTCCTCTCCCAAGCACATCATGATTGCAGCGGACGCCGCGCTCTATCAGGCAAAAAAGGGCGGCCGCGACTGCGTCGTGGTGGCGGAGGGTGGGATCAATCTCATCCCCAGCGTTACGGCGCAATCGGCCGGTGCCTGACAAATCCCTATTTAGCAGGTGCGACCATATGCCGAAAGGATGCACACCTAGACTACGGATATATCTGTCCACGACCGTCGGCCTTAGAAACGTGAGAAGTGCTGACCGATGATTTCATCCGTCGGCTCCAAGATTCCAAGTCAGTACATGACCAGTGGGACTCATGAGGAAGATGGCATAGTCTTGGATTTTCAACGAGTTGACGGAAAGACTCGTCGCGCTCTAGGAATGGCGTTGATTCGGGAGGGATATTTTCGGTTAGCCACGGGAAAGCTCGAAGTCGACCAAATTGTACTACTTGTATCTATCGGGATAACCGTCGAGCTCAAGGCATGTGCTACTGGAATCTGCTCCCGAGTGGCCCGACCCGCGTAACCCCATTAAAGCGGGAGCTCTTGCACGGTTGGGAAGTGATGCTGTTCGCGGCCTACTTTGCCATCGTACTTGGTCGTCATCTTGAATAATTCCAGGTGGCCATCTGCGGCCGCAAGACGACATCGATCCCGTAAGCTCTGCATTTCGGAAGTATCAAGCGGCTGAAAGTTCACAGCGACACGCAGGTTTTGATCGAGGACTTCCATGCTGTCGATCCCGCTGATAGTCGTCGCCACCGGTAGGCTCATGGCGTAGCGCAGCCCCTGCTCTGCGGTGGCCACGCCGAATTTCACGAGCTCGCCGCTTCCGCCGAGACTTTTCATGCCCAATGCCGCCATGCCGCGCCGGTTGGCTTCGGGCAAGACCTGAGTTTCGAAGCTGCGAAATGTGGCGTCACAGCAGTTGAGCGGCATTTGAATGGTGTCGAAGGGGAAATCGTAAGACAACATTTTCAAATGGATTTCCGGATCTTTATGTCCCGTGAAACCGATGAAACGAACTTTCCCCTGTTGCTTCGCGGCAGAGAGTGCCTCGGCGGCGCCGTTCTGAGCAAAGATTAAATCCGGATCATTCTCATATATGACTTCGTGAATCTGCCAGACGTCCAGGTAATCGGTTTGCAGGCGTCGTAGCGACTCCTCCAGCATGCGCATCGCGATCTTTTTCTCGCGTCCATGCGTACAGACCTTGGTCATTACGATTGCCTGATCCCGCTTGCCCTTGAGCGCTTTTCCGAGGCGCTCCTCGCTCAAGCCGTCGTGGTATTCCCAAGCGTTGTCGAAAAAATTGACGCCATGATCGAGCGCCTTCGCCACGATGTCACTGGCGGCGTGATCGGTTTCGGCGGAACCGAGATGATAACCGCCTAGTCCCATCGCTGAAACATGCAGACCTGTGCGCCCAAACGGCTTGCGAGGGATAACGCCCGACAACTCACGTGGCGATGCGTTACTCTGCTGATGCGCCATGCTACCTCCTGACGCGAAGGGCGCCGTGCTCAACACGGCCGCGCTCTTGATGAACTTCCGGCGATTCCATTCGAAACGGTCAGTCATCGTTGCTTGTTTCAGCCTAAAACTTCTTCTCCGGAAAGGGATGCCCTGTGTTCTGTTGCGCGCCCAGCATGTCCTTGACCTCGGATTGCTCCGTGTCGAGCGGAAAGTCATGGGCCAGCCTTGCCTCTGGGTTGTCGAATTTCAGGGACAGCTTATAAAGTTCGTAGCGGCCATCTGCCGCATCCGGCTTACAGCGATTCCGCAGTTCCTGCATCTCCGATTCCGAGAACGGCTTGAAGTTCTGTGCGATTTGGAGATTCTGATGGAGGACTTCCAGACTGTCCATGCCCGTGATCGTTGTGGCGACGGGCAGGCTCATGGCATAACGTAGGGCTTCCTCGGCTGTGACAACACCATCTTTTATCGCTTCGCCATGGCCGTTCAATGGCTTCATGCCCAACACCGCGATGCCGCGCTTGTTCAGCTCCGGAAGAACCTGTCGCTCAAAACTCTGGAAATTCGCATCGAAGGCATTCAACGGCATCTGCACTGCGTCAAACGAAAAGCCGGTCTGCAACATTCCGAGATGAACCTTGGCATTGTGATGACCGGTGAATCCGACGAAACGTACCTTGCCGTCTTTCTTGGCCTTCTCCAGTGCCTCCGCAGCGCCTTTAGGACGAATGAACAGTGCCGGATCATTGTCGAAGGCCATCCCGTGAACCTGCCACAGATCCAGATGATCGGTCTGCAGGCGTCGGAGGGATTCCTCCAGCATCGAAAGTGCGAGGTTGGCATCGCGGCCGTGAGGGCAAGTCTTGGTCATTAGAAAGACTTTGTCCCGCCGGCCTTTCAAGCCCGCTCCCATCCAGATTTCCGTCTTTCCCCTGCGATACTCCCAGCAATTGTCGAAGAAGGTAATTCCGCCACCGACCGCCTGATGGACCATCTCTACTGCGGTTTTCTCATCCGATGCTTCGCCCAGATGATGGCCGCCAAACCCGAGGGCTGAAATTTGCGCATCAGCCCGCCCGAATTTTCGAAGAGGAATTGGCGGGCTGGAGGATGGTGGCATGAGCGAGCGTGTTCTTCCTGAGGTTACTGGTCCAGCTTCGATGCCTGTGCCGACGCGGCGGTTGGCACGAGTCTTTTTCGCGGATACGACTTTTCCCGCGAACCAAAGTCCTCGGAAAACTACCCCTAAATCCAAGTTTTATGGCAGCCGGCACACGCCGCGCGAGCGCTTGGCGCTGCGGGTCTACGGGCGGTGGAACCAAAACCGCTTGGGCGGCGAGTTCGCCTTGACGCACACGGGGATTCCGTCCCCCACTTCAACACGAAAAAAGCCAGACGTAGGCTGGCCACTGTCTTCATCTTTCTTTCTTGCGTGAGGGATTGAAACCGGATGGCCGGGACCCGGCGTAGCGAACGCGAAGACGGGCCCGGTGCCACCGGCGCAAGCCGGGGCATGAAAGCCCGGTGGCGAAGCCGGGCACGCTCTCCTGAAGGAGTAAGGAGAGACTGCATTCTGCGATAAGTCGAGAGATTCTTGTACGATCGGGTCATGAATTCAACCTGCGAACCAATACCTACCTTGTTTACGAGCTTGCAATCCAAGCGAGAGCCTAGCCAGCGCGCCCCTCAATTCACGTCGTTTGTAAAGGCCGTGCCACAAACTGCGGGAGTTGCAAGCTTTGCCAGAAAAGATCTTTTCAGCATCTCCCACCTGGCTGGCCTATAAAGACAGATTTAGATTGAGTCTCCTGACCACTACCGAGTCCGAGAACGCTCCCATCGTGCTGGGAGGTCATCTTTTGATCCACCGGGAGGAGCAATTAGCGACGGAAATGGAAATTGTTGTGGGAGTAGAGCACGGCCAAAAGCGCATCCCGTCGCTGTCAATACCATAATGACTGTATAGGCCATTGGTCAGGGTTAGTGCATCCTTAGACTGCGGGTATTCGTCAGCGCAGCAGCACCGGCCAAACGGCTTCTCAATAAAATCTGTTTTGATCGGGCTTTGCTTCTGGAGGGCAGCAATGGAAAACAGCAGCAGCTTGGTCGCGACAAAAAACGCGGGGGCCAACAGTGAGCCCTGGTGCGGTCTTTTAGCTGGCGCCGCGCCGCGCGATCACATCGTCCAGCTTTATCAGGATCAACAATTTCTCAATCGGGCCGTCTGTCGGTTCGCGGCTGCGGCGATTGCCAATGGCGAGGGGGTGATTCTCGTTCCCACAATCGCACATTGGGACGCTTTTCGGCCCCGATTAGAAAGCGAGGGCGTGGATGTGAAAGCCGCGGAACAGCGCGGACAACTGACGGTTGTTGACGCGGATAATCTGCTGCCGACCTTCATGCATGACGGAATGCCGGATTCGCCTGTTTTCCTGGGCTTGGCTGAAAATGTCGTCTCCCAAGCTCGCGGCGAGGGTCGTTACCCGAAAGTGCGATGGTGGGGAGAGATGGTCAACATTCTTTGGGAACGGGGCGACGTTGCCGCGAGTATGAACCTCGAAGACTTGTTTGACCAACTCGCGGACGAGCAAGATATTTCGATCTTCTGCTCGTTCTCGATGGATAACTTTGACGGAGATGTGCACGCCCGTATGCTGCCAAGACTCGGCGAGAATCACTCGCATCTTATTCCCGTGGAAGATTACTCTCGGCTTGAGCGAGCCGTGTCCGAAGCACTTCGAGACGCCGTGGGCCCGGACGAGTCCCGTGTCCTGGAGGATCGACTTCTGTCGAGCTATCCCGGGTCATTCCACATGCCGCGCTCTCAAGCGTTGCTTTTGGCGTTGCGTCAGACTCTCCCCCTTGTAGCCGATGACGTGCTGCAACGGAGTCGCACGCTGTATCGTGCTACTGACTAGGGACAGATACTTCATGGCCAAGGATGACGAGTTCTTTGTAGCCCGCACTGTGTCAGGCGATGCGACGACTTCGGGGGGAATGACCGCCGACGAGATCGGTGTGCTTGATGCTGTCGAGGTTCCGATCATTGTACTCAGTCGTGAGCGCACAATTGCCCGCATCAATCGGGCCGCCATGACGGTGTTCGGCCTGAAGGTCTCGGATCTCGGTCGTCCTCTTGGTAACACCTTTGCGGGCGTGGAGGATCTCAATAGAATCTGCACGCGGGTGATCGCTGACGGAGCGCCACACCGGATCGAAAGCCGCGATGGCGATAGACGTTTTCTCCTGCGAATAGCACCTTACACCGGAAACGAGCGCCGGATTTTGGGCGCGGTGCTCACATTCACGAATGTCACGGCCTTTCGCGCAAGTATCGAGCAAGCCATCTACGAACGGGAATACACCAAGGCGATCCTAAACACGGTAGTTGATCCTGTGGTTGTTCTCGACGCCAAATTGCAAATACAGACGGCGAACCGGGCCTTCTATAGCGTTTTCGGAGTTTCGCGGGATCAGACGCAGGGGATTTCGATCCTCAAGATCGGGAACTTCGAATGGGAATCCTCCCAAGTGTGGGCATCCGTAAGAACAGCTCTTTCTGGTCCTTCTGAATTCCAAGCCGTCGAGATCGACCACGAATTCCCGGTCGGAAGGCGGACGCTTCTGCTCGAAGCACGCCGATTGGCGGGAGCCGGGGATTCCCAGATCGTTCTCACGTTTCATGACGTCACCGAGCGAAAGCTGGCGGAACGGACAGCTTCACTATTGGCTGCCATTGTCGATTCTTCAGATGACGCCATCCTCAGCAAGAAACTCGATGGGACGATAACCAGTTGGAATCAGAGCGCCCAGCGGCTGTTCGGCTATGGGGCAGAGGAAGCCGTCGGCCAGCATATTACGCTTATCGTCCCATGGGAGCGGCGCTCAGAAGAAGAAGACATTCTCAGGCGCCTGGCAGGAGGCGAGCGAGTCGATCATTTCGAAACCGTGCGCAAACGGAAGGACGGCACTACTTTGGATGTTGCACTCACGATTTCTCCCATCCGTGACGCCGCGGGCAGGGTGATCGGAGCATCGAAGGTAGCGCGCGATATTACCGAACGCAAGCAGGCGGAGCGAGCACTGTCGGAACAAGCCCGCCTGCTGGACCTGAGCAACGATGCTATCTTCGTTCGCGACGCCGAAGATCAGGTTACCTATTGGAACAAGGCTGCGACGGAGCTGTACGGCTTTACGCGCAACGAAGCGCTGGGCCGAGTAACGCACGAGATGTTGCAGACCCAATTTCCCGAGCATCTGGAAAAGATCAACCAACAACTGCACCGCGATGGGCGCTGGAATGGCGAATTGGTTCACACAAGGAAGGATGGCACGAAAATCGCAGTCATTAGTCGGTGGGTGCTGGATCGGGAAGCCAATGGAAATGCGCGGTGCATTCTCGAAACTAATAATGACATCACGCAGTCAAAACGGACCGAGAAGGCACTGCGAGAAAGCGAAGAACGTTTTCGGGCGATTGTTGAGACCACGCCTGAGTGCGTCAAACTGATGTCGGCGGACGGTACGTTGCTGCATATGAATAGGCCCGGCCTGGCGATGGTTGGCGCTCGTTCCGCGGACGAAGTTGTTGGCAAGAGTGTTTATGACCTGATCGCGCCGGAGGATCGGAGCCGGTTCGAAGCTTTTAACGAAAAGATCTGCCGGGGCGAGCAGGGTTCACTACAGTTCGACATGGTTGGGCTAGACGGTAAACGGCGACACATGGAAACCCATGCCGCGCCCTTGCGCAATCCGGATGAAACGGTAGTGCATCTTGCTGTGACGGCGGACATTTCCGAACGCAAGCAGGCACAGGATCTGCTGCGTACGAGCGAAGAACGGTTCCGCGCACTTGTGAACGCGAGTTCTGACGTGGTTTATCGCATCAGTCCCGATTGGAGCGAGATGCGCGAGCTCGATGGCAGGGGGTTCATCGCGGATATGGGAAAACCAAGGAAAGATTGGCTGAACGAATATATACATCCCGATGACCAACCGCTTGTATTGCGGACAATCCGTGAGGCAGTGCGGACAAAAAGCACGTTTGGCCTTGAACATCGTGTCCGACGAACGGATGGCACGTTGGGCTGGACGTACTCGCGGGCGGTTCCACTACTCAACGTAAAGGGCGAGATCCTGGAATGGTTCGGTGCGGCCGGCGATGTGACCGCTCGCAAAGAAGCAGAGGAAAACTTTCGCAAGCTGGCCCAAACACTTGATGCCGAAGTACGGGCTCGCACCCGAGAACTGGAGGAGCAATCCAACCAAGTTCGGGCTCTCTCCTGGCGCTTGTTGAGAAGTCAGGATGAAGAACGCCGGCACATCGCTCGCGAATTGCACGACAGCGCAGGTCAGACGTTGACCGTGCTCGGCATTAGCCTTGCGCAACTTGCTCAGAAGACCGGCCGCAATGCCCCAGAGCTCGCCAGTGAGGCAGAACAGATTCAAGAAACAGTTCAACAGTTGCACCGCGAGATACGCACCACCTCTTACCTGTTGCATCCGCCTCTGTTGGACGAGAACGGTCTATATTCCGCGATCAGTTGGTACGTACAAGGACTGCTAGAACGCAGCGGTCTGGAAGTTCAGCTTGATATTTCAAAGGAGTTTGGGAGACTGCCGCGTGATATGGAACTCGTGATCTTCCGGCTGGTGCAGGAGTGTTTGACGAATATTCATCGGCATTCCGAAAGTAAGACAGCTTCGATTCGGATTGCCCGTGATTCGAATCAAATCACCCTGGACATTCGGGACCAGGGCAAGGGTATGTCCCCCGCGCGTTTGGCTGAGATTGAATCGGGACGCTCGGGAGTTGGAATAGGGGGTATGCGCGAACGCCTGCGTCAATTCGAGGGGACGATGAATATCGAGTCAGATAGCTCCGGAACCCGCATTTTCGGGACCATCCCGCTGCACAAGGCTACATCGCCAGATGAGAGCAAGGCTGAGTCCTTAGAAGCAAGGGTGCCAGACGTTTTTAATACAGTATGATCCCGTCAGGGCCGAGCACAAGGTTCGCCAAGTCCGGCGGAATAGAGTCCCACACCGTGGCACCCGGCGAGCTCTGTTCGCATGGCAATCCTGTAAGTTTGTAGCAGACTTCGGGCATGACTATCCAGCTCACCAGCCAGCCGACAGAACGTCCCCGGCGCCACGAAGATCTGGAAGTCGAAAAACAATGCGGAAAGTCGAATCAGCATTAGCGGCCAAGGCTTTAAGGGCCAAGGCCAAAATGGAGCGCGCAGAAACAGCTCTATCCGAAGACCAGCTACAATTCGAAGGCCGGGCGATTTTTCTTGACGTAGTATGAAAAACCCGCTTTTGTGAGCGGATGAAAACCGATGAACGACCACCGCCAGAGGATCCATTCATTATGGATTTGAAAAAAACCGCCTGGACGTATGCCGTCGGAGGGGTCGCTGCCGTCGTCCTTGGTACCGTCCTTCTGGAAGGCCCCATTTCAACGCAGCTCGATAAAAAGGAAAGGCACCTTATCGAGAACCGCTTGCCCGCCGACCAAGACTCTTTGACTGAGGACAAAGTTCGAGCGATCGTTAAAGAGGAAATGCAGCCATTGCGGCAGGTGCAGACGCAACAGCAGCAGTTGCAGCATAAGCCAGAGGAAATCCGCAGCATGTTGGGTTCACCAAAACCTCAAGCACCTCGAAAGGCGCCGGCTCCTCAGTGACTGCGCAAGGCATCGATGAACAAAATCATCCATGCCGCCGCAATTGCGATCGATAAAAACGCCGGAGCCTGAAATCCCAGCCATGTGGCGCGAGCATCGCCGCCGCCCATAATGGCGGGGTAGCCATGGCTGAGACTTAGCTGCGCCAAGTTCTTTTCATCATTGCTGGTTTCGGCATCGTTATTTTTTTTCTCGCTATTCTCCGCTGCCTTCTGTATCTGGCTGTATGTCAATTCACACCAACGACTTCGCAATTTGTTCATGGAGAGTCGCGCGCCCGACACGCTCATATGAACGGTGATGCTAGAGCACACCCCAACGACGGCGATCACCAGCAGCAGAGTGTACAACTCATGAAGCGCGCCGTTCAGTTCATGTGCGGCGAGCATCTTGTCCTTCGCAAGCGAGATCCGAACATCGGCGACTTTGTTCAGCACAAAGGCATATGAAGTGAAAAGAAAGCCCTGAATAGCGAAATTCCAGCCAAGCCTTTGATTGATGAGGCTGTGTTCGTGGTTCAAGTATTGACGATAGTAGCTATACAGTTCGGCAAGACTCGGACAACGTGCGCTGTCGATATGAAGTTGATCAGCCAAGCGACGACATTTTACAGCAATCTTTCGGTTGCGTACGCAACTACTTCGCAGTACCTGACGGCGATCTATATTTCTGCAAATATAGAAATATGCCAAACGCCAAAGTTGCCAGGCTCCTCAGGGAAATTGGTCGCGCTGCGGTTCGTAGTGGCGCTCACGATGATCTCCTTGACCTCATTTTGATGGCAAGCTTTCTGCGGAACGCGGCGCCATAGGAATTGTTTGCCGCACGACCCACTTATTGTGAAATCCAACGCAGCCTGTTCGCGACACGGCCAAGCGCTCCTCCTACTGCTCGCTGGTGATTAACTGCTCAGATTCGCTAAAGTGCAAGACGCCTTTCTGTGTCCACCGCTTGTGCACAAGCGGTGCAATTAAGACAGTGCGGAAGAAACGGATCAGGCTTCGGCACCCAGACAATCGATTACCCACCTGCTACCCGCGACCGCTGCTAGTTGTGGGAAATGATCCACCTGACCTCACCACGCAGATTAAAATAAAGGCATGACCGAGAAAGACCGCTCTGCATCCCCTGCGAAATGAAATTCAGGAACTCCGCGAAGAGGCTGCCGCATTCGCTGACCGGGCTAAAACGACGGCACGACAAGCGGACGACCGAACCCTGCGAATCAAGCGTCTCGAAAAAGAAGCGGCTAAGAAAAAGTAGCAACGCAGTGTTAGGACACCCCCCAGAACCCCACTCTCCGAGAAGTGGCTCACAAGTGTCCTGTATGATCGTGACAAACGGTCAGCGCCCCCTTCGCAAGAAGTACACTTGGTTGGTCCGCTCCATTTCAACGGTCTCGGCCGCGAGCAAGCTTAGAGCCCGGACCAGCCCCCAATGTCCGCCGGCGAGATTGTCTTTTCATCGACAAAGATCACAACGCCATGGGATCGTTCTTCTTCCGTCCAGAGTTTTATCAATGGAGGAATTGTCCTGCGATCATAAGTGACCAGGGTCAACCGTTGTTTCGCTGCTTCTAACAAGCAAACAGAATCTTCTTTCCCGAGAAAGTTTCCTCTCTCCCACTGCACCATCGAGTGGATCACTAGCGATCGATCCCGACGTTGAAGACCATTCGCTACCTCTCGGGAAATGTGCTCGTCAAAAGGCGGTTTGAGCATTCAGCCCCGCTTGATCTTTCTGGCCGCAAAGTCGACCGCCTGTGGAAGCATGCGTTTTAGACTGTCGAAATCGGTTGAGTCGTTCTCCCCTATCGCGTCGTTGACCTCCACGGGAAATGCCTCCGAGTAGTTAAGCGCAGCTCGAACCTTCGCTTCGGGCCAATTCAGATGTTTGGCCACATCCTCGACGTTCCCTTCGTAGCTCCGAAGAAGCAGCATGACTTCCCATATCGCTAGGGTGCTTCCTTGGATGTAGGCCTGCTTGGATGGAGGGTGTTTATATCAGCATCTTGCTCCGCTGGCGGCGCGCAGGATGGTTGGGGTCGGTGAATTCGAGCAGTTCAATGGGCGCGCCGTTTTCGACGATGAACGCGACGCGGACGCCGTCGGATGGGCTGTTTGGAGGAATCAGGATTTCGCGGCCAGCAAGCTCGGAGGCGAGATCAGCCACTTCAAACGCGACGTGCGGAACTCGCCGGACGAGATCTGGGACGGCCGCGTCCGCTTCGAAACGCATCCACTCCACGCCAAATTCGCTTTTCTCGTGGCTGACGACAAACAGTTTCAAGTGTTTCAAGTGGGTCTCGCCAGGCTTCACTTCAGTAGTGGGAATTCCGATGTGATGGTACTGGCGCATGATTTTTCGCTCTCCGTGGAATTGGCACTAATTCTATGGCTTCGTTACCGCATTTGAACCCGCGCCCTCGTGACCGGACTTTTGAGACACGAAGTCGAAATTGTACTTCACTAGTTTTGGCGCAGGGCAGATTCGGAATGCATGACGGGCCAATCCCAAGGGTAAGGGTTGCCGACTAATCGGGACTTGGCTCTCGCGTTGCACCACAACCAAAAAACACCACACGGACAATGGTAAACATTCGGAATGCCTCTTCCTGCCCATTCCATATTTTCGACTGCCACATCAGAAACCATTCGTCCGACATCGAGGAATGCCACCAACCACATCAGCAGGCTCGTCGTGAGCGCAATCATGGCGACGTTCAGTGCAGCGGCGAATCGCGCCCTATCCGCACGATCGATTTCAGCAACCGAACAACAGCCCACCAGCATAGAAGCATAATGACTGATTCCCAGGCGATGATGCCGATGTAGAAACCGTATGTACCAGCGGGGAATTGACGGCGCGCCACATGAGGTGGTTCCCCGGAAGGGTTGAGTCCATGATCAGGACGGACAAACTCATAGTTGGACCGTTATCTGTGATGTTGTTTAGGACCAGAATCGTGTAGAAAAATACGATTGCAAAAACGAGAACCGCTTTCGAAACGCCAAGCGCCAATACATGCCGCATAGGTTGCCGATGACGAGATTGTGTCCGCTGTGACGATAACCTGACATGGGCACCTTGGTATGAGAAAGTACCCAGTTTTACATGCCGGCTGTATTCCACACGATTCATGTGGAGAACGGGAGGGGCCACAGGCTTGGCTGGGGGCTCGAAGGAGCCTATAAACGTCCCTATGTGTGGACTGAAGCAAAAAGAAAAGGGTCGCCAGCGAAAGGCGACTCCGAAGGTTAGTATTCGTCTGGCAATAAGAAGGTGGTCGCGCTCCGGTCGGCCTCCGTGATGATCCAAAACCGTTTGCCGTTCGGCAGGTTGTAAGAACTCAGGATGCGGAAGCCTTCGCGAACCGACAGCTCGTTCTCTTTCCGGTCGTCTTCATCCAGATCACCCCAATCTCCGCACACGTGGCGAATAAGAAAAGCCAACGGGTCCATTCCGTTGGCTTCCAGCAGTGCAAGTACTCCCGGAGTCGTGACAACCTGACCGAGCGAGAAAAGTGGACCGCTCATTTGGCCGTCCTCACGACTTTCAACTGCCCGTTGTTGATGGCATAGCGAATGTATCGGTGAACACGAGCGGCGTCGATTTTGTGTCCATCGATTTGCCTGCCAGCAAATTCCGCGATGAGCATCGCGGCGTCCACCGTGCCCTTCTTACGAGTGAAATCGCAGAACTCTTTCAAGAATCCGCGCTTGACCATATCGGTCACGCCGATCGTATACTTCGCATGGTCCAATTTCTGGACGGCCTTCGCGACGGCGTGTCCCACCGTCTTCGCGGCCTTGGTGGTCTTGCCGTTCCCGTCCTCTTTGTCGTTTGCTGCCGCTCGCTTCGCGTCTGCCGTGCTCTGTTTCTTCATTGGTCGTCTCCCGTGAATTGATTGAACTCATAAGGGGAGAGAGCAAATCTTGTCCCGGCAGGAGGCGCTACGACATCAACTTTCTGGAAGAGCAGGCTTTGTCGTTGGAGTGTGATTATTTATGGAACGACAAACTCAACAGCGGATTTACTCTGGACTGGCCTGGTTCTACAACTACCCGGCTCTAGTCGCTTTTCGCCCTATTAACTTCCCACCACAGATAGGGCATTTTTCGGTTTTATAAGCCCGTCTTAAGGTGTCTTGCTTCCCCAAATCGTCAGTCATGCTCTTGGTCATAACAGCGAACGAAAATTTATTCCCCTGCTTTGCTATTCCAAGCTCACAATGCTGACATCGTTTCACAGCCATAAGAATCCGTGGGAATAATGCTTCACCGTTTAGGAGTCACTTATCCCCCCAAGCTCCTTGATTGCCTGTGCTAGTGAGCGACAGCACGAAAAATATTCAGAGGCCGAAATTTGATGCTTTGCGTAACTCTCCTTCAGCCTCGCAAGTTCCTTCGCACACCACTCCAATTGCTGTTGAATGATGATCTCTGCTTTTCCGGCCCGTATTTTGCTCATATCAAACCGGCAAAATAAAAGGACACCAAGACACCCCTCAACACAATCGGTGCGTCCCGTTGACTACACCAAACGGCAAAGCCCCGGTGTCCATATTTCATCAGGCAATATCGCTGCCAGTCCGCCGACAAAAAAGGCTGCTGAAAAATAAGGCAATACTCCTTTAGCAGTGGGGCACAAGTGCCGAAACCCTTCGGCACTGCCGAAATATCGGCAGATTCTTCCCAAAAGTCTCAGCAAAATTTCCCGATGGGTGTTCGCAGGAGGGTCTAAATGACTGCCAATCTTGTTCCTGCTGCTCAGTACCTTCGCATGTCCACCGAACACCAACAATATTCACTTCCAAACCAGTGCGCGAGAATCGCGGCTACGCACAAGAAAAGGGGCTTTGAGATTGTCCGCACATATTGCGATCCCGCGAAAACCTGGGTTGTGCTTAAGCGCCGATTGGGACTTCGCCAACTTTTGCAAGATGTAGTAAATCCCGAAAGACGGGGTTACAGGGCGATCCTCGTCTACGACGTGAGCCGATGGGGGACGTTTTCAGGATGCGGACGAAGCTCCCCATTACGAATTCCTCTGCAAGTCCGCTGGCGCTCCGGTTCAGTATTGCGCGGAAATGTTCTCCAATGATGGAAGCCTACCAAGCCTGATTGCGAAGGCGCTCAAGCGGACGATGGCTGGAGAATACAGCCGTGAACTTGGAGTGAAAGTTCTGGAGGGCCAACGGCGTTCAGGAAGGCTTGGTTTCAAACAGGGAGCAATGCCGGGATATGGCTTGCGGCGGATGCTGATCTCTGCCGACGGGACAAGAAAGCAGTTGCTCGCCAGCGGAGAGCGAAAAAGCATTGCAACCGACCGGGTAATCCTCGTACCCGGACCGGCACATGAAGTACAGGTGGTTCGGAGCATTTGCCGGATGCTCATCTCGGAAGGGCGCACTGTTTATGGCATCGCAAGGGAGTTGAATCGGCGGCGAGTGCCATATCTCGAAGGCTCGCTGTGGGACTACACCGCAGTTTATGGCATCCTGACGCATCGAAGTATGCCGGATGCCACGTTTACTGTTGCACATCCCGGAGACTCTACACACCGTCCGTTTACAGGCAACGTTTCGGCAGTTTGCCCGTATAAAACAGAGCGAAGGCTCGTTCGATTCGTTCCGGCGTTACAACTTCTGGCACTGCGCCGTAAAGCACTGACGACGTGCCGTTGAGCATACCCCAAGAGTGGCAACAAGGCCAGACCTGGTGCAAGAGGTAGGGCGAGCACTGTCAAGATTGCAACCGTGGTACCGACTTCGGTCGCCACCACAGTCGCGAGAAGACCAAGACGTGCGCCCAGCCAGCCGCAGGCGGCTTTTCCGAACGCTCCGCCGATGAAGACTAGCGACAAGGCCAACCCCACGGTCGTGAGCGATGCGCCCTTGGCCTTTAGAAGAAAAGGAAGGAACAGGAGGAAGCCCATGCGTGGTGCACTGTCCAGCACGCCAATGGCGAAGAGCAGCCCGAACCCACCCTTGCCAGTGGCTTCCTGGCCCGGCCCAGCAACGTCCGACGTAATTACCGTTTCAAATGTAGCCGGAGGATCTTGGACGGCTGGCATCAGGCATCGGATCAGCACTGCGACGATAATTCCCAAACAGGCTACGATCCATAACACCGAACGCCAATTCATCACGGTCAAGAGCAGAGAGACAGCCGGTGGGAGTGCAGCTTTGCCGAGATCCCCAGCAAAATTGTAGGTGCCGAGCGGCCCTCGTGCACTTTCGCCGTAAGCGCGCGATACTGAGCGGAAGCCAGCGGATGCTGTGTGCTGCCGCCCGCGCCGGCGAGGGCGAGGATGCACATAATCCGACAAGTCCGCCGGAGAGGCCCGCCAGAGCAAAGCCGGCCGCGCTGAGCATTGTCCCGAATACGAGGACCGTGCGCGCATTCATATGTCGTGCGAGATGGCCAGATGGCACTTGGAGTACGGCCAGGGCGCCGACATAGAGGGCGCGGAGCGCCGCGAGCGCGAGATAGGCAAGCCCAAACTCGGCCTGCCAAATCGGTAGGAGCACGTAGATCATGTCGGTGAAGCCGTCGTGCAACGAGTGGACAAGGCCGGCCAGCGCGAGAGTGCGTCGAGCGAGGAGCTTTCTCGTCCCGTCTGTGTTGTCAGCTGAGACGGCAGCGAATTGATTCATCCGAGGTTCCTGCACGTTGGATGCGGTCTCATGAATGAAGCTCTCGTAAGCACATCGCAACAGAAATCTGCGTTTCCACCGCTGTAATGGAAGAATAAAAGGATGTGCGTCCAACGTTTATGCCCCTTCCTGCTGGCGGCGGCGACCGTTTTCGTCGTTGTGGCTCCAGGTCAAACGACAGAAACCCAGCCAAGCCACCTTAAAACCGTAGGGGTTGGCTTCGTAACCAAGCGGCGTCAGACAGGAAGATGTCAGCTGGGGAGAATCATGTGGGAAATAGTGAATGCTCTGCCGCCATTATGTTCCCTGGTCATCCTCAGCGAGGTCGTTCCATCTGATCTCAAAATCGTTACCCGACGCGATCGCACAATGCTATCTCCGAGGAGCAATGGCGCAAGCGAATGTTCGCTTTACGCCGCGTCACCACCGATGCGATAGCAACGCACTAATTAGGACACTACCGGGCTGGGGTGACGCGAGGATTCTACTTGCGTCGTCAGGTACAATTCGCTGGGCAGTTCAAGGTTCCCGCGCTGCAACTACCGGCCCCTAAGCCAACATCATGCTTGTCTGTGAAGAATCCGCGGCAGTTTCTGCGCGCCTTCAGGCAAAATGATTACGGAACCGCAAGATTTTGTGCGAGAGGAGCGAGTCAAAATGGATATGACGCGCCGGCAATTCGCGCTAGCTCTTGCCGCTGCCACCTACCTGCGGCCCTCGTTGTTCGAACCGCTTTCCCCGTCAGGAGTTCCCCGCGGCGTCGTTCCCGGCCGAGTCACGTGGGCGCACGATCCGTCGGCTGTCACCTGGGATGGAACAGGTTCGTGGTGGACTGATGCCCACAATGACCAGTCCACAGTTGACCGCATGGTTTCCCGGTCCATCCGCGGTCTTACAAATCAAAAGAACGACGCGCACGCATGGAACTCCATCTTTCAGTATTTCAATCGCACTCATCGTCGTGGCAAAGCCGGATACAAAGCTGGGGAGAAAATCGCGATCAAGGCGAACCTGAACAACACAACGGACCATGGCACGATCGAACGCCTGAACTCCTCGCCCCATTTGATCCTTTCGCTCGTCCGACACTTGACTGGCCCGGGACGAGTGCCGGAATCATCGATCACCGTCTTCGATTCCAGCCGGTGGATCCCGGGCAATCTCTACGACAAGATTCACCAGGAATTTCCCGGCGTCACGTTTGTGGACCACATCGGAGGGGACGGACGAAAGAAGGCCGAGTTCAAACCTAACGCGATCTCTTTCTCAATTGCAAGCCACAATGCCACCGGGCTCGATACTACCGTGATTGAGGCCTCCTACTTAATTGATGCAGCCGTGTTGAGAGCGCATGTGAGTTCAGGGGTGACACTTTGCGCGAAAAATCTCTTTGGCGCTACGAGTATCAACACCGACTGGCGCAAGAACGCGCACGACGGTTTCCATCACAGCAGCGATGGTTCGGCAAGTTACTCGGCGTTCACAGATTATTTAGGTCATAAAGACCTCGGCGAGAAAACCGTCCTTTTTATCATTGATGGGCTATATGGAAACGACAACGTGGATGGTCCGCCTCATCGCAAGTGGAAGATGGCGCCGTTCAACGATGCTTGGCCGAACAGCATTTTTATGTCGTTTGACGGCGTGGCGATCGATTCGGTCGGCTTCGATTTTCTCACTTCGGAGTGGCCCGATCTTCCGGATATCGCGAATGCCGATAACTACCTGCGCGAATCTGCCTTGGCGAATGATCCACCTTCGAAGACTTTCTATGATCCTGAACGCGACGGAGTCCGATGCCGCAGCCTTGGTGTACACGAACATTGGACCAATGGGACAGAGAAGAAGTACTCGCGCAATCTCGGAAAATACGGGATCGAGCTCTTCCAAGTCTGAGTGCGGAACATACTTAAGCTGCCGCTGATTGGCGGAACTGCGAATAGGTCATCGGTACGTAGGAAGGCAGAATGAGCCGGAGAGCGTTTTCCTTATGCTTCATGGCGGCATGCTTCATAGCGGTATCGATGCTCCCGGCAATTGCGTCTTCCCGATCATTCTTGACCCAGTACAAAGGCCTGCCTTATCACGACCGCCTCAGTCAGGGCGGTCCACAACAAATACCGGGACGAGTATTGTGTGCTCACTATGACCTGGGCGGCGAGGGGGTCGCGTATCACGACAGCGATCCACAGAATCACGGCAGCGGAGAGTTGAATGCGGCTGATGGGACCTATCTCAATGAATTTCGTATCCATGAGGGAGTGGATACTTCATACACGAAGTTCAACCGGAAGCCTGATCCGGTTGACGACAACCCCTTCGACAAGATCGTTCCTCCTGCGGACCTGCTTTATGTTGGCTGGACCGAGCCCGGCGAGTGGTTCAACATCACCGTAGATGTGACACACTCGGGCACATACACGGCCGATTTCCTTTACACATCGAACCGCAGCGGGACAATATCACTCGATGTGAACGGAAAGAACGTAACCGGGCCTCTGCAGATCACCTCGACGAATGATCCTGCAGACCCGGTTGCCTGGCGTCAATGGCACCACTGGGATCTGGCTTTGCAACTTTTCAAAGTACGCCTGAGCCAAGGGAAAAATGTTCTCACGGTACACATATTGACGAATGGAAATATGAATATGGCTTATTTCGATTTCAAACCGGTTCACAGATGAAACGCAACCTGTCAGCGCGTCAACTCACTGTCACGCGCACTCCCGTCGCATGGGGAACTGTCACGGAACACTTGCCCCGCTTAAGTAATTCGGTCTTCGTTGACGTGGTGACGTGCGCTTCGCGGCTGTCTAGTGCCGGTGCATGTAATGTCCCGCTTTGCACCGCTTCGCTCGCGTCGCTACCAAAGTCGAGTTCCACTTCGAGGACTGCTGTCGCGTCCTTGTTCAGAATGATGACCGATGTTTGCCCGCCGGCCAGTTTCGCGGCATACGCCGTTGCATTCACTCCCGTATCCTGCAGCTTCGTTGAGAGGTCGGTCTTCAACAGTGTTGCACCGCTGAACGAGCCTGCGAACTTGAGCCCATACGCGACCGGCTCCAACGCATAGTCCGAACCAAATGTCCCAATCGGTGTATAGAAAGGATGCGGATGCGCGGCAATCTGTTCGGGAGTTTCGCCATTTACTTCGAGGAGCGCGTCGCCGGGCAGAGATCCGCCGACGGAATTGGCCACGGATTTGCCCGTACCACCGTGCAGGTTGACACCGGAATAGTTATTACTGGCCAGAAGGAGCGAATAGTCGGCGGACCAAAGTGCTGCGGCAAACACATCGGAGACACCCGGCTTGCCTCCGCGATAACAAGTGTTACCTTCGGTCATGCGTACGCGCGCACCCATCTTGCTGGCTGCGGCTGATGCGATGTTCGCCGTGTTCTGCACCTTTTGCATCGTCGCCGGTTTCAGCAGGTTCGGAATGTTGACCTCGGGGTTCGTCGCCGGGCCGCCAAAGTAATAATGATGAGTCAGGGTGGTTACGCTCGGCGGGGCTTGTATGGAAGGCCATTGATCTGCGATCTCGGTCAGCCATGACGCGTTGCTCGCAACATCAGGCATGCCGAACTTTGCCGCCGGCACCCGATCTGCGATAGCGCGCGACAACGAAAGCCATTCTTCCAAATATGTCTTGGCCGACCATGTTTTCGGATCGCGCAGGTGATGGTCAAATAGATCCGCCTCGTTGCCGATCTGGAAATACTGGAGGCGGTCGCCCAGCGTCTCGGCTACAAAGACCGCTTCCTCGGCGGCGCGTGCCGGTGTATTTGTGCCCATCCCGATGCCGTAGATGCAGGTCCAACCCGCGGTCTGGAGAAACTCCGCCAGGTTCCTGACTGCCTCGGGAGTTACAGCGTAGTACCGTGCTTTCGGCTCGCCCACGACCTCACGCACTTGAGGATGCTCCGGCTCGGGAGAGTCAGGTTTAGGTTTCCAGTATGCGAATTCGCTGGTGTTGCCGCCAAGGCGCAGAACACCAGTTAACGAAAGTGTTTTGAACTCGCGAATCAAGCCGCTGTTCCGCACCGAAAAAAAACCTGGATCCGCAAGTTGCTGCACCTCATAAGACAGGCCGACAAAGTCGATCGGCATATGCGGACCAGTCGCTTCCGTAGGGATGCTGAGGGCAACCCGGACCTTGCTTCGGCCCTGCGCATGAAGACGTGCCGCAGCCAGGGTGTAAGCGGCGGTGGCAAGAAACCTTCGTCGTGTGAGCATCGGATCCCTCGATTCTTTCCTTGTATTTCTGGCCCAGAGCGCCGGCGTTTTTTGACAATACGGTAAAGGAACTGGGCTGTCGCGGCATAGGTGCAAATCCGATTATCCAGATAGAATGACGACTATCTTACATCCTGGCAGGCGCAATTCGGATCCTAGGCCGTTTCCCACAGTCAAGCGCTTCGGCAGAATGCCTTCAGCATGAGCTCGATCCAAAGTCGGCCGCTTCTGGTTTCGATCTTATCGGTCGCGTCCGTTATGCTACATACCGGAGTTGTCGTTGCGGGTGTCGCAACGACGCTGATTGGCCCAATCCTGCCGATCCTTATTGGGCGTTGGACTTTAAGTGATCAGCGTGCTGGGCTTTTCTTCACTGCGCAGTTTTGCGGTTCGATGGCAGGCGTCTCCTCGATCCGCTGGTTGATCGCGCGAGGATACCGGCAGACGTTTGTGTGTGGGTTCTGCCTGGTTGCAATAGGGGTGGCGGGGTTGAACCTGCGCAACTACCCAGCATGCCTGGGAGCGACCTTTGTGTTCGGCTGCGGATTGGGGCAGGCGCTTTCCAGTGCCAATCTGTGGGTGGCGGAAATTGCCAAAGCCCGTCGCGTAGCCGCACTTAGCATTCTGAACCTGCAGTGGGGAATCGGCGCGATTGCCTGCTCCCCGTTGGTGATGTTGGCTCAGCAGCACGAAGCAACCTCATTGCTTCTCTATGCACTCGCGGCAGGCTCTGCGCTCACGGCCCTGATCCTGGCCGGGATGAACCTTGAGCCTACAGAAACGCTGGAACCCCTAGAAACAGAGGAGAACGAGGAACAACCCAAGCTGGGGCTCCCAGAGCGCATCAGCTCGCGAAGCACTTTGAGTCTGGCTGCATTGTTCTTTCTATACGTTGGATCTGAGAATTCGGTCGCGGGCTGGGTCGCCTCATTTACGAAACGAATGAATTCTGATTCCGGCGATATGTGGGCGCTGGCGCCCATGTTTTTTTGGGGAGGATTGATTGCCGGGCGTGCTCTGGTAGCAATGCTTCCACTGCGGAGACTCGAACGGGCCCTGCTGGCGAGCGGATTGATCCTGGCTGCCGCCAGCATCTGCCTTTTGCTGGAGGCAAGGACCTTCGCGAGCGTCGCCGTCAGCGTGACCGCGGCGGGATTCGGATTGGCTGCGATTTATCCAATCCTGATTGCGTGTCTGGTGAAGGCATTTGGCGAAAGGTCGAGGCGCATCGGGGCGATCATGTTCGCACTTGCGGGAATGGGAGGCGCTGTCATGCCTTGGCTGGTGGGTCTGACGTCGACGGGAACGGGGAGTCTGCGTGCTGGATTGTTGGTGCCCCTGGCCGGATGCTTAGCCATGTTTGGCTTGATCGCGACGATGCGGGAGCCGCTGTTTTCAGCGAGCGTACCAGGCGGTTCCAAGAGTCCACTTTTTCACCAGAACTAGCGGCGTCTCAGAAGCCCAAACGCACCTACCAGACAAAGGTTCCTACAGACTCCGACGGTAAGGTAGTCTGGAAGAACGTTTCGTGATACTTCACCACGAAGGACTTTGGGAAATTCGCCGTGTTCGAAACCACCAGCACGACCTTGTGCTGAGGAGTAAGAAAGGCAACGCTCGCTAGCTGCTCCTCTTCACTTGACGCGACTCGCACCGATCCCGTGGGCACAAACTCCGAGAAGTGCTCGAGTACATAATAAGCAACATTCTTGGTCACAGAATCGCCATCCAGTGTGATGGCTCCGGAACACCCGGTGCATCCCCCATTGTCAGTATGCGGCCCATTATGCGGATCCGCCGCCAAATTCCACAGCAGCACGTTGCGGCACCAGTTTCGGGTTGCGCCGATCATTACGCTCCTTACCGGCTCGGCAATTCCAAGCGGTCCGGAGCGCCGCTGGGTCACCGATTGCTCCGTCAGATACAAATTCTTCTTCGGATACGCTCGGTGCACCTGGGCCAGCAGGCTCGCATCACCGCCGTAAAGATGAAATGCCGTGCCATTCACATACTTGCTCGCGGCAGGATCTCCTAGAATCGACAGCGAATAGGACAAAACGTCTGGGTTGTGATCGTAGAGCAGAATCTTGGTCCGAATTCCTGCCTTCTCGAAAGCAGGCCCCAGATGATTCGCGATAAATGTGTCCTCTTCGTTCGCAAATACGACCATACTTGGAGTGTTCTTCGGATTCAGCGGCTCATTCTCGACCGTGATCGTGTCGATTGTGATCCCCTCCGCCTGCATCGCCTCGACGTATTTCACGAAATACTTCGCGAACGCTCCGTAATATTCCGGCTTGAGCTCGCCGCCTTTCACGTCGTTGTTTGTCTTCATCCACGCCGGAGCCGACCAGGGTGACCCTAGGATCTTAATTTCCGGCTGGATCGCCAGGATCTCTTTCAGCACGGGAATCACATCCGCGCGGTCCGGTCCCAGGTTGAACTTCACCATCTCCAGATCGGTCTCGCCCGGCGGCAGGTCGTCGTATGAATACACGCGCTCGTTCATATCGGAAGATCCGATGGTCACGCGCAGGTAGCTCACTCCGATCCCATTGTCCCCAGTCGTGAACAATTCTCTCAGCAGGGCAGCACGTTGTGTAACCCCCATGCGCATCAGCAATTGCGCGCTTCCTCCCGTCAGCGCAAAGCCAAAGCCATCGATCGACTGGAAATGCTGAGTATCGTCCACAGTGAGCACCGGCAGTTGAGCCGCTTTCGGGGAAAAGTGCAGCGCGGCTTGCGGCGCAACCAGAGCAGTCCGGTCGGGAGTCGTCAGCCACATCCGCGCCTCGCGCTCCTGCTGCGGGTTCAACTGCAGAGAAGAAAACAGCAGAGCAAGAGACGAACCCAGGAACAATGTCAGCTTCATGAGACCTCCAATTTGGGAACGCCGGACCTCTCCTCGGCGCACACAATAAAGTCTTCTGTCGTGGCGACAAAATCACATAGTACAAATCTGATTCAACTGCCAGAAAATCCGACGAGCTAACCATCAGCTCGCCTCGCCGCATGAGAGTAGCCAGTTTTCTGTCTAGCACTAGCTGCTCGGCCGGGTAGTGGACTTGCGCACGACCAACTCTGGTTCGATCGTAATTTCCGGAACATACTTCATCCGTCCTTCAATTTGGTCAAGCACGGTGCGCGCTGCGATCGCCCCCATTTTTCGCATCGGCTGTCTCACAGTCGTGAGCGGCGGACTGATATAGGCAGAGTTCTGAATGTCGTCGAAACCCACCACCGACACATCATCCGGCACACACAGGCCTGCTTCCGCGAATGCGCGGATGGAGCCGATCGCGGAAATATCGTTGTAGGCAAACAGGGCGGTAAAAGGCTGCTTACGGGCCAGCAGTTGCTTGGCAAACGGGTAGCCCAGATCCGGCGTGGGGTCATCCCCTTCGAGCTGCACAATCAATTCTGGCCGCATGGAGATGCCCATTTCGGCGGCGACTTCGCAAATTGCGTTCCAGCGGTCGTCGGAATCTGCGCTTACCGTTGAACCTTTCATGAACGCGATTTGCTTGTGCCCCAGGTCGGCCAGATGCTTCAGCGCCAGCGATGCGGCACGGCGGTGATCCAAAACAATATTAGTTACTCCCTTGATCCGGCGATGGCCAGCCACAGCTATGGTCGGTACAGTAAGTTGTTCAGTCAAGGAAGTGTCTACAGTGATGAACCCTTCGACCCCGCGTTCCAGAAGCATAGTCGAGTAGGTTGACAGCAGTTTCTTGTCGTGGCGGTGAACTACTGTAAGAAAAAAGAAATTCTGCTCTCGAAGATAGCGTTCCATGCCACTAACCACGACAGAACCGTAAGCATCTCCGATTTCCGCCAGAAGCACTCCAATCGTGTAGGTGCGCTTAACCCTCAGGGAGCGGGCGAAGAAATTGGGCCGATAGTTGAGGTCGCGAGCCGCCGCCAAGATTCTGTTCTTTGTGCGGTCCGGGACGGAAAGCGAAGCTGAAGAATTATTCAGAACGGCTGAAACTGTGCTGGCAGTAAGCCCTACACGTTCTGCTACCGATTTCAGCGTCGCCGCCGCCTTTTTGCCTCGTGCTCCATCTTTCGTTTGAGGCTTCATTCCGAAGACTATATCAGTATCAGTCCTGTCCTTGTCCCGGCGTTCGTCCTTTCTGGGTCGGGTCCGGATCGCATCTCGATGCAGGTTGAAAAATAGGAAAACCTGATATTGCGATTTCCCAGCAGAATATCGATATTTCTACCTATTTTTTTCTTGACAACGAAAGGTGTTTGGGTCTACACCTTTCGTGCAGAGTGGAATAGTACAGAAGTACTAGCTTAAAGACCAGTAAAAGAACGATATTCTATCGCCTTCGCATCTCGGGCGATTCTTGGCAGGAATGACGTACGACTGGGGAAATCTGATCTTGCTATGTCAAAACCCCGTCTCTGTGGACGGGACCAACTTCTAGCCTGGGGGAACTCCATGATGAGATTCGTTCGCTGGTCGCTCGCCTTGTGTCTTCCGCTGTTCGTGTCAGCATCAGCATTTTCACAAAGTAGAAACACCGGCGAGATTCGCGGCACA
Source organism: Candidatus Aquilonibacter sp. (assembly GCA_035486715.1). Lineage (GTDB taxonomy): Bacteria > Acidobacteriota > Terriglobia > Terriglobales > Acidobacteriaceae > Sulfotelmatobacter. Next base: position 24,028 of record DATHMV010000065.1, read on the forward strand.
GTGTCGGCTGGTGGAGCGGTGGTGCCGGATGTAACCGTTACGCTCATCAACAGAGACACGGGAGAAACGAAGGACTTCGTCACTAATAAGGATGGCATCTACGACACGGTTTCGACGCCGGCGGGAAACTACACTATCAGCTTTACGGCCAAGGGGTTCAAGAAGCTGGTGCGTGGTCCTGTTCCGCTGCAAGTGGACGTGATCACCGAGGATGCCAGCCTGGAAGTTGGCTCCATCTCAGAGACGGTGACGGTCGAAGCCGGAGGCGCGCCGCTAGTGGAGACCGAAACCGGCCAGCAGGGTTCCGTTATGGATTTCCAAACCATTTCAGAGCTGCCGCAGTCGGGGGGTGGCATCACCGGCGAAGACTGGGCTTCTTTCAATATCTATCTGCCGGGCGCTGGAGGTACTACAAATGGGCGGACCTCGCAGGCCGGGGGCGCCTGGAATGCCGGCGACGCGGTTTCCATCAACGGCAACCTGCCGAACTTCGGCAACTTCCTTCAGGACGGCGCCAGCACCTTACTGCCGGCGAGCTACAACAACGACGATGAGATATTTGAGACCATTCAAGAAGTTCAGATCAACACCTCTTCCTTCTCGGCGCAGTACGGCATGGGCGGAGTCATGTTCAACCAGATCAGCAAGAGTGGAACCAACGGTTGGCATGGATCCGGTTATGAGTTTTTTTCGCAGAATTTTCTGAATGCCAACAGCTATTTCAATAATCAGCAGCCTAAGTTGATTACAAACGCCCTGAACCCTACCGGCCCGGAAATTCCTAACCCAGCGGCGCAAGTGCCGTATTTGCGGTACGACCAGTTTGGCGCCTCCGTCGGCGGGCCTATTATCAAGAACAAGCTCTTTTTCTTCTTCGATATAGACAGGATCGTCAATAACACCGTGACGAACAACGGGACGAACAACTTCCTTACCGTTCCTACGGCCGCCATGGAGCGGGGTGATTTCACCGGTATGTACCCCATTTATGACCCGCTCACGACAACCGGATCGGGGGCAACCCTTGCTCGCGCCTCTTTCGCCAGCGAATGCGGCGGCCTAAACATGATTCCAAACGGCACCAACTGCGGTGGCGTGCCCAGTCGGATCGACCCTGTGGCGGCGAAAATTATGGCTTCCATGTATGGTTGGCCCACCGCACCGCAAGGGGCAGGGACATGCGCTGCTCCTCCGTTCCAGAACGACTGTACAAGTAATTTCTACAACGCGCCTAAAACTCCCGCCCCGGTTCACCGATATTTTGGGCGGGTGGATTTCGACCTGAGCGCGAAGCACCGCATCATGTTTTCAATTAGCCAGAAGGATAACCCCGGGGTCGACAACGGCCTGTTCAACTGCCCGCTGAATTGCGGTAGCGGGGACGTAGACGGTTGGAACACGCAGGTCACCGAGACATGGACGATCACCCCGACGATCGTCAACGAAATCCGGATGGGTTATACCAAGCAAGGCAACTGGTTCCAATCTCAGTCCCTCGGGTTGAACCCCGCAACGACATTTGGCCTTCAAGGCACCCATTTTAACCAATTCCCCTTTATCGGCAACTCGAGCATTTATGGTCAATTCGGCGGCCCAGACAACGTAAGCGTGTTGTCGCCCGCCACAGACGCCATTTACATCGAGAACTCGTTTGACCCCTCCGATATGGTGACGCTGGTCAAGGGCAAGCACGTTCTGCATTTCGGGATTGAGGTGTTGATGGCCGAGGGCAACACCACGGCTTGGGGCTCCAACAGCGCCGGCAACTACGGTTTTAGCGGACAATACACCGCCGGTGTAAATGCCGGTGGAACGCTGAACACCGGTACCGCGGGCTCGGGCTTCGCGGATTTCCTGCTCGGCAACGTCCAGTCCTGGTCCGCGAACAATCAGGGCTTGACGGGCATGCGGCTGAAGAGCCCGCAGGCTTTCGCTCAAGACGACTGGAAAATCAAGCCCAACCTCACCATCAACGTCGGCTTGCGCTGGGAGGGGAACACAGGCATGAGCGAGGTACAGAATAAACTCGGCGATTTCGACCAGAATCTCGTCAATACCACCGGCCCCTTCGCGGGCACCCTCGGCTCGATCTGGATTGCCCCTCAGGATAACCGAACGACCTTGCAGAAGCCGGTTTGGAACATTTTCCTCCCTCGGTTAGGCTTTGCCTGGTCGCTCAAGAACGACACCGTGATCCGAGGCGGTGCAGGATTCTACGCTTATAACTACAGCATGGATCTCTATGGCGGTGAGGGTGGCGCGCAAATGGGCTTCGGCGCTACCTCTCAGGGCAACATCAGCGACCCTCTCAGCGCCGCCGGAGACACGGGCTGGATTTCCGGTACCGGCAACACTACCCCGCTCTATTTAAGCTCGAGCGCTGGGATGATGGCGAACGCCCTCCCTTACATTCAAGGCTCGAAGAACCCGGCGTCCTACACTACCAATCCCGTCTTTAGTCCGCCTTACGAACCCTATGACATCAAGCCGGGAGAGATCTGGGAGTGGAACCTCTCCGTCGAACACCAGTTCGCGAGTAACTTTGCGGTGTCGGCTGCTTACGTCGGCAGTCACGGGATGAATCTGCAATACAAAACCGACGCGAACCAAATTACCAACTCGGCCCTGTTGGCCTCGAACGATATATCGGGCTGTAACGGGGCAACACCCGCAACGCCCACAGTAAGCGCGAATCCCCTCACCCCCCCTTGCGCGCGTCCATATCCGGCGTTTGGAAGCCTTGCTGGCTCAAGCTTCAATGGCATCTCCAACTACAATTCGTTGCAACTCGACGTGCGGAAGCGTTATTCCTCCGGGCTGACCTTCGATGTCAACTATGCTTGGTCGCATTTTCTGGATGATCAGGACTCGGCCGGATGGGGCAGCACCGCCGGGGCTCAGGCTTGGCAAATCGGAAACAACCCATCCGTTAACTACGGCAACTCGAACTTCGACATCCCGCAAGCGCTCAAAGGGACTGCGGTATACGAGCTGCCGTTTGGCATGGGCAAGCCCTTTATGAACCAGAATGCAATCCTGGACGGTGTGCTTGGCGGATGGCGCCTGTCGGGGACGTTTATCTACCAGGATGGCACTCCGTTCACGGTGCAGGACGCCGGTGTTAACGACTATTCGCAGGCCGGCACGGCATTTGCCAACCCCATTGCGGGTATCTCCCCCACGTCAGGCACCTGCGCCAATGGCGCGAAAGTACACACCGTGACCTGCTGGTTCAACCCTGCAGCCTTTGAGACCCCAGCCGAGCAGGGCAACGGAGCGTTCGGGCTTGGACGCAGAAACACGCTCTTCGGGCCAAAACTGTCCGATGTTAACTTGTCTCTAGCGAAGACCTGGCATTATAAGGAGCGAGCTGGGCTCACCCTTCGTGGAGACTTTGTTAACGTCTTTAACCATCCGAGCTTCTCACTACCGGACACTGGCGGACCTAACGGCAATCCTGACGTGAGTAGTGCGGGCGTGGCCAACATCACGCAACTCGCGAACGGGCCACGTACGATCCAACTGGGCGCACGGCTATTCTTCTAACGGCGCTCGCGGCACCAAGAAGGACGGCGGCAATGCCGCCGTCCTCAGCTCTACGCGGGAAGAACGAGAGATACGTCTTGTCCGCCGTACAATCGGGACATGAGGACAAAACAGGTGGTTGCCTTGTTCTGGGTAGTTCTCTGTCTGGGGTTGCCGTCTGCTTCTCAATCTAGCCCGAATCGCCAGCGAGAGATCGAATCACACAACCATCAGGCTGCCGAATACCTGAAAGGAAACAGACCCGACTTGGCGATACTGGAATTTAGAGCCATTGTTGCCCTCGATCCGAATAACGTGGATGCTCGTGGCAACCTGGGCACGATGCTGTTCTTTCAGGGAGACTATACGAATGCAATTCCACAGCTCCGCGCTGCGCTGAAACTGCGGCCTACCTTGTGGAAAACGCAATCTCTTCTGGGCATCGCCGAGAAACGCACGGGCGACATCAGCCGGGCTCGCGGCGATTTGGAAAGAGCGTTTCCAAACGTGCAGGAGGAGAAGATTCGGATCGAGACGGGGATGGAGTTAATCGAAATCGACTCCGGGACGAGCGATCTGGATAAAGCCGCTGGCATCGTGAGCGAGCTAAGAAAGCTGGATCCGACCAACGAAGCTCTTCTCTATACCGCGTATCGAATCTATTCCGATCTCGCCAACGAGTCGCTGCTGAGCCTATCGGTTGTGGATCCGAATTCCGCCCGCATGCAGCAAGCGATCGCGCACGAACTGGCAAAGCGTGGGAGCAACGCTGAAGCCATTGACCACTACCGGGCTGCGCTCAAAATCGACCCCAAGCTTCCAGGGTTACATTTCGAGCTCGCCGATATGCTCAGGGCTCTGTCGACAGCCGAAGGCCGAGACGAGGCCGAGAAAGAGTACAAGGCAGCCCTGGAGGTCAATCCCTTTGACGAACAGTCTGAATGCAAGCTGGGAGATATCGCCTTTCAGAGAGCCGATTTCAAGGAAGCTTTCGAGCGTTACACCCGGGCCGTCAAGCTGCAACCGGGCGATCCCGAAGCCGACATAGGCTTGGCCAAGGTTTTGATAGCGATGGATCAACCACAGCAAGCCGAGGCGCTGCTGGAGCACGCGATTCAACTCGACCCCACCAGCGCCGTGGCTCACTTCCGTCTGGGTACGGTCTATCGACGGGAGGGACGCACCGCCGAAGCGAAACACGAACTCGAGGAATATCAGAAGTACAACCAGATGAAGCGGAGGCTTCGGAAGATTTATCACGATTTGCATCAGGACGAGGCCGTGGACGAAAACATTGATGCCAGTCCCCAGAAATAGCCAAAGCGATGAGCTAAGAGTTCGTTCGGCGGGGCTAGCAATTTCGGGAATCGGGTTGTATCAACGAGTATCGCGATCAGGAGACACTGCTTAGCGAATCTCGTACGAATGCTGCCCAATACCTCTTCTTTTATTGCCTCCAAACTTAAGGCCCACGGCACCGAGTTCAGGAGCGGCCCACCGATGTAACCGGCTCGACCATTGCGATGCTGAACGACCCTGCGGCAACCTCATGGAGATCACGGAGCTTAAGCGCTGGTAAGGCGAGGAGAAGGCGATGATCGACCGCGAGCAGTACACACCGGGTCCGTCCTACGGCACGGTTGAGAAAAGACGGGGCGAAGGACAAAGACGAGTGGACGCTCATCTCTTCCGAGAACCGCGCCACTCGCCGGAAAATGTCTGGCAGGCGCTGCCCGACCCGGCGCATCTGCGCGAGTGGGCACCATTTGTTGTCGATGGGAACATGGGTAGGGAGGGCAAAACGGTGAAGCTTACTTGGGTGGGAAACCCCACTCCGATCGACACCAGAGTAACTCAAGCCGACGTGCTTGAGTTCGGGGACATCCGGTGGCAACTCGAAGCCATTGGCAGTGGCACGCGGCTAACGCTGTGGCACAACATCGACCGCCGCTTCATCTCGTGGGGCGCCGCAGGCTGGCACATTGCTTTCGATGTCCTGGATCGCCTTCTCAGCGGGAATCCCATCGGCCGCATCGTCGGCGCCGACGTCATGAAGTTCGCCGGCTGGCAGCGGCTAAAGACTGAGTACGCCGAGCGGTTTGGTAGTGAACCGCCGAGCTGACGCCGCCTTAGGCTATTCGACATTGAGACCCCGAAAAGGGCCACACAAGGGGCCGAAACGTGGAAAAGAAGGAGGAAGAACCCATGGAATCGACGGTGCACAACCCGGCCAGCGCCCGGACCACCCTCAAAAACACGACCATCGTTTATTGGATGGTCACTGCGCTCTTCTGCCTCGAGATGAGCTTTACCGCCTATTACGAGCTCCTGCCTCACGGAGTGCAGGCCTTCACCCGCCTCGGCTTCCCCAACAGCTACTTCCGCATCGAGCTTTCTTTGGCCAAGCTGGCGGGAGTAGCCGCCCTGCTCATCCCGTTGGTCCCACCGCGGCTCAAGGAGTGGGCATACGCTGGCTTTGCTATCAACCTCGTCTCGGCAGTAATCGCCCACCTCTCGATACGCGATATCCCGCTGGCTTTCGCCCCATCGACGATCACCAGCGTTCTCTGGGCACTCTCGTACTACTTCTGGCACCGCCTGCAGGCCACGCGGGCGCACTCAGGAGCGAATTCGGTCGGCCGCCCGAACGTGGCATAGGCGAACATCGCGGTTCGGAGAGGTGTCAGTGACAACTCCTCCCCGAACTTCTATCGAACCAGGACAGGACTTCATTTGCGTCCTTGCAGGTAACCGTGAGCGCAGCTAGAGTAGTTGCGAGACTGGAGTTGCGTGTGAAAGAAACCGTTCCCGTAGGATCTGTCTCGGCAGTACTCGACGCAAGGATAAAGGAACTCAATGACTGGCGCGGGAAGACGCTCGCGAAAGTGCGTGAGATCATTCACGAAGCGGACCCTGAAATAGTCGAAGAGTGGAAGTGGGGCAAGCCGACATCGCCGGGCGTTTCCGTCTTTTCCCACGCGGGCATCGTCTGCACGGGAGAGACATACACCAACAAGTTTAAGATGACATTCGCCAAAGGAGCCGCCTTGAAGGACCCGTCAGGTCTCTTCAATTCCAGCCTCGAAGGAAATGTCAGGCGCGCCATCGACGTTCACCAAGGCGACAAGATCAATGAGGCGGCGTTGAAAGATCTCATCCGCGCCGCAGTGGCGCTCAATCTCAAGGGCAAGAACAAGCCGAAGCCACGGCGAGCCCCCAGCAAGCGGGCCGTCTAGCTTCATGGCAAATCCCGGCCACATCTCCACCTAATGAGGAGAACTTTGGCACCAGCCTTATACCTCCAACAGTTCGGCGTCGAGGACCCGATCTGACCGCCATACGCAGCAACGCTTCAGGTATGAACGGGACGCGAACAGCATACGACCCCCGATCCGGCGCTGCCCAGCCCGGCCTGGATCACCAGCAAACTGGAAGTTGATCGACAAACGACTTATCGGTCGTAAGTCGAGGGGTGGTTGATCGGCTAGCAATCGTTTCCTAAATTCGACACACTTTTGGCACACAATCGAGGCCCACACCTTCGGTCGATTGCTCCGCGGCTGGATCGAACATCGCGCAATCTACCGGCTCAAGAGAAACTTAATTAAAAGGTCTCTACGGCGAGCGTGGGGAATGAGGAGCGATAGCGCTGATCGTCTAGGGTTAGAAGGCGGCAACCGTTTGCGAATGCATGAGCTCCTATAACGAAGTCCGCTAGGATGCGGCGCGCACCAGTATCGCGCTGCTTGCGTCGACGTTCTGCATAAGCTTGAAAGGCTCGTCCTGCCAATCGCCATATTTGCTCCGGCAACTCCCAATCGACTCCGATTCCAGTCTCCTCAAAAAAGGAACTGACGAACGTCTCGCTGCGCCCGGGTGCCGCGATCAACTCTGCGAATACGGGAGCCGCAGCAACCAACGTCCCCCGATTGAATGCAGCCTCTAAGGCGTTTTGTGCCGCCAGACTCAATGTCGGGTCTTTGTCCCACAAAGCGATCACCACATTTGTGTCGATTGCGGTGGTCATTCTCCCCTCATCCCGCGGAGCCATTTTGTAATGCTCTTTCTGCCGGACGGAATCTCGGCATTCCCGATACCGCGATACTTTGAAAATGCGCTACGGCTTCTCACAGGTCGCACGTGTATCCCCCTTGCGTCGCTCTCGAATAGCAATTTATCTCCGCTTCGAACCCCCAGTACTCGCCGGATTTCGCGAGGCACCGTAATCTGTCCCTTGCTGGTAATCGTCGCCTGTTTTTGCATAGCCTCACTTCCCCTATTCCTTACTTTACCATAGTTGCCTTACTTCGGCCCATCAGGAAAATGGAGGATGGAACCCTTCCGTGAATACACCATAAACGGCTGACTCGCGGTAAGTCAGATTGGCCCTCTCGGAATCTCAGCATTCTCGGAAGTCTCGCCCACACAATCGAAGTGAGGGTTCTCCAACTTCCCGATAGCCGACCAACAGGCACTTAGATGCAAGTCCCATAGATAGCAGCTGTCCAGTTCTTGTCGGGAAAGGTGAGAGTCGTCTCCGGCATTTTGTGCTAGCATCCCTGGCATACCTGAAAGGAAAATCCAAATGAGTGTCCCCCAAAGGTTTCTCTCATTTGCGCTGGCATGCGCTTCGAGCGCAATTGTGGCTTGCGCCCAATCTCAGACAACGCCTAGCCCGGAAGTGAAGAAGCTGGCGGTAATGGTCGGCAAGTTTACGATCGAAGATGAATTGAAAGCAGGGTTTATGGGGCCGAACTCGCCAGCGATGAAATTCAGTGGCACTGACGATTGCAGATGGACGCCAGACGGCTTCGCCGTGATTTGCGAGACAGTACTCTATAGACCCGGGAGTAAATACTTGGACACCTCCTTCGTCTACTACGATCCGATTTCCAAGACATACCGGTACCACGCAGTTGACAGTTCAGGAGGAACAGAAGACAAGACTGGAACGGTGAGCGGCGACGTATGGACTTGGCTTGGGGACAGCGTCTTTGGCGGGAAGGTGTTTCACACCCGGTACACCATGAAAGTTGTTTCACCGGATTCCTACGAATACTCCGATGAGTCGGGCGAGAGCGAGAATTCCATGAAGGTGTTCGTGAGCGGGAAGGAGACTCGCGTCGCGGCCACCAAGCCTGAGAAATCGCAAGCAGTGCAGGCTGGCGCAACCCCACTGCTGCTGGAGAAAAATGAAGGCGAAACGCGTCTCTGGCGGCCCGAGCCGGGAGAAATTGACCCCGGAGGATTCATTCTGAAGGTCACTCCCAAAGCCAATGGCTCCGAGCATCTGGTGCTCGTTGGCGGAGACGACATGCCTCCCGGCGCAGCCATACCAACCCATAAGCATCTTGAGCAGGACGAGGTCGTGCTTATCGAGAAAGGCACCATCCACGCTCATGTTGGAGATCAGGAGCGCGATCTGCATTCGGGAGGAATGGTGTTCATTCCGCAGCATACGTGGGTCGGCCTGAAGAACACCGGTACCGAACCCGCCAGCATAGTCGCCATATTCTCGGCCCCCGGATTCGAGGATCATCTGCGCTGCGAGTCAGTTCCGGCAGGAGAAAAGCCGACTACAATCTCCCTCGCCGAAGAAAATGAATGCGACCGACTAGGCCACGTCGTCTATCGCGACCGTTCAGAAAAGGACCCCGACAAATGAAAGAAAGTCACACCCGATCATGGCCAGACATCTCGGGGCGATACCATTCCTTCACCAGAGCATAAAGGTCAAGGGATGCTGCGTGTCTCGGATAGAAGAGGAACGGCTCCAACCAGAGCTGCGTTGTTGGCCGAGTCAGCTGGACGAACATGGACCCTTCCCCATGGTGTCCACGCATATTTGCATACATAGGACTCGACGTAGGACCAATGATGTTGGCACTCTCCATCACACCACCGCCGATGACGACGATTTCGATCGTAGGCATGAACCAGCGCCACGCATCGACGGCCATATATTGAGACATTGATCGCGAACCGCCCGCGCTATGTTGTCTCCACGCGAGGCCGCGTCAAAAGCTCTTTAAAGCCAATCTGCAATAACTTCGAGAGACTACTTTCGGAGCATCCTGAGACGTCGCGGATGATTCCCGGCAAAGCCCATCCGGACGCCTCTGCCTCAGCACATCCGATGCCTCCGCCAGGGCAAGGACGAGCATTGAAGAGCACGGGAATGTGCCCGCCCAGGCAGCCTGCCTGCGCGGGTTTCCCGCGCAGCCGTTTGCCTTCGATCATGGTCACGCCGCCAATATCAGTGCCCAGCGTCATCATCAACACGTCGCTGAAACCACGTGCCGCACCCGCATACGACTCTCCTAATAGCGCCAACCGGGCATCGTTCTCAATCCGAAGTGGAAGGCCCAGAGTGTCGCGGCCCCAAGCCGAAGAATCTACTTCCGGGGCGTCATCATATGTTTCGTTGGTCGAAACAACTCTTCCGATACGAGAATCGACTAAGCCCGGAAAACCCACAGCGATGCGGTGAAACTCCTGAAGGGTATGGAATCTCCAGTTGGATATTGCAGATTAATGAACTTTGGCGGTATGTTGCCAAAAATCAAACGTTGGGTGTGTATGGGGTGTGGTCGAGAATCTTGCGCAATAACTGGCGTTCCGGCGTTCGTAAACCTTAAGCACTGCAGGTGACATCAGATTATATGGCCGGGCTGACACAAGAGCGGCGGCAATGGCCGTATGTAGATGTGAGCTGTGCGAACTCGGAATTCTCAAGCGCGGTGGAAGATACGCGATCGTCGTTCCTGCCGCAAAGCTTACCGAAAGTTTAGCCAGTCAAAATGTACTAAAGAAAGCTTTTCGAACCAGCATTTGCCCAATCTGTGGCAACACGATGGTCTGCGAAAAGAAGTCGGATGCTTAGTATCGCAATGAAGCTACGGAGTTCGCGGTATGCTCCATGTCGGCGCTTGGGTTCAACTAAAATCGCATTCTCCTTACCAAGCGGTCGTGAGTCTAGGGTCAGGGCGGGAAGCTTGATTTGCAATCTCACGACCGCGCTTCGTAAACCATGTTGCGTTCCTTACGAATTAAAGTTGGCAATGCAGAGCGTTTTACTGCCGAGAGAAGTTACGCTGGATCTTGGTATCCCTTGCTGCCTGTGCCGTGGTGGAATCGAGCACCTCCCGAATTCTCGATGCTGGCATTAGGAAGCTAATCCTAATCGGCAACTGACGACCCATTTGGAACATTGCCTTATCTTCTAAAATGGACACGAAAACTCCATTCTTGTATGTCCTAAGAACTCGACCCGAAACTCATCTTTCATCCGGTTGCAATACGGGACTTCTCATACCACCCGGGCACCGCAGTTGTACGGCGAGTGGTTCCATGTCTTCTGGCGGGATGCGGAACACCCGGATGTTCCCGCGCTGCCGCCGGTGCAGAATGAAATCGACCCCGATTAGCAAGCTGCCCTGAAATCGAGCGTTGGAATGACCTTATTGAGCGCTACGCGCGGACTTACTTTCATTTACAGCGTAGGCCGTATTTACGTGCGTACCGGCGTGAACCATCCTCTTTAAAGAGGTCTGGCCATGCCGTCGCTTCGAATT
>DATHMV010000066.1:0-78920 GCA_035486715.1 Candidatus Aquilonibacter sp.
CGTGAAGGCGGACACACGGTAGGCGCCGGAACGATTTCGGAGATTGTGCAGTAGGGAGTGAATTTGTGGAGCGGGCGCCCTCGCCCGCTTTGCAGGCAGCATCGATAAAGACCGCGGGCGAGGGTGCCCGCGCTACAAAGCAATAGGGAGTGAGCAATGCCCCGAGAGATCGTTACATTACAGTGCGGTGATTGCAAAGAGCGGAATTATTCGACGACCAAGAACCGGAAGACGACCACGGAGCGGTTGGAGTTCAAAAAGTTCTGCAACCGTTGCCGCAAGCATACGCCGCATAAAGAAGTGAAGTAGCTGGTACCCAGTACCCAGATCAATATTGACCGGGGACTAGGCGCTGGCAACTGGGTACCGTTTTACAGGGGCGTAAGCTCAACGGTTAAACTGTCGGTCTCCAAAACCGAACTTGGGGGTTCGAATCCCTCCGCCCCTGCCAGAATTTTGGAAGGTTGCTGGGAAACGGTCAGGACAGGAACAGTATGGGAGTGGAGACAAAGAAAATGGCAAACTCGATCGCAACCGCCGGCGAAAATTTCGGAGACCGGATTAAGTCCTGGCCGGAGCGCGTTAAGTTGTTCTATAACGACGTGCGCACCGAAACGCGTAAGGTGACCGCGCCCTCGTGGAAAGAAGTGCAGGCCACAACCGCAGTGGTAGTGATCACCGTATTCATTTTCGGCGTGTATTTTTTCATCATCGATAACCTGATCCAGAAGGGCGTTTCGTTCCTGTACAGCTATTTCGGACACTAAGTCAAGGCGGAGAATGCGGAGTTTAACTTGATCATGCAGGAAGAAGAAAAAAACGAAACAGCTGTAGCGGGCGAGCAGCCATCGGCCGCAGACGGTGCTGCCGTAACCGGCGAAGCGCCGCGCAATCCGAATATGAAGTGGTACATCATCCACTCTTATTCTGGTTTCGAGCGCAAGGTAAAGGAATCGCTGGAGTCACGCGTCGCGGCGTTCGGCTTGCAGGGAAAGATCGGCAAAGTGCTGATCCCGACCGAGTCGGTCACCGAAGTTCGCGGCGGCAAGAAGTATACTTCCGAGCGCATGTTCTATCCCGGCTACGTGCTGGTCGAAATGGATATGGACGATCACGTCTGGCACGTGGTGAAGTCGACGCCGCGCGTGACGGGTTTCGTTGGCACAGGCCAGCAGCCCACGCCGCTATCCGATGAAGAAGTTCAGCACATCGTTTATAAAGTTGCCGACAGCCGCGAGAAGCCCAAGCTCAAGGTCAAGTTCGAGAAGGGCGAGACGGTACGCATCGGTGAAGGCCCGTTTGCTACATTCACTGGTCTGGTCGATGACGTGAATGAGGATCGCGAGACTTTAAAAGTAATGGTGACAATTTTCGGCCGCTCGACCCCGGTGGAACTTGAGTTCAGCCAGGTGGAGAAGGTGGCGTAGGAATTTAATAATTGAGTAATTTTGTAATTGAACCCCGAAGGAAATCTTAGATGGCAAAGAAAGTTACAGGTTTCGTAAAGTTGCAGATTGCAGCGGGCAAGGCGACTCCGGCCCCGCCGGTAGGTCCGGCGCTCGGTCAGGCGCAGATCAACATCATGGAGTTCTGCAAGCAGTTCAACGCGCGCACGAGCCAAAAAGAGATGGAAGGTTTAATCATTCCGGTCGTGGTGTCGGTATATAACGACCGCTCGTTCACCTTCATCACTAAGACGCCGCCGGCATCGATTCTTTTGAAGCGCGCCGCCGGTATCGCCAAGGGATCGGGCACGCCGAACAAAGATAAAGTCGGCAAAGTAACGCTGAAACAAGTCGAAGACATCGCTAAACAGAAGATGCCTGACTTGAACGCCGCGTCCGTGGAAACCGCGATCAAGAGCGTTCGTGGCACGGCGCGGTCGATGGGAATCGAAGTCGTTGGGTGATTAAGCGATCGGGTGATTGTGCGATTGAAAAATCAAATCACCCAACCACAAATTACTCAATCGGAAATGTCACAAACACCACGGCCGATCGAAGCACCGATCTGCGGTGGGAGACAAGGAAAAGCCAATGAAAAAAGAAGGAAAAAATATCGCTAAGGCGCATGCTTCAGTAGAGAAGCGCCCGTATACGCTGCAGGATGCGGTTCCGCTTCTGCAGAAAGTCAAGTTCGCGAAATTCGATGAGACCGTCGAAGTTACAATGCGTCTGGGAGTTGATCCCAAGCACGCTGACCAGATGGTGCGCGGAACGGTCGTTCTGCCGCATGGGCTGGGCAAGTCAAAAAAAGTTCTCGTGATTGCCACCGGCGACAAGATTCGGGAAGCCGAAGCCGCAGGCGCCGATTTTGCGGGCGGCGAAGAGATGGTCGAGAAGATCACGAAGGAAAACTGGACTGACTTTGACGCACTGATCGCTACGCCTGATGTGATGAAATCCGTCGGTCGTCTCGGTAAGATTCTCGGACCCAAGGGTCTGATGCCGAATCCGAAAACCGGCACAGTCACCATGGACGTGGGCAAAGCGGTGCAGGAAGTAAAGGCCGGAAAAGTGGAATTCCGTACCGACAAGACCGCGCTGGTGCACTGCCCGGTAGGAAAAATTTCATTCTCGCCCGACAAGTTGATCGAAAACGCGACCGTGCTGATCACCAGCGTAATCAAAGCCAAGCCGTCGGTCGCCAAGGGCAAGTACATCAAGGGCTGCACGCTGAGTTCGACCATGGGGCCGGGAATTCTGCTGGATACGGCGCCCATCGAGACGGCAGCGAAAGCCTAGAGCATTGCCGGGCTTTCGCCCGACGGACAGCCGAGGTGGCTGCCCCACATTAAGATCAATTCTAAAGAGGGATCGATTTATGGCGGTTACGAAAGCTAGAAAGAAAGAACAAGTCGAAAAGCTGAGCGCGGACCTGAAGAACGTTTCCAGCGCGGTCGTCGCGACCTACAGCAAAATGACCGTTGCCCAGGACTACGACCTGCGCAAAGCGCTGCGCGGCGCGGGCGCAAAGTATCAAGTTGTGAAGAACACTTTGGCCGAGCGAGCCGCCAAGGGCACCAAGATTGAAGAGGGGTTGAAGAATCTTTCCGGCGTCACCTCGATCGCCTACACCACGGGTGATCCCGTGGCTATGGCCAAGGCGCTCACCAAGTACGCCAAGGACACGCCGGAATTCACCTTCAAAGTCGGCGTGGTAGAAGGCCGGGTGATTTCGATCAAAGAGATCGAAGCGTTGGCCTCCATGCCTTCGAAGGAAGAGCTTTATTCGAAGTTGCTGTTCCTGTTAAACGCTCCGGCGCAACGGCTGGTGACGGCAATGGGAGCGGTCGGACGCAACCTGGCGGTTGTAGTCGATCAAGGCGTGCAGCAGAACAAGTTCAAGGAAGCCTAAGAATTTTGTAATTGGGCAATTTTGTAATTTGGTAATTGAGAACCAAAAAGCAAGATGCCCCGTTCGTAAGAGTTTGGTTATCGGTGTCAAGGGTTGTGCAGGCGTTGGCGATACGTTGTCTGGCGTTTCGTTGATAGCAATTGCGCGCACTGGAAACTTGCCGCGGATAACGCAATCGGGCGAAAGCCCTCGATTGAGCAATGGAGAAGTCGGGTCCTTGAAACTGCCCGATTGCGAAATTACTCAGTTACCAAAATTTTTGATACTGGAGAACTAACAATGGCGGATCTGCAACAACTCGAAGAATCAATCGTAGCTTTGTCGCTGCTGGAGGCGGCGGAGCTGGTCAAGAAACTGGAATCGCGTCTCGGCGTGTCGGCGGCGGCAGCGGCCCCGGTGATGGTCGCCGGCGGCGGAGCGGCAGCGGGCGCAGGTGCGGCCCCGGCCGAAGAGAAGACCGAGTTCACCGTGGTGCTGAAAGAAGTCGGCGCCAACAAGATCAACGTGATCAAGGCTGTCCGCGAAGTCACCAGCCTGGGCTTGAAAGAAGCCAAGGAACTGGTGGATGGGGCGCCCAAAAGCATCAAGGAAGGCGTTTCCAAGGAAGAGGCTGAGACCATTAAGAAGAAGTTTACTGAGGCTGGCGCGGTCGTAGAAGTGAAATAGTCATTGGTGGGGTGCGGGCGCTGCCCGCGTTTTCGGTGCACTCAGGCCTTTCATAGGGCGGAAGTGCCCGCGCCACATCGCTATGCAAGTCTCACAAATTATTACGTTCTGGTTGTGAAGCCGGGGCGGAGGTGGTAGCATCTAACCTATCACCGCTTCCCTTGGCCTCACTCAAACGCGGGCGAGACCCGCAGGGAAGCTTGGGCACTGTTCCGTGGGCAGGCGGAACGGAAACGGCCGAAGGAAACTGGCGCGAAAGATTACAAATTCATATTGGCGAAACGCCTCGGATGGCGTCTGCGGGAACTCCTGTCCCCGTTGGCGCCCTGTCGCTTTTTCCGGGCTGGCAACACGTTCCACAGGTTCGAAGCAGGTTTACTAGCGCCGCAAGCTTGGCGCTCTACATTCCGCAGGTAATCGCAGCCCTCGGCTGCGCGCGATATTGGGAGTCTCTTGACGATGAAGAATAACGCCTTCCGTAAACGTTTTGATTTTTCGAAAATTCCAGCCACCATCCAGATCCCGAACCTGATCGAGGTTCAGAAGCGTTCCTACGACCGCTTTCTCCAGATGGATAAACTGCCCAGCGAACGCGAAGACGGCGGATTGCAGGCGGTGTTCCAGTCCGTCTTTCCGATCACCGACTTTCGCAACGTATCACAACTTGAGTTTGTGGATTACGCCATTGGTAACTGGGAGTGCAAGTGCGGCCACTTGAAAGGGCTGCATCACCTCCGTACCACTTGTAAGAATTGCGGCAACACGGTGATCACCGACCCGTTCCATCCGGGAGACGTGCTTTGCCAGAAGTGCGGCACCTACAACTCCAACACTCCCGACTTCTGCAACAAGTGCGGTGACCCGGTGGGATTGCAGTTGAAATACGACGTAGCCGAGTGCGAGGAGCGCGGCATGACTTACTCCGCGCCGCTCAAGGTTACAATGCGCTTGACAATTTTCGATAAGGACGCGGAGACCGGCAACCGCTCCATTCGCGACATTAAAGAGCAGGAAGTGTTCTTCGGCGACGTTCCGCTGATGACGCAGAACGGTACCTTCATTATTAATGGGACCGAGCGTGTCATTGTCAGCCAGTTGCACCGTTCGCCCGGCGTGTTCTTCGAGACGGCCAACAACCGCACCTATTTCCTCGGCAAGATTATTCCTTACCGCGGCTCGTGGGTCGAGTTCGAATACGACCAGAAGAACGTCCTCTACGTCCGCATCGACCGCAAGCGCAAGTTCCTGGGCACGATTTTCCTGCGTGCTCTCGGCCTGCGCTCCGGCGAAGACATTCTCCGCGCGTTCTACACCGTCGACCGCATCGCGATCAAGGACAAGAAGCTTTACTGGACGCTTGATCCGGCCAGCGAAAAGCCCACGAACCTGCTGGGCATGAAGCTGGCGCATAGCATCAAGAACAAGTCGGGCGACGAAGTCGCGCACTCCGGCCGCAAGATCAATGCACAGATTCTAAAGGACATTCAGAAGGCGAAAATCTCCGAGATCGAAATCGACATCACCGATCTCGAAGGCGCATGGGCCGCCGCCGATGTTGTTGATACGACCACCGGCGAAGTCCTGCTCGAAGCCAACAGTGAAATCACCGCCGACAAAGTCTCGAAGATTCTCGACTCCGGCGTGGTGGAAATGTCCTTGTTCTTCCCCGAGCGCGACGACGTTGGTACGGTCATCAGCCAGACCCTGAAGCGCGATTCGGTGACCACCCCGCAGGAAGCGCTGATCGAAATCTACCGAAAGCTGCGGCCCGGCGATCCGCCGACGCTTGACACGGCCACGGCTTTGTTCCATGGCATGTTCTTCGATCCGCGCAAGTACGATTTCTCGAAGGTCGGCCGTCTGAAGTTCAACATCAAGCTGTTCGAGAATCAGGATGCGACCAGCCTCGACAAGCGCACGCTCGATCCCGACGATTTCTACGCGACCATCGGCTACCTGCTGAAGCTGCGCAAGAACATTGGCGCGGTCGACGACATCGATCACCTCGGCAACCGCCGCGTCCGCGCAGTCGGCGAGCTGATGGAAAACCAGTTCCGCATCGGCCTGGTCCGTATGGAACGCGCCATCAAAGAAAAAATGTCCGTCTACCAGGAAATGTCGACGGCCATGCCGCACGACCTGGTCAATGCAAAACCGGTGATGGCTGCGATCCGCGAATTCTTTGGATCGTCGCAGCTCTCGCAGTTCATGGATCAGACCAACCCGCTCTCCGAGATCACGCACAAGCGACGTCTCTCGGCGCTTGGGCCGGGTGGTTTGTCGCGGGAACGCGCCGGATTCGAAGTCCGCGACGTTCACCCTACGCACTACGGTCGTATCTGCCCGATTGAAACGCCGGAAGGTCCGAACATCGGACTGATTTCGTCATTGAGCTGCTACGCCCGCATTAACGACTACGGCTTCATCGAGTCGCCCTATCGCAAGATCAAGGGCGGACGCGTGATTGACTACGTCAGCGTGGTCAACACCGGCGACGGCGACTTCAAAGTCGGCGATTACGTGGAGAAGCACGAACTTGAAAAGATTAACGCCGAGCTGAAAGAAAAGCGCAAGAAGCCGGTGCAGGTCGATCCGTTCTCCTTCTATCTTTCCGCGTGGGAAGAAGATCGCCACACCATCGCGCAGGCTAATGTAGAGCTCGACGAGAAGGGCAAAATTGTCGCCGAGTTGGTCAACGCCCGCAAGGCCGGCAACTTCGTCCTCGTAAGCCGCGACGAAGTTGATTATGTCGACGTCAGCCCGAAGCAGTTGGTCTCCGTCGCCGCATCGCTGGTTCCGTTCCTCGAGCACGACGATGCCAACCGCGCGCTGATGGGCGCCAACATGCAACGCCAATCCGTGCCTTTGCTCCGCGCGCAAGCGCCGATCGTCGGCACTGGAATGGAAGGCGTCACTGCGCGTGACTCCGGTGCAGTGGTTCTTGCCCGGCGCAACGGCATCATCGATTCGGTCGACTCCGATCGCATCATCGTGCGCGTCGAGGGCGAACACCATCCCACGCAGCTTTCGCGCGAGGTGGGCAGCGACATTTACCAGCTCACAAAGTTCAAGCGCTCGAACCAAAACACCTGCATCAACCAGAAGCCGATAGTCAAGAAGGGCCAGCGCGTGGTGAAGGGCGAGGTTATCGCCGACGGTCCCTGCACCGATCACGGCGAACTGGCGCTCGGACGAAACGTGCTGGTGGCATTCATGCCGTGGCGCGGCTACAACTTCGAAGACGCAATACTCGTCTCGGAGAAGATGGTAAAGGAGGATTACTACACCTCGCTGCACATCGAGGAGTATGAAATCGAAGCGCGCGATACGAAGCTTGGCCCGGAAGAAGTCACGCGTGATATTCCCAATGTCAGCGAGTCGATGTTGCGCAATCTGGATGAAGCGGGTGTGATCCGCATCGGCGCCAGCATCAAGCAGGGCGACATCCTCGTAGGTAAGGTTACGCCGAAAGGTGAAACCCAGCTCACGCCAGAAGAAAAGCTGCTGCGTGCCATCTTCGGCGAAAAAGCCGGTGACGTGCGTGACGCTTCGCTCTACTGCCCGCCAGGAATCGAGGGCGTGATCGTCGACGTGAAAATCTTCTCTCGCAAGGGCCAGGAAAAAGACGAGCGCGCAAAATCGATCGAAGCGACGCAGATCGGCAAGCTGGAGAAAAATCTCTCTGACGAAATCCGCATTCTGACCGACGAGCGGTTGAAACGTCTGGAGAACATTCTCGGCGGCAAGGAGGTGCAGGCCGACCTGCACGACGAGCGCACCAACAAGCGCCTACTGACCAAGGGCAACATTCTTACTCGCGATGAGATTGAGCGCATCTCCACCCGCAACCTGAAGCGCATCAAGTATGCGGATAAAGACCCGCGAGTGAACGAGCAGATCGACGAGATCGAGGAGATGACTTCTCGCCAGATCGACGTGCTGAAAAAGATTGTCAACGAGAAGAAAGACAAACTTACCAAAGGCGACGAACTCCCGCCGGGCGTGATCAAGCTGGTCAAGGTCTATATCGCCATGAAGCGCAAGCTGAGTGTCGGTGACAAGATGGCCGGCCGCCACGGGAACAAAGGAGTCATCGCGCGCATTCTGCCGGAAGAGGATATGCCGTACCTCGAAGATGGAACGCCGGTGGAAATCGTTCTCAACCCGCTGGGCGTGCCTTCACGTATGAACGTCGGCCAGATTCTCGAAACGCATCTGGGATGGGCCGGGTTTGTCTTGGGCGAAAAGATCACCAACTTGCTCAAGGAAAATACGCGCACGGAAGCGATTCGCCGCGAGTTGAAAGCTCTGTTCAAGGACTCGAAACTCGCCGACATCATCGGCGACATGGGTGACGAAGAGCTGGAAGCTTTGGCTCCCACACTCGCCCGTGGAGTGTACATGGGCTCGCCCGTGTTCGACGGCGCGAAAGAAGGCGAGATCAAGGCGCTGCTTGAGCATGCAGGTCTGCCGACTTCGGGCAAGACCACTCTGCATGACGGCATGACCGGCGATCAGTTCGAACAGCCGGTATGCGTTGGCTACATTTACATGCTGAAGCTCTCGCACCTGGTGGACGACAAGATTCACGCGCGCTCCATCGGACCCTATTCCCTGATAACCCAACAACCCTTGGGCGGCAAGGCGCAGTTCGGCGGCCAGCGATTTGGAGAAATGGAAGTCTGGGCGCTCGAAGCCTACGGTGCAGCGTTCATCCTGCAGGAGCTGCTGACGGCGAAGTCCGACGACGTATACGGCCGCACCAAGATTTACGAGGCCATCGTCAAGGGCGAAGCCGCCATGGAGCCGGGCGTGCCCGAATCGTTTAACGTGCTGATCCGCGAATTGCAATCGCTCTGCTTGGATGTGGAGCTGATCAAGACCGGGGAGAAGAAACCCACGGCCAGCGCGGCAGCGGACTAATAAGTAGAGACGTAGCTAACTACGTCTCTACAGTGGCACTCTGAAGGTTTCTTGAAATAACGTTTCGCGGGGAAAAGGCTCTCAGCCACTGCGAAACATAAAA
Organism: Candidatus Aquilonibacter sp.; assembly: GCA_035486715.1. Taxonomy (GTDB): domain Bacteria; phylum Acidobacteriota; class Terriglobia; order Terriglobales; family Acidobacteriaceae; genus Sulfotelmatobacter. Next base: position 9,050 of record DATHMV010000066.1, read on the forward strand.
ACTGGCCACCGGTCACTGACCCCTGACCACTGGCCGTGAGAGCAGGAAGCGGAGGAACACCTTGTTTCGTTCGAGCCCATTCGAAATGCAAAACACAATCGCTGACTTCGATGCGATCAAGATCAGCCTGGCCTCTCCCGAAAAAATCCGGAGCTGGTCGCATGGCGAAGTCACCAAGCCCGAGACCATCAACTACCGCACCTTCAAGCCGGAGCGCGACGGTTTGTTCTGCGCCCGCATCTTCGGCCCGGTAACCGATTGGGAGTGCCTATGCGGCAAGTACAAGCGCATGAAGCACCGCGGCGTGATCTGCGACAAGTGCGGCGTGGAAGTTACGCTCTCGAAAGTGCGCCGCGAACGCCTCGGCCACATCGAGCTAGCTTCGCCGTGCTCGCACGTGTGGTTCTTTAAGGGCCTGCCCAGCCGCATCGGCCACCTGCTCGATATTTCCCTGCGCGACCTCGAATCCGTACTGTACTTCGAGGCCTATGTGGTGGTCGAGCCGGGTGACGCTCCGGTCAAAGAGCGCGAAGTCATCAAGGACGAAGCCAAGTTCCGCGAACTCGACCAGCAATACCGTCCCGCCGGCTTCAAGGCCATGATGGGTGCCGAGGCGATCAAGGAGCTTCTGAAGCGCATCGATACCGAAGGCTTGTCCGTTGAACTGCGCGAGAAGATGAAGAACGAGAGCTCGCTGCAAAAGCGGCTCAAGTATACGAAGCGCCTGAAAGTGGTCGAGGCATTCCGCCGCAGCGGCAACAAGCCGAGCTGGATGATCCTTGACGTGATCCCGGTCATTCCTCCGGAGCTGCGCCCCTTGGTTCCACTGGATGGCGGCCGCTTCGCGACCTCTGACTTGAACGATCTTTATCGCCGCGTCATCAACCGCAACAACCGGTTGAAGAAGCTGATGGACCTGCACGCACCCGAAGTCATCGTGCGTAACGAAAAGCGCATGTTGCAGGAGGCCGTCGACGCGCTGTTCGACAACGGACGCCGCGGCCGCGTGCTGCGCGGAGCCAACAACCGTCCGCTCAAATCTTTGTCCGACACGCTCAAAGGCAAGCAGGGCCGCTTCCGGCAGAATCTGCTCGGCAAGCGCGTGGACTACTCCGGGCGTTCGGTGATCGTGGTCGGCCCCGAACTTAAGTTGCACCAGTGCGGCTTACCCAAGAAGATGGCGCTTGAACTGTTCAAGCCGTTCATCTATCACCGGCTCGAACAGACCGGCAATGTCACTACCATCAAGCAAGCGAAAGAAATGGTGGAGCAGCAGGAGCCCATCGTTTGGGACATTCTGGAAGAGGTCATCAAAGACCATCCGGTGCTGCTGAACCGCGCGCCAACGCTGCATCGCCTCGGCATTCAGGCGTTTGAGCCGGTGCTGGTGGAAGGCAAAGCTATCCGCATTCACCCGCTGGTCTGCACGGCGTTCAACGCCGACTTCGACGGCGATCAGATGGCCGTGCACATTCCGCTATCTCCGGAAGCGCAGGTGGAAGCCAGCGTATTGATGCTGGCCTCGCATAACATTCTTTCTCCCGCATCCGGCCAGCCGATTACCGTGCCCACGCAGGACATGGTTCTCGGTCTCTATTACTTGACCAAAGGCAAGCCCGGCGCGAAAGGTGAAGGCCGCGTCTTCGCCAACATTGAAGAAGTTCTGCTCGCGCTCGAAATGGGCGAAGTGGAAACGCTCTCTCCCATCCGGCTGCGTTACACCGGTGAACTGATCGACCTGACGACCGCGTACGACGATCAGGACATCATTCACACCGAGCCGGTTCATGTGGAGCGGGCTTTCATCAACACGACTGTGGGCCGCGCCATTCTCAACGATCATCTTCCGGAAAGCATGCCCTTCATCAACGGCTTGCTCAAGAAGAAAGGCATCGGCGCGCTGGTTAACTACGGCTACCTGCGCTTCGGCCTCGAAACCACGGTCAAGATGCTCGACGAAGTAAAAGAGTTCGGCTTCAAGTACGCAACCCGAGCCGGCCTCTCCATCGGCATCGACGACATGGTCATTCCTGACAGCAAGCGCACGCTGGTGAAAGACGCTGAAAAGCAGGTAGTCAACGTGCAGCAGCAATATCTTGATGGCGCAATCACTAACGGCGAACGCTACAACAAGGTCATCGAAATCTGGTCGGCGATCACCGAAAAAGTTGCCGATGAGATGTTCGGGCAAATGCAGCGGGCCGATAAGGAAGGTTTCATCAACCCGATTTATGTTATGGCCGATTCGGGCGCTCGCGGATCGAAACAGCAAATCCGCCAGCTCTCCGGCATGCGTGGATTGATGGCCAAGCCTTCCGGCGAAATCATCGAGTCACCCATCACGGCCAACTTCCGTGAGGGTCTTACGGTGCTCGAATATTTCGTCTCGACCCACGGCGCGCGTAAAGGTCTGGCCGACACGGCGTTGAAGACCGCCGATTCCGGCTACCTCACCCGCCGTCTCGTTGATGTGGCGCAGGACGTCATCATCAGCGAGTACGATTGCGGCACCGTGGACGGGATTTACGTCCAGGGCATCGTCGAAGCCGGCGAAATTATCGAGCCATTGCGCGATCGTATTGTGGGCCGGGTTTCGCTTGAGAAGATCAAAGACTACGACGGCAACGTGATCGTCGACATCAACAACGAGATCACGGAAGAGCTCGCGGTTTCGATTCAGGCTGCGGGTATCGAGCGGGTGAAAATTCGCTCGGTGCTCACCTGCGAATCGAAGCGCGGCGTTTGCGTGATGTGTTACGGCCGCAACCTGGCCTCGGGGCGACTCGTCGAACTCGGCGAAGCGACCGGAGTCATCGCTGCTCAGTCGATCGGCGAGCCGGGAACGCAGCTCACGATGCGTACCTTCCACATCGGCGGTACGGCGTCGCGAGTCTCCGAACAGTCGCGCCTCGATGCCAAGAACAACGGCACCGTGCGCTTCATCGGATTGCAGACAGTCAAGTCGAAGTCCGGCGATTTAGTCGTAATGAACCGGCAGGGTTCGATTGCCGTGGTCGACGACAAGAACCGCGAGCGCGAGCGCTACTCCGTAATTTACGGCGCCAAGCTCAAGGTCAACGACGGCGACCGCGTCGATCTCGGAAAAGTGATGGTCGAGTGGGATCCTTACACCTTCGCCATCCTCACCGAAATCGGCGGCACGGCGCAATTCAAAGACTTGCAGGAAGGCGTCACGCTGCACGAAGAAGTAGACGAGGTCACGGGATTGTCGCGGCACGTTGTAGGCGACTCTCCGGACGAGAAGCGCCAGCCTGCGATCGTGATCAAAGGCAAGGGCAACAAGCGTTACCTCATGCCATCCCGCGCTCACCTTATGGTGCAGGACGGCGACACGGTATTTCCGGGCGACGTTCTCGCTAAGATTCCACGCGAGACGACGAAGACCAAGGACATCACCGGTGGTCTGCCGCGCGTAGTCGAGTTGTTCGAAGCCCGTAAGCCGCACGAAACTGCGGTCATCAGCGAAATTGATGGCACGGTGAAGTTCGGCGAAGTCTCGAAGGGGCAGCGCAAACTGTATGTGCAGGCCGACAACGGCACGGAGAAAGAGTATTCCGTTCCGCGCGGCGTTCACATTAACGTGCAGGAAGGCGAGCGCGTCAAGGCGGGCGAACCGTTGATGGATGGCCCGCTCAACCCGCACGACATCCTGGCCGTGCTCGGCGAAAAAGAGCTGCAGTCTTACCTGGTGAACGAAATCCAGGAAGTCTACCGCTTGCAGGGCGTTAACATCTCGGACAAGCACATCGAAGTGATTGTCCGCCAGATGATGCGCTGGGTGAAGGTCGAGGACGTGGGCGACACCACGTTCCTGCTGGAGCAGCAACTGGATAAGTTCCGCTTTCGCGAAGAGAACGAGCGCGTGATCAAGGAAGGCGGCAAGCCGGCTACCGGACGCCCGCTGCTCCTCGGCATCACGAAAGCTTCGCTCTCGACCGACTCGTTCATCTCCGCCGCGTCCTTCCAGGAGACTACGCGCGTGCTCACCGAAGCCTCGATACAAGGCGCGGTCGACCACCTGCGCGGCCTTAAGGAGAACGTCATCGTCGGCCGCCTCATCCCTGCCGGGACCGGCATGGAGTACTACCGCAACGTGCGCCTCTCACCAGAGATGGAAGAGGCCGCGGCCAAGGTACAGGCGGAAGTCTCGGCAGCTTACGAAGAGGCCGAGCGCGCTCTCGAAATGATGCGTCACGAGGGCGAAACCGAGGAACTGGCGGCGGAGTAACCGGGAAAGCGGTAATATTCGGGGGCGATTTATTCGCCCCCTATCTATTTTTTGTTATCTTATCGCGGACCTTTTTTGATTTGTCATCCTGGGCGGAGCGGGAGTTCGCACAGCGAAACTTCCGCGCAGTCGAAGGATCCCTATTACCTTGTTACAAGTAAGGTGGATAGGGAATTTCTATCATGCACCCGGCGTTAGAGTTCTTTTGATTCCAGTGCCGAAGGCCCCGCTAACGGCAACTCCGCTCAAGATGACGGCAACCCATATATAACAATGCAAGCCCACGCCCAACGATTGCCAATCGAGGAACCTGTACCGCTTCCCTCATTGCAACCCGCCGTTCCTCGCCCTAAGCTAGGTCCAGCCATGCTCCGCTTTTTTCGCCTGATGCGTCTGGCTGTCTGGCGTGCTTTCCAGCACGACGCCTTTTCTATCGCCAAAGCGTCGGCTTACTCCGCCATCCTAACTTTTTTCCCGGCTCTACTGGTCCTGGGTTCGATACTGGCCACGTCGCGCAATGGTGCACCCTACCTACGCGAAATTTCCTATGCGCTGTCGCGCATCCTGCCGGCGGGCGCCAATACGGCGATGAACTTTATGCGCGGCGCGGCCCAACGCCCGGTTAGCCTGCTGTTCACAGCTTCCCTGCTGACGCTATGGACCGCCTCCGGCGTCATGGTTTCCTGGATGGAAGGTTTCCGCCGCTGTTATGAGCTTCCGAAAGATTGGGGCCTAGTGAAAGAGCGCCTGATCTCATTTCTGCTCGTCGTTTTCGCTTTAATTCCCATGACGTTCTCCACGCTGCTGGTCGCTTTCGGCAGCAAAATCGAAACCACCATCCTGTTCTACACCGCGCGCGAATTCAGCCCGTACATCCTGCTCTTGTGGGCGTGCATTCGTTGGATTATCGCCACGCTCACCAGCATCGCGGTCATCGCCCTCATCTATCACCATGCTGTACCGCGCACGCAGCCCTGGCATAGCGTAATTCCCGGAGCAACCCTCGCTACCGGACTGTGGTTTTCCTCCACCTTGCTCTTCGGTTGGTACTTACAGCACTACGCCGATTACAGCCTCATCTATGGATCGCTCGGCGCAGCCATCGCGCTGCTGGTCTGGATGTATATGGTTTCCCTGGTGGTGCTGGTCGGCGCCGAATTCAACGCCATGCTTTTCCCGCGGGCGATGTTGGGGAAAGAGTTGATTGCGATCAGTGGCTCCCGCTCTGCTGTAAGGTGAGCGAACCAGCCTGCCTGCATCAACCTTCGAAGGCAATATTGGACGGCTGAATCACTTCGGGAAAAGATCAATTCGCCTAAACGCGCAACCGAAGAAATTTGTGGCAAAAATACTCTTGGTATTCGCTCGAATTGCCGATGTTTAAAGCGGATGTTGTAACCTAACCTATATCTCTTTTTTAAGTCCGGAGTGAAATTGAAAAGGATTCAAACATCCGCTGCAGCAGGAGCTTCTGCCCCTATCTCTCGCCGCGCCAAAATTATCTGCACCATCGGTCCCGCCTGCCACTCCGAAGCCGCTATGCGGGACATGCTTCGCCTCGGCATGGACGTCGCTCGCCTGAATTTCTCCCATGGCACCCACGAAGACCATTCCCGCAACATCGAGCACTTGCGCAGCGCTGCTGAAAAAGAAAATCGAACAGTTTGCATACTTCAGGATTTGCAAGGCCCCAAAATCCGCACGGGACGGCTGGAGCGCCATGATCCCATAATCCTGAAAAGCGGCACAACCGTTGTGATTACCCCACGCGACATCGCCGGCACGCCCACCCGCATCTCCACTACCTTTCCCGATCTCGCCCGCGAAGTAACCACCGGCGCGCGCATTCTTTTGCGCGACGGACTCATCGAATTACGCGTGCGCACTATCCGTGGCAAAGACGTAGTCTGCGATGTCCTGAACGGCGGCAGCCTTGGCGAACATCAAGGCATCAACCTGCCCGGGACCGCATTATCGATTCCCGCGCTCACCGAAAAAGACCGTAAAGATCTGGAATTCGGTCTGAAGCATGGAGTCGATGCCGTCGCACTCTCTTTCGTGCGCTCGGCCGCCGACGTGAACATGGTGCGGCAAATCGTCACCGCCTTAGGCAGCGACACGCCCCTCATCGCTAAGCTGGAAAAACCGCAGGCCATCGATCACCTCGAAGAAATTCTCGAAGCGGTCGACGGCATTATGGTCGCCCGCGGCGATCTCGGCGTAGAGATGGCTCCGGAAAAAGTGCCCATCATTCAGAAGCATGTGATCCGTCGTTGCGCCGCATGGCGCAAGCCCGTGATTACCGCGACGCAAATGCTCGAATCGATGGTCGAAAACCCGCGGCCCACGCGTGCCGAAGCCAGCGACGTGGCCAATGCAATCTTCGATGGCAGCGATTCGGTGATGCTCTCCGCGGAAACCGCTAGCGGCCGTTATCCACGTGAAGCGGTCGCCATGATGGCGCGTATCGTGGTCGAAGCCGAGAGCAACATGACCGAGTTCACCCAGCGCCGCCGCCGTGACCACGAAGGTTTATCGATCGCCGAAACTATCTGCGAATCGATCGCTCATGCAGCCGAAGATCTGCCCATGGGCGCGATCGCAATTTTCACAGAAACCGGCAACACGGCGCGCATGATCTCCAAATACCGTCCGCAAGCGGCCATCTACGCCTTTACTCCCAACGTAACCGTTGCCCAGCGCACCAATCTTTACTGGGGCGAGCATCCCATGAAATGTACGCCGGGACTCTCGGCGGAAGAGATGGTTCACGTCGCGGAAAGGGAGCTGCTGAACCGTCGCCTCATCAAGCCCGGAGACGTTTTAGGCGTGGTTGCCGGTACACGCCAGTCTTCCGGTTCCACCAACTTTATGCGTTTGCACTCGGTCACTCCAGAGGAAGCCACAGCCGCTGTTGCCGCGAAAGGCAAGCGCGGCGGAGCTTCTAACGGCAAAGCTTCCAAGAAGCTATAATCGCCGGATATGTCGCAGGCATATCTATCCATGGCGATCTGGGAGCCAGTTCCAGGCATGGAAGAGGCTTCGCTTGCGACCATCGGCGAACTCAATGCCATCGTCGCCCGCAAACAATATGGCCGCGACCTGCTTTATCGCACCAGTGAATTCCAATATGTGCTTCTGCGCTACTGGAACTCGGAGCAGGCCCGTGCTGCGGCTTTGGAAGATCCCGAACTACTGCGCTGCTGGGCGCGCCTGGGAAACGAAATTAAAATTTTAAAAGTCTACGAGAAGCTGGAAGAGATCGGCGTATAAGCATGTCTGCGGAATCGAGTCCCCGGGTTTTTACCGACATATCTGCCGATCCATTTGTGCGCGGGTTGCTTCACTATCCCGCTCATCCCAATGGAAAAGGCCTTGTTCTCACGCACGGCTCAGGCTCCAATTGCCAGGCTCCGCTGCTGGTGGCAATGGCTGAATGTTTTGCGGGCGCGGGGTTTCTTGTTCTCCGTTGCGACCTGCCTTACAGGCAGGATCGCCCGTATGGTCCACCGGGTCCAGGTGAAGCCAAACGCGACCGCGAAGGGCTGAAGAATGCGGCCAACGCAGTCAATAATTTAGTGAACGGTCCCGTCTTTCTCGGTGGCCATTCCTACGGCGGAAGGCAAGCCAGCATGTTGTGTGCCGAGCAGGAAAAACAAAGCGCCCCAATCGCCGGACTCCTTCTGATGTCATATCCCCTGCATCCGCCCCGCAAACCGGCGCAACTGCGCACCCAGCATTTCCTTAACTTGCGAACGGCCGCGCTCTTCGTACACGGCACGCGCGACCCATTCGGCACGATTCCAGAACTCGAGCAAGCGCTAAAGTTAATTCAAGGTCCAGCGAAGCTGATGGTGATTGATGGCGCAGGCCACGATCTGGAATTCAAAGGAAAGGCAAAAGCGGCAGAGTTACCGGCAAAAGTGCTAGCGGAATTTAACTCATTCTTCGCTGCGTAGTTTAACTATTCTTGTCATTCCTCGCGAAGCGAGGAATCCGATTTTTGCAGGCAGCGCCGAAGCAGTTTCCTCGTGCCAAAGTACAGCCCGAGGAATGGCAAGGAAAAACTAATTCACCCACCCCGACTTCGAGTCCCCATTGCCCTTGCGCGGGCCGTCATCCGGAGGAACGTAATTCCCGTGTTCGTCGAATTCCACCTTGCGATCATGTTGCCGCATATAGACCTCAAACTTCTTCGCCGCGCGGCGCCGCTTCCAGCGGTAATACTCGTTCCTCATGCTGAAGTAACGCTCCGTGGTGGAAAACATGAGGCCCTTTCTCGGCAGAAATTTCAAATAGAGATAGCCGAAAAGTAATCCGCCAAGGTGCGCAAAGTTCGCTACGCCGCCGGTTTCCTGGATGGCGCCAATCAATGTCAAAAAGACGATGCCCCAGATGAAATACTTCGCCTTGATCATGAAGGGCAGCGGGAACATCATGAGCTCGCTTTCGCCATAGAGGACGCCGAACGCGACCAATAATCCGTAGATCCCGCCCGAAGCGCCAATCGTGGGAATGCTGGGCGATAGCCCCAGAATGTGCGTGTAGCTCATCGCCACCGTGGTCAAGGCCGCAGCGACCGTGCAAAAGAAATAATATTCGAGGAAGCGCCGCGATCCCCAATCGCTTTCCAGTTGCGAGCCGAACATCCACAACGCCAGCGCGTTAAAGAGCAGATGCATGATCTGCAGATGCAGGAACGAATACGTGATCAGTTGCCAGATGTATCCGTGCGTTACCAGTTGCGGAATCAGCCCAAGGTAGACAACACTCCATTGTCGACCATAGGGAAACAGCCACTGAAACAAGGCCATCAGGAAACAGATGCCGGCATAGATGAGAATCAGCCGCTTCACCCAGCGCGTGAACGGAGGCAGGCTCAACGAGATCGTACGTCCGCGATTCATGGGCACGGCAGGAGCCTCAATCGTATGAAGGGAAGAAATTCATTTATATGGTATCAGGTTGCTGGGCGCACACAACTAACGTTCGGGCGTAGGCACAACCGGCAGGCTGCGGTGTCCCTGCGCGTCCACCGCCCTGACCGCAAAGATGACATTATCCTTCGAAAGTTTCAAAGTTGTGCGGGTCACATTTCCAACTTTGGCCACATGCTCCCATTCCGGGCTGGATGTGGCACGCCACAAAATCTCGTAATCGGAAGCCAGTCCGCTGGGCGAATTCTCCCACGCGAGCGTCGAATCGTTCTCCAGATCTTTGGTCAGTATGTGCGCATTCGCCGGAGGCGCCGGTGCCGAGGCCAGAGAAGCCAGCGTCGCCGCATTTAACCGTGCTACATGCGAGACGTAATCGAAGTCCACAAACTTGAGCGAGTCGCCATATTCAATGCCATTTTCGGTGCGGACGTTTTGATGCTGATGGTGAAAATCTTCGCGGAATTCCGTGAAGCGCACCGCCGTGAAACCCTCCTGATTAAACGAATAATGATCTCCGCCGCGCAGATAGCGGTCCAGCCGGAAGACGAGTACCGGCTTCACGCCCGCATCGTAGGTGCGGCCAATATCGGCAATGTAACGGGCCAACAGACGCGAGGTTGAATCATTCTCGCCGCCTAGCCCGCGAATCCGACGGATATCCTGGTCTGTAGCTGCGGCGGGCAAGCCTTCAGAAAACACGCGCACCACTGAGTGATCCTGCTCGGCGCTTTTGTCTCCGCCAACAATATCGTTGTTCAAAACCGCTTCAATATTCCAGCCTTGTTCTTTGGCCATTTTTGCGAAGTGGGCGCTACCATTGAGCCCTTGCTCCTCACCCGCTACAGTCAGAAAAATAATTGTCGCTGGAAACTTCAGTTTGCTCAACACTCGTGCGCATTCCAGGCTGACGGCGGTTCCGCTGCCGTCGTCGTTCGCACCGGGCGCGTCATCCTTCACATTGAACGTATCGCTGTTGCGCGAATCGTAATGGCCGGTCACCAGCACAATGCGTTTAGCATTCTCAGGATCGGAGCCTTTCAAAACGGCATAAACATTGGTGATTACCGTGGGCTGCGGAATCCGGTCCGCGGCGGGCTCGGTAAACGTGTCCATCTTCACTTCCAGGCATCGGCCGCAATCTTTCGAGTAGCGCTCGAATTCCGATTTGATCCACTCCCGCGCCGCGCCCACTCCGCGTCCCGAAGCAATCGCGCCCGCATCTTGCGCCGAAATCGTCGAACGCGTTCCAAAACTCACCAGCTTTTCAATATTCGCTCGAATACGCTCGGACGAAATCTGATGGAGCGTGGCCGCAATCTTCGCATCCATAGCCATGGAATCCGGCGCGCTGTTTTCCACGATTTCCGAATTTTCGGAATGGCTTGCGAACGAAGCAGAAGGGAGTACAAGAATCAGTACGGCGGCCAAGGGCAGCCAAATTTTCTTCCGAGGAAAAATCATCTAGACTCCGGCGAACGAAATGTCAAGGTCAGCGGCAATTCCCGCCAAATTATAAATCCCACGCCCTACAGCCTCGTCCCTCTTGACCTACGGCGTGGAAGAATCTAAATATTATCAAGGGTATCTAAGAAGGCTACGGAATGGGAGTGGAGGAATCATGGTTCTTTGTCCTGAATGCGAGACTAATTTGGATGTGGAAGAAGAAGACGTCGATGAAGGCGAAATTGTTTCTTGTCCCGAATGTGGCACGGATTTCGAAGTGATCACTGCCAGCCCGCTGGAGTTGAAGGCCGTCGAAGAAGGATACGTAGACGAGGAAGAGGAAGTGGAGACCGAGGAAAGTGACGAGTAGCGGCTCCCGTCATTTTCTGTCTGTACGCCGTTTTTCTTTTTATCTGCTGGTTTTTTTTGTCTGCTCTATTTCGGGCCCGCGCGTCTTGCCGGCCCATGCGTCTTCCGGGCCCAAAAAGCTTAAGCCGTCGGACCCCTACGCCCTTATCTTCGGCACAGTCTGGGGACCGGACCAACATCCGGCCTACGGCGTCAAAGTCAAAATTCGCCTCGCTTCCGAAAAAAAGCCCCGGTGGGAGCTTTATTCCGACCATCAGGGCGAGTTTGCTTTGCGCGTGGTCGCGGCCAAAAATGACTACATCGTTGGCGCCGACCTCAAGGGCATAAAGGCACAAGACGGGCAGCCCTTGCATCTCGTCGAAGAGGTCCCCGTGCATGTGGAGTATGATGAACGCGTCGATATTGGTTTGCATCTTGCCCGTTAGTATTGCGGCAGATGAGGAAGAGGAACCAGACTCCGCATGATTCCCCGAATGTCTTCCCGTCACGTCTCGCTGATTGCCTGCGCGTTCCTGTTTGTTCTGTTTACGGCCAACAGCAACGCCTTCGATAAAAAAGATAAGCAGCAAGGCCGGTTGCTCTCTGGCAAAGTGCTTGATCCGCAGGATAATCCCGTCGTCGGCGCGGTCGTTTATCTCACCAATACCCGTTCGCACGAGGTAAAGTCTTACATCGTTGGACAGGAGGGCGGTTATCGTTTTCCGGGACTGACCAATGTGGATTACGAAGTCTACGCTCAGTTCAATAATCGCAAGAGCGACACCCGCTCCGTCAGCCAGTTCGATGACCGTCCCCAGGTCTATATCGATCTAAAAATCGATACCCACTGACTCTTCACATTTCATGAAGTAAATTTCGCCTTGTATTCGCTGCGTGCAATAGGAACCATCTCATGCAACTCTTCTCCGTTTTTAGGGTTCAATATGTAAGGATGTTGTTGCGTGGGAGGAAAACTTGAAAGCATTGCACTCGTTTCAGAATAAGAAGGGCTTTGGATTGGCTGCGGCCGCCATCGTCACCGGGTTGGTTTTAATGGCTATGTCATTATTCGCGCAAGATGGCGCGATGAGTCCTTATCAGGACGAACAGGACGGGGTCAGTGCCGGGGGGAAGTGGATGGAGTTCCGCTCGGAAGACAAGATGACTGCCGCGAAAAAAGTTCGCTTCGAACTTCTGTCGAACAACTATCTTCGCCAGGATCCCGACTACAAACCGCGGATCGAAATTGTCTGTACCAACGGCAAATATGAATATGCCGATTTCAATCTAGGTAGCCGGCTGGGCCGGCCGGATTATCCCGGATTCTGGGGTCAGCCGAAAATGGAAGTCATGGTCCGCATCGACGGAAGCCATGATCATAAGGGCTGGAATTGGGTACGCGGACGTTTTCTCTCCATGGACAAAGGCACCGTTCGCGGGGTGATCGGCGCGGAATTGTTCAATCTGGAAGTGAAGACTAGAAGTGGACCGCAGATCTCCGAATTTTCGCCCGGCGGATTGAATCTGGGCGAGGTGAAGAGCGCCTGTGATTTGACGCCTCACAAGCCGTAGTCATTGTTGTGTCCGAAAAGGCTGGGCCTCGGGCCCGGCCTTTTTTTATCCGCCGTTATTGTGACCTTGGGCGCTGCCCCGTCAGTTACTTGCATATCGTTCAATCTGTTGCTTCACTGAAGCAGGCGTCGAAGCCTCACGATTTAACCGAGGAAGCAAAGATGGGCGCAGGGGTCATTCAGGGCGCGGCTCTTCTGCTGTTTGTAGTGGGAGTGCTCGTTTATACGGTCATTCTTTACAACGAACTGATACGTCTGCGCAACGACAACGACCGCGCATGGGCCAATATCGACGTGCTTCTCAAGCAGCGCCACGACGAAATCCCCAATCTCGTAGAAACCGTAAAAGGATACATGCAGCACGAGCAGCAAACCCTGCTGGCGGTTACGCGGGCGCGCACGGCATCCATAAGCGCGGCCAGCATCAAGCAAAAAGCCCAGGCCGATTTGATGATGACCGGCGCGCTGCGCGGGTTCTTTGCAATTGCGGAGAATTATCCGCAACTCAAGGCCAACCAAAATTTTCTCAAGCTGCAAATCCGCATCAGCGAACTGGAAGAGTGCATCGCCGACCGCCGCGAGTTCTTCAACGATGACGTCAACACATACAACACACGTATCGGCCAGATTCCCGAGGTCTTTGTTGCAAGCTTCATGAAGTTGAAGCCGAGATCCATGTTCCAGGTGTCCGAGGAAGACCGGAAACTGGTGGAAGTGAAATTTCAAAGCCAGGGTGCGGCGGGAGCGTAGGCGTCGGTTTCGCTGAAAAACCGCAGAAGAAAAAATTGCCAGACAGCATTTTCTCTGTCTGGCAAAGGCCTTCCTTAAAACGAGCTAACTAATTACAAACTAGTCTCCTGTGCCGCAAGTGCAAATGCCACTGCCGCTGCCGGAAATACTGATCCCGGAACACTCTGAATTCAGCCTGCTATCCTCGGCTGCGCTCAGCGTGGCGTCCTGCGAAGCCCCTTCGGTTTCCACGAAGCTGTTGTTCTGAATGTGGGTAGCCCAAGCGCGCACTCCGCCGAAAATCGAATCGATCTTCGTGGGTAGTGGGCATACGGTGCTGGTAGCAACGTTCGAAACCAGCTTGATCACGCCGGTAGTGAGTACATGGCCGGTCAGGGGGTTGCTGGTCAGATCAACGTTCACCGAAAGCGTGCGCAATCCATCCGGAGAGAGATAGCAACTGCAGCATTCGGACATTTCCTGGTTCACATCGAATACATAGACGTTAGCGCACACGCCGCCGCCCGCCGAGCCAGGATTGGTAAGGCGCACGGTCCCGTCCGGGGCCAGTGCCGTGTTCGCGTTGGCGAAATAATCTACTTTTAGAGTGTCCGCTGGCGGGGTTGCAGGCGGGGTTGCCGCAAACGCGCTAACGGCCAGAGCAAATGTACAAACCACAATCACGGTAGTACGGTACATCATGGACCTCCAGCCTACGGCGTAAAGGGGGAGGAGTGCACGTATTTGTAGGCTTAGAGCGTAATCTAAAGGAAATGAGAAACCCTACAAGTCCCCAAGTTCACTAACCCAATTTCGCTAGTACCGTTGAGAGGCGCTTATGCTGATACCCTGCGCCAGGCAACCATGCCCGCAGCCCCAGGGCGAGGAATCCGAGGCTGGCGCTTGCAGCTGGAGCGTTCTGTTCGGTGGAAGCGATGTTTGCGGCATCGTCCGAACCACTTTGCTGTCCCGCGACGATGGTCTTGTTTGCAATGGTTTCGTAAGCGTAGCGGTAAGCAGTACGTCGTTGGGGTAGCTAACGCCAGCGCGCCCACCCCCGCAGCGCCCGCCGCTAAGGCATAGGAAGTAAGGTGTCGTTGGCACGGCTCGGAAAGCTGGGACGGCTTTTTCGGTTGTCGCGGTTTCATAAGACCCCCAGAAGCTAATAAAAACGGTCATCCTACCTGATCAAGGAAGGCAAACATCCTACCCGAAAGACTTCCATCCCTCAAACCTAATTCTGCCGGTATAAATTCACTTCGCCGTAAGCCGTTATCCCATTTCCTGCAACTAACCTGCATCACGTCCAACTCGTGCCAAGAGGTGAAATTCCAATGAATAATCTGATCAAGTCCATTCTCAAGACCGCAGTCTACTTTCTGGATCAAACCGACCGGTTCGCCGGGGATGTCCGCGACCGCGTCTCTGACGGCCTAGACGAGGCCAGCGACCGTGTTTCCGACCTTCGCAGCCAGGCTCATGATCTTTATAACGGCCCCGATCACACCATGCGCAACGTGCTTACTTTTGTGGCGGGAGTGGGCGTAGGGGTGGGTGCAGCTATTCTGTTTGCCCCGGCTAGCGGCGAGGAGACTCGTAACGCAATTGGCGACAAGGTGCAGGACATCGGAGATCGCGTCCGGAGCCGATTCTCTTCGGAAAGCCGTACCTCTACCGGCACCGAAGGCCACTAGGTGAGTATCACTCCAACCGCGAATTTGAAGAAAGAAAAGGCGCGGTCGAAGCCGCGCCTTAAAAATCCGTGTGAATCCGTGGAGAAAGACTAATCCCGAACCCCATCCATAAAAGCCCGCAGCTTGCGCGAGCGCGATGGGTGCCGGAGTTTGCGCAGGGCTTTGGCTTCGATCTGGCGGATGCGTTCGCGAGTAACCGCGAACGACTGCCCAACCTCTTCTAAAGTATGCTCGCTGCCGTCTTCCAGCCCAAACCGCATCTTAATGACTTTTTCTTCGCGCGGAGTCAGCGTCCGGAGAACTTGTCCAGTCTGATCCTTGAGGTTCACGTTGATCACGGCTTCGGCCGGCGAAACCACGGCGCGGTCTTCGATGAAGTCGCCGAGGTGCGAATCTTCTTCTTCGCCGATCGGCGTTTCCAGTGAGATCGGCTCCTGCGCGATCTTCAGCACCTTGCGCACTTTCGCCACGGGAATATCCATGCGCTTGGCGATTTCTTCCGAAGTAGGTTCGCGCCCCAGCTCCTGTACCAGCTGCCGCGAGGTGCGAATCAGTTTGTTGATGGTCTCTATCATGTGCACCGGAATGCGGATCGTACGCGCCTGATCGGCAATGGCGCGCGTAATCGCCTGCCGAATCCACCACGTGGCGTACGTGGAAAATTTGTAGCCGCGGCGGTACTCGAATTTGTCGACGGCCTTCATCAGGCCGATGTTGCCTTCCTGAATCAGGTCGAGGAACTGCAATCCGCGGTTGGTGTATTTTTTCGCGATCGAAACCACCAGACGCAGGTTGGCCTCGATTAGCTCGCGCTTGGCCTGCTCGGCGTCCATGTCGCCCTGGATGATCTCGCGCTGCGTGCGCTTGAGCTCCTGGAACAACACGCCGGCTTCCACTTCAAGTTTTTCGATTTCGCTTCTTACCGCGCGCGACTGGCGGCGGTACTCTTTTTTTTGATCCTCGCTGCGGGTGGCGTCAGCCTTGCGCTCCAGATTCTGCGACTGCCGGTCGAGCGAGCGCATTCCGTCCACTGTCTTGTTGAGACGGTCGATCAGCCGCTTGCGCTCGGCATTCGTGAAGCCGAGCTTCCGCACCGCGATTGAAACTTTGACGATGGCGCGCGCAAAATTTTTGCGCGCGCGGCGATGATCTTTCGGCCGCTTCTTGAGCGAGACCGCGTTGTACTTCTCCTGTACCACGGCGACTTTCTTGTACAGCTTCGCCATGTTGTCGATCTTGCCGGTAAATTCGTTCAACCGGTTTTGCAGAATTTCGTCGGTGATCTCTTCCTCATCGAAGGTGACAACTTCCTTGATCGACCGCACACCTTTCTTCAAGTCCTCGCCCATCGCCAGCAATTCGTGAATCACGATGGGGGATCGAGAGAGCGCCTTTAGAACGCGGATTTGCCCGCGCTCAATGCGCTTGGCAATTTCCACTTCGCCCTCGCGCGTGAGCAGGGGAACAGTTCCCATCTCGCGCAAATACATGCGGACAGGATCGTTCGTCTTCTCCATCGCGCCGGGAGTTAGGTCGAGTTCGACATCTTCTCCCTCTTCGAGGTCTTCGAATTTCTTATCGAGCGCAGCGGAAGGAAGTTTCGGCCCTTCGAGCACATCAATGCCCTGCGTGCCGATCGTGGTCAACAAATCGTCCAAATCCTCAGGACTAACCACATCCTGCGGTATGAGTTCGTTTACCTGATCGTAGGTTAAATAGCCCTTTTCCTTACCGGCATCGACCAGCTTTTTTATGTCGTCGTATTTGTCTTCAAGAGCCAAGAAGTGTTGTCCTCAAATTCGTCAATTCGCCCGCAGGGAGCGTATGGTAATGTTCTTACAGGTGGGAATCTGGGTTCGCGCGGAGTTGTGCGCCTACACAAACTTACAGAGTTTAGCACATAAGTGCTGCCCCGTCTATCATTTGCCGCGCAATCACCGTTCTGCCTGCCGCTATCCCCAACTTGCCTAAATACTTAGATGGTTTTGACTGCCGTTTTGTTTCACGCTGTTCTCTGATTTCCGAGGGTAGTTTTCAACCCATCTTCCGCTAAATTTGGGTCTCTCAGCGCACGGCTGAGGCGCTCGACTTCGAGCAGCAGCTCTTTCATGCGTATCTTATCGTCGCTTGCGCCGGGGCGCTTCAATTCGCGCTGAATTTGCTCCTGCCTGTGCCGCAGGTGAATACGGCGCAAGGCGCGCACCGCGCCTTCGAGGCCTTCGGCGGTGAGATCTTCCTCTTCTTTTAACAAGATGGAAGCCAGCATACGGCGCTCCGTTTCAGAGCACTCAATATCCATTACATCGGCTCGATCCAGCCCGGCATTGAGCAGCACTTCGATCAGCGACTCGGTGGTGAGACCGCGGTGTAGTGCTTCACTCTGCAACACGTATTGCGCCTGGCGCGCGGGATCGAATTCTTCCTCTGCGCCGTCGCGTGCCGAAATGTGTTCAGCGTTTGCCTGCATCTGCCGCGAGGATGCCAAGGCACGGATCAGAATGCGCTCGGCATCGGTGGGCTGCGATTCCGCGGAAGCTTTTACGTTTGACGCGGAACGTTGCGCCGCAACGTGACGCAACTCCTGGCGCAACACACTTGAATCGATGGCCAGCTTCTGTGCGATCTCCTGTGCCAACTCGTCGCGCACGATACGGCTCGGAACGCGCTGAATGTGCGGCAGAAGATAATTCACCGCCTTCACTTTGCCTTCCGCATTGCGCAACGGAAAAAGATTGCGCGCGCGTTCGATCAGGTAATCGAAATATTTTTGCGAGCCACGCAAGGCTTCGCCGTAAGCCTCTTTGCCTTGGCGGCGGATGTATAGATCGGGATCGAAGCCCTGCTCCAGCGTGAGCACTTTGATCTGAAATTCTTCTTCCACCAGCAAACCCAGAGTGCGTTCGGTGGCTTTGGCTCCGGCGGTATCGGGGTCGAAATTGACTACTACATTTTTGCTAAAGCGGCCGAGGAGCTTGGCTTGAATTTCAGTGAATGCCGTGCCTGAACTAGCGATTACGTTGTGAAAGCCGGCGGCGTCGACGGAGATGCAATCCATTTGGCCTTCGACCAGGATCGCGTAGTCGAGTTTTCGAATAGCTTCTTTGGCATGGTCGAGATTGAAAAGAACCCTGCTTTTCGAATAGATCGCGGTTTCAGGAGAGTTCAGATATTTCGGGCCGGATTTTTCGTCGGTGGCGAGCGTACGCCCGGTGAAGGCGATGATTTTGCCTGCATCGCTCGCGATGGGAAACATGACTCGGTTGCGGAATTTGGAGTACATACGGGCTTCCAGCGCCGGCGCATTCCTACTATTGTCATTCCGAGCGGGCGAAAGCTCGCGAGGAACCTGCTGTTCGCCAGCAGCGCTATGAGCCTGTACTGGCTGATTGCTGAGTGCTGACTGCTGAGTGCTGTCCTTCCAAGAAAACAGACCGCTCTCGCGCAACACTTCTTCGCTGAACTCATTCGACAAGCGATCACGCAGCAGGAAGCCGGAATCGGGGGCGTAGCCGATGCGGAAGCGTGCGATAGTCTCCGCATCCAGGCCGCGTCCCTGGAGATATTCGCGCGCCCGTGATCCTTCCGGACGTTTCAGACACTCCTGAAAGAATGCGACGGCGCGCTCATGCACATCGAGCAACTGCGCGCGGAGGCGGGCGTCTTTGGCTTCCGACGGACTCGAATAGGTGGCCTTCGGCAGCGGAATGCCCAGCTTTTGCGCCACCAGCCGCACGGCCTCGGGGAAGGTGATGTTCTCAATCTTCTGGACGAAGCTAAAAACGTCTCCCGAAAGGCCGCAGCCGAAGCAGTGATAGAACTGGCGCGTGGCGTGGACCGAAAACGACGGCGTCTTCTCGCCGTGAAACGGGCAAAGCCCGGAATAGTTCTGCGCGCCAGCCTTCTTCAGCTTGATGTAGTCGCCGACGATGCGGACGATATCCGCCTGCTGCTTGACTATCTCTTTGAAATCTTCAGTCGGCATGAATGGTGCGCAGCGGTGATCGACACTTCCCCCTTTGGGATTGTGAGCCAGTGGGGCTGCTGATGGAAATATACCGGAGTTGGATTGTTGTGGAGAAGCTGTGGGAAATGAGTTTTGTCTGTTGAGGCACGAGGAAATTGATGCAGGTTTAATACTCAACGCGGGCAGGATTATGAGGTGGGGGATGTTTCGACTACGCGGTATCGTCCTTCGGACGATACCGCTCCGCTCAACATGACAGACTTACACCTTTAGCTCGACCATCGTAGCCCCACCCCCGCCCTCATTCTGCGGAGGCTCGGCTACTGACTCCACATGCGGGTGCTGCTGCAGCGCCTGCCGCAGGGCTTTGCGAAGGATGCCCATGCCGCTGCCGTGGACTATGCGGACGCGGGGCAGTCCGGCGAGGAAGGCGCGATCTACAAATTTTTCGACTTCGCGGGTCGCGTCGTCCACGTTATAACCGATGACGTTGATTTCCGACGGCGCGCTCTGATTTTCATCCTGGAGCGAAACGGAAATTCCGCGAGATCGCGCTGCTTTTACGGGCGAGTTGGCCGGGTTCGCGCTGGAAAAGACTTCGGCGATGTCGTCGCGCGCAATCTTCATTTTCATGGGACCGATTTGCACTTCGAAGTGATCGTCGTCGAGTTTGCGCGAAATGCGTGCCGAACGGCCGGTCGACTTGAGCTTGACCGTGTCTCCTTCGCCGACTTGTTTTACGACTTGCGGCTGGGCGTGCGGATCGTTTTTATCGGCGCCGCTGGCATGAGCGACGACCGTGGAATCGAATTGCTCGCGGAATTCGCGGCGCAGTTTGGCGACGCGGCGCTCTGCGTCTTTGGAAACTTTCTGCGCGGTCGCGCGGTCCTGGATGGCACTCACCGCTTCGCGGGCTTGATATTCGAAGTCGCGCAGCACGCTCTCCAGTTTTTTCTCCATCTCACGAATCCGGGCTTGCTGGGCGTTTTTCCCTTCCACCGTCAGGCGACACTTTTCGCGTTCCAACTCTTCTTGGCCGATCCGCAGACGCAGACGCTCATTTTCCGCAGCGCGCAAATCGGCGTGAAGCTTATCCAGAAATTCGCTGACATCTCGGACTTGCGTGCTCAGACGAGCGCGTGCGGCCTCGATGATCATGGGATTCAGTCCCAGACGCTGCGCAATGTTGATTCCGGCCGATGCGCCGGGTACACCTATCTTCAACTCATACGTGGGTTGCAAGGTCGCTTCGTCGAAGCCGACCGATGCGTTAATCACGCCGGGAGTGTTTGCTCCGTAAACCTTTAGCGAAGTGTGATGAGTGGAAATCACGGTCATGCAGCCGACTCGGCCAAAGTGCGAAGCAATGGCTACGGCCAGCGCCGCGCCTTCTTCGGGATCGGTGGCGGAACCGAGTTCGTCGAGCAGGACCAACGAATGTGCGGTTGCGGTGCGTGAGATGAAATCGATGTTGGTAACGTGCGCGGAGAAGGTGGAGAGATTTTGTTCGATGGATTGGTAGTCGCCGATATCGGCCAGAACTGCGTCAAATACCGGCATTTGAGCGCGATCGGCGGGAACCGGAATTCCGGATTGCGCCATGAGCGCGAGGAGTCCCACGGTTTTCAGGGTTACGGTTTTGCCTCCGGTGTTGGGCCCGGTGATGACTAGCTGGCGGCGTTCGCCTTCGAGTTCTACTGTGATGGGAATTACTTTCAAGCCTTTGGATTTCAGGTTGTGCTCTAGCAGCGGATGCCTGGCGTTGTGCAGGAGCAGGCTCGCTTTCCCCTCGGCTTCGCTCGGGGCTTCGGCTAGGTCTGGACGGGCGAGGCGCCCGTCCCTGCATGGTTCTTCTTCACACGGTTCGTCTTCGCTTAGTCGAACCATTACGCAGTCGTAGTCTTCGGCGAAGTGGGCTTTGGCGAACTGCAACTCCAGTTCGGCCAGGACGTCTTGAGACGAGCGAATTGAACCCGCTTGTTCGCCGATGCGGCGCGTCATCTCCAGTAGAATGCGATGAACTTCGGATTGCTCTTCATCGAGCAGGCGGACGAGTTCGTTGTTCTGTTCGATGGTTTCCAGCGGTTCCACGAATACGGTTTGCCCGCTGGAGCTTGCTCCGTGCACCACGCCTTGCACGCGGCGCTTTTGCTCGATCTTGACGGGGATGACGAAGCGCTCGCCGCGGATGGTTACAAGCTCATCCTGCACAGCGCCATCCTCGGATAATTTGCGCAAGTGGCCGCGCAGCGATGCCTGAATTTCTCTTCGTTGTTTTTCGATCTCGCGGCGAATTCGCGCCAGTTCAGGGGAAGCATTGTCTTCCAGCGTGCCGTCGGGCTGGATTTTGTTTCGAAAGAAACGCAGGAAGTTTACGAAGTCGGGAATGCGTTCTGAAAGCACCCGCGTGTGCCGCCATTCCGCGCGCATGTTTGCGGGAGGATGCAACGCGATTTCGCGCCACTCTCCGGCGCGGTCTACCAGCAGCAGCACATCGCGAATCTCCTCGGTTTCCAGTACTGCCCCCGCGATGCGGGATTTGTCGACGAATTTTGTGACGTCGAGCAGGCCGGAAAATTCGAAGCGTCCGCCGACACGGCGAAACTCGCGGATTTCTTCGGTCAGCTCCTGCTGTTCCCGGATCCAGGCAGCGTCGGTGGAAGGCGAAAGCGCGTTGATTCTTGCCCGCCCGAGCGGTGAAGCTGCATATACGCGAAGCAGTTCACGCAGAGCATCGAATTCCAGCACCCGCGCAGAGTTGTGCGTGAGGGATTGAGACATCGAATTTATGTTACAGGAGAGGATAAAGAAGCGGCGGAAAGGCGATTTGGTTCATTTGTAAGAGTTGCCATACATCGAAGACCGATTTGCGGGGGCTGAAGCCGGGGTAGATTTGAAATTTCCTTACGCGGCGCTAAAGCCCCGCTCTTCCACGTTGCGGAGGGGACCTCAATTCCCCACAAAAAGATATCCTCGGTTTTCCAATCATAGTGGTGCTACGACTGGGCTGCGGCGAGCGCCTGCGAACCGTTTGCCACGGGGAGCCGCAAGGTGAACAAGGCTCCGCCTTGAGGATTGTTCTGGCAGGTAATCTGCCCCTGATGATCCTGCACGACGCCGTAGACGGCGCTTAGGCCAAGGCCGGTGCCCTTGCCGACCGGCTTGGTCGTATAAAAAGGATCGAAGACGCGGTGTGGATCTTTGACGCCGCGCCCGTTATCGGAAAACTGGACTACCATCTCTCCGGCTTCAAGCTGGGCGCTCACGCGCAGCAAGCCTCCGCCCGCTTCTTCGAGTGCGTCCAGAGCGTTTTCGACAATCTGCACGAATGCCTGAAAAAGCTGGTGGCCGTCTCCCAGCACATGCGGAAGATTTGGCTCGAGCGCGATCTCGATGCGGATTTTCTGATCGTGATGCTGAAGTTCGCGCATTTGCACGCTGCGTTGTAGCAACATGCAAAGGTCGACCATCTTTTTTTCTCCGGAGCTTTGCCGCGCGAAGCTGAGAAGATTCGATACCAGTTCGCGCGTGCGCTGCGAGTGATGAACGATTTTGCGGACCAGCGTGTCCTGCTCGGCGGTTAACCGCTCGTTCGACCAGAGCTTTTCTGAATAGCTCATGATGGCGTTGAGCGGATGGTCGATCTCATGCGCCGCGCCCGCGACCAACTGGCCCAAAGAAGCCAGTTTTTCCCGCTGCACCAGATGGCTTTGCAGTCTTTGTTCGGTTTCAAAGCTGCGGCGCGAATCCTGAAGAAGATGAATTAAAGCCTGGTCCTGCAAATACTGGCGAATAAAAACGAAGACTCCTAGCACAAGCATGGCAGCGAGAACGGTGGCCAGCCGAAAGGTGCGCGTGGATGCTGGAGATCGATCCCAGAGGAAGGTCCACAACCCGAGCGCCGGCAAAGACAGGATGGCGAGCATTGCGAGCCGAAGCGCCATCGATCCCCATCTGTCGTCAGCTCTGGGAGGCGCGGCTTCAAATTGCCATTCGCGGGCACTGAGGACTGTGGCGAGCATCCAGCTTACAGCGCCGATCAGGCCAGCGTCGTACAAGCTGCCAGTATAGTAATGGCCGCTACCGGCGGCGAGATTCACGCCTTCTGAAGCGATGGCATAGGCTACGCTTGCCAGCATCAGGTTGAGATAGATAGCTTTCCATCCTAACACCGCTCCACGAGCCACGAGGCCTAGCATCAGGACGAGTACGCCGCTCTCCACTAAGTAAAGCACTCCGTAATTGCGGTCGTATTGCGTAATACTGATGGCTACATACTGCGCGGGGAAAACTGCGAAGGCGTATAAGAACATCCACCACATGAGGAGCAAAAGAAAATCGAGGGTACCGAGGCGGAACTTTTGCTCGCTCTCGGCGCGATGCGGGCGCAGACCAACCGCCGCGATCATCGGAATCAGGTGAAGAAACAAAAACAAATCCATCGACCAGGGATCGGGCGGGATGGCATGGTGAAATACTTCGTTGTAGACCCAACCACCCAGGTTAGCGGACCATAAAAAGCAGCCTGCGCTCATGAGCGCCCAAAAGCGGCGCGTGGAGCTATGAGAAGACCAGGCGTTCCCCAGCATGACCGCGCAGACGGCTAGGGTGAGGAGAAAGTCTGCAACGTCATCGATCGCGGTGAGCGCGAGGCCTTGTGGCATGGCGAGCGACGCCAATGCGAAGACAAGCGTAATTCCGCCTGCCAGCACAAACCAGCGATTTCGTTGGAACGCACTCATCCGCTCCCATTTTATGGATGAAACCGGTAATTCCCAGATTGCTTTCGGGTTACCGGAGGTTACTATCGTCACTTCGGCGTGCAATGGGAGGTCTTGGAGCCCGGCGGCGCTCGATTTGGCTGGCCTGCTAGAATTCATGCAGCGCAATGGATTCACCGCTCCCTGGTGGTTTATGGCTTTTCCTGTAACCCGTCTCCGCCGCCTCCGGCAAACCGACCAGCTTCGCAATCTGGTGCGGGAGACGCGGCTTACCCCCGAGGCCTTTGTTTATCCCATGTTTGTTTGCCCCGGGGAAGGGGTGCGCAAGCCGGTTGGATCGATGCCGGGCGTGTCCAATCTTTCGGTGGACGAAGCGGTAAAGGAAGCACGGGAAGTTCGCGCTCTGGGTATTCCGGCTGTGATTCTTTTTGGCCTTCCCGAGAAAAAAGATGAAGTTGCGACGGGAGCGTGGGCTGAGGATGGGATCGTGCAGCAAGCGGCCCGCGCGATGAAGCGCGAGGTTCCTGGCCTCGTCTTGTTGGGTGATGTTTGCCTGTGCGAATACATGTCGCATGGACATTGCGGGATTGTGCGCAATACGCCGTCGCCGCAATCGCTGGGCGCTGCCGCCAGCGCGATGCGTGTGATGAGCGGGGCAACGTCCGAAGATAAGAAAAAAGCGATCGACCACGCTGCAGCAACCATTACCGTTCGTTTAGCCGAGGCGCAATTCGAAATCGATAATGACGCTTCGCTGGAGCTGCTGGCGCGAACTTCGGTTTCGCTGGCGAAAGCGGGCATCGATATCATCGCCCCCTCCGACATGATGGATGGCCGTGTCGGCGCAATCAGGCACGCTCTTGATGAAGCGAGTTACATCCATACGCCCATCCTCTCTTATGCGGCCAAGTTCGCCTCCGGATTCTACGGCCCATTCCGCGAGGCCGCCGATTCCGCGCCGCAATTCGGCGACCGTCGGTCTTATCAAATGGATGGGGCAAACGTGCGCGAGGCGATGCGCGAAATCGAACTAGACATCGAAGAAGGCGCGGACATGATTATGGTGAAACCTGCGATGCCGTACCTTGATGTCATCGCAGCCGCGCGGCATCGTTTTGATGTGCCGCTGGCCGCGTACCAGGTTTCCGGTGAGTATGCCATGATCGAAGCTGCGGCGCGTAACGGGTGGATCGAGCGTGAGCGAGTGATGATGGAATCGTTGCTCAGTATCCGGCGGGCGGGAGCGAGCATTATTCTCACCTATTATGCGAAAGATGCGGCCCGATTACTCGGCTAGAAGTATCTTCGGATCGCTGTTTCTCCTCAAAATGTTTCCCGAAATAATAGGCGTTGTGCCTTCACGCGGCCATTTGTGGTTTTCTACAGCAAATACCTTAGGTCTTTCTTCTCGATTTATTGGATTTCTTCTTTCGCCCTTCGGGGCTTGGGTCGTTTTGCACTTGTTACCCACGGCTTGCGCTGTGGGCTGCATTCTTTCGCCGCTTCGCGGCTGATGCGTGATCCCGCCTCTTATCTTTCTTACTACTTCTTTGCTAGCTCCGAAATGCGGCAACTGTTCTGGCGTACATGCCATCTATACGTTGATTTTTCTTAGGGGCATTCCATGAATGTTGCAACTTATCTCGGACGATTTTTGGGCGTTGGTTCGAGTGTGGCCGTCGCCTTTGCGCTGGCGAGTTGTGGAGGAACCGGTTCCAGCAGCACCACGACTACTCCGCCTCCTCCCGCGGTTAGCGTGGCGTTGAACCAGACTTCGGTAAACGTTGCAGTCAGAGGGACCACGCAATTCACGGCTACGGTAACGAATAGCTCGAATGCTTCCGTGACCTGGTCCGTGGATGGCGTTGCCAGCGGAAACTCCACCACCGGCACAATCTCTTCCAGCGGGTTGTATACCGCGCCCGCTCAACCAGGAAGCCATAGCGTGACCGCAACCAGCGTGGCGGATTCTTCCGCAACCGCAAAAGCAACGGTTGCCGTTGGATTACTGTCGCTCACGCCGAGTACGGCAACGATCAATGCATCGGCTACTCAGCAATTCGATGCCACGATTCAGGGCTTCTCGAATACTTCGGTGACGTGGTCGGTGAATCAGATCAGCGGCGGCAATTCTACTGTGGGTACGATCACTTCTAACGGCATGTATACGGCCCCGGCTCAGGGAGGAAGTTACACGATCACTGCCACTAGCGCAGTGGATGCTTCGGTCACAGCTACCGCCACGATCACGGTGAAGAGTCTCATATCGATAGCTGTCTCTCCGAGTACTGCGAGTATTTTTGTGGGCGCCGCTCAGCAATTCAGCGCCACGGCAACTTATAGCGACGGATCGACCGCGAATATAAGCTCGACCGCCAGCTGGACGAGCGCGCCGACAGCCGTTGCGACGGTAAACGCGGCCGGTTTGGCGACTGCGGCAACCCCCGGCACGGCTACGGTGACAGCTTCGCTGAGCGGAATCAATGGAACGGCGGCGCTCACCGTGAAAGCGAAGGCCGTAACTTCGATCTCGGTGTCGCCTGTGACCTGGACTCTCTTAACCGGCGCGACTCAACAATTCAGCGCAACCGCGACTTATAACGACGGATCTACCAGCGATATAACCGCATCGACGAGTTGGAGTACCGCGGATCCATCGGTAGCTACGATTAATTCGAGCGGCATTGCGACGGGCGTGGCCTCCGGATCAACGACGGTAATGGCTTCGTACCAGACATTCACTGCAGATGCTACGGCTGTTGTGTCAGCCAGCGTGGGGACAAGTGTTCCCTTGTGGCATTTCGATACACTACGGAGCGGATTAAACGCGAATGAAAGTTTCCTGACGACGAGCAACGTAAACACCTCGACCTTCGGCAAACTGTTTTCTTATCTGGTGGATGGTTATGTATATGGGCAACCACTGCTTGTATCGGATTTAACAATCAATGGCAGCACACATAATGTGCTATTTGTAGCCACCGAAAATGACAGTGTCTACGCCTTTGACGCCGATACCTACGGCACGGGCGCGCCGCTGTGGCAGGTTTCATTATTGCAATCGGGAGAGACGCCGCTCACTAACAGCCCTATTCTGCCTTTCACTGGCATTACATCCACACCGGCGATTGATCTGACGACGAACACGATGTATGTGGTTTCCACGCAAACCAATGCAACCGGAGGGACCTTCCGGCTGAATGCTCTGGATATTACAAGCGGAGCGCAGAAATATGGAGGGCCTGTGACTATCCAAGCGTCGGTTGCAGGTACGAATGCCACGACTCTGACTACGGCTTGTCTACAGCGGGCGGCGTTGCTGGTAGTGAATGGTAGCGTCTTCATTGGCTTTGGTAGTTGTCACAGTGGTTGGTTGCTGGCTTACGACGAACAAACTCTGGCTCAAACCGGCGTGTTCAATTCCAGTCCAAATCTTGCCGGTGAAGGCCCTTACGCCAGCGCTGGCGGAGTGTGGATGGGCGGTGGCGGACCCGTTGCCGATACTCTGGGAAATATCTACGATACGACCGGAAACGGCCCTTATGACGGGCTGACTGCATTCGGGGATTCGGTCCTGAAGTTCAGTCCGACTCTTCAATTACTGGACAATTTCACACCTGACGATTACGCGTATATGAATTGCCAGGACGCCGATCTGGCGGCTGGAGGATTGCTTCTGATTCCGGGAACCACGGAAGCTCTGGCAGGAGGAAAGACGGGCAAGCTCTACCTGGTCAATACAACAAATTTAGGGGGAGAACAGGCAAACGACGCCGGCGCCACTCAGACTCTATGGTTCGAGGACGATTTGTCCGCGCCGTATCCGGCAAGCTGCACCGACAGCTCGGGAACTCATACAACAGATATCAACTCCTATGAAATTTTCGGAACCGCTGCATACTTCAACGGATCGGTCTATTTGGGGATAACCCCGACCGCGGTGGGTGTGCCGGCAGGAATTCGCCAATTCGCCTATTCCGGGCTATTGACTCAGGGAGCTTACACCTCCAACAGCATTGATGAAGGCAGCTATGGCACCACGCCTTTTATTTCGGCCAATGGTACGGCGAACGGTATTGTCTGGATGATCGACCACGGGCAGCCGTTACAAGACCCAAACGGCCAAAGCACGGCGACGCTTCGCGCCTACGATGCCGCTAATCTGACAGGCGGTGAGCTTTACGACAGTGGACAAAACCCTGCAGACGTACCGGGATATGGGATCAAATTTACCTCGCCGATGGTGGCGAACGGCAAAGTATACATCGGAACCGGTCACGACGATGTGACGGTACCAAATCCCCAAGGCGAGGTTGATGTTTACGGATTGAAACCGTAAGCAGGAGTTAAGCGGAACCGTCATTTTCTTTTGAATCGGTGAATTTAGAACTAATTATGGATTCACGACCCTAACTTATACCGAAAGAATCGCCGAACGCACACCTGCCGATTGATGTAGGCTATTTGGAAAGTTGCGAGGCCAATCCCAGTCTCGTACCCGGAGGTCCTATGCACCGCCGCGAATTTCTTATCCGATCGGCTACTGGTTTGGGATCTGCTCTGGTTGGCGCGAACGTATTTTCCTCGCATGCGTTCGCGACGCGGGCGCTCTCTCGAAAATCCATTCTGGATGCGATTGCCGCGCAGCCGCCGGCTGCGAAATTTTCCGCCACGGATACGGTCACGCTCGGCAGTACCGGCATCAAGACCAGCCGATTGGCGATGGGTACGGGGACGGTTGGTGTCGGCCATCATTCGCACCAGAGCGCGCTGGGAGTGAAAGGGCTTTCCGATCTGCTGCTGAATGGTTACGACAATGGGTTGCGGTTTTTTGATGCGGCCGATTCGTATGGAAGCCATCCGCATGTGGCCGAGGCGCTGAAGCATGTGCCGCGGGACAAGGTTGTGGTGCTGACGAAAACATGGGCGCGCGATCCGGCCACGGCGCGGGCCGATATCGACCGCTTTCGCCGTGAACTGGGGACCGATTATCTGGATATCTGCATGATGCATTGCCTTACGGAAGCCGACTGGACTACGCAATACCGCGGCGTGATGGATGTTTTTTCGGAGGCGAAGGAGAAGGGCATTATTCGCGCACATGGCTGCTCGTGCCACAGCATCGAGGCGCTGCGCGCGGCCGCGAAGTCGCCCTGGGTGGAAGTGGATTTTGCGCGCATCAATCCGATTGGATCGCACATGGATGCCGATCCTACGACTGTGGTTGGGGTTTTGCGAGAGATGAAAGCTGCGGGCAAAGCGGTGGTGGGAATGAAGATTTTAGGGCAGGGCGATTTGCGCGATCGTCAGGATGAGGCAATTAAGTATGCTTTGTCGCTGGGGGTGCTGGATGCGTTCACGATTGGGGCGGAGAGCAGGGCGGAGCAGGAGGATTTGATCCGGCGCATTGCGGCGGCGTAGCTGAACTTGGCTCCTAGACTGGATTTCCCTGTGTATTGCGTTACATTCTGCTTGGATAAATCTTGTCATTTTATCTGGCAGAAACTACGGTAAAACCGCGTGTCGAATTCTGATCTCACTTCGATTCTGCTGATTCTGTTGCTGCTGGTGTCGCTGGCCCAGCTGCTGGGCTACCTCTTTATGAAGCTGCGCCAGCCGAAGGTGGTGGGTGAAATTCTGACTGGCGTTATATTGGGTCCCGCGCTTTTGGGGAGATGGCCGGCGGCATCGTGGATTCTGGACGCGACCAGACATCAGGCTGGGGTTTTGAATTTTGTCTACTGGCTTGGGTTGTTGTTGCTGATGTTTCTGTCAGGCGCGGAGACGCAGCAACTCTTTACGCGGGAAGAGCGGCGCGAAGTGGGCTGGCTTACGATTGTGGGGACGGGGATACCGTTTGTTCTGGCGTTGGGTATGGGCCCCTGGCTGATTCGTCCGGCACTGGCGGGGCCCAACGGGAACCGCATTTCTCTGATCATTATTCTTGCGGTTGGAGTGGCGGTCACATCGGTTCCGGTTGTTTCTAAAATTTTTGCGGATCTGAAAATACTTCACACGCGCTTTGCGCGTCTGGTACTCGGCGTTGCGGTCCTGGAAGATATTGTGCTTTGGCTAGCGTTGGCTGTGGCAACGGCGATGGCCGGCAGAACGGCTCTGAATCCGCGGCAGATGTCGTATCACCTGATCGCTACGGTTTTGTTCTTCGGTTTGGGTTTGACGATCGTTCCGCGGATTGTGAAACGTCTCAACAAATCCAGGTTCAACGTTTTCGCCAAACAGTCTCCGGTGGCGTATGCGATCGCGGTTCTGCTCGCTTATTGCGTGGTGGCTGGCGCGTTGGATGTGAGCCTGGTGTTCGCCGCGTTCCTCGCGGGATTTGCCGTCGTCCATAAAAAGCGGAGATTGTTTGCTGAAGCGCTCGAAGCCATAGGCAAGGTGTCGTTTGCTTTCTTCATTCCGGTTTACTTCGCAATTGTTGGATTGAAACTCGATTTGATTCGCGGACTGTCGTTGGGAATGATCGGCGCATTTCTCATCGGAAGCTGTGTCGTGAAAATTCTTTCCGTTTCTTTGGCGGGCCGATTCGCGGGATTTCGCGGACTGGACCTGATCAATCTTGCCATCACAACCAATGCACGTGGAGGTCCCGGCATTGTGCTGGCGAGTGTTGCGTTTGATGCGGGGATCATCAGCGCGAAATTTTATACGACTCTGGTTATTGTCGCCGTTCTTACCTCGCAGGTGGCTGGGGCATGGCTCGATTACGTCCTCAGTAAGGGTTGGCCTTTGCTGACGCCGATGGTGCGAGATGGGTCGAGTTTAGAGCCGGCTTCGGGAACGGTAGTTCCTTAGCTTCGAAAGCATTTGCTCTCGTTGCTGTGTCCGCGCATCCACTGCGTGTCTGGCGAGGCACATTTACTCGCGTTGTAAACACCTGTAACCCCAGCAAAATCAGTGCATCCCTGCTTGGCCCCTTCCATGCAATCTTGTTAACCGCTGCTCAGCAGCAGGAGGTGACCTAACATGACCCGCATCAATCTATTTCGCACTTTGCAGTCTCGTAACACGCAGTCTCGTACCACTCCGGACACTCTCGATTCAGTTGCCTGGGGAAAGAGCAACTTCATCAAGAACGCTTTCGACGCAAGCAGTCCGTTTGTGTTTGCCGCGCTTTTGATCGTGTGCTCGCTGGCGGTGGGATGCTCGACCAAGAATGAACAACCCAAGCCTGTAAGCTCAGTCAATCAACCTTCGATTACGGGACCTGCGTCGATTGTGTCTACTCCTGCGCCGGTTCCTGTTGTGCCGGTGCAACAGGCTGCGGTCAAGCCCGTGCATAAGAAAAAAATTGTGCGCAAGGCCCCAGCGACCGCGACCTATGCCGACAAGGATTTTGGCGTGACGTTCCAGTATCCGCGCAAGTACGCGCTCAAGACCGGCGAGGCTGCGGATGAACTGGTTTCCGCCGATCCTATCCCGATGGATTTTGTTCAGCCCGGTGGGGTTGCTCTTGCGGCGGTTGCGCTTCCGGAATCCACTTATGCCGGTTCGGATCTTGCTGCGGCGTTCTTTAACGTCAGCGTGAACAAGGCGCTCACGGCCGATCAGTGTGGAGAGTTCTCTGTGCCACAACCGAATCCGGCTACTCCAACTGATTCGACGGTGCAGGCTACGGCCCAGCTTGCTGCACCGCCAATTTCCAAACTCATGATCGGCGACATGGAATTGCAATCCACTGAAGCGAACATGGGTGGAGAGACTATGAAAGGGCCGCGTGAAGAAGCGGCGAAGTACTATCACGTATTTGAGAATGGCGCGTGCTATGAGTTCGCCATGAAGGTCTCGATTACAGGAAGCGGCACGACGGCGACAACCGAATCCAGTACCAAACGTGTCGATCGCGACGAAGTCTTCAAACGGCTGGAGAAAATTCTGGCCACGGTGAAGATCAATCCGGTGACGGCGCCCGAGGTTAACGCCGAAGCCAAAACGACCGTTGAGCCTACGGCGGCGGTTACGCCAGCCCAGTAGTTGCAACAGGTTGCAATGAACGAGGCCGGTCATGGCACTCCATGGCCGGCTTTCTTCATGTCCTAGTGTGTGGAATCGTAATATTCCGCTGCCGCATCCAATTTTGGAATGGAGGATTCTATGTACGTGATTCTTGGAGCAAGCGGCAATACCGGGCACATCGTAGCCAAGACTCTTCTTGCCCGCGGCCAGAAAGTTCGCGCCGTCGGAAGAAGCGCAGCTCATTTACAACCTCTTGTGGCGAAGGGCGCGGAAGCTTTTGTTGGAGATGTCACCGACGAATCCGCTCTTACCAAGGCGTTCGACCAGGTCGATTCGGCTTATGTCATGATTCCGCCTAATCCCACCAGCACGCAATTCCGAGCTTATCAGGAGCGCGTCAGCGATGCCATTGCGGCTGCTGCCCGGAAAGCCGGCGTGAAAAATATTGTTGCGCTCAGCAGCTTTGGAGCCGACAAATCTTCCGGCACCGGACCCGTCGTCGGGCTTCACAACTTTGAACAAAAGCTCAATCAGCTCAATGCCAGCATACTGCACCTGCGGCCGGGGTATTTTATGGAGAACATACTACCGCAGGCTGGCGTGATTCGCATGATGGGATCCACGATTGGGCCGGTACGTCCGGATCTTAAACTTCCCATGATTGCGACGCAGGATATTGGCGCTGCCGCGGCCGATGCACTTTCACAACTTACCTTGAGCGGCAAACAGACGCAGGAACTGCACGGCCAGCGCGATCTCGATTACAACCAAGCCACTTCGATCATCGGCAGCGCCATCGGCAGATCGAATCTGGGATACATTCATGCCGGAAACGATCAAATTCGCGGCGCTTTGGTACAGATGGGAATGTCAGACGATATGGCCGGGCTGATCCTTGAAATGGCCGCAGCGTTGAACTCAGGGCACATGCGAGCGCTTGAGCCGCGGTCTCCACGCAACACCACTCCTACTCCATTTGAAACTTTTGTCGCTCAGTCTTTTGTTCCGGCTTATCAACAGCAGCTTGCTGCTTGACAAGGCAGAAGGCCACGCTCATGGCAAGAGCGTGGCCTCTTTCGTGATGAGTGGCGTCGATTGCGCTCTAACTTCCGCTGCTCGATACACCGAGATAATCGTTGACTGTGCTTACCGGCAGGTTCAGAGCTGCGGCGATCTGCGGAATCTGCTGTCCCTCGTTGTAGAGCTGGTAGACCTGCTGCGCTTCGGAGAGCTGCAGTGTGTAACCCGAGGTATTCGCAGTTTGCTGCGGCTGTGGATTACGCTCCACGGGCGCCGCGTTTGAGGAGGAATTCGCTGCGGCAACTACCGCTGTCGATAGCGCACTAGATATGGAGATACTCATAACACGCTCCTTCCCTCTTACCCTAGGAAGGTCGGCAGAGAGCGGAATCGCATCAGCCTTTGGTGCGAATTATTTGTAGAAAGTAATTTTCGATTCCCGGAATGCGATCAGTTCCAGAAGGGAAACACCTGAAGGTAGAGTTCAACCGCAATTTTCTGCACATTGACAAACCTTTCCGCGCCGGACAAAATGTCGGCCACGCTTTTCGCGTTCGTAACGCACGACCAATCCACATCATCGACCAAGGAGAAACTGTATGTCCCAGGTTTGCAGCCGTCGCGTCTTTACCGCCATTGTTTTGTTAACCTTTACTGCCGTCGTTCCTCTATATGCGCAAAGTTCCGCTGCCGTGCCAGCTGCGCCGGACGCCACACTCTATACCACCTATTCCGGCAGTTCGACTAATCTCAGCTGGATCGTCTGCGGCTCAACGCAGGAGACGGAGGGTTGCTATGACTCCGGCAGCCTCGGTCCATTTGTTGGCATCGGCGCCATGCTGGAGAGTAATCCCACGGTGAAGGGCGATGTTGTGACGCGCGAGGTATACATCGTGGATTCGGGCGCCACAAACGCCGTGAAGCTGTATGTGTACAAGAAAACCGACACGGTGAGCTCGACCTTCGACACCACTACAATCACCCTGTCGAAGACCGTTTCGCTGCCACTTACCGGCGGCGCGACCGCGGTGACTTCGATGGCGGCAAACAACACCTTCCTCTTTATTGGTACGAACCAAGGTGAACAGGCAGTGATGGTGCAGAAAAGCAATCTGGCGGTCAGCAAAGTTGGCATTTACATTCTGGGAATCAACGTGAGCAGCATCACTTCCGATGAGTATGGCTACATCACGGTGACGCAGGTGGGTTCCGGTGGATCGGGATTTGCCGTGTTCGGTCCGAATGGTGAGGCTGAGGAGGATGGCGGCGGATCGGACTTTGTGCTGGGAACTACGCAGGCGGTTTCGACATCGTTACTGCTTGGCGGAGGCGCTCCGTCGACGCCGCGACGAGGGTATCGGATGAAGAGTACGTCATCGTCCGACGCGAGATAGTTTTATTTTTGAATGTGCTCGAATGGCCCATGCTTGCCGTTCTTGCGGCAGGCATGGGTTTTGTCGTTGGAGTTATAGAAACTTATTACTTCTTAATCCACCACGGCTTCTACTGCTGGCATTTGTATATCGCCGGACTTCTTTTTTACCTTCGCGCTAGTCACCAGGATCACCGACAACACCACAATTACGCTGCCCATCAGAATGAAGCGGTCAATGCGTTCGTGCAAAACCAGCCATCCCAGGAACACTGCGACTACGGGATTCACGTAGGCGTAGGTCGAGACTTTCGAAGTGGGCACGTGTTCGAGCAGCCAGATGTAAGCGGTGTAGCCGATCCATGATCCGCAGACAATCAGATAGAGAACTGCGGTTAAGCCGCGCGTGGTCCAGGTTACACGTGATAGATCGCCCACGACGAATGCGAATAATAAATTCGCCACGCCTGCTGCGAGTACCTGCCAGCCGGTGGCGCTGAAGACGTCCATGCCGGATTGCCAGCGTTTGGAGAGCACCGATCCCAGCGCCCATAAGAACGATCCGCCGAGCAGGGCGATGGAGGCGCGCAGCTCGCTGCGGCCGAGGGCAGAGGTCGAGTGAAGCTCGGGCCAGAAGAGAACGAGCAAGCCCACGATGCCCAGCGCTAGTCCGGCTTTGCCGCGCCAGGAGATTTGATGATGGCCCAGCAGCAACGAATCGAGGACTAGAAACCATAGAGGCGTGATGGCGACGATGAGCGCCGCTAGTCCGGAGGGAACTGTGAGTTCGGCCCACGAGAGCGTGAGATTGCCTCCCATCAGGAGGAGAAGTCCTACGATGGAAGCGCGGGCGATTTGCGCGGGTGAATATTTGACAGTGCGGCCGAGCGCGGCGCACGCGGCCAGCATGACTGCTCCGGCAACAGTGAAGCGGATGCCGCACATTAAGGCTGGAGGAATGCTTTGCACAGCGATGTCGATGGCGAGATAGGTTGAACCCCAGAATAGATAGACCAGACCGAAGGCGAGGGTCACCGCGAAACGGCTTGGGGCTTGTTTTTCGGGCATCAGGATGTAAACGAAGGAAAGTAAAAAGATATCAGACGTACGTCAGATTAAAGATAAAGTGGGACTCTAAAGTCGTTGAGCGCGCAGGATTCTTCTGCCGAGTTTGCTCGACGAATGATGAACGGCATTCAACGGTTGAGCAAGAGTTTATTTCAGCTTTTCATATTCGACTTTGGCGTGCTTAAGGATGGGAACGTCAGGGTCGGCGTCTTTCCACAGCGCGAAGAAATCCTGATAGGCGGTTCGAGCTTTCGCTGCGTCTCCTTGAAGCGCGTACGCTTGGCCGAGATATAAATGCGCCAGTGACAGTTCTGGATCCACCGCTCCGATGCTCGGATGATCAAGAATGCTCTGGAATTCAGCGGCGGCTTTGGGTCCGTCCCCTAGCTTTAAATAAGCTTGTCCGCGTAGATAGTTCGGCTCGTAGCCGGTTCCCTGAGGGCCGCTGCCGAATTCACTCGGACGGATCGGTTCCAATGCGGTGACGGCCTCAGTCGGCTGATTTTTATACAGCGCTTGCGCGGCGCGAGCTTCCGGAACGCTCAGCAACTGGAGAAGCCGATTTGCAGGATAGTCGCGTCCGAGGTCGGCCAGCAGAGCCGACGATTTAGGCGAGTCGCCGATGATAGCAAAAACCGTGGCGGCCAAAGCAACCACATCCCGGCTCGGCGAAGTCTGCAGGGCTTGAGTAAGATTGGCCCGGGCGTCCGCAGGAAATCCTACAAGTGCGTTGCACACCGCTTCCACGCCAAGCACGTTGGCGGCGGAATCTTTATCTCCAAAGTGCAAGTCTGCGGACTGTGCCTGCTGCAGTGCCGACTGGGAAGCTATGATCTTTCCCTGCGCGCACAGGCTCATCCCCTTGAACATTAGCAACAGCGGTTCGTTGGCCGTGCCGTGAGTGCTTGCGATTTCGCTTTCGAACGTTGCCGGATCGTGGCGAAGATAGGCCAGAAAGATGACGGCGATTTGCGTCGTAGGGCCGTTCATGTTCTGTGCCAAAGCCTGGTCGAGCAGGCTTTTAGCTTCGCCGAAACGATTCAGCCCGATATAGGCAAAAATCATGTTCCCATAAGCGTACCGATCCTTGGGATCGACGCGCATGGCCTGACTGCTGGCGTCGAGCGCTTTCTCGTATTGTCCGGTTTCGCTGTAGACCAAGGCCAGGTTATCGAGCGGGATGGTGTCGCGCGGGTACGTCTGCTTCCAGTCGTTGTAGACTTGAATCGTTTTTTCGAAGTCCTCCAGCACCTCGTCGTAATAGTGAGCCTGGATATATAACTTTTCGCGCTCGCTGGCGCGGTCGCGCAGATCATACGCCTGCTTCAGTGCCTGGTTGGAATCGGTGATCCGCCCCATATTGGAATCGGCAACACCCAGCGTGGCATAGGCCATGGCAAAGTTGGGATCAAGTTCCACTGCGCGCTTCAAGTGCGGAATGGCGGCATCGTCGTTGGTTTTTTGGTGCTCGTCGTGGCCCAGGCTGTAAGCCTGCAAGGCTTCCAGTGACGAAGTCGTGGCTTGCTCAAGTGGCGTTGCAAACTGGTTTACCGAGGCGAGCGACTCGCCCATTTTTTGGCGCAGGCTGGAGGCCGCTTTATCCAGTGTCTTCAAAACATTCTCTTTGCTGTCGGCTTCCGCCTGCTCGCGGGCCAGCGAGTCGCCGTTCTGCGGATTGATCGCGCTCAGCGTGATGACATAGTGATTCCCCAGGCTCGTGATGGTCCCGCTGAGCATGGCCTTGATGTTTTCGCGCAGGCACAGTTCGCGCGCCACATCATTGGTGAGCCGTTCATCGGCAGGGCGGCCCATGAAGCGCAGGCCTTCGCGAATCTTGGATTCCGGGACGAGATTCAGGTAGGGCGATTGCTCAAGCTGCACTGCTAGCGCCTGCTTCAGGGTGCCGTCAAAAACCGTATCGCCGGTTGTGTTAATAAAGTCCGCGAGGAGAATGCTGTCTTTTTCGGTTAGCTTGGCGGAACTGTGAGAGCGGAAATAAAAAGCTCCGGCGATGGCTGCGATGATTACGACTGCGGCAATTACGATGAATAACAGCTTCGGCGATTTCTTTTCTGCGATGGTGCCGGTGTTAGCCGCATTTACGGTGCCTGAAGCAGCTGCGGCTGCGACGCTCACTCTGCTTGACGATTGCGGTGGTTGGCCGGGCGGGATGGCGTGGGTGCCTGATTCGGTTGCAGGTTTGGAGACTGCTGCTACTGAGCGGCCGCTTTCGGTGTCCCGCTTCAGGCGCTGTAAGTCGGCGCGCATGTCCGCGGCATGTTGATAACGCAGGTTACGGTCTTTTTCCAGCGCCTTGTTGATGATGTCTTCGAGCTTGGGCGGCAGATCGGGGTTCAGGCGAACCGGCGAAATCGGGGCGCGGTCGAGAATCGATTGAAAAATGAGAGCGGAAGTTTCTCCGCGAAAGGGCAGCGCGCCCGTGGACATTTCGTAGAGAACTACACCGAAGGAAAAAAGATCGGTGCGGGAATCGAGTTCTTTCCCCTTGGCCTGTTCGGGAGACATATAGGCTACCGTGCCCAGCGTGGAACCCGGGCTGGTCAGATGTTCCTCGACTGCAATTGCGGTGGGCGCGGTAACATCGGCGCTTGCGGCGGACGAAGACGGACTCGCCTTCACCTTGGCGAGGCCGAAGTCGAGAATCTTGGCGTGCCCGCGCTTGGTGACGAAGATGTTGGCCGGCTTGATGTCGCGATGGACAATGCCTTCGGCATGCGCGGCATCGAGCGCGTCGGCAATTTCGATGCCGAGGGCGAGAATGGTTTCGATCTCCATGGCCCGCGCGCCGATCATGTGCTTGAGCGTCGCGCCATCGAGGAACTCCATAACCAGGAATGCTCGGCTATTTTCTTCGCCGATGTCGTAAATCGTGCAGATGTTGGGGTGGTTGAGCGCGGACGCGGCCTTCGCTTCGCGGCGAAAGCGTTCGAGCGCCTGGCGGTCCTGCGCCAGATCTTCCGGCAAAAATTTCAGCGCTACGAAGCGCCCAAGGCGCGTGTCTTCGGCCTTGTAAACCACGCCCATGCCGCCGCCGCCGAGTTTTTCGATGATCCGGTAGTGAGAGATGGTCTGTTCGAGCATGGGTCGATCAGGCCGGAAGCCGCCCCGGTACAGGTGAGAGCTATGCTAGGCGGAGTTTTCGGGGATGTCAAAAAAGTTCAGCGAGATTCCTGCGATCTTTGCAGTGGTTCTTTGAGGCCTCGCGGGCTGAGGGCTTTAAACGTTTTTGGGCAATCTTCACTCATTTGACTAAACCCCTAGACAACATATCCGTTACCAACATCTCGCTCATTGACTGTGCAACCGCGAAAAGACTTACTGCTTCATCGAGCTCCAATGAATCCTCTGGATGCATTAGAGGATTACGGTAATTATCTTTAATGTTGTGCAGATGATCCGTGACCACCCGCGCTGCTCCATTTTTCTTCAAGAGGTCCAGATATTCGCCCCAATTTTGGCGATTCAAAGGGGGCATCACAAATCCTGAGATAGACATAAGATATTGTCTAATCGTTAACTCGACAGATCGCAAAATATGGAAGCCAGCAGCGGTGCTCCTCTCGTACACCAGGCATTTACCGGCTTCATCGATTTCACTTTTGCACGCTTGCGTGAGACGAATCCGCACCTTATTTGGATACCCATCGCTTGCTCCCTTCAACAATTTATTGATTGAAAAATTTCCTATTTTCGCATCCTCTAGGCAAAAGAATGGCAGCTTGCTCAACTCATCCGAAAGAAGGGTCTCGAATTCGCTGACCTGCTCGACGATTGCTTTTGCATCATCTTCCGAGACATCATGCGGAATGACTCCCTCAGGTGGATGAAGAAAACCTCGATTAAGATAGTTCTTAATCTCGCCTAGCTTACGGCCCGACGACGGAAGATAGGTCTTACAAAAATCTTCCAGTACGAACCACTCGGCAACATGTGTTGCCGATAGAAATGCCTGAATCAAATCAGGGTTGTCTCGCAGCTTGGTATTTGGCGCGAGGGCGCGTAATGGCCTCATATCCGCGCCAAAGACGTAAAAATTGAAAATGTTTGGCTCAATCATTCCGCTAACTCCGTTCGAGAAGAGCGTAACCGAACACCTTCAACCAGCGCAAAAGGGCGATTTTCAACCGATAAGCAAGACCTGGCCGCTCGCGAATTTAGGGGGGTACGGGGGCTGGTCCGGCTCTGCCGACACCGCCAAACTGAGGCTGCCCCAGCTTTCCCTCCGTTGGAAAGCTGGGCACCACAGACCTATGCAGTGACGTCATGCGACCTCACGAACCGTCAGCCTCGCTTTTTGTTCTTCATTCACCAACACAATTCCACGCTCGCCGAACTCATAGTGCCGGCAGCTGCTCCACTCCCATTCCCACGGCTCCCGTACCAGTCCACGCTTTACCGGATTGCGATGCATATAGCGCAGCTTCTCTACACGCTTCTCGTCGGTGAACACAACGAAATCATAAAATCGCGCCTGCCAGATGTGCCCATCGTCGAGCGCGGTGTTCCGCGAGTTGCCGGGCCACGGCTCGTTACCGGCGCGCAGCTTGATCAGAAGCCGGCGGGCAAAGCCCTGCTTGATCGCCTGCATCACCTTCGACGGATTGCCGCGCTCCGGTTCGGTCAGCAGCAGGTGTATGTGCTCCGGCATGATGACATAGCCGACTACCGCAAAGTAATATCGCCGCCTAACTTGTTCGATCACTTCGAGCAGCAGATCGCGGGACTGCGGAGTGGCGAGAAGCGGTTTTCGTTGGTAGCAACTGGTGGTGATGAAGTGGGAGTATCCCGCGCCGTAGTAACGCTGGAGTTTGTTTGGCACTGGTGAGTTTTATCACGGGACTTCAAGGTCGTCTGTGACCAATGAACTTAGAGGTCTAGGTCCGTGGTGCCCAGCTTTCCAAAACATGGAAAGCTGGGGCAGCCTCTGTAGTGGTGTGTCCGGCAAAGCTGGGCTATCCCCCCAATACTTCACGAGAATTCCTAAGTAATCTCTCACGAATTTTAGGGGTTACGCCGTTTGCCTGCGGCACGTATAATGTTCCAGACGACGATGTTTAGCGATGCTGCGCAACTTTTCCAATTCGGTGGTTCCCGGCGCTGGTGGCAATTCGCATATGCGCGAGTGCTGGCTCGACTGCCTGGTGTGTCCGCGGCGGTATCGCGCTAATCTTCCTTCGCGTCTTCGTCCCAGCCTCTTCGGTAGCGATTAATCCATCCTTCGCCTGATTCGCCTCGGTACGCGTGCGCTTCAACCAGAGCCGCACTCTCCGAAACCCTATCCATTTACAACTGCGGCTGACTACAGACGGCTGCGCCGGAGGACTCCATGACTACGAAGACCATGACCGCACCAGTGCCGGAAAAGACCACTACCGGCCCTAAGATTAAGACTGCCCTGCCTGGGCCTAATGCCCGGCGCGTGCTGGCCAACGATGAGAAATATATTTCGCCGTCGTATACGCGGTCGTATCCGCTGGTGGCGAAGAGCGGGCGCGGCATCGTCGTCACCGATGTGGACGGCAACGAATTTTACGATTTCTCCGCCGGCATAGCCGTGACTTCTACCGGCCATTGCCATCCTGAGGTGGTTGCCGCCATGCAGAAGCAGGCGGGCGAGCTGATCCACATGTCGGGCACGGATTTTTATTACGAGAACATGGTGGAGCTGGCGGAGCGCTTGTCGAAGATCGCTCCGATGCCGGGGCCGCACAAAATTTATTACGGCAATTCTGGCGCGGAGGCGATTGAGTGTGCCCTGAAGCTGGCGCGTTACCACACCAAGCGGCAGAACATTATCGCGTTCTTTGGCGCGTTCCACGGGCGCACCATGGGCGCGCTCTCGCTGACCGCGTCAAAGCCGCAGCAGCGGCGGCGTTTTGCTCCGCTGATGCCGGGAGTGACGCATGTGCAGTATCCCGATGTTTACCGCGGGAAGAAAGATCCGGCTCAGGATCCGGATGCGTTTGCGTTGAGTTGCGCGCGGTTCATTGAAGAGAAGTTATTCAAGACGACTTTGCCTCCCGAGGAAGTGGCCGCGATTTTTGTCGAGCCGGTACAGGGCGAGGGCGGATACGTGGTTGCGCCGACGATCTTTATGCAGGAGCTGCGGCGCATCTGCGATCGTCACGGAATTCTGCTGGTGCTCGATGAAGTGCAAAGCGGCGTGGGCCGTACCGGCAAGTGGTGGGCGGTGGAGCATACCGGCGTTGAGCCGGACATGATCTGCATCGCGAAAGGCATTGCGTCCGGTATGCCGCTGGGCATTGTGATGACCCGCGCCGAAATCATGGACTGGGTGCCGGGTTCGCACGCATCCACTTTCGGCGGAAATCCGGTATGCGTGGCGGCGGCGCTGGCTACGCTGGATGTGATCGAAAAAGAAAACCTGCTACAACATACCGCGGAAGTGGGTGCGCACATGATGAAGCGCATGGCGCAATGGCCTGCCAAGCTGAAGCTGGTGGGCGATGTGCGCGGACGCGGGCTAATGATTGGAGTCGACATTGTGAAGGACAAGACGACGAAGGAACATGCTGCGGCCGAGCGCGATTTGATCGTGGAGAAGGCGTTTGAACATGGCGTGCTGTTCCTGGGTTGCGGGCCGAGTTCGATCCGGCTTTGTCCGCCGCTGGTGATAACCAAAGAACAAGCTGACGTTGGCATGGACGTGCTGGAAGAGTGCATTCAGCAGGCTGGCGCATAAGTTTACCCGTTGCTGCCAATTAGCGGGTTGATGGTCTTAGGGAGTTTTCTGGGTACTCCCTAGGACCATTTTTTCTTGCGCTATGCTTCGCACATTATCTTTGCGACTAAAAGCTCGAGAATTTTTTAATCGCGGAGTGCGCGAAGAAGTGCCGCGGAGATAACCCACTCACCGATTGGGCGAGTCGGTGAACTATTACTTTGTTAGAACGAATTGGGTCGACTACGCTTGGAATTCCGAGGCTTCGGGAAAGCGTAGATTACATTTCGACAGAGCGAGCGTGAGCAGCTCCTCCACCTTGGTTTCTTCGCAGTTGCGCGACATAGCCAGCTCGCTGACGAGCAGATAACGGGCGCGCTCCAGCATTTTTTTCTCACGGAAGGAAAGCGGCTTGGCCTGGTGCAGGGCGATCAGGCTCTTCATCACTCCCGCGACCTCAATCAGAGAGCCGGTGCGCATGCGCTCGGAGTTTTCCTTGAAACGGTCTTTCCAATCGGCAGTGGTGAGGTCGTCGGTGACGGAAAGGAAGTCGAGAATTTTCTGCGCCTCGCCGTTGCGGATGACGCGGCGTATGCCCACACTGCCCACGTTATTGCAGGGCACCATCACCTTGAGGCTGCTGGCCTTGATGTTGAGCAGGTAGAACTTTTCCACGGTGGCGCCGATAGAACGGCTGCTGATCTGTTCGATGATGCCGACGCCATGGTTGGGATACACAACCTTGTCGCCGATGTGGTAGGTCGCGTCTGCACTACTCATAAAAGGTCACCCGGGCAGGAGAAGGGTCTAGTGGGGAAAAACGTTTACTAGAAACATACTATCCCGAATTGGGATAAAAAGCAAGGTTGAGGTTGGTGAAATGAGGCTTTAAGAATGGTTAAGTGGCTGTTCCAGAATGAGTTACACGCCGATGGGTTATCGCAGGTTTTGCTATTTCTTGAACCGCATATAATCACGGCGTGAACAATACAGGTGAAAGGCCGGGCCGGTTAGTCGGGCGTGTTTTGGGGTTGGATGTTGGGTCCAGAAGGATTGGGATTGCTGTTTCCGATCCGCTAGGGATCACCGCGCAGGGATTAGAAACTTTACAACGGCGGAACAAGCGCACGGACCTGGCGGCGCTGGAGCGAGTGATTCGGAAATATTCGGTGCAGGAAATTGTGGTTGGATTGCCGTTGCGCATGAGCGGAGCGGAGGGAATCCAGTCCGACAAAATGCAGGTGTTTGCGGAGGAGCTGCGGAAGCGATTCCGGCTGCCGGTACATCTGTGGGATGAGCGGTTGACCTCGGCGGAGGCGAACCGGTTGCTGCGTGAGACGGAATTGTCGATTGAGAAACGCGCCAAGGCGGTGGACCGGATGGCTGCGATTTTAATTCTGCAAGGATGGATGGAGGGGCGGGTGCGCTAAGAGAAGGGAATCTATCACGGAGACGCGGAGTCACGAGAAGAAAATTCTTAAATATCCTAACTTTCTTGGCTTCTTTAAGGTGTTCTCTGTGACCCTGTGTCGCCGTGCTGGATTCTTGATCTACTTTGATACGAGCTCGGCGAACTTGCCGAGATCGATGTTGCCGCCGCTAACGACGCAGCAGATCTTGCCCTTGCCGGCTTTGCCGCTGAGTCCGGCTGCGACCGCGCACGCGGCTGCGCCCTCGCAGATGATGTGATTGCGGGCAGCGACGATTGTCATGGCTTGGCGACATTCGTCAAGCGAAGTAACGATCGAGCCTGCCAGCAGGCGGCTGGCGAGCGTCCACATGCTGGGCAGAACTGTCTTGCCGCCACAACCGTCGACGAAGCTGGTCCTCCAGTCGGGAAACTTCTGCGCAGAGCCTTTGAGAAACGACAAGTGCAGAGGCGCAGCCGTCTCCGGTTCGGCGGCGAACACTTTCACATCCGGCTTCAGGGCGGCCGTCGCGGATGCGACGCCGCAACTCAGACCACCGCCGCCAAAGCCAGCCACAATCGCGGTAACATCCGGCAAGTCTTCGAGGATTTCCAAGCCGCAGGTGGCGTTGCCGGCGATAAAGTCGTCGTCGTCGAAGGGGTGAACGAACACGCCGTCAAAGGCGGGATGCGCGCGTTCGATGACGGCGGTCCAGCACTCATCCATGGGCGCCTGACGGATGCTGGCGCCCAGGCGCCGGATGGCGTCAAGCTTCGCCACCGGCGCGGTGTCCATCACCAGAACCTCGCAGCGGACTCTGGCCAGCTTAGCCGCCAGGGCCACGCCCTGCGCCGCATTGCCCGCGCTGATCGTCCACACACCTCTTGCCCGGTCCTCTGGCTTTAATAAGGAGACGGCGTTGTAGGCGCCACGGATCTTGAACGAGCCGATCGGTTGGAGTGACTCGATCTTGAGATAAATCTCGGCGGGAGCGTCATCGTAATACAGGCGGACCAGCGGCGTGCGGACCGCAGCCTGATAGACGCGCTGGCGAGCCGCCAGAATCGACTCCAGCGGGAT
The DNA here is from genome assembly GCA_035486715.1 of Candidatus Aquilonibacter sp. Lineage (GTDB taxonomy): Bacteria > Acidobacteriota > Terriglobia > Terriglobales > Acidobacteriaceae > Sulfotelmatobacter. Next base: position 53,332 of record DATHMV010000066.1, read on the forward strand.
GGTGCGGTGATGTAATTGGCCGTCTGTGGAGGGAGCTGCCATGATTGAAAACAGGAAGGATTGTACACCGCGCGCTGGTAGGTCCTATCCGTTAATTCCCCCGCATGGCTCGACGGTATGCAGCGACATTCTTATTGTGTTCCTCAATCGTCATCGCGAAGCGATGGTGGCCCTGCGCGTCGGCGACGAAATAGTAATAGTCGGATTGCGCCGGGTGCATGGCCGCTTCCAGCGCGCTTTTCCCGGGGTTGGCAATGGGGCCCGGAGGTAGGCCGGGGAATTTGTAGGTGTTGTAAGGAGAATTGAACTGCATGTCGTCATGATGCAACGCGCCGCTGTAGGTTCCTGCCAATAGCTCTGCGTAAATGATGCTGGGATCGGCGTCGAGAGCAACTTTCTTTGCGAGGCGGTTGTAGTAGACGCTGGCCACCAGTGGGCGCTCTTCGGCTACCGCAGTTTCTTTTTCGATGATTGATGCCATGGTGACGGTGCGCTCGACATCGGTGGGCGCGGTGTTCTGATCGCGGATTGCTACGCTCATTGCTACTTCAATGTGCGGTGAATTTGGTTCCGCGTTCGCCGTGCTTTCTGCCGCTGAAATTAATCCAACCTGCCCCGCGACCTGGCGAAACTGCTTGACCATGGCTGCGGCCATCTCATGCATGGTCATCATGCGGCTGAACTGGTAGGTGTCGGGAAAGAGGTAGCCTTCGAGAGATGGTGTACCGGGAGCCAGATCGGCGATCAGAGCGGTATCGGTTTGCGCTTCCTTCAGAAAATCTTGCGCGGGGCCGAGGCCGGCGGCTTCGACCGCACGGGCGATATCGAACATGGTGAAGCCTTCGGGGATAACTACGGTGCGGAAGTAAACCTCGCCGCGAGCCAAACGAGTGTGAACTTCAATGATGTTTCGCGGCTTGTCGAATAAATATTCTCCCGCTTTAAGAGAGCGGCGATGATGAATGTAGTGCCAGAGGATAAATGCGTCCTCGCTGCGGATGATTCCATTGGCCTTCAATTCGGCGGCGATACGGCGCGTGGAAAAGCCCGGGCGCAGCATGACAAAGGTCTGGGCGGAAGGCTCTGCGGGAATGAGTAGCGCCCATGCCAGCCAGCCTGCGGCGGCGAAGATGGCGATTACGAGGAGCCAGAGGATTTTGCGCACGGTGGAAGTAGTTTAGATGATTATGTCGTGGAGAATAGGTTGGTGACGAGTTGCCAGCCGTTAACAAAGTGATTCTCCGGGAAACGGGATGCGCCATCTCGAAGTGTAGAGAGGATGCTTGGCCTAATAGCAGATATTCGAGCGGCATGCCCTGATACAAACCTTCCTGAACATGCCCTGATATAAATCTTCCTTAAAATAGCCACTATGCGGTGCACAAGTTCCTGCACCCTTTTTTCTCGCGCTATACTCAAATGTTCTGGAGATCATCGAATATTTCATGAGACGTAGCTCGCCTTTGGGGGTTTTGGCTGTTCTTCTTGCAGTACTGCCCACTTCAGCGTGTCTTTTTCACACCCGTCCGGTCGAGGAGACCTACTCCAAGGCTCCGTTGAAGGAAGCATCGCAATCGGCCTTGATCGACAATATTAATCAGCAGGCGCAAAAGATTCAGTCGTTGCAGGCGACCGTGGACATCGATACCTCTGTGGGCGGCGCGAAAAAAGGGCACGTCACCGACTACAAAGAGATTCGCGGATATGTGCTGGCGCGGAAGCCGGCAATGCTGCATATGATTGGGCTGCTGCCAATCGTGCGCACCACGGCTTTCGATATGGTGAGCGACGGGCAGGAATTCAAGCTATGGATTCCACCGAAGAACCGGTTTGTGGTGGGCAGCAACGAAATGGAGACGCGAAATCCAGACCAGCCGATGGAAAATATCCGGCCAAAGGATATTTATGACGCGCTGCTGATCCGGCCGATCGATGGCGAGCATGAGATTGCGGTGCTGGAAAATGGAGATGAAATCCTGCATGACGCCAAGGGCCACCGCGTGCTGCAAGAGGATTACGAGCTGATTGTGATTCGCAAGAAGAGCGAGACTGAGGGTGTGCTGGCGCGCAAGATCGTTTTCAGCCGCGTCGATCTGCAACCGCACCGGCAGTATATTTATGATGAGCAGGGCAATCTAGTGACTGACGCGAAGTATGCGAACTATAAGGATTATGATGGCGTGACCTTTGCGTCGCGCATCGAAATTTCGCGGCCGCAGGAAGAGTACGACATCACGCTGAATATACTGAAGCTGGATATCAATAAGCCGCTGCGCGACGACCAATTTGCTTTGCAGCAGCCGCCGGGTGCGGAGGTGGTGCATCTGGACCGTCCGCAGCCGCAGTCTAGTGCAGTGGTACCGCCGCGGTGATTGCGAGCAGTCAGCACTTAGCAATTAGCATTCAGCCTTTAAAGATTTTGAGATCTACTTTGGCGTTGTTTGGCTGAATGCCAAGTGCTGACGGCTGAGTGCTTTTCCCAATGATGAATAAAATGGTTGTCGCCAACCTGGTGCATCGGCCAATCCGCTCGCTGATCAGCATTGTCGCCATTGCGCTGGAAGTTACTTTGATCCTGGTGATCGTGGGACTTTGCTACGGGATCATGAACGATCAGAAGTTTCGCACTTCCGGCATTGGGTTTGACGTGATCGTTCAGCCGCCGGGATCGTCATTTCTGGCCGGCATCAGCGGCGCTCCCGTGTCGGCGAAGGTGGCGGATGTTTTGCGCCAGCTTCCGCACGTCAAGGTGGTCAGCCCGATTATCTGGCAGATTGCGACCAGCGGCGGGCTGGAAGTGATCGATGGCATCGATATTTCCAGCTTTCAGGCCCTGGGCGGGGCGTTCCAGTATGTAGAGGGCGGGCCTTTTCAGGGACCGAACGACGCATTGGTGGACGATTACATCGCGCGCCAAAAGCATGTGAAGGTTGGCGACACGATGGAAATCCTGAACCAGCCGTTCCACATTTGCGGAATTGTTGAGAACGGGCGCGGGGCGCGGAAATTCATCCCCATGAGCACGCTGCAGGAGTTGATCGGTGCCCAGGACAAAGCATCTGTCTTCTACGTGAAGCTGGATAATCCCGATAATGCCGCTGCGGTAGTCAATGAAATCAAGGCGCAGCCGGGGATGGAAAAATATTCAGTGCTCTCGACCTCTGATTATTTGAGCATGATGACGCCGAGCCGACTGCCGGGCTTCCGGCCGTTTATTGGGGTGGTGATTGGCGTGAGCCTAGTGATTGGCTTTCTGGTGATTTTTCAATCGATGTATACGGCCGTGATGGAGCGCACGCGGGAGATTGGAATTTTAAAGTCGATGGGCGCGTCGAAGTTTTACATCATGAATGTAATTCTGCGCGAGACTGTGGTGCTGGCGCTGGTGGGGATAGCCGTCGGAATCGCGATCAGCCTGGCGGCGCGGGTCGGAATTCAGCAGCGCTGGCCGCTGGTACACATCGATCAGAGCGCGGTGTGGATGGTGCGGGCCACGATCATTGCGATTGTGGGAGCGACCTGCGGCGCGATTTACCCAGCGTATAAGGCGGCGCAAAAAGATCCGATTGATGCGCTGGCGTACGAGTAGTTTTTAACTCTTCGCTCTTAGCTTTTAGCCAACCCAGTTTTACTTTGTCACCCCTCTTAGCTTACTTTCCTCTTCGCGATCTACGGCGTGACGCTGTACTGCACCACGATGTTGATCTCAAAGGGATTGCAGCCCGCACTTCCCGGAACTGCTACTAATCGCAGTCGATCCCCTGCAGGGAACGCCAGGCTGATTGGACCGCTATCGTTCGTGACTGGTCCAGGATTACCATCGGTGGCGGTGGTGTTGGGGATGGCTAATGCGGCAGTGGTGGTGCCGTCGGTGACTTTTATCCCGGCCAACGGAGAACACATAACCCCATCCAGACCATTAATGCCTTGGAGTTGAATCCGATTAACGGTGATGGCGGTGGCGGGCGTGAGTATGCTCACGATACCATTCGCGTGTGGATTGAACGAACTGTGCACGAAGTTGCCAAAGGTGTCGATTTTGCTCGACCACACGTTTTGCGCGTGGAGCGGGAGGATTAGAAGACCAAGCGTCATGGTCAGCAGAAAGAGTTTTTTCACGGAATGCCTCCAGGTTTTTAGTACGGTTTGTTGCCCCAAATATGTTGCGAGAGAGCGAAATTATGTTCGAGGGCGGAAGGGCTGTCAAGGTGTTTTTAACCACCCATAACCTGTGTAACTCGCCGTTGACAATTCTTTGCGGCCTACGGTATCTTTAAAGCTTTGGGAAGTCTCGCGGTTGCCCGCCTGATGGTCTGGCGTCCTCGCTGGAGAATCAACGAGCGGTCTTCTTTGTAATTTTCAATCGCGTTTCGCAATTTTTTTCATTCTGGGAGAGCTTCAATGTCTACCTATTTCCCCAAACCGGGGGAAATTGTGCGCAAGTGGTATGTCGTGGATGCGGATGGGCAGACGCTTGGACGTCTGGCGTCGCAAGTGGCGCGCATCCTCATGGGCAAAGAGAATCCGCAGTACACACCATTTCTCGATACTGGCGATCACGTGATTGTGGTGAATGCCGAGAAGATCAGGACGACTGGCGTGAAGTCGGAGCAGAAGCAGTATCACCACTACACGGGATATCCCGGCGGTTTGCGGACCGAGGATTATCGCAAGCGTTTGGCGCGCAAGCCGGAAGCGATCATTGAAGACGCGGTGCGGCGCATGTTGCCGAAGAACAAGCTGTCGGCACATATGCTTTCGAAGCTCAATGTGTACAAAGGCGAGAAGCATCCGCATGCCGCACAGAAGCCCTTGGATTTGAAGTTGGAAGTGCGGGCGTAAGCAGTTTCCGACGTAGGTCGGGGAAGATTGAGATCCTTCGCTCCGCCTGAAGAACGGCTGCGCTCAGGATGACAAACGAGATTAGGAGCTGGAAGCTAAATGGCGGAATTGGTTCAGTACTACGGAACGGGACGGCGGAAGCGGGCGGTGGCGCGGGTGTATTTGCGTCCGGGCAGTGGCGATTTCAAGGTGAACGGGCGGGAGTTCGAGGAGTACTTTGTAACTCCTGCGCAGCGATCCGCAGCGAAGGCGCCTTTGGCGTCCACGGAAACCGCGGCGTCGTTCAACATTATCGCCAGCGTGCTGGGCGGCGGAGTGCGCGGCCAGGCCGATGCGGTGAAGCTGGGCATTGCGCGCGCGTTGATGCAGTTCAACGCGGAGCTGCGCGGCAAGTTGAAGGCCGAGGGACACGTGACTCGCGATTCGCGCGAAAAAGAACGGAAGAAGTACGGTCAGAAGGGCGCGCGTAAACGGTTCCAATTCAGCAAACGGTAGTTGCTGGGCGCAGTTTTGGCTTTCGACGACAGCAGATTTGGGTAGGGATTCCTCCGCCCCTCGCTGTCGCTCGGGGGTCGGAATGACAAGGTTGTTGGTTTGGCTAGGAGTTAAGAGCAGAAGTTAATAGCTGGTTTTAGGTGTTCAATTCTTCTCGTGCCTCGCGGCGCGGGGACGGGAATGGCAATCGGAGAGCAGTTGCCAGCACCAAGTTCCCAGTAGTTTTTGCTGGGTACTAGGTACTGAGAACTAGCTTCCCGATGCAGACTAAATAAGGAGGTTCATTGGCTACTATCACCATGAAGGAGTTGCTCGAAGCGGGTGTTCACTTCGGGCATCAGACGAAACGCTGGAATCCCAAGATGAAAGAGTTCATCTTCGGAGAGCGCAATGGAATTTACATCATCGATTTGCAGAAGACGCTGAAGATGTTCAAAGAGGCGTCGAAGTTTGTGCAGGATCTGGCGGCCGACGGCAAGATTGTGCTGTTCGTGGGAACCAAGCGCCAGGCGCAGGACGCCATCGCCGAAGAAGCGACCAAGTGTGGCGGGTTTTACATTAACCAGCGCTGGCTGGGCGGACTGCTGACGAATTGGATAACCGTACAGAAATCAGTAAAGCGACTGAAAGAGCTCGACGAGATGGCCACGGATGGCCGCTACGAGTTGCTGCCGAAGAAAGAAGTCATCAAACTGGAGCGCGAGCGCAAGCATCTTCAGGCCAACCTGGCGGGCATCAAGAACATGAACCGGTTGCCGGACGCAATTTTTGTGATCGATTCGAATAAAGAGCAGATTGCGGTGCGCGAGGCGCGCAAGCTGGGTATTCCAGTGGTTGCGGTGGTGGATACGAATTGCGATCCCACGGAAGTGGATTACGTGATTCCGGGCAACGATGATGCGTTGCGGGCGATTCGACTGTTTACTTCGAAGATTTCAGAGTCGATTGCCGAGGGCGCTCAGTTGATGAGCGATAAACAGATCGCTGACATGAGTGCGGCTGCGGAACATGCGCAAGCTCTGGCAAACATGCCGGAGGAAGTGGGCTCGGCTGGATTTGGAATGCACGGCGGAGAAGATGGCTCGATTGACGCGATGGAAGACATCAGCATGGAAGACGTAATGAGCGGACGGGGCGCGCAGAAGAAACCGGTCGCGAATGAAGAGGCTGATATCCCCAAGGTGGAAAGCCAGACGGTTTAGCGGCAGTACTCAGTTGCGAGTATCCAGTACCTAGAAACAAACCGGGCATTTGGATTCAGACCCGCGCGGGTCATGGTTAAGATTGGTCCCGGCGCGGGTCAAAGTTTGTAGGGCGGCATCTAATCATCGTAAGGAACGTAACGTCCTGCCGGCAGCGGCGGGTTTGCATTTGGCTAGAAGAGAAGTAACAAGTTACGTGTCTACAGAAAAGGAAATATGGGTACGACTACAGTGAATATTTCGGCGACGCAAGTGAAAGATCTCCGGGAAAAAACCGGAGCTCCCATGATGGATTGCAAGCAGGCTTTGACCGAAGCCAAAGGCGATATGGAGCAGGCGGTCGTGATCCTGCGCAAGAAAGGCGTTTCGGTTGCGGCCAAGAAAGCGACGCGCGTGACCAGCGAAGGGGCAGTGACCAGCTACATTCACGCCGGCGGCAAGATTGGCGTGCTTGTGGAAGTGAATTGCGAGAGCGATTTTGTGGCGCGCACCGAGGACTTCAAAGAACTGGCGCACGACATCGCGATGCACATTGCGGCCAGTGATCCGAAGTACGTCCGCAAAGAAGATGTGACGGAAGCTGATTTCGCCCGCGAGAAAGATATCTTCCTGGATCAAGCGATTAAGAGCGGCAAGCCCGCCAACATTGCCGAGAAGATGGTGAACGGCAAGATGGAAAAGTTCTATGAAGAGGTCTGCCTGCTGGAGCAGCCTTTCATCAAGGACCAGACCATGTCGATTGCGCAGCTCATCGCGGCAAAGATCGGCAAGCTGGGCGAGAACATCAGTGTGCGCCGCTTCGCGCGCTTCAAGGTTGGCGATGCGGGCGAGACCATCGCTATCACCAAGCCTTCCGAACAAAAATCAGAGTAGTAACAAGGCGTCCGAATGGGCGCTTTGTTTGATCGATAAGTGTGCCTCGGCTTTAGTTGCGGACGCCAATCTGGCTGCTGAGAGCTGAAAAATAGTGACTTAACTTCATGCCCATTGCCTTCAAACGCGTTCTGCTCAAGCTTTCCGGAGAAGCCCTGGCTGCGAATCAGGGTTTTGGCGTGGATACGGCGCGCATTCACGAGATCGCCGCCGAGTTGGCGGAGGTGCACAAGTTGGGCGTGCAGCTGGCTATTGTGGTTGGCGGGGGGAATTTTTTCCGCGGCGTGGCCGAGCAGGCGAAAGAGATGGATCGCGTTTCGGCTGATCACATGGGTATGCTGGCCACGGTGATCAATGCCCTGGCCTTGCAGGATGCGCTGGAGAAGCAAAACGTGTATACCCGTGTGCAGTCGGCAATTGAGATGAAGCAGGTAGCCGAGCCATTTATCCGGCGGCGGGCCATGCGGCATCTGGAAAAGGGACGCGTGGTAATTTTTGCCGGCGGCACCGGCAATCCTTATTTTTCGACCGATACGGCGGCTTCGCTGCGCGCCATGGAGATTAAAGCGGAAGCCATTCTCAAGGCCACGAAAGTCGATGGCATTTACGACGCCGATCCCATGAAAGTGAAGGATGCCAAGAAATTTACCGACATCACTTACATGGATGTGCTGCGGCTGGGGCTGAACGTGATGGATTCCACGGCCATCAGCCTGTGCAAAGACAACAACCTGCCCATCATCGTCTTCAACCTGAACCAGCACGGAAATATAAGGCGCGTGGTGAGCGGGGAGAAGATTGGGTCGAGGGTGGGCGCTTAGATTTGGCCACGGATTTGACGGATTCACGCGGATTTTTTATTTCTCATCCGTAATGATCCGGGCGAACCCGTGGCAACTTTTTTGGGTTTATAATTTGATGTTTTGATTCTTATCATTTTACGGAGCTGACGATATGGCTCAAGCCACAATGGCCGCGATTCCCGGCCTGAAAGAAACTTACGCGCAACTGAAAATGCGCATGGAAAAGGCGGTCGAAGACTTCCGCAAGGCCATGGCGGCGACGCGTACCGGTCGCGCGTCGGTGCATATGCTCGACGGCGTGAGCGTCGACTATTACGGATCGCAGATGCCGCTGAATCAGATCGCACAGGTGCATGCTCCGGAGCCGCAGATGATCACGGTGCAGCCCTACGATACGTCGCAAATGGCGGTGATTGAAAAGGCGATTCGATCGGCCGAATTGGGGCTAAATCCGATGAACGACGGCAAGTTGATTCGCGTGCCCGTGCCTGCCCTTACCCAGGAACGGCGACAGGATATGGTGAAGCATTTGCACAAGGTGCTGGAGGAGCATCGTACGGCGGTACGGAACATTCGGCGCGATGGTAATGACGCCATCAAGAAGGCGATGAAGGACAAGAAGATTAATGAAGATGACGAGAAACGCTCTCTCGAAGAGATTCAGAAGCTTACCGACGACGAGATCAAAAAGATGGAAGAGATGAGCAAGGGAAAAGAAAAAGAAGTTTTGGAATTAAAGTAGGCTCGATTGCGCCCGGCAGCGAGAAAACGTTTGTACAAGTAAAAGCGACACTTCAACGTTTAAGCCCGAGTCTTTTAACCCCTCCTGGCAGCACGGCCGAAAACGGTGCTCTCCTAAAACTTGCCAAACTAAAGTACAAGGCCTTCTGGAATTGTCCGGGTTTGATCGCTAACTGTCTGTAATCCCAATACTTACGGCTTGTCCCACTCTAGGATTATGTCCGGTAACCGGAACCGCGGTTACGCGACATCGTTGCGAAAGCCGTGTTTCCATCATAGTGAAGAAAAGTATGCGGTTTTCCCGGATGGATTCACGACAAAATCCTTTGATTGGAGTTTGCTATGAAAAAGTTCTTAGGAGTCGCGCTATTGATTTCGCTTTCGATGCTGGGTGTGGGTTGTAGTTCATCATCGAACTCATCCAATTCAATGTCGCCGTCGGCGCAATCGGCGAACGTGTTCATTACTGGCGAAGATGCGCCGCTGGCGTCGGTAGTGGGTTTCGACGTCACCATCAATTCGATCACTTTGAACGGCAGCAACAATACCTCGGTGCAAGTTCTCTCCACGGCCACAACGGTGGATTTTGCTCGGCTTCTGGGCTTGCGTTCTCCCTTGGGCTTCAATTCCGTAACCGCTGGCACGTATACGAGCGCCACCTTCTCGCTATCGAACCCGGTGATTTCTTACGTGCAGATGACTCCGACGCCGATCGTCACCACAATGAATGGCACATTTAATTCGAGCGGCGGCCCTACCACAACCACCGTGACCGTGAATTTTCCCGCTGCGATGGTGGTGGGCAGCAACGGCCTGGCTGGGCTGAGAATGGATTTCGACATCCGCCAATCTGTGGCGGTTGACGGCTCGGGCAATGTCACAGGCGTGGTCAATCCAACCATTTATGCCAAGGCGGTACAGGCTAGTGATAGCACTGCGCAAATAACCGATCTTATGGGTGGGCTGGTTTCAGTAAATGCGTCCGGCAATTCATTTGTAATTCAAGGTCCGTACGGGCACCAGTTGACGGTTGACGTGAACAGCACCACTCAGTTCAACAGCGGATGGAGCATTAACAATCTAGCCACACCCGCGGTTGTTGGGGTGCAGGGAGCGTATCAGGCCGATGGGACTTTGATCGCAAACAACGTGGAAGTCATCACCACATCGCAAGCATTTCTCTCCGGCCGCGTGTTGGCGATTAATCCAACTTCAGGCCCGGTGCAAAGCATCACGCTATTTGTTGGTGAAACCAGCGGAGACCTGGTGGGCGATAGCGACACGATCCAGACCATTAATGTAAGCGCAGTCACGCAGTATGACGTGTGCTTCTTCGATAATCTCTTCACTAACGCTCTATTCAACGATTCAACCGTGCTGGTGGGTCAGCGTGTTTTCATCGGCGGCAGTTACAGCAACAGCGTTTTTACACCGCAGATGATCTCGTTAAGATTCCAGGGCGTTTATGGAACGATGACGGGCAGCCCGAACATCCTCAGTGGCAACCTGGGCAGTTTCGAACTGCAGAACAACGGGTTGATAGGGTATTCGCTAGGTGGCTCGCCGCTGACGGTAGGCACCGGCAACCTGACGCTCTTCGTCAATACAACCGGCCTTAGCACGCTCAACTCCGGAGAACCGCTAGTGGCTGGTGGTTTGTTGTTCTACGACCAGCTGACGCAGGCGCCAATGCTGGCTGCAACGGTGGTGTCCGATCCGCCAGCGACGCAATAACGCAAAACAATTCAACCTATGATGGGCAGCCACGCAGGCTGCCCATTTTTATTTTCCCTGCCGCAAGTGTCGAGAGAGAACGCTTTATAATAATGCGAGGCCGAAGGGGCGTCCGTGCCGCGTGTCTGACGATTTCAGGAAAACTTTTCGGGCTTGGGCAACTCCGCCACGTTTTATTCCGTCTTGGTTGAAGTGGAGTTATGCAATTCCAGATAAAGCCACCGGAAAGAGTGGCAAGTTAGACCTTTTTTTCTTTCTCTACCGTATAATGATCGTTTTCCCACATCCCAGAGGCTGAGGTCGTAGCGATTCGCTTTCGCTTTCATAAGGATATTGTTGTGCCTGAGAACGGCTGTGGCCTTTCTGGAGGCGCTTGCACCCCATCCTCTTCTTCTTTCGCGGCGTTTTGCCGGCGAACGGTGCGGCTGGCTGGGATGCTGGGAGTATTGCTGGCCATTTTTCTCTCGGCTGCCAGCTGGTCGCAGACCGATATCATTTCCGAGATCGACGTCACCGGCAACCGCAGGATTCCCAAAGAAACTGTTCTGGCGCGAATCTTTACTCACCCTGGCGATATTTACGATCCTGCCTCGCTGGAGCGCGATTTCAACGCGCTGTGGAACACCGGCTACTTCGAAGACATTCGTTTTACACGCGAGCAGACCCCCAAGGGTTGGCGGCTGACGATTGCGGTGAAGGAAAAGCCAACGATCCGTGAGATCAATTATGTGGGCTTGAGTTCGGTCACGACCAGCGATGTACTGGACCGCTTCAAAGAAGCCAAAGTCGGACTGACGGTGGAGAACCAATATGACCCGACGAAGGTGAAGAAGGCGGAAGTTGCCATCAAAGGCCTGCTGGCCGAACATGGCCGCCAGTTTTCGACCATCCGGACTGAGGTGCGGCAAATTCCTCCCGCCGCAGTGGGCATCACCTTTGTGATTAAAGAAGGGCCGAAGGTGAAGGTGGGGAAGATCAAGTTTGAAGGCAACAAGAACGTGAAGACTCGAATTCTGCGGTATGCAATGAAGAACTTGCGTCCCATTGGCGTTCCGCACTCGATCTTCCTGGAAAATATTTTTGCGCGCACTTACGATGCAACCAAGCTGGACGAAGATACGGAACGCGTCCGCAACGAATATCAGAATCGCGGCTATTTCAAAGTAATCGTGAACGAGCCCAAGACACAGATTCACGATACCGGGCACAAAGGCACGCACATCCCGCTTGTGCAATCCGGGCCGGGTAAGTCGGTCGACATTACCATGCCGATTGAAGAAGGCGACCGCTATACGCTGGGCTCGATTTCGTTCAAGAACAACAAAGCGGTACAAAATACAAAGGCGCTGCGCAACCTGTTTCCGATTAGAGACGGCGAAATCTTCAGCAAAGATAAGATCGCCAAGGGATTGGAAAATCTGCGCAAAGCCTACGGCGAACAGGGTTACATCAATTTTACGTCGGTGCCTGAAACTCGGTTTGACGACGATAAGAAACTGATTTTCCTCGATGTCGACGTGGACGAAGGCAAGCAGTTCTATGTTCGCCGCATCGAATTCCAGGGAAATACCACCACGCGCGACAAGGTAATTCGCCGCGAAATCGCGCTAGAAGAAGGGAACGTCTACAATTCGCGGCTTTGGGAGTTGAGCCTGTTGCGTTTGAATCAGTTGGGGTATTTCGATCAACTGAAGCCCGAAGATCCCAACATTACCGACCGTAAGCTGGACGAAAAGGATGGACTGGTCGACCTCACCCTGAAAGTCCATGAAAAGGGCAAGAACAGCATTGGCTTGAATGGCGGCGTCAGCGGACTGGAAGGCGCATTCGTCGGCCTCAATTATGCGACGAACAACTTCCTCGGTCTCGGCGAAACGCTTTCGATGCAGGCCAGCTTGGGAAATCTGGCGCGCAGTGTGCGCTTCGGCTTCACCGAGCCGTATATGTTCGACAAGCCTTTGCAATTCGGCTTTAACGTTTATGTAAACCGAGTCAGTTACAACCAGGCGCGTCAGCTTTCCATTTTCCGCGGGCAGAATGTGAACCTGCCGAACACGGTGCTGCAAAACCTGCAGAATTACACGCAGTCGAGCGCAGGATTCACGTCATCGTTAAGCTATCCGCTGCACCGTTCTTTCAAGCGCGTGGGCATTACCTATTCGTTTGACCGTTCTTCGCTGCTGGCATTAAGTTCGGCTTCGCGAAATCTGTTCGAGTTCCTGGCGTTCCGCGGCATTTCCGGGCCCGTAGCACTCGATGGAATTATCACCAGCAAGATTTTCCCTAACTTTTCTTTCAACACAATTGACAGCCCCATCTCGCCTCACCATGGGCAGCAGTTCACGGCAGGTGCTGAATTGGCTGGAATTGGCGGAACGATTCGTTCGATTCGCCCCATCGTACAGTACAAGAAATTTATTCCGGTACAGAACCGGCGCAACGCTTTGGGCTTCAACGTTCAGGGATCCTTCATTAGCGGCTATGGCGGTTTAGTTGCACCCCCATTCCAGCGCGCGTATCTCGGTGGCGAGAACGATCTCCGCGGTTTCGACATTCGCTCGGTATCGCCGGTGGCTTTCCTGCCGAGTGTGGGATCGATCACGCTTACGAATCCCGATGGAACTCCGGTTCTGAAGAACCCGCTGAATCCTCTGCTCGGCAATTTGACGATTCCCATCCCGATCGATCAAATCACTTTCCCGGGCGGAGACTTGAGCGTCGTCACCAACTTCGAATACCGCATTACGATTTATGGGCCGGTAGCAATCGCGCCATTCTTGGATATGGGAATCGATCCTATTGTCCGGCCTTCGCAATTGCAGATTGCGCAGGTGCAATACGATCAGGTGATCAGCCAGCAATTTGGCTGTCCCACGCTCAGCCAGGCGACGGGCACGGCGACGGGCACCGGTTGTACTCCGGGAAGCATTTTGAATCCGCAGCCTTCGGATCAATTGCAGGTTTTGGGAACAACGAACTGGAGGCCGAGAATGTCCACGGGACTCGAACTCCAGATGTTCCTGCCGGTGATCAATGCACCGTTCCGCATCTACTGGGCGTACAACCCGTTGCGGCTGGATAGCCCGGCCACGCCGCCGATTCCAATCACGACCGGCATGTTCCCGCACACCTGCGGACCGAGCGGTTGCTTCCTGACCTCCGCCGGAGAATATACCTATCACCTGGCCGTCAATACTTATGCGCCCAGCTTCCTGCTGCGTGAGCCACGCAAAACCTTCCGCTTTACGGTGGCGACTACGTTCTAGAAGCAGGTCTCGCTTTGTGGTATCGCGGCTCGCGTAGAATTTGTCCAGCGAGATGCGGTGTGCATTGCAGTTGATGAAATGGATAGGAGCGGTGACACCGAGCTATGAAGGAGACATGGCGGTGGTTCGGGCGCAACGATCCGATACCGTTGCGTCACATTCGACAAGCGGGCGCGACTGGGATTGTCTCCGCATTGCACCATCTTTATCGCGGCGAAGCGTGGCCGCTGGAGGAAGTGTTAAAGCGGAAAGATCAAATTCTCGCGGCTGGCATGGAATGGTCAGTGGTGGAAAGTATTCCGGTCCATCATTCGATCAAGCTGCGAAACGGAATCTGCCGGCAGTTTATCGGCGCATGGAAAGACACTTTAGTGGCTGTTGCGAAGGCGGGAGTACGCGTCATTTGTTACAACTTCATGCCGGTCGTGGATTGGACGAGAACCGACTTGCTATGGCCGTTGCCGACCACTGGATTGGCGCTGCGTTTCGATGGCGTGGATTTCGCAGCATACGACCTGTTTATTTTGCAGCGCGAAAATGCCGAGGCCGACTACTCCGAAGAGCGGGTTCATGCGGCACATGAACGCTTTCACTCCATGCCTGAGGCACGCCGCGATAGCCTGGAGCACGCCGTCCTTACCGGATTGCCCTGGGCCGGGGATTCCTACGATCGTGAGGCGCTTCGCCGGTTGATTGCGGAATATCGCGGCATTACCCTCGGCGAATTGCGGAATAACCTCATCGCATTCCTGCGGGAAGTTGTTCCGGTGGCACAAGAGGTAGGCGCCCGGTTTGCGATTCATCCCGATGATCCGCCCCTGCCGCTGTTTGGCATTCCGCGCGTGGTTTCCACCGCTGACGATGTACGAGCGATTTTTGCGGGCTGCGATTTAATCGAGAACGGGCTGACGTTTTGCGTGGGCTCGTTGGGCGCGCGGGCCGATAATGATTTGTTGGCGATGGTCCGTGAATTTGCGCCGCGCATTCATTTTGCCCATCTCCGGCAGGTGATGAGAGAAGCCGACGGAACATTTCATGAAGCCGAGCACTTGCATGGCAGCTCCGATATGGTGGGCCTGATCCGCGCTTTACTGGAAGAAGAGACGAAACGCCGGAGTTCAGGCAGGGCGGATCATGAGATTCCTATGCGTCCCGATCACGGGCACCTACTAGCTGACGACGGCGAAAAGAAGGCATACCCAGGGTATTCGTACGTTGGCAGGCTGAAAGGGCTGGGCGAATTGCGCGGGGTGGTGCAAGGACTGCAATATGCGATGCCGGAATTAATAAGCGGCGGCAACGGTGCCCAGTGATGGTTAATTCGGATTTAGCTGGGATGCATGTGCCGCGACGGCGATGGCGAATCGCCTTCCTGCTCTCTCTTGGAGTGCTGGTCAATTTTTTCGATCGGATCAATTTATCGGTTTCGCGCGATGCGCTTCATGATTCGTTCGGCTTGTCGCTCATAGCTTTTGGCTATCTCTCCAGCGCATTCAGTTGGACTTATGCCCTGATGCAAATGCCGGCCGGCGTACTGCTCGACCGCTGGGGAGTGAAGCTGGTGGGGCGTGCCAGTTCGCTGCTTTGGAGCCTCTCTTCTTTGGCAGCGGCCATTGCTCCCGGGTTGAGTTGGTTTTTGGGCGCACGGCTGCTGTTGGGAATCAGCGAGTCTCCGACTTTCCCCGCGAATGCCAAAGCTCTGGGCTATTGGTTTACGAAACAGGAAAGAAGCTTGGCAACGGCATTGACCGATGCCGCCGCGAAATTTTCCACGGCGATCGGCGTTCCGCTGATTGGATTGCTGCTGCTGCACTTTGGCTGGCGGTGGAGTTTCGCCGCAACCGGGTTCATTAGCTTTCTTTATTTTTTGCTTTTCTATGCCGTCTACCGCAATCCGGGTGAAGATCGTAAACTTACGCCGCGGGAGCGCGAATTTATCGTGCAGGGAGGGGCTCAAACGGAAGATCGCACGAAGGCGCGGGGAGGAAGTTCGCTGGGTTATTTGCTGCGACAGAAAAAAGTTTACGGACTGGCGCTGGGATGGGGAGCTTATAACTACACGTTCTTTTTATTGCTGACCTGGCTGCCGAGTTATCTTTCGGTCTCGTTGCACGCGGATTTGTTTCATTCGGTTTTTTACACCAGCGTCCCCTGGCTGTTTGCAACGTTTACGGATGTGCTGGTGGGTGGCTGGCTGGTGGATGATTTGATCCGGCGTGGATTTGATGCAAACCGAGTCCGGCAGACAGTTTTGGTTGGAGGGATGGCATGCGGACTCGCCATCTTCGGCGCGGCGAGCGCTCACACTACGGTCGCGGCGCTGATCTGGATCAGCCTTGCGTTGGGAGGATTGGCAGCGGCTGCGCCGGTGGCGTGGACGGTTCCTTCACTGATATCCCCCAGAGAGAGCGTGGGCACGCTTGCGGGGGCGGTGAATCTTTGCGGACAAATTTCAGCGATCTCTGCGCCAATCATTACCGGCTACATCGTTTCGGCTTGGCATTCGTTCGCCGCGGCATTCGTAACTGCGACTGTAATTTTGGTGTTGGGAATTCTGGGCTATGTATTTTTGCTCGGACGTATTGAAGCGATTCCAGAACCATCCTCTGCGGGCTGACGTTGGCCGGCGCGAGTCGATGTAGCACCATCGAATGGTGTAGGTTAAATGGTGTAGGTTAGAAGTATGGCGATGAAAGCTCAACCGCGCATCCCGCGCTGGTACGCGATCCCAGTGCGTGTTGTGTTGGTCACGTTTATCGGTACGCTGCTTTCGTTTGCCGTGAGTCTGTTTTTGGGTATTGTTGGGATCGCAATCGTATCGCTCGTACGCGGAGTTCATCCTGAGATGACGATGGCTTATCGCCACATCGCCCTGCCTGCGGCGTTGGTTGCGGGATGCATCATTTCTGTGGGCGCATTCGCGATGGAAATCCGGCACTACCGGCAGACGAAGACACTGGCCGCTATCGAGAGGGTCAGTTAATCATGCCTTCGCCTCCGCGCATTGCCATTCCCATGCCTCACTCCGGCAATCGCGAATATGCGGAGCGTTCGATTCCACAGTATGAACGGGCTGTTGCGCTGGCTGGGGGAGAGCCGGTGCGCATTACGCTCGATCTGAGCGCAGACGATCTTAAAAAAATTGTTGGATGTTGCGATGCGGTGCTGTTGCCGGGCAGCAGCGCTGATGTCGATCCCGCGAAGTTTAAAGCGGAACGTTCTCTGCGCACGGCCGCGCCTGATCCTCTTCGGGAAGCTGCCGATCAACTGCTGTTGCAGGATGTTTACAGCATTCGCATGCCGATTCTCGGAATTTGCTATGGCTTGCAGAGCTTGAATGTGTACCGCTTGGGGTCGCTGATCCAGCATATTCCTGACGTTCTGCCGGAAGAATTACGAACGCGTGTGGATCATGAGGCGGGAAAGAGTGTTGCGGTCGCGCACAAGGTTGAGGTTGAGCCGAACTCCAGGCTGAGTGAGATTCTTGCTTTTCAAACCGAACGCGTGATCCCGGTGAACTCATCGCACCACCAATCTGCCGATGCGGTTGGCAATGGCCTGCGCATCGTGGCTCGTTGCGTGGAGGATGGCATTGTGGAAGCGCTGGAAGGTACCAAGCCGGACCACTTTGTCCTCGCGGTGCAATGGCACCCGGAGCGTTCGGTGGATCAGGATGAAGCTTCGCGCGAAATTTTCCGCGCCTTGATCGAAGCCGCCGAGATGCGGCGCGAGGAATTGAAGGGTGAGCTTAAAAGCTGAGCTTATTTTCTTTTCTTCTTTTTTGCGATTTCTTCGGACTCTTCGATTTTTCCAGCAACACGACGACATGCGCAATAGCCGTGTCGTCGAGATTTAAGCCTTCGGGAGTTTTTGCCTTTAATCCGACGCAATCGGTGGGAATGTCCAGCAATTGAGCTATGCGTGCTCGAATCTCCGCGGAATGAGGCCCAATCTTTGGAGCGGCGAGAATCAGGCTGGAGTCGATGTTGCCAATGCTATATCCCGTAGCGCGCACACGTTTCAGAGCTTCGCGCAGAAATACCGCTGAATCTGCGCCCTTCCACTTCGGGTCCGATGGTGGAAACAGTACGCCGATATCGGGCGCAGCAATGGCACCTAACAACGCGTCTGTAATGGCATGAAGGAGAACGTCGCCATCGGAGTGGCCGCCGAGTCCCTTGTCATGCGGCAGAGTGATGCCACCAATTTTTAGCGGAATGCCGGAGCGGAATTCGTGCGAGTCGAAGCCATAACCGATTCTCATGCGGAGACCTCGGCCACGGATTCGCACGGATTTACACGGATTTTCTTTCTTTCGCTAAACGCCATCATGAGAAGGTTTGGCAATTTAATTTTAATCCGTGAAGATCCGTGCAATCGGTGGCTTATTTCCCTAAATAGAATTCCGCAAGGTCCATGTCTGCCGGGGTTGTGATTTTGATATTACGCGGTGAACCCATTACCACTGCTACGTCGTGGCCGGAACGCTCCGCCAGCGACGATTCGTCGGTTCCAGTGAATCCATCAGCGGAAGCTTCGCCGAAGGCTTTCTTGATCACGCTGTAGCGAAAGCCTTGCGGGGTTTGTGCCATAACGACACCTGCGCGCGGAATCGTGGCTTTGATAAGTGCACCTTCGGATGTGCGCTCAACCTGCTTTACGGTATCGACGGCGGGCAATCCGGCGATGGCTGCGCCGTATTTTCGGGCGGCCTCGATTACTTTGTGAATGATTTCCTCGGTCACAAAAGGGCGAACGGCATCGTGCACGAGAATGATGTCATCCGCTGCGGCGGCAATCGCGTTCAGTGCGTGCTCCACCGATTGTTGCCGGTGCTCGCCTCCGATCACCAGTTCAATTTTTTTATTAAGATCTTTTGTTTGTTTTTCGGCTTCTTTTTCCAGCTGGGCGCGGAATCCAGCGATTTCGTTTTCGCGCAGGGCGATCCATATCTCGCTGACCGCGCTCGAAGCCGTGAACTTGCGCAGCGTGTGGATAAGAATTGGCGTGCCTGCGAGGTCGGTAAATTGCTTGGAAGGTGGGGCCTTCGCCGGCTTTGCCCCAACGGCCACGGGAGACATGCGGGTTCCAAGCCCTGCTGCCGGAATGATGACGGCTACTTTCA
This sequence comes from Candidatus Aquilonibacter sp., assembly GCA_035486715.1. Classification (GTDB taxonomy): domain Bacteria; phylum Acidobacteriota; class Terriglobia; order Terriglobales; family Acidobacteriaceae; genus Sulfotelmatobacter. The sequence continues at coordinate 72,413 of DATHMV010000066.1, forward strand.
TCGCGGTTTGCCAGTATACGAGTGCGGCATCGTGAGTTTCAAATACAACCGAGCGATTAGTCACCGGCCTGAGATTCCTACGCATTCGAAAATGACATTTTGTGTCTACAGGAAAGCCCGGAAACGGCTTAGGATGACCGGCCGGGCAGCAACCTTCCGGGAAGAATCTGCACTAAACTACTTGATGAAAAATGCGAAGATTCATTTCTGGATTAAAGTGCTCACCGTGGTTGGTGCGGTTGCCTGTGGACTGTCCCTGCTATTTGCAACCTTCGGAGCTGCAGCTGGCGCTACCATGCCCGAGTCGGATCTGGCTCAACCTGCGCTAGTGCAGTTGGCTGCGAATCGAGGGCAATCCTATGAAGGAATTGTCACGGACACACATTGTGGGGCGAAACACTCGGCGGTTGTGGGATTGTCGGCGGGCGATTGCACTCGGGCTTGCGTTCACAGCGGCGAGCATTTCGCCTTGGTAGATGGGGACAAAATGTATACGCTGGACGGCGAAGCTGAAGCGCTGAAGCGCGTAGCGGGGCAACGCGTCAAAGTTATGGGCGTGCTGAACGGTAGCACGATTTCGGTTGCTTCGGTTACCGCAGGTGCGCCCTAAGACTGAGCCGTTTTCGGCTCCGGCAGAGTCCCCGGAATCACTGCGGCGGCGGAACCTGGAGGAGTTGGCATGATCGGTACGGCAGATTGCACCGGGCCGGTCCGGGCAAAAGCGCGCTCATCCCATTTCCCAAAAATCATTTTTCCAGCGGTGGTCTGCAACACGGAAGTCACCGAGACATCAATCGTCTTGCCGATCATCTTGCGCGCGTTATCGACCACGACCATGGTGCCATCGTCCAGATAAGCGACGCCCTGGTTATACTCCTTGCCTTCTTTCAGGATGAAGACCTTCATGATCTCGCCCGGCAGAACGATGGGCTTGAGCGAGTTCGCCAGTTCGTTGATGTTCAGGACTTCCACGCCTTGCAGCTGCGCGACTTTATTTAGATTAAAGTCGTTGGTGATGATTTTGCCTTCGTAGACTTTAGCCAGCTCGATCAGCTTGAGATCGACTTCGCGGACGGCTGGAAAATCGTCTTCCACGATCTGAATCGAGAGCGTAGCCATTTTTTGCAGGCGCTGCAAAACGTCGAGGCCGCGGCGGCCACGGTTGCGCTTAAGGGAGTCGGCGGAATCGGCTACGAGTTGGAGTTCGCGCAGCACGAACTGTGGGGTGACGATGATGCCGTCGAGAAAGCCGGTTTCGGCTATATCAGCAATGCGGCCGTCGATGATGACGCTGGTGTCGAGGATCTTATAGCTTTTCTTGCCCTGTTTCTCGCCTCCGAAGACGCCACCCAGAGCAGCAAGATTCAGCAAATCGCCCTTGCTCGCACCTACAGTCAGGCCGACGTAGGCCATTAGCAACATCACGAGGATTTGCAGAAAGCTCTGCGTGTTGCCGGCGGGGACGCTGCTGCGAATGACCAGCGCAAAGAGATAGGCGCCGCAGATACCAAGGATGCTTCCGAAGGCCGCGCCGATCAGCCGTTTCAGGCTTACGGTTCGAAGTTTCCATTCGAACAGCACGATCGAGGCGCCGATCAGCGCACCGACTGCTGCATCCTGCGTTTGTGGCAGGTGGAAAGGCTCAATGAAATAGCAGGCAAGCGAAACCACGACTACAAAAAGAAGACGAATCAAAATCAAATCCAAGATAGACCTCCCCCGATGCGGCTCCGAGAGCTTCTGGCGCAATGCACCGGTGCCTTCTCCTCGTCGCCCCGGACGGGAAGTGGCCTAGCAGCATGCGGGGCGCGCAAGAATTAGGGGAATGAATGTACGCCCCGTCCCGGCCCGTGGTGGAGGCTTGGCCGGACAGACCTCAGTAAACCAACGCCAAAAGTATATACCTGACGGCAAATGGTGGGCGAAGAAAGTGATTTCCTCGAGGAACTCCTCGGGAAGCTGCCTGCGCAGATGACCTAAAGAGCTACTTGGAAGTGTGGGCAATTTGTTTTAAGTTCGACTCGATCGGGAAAGTTCGAGATGTGTGGAGTTGGAGCTATGAGAGATTTTGCAGTTGTATTGTTGTTACTGTCCGCGTTAGCTTGGGCGGGTACTGACCCCAATCCGGCGGACTATACAGTCACTATTCACGTCAGTTCTTCACGATGGAATGGCCACGACCCTCTCCGGCTGAAGGTCGTTATCGACGGAAAGAAATATGAATTGCAGGCTACAGACTTCGAAAGCCCCCTCCTGGCGCCCGGGGACTATAAAGCCAAGGCGATGGACGTTAAGGTTAAAGATGTTCATCCTTATGATGTATATGGCTCCTACGAATTTCTATTTCCCGATAAAAAGACAAGAAGATTTAATCTGATCGGCATCAGCGAGTGACTTGGTTGGCTGCCGGGCGGGCGTTTATCCTGTTGAACCTCTCGCCTGCTAAACTTTCCCCATGAAAGCGGTTGTGATTACCAGGCTCTCCGGCCCGGAGGCGCTCGCTTTTCAGGATGTCCCTGAACCTGCGCCGATGCCGGATCGCACGCCGGCGCAGACTCTCGTCTGCGTAGCAGTGGGTGGGCTGAATTTTGCTGATTTGATGGGGATGGAGGGCGGCTATCCCGGAACTCCTCCGCCTCCATTCATTGTGGGACGAGAGTTTGCCGGCGTGGAAGCAGCTAGCGGGCGTCGGGTCATGGGGTATATCCAGTGGGCTGCATTTGCCGAGCAGGTTGCGGCTTATACCAATAAACTCTGGCCTGTTCCGGACCATTGGAGCGATGAGCAGGCGGCCGCGTTTCCTGTGAATTATTTCACCGCATATCTAGCATATTGGCAGGCGGGGATGACCCAACCGCATCCCGAGGGCAGAACGCATCGCGTCCTTATCCACGCGGTGGCGGGCGGTGTGGGAACAGCGGCGGTGCAGATTGGAAAGATTCTGGGCGTTGAAATATACGGGACGTCATCGTCAGACGAAAAGCTGGCACGGGTGAAGGAGCTTGGGTTGCAGCATGGAATCAATTACGAACGGCAGGACTATGAGGAAGCGGTAAAAAATCAGACGCGTGGGGAAGGCGTGGATGCAGTCTTCGATATGCTGGGCGGAGAAAATACCGCGAAGAGCCTGCGCTGCCTGCGCGATTTTGGACGTGTCATTCAATATGGAACCGCAACCGGCAAACAGCCGCAGCTCGACGTGCGGGCGCTGTATGCAAAGTCCGCCAGCGTTCAGGGATTGTGGCTTACCTACCTTTCGAACAAACCCGAGATCATGCAGCCCGCATGGACGCAGCTTTCGGAATGGATTGCACAGCGGAAACTGAATCCGGTTGTCGGGCGAAGTTTCGCTTTCGAAGAAGTAATTGAGGCTTACAAGCTGCTGCAAGAGGGGAAGAATTACGGCAAGGTCGTGCTGAAGATCGGGCAGTAAATACAGTCATTAGCAGTGTCAACTAGGGAACAACGTCAACATCCATTCGCGATAAGCGCTGCCGCGGCGGCAAGCCTCTGATAGGCTTTTTCAAGAAATCAGTCGGCTCGCAACCAAGCAAATTGCCGGCGCTTCGCGGCTCATGGGCAAGCTATTAAAGTTTTTTCGTCCGTCGCACCAGCACACGGCATTCTCGGCCACGCTGTTGCTGATGGGGACGGTTATGCTGTCTCGCGTAATCGGCTACGTGCGCGAGGCGTACATCGCATATGCGTTTGGTGCGGGGGGTCAGACGGACGCTTACGTTGCCGCGTTCACTCTTCCAGACTGGCTCAACTACATTGTGGCGGGTGGTGCTGCGTCGATTACTTTCATCTCCATCTATACCCGTTTCCTCGCCGAGAAGCGGGATGCCGACGCCAAGAAAACTTTCTCAGTGGTCATTACCGTGATGACGGCGGTGATGGTTGTCGGAACCATTCTCACGGAAATTTTTACGCCACAGTTTGTGCGCTGGATGTTTCGCGGTTTCTCGCCGACGCAGGTAGAGTTGACCGTACACCTCACGCGCATTCTGCTTCCGGCACAGATTTTCTTTTACGTGGGTGGAGTCGTTTCAGCCGTTCTGCTTTCGCATCGCCTCTTTCTTTTCCCCGCGCTCGGGCCGCTGCTCTACAATATTTTCATCATTTTCGGCGGTGTAGTGGGCGGCCATCGCTTCGGAATCGCATCTCTGGCCTATGGAGCGCTGGCGGGAAGTGTCATCGGGCCGTTTCTGGCCAGCGTGATTGGAGCAGTGAAGATTGGCACGGGATACGAACCGTCTTTCGACATCATGAACCCAGCATTTCGCGAGTGGGTACGGATGTCGGTACCTCTGATGCTCGGGGTTTCGCTGGTCACGGCGGACGATTGGATTCTGCGCCATTACGCCGCAAGCGGTGTGGGCGACATTGCCCGGCTGAACTATGCCAAGCGCCTGTTTGCAGTGCCGATTGCGGTGCTGGGGCAGGCCACGGGGCAGGCGTCGTTACCGTTTTTCGCGCGATTATTTAACGAAAAGCGGCTGAAAGAATTTGCCAGCACGGTGAATGACTCGGTTTATCGAGTGTCCGCGGCATCGTTTCTGGCCACGGGATGGATGATGGCAGCCGCCTTCCCGTTGATCGATTTGGTTTACCGGCGCGGGCGATTTCTGGTTTCCGACACGCAGACTACGGCGGTTTATTTTTTCTGGTTCTCGTTGTCGCTGGCGCTGTGGTCGGCGCAGGGGCTTTACGCGCGCGCTTTCTATGCGGCGGGGGACACATTAACTCCTATGGCTGCCGTGACGATTATCACCGCCGCATCGCTGCCGATATATTCCATGCTGTTTCGAAGCTATGGCGTGGTGGGGCTGGCTTTTGCCTCCGACATCGGGATCGCGGCGAACCTGCTGGCGCTGGCATTTCTGCTGCACTACCGTCGCATGGTTTCGTTGAGAACGCTGCGCTGGGATGAGCTGGGAAAATCGGCAATTACGGCATTGGCTGCGGGCGGCATCAGCCTGGAGGTAGCGAAGAGCGTTACTCCTCTAGTTTCGGGCCACGGCAGCCGCATGACTGACTTGCTGCAACTGGCCTTGATCTCGGTGACCTGGGCTGCCGTGTCCGCTTTGGGTTTGTGGCTGCTGAAGTCGCAGTTACCCAACGATCTGCGGAGAAAGAAGAAGATCGCTTATCCGGCGGTGGCACAGAATGAGGGTAAGGAGATTTTGGGGGCAGGAACGCAACCGTAGTCTTTGGGAAAACAAAACGGCGGATATTCGCATGGTCTGCGAACTCCGCCGCTGATCTTTGCTGCCGCTGAGGCTGCCGAAATGCCTCTTCGCGAATCTAGGCTCTTGCGCCGACCGCTGCCGGCTCAGGAATGGAAACGCTCTCATCCTTGCCGTTGGGCTTTTGCTGGCCGGGCTGACCGCCTTTGCGGATGTCGATGCCGCCCTTGAAGAACGCGCCATCTTCGATGGAGATGCGGGCTGCTACTACATCGCCGGTGAGCGAGCCATCGCTGCGGATATCGACACGGTCGCTCGCCGTGAGATTGCCGCGCACTTTGCCGAGCACAACGATTTCGCGCGCGTTGATGTTGGCCGAAACTACGCCATTGCGCCCAATGGTGACGCGATTGCCGGCAAGGCTGATAGAGCCTTCCACGCGGCCATCGATGTAAAGCGATTCCGATCCGGTGACTTCGCCCTTGATCACCAGCGACTTGCCGATGGTTGCCTGGTCGGCGGTGGTGGTTGTGGTGGCAACGGGACGCGGAGCAACGGCAGGTTCGCTGGCCATAGCTGCAGGCGCGCTCGGGGTAGACATGGTTGGACGCTCCGGCTCTGCTGGCCGCCCAGGCGTCTGAGGCTGATTTGTCGGCTTCCACATGGGTTACAAAGTTCCTTTCCTTGTTGGGATTAGGGATCACGTGCCGCACTTGCGTGACCAAATCAAATTGTACTCCGCAGTCTCAAAATGAGTCCTGTGGAAAATCCTTTATTTTCAATGAAGTTTCCTACCTTGGTACGGCCTGAAGTGGCTCGAATGGACTCTCCCACAATCGAGTGGACTGGCCCTTTTGACTCTATTGCCATGTAAGGATTCCCGGAAAAATTTCGAGGGGCAACCGTTCCTCAGGCAATCGGAGTATCCTCTTTTGCATCGAAGATTTATCGAAGACGGAAATCCAGCCCTTGCAGGAGCAAGCCATGTCCGAATCAGCCGTCGCTACTCCCTCAACATTTGTCATCACCCGTCCTCACCCCGGCGAATACGCGCCCTACTACGAACGCTACATTTCTTTGATTCAGGGCGATGACATTCTCAATGCCCTAGACCAGCAGCGCCGCGAGACGATGCTGATGCTCTCCTGTCGCAGCGAACAGGACGGCGACTTCCGCTACGCTCCCGATAAATGGAGCGCCAAGGAAGTGCTCGGCCACATTTGCGATACCGAGCGCGTCTTCGCCTATCGCGCCCTCCGCATCTCGCGCGCCGACACCACGCCGCTCGAAGGCTTCGAGCAGGACGACTACGTGCGTAA
>DATHMV010000067.1:0-28631 GCA_035486715.1 Candidatus Aquilonibacter sp.
AGTTTCCGCCGTCACTCCGCAGGACCGCAGGTAGTGCGCCAACTGATTCGCCCGGGCATTCAACTCCCCATAAGTCAATGACTTCTCGCCGCTCACCACCGCAATCGCGTCCGGCCTCAACTCCGCCTGCTCTTCGAACAGACGATGTACGCACCCATCCGGAATCTCCACCCCCGTCGCATTCCACTCCTTCAATACCCGCTCCCGCTCCGATCCCACTAACAGTGGTGCATCCATAATTCGTTGTTCCGGGCTTTTTGCCATCGCCTGCAAGAGGAATCGATAATGCTCAATCAGTCGTCGAACCATCCCCGAGTCAAAGAGGTCAGTGTTGTATTCCAAGAATCCGGCGATCTGGTCCCCGGCTTGAGAAAGTGACAGTGTCAAATCGAACAGCGATGCCGACGAATCCACATCTTCAGGCACTATTTCCAACCCCGGGATTGCACCCGATGGAAAGGCCTGGTTCTGAACGATGAACATAATTTGGAAGAGAGGATTGCGGCTGAGGTCTCGCTCCGGCTGCAGTTCCTCGGCGATCCGCTCGAATGGAATGTCCTGGTTGGCATGAGCCGCCAAGGTTATCGAGCGCACGCGTTGCAGTACATCGCGAAATGTGGGGTTACCGGACAAGTCGCTGCGGAGCACTACAGTGTTGACGAAGAAACCGATGAGGTCTTCCAATTCAACGTGACTGCGCCCTGCCACCGGACTCCCGACGACTATGTCCGTCTGTCCGGTATAACGCCGGAGCAAAACCTGGAAGGCACCGAGCAATAACATGAAGAGAGTGAATCCTTCACGCCCGCCGAGATCCTTTAGATCTTTTGCCAGCTTCGGGTCGAGCTTGAATCTTTCGATTGCCCCCGCAAAGGTTTGTATTCTGGGCCGAGGGCGGCTCGCCGGCAGAGTGAACTCGGGCGGAGCCCCGGCCAGAGATTCTTTCCAGTAGCTCAACTGCTTATTAAAAACGTCACCCTGCAGCCGTGACCGCTGCCACACAGCATAGTCCACGTACTGAATCGGCGGCAGTGACGCCTGGAGCAGCGATTTTCCGTCACCGAAGTTTCTGTAGCCATCGAACAATTCCCTCCAGGTCAACTCCAGCGACCAGGCGTCGGTGACGATATGGTGAATGCTCAACACAACAATGTGGTGCTCTGGGTTGAGTCGCAATAGCAGGCAGCGCAATAGTGGGCACTGTCCGAGGTCGAAAGGTTTTTGGGCTTCCTGCGCAATCGTTTCTCGAATGCGGTTCTCGTACTCACTCTCTTTGCACCCGGATGCAGGGAGGGTCACTACCCGTATCGGAAGTTCCCCATGAAGATCGATTTCCTGCCGAGGTTCGTCGCCCGCCATGGAAAAACGAGTTCGGAACACTCCGTGCCGCCGCACCAGTTCGTTCAATGCCCATTGCAGCGCCCTTTCATCCAGAGGTCCCTTGATTCTGCGCGCTTCGGTGACGTTGTAAGCCACCGATTCGGGATGTAGTTGGTCCAGAAGCCAGAGCCCTCGCTGAGCAGGGGAGAGAGGCAGCATTCTTTCGCCGTCGGCTCGTTGCAGGGCGGGAACGACCAGTCGCGGTTGGCTCGCTGCTAATTCGATTTTCCCGGCAAACTCCGCAATCGTCGGTGCTTCGAACAAGGTAGCCAGCGGCATCTCCACACCGAATGCTCGGGCAACCCGAGCGAGCGCGCGTGTCGCAAGCAGGGAGTGGCCGCCAAGCGCAAAAAAATTGTCGTAAACACATAGGTGTTCCAACCCCAGCACTTCCTCCCATATTCCGCAGAGAGTTTGCTCATGCGAATTTCGCGGCGCGACATATTCGCTTTCCCCTCCCATGAAGGATTCTTCCGGCGCAGGCAATCTCTTCCGATCAACCTTTCCGCTGCCGGTGAGTGGAAATTCTTCAATCTCCACAAATAATGCCGGCACCATAAACTCCGGCAACCGGTTCTCCAGGCACGCACGCAACTCCATCACGCTCACTGGTTCCGTATTTTTCTCCCGGATCACATAAGCCACCAGTTTCTTATCGCTTCCCTCGCCCCGCGCCACAACCACGGCATCCTTGACACCTTCGATCGCGCGCAGGCCGCTCTCCACTTCTCCAACTTCAATCCGGAACCCCCTCACCTTTACTTGCCCATCTCTTCGCCCGAGAAATTCAACTCGACCGTCGTCGAGCCATCGCGCCAAGTCGCCAGTGCGGTACAACCGAGTCCCGTTCCGACCACTAAACGGATCGGGCACAAACCGTTCCGCAGTGAGAGCAGCGCTGCTCCGATAGCCACGTCCTACTCCATCCCCGCCTGTCAGCAACTCGCCGGTTTCTCCGACGCCGCATAGGCACATGGCATCGTTTACGATGTACACCTGCGTATTTGCAATTGGACGCCCGATCGGCACACTCTTCAGGGTTTCCTCTATGTCGGCTTGACTGCTCATCGGATAACATGTCGTGAATGTGGTCCCTTCCGTTGGACCATACCCGTTAATCAAACGATGCTCCTCCGGCAGCCCCGCTATGTACTTCTTCACAATATCCAGCGGCAACACATCTCCTCCGGCCAATACCTGACGAACTTGTCTCAACTGGTCGCCCTTCTCTTCGGCCATTAGTTGAAACAGCGGAGCCGTGAGCCACAACACGCTCACCTTTTCCCGTTCCAGCACGTCCGCGATCTCCTTTAAGGTGGCTGGTCCAGGCTTCATCACAACCAGAAGCCCTCCATTCAGTAACGCCCCCCATATATCCAGCGTAGACAGATCAAACGAAAGCGGGGCCATATGCAGAACAACTTCCCGGATTCCCCATTTCATAAAGTTAGTGCCCTTGACCAGACGCACTACGCCGCGGTGCGTTACTTCCACTCCCTTTGGAACTCCCGTGGAGCCCGAGGTATACATCACGTATGCCAGGTTTTCTGGCCCGGCGCCGCTCTCGAATCCGCCTTTGTTTCTTTTCGCTATTTCCTCCCGCTCACCATCTAGACTCACAACCCGCAATCCAGCCAGTTTCGGCAGCCGCGCCACTTGTTTCTCTTCGGCCACAATAATTTCGATACCCGCATTCTTGACCATCCACTCCATCCGGTCGGCTGGATACTCGGGATCGAGCGGTACATACGTCGCTCCTGCCTTTACAATCGCCAAGATCCCCACGATCATTGAGACGGATCTCTTGATACAGATTCCGACCGCTGTTTCGAGTCGAACCCCATACTCCCGCAGATAGTGTGCGAGTTGGTTGGAACGTTCTTCGAGTTCCGTATAACTCAACTCCGCTCCCCAACAATCCCGTACCGCAACATTCGATCCACACATTCGGGCTGTCTGGGCAAATACCGCTGCCAGACTCATCTCCGGGTAGGTGCTCTTGTCCCCCCGCCATGACCACAACTGCGCTCGTTCCGCTTCTGTCAGATGACCCGCTTCCGTGGATGCCGCGAAATCGGCACTCACGGTTTGCACAGTCGAGGCCCGAGTTTCCTGAACCTCGGCTACCATTAAAGTATTTCCATTGGAGTCAACGATATTGGCCATTCGTTTGTCCTAACTCGCCACTTTTCGGGAACATTTACAGAAAGGCGGGAACACGAAATTATTTTGTATTTAGTTTTCCGCGGGAGCTGCGCCCAACAAAGCCTGCACTTCTTCATCGGAGAGACTTTCAAGCCCAGTCAGCACCTCGCTCATAGCACGCTCACGCGGACCGGGCGCGCCACCTTCGGAACCATCGGAGTGCGTATCGGGCTGTAGGTTGCGAGACCTGTATTCCTCAATTCGACACGTCAGTTCCGCAACCGTGGGCGCACGAAACAGTTCCACCAGAGGCACCGCGATTTGGAATGCGCTTCGGACTCGCGAAGCAATTTGCATTGCCAACAAGGAGTGTCCTCCGAGTTCGAAGAAGTCGTCGTGCACACCGACACGTTCCTGCTTTAGCACCTCTCCCCAGATCTCGCATAGGATCTCTTCGGTCTGGTCGCGCGGCGCGGTATAAGTCTTTTGTTCTCTCGATTCGGTCTCCGGATCGGGCAGTTGCTTATGATCGACTTTGCCATTCGGGGTGAGAGGAATATGGTCCAGACGAACGTATGTTGCAGGCACCATGTAGTCTGGCAACCGTTGTTTCAGAAAGGTTCTGAGTTCGCTGGAAGTGGGGATATCTGCTTCGCTTTGACCGAGAAGGTATGCGACCAGTCGCTTGTGTCCCGTCGCATCGGCACGCGCAACCACGATGCTCCGTTGCACATCGGCGTGGCTATCGAGAGCCGCTTCGACCTCGCCCAACTCGATGCGGAATCCGCGGATTTTCACCTGACGATCGACCCGCCCCAAAAACTCCAGACAGCCGTCCGGCCGCCATCTCGCAAGATCGCCGGTGCGATAAAGACGTCCACCGGGGAACATGCCGAAGGGATCGGGAACGAAGCGTTCCGCAGTTAACTCCGGATGTCCAAGATATCCGCGGGCAACCTGCGGCCCGCCAAAATAGAGCTCGCCCGGTACTGCTTCCGGAAGCAGTTCTCCGGTCCGGCTCAGGATATACGCAGTAGTGTTCGCGACCGGTTTCCCGATGGGTATTCGATCTCCGTCCTCAGCAGAAACGCGATGCATGGTCGACCAAATCGTCGTCTCGGTGGGCCCGTACATGTTCCATGTTTCCCTGCTTCGTTCCCTGAGCTGTCGCGCCAGTTCGGCGCTCATCTCTTCGCCGCCGCACCAGACTCTCGTCCCGGCTTGTTGCCAGCCGGCTTCAAGCAACATCCACCACGTTGCGGGAGTTGCCTGCACGATCGTCGCGCCAGCTTCCGTCAAAAGTTTCTCCAGGAGATGGCCGTCGACGACCTCATCCCGGCTGGCGATTCTTACCTGCGCCCCTGTTGTTAACGGTAAAAGGAGTTCAACTGTCGCGATATCAAAGGAAAGGGTCGTGACCGCCACTAAAATGTCGTTACTTGTGATTTGAAACTTCTTCTGCATTGAACATAGAAGGTTCGAGAGTCCCAGATGCTCTAATTGCACTCCTTTGGGCCGCCCGGTGGACCCTGACGTATAAAGTACGTACGCCAGATTTCCGGGAGAAACAGCGGCGTTCACATTGTCGGCTGGCTCGCGGCTGATCTGTTCCCAATCCCCATCCATGCAAAGCACGCGAGCGTCGCCGGCAGAAATACTTTCCAGAAGATTAGTTTGCGTCAGCAGAATCGCGGCACCAGAATCTTCCAACATATAACGCAGGCGCTCGACTGGAAATTGCGGATCTAAAGGCAGGTAAGCGCCACCCGCTTTGAGTATGCCCAGAACCGCCACGAGCATGTCGAGGGAACGGTGCAGATGAAGCGCTACCAGAACGTCAGGACCAACCCCGCACTTTCTCAAGTGGTTTCCTAACTGATTTGCGCGCCGATTCAAAGCCTCATACGTCAACTGCCCGCTTTCGTACTGTACGGCCACACCATGGGGTGTCCGTTGCGCTTGGTCTTCGAACAACGTGTGAGCACAAATTGCGGGGAACTCCGCTTCCGTTCGATTCCACTCCACTAAGAGCCGGTTCCGTTCTTCTTCTCCGATTATGGAAATCGACGAGATTCGATCTTCTTCGCATGCCGTGAGCGCAATCAGAATGTTGCGATAGTGGCCGGCCATCCGGCGGATGAAAGCCTCGTCGAATCGAAGCCTATCGTAGTTGAAACGCAAACCGACAGGGCCGGCTGACCACGCCAGCAAACAAAGTGGATAGTGAGTATGCTCGTAGCCCTTCACCTCTTCCAGAGTCAAGGCGCTTTGAGTCGTCGTTGCCAGTTCCGTGGTGGGATAGTTCTCAAACAGAACAAGAGTTTCAAAGAGCGGCTGCCCACGCTGCACCTCGCTCCACATCTGGATCGACGCCAGTGGTGCGCTTCCGTATTGCCGGGCTTCCGCTTGTTCTCGTTGAATGCGTTTTAGCCACTCTACGATAAGCTCATCCGAGGAGATAACGACGCGTACTGGAAGCGTATTGATGAACAGCCCGATCATATTCTCCACTCCGGGCAGTTCAGGTGGACGGCCGCTGACGGTCGCTCCAAACACCACATCCGGTTCGCCGCTGTAAATACTCAAGAGCAAAGCCCAGGCTGCTTGCACCAACGTGTTAAGCGTCAGTCGCTGTCGCCGGGCAAATTGCCGCAGCCCGTCGCTTTCCGATTCGCTCAGTAGCAGGATTTCATCGACGTGGTCCGGCTGCCCAGCGGAAGTTGGCGAATTTCCAATGGGCGTTGGATTGTAAAAGCCTTTCAACGCCGTGCGCCAATAAGCTTCCATCGCTCCCTGGTCCTGGCGATTCACCCATGCAATATATTCCGAATAAGGACGGCTCTTTTCCACTCGCGGCGCAGTCCCGCGGCAGGATGCCTCATATAACTCGAAGAGTTGCTGCGACAGCAATTGCACGCTCCATCCATCTAACAACATGTGATGGTGGCTCCATACCATCCAGTGAAGATCCGGCGCCAGCTTCAGTAGTGCGACCCGCATGAGCGGTGGGCGCGTTACCTCGAATCCCTGTTGCCGATCCGAACGCAGATAATCATCGAGCCCACTTTCCTGTTGAGGCCTGGATAATTCCTGCCAGTCCAACTCCTCGCAGGTAATCTCCGCTTCGCTATACACCACCTGCACCGGAGCCTGAAGATCCTCCCAGACAAAACCCGTTCGCAAAATGGGATGCATTTGGAGCAGACGCCGCCAAGCGTAGTTCCACGCAGTTTTATCGATGGTGCCGCGCAATAAGACGCTGACCTGCTCAAAGTAGTCGCCCGCCCCGGGTGCGAATAATGTATGGAAGAGCATGCCCTGCTGCATGGGCGACAGCGGATAAATATCTACAACGTTAGGCTTTGTCATTGGGTAAGTCCGAACTACTAGGAGGAAATCCGCGCCATCAAGCTGTCTAGATCTTTTTGACTCAACTGTGCGTTGGGGAAATCGGAAGGCGCGAAAGCTACTTCCGGCGAGGAGGTCGAAAGGTCAATCAACAATTGAAGAGCGGCGATGACATTTCTCGACAGCTTTTCAATCGTTTCCTGTTTATGAATGTTCTGGCTGTAATGCCAATCGATATGGAGCCGGCCGTCCACAATACCGGCTTGAACATCGAGTAAATAAATTCGTTGCGCGTCGCGGTGCCGGCTGGCGCCCGGATTTTGTGTCGCTGGGATTACCCAGGAATCGCCGGAGGATTGCGGGCCCGATTGTCCCAGGTAATTGAGACATATTTGTGCCTGCGGAAGCTCGGAAAGTTTCCGCTGAATCTCGGCCCGTCCGCTCAGATGTAGCAGCGCTCCATGTCCGAGGCCATTGCTGGGAATCGTTCGAAACTGTTCCTTCACCGCCCTCAAAGTGGCGAGTGGATTGTCGCTCACATCAACTTTGAGGTAGACCGGCACTAAGCTGGTGAACCAGCCAACGGTCCGGGAGAGGTCCACAGGTTCCCCCACCGACTCCCGCCCGTGTCCTTCCATGTTGATCAGGAGTCGGCCATCCCCGGTCCACTGCGCGAGACCATGCGCTAATGCGCCGAGAAGTACTTCTTTCACCTGAGCATGGTACGCGCCCGGAAGCTCGCGAAGAAGAAGACCGGTAGCTTGAGCATCGAGAACGGAAGCCACCGTGCAGGCCGATGATTCCGAGTTTTCTTTTCCCGAGAAATCCATGGGAATCGGATTTACCTCAGAGCGATACGTAGCAGTCCAGTACTCCTCTTCTTCATGCAGCGCGCCGGATTGCCCATAGGCCGCGAACTTCCTGGCCCATTTGCCAAAGGAAGTAGTTGGAGGAAGCAATTCGAGAGGCACACCTTTATTTACCTGGTCGTACGCCGTAATGAGATCTTCGAGCACAATGCTCCAGGAAACGGCATCAGTCGCCAAATGATGAATCACAATCAGCAGATAAATTTCGCTCTGACGTTCCATCACGGCGGCGCGAAGAAGCGGGCCTTGCTCAATATTCAGAGAAGCCTGGAACCGGTCGCACATGGCCTCAATGCCGCCGGCTTCGTTCATGATCGGGTATTCCAGATCATTCACGAACTCGACGACAGAATTCCTTTCCTGCGCCTCGATGCTCTGGGACCAACCCGAATCATTCTTGTGGAAACGCAGCCGCAAGGCATCGTGGCGGGCGATCAAATGAGCGAACACCTTTTCTGTTTCAGTTCGATCGAGCGGCCGAAGAATCCGGAATAATGCGGCCTGATTGTAATGATTTTGGTTGAGATACTGTCGCTCAAAGAAGTCGCGTTGAATCGGCGTCAGCGGGATTTCACCCGACTCGACTTCCTGGTCAGGCCGTTCTTCTTGCGTCTGGCGGATATATTCAACTACCGCCGCCAGGCTTTCCACCGTCGGATTCTCAAAAATCTGGCGTGGTGTGATTTGCAAGCCGGCTTCCGCGGCTCGCGCTGTGACTTGCAGGGTGAGAATTGAATCTCCTCCCATTTCAAAGAAATTGTCGTCTATGCTCAACTCCGAGACGCGGAGAAGCATTTTCCATAGGTCGGCGATTTGCTGCTCTTTGGCATTTCGTGGCAGTTGGAGGCTTACCGACGCGCTTTCTTGAACCTCCGCCGGATCGGGCAAAGCGCCGCGATCCAATTTACCGTTAGGCAGAAGCGGAAGCTTCGAAAGGAATGTGAAAACAACAGGCACCATGTAATCCGGCAAGCGCAATTGCAACCAGGCGCGTAGCTCCGCCGCCGACGGTGGTACGGCCGGATCGACGGGCACAACATACGCACTCAAGCGGGCGTTGCCGTTCTCTTCCTGTCGATATACCACCACGGCCTGACGGGCTTGTGCGTGGTCGGCCAGCACGCTTTCAATCTCTCCCAATTCAATCCGGAATCCGCGAAGTTTGACTTGGTTGTCGGCCCGCCCCATACAATGGAAACCGATTTCTTCCGTCCAGCGTCCGAGATCTCCTGTCCGGTACATACGCTCGCCTCCGCTCGCCGAAAAAGGATCGGGCAGAAAGCGCTCGGCAGTAAGGACTGGCCGGTTCCAGTATCCCCGGCCCAAACCAAGTCCGGAGACATATAGCTGTCCTCGAACTCCTGGTGAAACTAAATGCAGATGCCGGTCCATCACGTACAACCGGTCATTTGCGATAGGCGTGCCGATGGGCACGTCGCTCGCTTCGACGGACTCAGAACAATTCCAGGAAGTGGCGTCGATGCACGTTTCAGTGGGACCGTATAGATTGATGAGCTGCGCGCAAGCAAGCTGGCGGGAGAATTGCTTTTGTACTTCGAGAGGTAACATTTCTCCGCCACAAAATACGTATCGCAAGCTCTCGCAAGACGTGAAAGCTGCATCTTCTAACAGCATCCGGAGCAAGGTTGGAACAACCTGGATCACCGTAATGTTGTCCTTGCGGATAGCGGCGACCACCTCAGACGGAATTTGATGCGGGTCGGCCGAGTACATTACCAGCGTTCCCCCGCTCAGCAAAGGCGCGTAGAACTCCCATACCGAGGCGTCAAAACTGAAGGGTGTGCGTTGCAGGACTCTATCGGACTCGCCGAACTCAAACTCCCGAAGCATCCAGTTCATGTGGTTGCACAGGGCGCGGTGTGAAATTGCCGCGCCCTTTGGGCGTCCCGTAGTGCCCGAGGTGTAAATCACATATGCCAGGTTATCGGGACTGATCGGCACGTTCACATCGTGGGTGGGGCTTTGCGCCCATTCGGAATCCGCGTCGAGACAGACCAGCCGCTCTTCCGTAAGGGGCAACTTATCGCGAAAGCGAGTCTGGCTCAGGACTGCCCTGGGCGAAGCGTCCTCCAGCATGTAGCGCAACCGTTCAGTTGGATATTGAGGATCGAGAGGCACATACGCCCCTCCGGCTTTCAACACCGCGAGAATGGCAATCACCATGTCGATCGAGCGTTCCAGGGAGATCCCGACTAATTTCTCCGGACCCACTCCCATTGCAATCAATCGATGGGCCAGTTGATTTGATCTCGCATGCAATTGTTCTGCTGTCTGCCGCTCCCGGCCGCAGATGACCGCTTCGCGGGACACATTGCCGTTAGTCAACACCCTGAGCATCTGTGTCATAACCGCGGGAGAATCGAAATCAACCGCGACGGGATTCGAATTGAGGAGAATCTTCTTACGCTCGGCTTCGTCGCATAGTTCGATCGAATCCAGCGTCGCGGCAGGATTCGTTGCCGCTTCCATTGCCACGGCCCTAAACAACACAAGCAGTCTAAAAGCCTTTTCATCCTTTATTCGCTTGCGATCGTAGGCGATGGATAAGTGCAATCCTTGCCTTCGGCGTGCGCATATCAATTCGCACCCGAAGTCATAGGTTGTCGGTTTCTCCCAAATCACCTTCCCCTCGAATTCGAGCATCTGAGCCGGATCAACATCGTCGAGATAACGGAAGCTGCATCCTTCTGTCATCACGTCTTCTTTGCTGGAATTCTGTCGGACACGACTCCACTCGAATGTGCTTTGGGCTTGATAGGCGCTGCGAGCCACCGACTCCACCGTCTTCAACCAGGCCGCAAAGTTCCCCTCACCGTCGCACTCGACAGTGATCGGCAGATGCCGCTCGAACAAGCCGATTCCAAGCTCGAGATCTTCATCGGTTCGCCCATCAAAAACAACAGGAATCGTGATCTGCGGCTCGTCCGACATCTTGCTTAATAACAACGCCCAGCACGCCAGGAGGAAGACTTCGGCGGAAACATCGAACCGCAATGCTGCACGTTCGATCTGTTCCACAAGTGTGGGATCCAGTATCAGTGCCTCAGTAGACACAGGTTCGGAAATTCCATCTGATCGGGGCTTAAGGAATGGAATTGGGGCGTGAGCCGTTGGCGGCAAAGCTTTCCAGTAACGATCACCGTCTGCTTCCGCTTCCTGACCGAGCAGCTCATTTTGCCACTCTGAATACGACGAATATTGCAGGACTTCCGTGGTATTTCGGTCTATCGAACCGCGACATTCGGCTAGTATCTCGCTGACTAAGTTTCGGGCTGTTCTTATATCTCCATAAATGGGTTGAAGGCTCAGAATCATCCCTGACTTCTCATGACCAAAATCTACCAAAGTCACGTGAAATGACGAACGAACGGGATCGCTGCAGGCACAGTGATCGCTGGCTAAAGCGACCATTGCAGCTGCTCGATCGTCTCCGGTGCATTCCCCGTGGTCGACAACATCAAATTGGACTTGCGCGTTTAGGCCCACGATCTGAAGCGGAACCCGCATTTGCCCGGAACGCTCACACCGGGTACGGAGAATCTCGTAGCGTTCGCCCACGTTCTTACACGAACTTTCGAGAGCTCCGGCGTCAATCCGGCGGGGGACCTCGACGACCGTCACAACGCGTGAGGCAGGCGCTGCGGTTGATTCAATGCATCGCAACAAATCTCGTTGCTGGGGAGAGAGCCGAAATCCTTCGCTGAAGTGTGAAATCAACTCTCCCACAGATCGCCCGGCGCTATTGCCAAGGGCTCGCAGAATTCCTGACAACTGCTGCACTATGGTCCGTGCAACATGCGCCGTTACTCGCGAACGATCATACGTAATTTGAATTTCAGTTCGCTCTCTTACGGCCACCACCAAACACAATGGGAAGTTGGTGCGCTCGTAATTTCGCACCTCTTCGACGCGCAATTTCCCATCAGTGCCGTCCACACCTTTGCGAACAGGGTAGTTCTTAAACACGACGAGGGTATCGAACAAAGGCTTGCCGCGTTCCAAGTCACTCCATTCCTGTACCGATTGCAGCGGCGCATATTGGTAGGCTTGCGCCGCAAGGCATTGTGCCTGGATCTGTTTCAACCAATCCACAACCTGCTGCCCGCTCGCAATTTTCACTCGCATGGGCTGCGTATTAATGAAGAGGCCGACCATTGTCTCTACAGCTTCGAGTTCTGGTGGCCGCCCGGCGACCGTGATACCAAAAACAACATCGTGGTCTCCGCTGTAGCGCTGCAGAATCAGCGCCCACGCCGCCTGCGCCAGCGTACTGAGAGTCAGTTGGTGTTGGCGCGCGAAAGTCTGCAACGATTCCGTCTCGGCAACGGAAAGCTCGATAGTTTCGTCAGCATGCTCTTCCTCATTTCCATCCGCTAAACTGCTTTCTCGAACGTCGCTCAATAAGTTCGCATGAGCAAAGCCACTTAGCGTGCTCCGCCAAAAACGTTCCGCCGAGGCCAGATCCTTATGAACCAGCCACGCAATGTAGTCCTTGTAAGGCCGGCTGGGAGCCAGCCTTACCGGCTCATTCTTTACGTATCCTTCATAGAATTCAAATATCTGATCAGCCAGTACCTGCACGCTCCATCCATCGAGCAGCAAATGATGATGGCTCCAAACCCACATGTAGGCGTCGTCGGACATGCGCAGCAGCGCATGGCGCATCAGAGGAGCATGGGAGACGCTGAATCCGCGCCTCCGGTCTTCCCGCAGATACTCTGCCGATTTTGCCTTTTGCTCTATCGCATTGAACGCGCGCCAATCTTGCTCATTGATCTGCAGCTTCACTTCCCGATGAACAACCTGAATCGGCTCCTGAACTTTTTCCCATACGAACGAAGTGCGTAGTATCGGGTGCAGGTCCACCAAGGACTGCCAAGCCTTCCCCCATGCTCCGGCGTCAAACTTCCCGCGCAAAAAGCAGTTCATCTGCTGGAAGTAAAGACCCGAATTGGGGCTGGCAAGGCTGTGAAACAGCAGGCCCTTTTGCAACGGCGATAGAGGATAAAAGGTTTCGATGTTTTTCATGTTTCCTCGCGGCAACGAAACAGAGGTGACATCAGGCGGGTAGATCGGTGCGAGTATGGGGATCGGCCATTCCAACCAGTATTTTCCGCTCTCCTTTGTAGGCCTTGCGTGCATGCGCGGTCAGCATGTTGTCAATCATCAGCACGTCCCCGTGTTGCCACGAAAACAGGACACACTCCGCCAGATACGCGTTCCGCAATTCTTCAAGCACCTCGCTCTCAATTTCCCTTCCGTCACCGTAATAGGTGTTGTTCGGCAGATCGGATGTCTGGAACGTCGCCAGCAGGCCATTACGTAGTGCCGGTTCGAGAGTCGAGATATGAAAAAACGTGGCGTGGTTGAACCAAATCTCATCGTCAGTTTGTGGGTGCCGGGCCATCGCTGGACGAATTTGTCGAGTGCGCAACCGCCCTCCCTGCCACTCCCAGTCGATGCCGTGACTCTTGCAATAGCTCTCGACCACAGCCGGATCATCGGTTTGGAACGAGTTCTGCCATGTCAGTCCAAATCCCTCCCCAAAGTTACGAACATACATCCAGCCCTTTTCGGAAAACTTCTGCCGTACCGGCGTGCTTAGGCGCGCCAGAATGCGTCGCGTATCTGCGATCGGTGTTTCCCCGCCTTCGGCGGCGGGAGTAATGCAGCAAAAGTACAACTTGAGAGGAAAGGTGCGGGAATACGAATGCTCGTTGTGCGGAAAGATATCGAAGGCCGGAGGGTAATCGGTGGAAGTATAGATGTGGCCTTCCACAGTACTGCGAGGCGAAGATCGTTCCTTATATTCTAGGGGGCCGCTTGAAGTCGCTTCGATAACCCGGTTGAGATCCCGGGCATTATGTACTTCGAAGTTCCGAAAGAGTACTGCTCCATATTTCCGGCAGAGATCGTCGATTCTGGCTTTCTGGCTTGTTGCCCAACTTGCGAGATCTACTCCATTCGTTGAGGCTCGCATGACACACGGGAAGAGCTGCTCCTCTTTCAGGAACTCCATACTTACAAGGTTCTCCTGCGAGATGGGCACCGCCTTCGTGGTGCCCATCTTCCGCGACCACGGACCGCCTTGAGCCACCGCATCGGGAAATCTCATTGCGTGTTTCCTCCTTTTCTATAAATGAAATCGTTAAATGAAATCGTTTGTGCCGTGTGCTTGGATTAAGAAGGAGCATTCGATTCTTCGATTGCTTTGTAGATTTTTTCCAGATCGGACTCGCTCCAGCCAAACTCATTCGCCTTGGAGGTTGTCTGAGAGGCTTGAGGCTGGCTGCTGAGTCGAATGAATTCAGAAACGGCGCTGGTAAATGCTTCCCCCACTTTTTCCATCGTTCCCCGAGAATGGAGCGCTTCGCTGTAACCCAAATCCACCATCAGGCGGCCCTCGGTAATCCTCGCGTAGAAGTCGATTAAATAACGGTGACGCTCCTTAGGATCGCGCGAGCTTCCGCTCGATTCGGGAGCAAACCCAAATAGCGAATCTTTGGGAAATTCCTGGCTGGATTGGCCGGCATAAAGAAAATTGATCTCAGACTGCGGCATAGTTCGCAATTCAGCCGCAATGTGCTGATTGGCTCCGAGATAGCGCAACAAGCCATAGCCAATGCCACCCTGCGGAACAGAACGCACTTGAGTCCGGACCGAATCCAGGACCGCATGCAGATCGCCGCTGACCGGCCATGAAAGGAATAAAGGATAGATCGCAGTGAACCAGCCGACTGTGCGTGAGAGATCGACTTCCTCGAACAAAGGTTCGCGTCCCAGCCCTTCGACATCCACAAGTATCTGCGACGCCCCCGTCCATGCCTGCAAAGCCTTGCCCACAGAGGCGAGCAGAATCTCATGTACGTGCGCCCCCATTTTCGTCGCGCCCTGCATCAACTCTTCGGTCTGTTCACTCGAGAACAAAACAGGAACTCTGCACAGCGTGTGCTCGTAGTTGACTCCCTCGGGGAAATCGACCGGAAGCGGTTCAACTGTCTTGCGTTCCTCAGCGAGCCAATAACGGCCCTCCCGCTCTACGCTCTTCAGGCCGGCGTACTCCTCCAATTTGCGAGCCCAATACTGAAACGATGTGGTTTTGAGCGGCAGCTTCGGGTGCTGGCCTTCAGTTAACTGGAAATATGCGGTCTGTAGATCTTCAAGCACGGTCGGCCAGGAAATGCCGTCCATTCCTATGTGGTGAGCGACGATCAGCAGACGCGCGAGCCGGTCGGGACCGAAATTAAAAAGAGCCATCCGAATAATCGGGCCATCCACTATGCTGAGGCTGCTCTGAAATTCCGTTGCAGCCTTTTCCAGAGCCGAGGCCTGCTCTTCCAAAGACATGCCGCAGAAGTCGAAACTTGACAAAGGTATCGACTGGAAATCGGCAATCGACTGCTCCCAGCCGTTGTCGCCGACTTTGACCCGCAAGCGAAGGGCGTCGTGGTGCTTCACAATTTCATCGAACGCCTGTTGCAGCAGAGCTTCGGTCACTGGCTTCGTGAGTGTCACCAGAACATCCTGGTTAAATAAATTCGGACGGGTGGGCAGGCCTTCCAAGAACCACCGCTGAACCGGAGTCAGCGGAACGGCGCCCAACACCGGTTCTTGTTCGGCGTGAATCGAACGAGTATTCAGCACTGCCGCTAACGTGCGCGGTGTAGGATTTTCAAACACCTGCTTGGGGGTAACATTCAGCCCCGCCTTACGCAGCTGAGCTACCACCTGAATTCCAATGACAGAGTCGCCGCCCAATTCAAAAAAATTGTCCTCCGCTCCAATGCCCCGAATTCCTAGAAGGTCTGACCACAAATCTACGATGGCGCGCTCCTCGGAGGTTGCAGGTGGCTCGTAGGGGTTTGTTAAATCAGGACGCTCATGGCGCACCCGCTGCGAACTGGCATGGTCTTGCTGCGCCTTCTCCAGCGTTTCAGCTGCGGTCTGAGTGAGGGATTGCTTCACTCGCTTCGGGAAATCTCGAAGCGAAACGATGACCTGAGGTAAATCGTCATTGAGAACCCGGCGAAACGCTTCCACTCCGTTTGCTGAGGTCATCGCATCATGCACCGGACCGGCATTCAACCGGGCGGATTCATCGGCAGCCATTCCAACCTCGGCCCACGTGTCCCAATTGATCGCCGTGACGACGCCTGGCCTTGCCGCGGAGTGGCTGTGAGCGAATGCATCGAGGAAAGCATTGGCAGCTGCGTAGTCGGACCGGCCAATCCCGCCCAGTATCGACACCTGAGAGGAAAACAAAATCATGAAGTCGAGGCATTGTTCGCGCGTTGCCTGCTCCAGCAGGACCGCTCCTGCAGCTTTGGTTTTGATAACCGCTTCCATGTTCTTGCTGGATTGAAGGGCAAGAATCGACCCTCCCGAAGAGCCCGCTGCGTGGACAATTCCGTGGATCACGCCGAAATGCTCTAACGACTGCGAAACTGCTCCCCGCAAACTCTTTTCGTCGGAGACGTCTGCTGCCAGGACCAGCACTCTTGCCCCCTGTCCTTCCATCGCCCGTATGCGTAAAATCCGGCGGCTCGTCCGATCGCCAGCTTCGTGATTTTGGAGATGGTCGTCCCACAAATCGCGCGCGGGAAATGGAGTACGGTTAATGAGTACGAGCCGCGCTCTTACCGATCTGGCCAAAAATTCGGCGATCTCCAAGCCGAGGCCACCGAGGCCACCGGTAATAATGTAGACGCCCTCATCGCGAAGACGCCTGGGTCTAGTTCCTGCCTCCAAAGCCAGGTTTTCGAAAACGCAGGTCCACCTCTGGTTGCCGCGATAAGCGACGAAGGGATCGCGCTGGCGTTCTCGTAATTCATTTTCCAAGCGCACAAATAATCTCGACTCCTCGACGCTGTCAGCGGCGGGCAATGCAATATCGATGAGCTCACAAGTAACGCCCGGCACTTCCTGCGCAATAACCCGCGCAGGCCCCAGCAATAATGCTTTTTGCGGCCTCAGAGCTTCGGCGCCCGTTATGCGGTATAAACCGCTCGTGAGTACTCCCAGATGAATCGCTTCACTGCCTTGCCGGCTGGTGAGGCCTTGTACTAAAGCCAGGAAATTGCCGAGTTCAGTCGATTCCGAAACGGCAACGTCTCCGGCGTTAGCCAGAGTGGAGCCCGGTCTGGTGAAATCGGCGACGATACAAGGAACGGCGTCCCTGTTCTTGAAGTCGCGAAGAAGATGATCAAAATCCGGCTCTCGCAAGGTTTCGCCGGTTGCGATTCCGTGACTTTCCCGCTCTGGGGCCGCAATTCGAACTACCAAATCACCTCGCCCCTCCACCCAAGTCGCAAATCGGGATCCAAATGTATTCGCGCCGGAAAACACGATCCAGTTTATGCAGCCCCGGCTTTCGTCCGCTCCCGCAAGAACGGACTGCTTCCAGACCGGAACGTAAAAGCAATGGGAGATGTCATTTTCCCGCTTCAGGGAATCGGTCGGTGAGGTTGGATCATTGACTTCTTGCGGTTTTTCCAGAAAGTAGCGCTTCCGCTGAAAGGGATATCCTGGCAATGACACACGCCGTCGCGCCCGCTTGGAGTGCAGTTTCGCCCATTCAATTTTCCGTCCCAGCTTCCATAACTCACCGGCAGCCTTGAGCCAGTTCTCCCGCTCGTGAGCGGCATCCGTGCTGCTGCCTAAAGAAGTCACGAGCGAATTGCCTGTACCCTCGCCCATCGCCTCGCGCAATAAGCCGGTTAGCGTTGCTCCTGGACCAACCTCAAGAAATACTGCCGGAAAATCCTTCGCGAGATATGCGCATCCATCGCCGAAGCGAACTGTGGAACGAAGATGCCGTGTCCAATACTCGGGACTCGCGGCTTCTGCTGCCGTAATCGGTAACCCCGTTACGTTCGAGATGTAAGGAATCTGTGGTGCCTTCAGTTCAAGTCCCGCAATCTTGCGTGCCAGCGGTTCCATAACTGATTCCATCATCGCGGAGTGGAAGGCATGAGAAGTACGAAGTCTGCGGAAAACCACGCCCTCCCGCGACAATTCTGCTTCGAACCCAGCCACGCCTTCCGTCGGCCCAGCGACCACGCACCGGCGCGCACCATTTACAGCGGCCAAATCCAGTGCAGGCGGAATTATTGCCAGAAGTTCCCGCTCCCCAAGAAGAACCGAAGTCATCGCGCCTCGCGGCGCTTTCTGCATCATTGCGGCGCGGGCACATACCACGGAGATGGCCTGTTCCAGCGAGAAAACGCCGGCTACACAAGCCGCAACATACTCGCCTACGCTATGTCCAAGCATAGCTTTGGGCCGGATTCCAAGACTCATCCAGAATTGAGACAACGAATAGTCCACCGAAAATACGGCGATTTGCGTCACCCGCGTCTCATCCAAGCCCCTTCCATTGGTGGAGACATTCGGAACCCGCGGGTACAAATATTCTCGAAAATCAAAATCCAGTTCCCGCCTGGCGATTTCCGCGCATCGGTTCATGCAGTTCGCAAATACCGGCTCCGAGTCGTACAACTTTGCGCTCATGTTTGCGTACTGTGTACCCTGCCCCGGAAACAGGAAAACAACGGCCGGTTCAGACTTGATGGCCACACCGGGGTGAACACTTTCCACCATCTTGTTCAGTTGGCGGCTGGCTTCTTGCGTATGCCTGCACACAAGGGCGCGCCGGTGGGCAAATGCCCTCCGGCCCACCTGCAATGTGTAGGCGACATCCGCCAATTCTGCATCGGGAGTATTTTCCAAATACCACGCCAATCTACCCGCAGCCATCCGGACGGCAGCGTCCGTCTTTCCCGAGAGAACAATCAACTGGTGCTCTTCGCCGCCGGCCTTTACTTCGCGTAGTGGAGCTTCTTGCACGATCGCGTGAGCATTTGTGCCGCCGATTCCGAAGGAGCTGACCCCCGCAATCCTGACTCCCGAGCGTTGATTCCATTCCTGGAGTTGGCTCGATACTCGGAACGGCGAGCGTTCGAGATCGATCTGAGGATTCGCTTTCTGAAAATGCAAACTTGGAGGAATTTTCTTATGCTGCAGGGCAAGAACTACTTTGATAAGTGCGGCGATTCCGGCAGCCGCGTCGAGATGCCCGATGTTCGTCTTCACTGATCCCAGCGCGCAAGGCTCGGCTCGCAGGGTAGAAGTCGCAAATACACGCGTCAACGCTTCCACTTCAACAGGATCGCCCAATGGAGTGCCAGTGCCATGCGCTTCCACGTAGCTAACCATCCCCGGATCGACTCCGGCGAGGGACTGCGCGGACGCGATCACATCCGCCTGGCCAAGAACGCTTGGAGCCGTGAACCCTACTTTGCTCGAGCCATCATTATTAATAGCCGACGCCCGGATAACGGCGTAGACGTTGTCTCCATCTGCAACAGCCTCGGCCAAGCGTTTCAATACCACCAAGCCAACACCACTACCCGAAATGGTTCCGCGCGCATCGGCATCGAAGGCGCGACAATGCCCATCCGGAGAAAGAATCCCGCCCTCCTGGTAGTGATAGCCCTCTTCCTGAGGACAGGAGATCGAGACGCCGCCCGCCAACGCCATGTCGCACTCATATCCCAGCAAGCTCTGGCATGCTAGATGTACCGCGGTTAGCGACGTGGAACATGCGGTTTGCACGTTCACGGCCGGCCCGCGGAGATCGAGTTTGTAGGCGACGCGAGTGGAAAGCGATGCCAGATCATTGCCCAGAACGACTTTCATCCCGTCGAAACACTCGCTCCAGTCGGGATACACCGCAATATTGTTGAAGAAGTAACGGTTGGGCGAGGCTCCAGCAAAAATACCCGTTTTACCCGCGTAGGCCGCGGGGTCATAGCCGGCATCTTCGAGCGCATTCCAGGCGCACTCCAGAAGAACGCGATGCTGTGGATCGGTGAGCTCTGCTTCTCTGGGCGTAAACCCAAAAAAATCGGCATCGAACAGATCAGCTCCGTCTAAAATTCCGCGCGCTTTAATATAGGTCGAACTCTCAAGATCGGCAGAGCTTACTCCGGCATTGCGCAATTGTTCATCCGAGAAGCGGGCGATACACTCAACGCCGCTGGCCAAGTTTCGCCAGAACTCGGAGATATCGGAAGCTCCGGGGAAACGCCCCGACATTCCGATAATCGCGATGCCGTCGATGCCAGTGCCAGCAAGATTGCTCATTGCGCCTGCTTCTCCAACTCCACAATTTCCTTTCTCCGCTGCAGCGAAATCTTCCTCTTACTTACGCGTTCTTCCAGACTGAGTAGTTCGGCCTGCTCCACCTTCGACCCGGCAAGATGCTGAGCGAGCGCCCGCACCGTCGGATGCGCGAGCAAATCCACGACGGTCACATCCGAATTCAACGTGCTCTGCAGTTTGAAGTGGACTTGAAATAACGCCAGGGAATGCCCGCCTAACTCGAAAAAATTATCTTCAGCGCCAACGTCGTTAACGGCGAGCACTTCTTTCCACACATCGGCAATCGCCATCTCAATATCACCCCGGGGAACCTCACCATCGCCTTCACTGCGCCTCATCCGCTTCGACAATGCCTGACGGTCGACTTTTCCGTTCGAGGTTAGAGGGAGGCGATCAAGGCTTACAAAGGCGGAGGGAATCATGTATTCAGGAAGTACGTGCAATAGCTGCGTGCGGATATCGCCGACCCACTGGTCGTGCGTCTGCGAAGCATCGCGGAGAACGACGTAGCCCGCCAGGTGTCGATTCGCCGTCACATCTCCGCGGACCACAACGGCCGCATCCTCAACTCCCGCTAACTTCCGCAACTCCGCCTCAACCTCGCCGATTTCGATCCGGTAGCCGCGAATCTTGACCTGCCCATCGTTCCGGCCCAGATATTCCAGATTCCCGTCCTCGCGCCAACGCGCCAGATCGCCCGTTCGGTACATGCGTCCGCCCGCGACGCTGCTAAAGACATCCGGAAGAAATCGTTCTGCAGTGGCGCCCGGCTGATTGCAGTAACCATGGCCGACGCATTCGCCGCCGATGTAAATCTCTCCTACTACTTCGGTGGGCTGCAGTTGAAACTCCTCGTTCAATACGTAAATCGAGGTATTCGCAATTGGCCGTCCGATCGGAACGGCTCCCTCCGCCGCCTTACCCGGCGGAACTTCATACACACAACACCCCACGGTGGTTTCGGTCGGTCCATACTCGTTAATAAATCGCGTCTCCGCAGCTCGCTCTCGCCAGAAGCTTAGCGACTCTCCGTAAAGGGCTTCCCCTCCGATCACGACCGCTCCCACCGACGCCGCGCATTCTTCGGGCTTCAGAAAATGTTGCGCCAGGCTCATCTCGGCCGGGGTCAACTTCAAAACAAACGGGCCCGGTTTCAACAGCTCTTCCTTCAACTTCTCAACCGCCGGTTCGCCGGTGAGCAGCACGGCGGTTTTCCCGGCAACCAGAGGCCCCCACAATGTGGTCACTGTCAGATCAAAGGCAACCGTCGAAGTCACAAGCGCACCGGCGCCCTCAGCCATCGCGTACGCTCTCGTAGACCAATTTAGGTAGTTGATCAACGTGCGGTGTGGAATCAGGACACCCTTCGGCTTGCCGGTCGACCCGGACGTATAAATGATGTACGCCAGACTTTCCGGGTAAGACTTGATCTGTAAACTGGCTCCACTTTGCCGTTGGATGGTCTCATCATCCCGATCCAGGCAAATCACATTAATATGGGCGGGGAATAAAGAAGCGAAGGCTTCCAGGGTAATCACCAACTGAATCTTCGCGTCCTCCAGGATGAAGCCAATTCTCTCCGCCGGGTAAGCTGGGTCGAGGGGAACGTAGGCAGCGCCAGCCTTCAATACGGCCATCAATACCGTAACTAAACCGGGTGATTTCGGAATGCAAACGGCAGCAGCGCCACCTCGAACCAAGCCCTGTTGTCTGAGATACGACGCCAACCGGTTCGCCTGTTCATTCAGTTCTCCATACGTTAACCGGCTGCCGTTAGCGATAATCGCCACAGCCTCATGGTTCTTGAAGGCCTGTTCTTCCACCAATTCATGAAGACCAGAATGCCGGGAATATTCGTGAACTGAGCGATTTGGAGTAATTGCGAGCGCCTGCTTCTCCTCCAAACCCAATATTTCTAGTTCTCCGCAAGTGGCATCCGGTTGGCGCAGGGCGCACTCGAGCAAGGCCTTGAGTGAAGCTGACATACGCTCGATCCGCTGCCCAGTAAAACTTCGGCCGTCGTAGTGAATATTCAGCGCAATATCTGAATCCCGGCGCATGCCCTGTAACTTAATGGGTAATTTTTCTGGACTAGAAATCAGTCTTTCCATACGGGCAGAGAGAGCGGAGTTTTCAGGTGTCAGCCGGGCGTCAGAGTATTCGAAGCAGAAGGAAAAGCCCGGATCTTGCGCCTCTTGCGATGCGCTTCTTGGGTCGTAGTATTCCTGGTGCAGTTCGCCTCCTTCCATGGCCGCGGACACTTTCTGCAAAAAATCGCAAAACGGAATCTTCGCATTTACGGCGGCGACTAACGGAACATAGCGCGACAACGGACCGAGGGCCGGCTTGAGGTCTTCGTGGATTCGTCCGTCACACTGCAACCCCACAATCGGTTCAGATTCTCCTGTGAAACGGGAAAACAAAAGCATCCAACATGCCAACAGGACCGCCGACTCCGGCACGGCTCTCTTCGCTGCGAGTTCCGTCAACCACGCCAGCGCTTCCGGCTCCAAAACGAAGCCAACTAATTCCGATTGAGATGGGTGGTCGCCCTGCGCGACTACTTGACCGGGCAAACGGGATATTTGCCGGGAGGGAGTCAGAGACGACCAATAACTCCGTGCTTCTCTAAACTCTTCGGACGACAAAAACTGTTGCAGACATTCCGCAAGGTCGGCATACTGCACCATCTCCGCACTCTCCGTGCTCTCCTGGATGAGCGTCTTGACCAAGCGGATCAACGTGGCCTCATCTCCGCACAAATTTGAGAGTGCCAAGATCACAAAGGATCTGT
Organism: Candidatus Aquilonibacter sp.; assembly: GCA_035486715.1. Taxonomy (GTDB): domain Bacteria; phylum Acidobacteriota; class Terriglobia; order Terriglobales; family Acidobacteriaceae; genus Sulfotelmatobacter. The sequence continues at coordinate 22,720 of DATHMV010000067.1, forward strand.
TGTGCTTACACCGAGCCAGCCTGACGCACAGCGACGATTGGGTTCCGCAGGCACACTTCTCGATTGCTTCACGAAAGATCTTATCGCCTTCCTTGTTCAGCGATTTCGCATCCAGTGTCTCGAAGTTGTACTCGATCACGGCAACTGACTTATTCTCTCGGATGCTTTGCAGCGGAATATTCATCCCCGGAAAGACTTGCAGATCGGTTCTCAGAATTTCATGCCGATGCATGGCTGCGCTTAATCTCGAATGAATTTGTTCCGCGCGAATATCGCCGTCGATTTGCGCCAGGCAGGCGACGACGCCGGTTGATCCGGGGGTCTTTTCGCCGGCCATCCAAATGCTCTCCTGTTGCGGAGAAAGGCGGAAGCCGCTGACAGTAGCTTGCATAATTTGTTAAACCGAAGGTTTAGAGCAGAAGAATATTCGGGCTATTTGGCGTGTTTCGCCGATTGTTAAGTAGACAAGTTCATGGAAGAGCGGATCACGCTTGTGCGGCAACTCGCTTTACGTTTTTCAGCAATGTCAGGCTGCCCGACCGCACTTCCGAAGCTTGAGTTTCGAAGAATTCACGGTCAATCCGATTCAAATGGCTGTAGCAATCTTCCAAAGGCGCCGTCGGCCGCAGGCTGGCATCATGCAGTAAGGTGGTGAACTTTTTCATCAGACGCTGCCCATAGGCCAGATCAAATCGTGCGGGGTTAAATTCGCATTCCAAATCGATCTTGGCACCCTCCAGGCGAACGCTCACGAGGAGGTCACATTTCAAGCTATTGGAGGGCAACGGTACCTGTTTTATATTTAGCTCCCCGAATCGGACCGCTTTCTCATTATCTCGATGAAAGCTCAGCATGACTCTGAAAAATGGATGTACATCCGGTTCTCTGGGAGGCGCCAGCTCTTCCACGACTTTCTGAAATGGGATAGTTCTGTGCGCAAACGCCCGGAAGGCCGTCGCGCGAGTTTGCTGTGCCAGCTTCGCAAATGTCATGTTCCGCTCAAGTTTCGTACGCAGCACGATCGTGTTGACGAAGTATCCAATCAGTCGTTCCATCTCGTTGCCACCGCGTGTTGAGATGGGTGTACCAATCAGGATGTCATCCATCCCCGTATGCTGGCCCAGGGTTGCCGCGAGAGCTGCCAATAGAAGTGCAAACGGCGTGCTCCTGTAGGTCGCACATAGCGCGAGGCATCTCTCCGCGGTTTGGCCATCAATCGACCTCCCGTAAACCGAACTCTCGTCGGCCGCAAGAGGAGCGCAGCTGCGCTTTTCGCCAAGAGGCAGGGCCGCCGGCGCTCCGGCCAGTTCCCTCCGCCAAAAAACCAGCTCTCGTTGCATCTCCGGACCCAGCATCCAGCAGCGCTGTTCCTCCGCATAGTCCGAATACTGCATGGGTAGAGGTCGCTCTGCCATAGTCCGGCCTTCGACGCTCGCTTCGTAAACCGAAGCCAGTTCATCCCGAAAAATCGAGAGTGATCCCTCGTCGCAGGCAATATGGTGCAACACCACGAGCAGCGTGTGCTGGTCTGCGCCACGGCAGAAAAGCCTTACCCGAACCGGCCACTCTCGCTCCAGAAAGAACGGACGGCTGGCCTCATCATCAATAACTTTCCGAATCTCCTCTTCTCGAGCCGGGGAAGTTTCGGACCAGCTAATTTCTTTGATGGCAACCGGCACAGCGCTGTCAACTTCGATGAACGGAAGGCTCTCCTTGACGAAGTACCGCGTCCTCAGCACTTCATGCCTGCGCACCAGCACGTCGAAGGCGTTCTGCAACGCAGCCTTATCCAGTTTGCCCGATAAACTGACCGCCAGGGGGACATTGAACTTTTCTGGATTTGGGCTCATCAGATGTCCCAGCAGTAGACTCTCTTGCATCACTGAGAGCCTGCGACTACGCTCGCGCGCGGGCCGCGCCACGACACTTTCCTCGCTGACGCCGACCAGTATCCTATCCGGTGATTCTTTGGTTTGATCCGCAAGCTTAAACATAGCCGTTATATGCCATCGGGAGCCTGCACTTATGCTTTCTGTGCTTCTACCGGCTGCGTTTGCTGCACATCGAGGAGATTTTGCTCCTGTGCAACCGATTCCCTCTCACGCTCTATGTACTCCGCCAATCTAGCGATAGTTCCAAGATCGAAGAGAATTTCGAGGGGAATATCCATTTCGCATTCGTGCCGCAACTTGGATGTGATTCGAATCGCATTCAGCGAATTTCCTCCCAGATCCAGGAAATCGTCCTCGACTCCAATCGGACTGATCCCGAGCACCTGGGACCATACCGAGCAGAGTTTCTCCTCAATCTCGTTGCCTGGTGCTCGAAAAGTATCCGTAGTCACGTCTTCACGTTGGGGGACGGGCAGGGCCGCGCGGTCAATCTTCCCTCCGACCGTCAATGGGATCCGGTCAAGCTCAACCAGAATTGCTGGCACCATATAGTCGGGTAGTTTTTCTTCCAGATACGCCTTTAACTGCCCACTGCTGATGCGCTGTCCTGCAGCTGCTCGTGACTCAAAATACCCCACGAGTTGCTTCTCGCCAGACGTATCCTGCCACACGATGACGGTGGAATGCCTGACCTCGGGGTGTCCACACATCGCCGTTTCAATTTCTCCGAGCTCAACTCGAAACCCGCGCAGCTTTACCTGATGGTCCGATCGCCCTATAAATTCGATTGCGCCGGTACTCGTCCAACAAGCCAAATCGCCGGTCCGATACAATCGTTCACCCGGCTGCTTGCCGAAGGGATTCGGCACAAAGCGCAAAGCCGTGAGCTCCGGAGAATCCAGATACCCTCGCGCCAGGCCGGCGCCGCCTAAATAAAGACCACCAACGGCCTTCACTGGAACCGGCTGCAAGTCGTCATTCAGAACATAAGCTTGGGTGTTAGTGATCGCCCTGCCGATCGGCACCGTCTTCGCACCATTCTCCACTTCCTTGACGTCGTAATAAGTTGAGAACGTGGTGACTTCGGTCGGCCCATAAACGTGAACCAGACGCCCCGGAGCGCCGTGCTCCAATACCATTTTCATGCAATCGGGGTCCACTGCCTCTCCTCCGGTGAAAAGACAATCCAATGCCTGGAAGGCATGCGGAACATCGCGCACGATTTGATTAAATAACGCCGTAGTCAAGAAGATCAGGTTGATTCCGCGAGTTTCGATGACCTCGGCAATCCGTTTGGGATCGAGAATCTCATCCTTTTCGACAATCTCGATCCGCATCCCATTCAAAAGCGCTCCCCAGATTTCGAAAGTTGCGGCATCGAAGGAAATGCTCGAGGCTTGCGCCATCGTTTTCCGCGCACCGAGCTCGACATAGTTCGGATTACAAACTAATCGATTGATGGCCCGGTGATCGATCATTACTCCTTTAGGAATTCCGGTGGAACCCGACGTGTAAATCACGTACGCAAGATTCGTCGGCTTCACATTGCATCGTGGATTTTCCGTGGTTCCGGTGTTGGTCTCACCCCAATTGGTATCGAGGGAAAGAATCTCGACCCCGTGATCCGCGAGTGAACCGGCATATTGACTCTCCGTCAACAGTAGCGCCGCACGCGAGTCCTGCAGTAGCAACTTCAACCTTTGCGGCGGGTAATCCGGATCGATCGGAACATATGCGCCACCAGCTTTAATGATTCCCAGAAGAGCCACGATCATCCGCGGCGATCGCGCTAGGCAAAACGCAACTCGAACATCGGGTCCTACACGACGACTCCTTAGATGAGCGGCGAGTTTGTTCGCCCGCTCGTTCAACTCCCGATATGTCACTTTTTCATCGCCGTGCGCAACCGCCACATCATCTGGGCGGAGTGCAACCTGCTGCTCAAAAAGCTCTTGCACACAGCGAGAGTCCGGGAACTCTCTGCGTGTCTGATTCCATCTTTCAACGACTCTCTGAACTTCATCTTCAGACAGAAGACAGCTCTCATCGTGGTGACTTCGCACATCACGGGCAAGTGTCTCTAAAACATTTGCGTAACATGCCGCCATTTCTTGCATGTCCTGCTCGGAGAACCGAGTGCGGTCGCAATGCAACTCGAAGGTCAGAACACCCGACGCCGCGTCGATCTGGCACGCGGCCATTAATGCGAACTCCGTTTCTGAAATGTCGACATTCCGCACAAGTTCGACATCCGTCCCGCGAAGAAGACTGCTGGCGGAATGAAAATGCAGATAGTGAAACTCGGTCTCCAGCAGCGTGCCCGACGGGTATTCGCTCTGCAGCGCGGCCAACGGGTAGTTGCGGAAATCCAGCAACTCCGTTTCTTTGGCGAAGACGCGCCGGATCAAATCTGACCAGCTCTCCTGGGCTAAATGAAAACGAAATGGCGTGGTATTCAAGAAGAGACCTCGCGCGTCTGTTGCCCCATCCTCATTCGGGCGGCCGTGGGTGGCCAGACCTGTCAGTACTTCTTTTTGTCCAGATCGAACGCTAAGCGCCTTAAGATGTGCGGCAAATAGAACCGTCTTCAACGGGACAGATAGTTCTGCCGCGATTCCTCCCAGCGTCTGGGAGAGCGAAGATGAGATGGCAACCGGAAGAACTCGGATTCGCGGACCGGTCACCGGCTCAGTCGATATAGTTCTTGGAAGGTGAAGGGGTGTAACCTCACGCAGTTCTTGGCCCCAGAATTCGCGACAGTCCTTTGACTCCAGGAGCTGCCTCTCCCGAAAGACATAATCGCGAAACATGCTGGCGGGAGGCTGTGCAACCGGCAATATCGGATCGGCGCAAAGGTCATAATGCACCTTGAACAGTTCCGCGATCGTGGACGTCATGCTCCATCCGTCGATGGCAGCATGGCACTCGGAAAGCGTAAACCAGAATGTGTCGTCGCTGAAGCGATGGATCTGAAAACGGATCAGTGGAGGCCGTGAAAGATCGAACAGCTGATGCCACTCCTCATCCATAAACCGCCGCAAGATCCCGTCCCGTTCTTCGCTGGGCAGGTGGCGAAGATCATGCACAGAAATTGGCATCTCGGCGCTGCGATGAACTAGTTGTAGAGGCTCGCTATATGAAGTCAAATCGAATGACGTTCGTAAAATCGGGTGCCGGGCGACCAGACGGCGCGCGCTTTCCTGCAGATTCTTTTCGTCAAACCATCCCCGGATTTCGTAGGAACAAACATTGTGATAGCGCGGACGATCGGCCGTCAGTTGCATCTGATACAGCATTCCAAGCTGTAATTGCGTAAGCGGATAGGCGTCTTCAACGTCCTGCGGCAACCGCACGCGATCTTCTTCCGGGATCATTGCGAACGCGTCGATTCTCTCCGGCTCAGCCGCTTCCGCATCCACTATGGGCAACTCAATATGTTTCGCAAGTTCAGAAATCGTTTGATGACGAAAAATCTCGTTAAGCGAGAAGCTGAGCCCTTTCGCTTTAGCCATTGCCATCACGCGGACGCTGCGAATGGAATCTCCTCCCAGGGAGAAGTAATTGTCATGAATCCCAATCTGCCTAAGGCCCAAGACCTCGCACCATATCGCAGCAAGTATTTTTTCTGAGGGAGTACGAGGCTCCGCATATTGAGGGCGGGCTGCCAACCTATCCACACGCGAGAGTGCGCTGCGATCGACTTTACCGTTGGCGGTAACTGGAATGTTCGCGAGTTCAAAGATTGCCGCCGGCAGCATGTATTGCGGAAGCCGACTACGCAAGTGAGCCTCAAGATCATCCGTCCCTCGCGCTTCCTTATTTGCCTTGCGAGTGACGTATCCAATCAGACTCTTGTGTCCCGCTTTGTCTTGTTCCTGGACCACGACGGCATTTGAGATGGAGGGGTGGGAACGAAGTGCGGCTTCGATGTCGCCTAACTCGATCCGGTAGCCGCGGATCTTCACCTGATCGTCGTTCCTCCCTACATACTCCAACCCCCGCAGGCCCCACCGTCCCAAG
>DATHMV010000068.1:0-65235 GCA_035486715.1 Candidatus Aquilonibacter sp.
CTGCATATTGCAGCGGCCCTCTGCACTCTGCGCTATCGGAAAGGTCCAGTTGTTGTTTGGCTCCCTGTCGATCTACCTGGCGCGACGAAACCTGGGACACCTGTTTTCACGACTTCACTGACCCAGCAGATTGAAATTGGCGACCGGTGCTATTTCTTCTGTGCAGGCGAGGCCGTTTCCGAGCTGGACCGCTTGTTCCATCCGTGGAAACGCGAGAGATCGCCTGCGTTCCATGCCTCGCGGAGTCCAGGAGTACTCAGATCCCAGTCTGGGCGGATTTCACTCGTCACGATGCGTAGGTCGTGCCAAAGATCGATGATCGATGGACGCCCCCAGAACCAGTAGCCGTTATAGATGCTGTAAATCACGCGGCCCGGCTTGAGCACAAGCGTGTGCGGGATCATCGGATTGTGCTCGGGGTCGGTGTACTCCGCGATGTCGAGATCTTTTTGAATTGTTCGCTCGGGGTCCGAAAGGAAAGTCCACTGGGCTCCAACTGACGCGCGGAACTCCTGCAGAGTATGGTGATCGTCGGTGGCGATCGTAACGACCTGCGTGTACGCCACCGCGATCCTCGGGTAGAACGCTGCCAGTTCCAGATGCTGCTGGTGCTCCTTTGGGCAATAGTGGCCGCGCGCGAGCGTAAGGATCAGCGGATCGTCGCCCTGTAGCTCGCTGAGCTTGCGCACTGTGCCCGTGTGATCGGGCAGTTCGTAGTTGGGGAAAATGCCACCGGACACAATATCAGAACGCATGATGGGACTCCTCTTGATACTGTTACGGTTTGAAATTGATTCTTTCTTCCTCAGACTTTATGTGCTGCTCAAAATCTACTATCCAATGGATTATCAGCCTCACAGTTTCTCGGTATGAGCCAGCGATCGTCTCAGCGGAATCGGCCAGAACGTAGGCTATGGTTCGAAATTTACGCTCGGACTCGGGTACGCCGCTCTCGCGTTCCGCTTGATCTTGCCCCTGAAACGTTTTAACGCTGTTTAGGAACATGTTGTAGTGGTGCATGCTCTTTACCCAATCCGTTATTTGCTGATCGTTGAAACTCCTGATGGACAGATCATGGCAAATTTATTTCTGATCTTGCTCACTACCACCAGATCTTTGTGAACCTCAGGTGGCAGTATTCTCAGCATGTATGCCACTCGAATTTTTGTTCCAAATGGGCCAAGCGGTCCGCTCGGGTTGAACAGCCGCTGAGAGATCTCCTTTTCATCTCGACGCATCAGTAATTGCAACAGAGACGTTAGGTGATTTTCAGCGATAGCAGAACAGCACGATGGCCCTGTCCCTATCTCTGAGCGCGTCGTAAAACGCTTCGATCTCGTCCTTTGTCAGTTTTTCATCGAAAGGCTTCGCGTCGCTGGGGCCGCGATATGGATTTACTTCCGAGGAATCGCTCATTTTTCCCCTGAGGACTTCTGTATGTGATCTTTAGTCCCACTCCCAAGATTTCAAACTTTTCGCAGCGCCTTTCTCTCGAGTCATTTTCTCTAAAATCTCTTCCCTCAAAGATCCAAAGTGACACCCACGTTTGGCTGGGAACAGCATATAAGCACGTTCCCGGCAGCAGGCCTCTCCAACGGCTCAGGGTTATAAGTAATCGCCCCCCCAATCAGACCTGTCATGCAGGTGTGACAAACTCCACTACGGCACGACCATCTGACCGGAACGTCGCACGCTTCCGCCAGTTCAAGCAAGCTCGCGAATTTCGGATCCCAAGCGGTGGTAATGCCGCTACGGGCAAACGAGACTGGGGGGCCAGATCCGGGCGACCCTTGTGGCAGGTGAGGAGTGTGAACAACCTGCGCCATGCCAGGAGTTATGCTCTCAAGCGCACCAAAGATCTCAGTGTGTACATTCTCCGCATGTACACCCCAGTTTCGCAGCCCATCGCGCATATTCTGCAAGAATGAAGTGGGGCCGCACAGATAGAAGTCACTAGCCTGTGGTACTCCGATTCTCTCCAGCAAAGCTGTGTCAATGTGCCCGGGAGCGTCGAAGTCCACCCCGACTTGGTCGATTGCAGCCGGCCTGCTGTAGACGATGTATCCTCGTCCGCGAGAGACCTGTTTCAGTAATGTACGTGATTCTTCTGCGAATGGATGCTCGACTCGATTGCGCGCTCCATAGATCCACCAGATCTCTCGTTGCGATTTTTCAGCAGCGAGGGCGTGGAGCATCGACAGCACAGGCGTTGCACCCACTCCAGCGCTCAGCAGAACAACAGGATTCTGGCTAGGACGCAGAGTAAAGCTTCCGCGCGGCGCACTAACATCCAACAGATCGCCTTCGCGCGCACGGTTGCACAGAAATGAACTTCCAATCCCATTTAATTCGCTCTTGACGCTGATGCGTAGATGATCGGCTGCCGGCAGATCGGACAACGAATAGCTGCGAAGAACGGGTGGTTTATCAGGATCGACGAGCAGCCGCAAAACGACAAACTGACCTGCCTGGAAGATAGGAATAGGCTGCCCGTCTTTCGGTGCCAGAACGAAGGAAGTTACATTCTCGCTTTCCTTTTGAATATTCGCGACTCGCATCTGTCGAAATCCGGTCCATGCCGGAGCTTGTTCCTCATTCGCGAGTCCCGGATTCCCTACCGTTGTTTTGGAGCTCAAGTCCTGTTGGAGCATTGCCTCGAACGAACTCTGCCAACCCTTGCTGAGTGCGGGAATCCGCAGCGCGCGTTCCAATTGTTCGCGAGAATGCCCTGGCAAATACAAAAGGCCATCAATGTCGGCTACCGTAATCTTTTCTGGACCAACGGCGATTTTCACAATGTCGTCGCCGGCACCAACTTCTCCCTCCCGCAACACGCGAAAATAGAATCCTGGTTTGTGATGTTCTACCAGCACTGCGGGCATCCGGGGTTCATTCATGCGGAGGCCGACGCGGTAGCACGTCACGCGTGGCCGCGTGACTTCAAATTCAGCACCACCAATGCGGTATCGATCGCCAATGCAGACTTCGTTATCGAGAAGTCCTTCAACCGTGAAATTTTCTCCGAACTGGCCAAAGATGAAGTCTTTACGTCCGAGAAAGTTTTCCCAGTAGTGATATGAGTCCATCTGATAAACGAAAACAGCGCGCTGCTCCCCGCCATGGCCAGCGAGATCGCCTTGGCCATCGCCAACAATGTTGAGCTTGCGCACCATTCTTCGGCCTTCTACCGAAGATTTCCAGATTCCGGTATGGACAGTCTTGCCGTTCCAAGTGACATCGCGCGGAAGGCCAACATTTACTGAGAGCAATTGGGGCATACGTTAGTTCAGTAATTTGCCGGCGAGCCAGTAATCGATACTGAACTTTCCTGGACTGGAGCAGATCAGCCAGATAAAGAAGAGCACGTACAAGACTTCCGGAAGGTAGAGGAAATCATCGAGCCAGTTAAGAGGCGAGAGTCCTTTCGGCAATGTAGAAACTGCACTGGTCAGGGTTGCGACCGTCATATCGATCGATAAAGCCACGCTGGCCGGGGTCGAAAGAAACCCGACGGCCACCAGGGATCCGCCAATGAACTCGACACCCGCCACGAAATAAGCCGTCTGGCGGGGGAACGGGACTTTAGCCTTAACGAGCGTTTCGTAAATAGGCTTCGTGCCGCCGGCGACAAACAATTTGTTTCCACCGGAGATGGCGAAGAATAGCCCGATCGCAACGCGTACCAGCAGGATGGCATATTGTTCCAAATCGCTGCTACCTAGCAGCGCAAACTGAACCAACCGTTTCCAATCCATCTCTTGTCCCTCCAGTCGTTAACGAATTCTCACGCCTCGAAATTATGTACCCATCCGTTCGACCCACTGAGCACGAAATGCGGGAGCCGGGAATGGGTCTGCAAAGTACTGGGTTTCCCGCGCAACCTTGTCACCCTTGAACTCCATGATGCTCACGGTGTAGGACGGCTTGCCGTCATAGGTCAGGATTAATTCGGTAACCCAAAGATCACCGCTGCCAATGATTCGATGGATGGTGAACCGTTTTTTGTTCGGCTGGCTGGCGCGTTGACCCTGTATGTTGTGTCGACCGCGGGTCCGCTCGCCTGACTGCGGATACTCCAGCACCGCGTCCTCGTGATAAATGAGATGCTCCGTTACAAAATCGTTGGTATCGGAGGCCGCCCAATGCCGATCCAGTACCGCACGGATCTGTTGATCTCGCGCTTCGGAATACTCCTCGTTCTTTTGCTGATCGTTCATCTGAACCTCTGATTTGACAAGAGCTAAATGCTATAGCGAGCCGGAACGATATTGAATTTGTCCTGCGGCTACCAGCGACGAGCCGGCGCTGCGCCATCCACGTGGAGAACCTCGCCGCTCACATAACCTGCCCGTACCAGGTAAAGAACAGCATCGACAATATCCCTTACTGTCGCTTTTTTCACGATCGGTTGCGTCGAGTCGTTGGGATCATTGGGGTGCATCGGCGTATCCACTTCGCCGGGGGCTACGGCATTAAAGCGGATGCCGTCTTTTGCATACTCGATCGCGAGATTCTGGGTTGCCGAATTCAACCCGCCCTTGGTAATCATCGAAACGGAGCCATTTACGCCGGCGATCGGCCGATCAGCAAGCGCCGCGGTGATGCTCACAACGCATCCCGATTTCTGTTTCAACATCTCTTTCACAGTGCGCTGAGTGATGTAGAAAAATCCGAGCAGATTCGTGGAGACAAGGGCATCAAAGTCCTCTGTAGTGAAGTCAGTGAAGGGCTTGTTTAGGAAGATACCAGCGTTATTCACCAAAACATCGATGGTTCCGAAATTGTTGATTGCTGCCTCGACAGCATCGGCGGCGGTTTGCTGCTTGCCGATATCGCCATCGAGGAGAATCAGGCCGCCTGAGGTGGCCAACTCTCGATTGGGTTTATAAGAGGTTGAGACAACGTTATAACCTTCTCCCAGAAATCCTTCAACTAAACCCGCGCCAATACCTCCCGCTGCTCCGGTTATGATCACTGTTTGTTTGCCCGACATACACTCAAACCTCTCATTTAAGGTGCGAACCCAATACCCTCGGCATCGCGGAAAACAAAATAAGGAGCTGCGAACTCTTCAAGCCAGAAGCCAGTTTTGAGCCAAGTGTCGTGCGATGTGAGCACCATCAGTATTTTCACGTTCCTTCTCCTATTCCTGGTTCTGAGGGTCCGAGGAATCCGGTCGATACTAGCCATCAGAACAGAAGGTTGGAAGATGAACAATTGGACCATAGTATCGTCCGATACGTTGGTATCGGCTCTCGCTGATGAGTGCTTACCACATTTCTTCATGCTGCACCGCGGCAAGGTAATTGGAAAAGATGAAAGCCGGCTCTCTCGCCGACTTGATGAAAATGGCCTTAAATCCGAGGCCAAGGCCCTTCGGCGAAGCGCTCGGCTTTGACCCGATCACGTCGACTTTAATCTTCGGCGAGTACGATGCGGTGCTGGTGGACGCGATGGGGACGGTGGCTGAGGCCGAGGCTCTCGCGGCTTGCGTCGCTCTGCACAACCGCAACCTGGAGACCATCTATATAACGCACGCCCATTTCGACACTTCTACGGTCTGAGCATTCTGCTCGACCGTTTCCCGGGGGCGCGGGCGATAGCAACGCCGAAGACGGTGAGCGCCATCATGCAGATTTATCTCTCTCCCACAGCCAGCCGTAAGTCGTGGTAGCTCCCGGCACGTTAATCACGGTGAAGCTGCCGTCTGGCGAGCGCAAGAAACCTTGGATGGCGGTTCCATCGTTGTAGTATCCGGTAATCGAGCCGCCGGCGTTGATGCTTAGGGGAACCGTTCGCACGGATGCCGGAGGATCGAAGGTGACGATTGTTCCCTCCTGGGCCAGGGCGTTCAGAGTCAGCAAAAGAAATGACGCTGCGCAAAGAAGGGTTATGCGTTTCGGGCTGAACGACAGAAACGGGGTGAAGAGAGTACGTCGATTCGCGATCATGTGGCGCTCCTAGTCGGACCAAGAGTGCGGGTAGATGCGCCTTCGTCGCAAAAGGTAGGCGACGGCCTATTAGAACAATAACAACCTTGGGGCTGGCCCAGCTTTAGTTTTTGGGTGCGCCACCACGGAAGAGGCTGCCTGACCCTTCGCGGTTTCGAAGGGTGGGTGGCACGCGAGCGCCGTGGTGCCCAGCTTTGCAACAAAGGCAAAACTGGGTCAGCTCCCCCGTCTCGTGACGGTCTTCTGACCACAAACTTCAGCTCAGAAACTTACGGGACAATTTCAAATACCGCACCCGCGTTGAAAGATCCTCCGTTGTGCCCCATTCCATAAAGATTGCCGGCGCCGTCCAGCACTACACCGCCTGCGGGACCGCCAGAATCCGTCGTGCTCCCGGTGAAGTTGTGCAGAATCTTTTCTCGCCATGCTCCACCCGAGTTGACAAACTCGAACGCCGTGCCATTTCCCGCACTGCCACCTGAGCCGCTCGTACCGTAAAGCTGTCCCGCCGGGCCGATCGTCAGGGGGTTAGTTGGGTACAGCGCGTCCTTGGTGGTGATGCCGAAGTCGTGGACGATGGTTTTGCTCCACCCTCCTGTTCCATGGATTAATTCATAAAGAGTGCCGTAGCCGTAAGTGCCGCCGCTGTCGGTTGTGCCGAACAATTGACCGCCGCGTACGGCAGCCGGCGCTCTGGGCTGGACGCCGTCGGTACCGCCCAGAAATGTGTAGATAACTCCCCCCCGCCAGCCGCTCGATGTAGAAATCAGGCGATAGATCGAACCGACGTTTGCCGAACCGCCCAACGCAGCCGTCGCGTAGAGACTGCCACTGTACAAGGTCACATTTTCCTCGAAGTTGCTGCCCCCAGCCGATGTGCCGTTCAGGATCACACTCTTCGTCCACCCTCCTCCAGCCACGGGCGAAAGTTCAAAGACCGTCCCTAAGTTTTCGGAGCCACCATCGTAGGTGGTCCCGTAGAGATTGCCAGCGGTGTCGAACACCAGACCGCCATTAGGACCCCCATCGTCGGTGCCACCCGCAAAACTGTAGATAATTTGCTCGGTCCAGCCGCCACCGGCAGCGGGAGACAGTTCATATACCGTACCCAAATTATGTGCACCGCCAAAGTCGGTCGTGCCATACAAATTTCCCGCCGTATCAAAAACCACCCCGCCCTCGGGAACCTCTCCATCGCTGGTGCCACCCTGAAAGGCATAGAGTACAGTTTCCGTCCAACCACCGCCCGTGGCGGGCGAGAGTTCGAACACCACTCCATTACCGCCCCTGCCATTGTCGACCCCTCCGGCATCGGTGGTGCCGTAGAGATTGCCCGCCGAATCGAAAATCAGATTTCCCGTGGGCCCGCTTCCATCACTGACACCGGTGAAGTTGTACAGGACGCTCTCCGTCTGACCGAAGGCGGAAAGGCCGAGCAGGAAGATCGTGAAGGCGAAGGCGAGAAGTTTGCATTGAAAACTGCCGGATGTAGAGTGCATTGGGTTCTCCTCAAGAGGAATGGAGTCGGAAGGGGAGGGTATTCGCGAACGTGCGATAGTTTAATCCGGAGCCACGGATTTAACAAGGTAAACCGGCAGATTTAGTTGAGTTTGGGGTCTGGGGGACTGGCTCAGTCCCTACCCCACCTTGCCTATCCTTCCAATCCCGACTTTGGTATGGTCGATACGTTCGTCCAATAGCTTCATAGTCGCGTGTCTGCCAATCTTGCGTCGGGCAGTCACTCGCTGACATCGAAAGGACTACGAAATGGACGGCACAAATGGACGGAAAGAGACCACGCGCGGGACCATGCCTGTCGCCTCGAACACGTCTGGGTTGAACACGCTGAGTGTGAACGTTTTTACCGCGCCGGGAAAGACTATGGTCGGCGAGCGGCCAAGGCCCTTCGGCGAAGCGTTCGGCTTTGACCCGATCACATCGACTTTAATCTTCGGCGAGTACGACGCGGTGCTGGGAGACGCAATGTGTACAGTGGCTGAGGCCGAGGCTCTCGCGAATTGGGTCGCCCTGCACAACCGCAACCTGGAGACCATCTACATTACGCACGCCCACTTCGATCACTTCTACGGCCTAGGCATTCTGCTCGATCGTTTCCCGCGCGCTCGGGCGATCGCAACGCCCAAGACACTGAACGCCATGCAGCTGTATCTCTCGCCCGCAGTCGAGCGGTTAGCCCGCCGTATGTTTCCGGGGCAAGTCCCCACGAAGTTGGTTGCGCCTGAGCCTTATGAGCGCGACACGTTCACTCTCGAAGGCCAGGAAATTCGCATCATTGAGCAAGGCCACACCGATAGTGCCGATACGACGTCTCTCTACGTTCCATCGATCGGCCTAATCGTCGCGGGCGACGTGGTGTACAACCAATGCCGCATGTACGTCGGCGACACCACTCCCGAGAGCCGAAAGAATTGGATCGCGGCGCTAGACCGGTTAGCGGCGCTGAACCCGGAGATTGTTGTCGCCGGTCACAAGAAGCCGGGCGCGCCCGACTCTCCCTCGACGATCGAGGACACCAAGCGTTACCTGCAGGACTTCGATCGGCTGCAGAAAACAGCGAAGTCCGACCAGGAGTTGTTCGATCTGATGACGGCGCTGTACCCGCATTGGGTAGCCAATCAGTCGTGGTTGATGTTTGGATTTCCGGGGGCATAGCGCATATGACCGAATTGCGGCGACGGACTGCCCCGAAAGACCTGCTCAGAAAACCGCGACCTTCGCCCCATATTCACTACGACAGCAGGACGACGCCCGTGGTTTTCGCCGCGCGGCGCAATTGTTCGTCCAGCGAGGCCAGCGGGAGGCCTTGCCGCAGGGCGAGGTCCAGGTAAGCGGCGTCGTATCCGGATAAAGTCTGTTGACGCGCAACCGGCAGGATGTGGTCGAAGGCGCGGGGCGCGTCGATGGGGAGGACCGCGATGGGCAGGGCGGCGATCCTCTGAAGCAGGGCCGTGACCTGCGCCAGGGCAATACGGTTACGGCGCTCTGCGATCAGCAATGCGTTAGCGACTTCCACCGGCCAAATGGCAGGAACCAGGGCTTCGGCGCCGGCCGAAAGCAGATCGAGAACACTCTCGGTAAACTTGGTTACTTCGTCCTCAAAGCACCAGGCGACGGCCACTGAGGCATCCAGCACGAAGCGTTTAGTAGCGGCGGCCTTCATCGATTAGCTCGCGTATGGAAAGTTTCCCCAGAGTGGCCCCGCGTCGCAGCTGGCGGATGGAGGCGGCTAAAATGTGACCGTCTTCTTTCTGGCTGGAGTCGGGTGGAGAAAGCTTGGCAACGGGGATTCCGCGCCTCGTGATCTGAATGGTCTCGCCTTTGGAGGCTCTTTGGAGCAGCTCATTGAGGTGAGTTTTGGCGTCGAACGCGCCTACGGTTTTCATGCCTGCATTATCTCATGGAGCAAACTAGTCGATCAACTAGTTGTTCGTATGGAACCGCGACATGCGACCAGGAGCTGCTCGATTCGGATGACGGAGCTGTACCCGCATTGGGTGGCGAATCAGTCGTGGCTGATGTTTGGATTCCCGGGGGCATAAACTAAAAAGACGGGGGAGTACCAATGGTGCCAGTCCGTTCTGTCCCCGCATTACCGTTCTGTCCCCGCATTACCGTCCCCGTCCCCGCATTACCCTCTCGCATTACCCCCAGACAAATCGAACAGAAGGCTATCCCGTCCTTCTCGAATGTCCTATCGCGCTGATACCATAAGTAATTTATGGAACATATATGATTGGAACTTTGCCTATCGGAACTGCGAGAGCTCTCATTGCTGCGTGGCAGGGCGGATCAACTAAGACGAAGGTAGCGATCTCAATAGCACTCGCCCTTCTCGCGATAGGAACCGTCTTATATGTGATCGCCGACATTTTACCTCCCTTCGAAGAACGTATCGCGCGGACAGCAGGACTCTTGATCGGAGGTGCAGGGTTTGGGCTCGGGTTCCTCCTAACTACCTTTCAGAAGGGAAAAGAGGAAGTAAGACGTGAGGAGCAGATTCAGGCTGTAGAGAAGAGAGTCCAAGAGAATCCGAAGGAAACTCAAGCTGCTTGGCAGCTAGCTCGGGTCAAGCTCGAGAGTTACTTGGACCGCAATCTATCCCAAGTGAGATCGATCTTCTGGCTAACCGCATTCATCATGATCTGCGGCTTTAGCTTAATCTCGGTCGGCGCATATAAAGCGTTTACAGATCCTGGGAATTTTAGCGCATCGATTCTAACGTCGGTTTCTGGGGTAGTCGTTAGCTTCATAGGAGGTACATTTTTGGTTCTGTACAAAGGAACCATGTCGCAGGCCAAGGACTATGTGACGATGCTCGAACGTATAAACGCGGTAGGCATGAGCGTTCAGATTCTCGATACATTGGACGATGGCAACAAGGAATTGAAACACGCCACTATCGCTGATGTGGCCCGGCAGCTGCTGATGATGTACTCAACTGTGGAACTTCCGCGAACAACGGGGTCGTCCAAGAGACGCAGGGAGCCTGCGGCACGGCCCGTATAGGACATAGAAGAGCTAGGACAAATCGCGACAGGAGGAACCAACCCAATTCCGCTAGCCAAGAAGTCCCGGGGTATTCTGTGGACGATAATGTCTAGAATTCCGGCGACGGACTCACATGCAACCCTGCTCGATCCCCCCAAGGGTCGACCACCCCGACTCCCGTTCGCTCAAAGTCGGCTATATTCCTGGTCACAACGGTCAGACCGTGCGCCAGGGCAGTAGCCGCGATGAGGGCGTCACGATCGGAGCGAGGATTTTGCATGTGAAGCGCCGGTACGTGCAGCGTCGCGCACCGCCGGGCGACATCGGTGTCAATCGCAAGGATGCGGCCTGAGAATGTGGGCAACACGTGACGATCCATCCATGCACGAAGGATCGCACCTTGCTGGTTGTCGCGACGATCGACGAGAAGAATTCCGATCTCCAGTTCAAGCACCGAAATGACCGAGATGTAGAGACTCGCCGAGGGTAGGCGTTCGGCCCATTTCTTGACGTTTGGATGCGTCTTCTTCGCTTTTCTTAATTCTGAAATTACATTGGTATCAAGGATGTACATCAGGTCAGGTCCGCCGGGTCGTGCAGGTTTCCGCGCAGACGAGGCGGCTCAAATTCAAGCTCAGCGGCAGCTGGCATCGCCAATAAGTCCATAATGCACTTTTGCCCCCCAGTGATCCTTTGATACTCCTCCACCGTGAGCAGCACGTGAGACGGACGGCCTCGATCCGTGATGAAAACTGGACCCCGCTTAGCGGCTCTCTTTGCCCTGCTTGTGTCCTGATTAAAGTCTCGACTCGACAGTTTCGTGATGCTCATGGTTACCAGCCTCTCAATGTAGCAACGTACCTACATTATACCAGAAGCCTTCGCTTTTCCTGGCACCAGAAGAGATCGGTCAGCCACACCACTAGCCCATATTTTCCTGCCCCGTACTTTGTTGCAGTCGATACGTTCGTCCAATAGACTCGACGTTGCGCTTCTGGCTTAATTGGAGTGTCGCTGAAGGAGCAACTCAGGAAACCAGCTCCGATTTCAGAAAGGAGAACAAAATGACAACCAAAGGAAAAGTCTTGGTACTAGTCTCGAGCGGGCGCGGCTTGCCCTTGAAGGATGGCGGATGTTACAAGGGCGCCGGCTACTACCTCAACGAACTGACGGTCCCGGTTCGCGAATTGATGAAGGAGGGCTACGGAATCACCTTCGCCAACCCCAAAGGCAACACGCCCCAAGTGGATGTGCATTCAGAGGTCGCCGATTTCTTCGGCGGCGACGCGGCCAAGCTTGAGGACTATATGTTATTCCGCGACGGCCTGACTGGGCTCAGAGATCCAAGCCGCATCGCGGATGTCATCGCATCGGGCCTGGAGCAATATGACGCCGTTTTCGTCCCCGGCGGCCATGGCCCGATGGAGGATCTCCTCGACGATCCTGACGCCGGCACCGTGATGAGGCACTTTCATGAAACATCCAAGCCTACGGCAGTCCTCTGCCATGGCCCGATTTCACTTTTATCGGCCCTTCCGAATTCGAAGGAGTTTGTCGCCGCGCTGGCGGCCGGTGACACCGCTGGAGCCCACGAAAAGGCTAAGGGCTGGATCTATTCTGGATATAAGATGACTATCTTTTCGACAGCGGAAGAGCAGCAGCGGGAACCGCTCGAGATTGGCGGGAAGGTTCTCTTCTACCCGGACTTCGCCTTGAAAACGGCGGGTGGTGACGTAAGCGTGCTCGCTCCATGGTCGAGCTATGTCCTGCAAGATCGCGAGCTGATCTCAGGTCAGAACCCGTTCTCTGATCAGGCGCTTGTGAAACTTCTTCTACCGGCGCTCGAGGCGAAGAAGAAGTCGCTTTCAGCGGCGTAAGAATCGGAGGGAGACCGCGGACAGGCGGACGTTTTCCCATTTTCGATAATGGAAATTAAGTGAGCGTTCCGTCTGTCCCTAGTTTCCCTGTAAATGGGAGGGATTGGTTCACCCCCGAATCACCCGAAGTTTCATAAATTGCTCAGCGCCCGGTTCGATTGAATCGCGCGCGGCGCCTCTCTCCCTCTCGGAACTCCTTCGAGCTTGCCTTTCGGCGCCAATAGAGTTTCTTCCGAAAGCGAGCATGTTCCTGCCGACATTCCTCGTGATACACGGGTCGACCGCGCCTCGCGCGCGCACGTTGATGGTTGCCTCTTTTTGAGCCATCATGTGAAATCGGCAGCTTGCAACGAGCGCACTGCATCGCGTAGTCGCTGCTCTCGAGCATTCGTACCAAGTCTAGGCAAAGCGCGGCTTCGAATGTTGAAGGCACCACATCGAAACGCTGAGCAAGCAATCCGCCAGATTGTTTGATATGTCGTAAACGCTCCAACGTCTCTTTGATCTTCTTTGAGACGTCATGTCGGGCCTGCGCCACCGTTGGACGCCTTCCTTTCCACGCTTCCAGAAGCCCTCGCTGCTTGACCCATTTGAGAATCCGCTGGCGTGAGATTCGGAAGTCTTCCTCCCGAGGATTGATTTGGATGAACTCGGTGCGAAAATCGACGATCAGTTGAATATCGCAGGGCTCAAGGTCGCCATCGAGCGCATCAACGATAACACTCTCAGCGAGGGTATAAGGTCCACCCCCACCATATCCCCACTCATAACCCGTTCCGTCCTTTTCAAGATAGGAGCGAGAGCAATGTCGCAGTGGGTACTCCTTACCATCGTCACCGAGGACATTCACGAAACAGGTGCAGCTCTTGGGATCGCGGACCCCGACGTACCAGCGCGCTTCGTCATGACACGGAATATCTATGCTCTTGGCGACCCTCGTATTCAGATAGTTCAAGTCGTAGAGCAAAGAATCGTCGTATTCCGACGGCTGCTGAACGATCTCTGCCGTCACCTTACGAAGTTGCTTCCGAACATAGTTGGTCTGTTTCAACGGCAGCCACCAGCACTCACCCCAGTCTCCCTGGCCGATCTGAATGTCTTCCTTTTGGCGTTTAAATGCTCCGTCCAGTGCCCATTTGATTCGCGTCTGGATCGGCGCGAGGATTTTCTTCGTTTGATCCGTAAGGATCGGTGCGCCGTAAGAGAAGTGCTGGTGGAAAAAGCTGTAATCACTGTTGTGATGTACAAGCTGCCACATCAGCTTGGCTACCCGCTGGCGAGGAGCGTTCCATCCCCACATTGTCTCGATGGGATCTCGTTGGATCTGGCCGTGATTAAGCATCGTCATGATATCCATTCCGCATAGCCAGTCGATGAACTCACGGACTGAATTCGGGTCAAGGTTGATGCGAGAAAACCGAGTGCATACGGTTTCCGGTTTCGGATTGGTATTTGGGTTTGCCATGGCACGAGAATGCAACTTTTCGTATGGGACGTAAAGATGGATGTATAGAGTCTAGTACGATTGCTCGGACGAGGTAAGAAAATTAGGGGCATATTGGACTTGCGCCAGGTTGGCCCGGGCCATCCGTCGCAAAGCAATCGCCCAATACCTTGGTCCAATTGTTTTTCTCTTTCTCGTCGGGCTTAATGGTCGCGGGTAGGAACACGAAGGCACGAGAATCAGCGGATGAGCACTTGCTTGTCGGAATTGGAGAGATCAATGAGTGGCGAACAAATAAGTGGCGTACAAATTGACCAGAAGAGTTATGAGATGCCCCCGAAAGAAGGGATCAGCATCGCGCATTTTCTCACCGTCGCCGATATCAATCGATCGGCTCACTACTATGAAAAGGTCTTCGGCGCTCGCATTCTGAGCCTGGGTGACGGCAACGCGCCTGGGTATCTTCAGCTTGCGAATATCTGGATGATTATCAACGTTGGAGGCGGGCCGACCCCGGATAAGCCGACGGTTACGCTCAGCGTCCCCGACCCGAATCACATCAACAGCTTTATGAATTTCCGCGTTGCGGATATTCAAGCCTGCTATAAATTATGGAAAAGCCGAGGAGCGGAGTTCATCACGGAGCCGATTCCCAAGTACGGCGAGATACGCTGCTACATCCGCGATCCTGACGGCTATATCATCGAAGTAGGACAGAGCACCGACCTCACCTACGGTTAAACGCGCGGCCCGGATGGGATGCGGATTTACGCTTGCGGATGTCAAGGAGATGAATATGAAGGCAATCGTTGTCCACCAATATGGCGGTCCTGAAGTACTGAAGTTTGAAGACTACCCGGACCCGGTTCCGGGCCCGGGCGAGGTGCTGGTCAAGGTCGCCGCCACAAGCGTGAATCCGATCGATTACAAGCGGCGTGCTGGGTTAACAAAAGATTTTTACCCCATGACTTTTCCCGGCCTCATAGGAGTCGACATTGCGGGGACCGTAGTGAAGATTGGGCTGGGGGTGGAGGGCTTTTCCGTCGGCGACCAGGTTTTCGCCATGGCGGACAATACTTACGCCGAACTTTGTGTCGTGAAGGCAGAGGTCTTGGCAAAGGTTCCCAAGGGGCTCGATTTGATCCAGGCGGCAGCCCTGCCACTGGTGACGGTGACCGGCAACCAACTCATGTCCGCAACGGGAGTCAAAGCGGGCCAAACGGTTCTCGTCGTAGGTGCTATAGGAAATGTTGGGCGTTCGGCGGTGTTCACCGCGAAGGGCCGCGGAGCGACTGTGATCGCGGGTGTTTTGAAGAAGCAAACGGATGGAGCGAAGACCATCGGCGCAGATCAGGTGGTCGCAACCGATGACGATGCCGCGATTGCGAATCTTCCGCTGCTCGACGCGGTTGCGGACACCGTCGGCGGAAAAACCGCCGAGAAACTGATCGCCAGGGTCAAGCCGGGAGGAGTGTATTCATCCGTTGTAGAGCCGCCGCAGAACGCCACGAAGTATCCGTCTGTAAAGCTGGTGCATGTGTTCTCGAAATTCGACAGGAAAACGCTCGAGTTCATGGCCGAAGCCGTGCGAGATGGCAAGCTGGTAATCCCGATTAGCCAGAAACTGCCGCTCAGTGAAGCGGCCGAGGCTCAAGCAGCGGCAGAAAAGGGTGGCACCGGGAAGATCTTGCTGGTGGCTTGAACTCTTTGCTACCAAGTGGCGACGGATGTGCCGAAGGTCCTGAGCAGGTCGTCAGTTACTCCTGGCGTCCAAGCTCCCGGCGTCCGGGGAGACAGCAAGCGTGAAGTGAAAGCTGGCTCCGCGAGGATGGTTGTCCATAGCCCACAGCCGGCCACCGTGGGCCTCGATAATTGTCCGGCTGATACGAAGCCCCATACCGGTGCCGTATTCCTTGGTTGTAAAGAAAGCGTTGAATATCTGGCCAGCTTGGTTTGGGGGAAGCCCGATGCCGGTGTCTTCGACCGATACCAGAAGCTGTTCGTTGCCATCATTCTGGGTGCCGAGCGTGAGTTGACGCGGGCCATCGACGGCCTTCATTGCGTCGATGCCGTTGATCATCAGGTTCATTAATACCTGTTGCAGCTGGATACGGTCTGCCACAATGAGCGGTTGATCGGCTGCCAGCTTTGTCTGTACAGAAACCGAGTGCTGCGCCGCCTCGTTGTGTAGAAGAAGCTCCATCTCCCGAATCATCTCGTTGACATCCACGCGCTCCTTCGTCACAACACCCTTTCTAAAAAACAGCCGGACCCGGTTAATGATTTCCGCTGCCCGGTTCGCATCACGAATTATCAACGAAGCTGCAGCCCGAGCGCCTTCGATATCAGGCTGCTCGCGATCCAGCCGGCGCAGGCAAGTAGATGCATTCGTGATCGCGCCACTGATCGGTTGATTAATCTCGTGCGCCAGGGAGGCACAGAGTTCGCCCATCGTAGTCACGCGATTCGCGTGTGCGAGATCTGCCTGCGCTTTACGTAATCCCTCTTCAGCGCGTTTCCGGTCTTCTATGTCGATGCCGGTACCATACCACTTGATTATCGCTCCAAGACCGTCACGCAAAGGCACGTTGCGCACCAGCAACCACCGATAGTCGCGCTGTGCAGTCCAGACGCGCGCTTCAATCTCCACGGGTTCTCCTGCGGCCAATGCCGAGGTCCACGTCGAGACGTATCTAGCACGATCATCTGGATGAACGATCGATTGCCAACCGGATCCTAGCAATGCCTCGGTCGATAGCCCGGTGGATTCGAGCAAACGATGGTTGATGAAGTCTACGGAACCATCCGGCAGAGTGCTCCACACATGCGCGGGAATCGTGTTGATCACCCGGCGGAGCCGGTCCTCACTGCTTTGCAAACTTTCATAAAGCCCCTGCAAGCGCTGCGCTGTGTCATTCGATACGCGCGCCAGTTGGGCAAGTTCATCTTCTCCCTCGACGGGAACCCGATGTTTGAACTCTCCACGCGCCAACATCTTTGAACATTCGACCAATTGTTCAAGAGGCCGCGTGATGCTGCGTGTAATGGCCAGTCCCAACGTTCCGGCAATTAACAAGGTGAGGACGACCGTGGCCGGCACAACAATAAAAATCCAGCGCTGCACCTGCCGGATGTTTGCCGCCGCCTGGGTATGTTCCATCCTTACCTCGCGGTCGACACTTTCCACCAAGGTAGAGATAGAAAACTCAAGCGGGCGTAGCTGATTGGTGAGCCGCACCTGCAGGGCGTTCCAATCATTGGTTTCCGCTAACTCGATCACCGATGCGGTCTCGGATTGCAGGTTCGACTGGACGACGGCGAGCGTGGGGAGAATCGTTGGATCGGAGGCGTTGTCAGAATGCACGGCCAGCAGGGCGATTTTGGCATGCCGCATGTCCTCCGCGATGGCCTCATTCATCGATTGCGTGTCTGCTTTCAGGCGTTGGGCGTTCTTTGCGCTTGCAAGCGACTCAAGTGCATCGCGAAACTTGTACATATCTGAGCGAACCCGTAAGACAGTTACCAACTCCTCGTCATATTCGTTGAGTCGCTCGGCCTGCGCCTGGACAATGTGGAATTGCCATAGCACGATTAAGTCGCCGGCTAACATCGAAACGATGATGAGCGCGAAGCAGAGAACCAGACGCGGGCCGATGTTGAGTCGCAATCGATTCATCTCAGTGCGAACCTGTTCCCGGTTGAGCTTTGTTATTCCCCATGATCCGAACGAGTTCATTCTCGAGCGCCGCGGCCGCTGCTGGTGCTGTGGATTCCCGGGTCAGCACAGAATGTAATGCGTCGGTATAGGCTTTGGAGACCGCCTCGTAGTTTGCTCCGGCAACTGTTGACGGGCGCGAGATTATCGCGCTCCCTCCCGAATCCCCCGGTTTGTACCACCAGGGATAGATTTCCTTGATCACAAGTGGGACCTCAAAGTACTCCACCTTTCGGCCCGGCTTTTCCGTATGGGTTGAATCTGATTCGGCATGCTTGCGAAGCATGAACTGGATAAACTTGACGGCTTCAGCGCGGTGAGGCGAAAAGCTGGATATCCCCAGAGCGTAGCCTCCTATGGTGGCGACTCGCTCGCTCTTTCCGGCAGGGACGCTGGTCACGCCCGCTTGGTCGCGAAACGGCTTATCTTGTGCAAACTTCTCATACACGATGGCATGGCTGAGCAAAAACGCGGCCTCGCCGGAAATCCAAAATTTATTTTCCGCGTCCGTAGCGGTGTAAGAAACCACGCTTGGCGGTGAGATTGAACCGACCCAATGTGCCGCGCGTTCCCAGGAGTGGATAACATTTGCGTTATTTACGCTGATCTTGCCATCGGGTTCGATGATGTGGCCGCCTCCGTCGGCCACCTGCCATTCCAATCCTTCCATCGCAAGTTGTTCACTGTCGGTTGCGATCGCTCCAGCCCAGACGAACCCCCAAAAATCTTTCTTCCCGGTTGCGCGTTCTCCAGCCTGGATCCGGGCGGCCATTTTCTCAAGCTCATCCCAGGTTCTGGGTGGCGTTTTGTAGCCATATCTGGCGAGCAGGTCTGTCCGATAAATCAGCACTTGAACACCCAGCGGCTGATTGGGCATTCCCAAAACCTTCCCGTGAAACATGTAGCTTTCGATGATGTCGCGATCCTCCGAGGCAATCTCGGAGGCAAAGTAAGGTTGCAGGTCAATGAGGTAGTCGCCCATAGCGCCGGTCCAGATGGTGTCAACGCCATAAAGGTCAGGGGACGGGGCCCCGCTGCGCAGCAAATCCAAGGCAAGATTGAGTTTCGATCCGTTGTCCTCCGGCGTCGGAAGATCGTTGACGCGAACGCCGGTTTCCCGCGTGAATTCCTGCAAATAGGCGTCCGGAATCATCCGATGGTCGCCAGGAACTCCTCGGCCGTCAGAATCGAAAAATGTGATGGTCACGGGCTGGGCGGGTTTGCGGCAAGCCGAAAAAAAAGACACCAACAACAGGATTCCCACGATGGGTAAATGGGGGGAGCAACGAAATGCGAACCAACGCCGATCGGCGTAACGCACCACGCGACTCGCGGTCTTGATTCGGATGGGTAGGGGAAGCAGTTTTCACCGCCGTTGCAACGTTAGGAATAAGCGATAGCGTAAACTTCTGGCACATCAATCGATTTTCCTCGTTGGCACGGACGAATGGTAGCAGAAATCGTAAGCGCCAAGATATATTGCTAACTCAGCCGGGTCGGGCTGCAGTTAAGCCAAGTGAATTGGCGGACCGGCAGGCCGGAGTTTGCCCGCCATCCTCACCAGGTCGGCGAGGGAATTTGCTTTCATTTTTTGCATGACCTGCCCACGATGTGCCTTCACCGTGATTTCGCTTATACCCAGCTCGCCACCAACCTGTTTATTCAGCAGCCCAGAGACGACTAAGGCCATTACCTGCCGTTCCCGGGAAGTAAGAAAGGCATAACGGTCCCGAAGTTCCTGCATCTCCGCGTTCTGAGCGAGGGCGAAACTGCTTCTTTGGAGGGCGTTTCGAATGGCTATCACCAATGCGTCATTATTGATTGGCTTGGTTAAGAATTCGAGAGCGCCAGCTTTCATGGCCTGCACTGACTTCGGCACATCGCCATAACCGCTGATGAAGATGATGGGCATGTCGATGTGCTCAACCGCAAGCTGTTTCTGCAATTCAAGACCGTCCAGACCCGGAAGTGAAAGGTCAAGGACAAGACAGCTTGGGACGCGTTTTCTCGGGTGGCCGAGGAATTCTTGTGCGGAAGCGAAGGTCTCCGGCTTCCAGTTCTCATCCCGGACCAACAGCTCCAGCGATTCGCGCACGGACACGTCATCGTCAACAATGAACACGATAGGGACGGCATTCGACATCGGTAATGCCCTTACTTCACAGCTAACTGTGCGCACCGCATTCATTGTATCCCCCTTGGAGATTTCGCCGGTGGACTTTCAGATGGTTTTTAGTGCTGTCTTGATGGCCGCAAGTAGAGCTGCGTCACTGAATGGTTTGAGCAGAAGCCCCGCTGCCCCCTGCTTGAACACGCGAGCACGAATCGCCTCATCTTTTTGGCCGGTGATGAATATCACCGGGATATCTTCCCCTCGACGCTTTAGCTCCTGGTAAAGTTCTGGTCCACTCATGCCCGGCATTGCGATGTCGAGGATCAAACAGCTGGTCTCATCCGCAGAACCGGACGAGAGAAACTCTTCCGCCGATGAAAAAGCTCGCGCTGCAAAGCCGAACTCCTTAATCAGATCAGGCAGCGACTCACGCATAGACTCATCATCATCAACCACGGATAGAAGCGGAAGTTCGTTCACGCTCCTGCCCTTAAGGGACTTCATGACAAGATAATGCGGCATTCAATGAGGGGTGTCCATTGTACTTTGGTATTGCCTCTGCCCACCGTGGGCAATGGGGCCGTATTACGCAGCCTCTATCGACGAACCATTAGTGGGGTTGTATCTTTTGTGGGCGCTTTCCATTTCCCGCCAAGAATTCGGACATGGAAGTCCTTCATGTGTCCAGGTCATTCACGGCGAAGAAATGAGTTGCGTAGAAGTACTCAAATCGCCCTCGACTGGTTCAAGAACCACAGGTAATTTGGCAAGCGATCGAATCTTAGCTCCCGGCCGCCTTCTCGGCTCAGGTTTGATTTCGATCCTGCGGGCGCGATTGTGTCAGTGGTTGAGTTTAATTGTGGTTAAGAAAAAATTTGTCAGGCAGCTGCAATCATGTGCCGCTTTGCCAGCGCCTCAATTTCAGGCTCAGTTACCGCCGAGAGGTCTGCGTTTTCCGTAGCGATGACCCGTCGAGAGATATCGGGATGATGGGTCTTCAAGTATTCTTTCAAGAAGTCGGCGGCATTGCTTTTTCCAGTGGCGTGGCCGATAAGGACGATCTCATTCGCCGGAATGATATCTTTCGCGACCTCCTCGTAAAACGAATCCTCTTCGGGCACGCGCTCGCCACGATAGTGCGCTTCCTTTCGATGAATCAGATGATGATGGAAATTGAAAGGATCGTAAGGCCGCACCGTGCGTTCGCCTGTCGGACGGCTTCCACCGAGATCTTTGTAGACATGAGCGGCGTGGTGGTCGATGACGACAATCATACGGCCGGGCTGGGCCGGTTCTTCTGTGGGCGCGCCCCGTCCGGCGTCTTTTAGGAACTTACGCAGCCGCGAAACTTCCTCTACACCAAGATCATGGGTGTGCGGCTTCTTGAAAAAGGCACGTTGGCCACCGACGCTGAACACAAATTCGTCGTCTCCATGCGGTTGGACCCCACCCACATGCTCGACCAGTTCGACGGCCTCGCTCCAGCTTAGGTTATGGGGTAGCTTGCCGTTGAGAAGATTCTGATACAGCGATTCGAGGTGCTTGCTCATCCCACCAGTATAGTATTGCGCAGCTGTAAAGCGGAATACTAGCGGAGTTTTCAGGCTCGTAGCAGTTCGTCTCCGAAGCCTACGGCGTTTCCAACGTGGCACGGGTCCACTTCTTATGAGGTACTCCCAGGGCCGCGCACATTAAAGATATAACCGATACCATCGTCCAATTGTTCCAAGCCCACCCTTCTGTTTTGATGGCGTGAGGATGCAGGTTCGATCAAAACCAGGCATCTCGCAAGCCTGTTAACTTTGCAGCCTTTTGGAGGAAATTATGTCAAGCAACCTCGCAGAAATCGCCATCGCAGCATCGCCTACTTTGAATCCTCTTGATGCCATCCCAAACGAAATACTATTCGATGTGCCTTATGGGATTCCCATATCACTCGAGCAAGCCCAGGCGGTGATTCAAGCGGCTGTGGCAGAGGCGAGGAATCGGAATTGGAAGATGAATATCGCGGTAGCCGATTCCGGTGGCAACTTGGTTGCCTTCCAGCGAATGGACGGCGCGATGCTCGCCTCGATTCAGATTGCGGAGCACAAGGCGCGAGCGGCCGTCACCTTCCGGCGCCCAACGAAGGTCTTCGAGGACGGCATTAACCTTATGCATCTGAACTATCTACTCGCGTTCGATGGAGTCATTGCGTCTCGAGGCGGCATTCCCCTAATCGACCGGGGTGCGATTATCGGTGCAATCGGTTGTTCGGGAGGCAGGGATCCAGGACGAAGTCGTGAGCAAGGCAGGTGCGGCAGTAATTAATGGACTCCCGGCGAGGATCAGATGATACAGACGTCATGAAGAAAGTCACGACAGACGTTCTGGAAATGGCGTACGAAGCGGGCGGGCCGGACATTTTCCGGCGCGCGAGGCACCGAATGAAGTGGCGCGCGACACGGTTTCGCATCTGAAGGCGCTTATCTGATCGTCGAGCCCGCTAAGGCAAAAGTCCTTTTGGAAGGGTGGAACACGCGCTGGTCAGGGTGGTGACCGTCATATCGATCAATAATGCCGCGCAGGCCGCGCTCGAAAAGAAATCCCACGGTCCGCAAGGATCTCTTGATCTCGCGCTGCGGAATACTGCTCGTGTTGATCCTGCTTTTGTTGATCGTTCATCCCGAGTCCTCAGTTTGACATGACGCTGAGTGCTTCTGGTGGAAACGGGGTATCGTGGCAAGGAGTCGTCACTCGTAATACGCCGGCAACTTCCTTTGTTCGTCGCTTTGCGGCTGATCGTGGTTGATCCAGAGCTGCGCATGTTCCTTCGCGATGATCGCCGCTATCTTGTCCATGGACTGGAGCGAGGCTCGCTTGTCCCAATTATTGCTAGGGACGTAGCGATGTTCGAAGCTGGTCTGAAAATGCGCCGCATCGCCGCTAAGAATCACCGGCCCAGTTTTAGGAAGTCTCACGAGCAAGGATTGATGGCCGGGTGTATGTCCCGGTGTGGAGAGCAGCACGAGGCTCCCGTCGCCGAAGATATCGTGGTCGCCATCAATGAGCTTTACCGGATGCTTCTTGTTAAAACCGACAGTGTCTTGCCGGCTCCCAGCCCATTCGTACTCGACTCTTTGCACCAGCATCAGCGTGTTGGGAAACATTTCGACGTTCCCGGCGTGGTCCGGGTGGCTGTGTGACACAGCCATCAGCTTGACGTCCGAAGGCTTAACATGGATCTGTTCGAGCTGAGCCGCAAGCGTGATTGGTTTGCGCCAGATCGGACCGGTGCCGGGCCCCCATTCGTGCAACACCAATTCATGATTAGGCAGTTGCGCTACAGCATCATCGACGCCCGTGTCCCACAGGACCCAACCTCGAGCGTGGTGGATGAGGTAGCAGTGGCCGGGAAAACCGACGGGGATTCCGGCGTTGGCTCCTGGTGTCCAACGCGATTCGTCGGGACCACTGCCGTCACCGCAGTCGATCACATAGAGGCGGTCTACTCCAGGCTTTGCTCGCGGACCGACAGCGGCGGAAACTCGCGTCGCATGAACGGCGATCGCCAGCGCTAAGCCTATAACTAAACCGGCAACAAAGAAGGTGCACGTAACCTTTGCTTTCATGAAATCCTCCCGATCGGAGTGGGCCTAGCGCCCAATTTGGCCCAGGTAGTATCCGAGCCGATTTTCGACATCCCCCAGCTTGTGGAAGCCGCGCGCCATCAGCGCCTTGATACCCTCCTGCGCGGCAGGCCGACCGAGCGAAGCGATGCACGCATCCCATCCGGCACCGAGCTCGACATCCGGCGGCAGGCTAGTGTTGACGAGGCGCTTGGTCTGAGCGATCGCCCACTTGTCGAACCTGGCAATCCGGGTCGCGAGCGCCTCCACGAACGCATCCAACTCGGCATCGGGCAGCGCGCGGTTGATGTAGCCGTAGGCTTCGGCTTGTTCTGCTCTGAGGTCTTCAGAGCTCAGCAGTACTTCGAGAGCGCGGTTTCGGCCGATGAGTCTCGGGAGCCGAGCCATGGGGCCGCCGCCGGCGACCATTCCCACGCCTACCTCCCATTGCGAGATGATGGTCTTCTCACGGCTCGCAAAACTCATGTCGCAGGCCAGCGTGATCTCGCTGCCGTTGCCGGTTGCACGGCCGCGGATAAGAGCAATGGAGGCGACCGGCAAGCGGGTCAGGCGCGCGAGAAAGTCCGGCCAGGGCGGCAAGCCCGTGGGACCCTCTGGCAGTGAGGTCAGATCCTCTATCTTGGCAGTGAAATCGGAGTGATTCAGGAAGTAGTCGTCGACCGCACTGTCGAAGACCACGACCCTGACTTGCTCGTCGGCCTCAAGAGCGTTCATGACTTCCTGGAACTGCTCGACCATTTCCGGGCCCATCACGTTGATCGGGGGATTGTCGATGGTGATGCGCCAATAGGCGGACGAGCGCCGCGACACACGAAGCTGCGCGGGTTTCGCAGGCGCGTTCATCTTTGTTGTGGGGTTTTCTTTCGCTGCGGGTTGCGTGGGCGCGTATGCAGTTGTCATTGGATACTCCTCAGTATTTATCAGCAATGGAATCGGTTGAGTGAAGCCGACAACAGCGGCCGGCAGTTTGGAATTCATTCTTTCGATTTGCCTCCATTGGGCCAGAACAAACTGTGCCGCGCAATTGGACGATGGTATTGCCAATACTTTCGTATCAACTAATGTTCGATACCCAAACAGGAACGAGTGAGCGGTACCCACTCTCTCGGAATCCCTCGGCCAAGTCGGGTGATTGTGATGGCCGATACGAAGGTATTGGCAATACCATCGTCCAATTGCTTTGTACCTTCGCCTCTGGCCTAATCGCAATTGTTCGAGATGGACATTCATAGCGCTTAGAAAACTTCTTTGTGAGGAGACGCACCGTGCCTGAACTTGTGACGAGATCTGTGGCGCAAGAACAACAAGAACGGAAGGTAGAAAAACGCAGCACCGTGAAACGTGCAGCCGGCTTTACTACGGCTGCGGCGGCTGTAGCAGTTCTCGCGGTCCTCGGTGTGGCGCCCCTTTTCGCGCAAGCCCAAAACAAGGACAAGTACTCATTGAAATCGCCGAGCGGAATCGCGTTCTCCGACTTCAGGGGATACGAGGACTGGGCGGTGGTTTCTTCTGCCCGGACCGACGAAATCCTTAAAGTGATCGTCGCTAATCCGGCGATGATCAAAGCATTCAAGGCTGGCGTTCCGGGCAACGGCCAGACTTTCCCGGATGGCTCTAGGATCGTGAAGCTGCAGTGGACGCAGAAGAAGAGCACCGAGGCCCCGTTTGCCGTGGATGTGCCAAACGTCTTTAGCCAGGCCTTCGTAATGGAAAAAGACAGCAAGAGATTTGCGAAAAGCGGTGGGTGGGGATACGCAGTGTTTAACTACGACGCGCCGTCGGATACATTCACGGCCGATGCTAAAAGCCTCTCGGACTGTGGATTTGCCTGCCATACACCGGTGAAAGCGAAGGACTACATTTTCCACCCGTACCAGAAGCGCTGAACCGCGACGCCCTGTCAACGTGACGGCTGAAGAACCGGGAGTTGGCACGGGAGTACTGTCGCCGTCGTACAGTTCTAGGATCTATTGTGCTCCGAGTGGTGACCATAAGGTCAGGAGCTCTGTTCGGTAGAACTAGTTACACCAGTCGTGAAGTGGCCCGGCAGAGCAGCACTGATGAAATAACCAGGTTTTATCAGACTAATTACCCTGAAATCAATCGAGCGCAGTGAGGTGCAGCAAGCGGGACAGGAAGTGGCGAATATCTATCTGCGCAACATCTTTCCCGACATGCACGTGATCTGGGGCAAGCGGCCGACACTCAGGTCGTCAAAGCTGAAATCGTAAAACGGAAATGACCTCGCCCTAAGGGCAGAGGTCGGCGTATTTTGGCTCAAACCTGGACCATAAGTGGATCATCGTTGGACCATGAATCCTAATGTCGTGTTCTTGCACCAAAAATCAAATTGCCGGTAACTGACTGGTAGATCGAGCCTTGTCGCAGAATCAATGGGGACCACTCAAAATCACAAACGGCCTTCATACGGCAGTGGCCGCGGGTTGTAGGAGGCACACCTACGGCACACTGCATGGGCACGGGCGCCGCGATTGATCTGTTGATCAGAGAAGGGATGGCTGATCGGCGGTGAGTTATAGCGGTACGACTACGTACCCATACGCGATCAGGACGAAAGCGGCTTTAAGCGACCCAAACGTGGCTTTGTGTCCCTGTACAGAAGGATTCGGAGCAATCGTGTTCCGCGAAAGACGGCTAGATTAAATCCGTTCCGAGCTTTCCCGAAGTGAAATGGCGTGAGCCTGCCTTTAAGTTTTGCCTCGAACCAGCCGATAGGCAGGTTAGTCATGAATACAGCAGGCCAAGCTCTCGCCGAAAAACCCAAGGCATGGCTGGCTAGGCAGCCGATTCTAACCAAAGACGGAGAAGTTTTTGGATATGAACTATTGTATCGCGCGAGCGTGGAGGCGACTCACTTCGAATCGGACGCAGAAAACGCGACCTATGCCGCGATTGACACGTTGAATGTGCTTGGCCTGGATGTCGTGTGCGACGGCCGGCTCGCCTTCATTAACTGCACTCATGAGATGTTATTAAAGGATTATTTCCTGCTGTTACCGCCCGATAAGGTCGTAATCGAGGTTCAGGAAACAGTCCCTGCGGACGAAAGCGTCCTAGCGGCGTGCCAGCGGTTTAAGCAAAAACAATACCGTATTGCCCTCGATAATTTTCTTCCCACTGATCCTCGAGAACCGCTCATTCCGTTCGTAGATTTTATTAAAGTCGATATACGAAGAAACTCGCCAGAACAGAATACAGCGATTGCGAAACGGTACGCCGACAAACACCTCCGCATGGTTGCGCAGAAGGTGGAAACGGGAGAGCGGATGCTCGCGGCAAGCAAGGACGGATTCACGCTGTTTCAGGGATATTACTTCCAACGCCCTGAGAAGATGCAGGCTAGACACATTCCTTCAAATCAGGCTCAATCCTTGCGCTTATTGCAGGCGGTCTCAGCATCAGAACCTGATCTGAAAGCGGTGGAAGAGCTTATCAAACATGACGCATCCTTGTGCTATCGTTTTCTGCGGTACTTGAACTCTCCACTGCTCGGTTTGCGTTCGCCCGTGGAATCCGTCGGGCACGGGATGTCTCTTCTGGGAGGATTCGAGCTAGCCCGTTTCATCCGTGCGGTGACAATTCTGGCGATGGGCCAAGAAAAGTGCTCCGATCTTATTCTATCGTCCTTGGTCCGTGCCAAGTTTTGCGAAGCACTTTCCGCAAAGATTGACCATGGAAAATCCGATCTCTTTCTCATGGGCATGCTTTCCATCATGGACTCGATCCTGGGGGTTCCCATGGGAGTCGTGGTCGATAGCCTCCCGCTCGATCCAAGCACAAAAGCAGAACTTCTGGAGGCAAAGATCGGCCGTGATTCACGGCTTACGCCCATCTATCGTCTAATGCTGGCCCGAGAGCTTGGTGATTGGGAAGACGTAACTGTACTTGCAAAAAAATTGAATCTGTCACTGCCTTTCGTCAACCGATCCTATAACGATGCGATGGTATGGGCGCGCGAGTTGACTGTCGGCGTCTCGGACCGCCAAAAGTGACCCTAGAGACGGCTCATAAGCTGGAACCAGTCGCCGCACGGCGGGCCTCGTGCGCCGCGCTGAAAGGAAGTTCTTCGTCTTAGTTAAGTTTTTATGAAAAAGACGCGCGTTTCACTTTTCCTTTACACAATGATTGGGTTCAGTTTGAGATTGGTGCTGCCGAAGCATTCGGCAAGATGATTGTTCCCGTAATAGTTTCCGGGGAGGAAATTGAGGAACAAATGGCTGACATCCTCAGAGATCGAAAGCAGATCGACGCGCGCCACAGACCGCAAGAAGAAGTCGTTCGGGACCCCACCAAGTTCGTCGGAGATGGGAGCGAAGGAGGCGAAACCATGCAACCGGTAAGCTCGCAGCGGTGCCGGTCATGGTGCAACTCTCTCGGCGGCTGGATTTACACCGACGCTTGTCAGGCGATCCCGCGAACGGATTGATGTTTCTTAGCCCAGCGGGAAAACCCGTCAACCTGGACGTATTGGCGGCCAACGTCATTGTGCCTCTGGTGACTAAAGCGGGAGTTCAGTGGCATGGTTAGCATGCGTTTCGTCGTGGCCTAGTGACGAATCTTCATCGACTTGGAATCTCCGACAAGACTATCCAGAGAATCTTACGGCACTCGAATGTAGCAGTCACACAAGCCTGCTACATCAAGACCGCAGATTCCGAAGTTGCCGAGGCCATGGAGCGATCTCTCGAATATGCACCTAGTATGCACATCTCGGGTGTCGAAACTGCGGTTGATGTGATCGATCGAAGGGAAAATCTGAGCTAAGCAACTATGAACACGGGACTTAAGACATCTGGCGGAGAGGGAGGGATTCGAACCCTCGGTACAGGTGTTAGCCCGTACAACGGTTTAGCAAACCGCCGCATTCGGCCACTCTGCCACCTCTCCGGCATTTTTCCGCAAATTGGGAATGCAATTTGGGCCTACGGCGTCTATCGATATTACACCAGCGCATAGAGTACAGCCAGTCTAAATGGGTGCGGAGTGTCCTCTTATAGTTTCGTCAATTCCTTAATTCCGCTTCGTAACCGGTGCGGCTGGAATCTCGATCCTCAACTGGCATAAACCTTGCAAGTGCGAGAGAATAATGAAGCTACATTTGGTCGATTAGAAATTGTCCGCGCGGCCGCTTCTCAAGGCGCCGCTTGATCGCTGGGAGCTGGAATTTATTTGGCGACCTGAACCCCTGCGAAATACCGAGTCTTGCCTGCATTCGGAATCGATGCCAGACATCATGGGCCTCATTCCGCGTGCCGTGCCGGAATCCGGTTGAATGCCGCTCGAATGATGGAGAGATGAATGGCGACAACAATTCTGGAAGTCGAGGCTGCCGGGAGTAATCATCGGCACGCCAAGTTGGAACGCTGGGTGGAAGAAGTTGCGCAGCTCTGCCAGCCCGATCGTGTCCACTGGTGTGACGGCTCGCCCGAGGAATATCGGTCGATGCTTCGGCTATTGGTCCTGACCGGCACGGCCATCCCGCTTGATCCGGCCAAGCGTCCCAACAGTTATCTGGTTCGCTCCGACCCGGCGGACGTGGCGCGGGTGGAAGATCGCACTTTCATCTGCTCGCGGACCAAGCAGGAAGCCGGCCCCACGAATAATTGGGAAGATCCCGTGAAGATGAAGGAGAAGCTGACGGGATTATTCAAGGGATCGATGGCCGGGCGCACCATGTACGTGGTTCCTTACAGCCTGGGGCCGATCCACTCGCCCATTTCGAAAATTGGCGTCGAGATTACGGACTCCGCCTATGTTGTGGCCAGCATGCACATCATGTCGCGAGTGGGTACGCATGCGCTGGAAAAGTTGGGCGAAGATGGCGAGTTTGTTCGCGGCCTGCATTCGGTAGGTGCGCCGCTGGCTGCGAATCAGCCGGACGCGGCTTGGAGCTGTAATAAGGAGCATAAATACATCTGCCATTTTCCTGAGACACGCGAGATATGGTCGTTCGGCTCCGGCTATGGCGGCAATGCTTTGCTGGCAAAAAAGTGCCACGCCTTGCGCATCGCTTCGGTGCAGGCGCGCGATGAAGGCTGGATGGCCGAGCACATGCTGATCCTGAAGCTCATCAGCCCATCCGGGCAAGTGAAATACATAACTGGCGCATTTCCTTCCGCATGCGGCAAAACCAATCTGTCGATGCTGATTCCAACGATTCCCGGCTGGAAGGTAGAGACTATTGGCGACGACATTGCGTGGATGAAGTTCAGCGCGGACGGGCGGCTTTACGCCATCAATCCGGAGTACGGATTTTTTGGCGTGGCGCCGGGCACGAGCATGAAATCGAACGCCAATGCCATGCGCACCATTACCCGGGATTCCGTCTTTACCAATTGCGCGATGACGCTCGATGGCGATGTTTGGTGGGAGGGGATGACTGACGCGCCACCGGCGAAATTAATCGATTGGTTGCGCCGCCCGTGGAGTCCGGATTCCGAACGAAAAGCGGCGCATCCCAACGCGCGTTTTACCGCTGCGGCAAGTCAGTGCCCGGTGATTGCGCCCGAATGGGAAGATCCGAAAGGCGTACCGATTGATGCCATTCTGTTTGGCGGACGGCGCGGTGGAATCGTTCCCCTGGTGACCGAAGCATTTAACTGGCAGCACGGAACATTTCTCGGAGCGACCGTAAGCAGCGAAACCACCGCAGCGATTGCCGGAAAAGTCGGCCAGTTGCGGCACGATCCCATGGCCATGCTGGCGTTTTGCGGCTATCACATGGGCGATTACTTTGCCCACTGGCTGAAGATGGGAACCCGATCGAGCGCGGCAAAGTTGCCGAAGATTTTCTACGTCAACTGGTTTCGCCAGGATAAGAAAGGTAACTTTTTGTGGCCGGGCTACGGCGAGAACAGCCGCGTGCTCAAGTGGATATTCGAACGCTGTGACGGAAAGGTTCATGCCAAGGACACTCCGATTGGGAGGATTCCCGAGGTCGAGGATCTCGATACCAGCAGCCTGAAGATGGCCAGTGACAGTGTGGCCGAATTGCTTAATGTGGACATAGAAGAATGGAAGGCAGAGGTACCGCAGATTCGAGAATACTTTGCGTTATTCGGCGACCGGCTTCCCGAAGGTTTGCGCATTGAGCTGGACGCTCTCGAGCAGCGGCTTTTGGCGGCAAAGCCGTGAGACCGGTCAGGATAAAGCAGCGAACAGGCTCGTGGGGACCAATTCAAAAGAACTTCCTATAATAAGGTGGAATTTTTGATATAGTTCCGCACTGCCATGCCGCGTCCCGCGACGAACCGAGCAAGCGATCCAGTCCCTAGTCCTGTGCCAGTTGTGGCAGTTTCCTCCTCTCTTACGCGAAATCAGATTCGCGGCTTCTGGGCATCGTGGGGCGGTTGGGCGCTCGACGGTATGGACTCCTTTGTCTATGCGCTCGTTCTAGTGCCATCTCTGCGCGAATTGCTGCCTCGCTCCGGCATTCCTGCCACGAAGGCCAACCTCGGCCAGTACGGTGGTTTGCTGTTTGCACTGTTTCTAATCGGCTGGGGATTGGCGTTTTTGTGGGGACCGATCGGCGATAAATTCGGCCGCGTGCGCACGCTGATGCTGACCATCGTGTGGTATTCGGTATTCACTTTTCTCAGCGCATTCGTGACCAACGTTTGGCAACTGGCCGTTTTGCGCCTTCTTGCGGGTATAGGGATTGGTGGAGAATGGGCCATGGGCGGGACGTTTGTGGCCGAAGAGTGGCCGGAACATCGCCGACGGATGGGCGCAGGCTTCATGCATACCGGATATTACGTCGGCATATTTCTCGCCGCGTTGGCGAATTATTGGGTCGGCAGCCACTATGGCTGGCGCGCCATGTTTATCGTGGGCGGAGCGCCGGCGCTGTTGCTCGCGTGGCTTCGCAACGGAGTCACCGAGCCAGCCACCTGGGTGAAGAAAGAAATTCTCGTGCGATCGTGGGCGGTGTGGCGGCCGTTCGCAACCCTTTTTTCGTCAGCCTGGCGCCGCCGAACCATTCTGAATTCCTTATTCATGCTCGCTTCCATCTGCGGGCTGTGGGCGGGAACTGTGTATGTGCCGGCGGCGATTACTTCAGTCGCGGAAGCGGGAGGCCATAGCACTCCTCAGGCTGCGCAACTGGCTTCCTGGGGCGTGATGCTGGTTTCGTTCGCCACCATTCTTGGATGTCTGGCGATGCCGTGGCTGGCAGAACAGCTTGGCCGCCGCGGAGCTTTGGCTCTATTTTTCACGCTCATGATGGTTTTTATCGCACTGACCTTCGGCAAGGTCTTTTATCTCACGGCGAACGCTCTGCCATGGTTTTTCGTTTGCCTGTTTTTTCTTGGCCTTGGCGGAGCCAATTTTGCGGTTTACACGCTCTGGCTGCCGGAGCAATATCCAACCGAATGCCGCGCCAGCGCATTCGCGTTTTCTACTTCATTCGCACGGTTTGGCGGGGCGGGAATTACTTTCCTGGTCGGAGCGAGCGTTCGCCATTTCGGATCGCTCGGAACTCCGGTGGCAATGACTTCCATCGCGTTTGCAGTAGGACTGCTATTGATTCCGTTCGGCGCTGAAACCCGCGGCAAGAGCCTGCCGGCGTAGTCACTCCAAAACCGGCTTACGCCGGACGCCGCGTTCTTTACGCAACTCCACGCGCCTTAATCGTCGATGACATGCTGGCGCCCGCCACTGGCGTGGTTCGTTCCGATTCCGAGGCTCGAATCGCACTTGCGGCCAGCGGCTTCAGCCAGAGCAATGCCATAAAGGCCGCGACCAGATCGCAAATGATCATCGCCCAAAACACTTTTGTCCATGAGCCAGTTTTGGCGAATAGCCATGCAGCCCCGGGACCGGCAAAGAGAGTTGCAACTCCCTTGGCCGTATAGAGAAGTCCGTAGTTGGTGGTGGCCCACTTGTTTCCGTACAAATCGCCGGTAATAGAAGGGAACAACGAATAAATGTTGCCCCAGGCGAAGAAACAAAGTCCCGACAGCACCACAAACCAGACAGGATGGCTAATCAACTGGAGCAAAGCGAACACGGCAATCGCTTCTAGCATGAACGAAATAAAAATGGCGTTTTCCCGCCCGATGTGGTCGGATACCCAACCCCAGAACGGACGTGTCAAACCATTCAGAACACGGTCCACCGTGATGGCCAGGACCAGCGCAGTCATTCCAAAAATCACGACCACGTTATCGACGTGATACGAAGAAGCCATGGGATTGAGCTGAACGGTGACTACGATGCCGCCAAAGGCCAACATCGTCAGCATGAGATAGAGAACATAAAAGGAGGGCTGGCGAAGCATCTCAAGCGGCGTGTACTCGACCGCGGAGGTTCTGACTCGCGCCTTAATTTTGGCTTGTTTCTCTTTCCAATTGGGCGGCGTCCAGCCCACCGGGGGTCTGGCTAGGAAGAGAGACGCAGTCAACACAACAACTCCCTGAACAATTCCCCAGACAATAAATGTGTGCTGATAGTTTGTGGCTTTCAACATGGAAGCGATGGGACTGATCGTTGTCGCCGTGCCGATGCCGTACGC
Organism: Candidatus Aquilonibacter sp.; assembly: GCA_035486715.1. GTDB lineage: Bacteria > Acidobacteriota > Terriglobia > Terriglobales > Acidobacteriaceae > Sulfotelmatobacter. The sequence goes on from DATHMV010000068.1 coordinate 32,771, forward strand.
TCCCGCAGTCAAGCCCACGCATAAGCCGCGATGGTCGGGAAACCACTTTAGAGCATTTCCGATCGTGCCGCCATAGACGGCGCCGGCTCCGATGCCCGCCATTCCGTACCAAAAATAGAGGCCCTTTATGGTCTCGGCATATCCCGACCCGATCCAGCCCAATCCCACAAAAAAAGCACCGATTCCCAGCATGAAGCGGGGGCCGATTTTATCGACGAGATATCCCTCAAAAGGCACGAGCCAGGTTTCGAGGGCGATAAACAAAGTGATCGTCCACTGCACCGCAACCAGGGTGACATGGAGATGCGCCTGAATCGGCTTGGTGAAGAGCGTCCAGGCATACTGGAGGTTAGCGATGGCCATCATCGCGACGATGCCAGCGATTAATTGTGCCCAGCGATTGGGAATACGCGAGGGATGGATCAGCGAGGCGGGAGCGTCAGCCATTCGAACAACCTCCACGACAGCCGTTAAACGTTTAACAGCACGCTGCCAGAACAACCGAGTTCAGCAGAATTATGTCAGCTCGCCCTGAGTAGCCCGTCCGCAGGATGGGCCACATAAAAACTCTGGTATATACTGGTCCAGTTATCGAACCACTTGCGGCACGCAATGTACCATTGGCTACGATGCATAGTCAAGGAGATTTACTGCCCCGCGCCTTCGTTTAAAGGAAAAGGCTGGTAATTTCATGGCTTCGCCAAAGTTTGAGACTTCATCCATGGATTCAACCCTGCAAGCCCAGATCGAAACCTACCTCTCGCACCTAAACGCGCTGATCCAACGTGGGGATCAACTGCGGCAAGCCTTAGCGAGCAGTTCTTCGGATGAATCGACCATCGCCGCTACCCGCCGCTGGCAGGAAGACTGTGGTGTAACCATCAACCAGTTGTCGGGCGGCAGCAAGGCGCATTGGCTCGCGCGAGCATTCAGCCAGGCGTTCCTGATGCGCGCGGCAGATGGCGCTGCCGCGCAGGGCGCGGCTCCTGCGGAGATCGTCCAGCAACTGCTCGGCGTTCTGAAGCAGGCGGTCACCACGCTTTCGCAAAGCGGAGACAGTGCGCTTGTATCGGCATCTACGGAAGCCCCGGCGCCACATCGATTCGATTTCGTTCACAATGCCGAGATTCGCCCGATTCTGGAGCAAGCTTATGCGGACAGCCGAGATTTGCTTGAACAAGGCGATCCTAGGCTTTCTCTCGTGACAGCCTGCGGAATTCTGGAAGCCATCGTGACCGATGCGCTTGAACACGAAGGATTGGCAGCGCTGATTCGCTCGGGCGCTCCGGCGGAGAATATTTCTAACTGGTCGTTCGAAACGCGGCTCACCGTTGCCGAAAAAGCCGGGCTCATTCGCGGCGGATGCGCGAGGCTGCCAATGATTGCGCGCACCTATCGAGATCGAATTAACGCCGAGGGCGAGGCGGTTCTCGATGGAACTGTTTCCGAGCGCGATGCGCAACGGACCGGGCAGGTACTTCATGTCATCATGAGGGATCTGGATCCCGGCCGCTAGCGAACCCCGATATGGGCCGGCCTCAATCTTCCAGGTCTTGCCGAAATATGGGTTGCGAAGGATCGATGCTGCCGTCGATCACGCCGACCAAAAGATTTCCGTATGCATTTCTCGCCTCATCCAGCGAAGCGTAACCGCGCTCCCGTTGCAGCGCGCCGCTCTCCGAATAGACAAGCGTGTAGTAGCGTCCCGAAGAATACTGAATCTCCAGCAACTTGTCAGGCATGTCGGGATCGCCCTGCTGGCCGAGCACGTCCATCAGAGCGACGGTCCATTGCCGGTTTTTAGGATCGCTGACGACCTCACGTTCGAGGTACTGCCAGTCGTCCATACTCCACAAGGGCATATCTATTTCCATAACTAAAATTTATTGCAATAACTGCGCCAGCGCTCTCCCCACCTGCGATCCAGTAAAAGGTTTCGGAATCAGCAAAACGTGTCTGGCGTTGCGTGAGCTCAGGCTTCGGTCGGCTACTTCGGGGGTATCGCTGATCACAACGATAGGAAGCGTCCCGTGATCGGGATGCTGGCGAATGGCGTCGAACAGTGCCTCGCTCATGTCGTAAGCGGTGCAATCGAGCACCACGGCAGCGGCGCGGTGCTCGGCAATTAATTCGTTGACTGCCGTGGAGTAGCCTACCGCGCGAACTTCATACCCGAGATCGCGCAAAGAGAAAGACAACAGCTCGGCAATCTCTGGCGTATCGTCAATGAGCAGAACGCGGGGCAACGTATCTACTTTTTCGCCGGTCCGGTGCCGGGCAAACGCGGCTTCTTGCCCGCGCATGGTTCCAGATCCATCACCCAGATCCTTCCGCCAGCGGTGTAGTAAGCGCGATTGTCGTGTTCGATCATCGCGCCCCATGCTTCGAGCGTTCGCATAGCGAAGGTCACTCCCTCGAAGTTGTTGCGAGCGTGATTGAGCACTTCGTTGGTGTGCCAATTGTCAGTGAGAATCGCATCGCCGGCATGGACTTTCAGCACAGTGTAATACTTGTCGTAAGCCGCCTCCGGACGCACGTCGCGTGTAGCGCCGCGCTTCTTGCCTTCGGTGACAATGTAACTTTCCTGTCCCTCCGGCTCGACTTCGGGCTCGCCCTTGGTGGAAGTAAAAATCTTCGCAGTTGTGTTCATACGGTCTCCGCCACGGCTTCGGCTTCCGCTGCAGCCGCCATATTGGTTAGATTTTTCGCATCCGCTGCATGAAGTAAAGGTTCCGGCAACTGGACGCCCATCATCTTCCACTGCTCATTGGCAAACTTCTGCAGGTTGGCGATATGCTCGGCGTGTAGATGGCCGAAGCGGCCTTGCAGCTTGAGATACTCCGATACCGGCCGCATGCTCGCTGGACGGAAGCTATAGTCGAACTCGCGCTTCTCCGGATTCCACTCCCACATTGGATAAAGACCGCATTCGACCACGAGGCGGCCAAGATCGATGGACCGCGGCGTCTCGTACACGAATCCCTTTTGGCATGGCGTGTAGATCATTAGATAAGCCGCGCCTTTGTGGTTGAGGCCCTTGCGCACTTTGTTCATCAGGTCGATGGGATAGCCGACGCTCGCAGTGGCGACGTAGCAATGCGGATGGCCCGCGGCCATCATGCGCGCGAGATCTTTTGGATACAGCTTCTTCCCTTCCGGAACTTCGGGACCGGGAGGCGAGAACGTCGTCATGCCGCCGTAGGGCGTGCGTGACGAAGCCTGAATGCCGGTGTTCGCGTACTGCTCATTGTCGTAGCAGATGATGAGGCAGTCGTGATTGCGATAGAGCGCTCCAGAGATAGAGGCGAGGCCAATGTCGGAAGCACTGCCGTCGCCCGCTTCGCAAATGATGTTCGGGAATTGGCCTTTCCATTTTCCTTTGCGGATCATGGCTTCGTACGCGGCTGCAACGCCCGCAGTGAAACTGCCCGCGCTGCCAATTTGCGTGTGCGCCCACGGAACGTTGTAAGGCGTACACAGATACGAACTGTTCGCCACATACATGCAGCCGGTGGGGCCGACGAGAATCGTGTTGTCACCCGCAGCCTTGCTGGTCATGCGGTATTGGATCGATGGCCCGCATCCGGCGCAGGTGCGATGGCCGGGAACGAACGGCTCCGAGGACGGCAGTTCGGGGTTGTAGAAACGTGCGCCTTGATTAGGGCTATTAAGAATCGGCAATATCTGCCGCTGTACTTCAATGGTTGCCATGATGATTTCTCCGTAACTCCGCGTCTCCGCGATTAAGCTTTGATGTTGTTGCACCACAGCCAACAACTCGCTAGTGTTCGAATCCCACCCAGTGGGTGCGCTTCTCGATCTTGCCGCGCTTTTGCGCATCCAGCATTTTTTCCGTCATCCAATAAAATTCTTTCAGCACGATGGCTTCGCCGCCCATGCCTGCCATGAACGACATCATCAGCGGGCGCTTCTGGCTTTCATATAATGCAGCTGCAGCTTCGGCATACAATGCTCCACCGCTGCTGACGCTGCCCAGCGCCATGTTCGTTTCAATCACACCGACCACTTTGAATTTGCTGAGCGACTCCTGCACGCGCTCGGTGGGATAAGGGCGAATTGTGCGCAACCGCACCAGGCCGACTTTCAAGCCTCGTTCGCGCATATGCTGAATTGCAAAGCGCGCGGTGACGGCGTGCGCGCCCTGCATAAAGAAGACTACATCGGCATCATCCGTTTTAAATTCTTCAATCCACGGATCGTAACGGCGCCCGAAGATTTGTGCGAACTCTTCGTGCGCCTGCTCGATCACCGCCATCGATTCTTCCATGGCACGGGCGCGCTCAAGCTGAAGTGGAGGGCCTTGCTCGGGCATAATCTGTGGGCCGTGCGACACGGGATGCCGCGGATCGAGCGGATAAGGGTGTTTATAGGGCGGCAGGTATTCTTTCACCTGGCCCGTGTCTGGCAATTCAACATCGCCGGTAATGTGTGAAACGAAAAATCCATCCTGGCAAACCATTTGCGGCAGAAGCACGCGGCGGTCTTCGCCAATGCGATACGCGATGAGGTGATTGTCGAAGGCCTCTTGCGCATCGCACGACCAACCCATGATCCAGCCCATATCACGTGTGGACAGCGCGTCGGTGTGCTCGGAGCCGAAATCGCCCGGAGGATCAAGCGTGCGGTCGGCGATCATCATCTGCACTGGCATACGGCTGCCGGAGATTGGCGAATACAGTTCATAGGCGAACTGCACGCCGACGCCGGAGCTGCCGGTGAAGACTCGCGCGCCCGCTGAAGCCGCGCCGTGCGCAATGCTGAGTTGCGAGTGCTCGCTATCGGCAACAATATATTCGGCATCGAGTTCGCCGTTGGCCACCATTTGCGCCAGCGCCATCATGGTTGCGGTATAAGGACGAATCGGGTACGCGGCGATTACGTCGACGTCGGCGTATTTAGCCGCTTGCGCAGCTGCAACGCAGCCGTTGATTCGCACCATCCTCTTTTTTGCTTCGGTCACCGTTGGCATGTTGATCCAGCTCCAATTTTAAATATTCTTTGGCTCGCGTTCGCCGAGATTTCTCAGCTGCTCCGCCTGGCGTCCATGCAATCCCGGAGAGATCGCAAATGCCGTATCCATGCGTACGACTCCGGTATCGAAATCGAGTTCAGGCACGCCTTCCAGACAGCCGGTTGGACATTCTTCAATGCACACACGGCAGCCCTTGCAGTAGTCGACCAGAATTTTGTACAGGCCATTCGATCGCTCGGGCCGCGCAATGCAAGGCTCGGGACAAACCAGATAACAGTTGTCGCAGGCGTTACAAGTGCCGCAACTGAAGCAGCGATTCGCTTCCTCAACCGCCTGCTCCTCTGAAAATGCCTGGATCACTTCCTGCTGCGTTTTTTTTCGGCTCGTGGGTGGCAGCAACTCCTGTTGCACGCGCGGGAAGTGTGGGAAGTAAGTCATGTTCATACGATTCAGGTCGAAAATCACGTCGACGGGAATCGTCCGTGGTTGCAGCTTCTCGCCGCGCAGGACTTTATCGAGGTTGAAAGCGACGCGCTTGCCGTCACCCACAGCGTTGACCACCATCAACGGCTGCCCGGAACCAAGTTGGACGATATCGCCGGCGGCAAAGAAGTTCGTATCGCCGAGGCGGCCGAATTTGTCGATCTTGATGGTGCCGCGCTCGGATTTAAATTCTGCCGGAAGCCAGTTGAGAGAAGCGTGCTGGCCGACGGCGATGATTAAGTTATCGACCGCAAAGCGCTCAGCCGGAGCGTCTCGATCTACAGTAATGGGCGAAGCATTTATCGCCCCGGAGAAGCGCGCCTTATGCAGTTGCAGAGCTTCGACTTTTCCGTTGCCGAGAACAGCCGTCACGGCGCGGCCATGCATCAACTCAACGCCTTCTTCCATCATGTCGTGCAGGTCTTCGGGCACAGCGGGCATTTCTTTGGGATGCGCTTCCACCGTGATCATCGTCACTTCGACTGCACCTTGCCGCAGAGCTTCGCGAGCGCAATCGATAGCAGTATTTCCGCCGCCGATGACGGCGACGCGCGCCCCGAGCTTCACCTTCGAGGTACCCATGCCGATGTCGCGCAGGAAGGGCAATCCGTAGAGAACGCCGTCTTTGTTCTCGCCTTCGGCTTTCACGCTGTTCGGTTCGGTAAGGCCAACAGCGAGAACGCACGCGTCGTAATCCTTTTTCAAGTCGTCCCAGGTGACATCTTTGCCGACTTCGACTCCGGTTTTGATCGTTACTCCGAGTTGCTCAAGGCGCTCGATTTCGCGATCGAGAATATTTTGCGGAAGAACCCAGTCCGGGATGCCGCCACGATTCAATCCTCCAGCCTTCGGAGATTTTTCGAGAATCGTGACTTTGTAGCCGAGGCGCGCAAGCTGATACGCCGCGCTGTGCCCTGCTGGACCTGAACCAATAACGGCGACTTTCTTGCCGTTCGGCTTGCCCGGCTTGACAACATCGTTGGTCAGCGCCTGGCCTAGATCACCGAGGAAGCGTTCGACGGCGCGAATGGAGATCGCTTCATCGTACTTGCCACGGTTGCAGGCCTGCTCGCAAGGATGGTAGCAAACGCGTCCCGTAACCGAAGGAAACGGCATGTCCTCTTTAATAAGCGCGTAGGCGTCCAGATACTTACCGCGCTTCACGAGATCAAGATATCCCTGAATCTTTTCGTTGGTGCCGCAAGCGTTGTTGCAGGGTGGCAACTTGTCGCGATAAACAGGGCGGATAGCGCGCCAGTTGCCAGTGGGAAATAAATCTTGACCTTTTTCCTGCGTGGGCGCGGGCGTGATCCCGGCGAACGGTACGGTAAGCCAATCTGGAATATGAGTATTTTTAGTCGACATGAATGAGTCCTCTCCTACACGGCCACGGGATTCAGTTGCATGATTTTCAGTTCTTCAAGCGCGACCTGAAACGCGTGTTTATTCGCGATCATGGGTTCGATGGTTGCCATCTTGACGATGTTCGTAGTCTTGATTACAGCCGCGATCAATGGCGCGGCGATATCGGGCGCGACCAATTTGCTGCGTTCGGCAGCGCCTTCAGTCGAGAGACGATCGAGGCCGAGTTCGCCCAGCCGGTAGTAAAGCCACTTGTGATCCGCAATCTTCGCGGCATCGACGCAAACGAGTTGTGCCAGGCGCTCAGGGCCGGGAACGAAGCGGATCATGTAATCCGGCGTGTAGTGCGTGTTGATGATGAGCGTTCCGCCGGGCGGCATACCGCGCATGTAATCCCATCCCTTGACCATAGTGCCCTCGACGAGCACGACGATATTCGGATGTTCGTTCTCGTAGGTGAGCTCGTTTTCAAGCACTGTATCGCTCACGCGGCAATATTTGCGCGTCGGGCAGTTGGTGCGGTCGGGATTATCGACGTAGTTTTCCATCGCCTGCGCATACTTGCCCTCTTTGCGCGCTGAAGCGGATACGGAGTTGACGATGTCGCGGCCTTCTTTATCCATGATGATGCCGCGCGTCCAAACGGTTAGCTCGGTATAACTCATAATTCAGCCCTCATCATTATTGTCGTTGCGGTAAATTTGCTTGCGGTAAATCAGCCGATGCGCCGGAGCAAGCCGCTTCTGCATCAGCGTGCCGGTTCGAGTCGAGCACAGCCTCAAAATCTGCCTGCGAAACGATAAAAGATTCGCCGCGAGAACCTTCCTGAAATTCCAGAATCGCAAGCAGCGTCGCCTTCTTGCACAAACTTTCCAGATCCGCTCCGGTGTAGCCTTCGGCCCGACCGGCCAATGCTTCGAGATCGACATCGGAAGCCAGCGGCATACGCTGACAGCAGAGGCGCATGATCACGGCGCGCTCCGCCGGGTCTGGCTTCGCGAACGCAAGAATGTAGTCAAAGCGGCCGCTGCGCAACAGAGCCGGATCGATCCGCTCGGGCCGGTTGGACGCTGCCAGCAGGATCACACCCTTCACGTCCCGCAGATTATCGATCTCGCGCAAAAGCTGGCTGAGAATTCGCTGATAGATGTCGTTCCCAGTATGTTCCGCGCCCAATTTTGGCGCGATCGCATCAATCGTGTCGAAGAACAAAATGCACGGAGCCGTTCGTCTGGCTTTCTTGAAGACTTCGCGCAGAGCCCTTTCCGATTCGCCCAGCCATTTCGAGTAAAGCTGAGGCCCATCAATGGCGATGAGCGGAAGCTGTTTTTCGCCCGAGAGAGAGCGCGCCATTGCCGTCTTCCCTGTGCCGGAAGGCCCAACCAGCAGAATTCCCCGCGGCGGAGCCAAGCCAGCCTGTTTGTAGATTTCGTCGCGAACATGAGAATGCTCGATGACTCCCTCAAGCAGGCGCTTCGCTTCGCCAAGCCCGCCGAGAGACGCGAATGTCGTGCGGCTTTTCTCGATGAAGAATTCACGTGTGGCGCTAGGCTCCACTTCTTTCAGTCCGGCGAGAAAATCATCGCGCGTCACTTGCAGCGTGCTCAACTCTTCGGCGGCGATGCCGTCGGTATCAAGAGGCACCGAAGACAAGAAGCGGCGCAACGCGATCATGCCGACTTCCTGTCCCAACGCTTCCAAGTCGGCTCCCACGAAACCGTGAGAATGCTCGGCAATTTCCTGAAGATTTACGTCCGCCGCAAGCGGCATGGCGCGCGTGTGGATTTGCAGGATTTGCCACCGCGCCTGCGCGTTCGGAACACCGATTTCTATTTCGCGGTCGAAGCGTCCGGGACGGCGCAGCGCGGGGTCGAGAACCTCCGGAATATTTGTTGCGCCGATCACGATAACCTGGCCGCGCGCGACAAAACCATCCATCAGGCTGAGAAGTTGGGCCACCACCCGCTTCTCCACCTCGCCCACAACTTCGGTTCGCTTGGGCGCAACCGCGTCGATCTCATCGATAAAAAGGATTGCAGGCGCATGGCGAGCCGCTTCCTCGAACACTTCGCGCAGCCTGGCCTCGCTCTCGCCATAAAACTTGCGCATAATCTCGGGGCCGTTGAGGTGAATGAAATGCACGCGGCTTTCGGCGGCTACGGCGCGTGCCAGCAAAGTCTTGCCGGTGCCTGGCGGACCGTATAGCAGCACGCCTTTCGGCGCGAGAATTCCCAGACGCTCGAAGATGCGCGAATACTTCAGCGGCAGCTCGACCATCTCGCGAACGCGCGCGACTTCGCGTTCCAGTCCGCCAATATCTTCATAGGACACCGACGGCGCGCGCGCCGCAGTCTGATCGCCTTCCACAATGCGTATGTCCGTGTTCTTCCCGATCACGACCGGGCCGGAAGGAATCGTGCGAATCACCTGGAAATTCACGGCTTTTGCGAAGGTGGGCACGCGCACTGCGCAGCCTGCGATTACGGCGACACCGGTTAAATCTTCCAGGATGCGCGCGGGAGCGATGGTTGCCGGGGCGGCTCCAATCCAAAGCGGCGAGAGGCGAACAGCAACCGCGGCTTCACTATCGATCCGCGAAACAAAAACTTGTTCTTGTAGTCCGGCGCCGCAATTGCTGCGGCATGTGCCGTCGATCTGGATCATGCCCTCGTGGCCGTCGTCGGAAAGTTCGGCGCGCCCAACGGCTGTGGCACTTCCGGCAATTTTCAAGACATCTCCGGCTTGCGCGCTGATGCGGCGCAGATCGGCGGGAGCGAGCCGGACAACCGCACGGCCGATATCCCCGACGCGGGATTCGGTAACCCGCAGCTTGACGGTCGGCGCGGATGAGGTGGAAGCCACATCGCGAACATCGTCATTGGCGAACTCCGGCAAATTATTCCCCAGTGCCATCCGAATCACAGGTGCTCAAAACTCATCCAGCACAATCTCTTCGACATCTTCGATATGCCGTCTCATGGCTGATTTCGCTGCTTCCGCGTCCTTACGCTTGATGGCCGTAAGAATTCTCCGGTGGCCGATCAGGGATTTCTTTGGACGGCCTTCCACCTGCAAAGAGCGCTCGCGCGTGTCGCGCAGCAAATCCATCAAAATATCCAGCACCTTCAGGACTACGCTATTTCCGGAAGCAAGGGCGATTGTGTAATGGAACTCGGCATCTTCGGGGATGGTCGTTTCCCCGCGCTCCAACTTGGCTTCCTGCCGCAGTAAAATCTCTTCCATCTCGGTGATTTCATCGGGAGAAGCGTGCGCGGCCGCGCGCGCGGCGAGAGGCGGTTCCAGCATCTTACGAAAATCCAGGAGTTCGCTGACCAGCGCTTGCTTGTGCTTCAAGGCGGTACCGAAGGGATTGACTACCGTGTCCGCCGAAACTTCGCGGACAATCGTCCCCGCGCCTTGCCGCGGTTCGACCAGGCCCATCAGCTCAAGGCCACGAATCGCGTCGCGAATGGAACTGCGGCTCACCTGGAGCAGTTCGGCAAGTTCGCGTTCGGAGGGTAGCTTGTCGCCGGGCTTTAATTTCTTCAGGATCAGGCGCTCAATTTGCCGGGCGACTTCTTCATAGACTTTATTCTTGCGCACCGCTTCAAAGTCGGATTTGAGTGCAAGGGCCATGCGCTGTTCTCGGCAAGTGGTCCGATAAGTGGACCAGCAAACCAGAGGAGTATACCCCCATTGTCAAGTTGCTAGCAAATGTTTTTGTAGGGCCAAGGCGAAAAATCGATTGGCGCAATTCCGCACTCAGACAGTTCGCTATTGCGCCATTTGCTTAGCCAATAATTTGGTGCAATTGTATACCGTTCGCGTGCAGGTCATAGGTAATCCGGCGCGCTCTCCGATTTCTATCACCGCTCCCACCAATGCTTCCAACTCGATCGCGCGGCCAGCTTCCAGATCCTGCAACATTGAGGTCTTATGCTCGCCAACTTTTTCGGCGCCGGCAATTCGCTGATCGATGGTAATCGGCAGCTCCATGCCTAACTTGTGCGAAACCTCTTCCACTTCCCGCATGATGCTTCGGATTACCACAGCCGTTCCCGGATCGCGCACGATTTGAACCAGCGTGGCGCGGGTGAGTGCGCTGACCGGATTGAAGGAAGCGTTGCCCAGAACCTTAACCCATATCTCCTGCCGGATGCGGGTCGTGACCGGGCAACGAAAACCGGAGGCAATGAGCGCGTCCGCAATCGCACGGAGCCGGTCGGAACGTGTGCCGTCAGGTTCTCCGAGAGTAATTCGATTTCCCTCCGTATGCTGAATGACTCCCGGCTCGGCAATTTCCGTCGCAAAATAAATAATCGATCCCACCACGCGATGCGCTTCGATCGCGGAAGACACCACCCCGCCGGGATCGATACGCTCCAGCCGCAAGCCCTCCCATTCACCACCAAAACCCTGGAAGTACCACCAGGGAATTCCATTTTGCGTGCTTACAATGGTTGTGTCCGGCCCGAGCACGGGTTTCAGTTGCGGCGCAAGCTGCGCCAAGCCGTGCGCCTTCACGCCGAGGAACACAACATCTACCGTACCGGCTTCTTCGAGCGATGCGACAACCTTGGGTCTAGCGACGAAGTCTCCTTCGCTGCTTTTGACCTGCACGCCGTTCTGCTGCATGGCACGAAGATGCGGACCGCGGGCGAAAAGCGTGACATCGAATCCCGCCTTCGCCATGCGCGCGCCAATGTATGCCCCAATGGCTCCCGCGCCGGCAATGAGGAATTTCATTCGTGCTCACCTGCGAGCGCGGCTGCCACTGCGCGGCGGCGAATCTTTCCGGTTGCCGTAGTAGGAATGCTTTCGACGAGATAAATTTTGGTTGGACATTTATATTCCGCGAGGAATTCGCGGGAGTGTTTGATGAGCTCCTGCTCTGTGGCTCTATTTTTTTCATGCAGCACAATGGCTGCCGCCACCTCTTCTCCCAGTGTGGGATGCGCGCAACCGAATGTGACCGCCGCCGCGACGGCGGGATGCCGCAGCAATACTTCATCGACCTCGTGGGGAGCGATATTCTCGCCGCCGCGAATGATGATGTCTTTAATTCGACCGGTTAAATGCAGATAACAATCGGTATCGAGAAACCCCTGATCGCCGGTGCGGAACCATCCATTCACAAAAGCGCGGGCGTTGGCTTCCGCGTTATTTTCGTATCCCCGGAAAACGTTCGCGCCTTGAATGGCGACTTCGCCGCGCTGATTGGTGCCGAGATGATTGCCTTCTTTGTCCATGATGCTGATGCGAAGGCCGGCGCCAACTCCCACCGATCCAGCCTTGCGATGGCGCGGAGGCAGAGGGTTGGAGGTCATCTGATGGGCCGCTTCGGTCATCCCATAGGCCTCGACGAATGGAACGCCGAACAGGCCTTCGATTTTGTGGATCAGTTCCGCCGACAGCGGCGCGCTGCATGATCGTATGAAGCGCAGGGAAGCGGCTTCGGCAGGCTTATGATGCGCCCGCGCCAAAAGAAGCTGATGCATCGTAGGTACGCCGGAATACCAGGTCACACGGTTCTCGCGGATCGTCCGCCAAAACGAAAGCGCGTTGAACTTTGTCGGAACTACAACGGTTCCACCGGAGATCAAGCTGGCCATGGTTGAGCCGATCAATCCGTGAATGTGAAACAGCGGCATGATGCAGAGCGAAACATCTTCCTGTGTGAGAGCGTAAGTGTTCGCAATGTTCGCTGAAGAAACCGCAAGGTTGAAATGGCGCAACGGCACGCGCTTAGGTCGCCCCGTGCTTCCACTGGTGTGCAGCACCAGTGCAGTGTCGTCCGCAGCAGGTTCAGTGGCTTTCGTTCCCGACGGAGCGCCCGTAATTCGCACGACACCCTGCTCGCTCATTTCAACGGAGAAAGCCGGAATTTTGCGATCTGCGGCAGCCGTGCGCACAAACTCCGCGCCGACGGGTGGGCAAAGCAAAATACGTGCATTGGTGTCGCCGAGAAAAAAATGAAACTCCTCGTAAGGATAGGCCGGATTCAAAGGCGCAGCCGTTCCGGCGATGGACGAGGCGAGGAAGCTGACGATAGCGGGCAACCCGTTAGGCAACGCAATGGCTACCGCGTCACCACGGCTAATGCCCATGGAAGCCAAAGCATTCGCCATCTCCAAGACCTGTTGCCGCAGCGAATCGTAGCTGATCTCAATTCCAAGTTCGGGGACGACGATTGCCGTTTTGCTGTCGGCGAAATGTAAAACATCCAGAAGCGTATCTGCCGACTTCAGGGTCATGTTATCGCCTCCAAGGAGGAGTTGGATGATCGGTTCGACGATCTCTAGTTGTCCACGACCCAAAAGCAATGCCGGCAATCCCGAGCCTGCCGCGGCATGAACGAGAATGGAAATCTACGCTGAATAACCTTCGGCGGTCAAAGCCTTTTTGAATTCGTTTAGAAAAAATTTGACGTTCTCTTCAGTCGCCAACGGACCCATTACGCCGATGCGGAAGACCTTGCCGGCAAGCGGTCCGAACCCTCCAGCGATTTCAATCCCGGGACCATCGAGCAGTCGCCGGCGCACTTTTGCTTCGTCCACTCCTTCTGGCACGCACGCCGTATTGAGCGTCGCAATTCGATGAGCGGCGGGAACGTGCATGCGCAAGCCCATGGCCTCAATGCCTTCGACAAAGGCCCGGTTGCAGCCGCGATGCCGCTCCCAGCGGTTTTCGATTCCCTCTTCGGCAATCACCATCAGCGCTTCGCGCAAGGCGTAGAACATCGAGATTGGAGCCGTGTGGTGATAGCGGTGCGAGACCGTCGAGTAATCGTGAATCAGCTTGAGGTCAAGATACCAGCTGCGCACCGGCGTCGTGCGGGCGCGCAGAAATTCCATCGCTTTTTGCGACATCGCCATGGGAGATAACCCCGGAGGACAACTCAATCCCTTTTGCGTGCAGCTGTAGGCGACGTCGATTCCGGTCTTATCGAATTGCACTGGAACTCCGCCGAGCGAAGTAACACAATCCGCGATGACGATGGCCCCTGCTTCGTGCGCTGCCGCGCAGATCGCTTGCCCCGATTGCAAAGCGCCAGTCGAGGTTTCCGCGTGCACGTAAGCCACAACTTTCGGCTTCTCGCGCCGGATGAATTCTTCCGCTTCGTCATCGGAGAAGACCTCTCCCCATCCCTTTTCGAAGCGCACAACGTTTGCATCGTGACGCTTCGCCATTTCCGTGAGCCGGTCGGAGAAATATCCATTGGCGAAGATGGCAATTTTAGCCGCAGGCTCGATAAAGTTCGCCACGGCTGCTTCCATGCCCGCGCTGCCGGTACCAGAAATTACGAGGGTTGCGCCTTCGCTCGTCCCGAAAGTTGTTTTCAGAAGCCGCTGAACATCTCCCATCACCTGGATGAAGTACGGATCGAGATGCCCAACAATCGGCTTTGAGAGCGCCTCATACACCCGCGGATGAACCATACTGGGGCCGGGTCCGAATAAGAAACGGCGAGGCGGCTGCAAGGTGGCGAGTGGAGTGGCGGCAGTTTGTTCGATAGCGCTCATAAATCCTCATCTCCGGTCGAATATCAAAGGTCGAAATCATATACACAAGCAGAATTAAATTCTACTCGGAGCATCCTGCGAGGTGAATGAACTGTCGTTAACGAACCGTGATAAAGAAATACGCGCTCATGATAAGCCCGATGCCAATGACGAGGCCGCGTACTTTTCGCGGATCCGCTTTTTGCGCATAATGCGCGCCAAACCAACCTCCTGCGAGGGAGCCTGCGATCATCACGACACACTGCGGCCACAGCACGGCTCCAGCCACAATAAACGTGACTACCGCAGCCGCGTTGACGGCAACGGCCAGCAGCGTCCGGATCGCGCCCATGGCGTGAATATCGCGCATGCCCATCATGGCAAGCATCGCCAGGATGACGAATCCAATACCGGCGCCAAAGTATCCGCCGTAGACCGCGAGCAATAATTCGACAAACGAACTTACGACGATGGCTTTGAAAGAGATGTGGCGCAGGTCGTCCATCACGGCGGTCTTCCCGGCAAGCGCCCGCAGCGAATTGCCAAAAGCGAATAACAAAGTGCCGGAGAGCAACAGCCAGGGAACAAGGCGCAGAAAAGTATGCTGCGGAGTTTTGAGCAAAAGCAATGCCCCCGCCCAACCGCCGGCGATGCTCGTCCCGAGCAAAGGCAACAAAACACGCCAGGGCGCTGTTAAGCGTTTCAGGTATGCAATGGCGCTGGCAGCTAGTCCCGGCCATAGAGCAACCGTATTTGTGGCATTCGCGAGAACGGCAGAAACTCCGGTAAATAGAAGCGCAGGGAAAGAAATGAAACTGCCGCCGCCGGCCAGGGCGTTTAAAGCTCCGGCAATTGCGGCGGCTAATAGCAAAAGAATTGCGTGGCCGAATTGTAGACCGACATGCATTTGGATAGGTTGAGATAGAAACGACTTAGTCGCAGGCCAACATCAACTTGTAACAAACTAGTAGAAACCAGTTAGCGGGCATAACCCATATCTATCAGGGGTTCAGGCAGTTATTTCGCGAACCAATCTTGCCATCCCCGCCCAAGTTATATTCGGTCAATAATGCTGTTCGTGTCGCGAAAAATTATGCCGACAAATGAGCCCCTGCAAAAACGTGTTTATAGAAATTCACTTGACAGTTATTATCAAAATATAGTAGTACTCCCCGGTGGCAATGGTCCGCTTTTCAGACCGGCGATGATTCCTTAAAGCATTTTTTTTCGTATTTGCAGCTTGTGCCCGACCAAAACGAAGCGGGACGTAGATGTGTGCCTACCCGCTCAAAGGGTGACGCCCTTTTTGTACCTCACTTCGGAGAAGAACACATGCGCTTGCTAAGAGCCTTATTCGTGGTTCTGGTCGGTTCCATCCTGCCGGTTACGCTGGCTCACGCTCAAGGTGCGGGACCCGTTAGCAAGACGAGTGACTCCGGCGCTGCGACCAAGCAGGAAGTCAATGAATTACGCAGCGAGGTCGCCGCGCAGCGCCAGACCATCGAAGAGCTAAAAGCGCTCGTTGAAAAACTGGCGGCGGCAAAAACCGTTGGCAACGGCACTGCCGAAATTCATCCCGTAGCTGAAACCGCGCCCCCGCAAATTGATGAGCAGCCAGTCAATATGCGCATGAATGCTCCCGTACATCTTTCGGACGCCGTCATGCGCACCACAGATGCCGATCCCATGCCAGCCGCGGTTATCGATCAAGCGCCAACCGCCGCGCCCAAGAAAGATGCTCCCCTGGCCGCGGGATGGAATGGAGAACATTTCTTCATCCGCAGCGCCGATGGACTATTCAGCATCAGCCCCTACGGATATGTGAATACCGATTACCGCGCGTACAAAGGCGATGGCGCGCCTTCCGATACGTTCCTATTGCGCAACGCGCGCTTCGGATTTCAGGGCAACTACGGCTCGCACTTGGATTTCGCGCTGCTCACCGATGCGGCTGCTACCTCCGGTTCGGTCGTCCGCGATGTTTACCTCAACGTGAGATACCGTCCCGAGCTTCAGTTCCAGGCTGGACAGTTCAAAGCTCCGTTCGCGCAGGAAACCGGAATCGGAGATACCAACTTAGATTTTGTCGAGCGCGGATTTCAGTCGATGTTGTATCCCTCGGCTGCTTCCGCTTATCGCAGCCCCGGCATTGCGTTGCATGGTGATATCGCCGGTGGCGTGGTTCAGTATTGGGCGGGCGCGTTCAACGGCAAAGGCTACGCGATTGCCAACACCACGAACCAGGAAGAAATTATTGGCCGGCTGCGTATCTACCCGGGGCGCAGGTCCAAGAATGATTGGTTCAAGCAATTGGCCTTCGGCGGATCTATCGACCGCGGGCGCTCGCGTGGGCTCTCCGGCGATCAGAGTTTCAGCGGCGCGTTGCCCGATGGCGCTTATACATTCTTCCCGCAGTTTGCCATCAACGGCCCTATCTGGCGCTACAACGGCGAATTCACTTACATCAAATCGAGCTTTGGCCTGCGCGGCGAATATGACCAGATCAATCAATATCGTGAAAATGTCGGCTCAGAGCAGGCCGGTGGTCTCGGATTTCTCAGCCTTCCCGGAATTATCGCAAAGGCCTGGGACATTGGCGCAACTTACCTGATCACGGGAGAAAAGCGGCCGGAAAATGGAACTCCCCGGGTAAGGCGCCCATCTTTTGGTCCTGACACTCCGGGTGGCAAAGGGCACGGGTTGGGAGCCTGGGAAGTTGCCTTCCGGTTCACCGGCATTCAATCGAACGAGCCGGGCGCGAACTTCCTGAACTACTACACGCCGGGCTACGTGCCGACATTCAATTATCACACCTTCGAATACACCGCCGGGCTTAACTACTACCCCAATTACTGGGTGAAGTATCAGGTCAACGTAAGCCTCGATCAATTGAAAGACCCCAGTGTCATCGGCACGGTGCCGCAGAACTTCTATGTGATTGAGCAGCGGTTGCAGTTCAGGTTCTAACAGCTATCGGCTGGAGTGCTAGTAGGGATGGAACAGTAAGCGGTTCGATGTGGGCCGGAACCGACGAATCGGCTTGAAGGGAAATCGCAGGAGGAAATTTTCGATGAGATCGAAGGTTTGTCTTACTACTTTTCTCACCGCATTGTTTGTGATCGCAAGTGGTTGCGGCACGGCAAAGAATTGCCCGGTGTGCGGCACGACCAGCAACGGCGCTTATGCCGTGATCAATGTTATACCTGTGCCGGAGCACAATCCCACCGGCGAGCCGGGTGGTCCCTTCAATTCGTTCGACATCAGCACGATCGCTCCCAACCCAACAGGTACCGGGGGGCCATACCTGGATTACATTTCCGACCGGATTGGCCTGGACATGGTGGTGATTGACACCTCGCAAGACATCGCGGTGAATGCGATCCAGGGGTCCAATGCCGTGGCCGATGGCGGTAATGGCGCCAGCCCGTGTGCCACAATTACGCAGCCCGGAAGCAACCCTCCGGCTACTGTGAGCGTTATTCCGCCCATTATTTCGGTGTTCGGCAACTTCACCCGGTACGGATGCCGGACTGATCTCTCCTGGGAGGGTGGTATCCCCTTTCACCTCGGTTCTGGTTTTGGCGCTAACGGCAACTTCGGTGGATTTCCCGGGGCGCAGTGCTGCGCCGCGCGTGCCAACGGTGTGAACCCCATGTCCGGCCCTGACGGCAACACCACCACCCCGGATGGAAAATTCCTTTTTGTGGGCAACGGCAGCTCTTCCTTTGTGGTTTTCGATTTAACCACAATGAGCCTAAGCACGAATCCGCCTACTCCGCCCACCGTCGTCGCCGACATACCCACTGGAGTGTCGGCCGATTATGATGGCCCACTCGGTATCGCTCCCTGCGTCTCCTCCTGGAACGGAGAAGCTGGTTCTGCTGCCGATTGCGGCGATGATCGCGGTGACGAGCAGGCACTGGGGACGGTTAAAGATGCGAGCGGAACTGAGCATCAGGTTCTCGCGATCATCAACGGCGATCCCGGCCTCCCATTTGTCTCGTTTTTCGACGTGACGAATATCGTCAACAAAACGGGCACCGCCCAGCAGCAGCATTGTCTGCCGATCGATCAGACCTACCCGTACGGCCCCTATGCGGCGCCTGCCCAGACCACTGCCGATCCCACCGATTTTCCCTCTTATCCATCGCAGGGATTCTCCGAAACGTGGGTGATACCGCAGACTGGTGCCGCATTTAATCCACCCAGTTGCCTGCTCGGCCAAATCTATTATGACGGCGCGGGTGGGGCGGCATCAGGCGGGGTCGGGCTTACCGGCACCGTACCAGTCGATAACGTTGGCGCCACCTTCCCCTGCCCGGATCCTTCGAATCCCCAAACTTTCGGTGGTATCTCCGGATCGGCCGCGGCCTCGATGATCCCGGGAATCGGCATAACTCCTTTGACCCACACGTTGTATACCCTGCCTTGCCATCACGGTCCGATTGTCAGTTACGTGACCGGCAACTATTGCGCGGGTGCAAATGCGGCAGCCAACGCTACCGGCACTCAGACACCCCCGTTTTCAGACTCGACGTGTGCCGGCGCCATTGCTCCAGCGGGGTTGGGCGCCATGGCCTTTGATCCCAACACGGGCTACGTTCTGCTGACGAATTCGAATTCCATCGCCACTACCAACATTGGCAATGTCGATGTGATCAATCTTCAATTGGGAACTGGCAACGGGCCCGTAGTCGTCGGCAGTATCGTCACGCCTAATTGCATGCCCACCAGCATGGTGCAGGGCCCGGGAGAGAGCTTCCTGGTCGGTTGCGCCGATCACGATGGTGAGGCCTTCCCGGCTAACGAATACATAATCAATCTTTCCGGGGGCTTTAACGCAACCACTGGCTATAACGTGAACTGTGTCTCATCCCCGATGGTCAACTGTGTGCAAATCCATAACACAGGTGGCGTGGACGAGGTCTGGTATAACCCCGGTGACAACAAGTACTATCTGGCGGCGCGCGATCTCTCCACCGGTGCGGCGATGGGCGTTATAGATGCCGCCACCAATCAGTGGCTGGTCAATTTTCCGACTGGCTCCAATTCACACAGCATCGCTGTCGATCCCAGCACGAATCAGGCTTTCGTGCCCATGCAGGCGGGCACGATCTGCACCACGCAGAGCGCCAACGGCTGCGTCGGCGTAGTAGCGGAACAGTAAGGGGACGACTCGGAGCAGCGGTATAGTTAACCGGCGCGGAACTTAATTAAGTTTCGCGCCTTTTTTCTCAACTGACCTTGCTGGCACCAGCATCAGAAACCGGGGATTGTTGAGAATGTCTTCCTAAGGATCCATTCCAGAACCCCGTTCGTAAATCGAAACAACACTGCGCCGCCGGGTCGTATTTCGCTTCGTGGATCGCTTCCTCGAACTAATTGAGCAATTGGTCGTTACCTATCTACTTGTTCGTTCTTCGTAACAAAAAAATTTCACAGCTCAAGCTTCGTGAATTCGTGGTTATGCTCCCCCAATCGACCTCAGCAGTAAAGGGGCTCGCGTAGCAGTACGGTCGCTGCATCCCTTTTGCTTTTGCGGGGCTCGTTCCCGCCCAATCATTTTCTTCCAATAAAGCTTCGAGCGGAGACCATCATGACTATTTCCGGCATGTTTCTGCATTTCCGTCGAATTCATCGATTGCGGTTGAATGATCTAGTTGCGACGTTGTTTAGCCTTTCGGTGATTGCATTTGTGCTGTCATGCCCGCAGTCGGTCTCCGCCCAGAATCATTTAATGACGCGCCATGTGCGTGAGGTTGTGGCGAACGGGCAGGCGGTGCTCGTGGGTCACTTCTCTCCCACGCAGCCGATGAGCCTCGCAATTATGTTGCCGCTGAGAAATCAGGCTGCTTTGAATGGGCTTTTGAAGGATCTCTATGATCCGCAGAGCCCTTACTATCACCAGTTTCTTAGCGTTGACCAATTCACACAGCGATTCGGTCCCACCTCCGACGATTATCAAAGCGTGGTTAATTTCGTCAGATCCGATGGCTTCAGCGTGGGCTCGTGGGCGGCAAACCGGATGCTGGTGGAAGTGGAGGGCTCAGTTGAACAGATCGAGAAGACCTTCCATGTCTCAATAAACATCTACCGCTATCCGGGTGAGAGCCGCGTTTTCTTTGCACCCGACCGCGAACCTACAGTAGACGTGAACGTTCCCCTGTGGCACGTCTCGGGACTGGATGACTATTCGGTTCCACAGCCTGCGATGGTCCATTCGCCGAACGGAGGACTGCTTCCCACGACAACAAACTCCGGCTCAGGCCCCTACGGGTTATTCCTCCCGGGCGATATGCGGGCTGCCTACTATGGTGGCACGGCACTTACAGGAAGTGGCCAGTGCGTCGGGTTGGGTGAATTCGGCGGCTATAACATTAGCGATGTGGCTTTGACTTTCGATGGTGCTGCTACCTCAGCCACGGACGGAACAAATTACACCTTGTATTACACGACCGGCGGAGTGAAATACACAATACCGGTCAACAATGTCGCCCTTGCGGGTTACACCGTCGGCGATTCGGGAGATGCCGGAGAACAAGCATTGGATATCGCCCAAGCCATCGGCATGGCGCCCGGCCTGAGCCAAGTTCGGGTCTACACCGCTCCAAATTCGTTTACTACTTCCGGTAGCTACACCTTTCCGACCAGCGGGAGCGATTCGGTAATCTTCAACACCATGGCCTCCGAGGACCTGTGCAAGCAATTAAGTTTGTCCTGGCACTGGGAACCGGAGAGTCTCACCGAAAACGATCCAACGTTCCAGGAGTTCGGCGCGCAGGGACAAAGCTTTTTTTCCGCCTCCGGCGACTGGGGCTCGTTTCCAACCCCGGAAGCGGATTATTACTACCCGCCTGAGGATATATATGTCATCGCGGTTGGAGGAACCGATTTGACAACGAACGGCGCGGGTGGCGCGTGGGAGTCGGAAATCGCGTGGGGCGGGGCCAACGTCGCAGCCGGATGCCCGGAGACCAACTACTACGGCAGTAGTGGCGGCCCTTCGCCCGACCATGTCGCGATCCCTTCGTACCAGCAACTTTCAGGCGTGATTAACAGTTCAAACAAGGGCTCAACGGTGTACAGGAATGTGCCCGATGTCGCGATGGAAGCCAATTGCGACAATTATTATTGCGATCAGGGCGCTTGTTCCAGCAGTGCGGCGGGAGGTGTCGGCGGTACAAGCTACGCTACTCCACGCTGGGCGGGCTTTATGGCGCTGGTAAATCAGCAGAATTTGACCGAGGAGGGAACGGTCGAAGGCTTCATAAATCCGACTATCTATTCCATCGGAGTCGGCCCTAACTACAGCAGTTATTTCCACGACATCACGGTTGGCGACAACTTCAACAGCGAGAACCCTAGCCTATACTCTGCCGTTACAGGATACGATTTGGTAACTGGTTGGGGCAGTCCAGTCAGCGGCGGTTGGGTAGCGGCTCCCGTCGAAACTAATTGGCCAATGGTCGGTTTTACAGCTGCTGGCAATCGGTACAACCCCTATGAAAGCGTGATCGGACCGTCCAACGTAGCTTCACTTACCACCCTATGGTCCTTTGGGCAGCGTGCGGAGACCATTGCGCCTCCGGTAGTGGAAAATGGCGTGCTCTACACGAGCGTAGAAACCGGTACCTTCTACGCTTTCAACGCGAAAACCGGGGCCACTGAGTGGACATTCAAACCCGACACATCGACCTTTAGCAGTGCGGCGGTTGCAAACGGCGTGGTTTACGTGGCAATGAGTGGGACCTTATACGCCTTGAATGCGGGCACTGGTGCGGAGGAGTGGACTTCAGCCAACGGAGTGACTGGCAGTCCCGTTGTCTCGGGCGGTATCGTATATGTCTACTCCGACACAACGAGCCTCTTATATGCGCTAAACGCCACAACCGGGGCGCAGTTGTGGACGTTCAGCTTGGGCGGGTCGTCCCTAGGTGTTCCTCCTTCTGTTGCAAGCGGGGTTTTGTATATAAGTAATTCGAGTGGCACAACACTTTACGCCCTTAACGCAACAACGGGGAAAACGCTGTGGACGTTCGCCCCGAGCGGCGGGGTTGGATCCGCTACGGCAGTTGCCGGCCAGTCCGTATACGTCTCCGACAATGGCCGCGTTTATGCACTAAATGCCAACACGGGCGCGGAATTGTGGAGTTCTTCCTTGTGTGATTCAAGCGTAATCGTCGCCGACAACATTGTTTATTGCGGCGGCGAGAAACTGTACGCGTTGAATGCCAGCACAGGCGCAGAGTTGTGGACCTTCACGACGGACAACAACACTGCTGCACTATCCGCGGTGGCCAACGGTGTTGTTTATATTACGAATGAGGACGACGTGCTGTACGCTGTAAACGCCAACACCGGAACTCAGTTAGCCAGCTATAGCGAACCCGATCTCGACGTTTCTTCGCCGATTGTCGTTAATGGCATGATATATTTCACGTACTGGGCTGGCGAAGGCGACAATTGGCAATATCTGGCCGCGTGGGCTCCATAAAGCGGTGTACGGGAGGTCGATACATTCTATGCGGTTTTCCCGGACGACAGTGAATCTTAAAACTCGCTATATCGCAGCCTTGCTGTCATTTTTTTCCCTGGCTGCGCCTTTCATTTCGGCCAGCAATCCAGACGCTTCTAAGCCCACTGACCTGCCAGCCACCGTAATCGCCCACTTGCCTTTGCCGCAAGCGACGGGCAATCAGATGCTGTTGCAAAAGGAAAACGGGAAACAATACTTATACGTGCAGCAGGCCGCCAAGCAGGGCTTCATGGTGGTCGATGTGAGCAAGCCAGACCTACCGAACCTATTAAAGCGAACCGCAGAATCCAATCAGGCTACATCCGGAAACCTGGCGATAGTCAGTCCGGATGTCGCCATCGCCGAAGCTCCGGAAAAAACTCCTTCGACTCTTACCAGCAACAGCCATCCCACTGAAACCGTTCGCGTTCTTGACTTGAGCGATCCGCAGAATCCGAAAACGCTGGAGACTTTCAACAAAGTCACCAGCCTGCTTCCTGACGGCGGCCACGGGCTCATCTATCTTACGAACAACGACGGTCTTTGGATTCTTCGCTACAATCGCCCGTCGCGATTCGAGCCGGCCAAGAAAAAAGTTCCCTGCGACTCAGAGTCGGAGATTCAAGCCATGCCTCCGGACTGCCAGTAAACACGCTCACCGAACCCCGCGATACGATTCTTACTTGTCTGAAACTTCACGCACCGGGCAATCCTTATCTATCGTTTTGATGGAGCTGATCGTCAATGTCACGGGCGACGGCGAGCCGGTTCTGGCCATCGAATCCGAACTCGTACTCATCGAGGGCGAAGTATTGCCGGTAACTTCTACATGCTGTCCCAAATACTGGTGAAGTTTAATTTTGTGGGTAGCCTGTAGTTCGTAAGTCATAGACGGCTCCTGTTTCATCAGCACGTAATCGCCGCTTAAACGGCTCACACAGCCTCGAACCGTTACCTGCCCTTTCGAATCCTGCTGGCTGTTGTTGGCGGGCGTGCTGTCTTGCGCCAGAAGGAAACTGGCGGAAAGCAGCAGGACGCACAGTATGGTTTTCATAGAGTTCTCCTCGCAATGTGGGATGGCATGGCTCTGGCAGAGGTTGGCATCAATCTAGAACAAACATGCTTCGCATCATGCACCGAGGTAGATAAGCTTTCTTGAGCTGACAACGGAGATAATGGAGGAAATGCCAGCCGCAACCTCTGCAGCGCCGGAAACATTTACCTCACAGCAGAATCGTAACCTGATGCGCTGGTTTTACGGCTTCTTCTTCATCTCCGGTTTTTGCAGCCTTCTCTATGAACTGATTTGGATGAGGCTGGCGATGGCGCAGTTTGGAGTGACGACTACCCTCACTGCAACTTTCCTTTCCGTTTTCATGGGAGGACTGGGCCTTGGTTCCTGGCTCGCGGGTAAGGGGTTGCGAAACCGTAAAGTCCGGGCGCCAATTTCTCCGGTCCTTCTTTACGCTTTAACTGAGCTGGCCATAGGAATTTTCTCGATGCTTGTTCCGCGCGAGTTGCGCGGAGGGCGCGAACTTTTACTACACCTCGGCGCCGACGCAGGATGGACATCCTTTCGTTTTTCCTGCTTGTCGGGAATATGGCTCGCGCTCTCTTTGATTCCACCGTGCGCCTGCATGGGCGCAACGTTTCCTTTCGCGATATCGGCATTGAGCCGCGTAGGCAAGGAGCAGCCGCGTTCATTCAGCTATCTCTATCTGGCAAATGTTCTAGGGGCGATGGTCGGAGTAACGCTTCCCCTGCTTCTTGTCGAGGGACTCGGCTTCCATCGAACCTTACGTGTTGGCGCTCTGCTTAACCTTGGAATCGCGATTTGTGCGGCTATCGTTTTCAAGTTCCATAAACTTCCACGGAATGAAGCTTTGGAACACGATCCTATCGTCGAGCGAGGCAACCCTCTCGCCCGCCCGAATAAAGCCATACGATGGTTTCTATTTTCCATTGGCGCAGGCAGCATGGCGATGGAAGTGGTGTGGGTGAGAATTTTCACTCCGTATCTGGGCACGGTGATTTATGCCTTCGCCGGAATTCTTGGCGTTTATTTGATTGCAACGTTTGTCGGCGGCAAACTCTATCGCCGCGGGCTTCTTAATATTTCACCAGGCATGATTTGGTTCGCGTTGGGATCTGCTGGTCTTCTGCCCATCGTAGCCGCGGACCCAACCCTCTTAATTCCGCGGCTCCTGCGGCTTCCACTGGGCGTGTTTTTACCGGCGCTGGTGGCCGGCTTCGCGACGCCCATGCTGGTGGATCTCGAATCCGGAGGGGATGCGGCAATTGCCGGAGCCGCCTACGCTGCCAACGTGCTTGGCTGTATCGTAGGTCCCTTGGTCGCTGGCTTCCTGCTGTTGCCCTACCTCAATGAGCGCTGGACCATCGTGATGCTGGCCGCGCCGTGGATTGTGGCGAGTGGCTTTGCGCGCAACTCTTCTTCAACGCGCTTCCGCCGGCGCTGGCTGGCGGCCACTCTTGCGCTTGCTGCGTGCGCATTGGCGTTTGTGTGCCGTGGCTTCGAGGGACAATTCATGCCCCGGCGCGTCCTGCGCGATTCCACCGCAACCGTAATTGCCATCGGCCAAACGCAATCTCACAAAATGTTGCTGGTTAATGGCCTCGGAATGTCGCGCCTGACGCCCATCACCAAGTTTATGGCACACCTGCCGCTGGCCTTCGCCAACTCTCCGCGAAAGATGTTGGTTATCTGTTTCGGCCTGGGCACGACTCATCGATCCGCGCTCTCCTGGGGAATCGAATCCACCGCTGTCGAGCTCACGCCCAGCGTTCCAAAAATGTTTCCCTACTTCCACGCCGATGCAGAGACAGTTCTTGCTTCTCCGAACTCTCGTGTGGTGATTGACGATGGCCGCCGTTTTCTGGAGCGGTCAGGCGAGCAATACGATGTAATCACCATTGATCCGCCACCACCAATCGAAGCTGCCGGCTCCAGCCTGCTGTACTCGAAGGAATTTTATGATGTAGCGAAGCGGCGGCTGCGGCTCGGCGGAATCCTGCAGCAATGGATGCCTGGCGGTGACGAGCAAACTTTTACGGCTATTGCGCGTGCGCTCACGGAATCATTTCCATACGTGCGCGCTTTCAAAAGCTGCGAAGGGACCGGCGCTCATTTTCTTGCCAGCCTTACCCCTTTGCCCGAAAGAAATGCGAGCCAACTGGCAAATCGTCTGCCTTCTGAAGCGGTCGCCGATTTGTTGGAATGGG
Source organism: Candidatus Aquilonibacter sp. (assembly GCA_035486715.1). Taxonomy (GTDB): domain Bacteria; phylum Acidobacteriota; class Terriglobia; order Terriglobales; family Acidobacteriaceae; genus Sulfotelmatobacter. The sequence continues at coordinate 58,866 of DATHMV010000068.1, forward strand.
GTCCGCGAACCACCGCTGAAGAGCAGTTCAATGTCATTCTGAATCAGGAAATTCCGCTGGCACAGATTCTGGCGAAGTCCCCAAATTCTTTAGCGTTAGACGATGATCATCCGGTGAACGAGTATTTCTTGCTGCGCCGGCTGATGCCATCAATCAGTTCGACGATAACAACGAACTGAATTCAGCATTGCGAGATAAAAAATGGCGGATATAGTGCAGCGCGGATTTCTTCCAGCCGAGCCTGCCTGCCTTGATAATTTGCTCTCGCTTCGCGCGTGGCCGCCGCGCCGTACTTCCAGTACACTCCATTGTCAGAGTGAATGGCATCCATTTCTCTAGCCAAACTTGCAGTCTCAATCGGGGAAGGTGGCGAAGCACATCTCTCACAGAGAGGAAGCGATATTTTCCACGCCGCATCACCTCCAGGCAAAACAAGGAATGCCGTTATTTCTCTTAGGTCTGAGGCAGAACCGCATTTAAGACACGCGCTTGGAGATGAAACTTCTAAGTCTCCAAGAAAGGAGCGGACGGCTTGCCCAATAAGCTGCTGCTGTTTTATACGGGGCTGCTCGGCTCGTTGAGTCCTTGTCCGTTCCAGGGGTTGTGGCATGGGAGCATCCTTCGGCAAAAGACAATGTACGATAGCGTACACAAACCAGTTAGGGGGAAACTGTTCAATTGGGAACACCCCGGTCAAAATTGAGCGTAAATGGTTCACGAACCCGGAGAGCGATTACTCGTGAAGAACTACGGTGAGGAGCGAGCTGTGAACCTCCAGGCCACCGTTGTAGTCGATGAAGCCCATCTTCCTGAATTTATTCATAAAGGAACTGACCCTGGGCCGCGTCGTACCCACCATCTCGGCTAGAGTTTCCTGACTGATTTTGGGAATTTCAGTCCTTTCTTGTATTCCGTCTTTGCCGAAGCCCGCGAATAACAGAAGAATGCGGGCCAATCGCTTCTCGCTGGAGTTGAAAAGCTGATCGATCAAGTCTTCGCGGTACCGAAAATTCTTGACTAACAAGTGTTCCACGAACAAGTCGGAAAAACCGTGTTCCGAGTGAAGCACCTTCAACATCGCGCCCTTTTCAATTCGCATCAATGTACAGTCGACTAAAGCAGTCGCGGTCCCCATCCGGATATGCTGTGTAACGAGACTGTCTTCGCCAAAAAAATCGCCCGCACCGAGGATGCCGATGGTCCCTTCTTTCCCGGTGCTTGAAACTACCGTTAATTTGACCCGCCCAGCCTGAATGTAAAAGACGGCATCACACGTGTCGCCTTGGGCAAATACTATGCCTCCTTTCGGAACCGGCACAATTTTCCTGCCTCGCCCAATCCTGGCGAGGAATGTGTGGGGGTTGAATGCGGGTTTCTTTCTGCTGTGGGAAGGCACCGATTCTCAGCACCTCGCAAACATTTTAGATCAACATTGCGGACGCCTAGAGAAAAAAAATTTACTAGATGGCGGAAGCGAATGGGAGTCGAACCCATCGGTGACAGGGAAACCTGCCGCCCGCCGGTTTTGAAGACCGGGACGATCACCGGACCGCATGCGCTTCCGTAAAGGATTTTGCAATTGTCTTCATCGGAAGAAAGAGTTTGAACTTGTCTTCGGGCAATTCGACGAAGCCATATTTTCGATAGAAGTTTACCGCGTCGAGATCGATTGCTTCGACGAATACCGCCCAGGATGCAACTTCTTTTGCCGCTATCAAACTCCTATCAAGAGCATTCATCAATGTCAGGGAGCCGAGCCCGGTTCCTTTGCATTTCCCCGCGACAGCTCGCCTGCCAAGAAGAGTCACGCCCACATACCCGTATCTACCCGCTTTCTTTGCGATCTCGGGCGGGATCTGTTCGAGCCTGAGTTCTCTGTTGGAAAGCGTATAGTACGCCAGAATGGTTTTAGGGTCATCCTTGTCGGTGACGACGAAGACGCTTGCCAGCCCACGCTTGGTATCCTGTGTTGCTTGCTCTCGAATGTATCGATCGAGTGAAGGCTGCCCGCAAGAAAAAGCTGCCCGGTTGTGATCGCCAAGCGGCTCGATTTTGTATTTACTTTTGTCGGCAATCACAGCGCTGCTTACTTCATTTTCGAATAGGCTTTCGCGGCCTTACATAAAGCCTCATTCGGTTCCGGTGGATTCGCCAGAGCTTTTACAAATACCCGCCGATTGCGCTCGCTGAGCTCGATTCTTGTGTGTTCCTGAACCACGCTGGTGGCGGCGCGCTGCATGCTTGCAATGGCAAAATCCGTTAGCGTAACTCCTTCAATCTCGGCGGCACGCTCAAACAGGCGCTTCTGTTTGGGACTCACTCGTGCCTCGATTCGTGCTTGTTGTGGAGCAGCCATGTTTTCATTTACATTGTACGGCAATTTGCCGTACAAATCAACAATCGCTGTCACGAAATCCATTCTTGCAAAAACCGCGGATCGACGCGGATTTCCACGGATCCAAGCCAATCATACATACGATCCGTGCTCATCCGCGTAAATCCGCGGCTTATGAATTTGCCCGCGCCGTCCAGCTTACTTCGGCTGTGGCACGATTCTCAAATACGGCTTGGGCGACTTCCAGCCGCCGGGATATTTCTGTTGCGCTTCCTCGTTCGAAACGGAAGGCAGAATGATGACTTCGTCGCCTTGCTTCCAGTTCACCGGCGTCGCGACCTTGTGCTTCGCGGTGAGCTGCATCGAATCGAGAACGCGCAGGATTTCGTCGAAGTTGCGGCCCGTGCTCATGGGATAGCTGAGTTGCAGTTTGATTTTCTTATCCGGGCCTACGACAAACACGGTGCGCACGGTGGCGTTGTCGGCGGCGGTGCGCCCCTCGGAAGTATTGCCGCTGGCGGCGGGCAACATGCCGTAGAGCTTCGCTATCTTGAGTTCGGGATCGCCGATCATGGGATAGTTCACTTTGTGGCCCTGGGTTTCTTCAATATCGGCGGCCCACTTGCCGTGGCTGGTGACGGGATCGACGCTCAGGCCGATAACCTTTGTATTACGCTTGGCAAATTCCGGCTGCAGACCGGCCATGTAGCCGAGCTCGGTGGTGCATACGGGCGTGAAATCTTTGGGATGGGAGAACAAAACCGCCCACCCATCGCCGACCCACTCATGAAAATGGATGGTGCCCTGCGTGGTTTCAGCGGTGAAATCTGGCGCAGTATCGTTGATGCGCGGAATCGAGTTGGTTTCCGTTGCTGTCGTGCTCATGCTTTGTCTCCTAATTGTAAAAGTCTATCAAATTACTCGTGTTTTTGTGTTTCCGGCCCAATTTCCGCCAGACCTTTGCAAAAAACAAAACCCACCCGTTTTCGCCGGGTGGGTCGGAAAAATTCCTGCTAGCTCCTACCCACACGACGACCGACACATGCAACAACGTGAGCCGGCGGTGAGGGAAGAACAAAACATAGCGTTAGGATAGAAGTCACCGTCCGCTCTGTCAACAGATGGGAACCATTCAACCGCGCCACAATTGAGTTTTCCTGCATCCGAGACGCACGCATCGCATCTACTTCTAGGGTTGCGAAACTTTGCGCCCTCCTTGATTTCTTCGCGCCGAGGCCTCTTCGATGAACCAATCCGCACGGCATCTGCCCATGACTCAATGGGATGTTTTCTCTTCACGCCAACTTGAAGGAAATTCGCTGGCGGTATTCAGCGATGGCCGGGGATTGAGCGATGCAGAGATGCAGTCGATTGCGAAGGAGATGAATCTCTCCGAAACCACTTTTGTTCTGCCGCGCGACTCGAACGTCGAGCGGGAGCGGGGTATTCGAGTACGGATTTTCACGGTGCAGGAGGAACTCCCTTTTGCCGGTCATCCCACGCTGGGAACCGCTTTCGCTTTGCGGGCAGAAAGCGAGGCCAAAGAAATCGTATTGGAGTTGAACGTCGGGAAAGTTCCTGTGCGGTTCGAAGACAAGGCGGGAGAGCCCGCTTTCGGAGAAATGACGCAGATTGATCCCACTTTCGGAATACAGCACGATCGCCAGGCGGTCGCGCAGGCGACAGGATTGCGCGTGGAAGATTTCGACGATTCTTTGCCAATCGAAACAGTTTCCACCGGCCTTCCGTATACGGTGGCGCCGCTCAAGTCGCTGCATGTCATTCAGAATCTGCAAATCAATCTCCCGCGCGCGACCGAATATCTGCAAAGAACCGGCGGCAGATTTTTTTATTTTGTCGCGCGTGAAACCGTCGATCCCAAGGCGCGCCTGCATGCCCGCATGTTGTTCTACAACGGCGAAGATCCGGCAACCGGCTCCGCTGCGGGTTGCACCGCGGCGTGGATGGTGGCCCACGGGGTCGCTCAGCGCGATGAACGCGTGCTCATCGAACAAGGCATTGAGATGAAGCGCCCGAGCCGGATTTTCGTGCGCGCTGCGCGCACCGATAACCGCATAGTTAACGTACGCGTTGGCGGGCATTCGGTTGAAGTTATGCGCGGCGAAGTTTTTCTATAGTCGAGGGCGCGCAAACGCCGCTAAATCGTACCTTTCACAACGCCGAAAAAATTCCCATGGCACAACTCTGCCATTTGCATCTGCGATACTTTACAGCGTGCACTGCTTCTCGATAGCATCACTCTCGCTTCTCATCCTTCACGAACAGAGAAATTTCCGGACGCCGGTTCACAACCCGGCGGCTTCGGCTACGGACGGTGAATGAAACCTAAGCGCACGATCCTGTGTGTAGATGATAACGAGCAGTCGCTCTCCTATCGCAAAGTCATGCTCCAAACGCGCGGCTACCGCGTCGCCAGCTACACGCGTGGCGAAGAGGCGCTGGAGCGCTTTAAAGAAGGTGGCATCGACCTTGTGGTAACCGATATGGCCATGCCCGGCATGGACGGTCCGCAGTTGATCGCGGCCGTTAAGGCTTTGGCTCCACACGTTCCTGCAATTCTGATTTCGAGCAAAGTTCGCGTCTACGATCACGATTCCCAGGCCGACGTATTCCTCGCCCGGGGTATGTATGCTCCCGCCGATCTGCTGGAGCGCATCCGTTTGCTTTTAGTACGCAAGCGTGGACCCAAGCCTTCACAACAGCGCACCCCACGTCCGCCCCGGCAAATCGGGGCTGCCTGAGATACATATAATTCATCACCCAGTAAGCAAAGAAAGTTTTTCAATCTTAGATCTCAGCGCGCCAGCGCGGCGAATCGTCTTCTCATCGTGTAAGATCAAGGCTGGCATGGGCGCATTTATTGAAGCCATTGATCTTCACAAAACTTACCGCGTGGGAAAAATCGACGTGCCCGCGCTTCGCGGCATCTCTTTCAGCGTACAAAAAGGTGAATTTGTCACTGTCGTAGGCCCTTCGGGCAGCGGCAAGTCGACTCTCTTTTATCTGCTTGGCGGACTCAGCCGGGCCGACTCCGGCAAAGTGGTTATGGATGGCGATGACTTTGCCACGCTCTCCGATGCCGAGCGCACGCGTATGCGCAAGCGGAAAATTGGATTCGTATTTCAGAAATTCAACCTGCTGCCCACGCTCGATGCCCGCTCGAATATCGCCATGGCGCAGGAAATTTCCGGCAACGGCGACCGCAATCCTGTATATTTCACGCGCATTTGCGATCTGCTGGGGATCACCAAGCGACTGAATCATCGACCCTCGGAGTTGTCCGGCGGCGAACAGCAGCGCGTGGCGCTGGCTCGGGCGCTGGTAAACAAGCCCGCTGTGGTGCTGGCTGACGAGCCTACCGGTAACCTCGACACCGAAAATTCGAATATTGTTTTGAAAATGCTGCGCCAGTCGAATCAGGAGCTGGGCCAGACCGTGCTGATGATCACGCACAATCCGGAGGCGGCCAAGTTCGGCGATCGCATCATCCACATGCGCGACGGACATATAGTGGCGCCGGAGGAAGACCCACAATGGTCACCACACTAAGGGTCGGCCTGAAAAGATGGGTCGTTGCTCCTCTGCAACGCGTTCATTTATAATCAGGCTCATAGAGCGGGAGTAGCTCAGTGGTAGAGCGCGACCTTGCCAAGGTCGATGTCGCGAGTTCGACCCTCGTCTCCCGCTCCAGATTTCAATAAATCCTCCCCATCGATGGACTTTTTCCATCCAGAACGCTAACGTAGTCGGCAGGGGCGCGGTACCCAAGTGGTAAGGGAGAGGTCTGCAAAACCTTTATGCGTCGGTTCGATTCCGACCCGCGCCTCCAAATCTTGCTTTTAATCACAACCCGTCTCGCACTTTTTGCACCCGCCTCACTTACTCTTTCTTTGCATTGCCGACAGTGATCGTCACATAGGTTTTGCCTACGTCGCCGCAGTTGTCCCAGGATTGCACAACCGTGTTATAAGTTCCCGGCGATAGCGTGAGATCCGTATTCAGACTGGATCCGTC
>DATHMV010000069.1:0-29621 GCA_035486715.1 Candidatus Aquilonibacter sp.
CAAACCGCGGGAACCGATCCTCTTCGACCACGCAGATCCAGTCAAAATCAAAATCGCCGCCATTTTTCTTTGCCGTCTCCGAATGGAGTACATACGTGCCCTCCAGTCGAATCTGACACCGAACCAACTCGCGAATCTCCGGGTCGGGGAGCGTGCAGTTACTCCGGCAAAGATCATTGTTGAGTTGAGCTGCGATCTCGTCGTCGGAGAGATTTCCGAACGGGAGGAGATCGTCAACCATGCGTATCGGATAACGGACGCAGAGGCCGTGTCTTGAGGCCAACGGAACGATGGCTTTGTGTTCGGGAATCCAGTCGGACCCCGAAAACACTTGACCACGCTTCAGAAAGAGATATCCGTCATCCATCAGAGCAAATGCCGGAAGACGAAAACCTCCGCCCGTCGCTGCCTTAAATGCCCAGCGTGCCAACAGTTTGTTGAGTTGATTGTTGACGTAAGGATGACGAACGATTTCGCCGCTGGCATCGGCCAAGAGCAGTCCCTCAACGACCCGGAATTCTTCGCTGGTGTTCTGCTCAAGTCCCTCCGGCAAAGACCTATCCGGATGGTGCCCGAGGACTTCGAGAAGATCCTCGTAGCGGCCCTCGCCTACGGCCTCACTCAGCTTGGCCACCTGCTTCATCGCCTGTGGCAAGATTTCGAGCTGAATTGAGTCTTCCGGAGCATGTTCAATCAGCGTGTAACTGGACTCAAACTCGAGCTGGCGGGAGACTTCGCGAATGCCTACCACTACATTCCCGCGAAATCTTCTGCCCGGCCCGAAGATCGAGTACATTACCGCCGGCATCTTCAGCCCTGGTTTGACCGCGCTCTCCGGCAGAATAAAATCCGCTTCCAGCGCGTCAGCAACATCATCCTCCATGATTTTGAATGCGCCTTTCGCCTGCGTATCGGCGAAGGCCATGCGGAATTGGTAAAAGCGCCCTTCTGCCAGACGTTTCCCGGCAACTTCCCGCTTCGCGTCCTGTAGAAGAACTGACTCTTCGGTCTGGTCCCGGTTCTCGTCGCTCGCCGTTCCATAACGCTCGCGGCGAAGCCGTTCCACCTGGGCCGAGAGGATTTCGTCATCATGCTTTTGTTGGAGACGCTGGAACATTGACCGCCTGATCCATCCGCGGCAATCATTGGTTCCAAGCTTTCTGTCGGGCACAACAAGGACTCGCACCTCGGGTTCCTCCATCATCACCTTGCAGGGCGAGACGAGGATCCCGAAGTAAACAATCGCCGCTTGCGGCCAGTGCTGGAACCGCTCGGCAATCGCCCGGCTGTGCTCGCGGTCCACAAAATAGAACTTGCCTTTCTTTGCGGAGCCGCTGGCGCCAACCAGTTTGTAGTGAACCCCGTTCCAGACGAGCCGGGCCAGAGCGTTCTCGACCTGTGCTTCTTCGTAATCGTCGAGAGGCTCGGCCGGCACGTTCACGCTGGCCACCTTGATTCCGGGATAGAGCCCGCTGAGCAGCGTGTTCTTGAGTGGCTCAAGATCGTGCAACCGCGGCGCGACTCGCCCGTTGCGGTCGATCTCAAGGTTCTGGAGTTGGTCGGCCGGGATTCTGTAATTGTTTGTCGTTGTATTCTTCGTCATTGTTTATTCTCCTTAACTGTTCGCTTTTCCTGGGAGACCAGAATCGAGTTAAGGAGTTTGCGTGACCGCAAGCTTCAACACTCTCGCCCGGCCCCCCATTTCGGGTTCGCTCGGCCAGGCTTCGAGTTTGAGAAGCTCCGGTCAGCACATTTCCCCGCATAAAGCCGCAGGGTTGCTCAAAGGACCAAAATCAACCTCTTGGTCACCTGAGAAGCGTTTGTGCTGATGTCATCGAATTAGCTCTAAATCGTCTTCTGGGCGACGGCCTGTTTCACGATCACAGGATTGCCGCCATTCACCTCCGGAACCGCCTTCCATGCCGTCACCGTGTAGAACGGCTGGCCGGTCCTGAATGCCTCGATCAGTGCCTCTCCCTCGCTCGCCATTTCCTGGCCGAGTTCCGGCTTCGCCGGGGACGATCCGGGCTTTACCAGAAAATAGCGAAGCTCTGTGTCATTGCTACTCCGGCGCCTTCTGGGCGTGGCGGCGCCATCGGCTTTCGCCGCCGCCGGCCGTTCCGTTTCTTCTGTAGTCCCTTTGCCTTCCATATGCAAAGCTCCTTTTCAGATCTACCTGAGACCCAAATCAGCCTGCTGTAACACCCAGTCGCGTTTCTCCCCTTCGATTGCTCGTTCCCAGTACTCCCCAATCAGCAATCCACTGGGGTTTTCCTCCGACCGCCTCTCAATCAGCAGCCTGACCCGGAATTCGCTGACCACCTTGTCAATGGTTTCGTTGTGTTCGTGAATGTGGTGGACTTCTTTGACCCCGAATGCCGTATAGGTGAGCGGATCGTCCTTGGAGGCTTCGAGTGAACGTATCTGAAATTCCGAGGTCGTTTGATCGTCTTCGATCTTTCCAATGAAGTCATCTTTCTGCATGCCCGCGTAGGCTGTGCGGCGCAAGTTGGCAGTCATCATGTTCAAACTGTCGGCCCAGTTGCGACTTACATTCGTCGGCGAGAAGTTCAAATAGCGTTCGAGAAATAAACGCACAAATGCCCGTTTCTCAAATTCGCTTGGCTCCGATCCCAGACCTTGGGTCACCGAAATAGCCGGCTTTGTCGCACTAAGAACCGACGCCAGTCCGTTCTCATCCACGCGAATGACTGTGGGAGGCTGTAGGCGAACATAGACGGCGAAGGCCAGCGCCAACATCGTGATTGGAATGCACAAGAAGGCCAGCACCATCGCGCGGTTGGCATAGGCACGCAGGATCCCGTCATGCTCGTAATAACGGCTGTAACGGACCTTTTCTGGCGTATCAGCTTCTTTAGACGGGTTTTTCTTCTTCAACCACATGTTCGTGTCCTAATTAATTCTCAAACCACAATCAGCAATAACGGCGAAACAAACGACCGAAAAACCTTCCGAGATAAAAGAAGATCAGAGTCGTGATGCTGTACGGCCGGAACTTCGTCCCTTGCTGCTCCCAGATCGGTGGCTGCCTCCACATAAAATCTCCTCTTCCAACGCTAATTGTTCTCGGCATTGGTCCTTCCCGCAGCTCTTCCGAGCGCTCTTCCCACGTTAAAACTAACGACTTGGGTTACCGAATGGGGTCGATAACTGGACCCATGCCGGCTTGGGCTGCCCGATACGGAAGCGGCGAAATCTCGATAACCGGAGCTTTCGTTGCGGCCTGTGGCCGTCGGAATGACTGGGCTGCTGCTGCTGTTCATCGCGCTCGCAACTCCGGAGCGAATGAAATCAGGCATCGAGGGAGTAGGAGGGGCCGAGGACGACGCCAGGAGAGTAGCCGTGGACGAAGTGCTCCCACCGCCCGAAGCTGAAGCGCCGGCGAATGACGGACCCACTTCCGCCGCAAACCCACTGACTCCGGCCAAGGTGGCGCCGGCCGCAACACCTCCCGCTCTCACCAACGCAAAGGCCGTTGACCCGACATCGCCCGAAATGATCCTTTTTGCGATCAAGGGAATTAACGCGATGGCCAGCGCGTAGAAGATACTGACCAACCCAAGCATGACCGAGTCCCCTGTTCCCTTCAGAAAACCGAGGAACCCATTGCCTAGGATGTTGTTGACTTGGTTGACCTGAATGGCGGTGATAAGCGCCCCAAAGACAGCGTAGAGAATTCCCCAGGCATTCCAGATCATGACATTGACGGCATACACCTTCCCCAACTGGCCGACCCCAGAAATAGGAATGAGCGCGAGCACGAGAGGCCCGACAACATAGAGAACCGCGCCAAACAAGGTGTAGAAAAAGCAGAACACGATCATCGCAAGGGCATAAAGGAGATACGCAACGACGAGCAGAACGACGGTGATCGTGGCGGCCGCATCCCCTGTGATGATGTCCGTAAGGGTCAACGACGGGTTGTTGGCGAACTGTTGCTGAAGCTGCCCCATCCAACTCTGGAACATGTCTCCGGCACCGGAACTGCTGCCGATGAAATTCGCTACGGTATTGAAGGAGCCGTTGACGCCGCGAAACACAGTCGCCCAGTTGGAGACGATCATCGCAACCACCAGATACTTGACGGCCGTTCCCGCCAGCGCCTGCAACTCGCCCCCGCGAAAGGCTGCCTGATAAAGTCCGATCAGAAAACCGATCAGCAAGATAGCGAACGCGAAGCTCGTGACTGTCGAGATGATGGCGGTGCCGTCAATCCCGGCCAGCGCCGTGTTCAGGAGTTGCTGAAAATAAAACACGGTTACTGAACTCCCTGCTGCAGGATCTGGTTGCCCGTAGTCTGCAGTGTCGCCGCATGAGAGGCGCTGAACTTGAGCTGACCGCTGGAGTTGGCCAACTCGATAGAACGCACCCGCACCAGTTCCGCCATGGCAGATTGCGTGTATGCGTTCGCTCGCACAAGCCATGCCGCCGTCTCAGCCTCCAAAATGGTCGAAGTGCCGGGCGCGGCAGTCTGCAATTGCTGGTTGATCTGTTCTGCCGCCTGAAGCTCAACGTTAGCCAGAGCATCGATTTCGACCGCCTTCTTCATCGCGGCTTGCGCTTCCGCATCAGTCATATCGACCAGATTTCGTACCGGTTGCGGCGCGTTTGCCGGCGCCATCACCGTTCCATATAAGGAGTAGTAGTTGCTCGTGATCTGTGGCATTGCGCCTGGATTACCTGAGAGCAGACTCTGTTCAAGCATTTGCGGCATTGGGAGAGTGGCACTCGCTACCGGCAGCTGGAAGAGTTGGCGCATCTGAACGAATTGGCCCTCGAATTGGACAGCCATGTTTCTGGCCTGAGTAATCGCGGCCATCGGAAACACCACCTGCTGCTCGAAATTTGCAGATTGCTGTTGACTTTGCTGGATGGAACCCAACGGCGTAGCTACGGCGTTTCTGAGCAGGCCGGAGATTGTGTTCAGCCCGATCTGCATCATGGCGCAGCACGGGTCGAGTCCCATCTGGCTGCGGGCCTTGCTGGGCAGCAGTGCGATTACGAGAACCAGACCGCATACCACGGCCACCGTGTTCCGGAGGCCTTTCCAAAGACGAGGGAGTGTGGTCGTTTTCATTTCGCGAACTCCTTAGGGATGAGTTAGAACTTGCTGGATCTGATTCTGCAGATTTTGCGTCGCCACCGATCTCTGCTTGAGCAGAGCATTCTGGTGCGCCAGCTTCGTCGCTTCCTGGCGCAGCTGCGCGGCGAGCATCTTCGCCAGTTGTGCTTGAGTTTCAAGATCGGCGACGCGGGCCTGAGCGGTTACCATGGAAGCCGACCCAGGTGCCGCGGCCATCGCTTGCTGTTCAAGAGAATCAGCCAGGCTCAACATGCTCTGGGTGGTTTGGTCGGAAACCATCGCCGTCTTTAGCGAATCCATCGACATTGCATCGTCAATGTCCATAAGGTTCCGCTGCGCTGGCTGGGCACTGCCAGTGAGCGCAACCGGCTGATAGATCTGCGTATACATAGAGGGAATCTGGCCCATGGAACCTGATTGGGCGCTTCGGAACAACGACTCCAACTGCATGGGGAGAGCCAGTGTCGCGCTGTTGTTCTTGATGCCTTCGATCTGGGACATCAGGCCGGTGTAGCGTGCGCGGATTGTACTGACAAATGATCTGGCCTGATTGATCAAGGCCAAGGGCCAGATGATCTGCTGGCGAAAGTTGTTCATCGCTGCACTCACTTTCCGCATTTCACTCAATGCGTCGCCGATCGGGCCTTCGAGAGTGCTTGTGACGGTATGAAGCAGCAATAGAAGTTCTCCGATTTCTTGAGCGCGCGTGTTCGCGGGAATCAGGGATATAGTGATCACAGCCACGAACAGCCATCGCCGCCTGCGGCTCAATCTGTGTTGAAAGTTGCGAAGGAACTTCAAAGTTTTCGTTTTCATATGCGTGTGCCTCGTGCGACCTCTCCTGAGATTTCTTCCGGAAGTGGATCGACATCGGCCAGTCCTGCCGGGAACCTTTCGGCCAAGTCGCGATAGGCTTCCATCAAAGGTGCGGCTTTCCGCTGCTCCAACCACCAGGAGCGATACACCCGTTCCCGCGCGTACGTCGTCATGATCCAGTAGTCGACCGTAGTCGGTGACATTCGGATTGTGTGCGTGGTGTCAGCTTTCTCACCGATTACGATGAGCGCATCGGAACTCTTACCTTTGATTGGTGCACTGAAATGTTTGATCTGGTTCAGAGCAGTTTCGTTCAGGTGCAGGTGCTCCCGCAGTGCGGTCATGTCGCCCGGTTGCTGGCCGATGATCTTGGTAGTCGAGTTCTTAACGATGCCCGCTCCGTGCGGTCTCGGCTTCGATTCGGTCCCGACAAAATCTTCCGCGGTTTGGCTCATTCCCCAGACGCTGGCGTTGCGCTTGCGCGCCGTGCGAAACAGTTGGACCACTTCGGGTGCCAGCACCGGGGAATCAAGCAGAAACCAGCACTCATCTAGAACCGTGATACTCCGTCTACCCGCTTTGCCTGCCGCCCGTTGCGCAGTGGCGTGAGCAATGAGGAGGCTCATTGCCGTTTCGAGGCGCGGGTCATCGCTCAATTGCTCTACGTTGAAGAACAACCAGGGATTGTCGAGTGAGATCGTCGTGGGGCGGTCGAACAGCTTCGAATACACACCCTTCTCGCCGGTCCAACTTCGCAGCTTGATCGCCGCCAGACGAGCCTCGTCCATCACGCGTTGATTCTTTTCCTCGTCCCGCCACTGTGAGAGTTCATCGCGAAGGTCGGAGAAGGTTGGAATGGGAGTCGAAGGCCGGATTACCGCCCTCTTATAGGTCCGGAGAACGGCCTCAATGATAAGGTTGTCAAGAAGTTGGGTGTCTTCGGCTCCCCCCTCACCGAGCATGTGGCGCGTCAGGTTCTTCAGAAACGCGACTTGATCCTTGCTTGGTTCTCTTTCTCCTTCTGGTAGATCCCATGGGTTGATTGTTTGTTCGCTATCGAGCGACATGGTGATCATTCGTCCGCCCATCAACTCGACCAGGGGGCGATACGAATCGCCACGCTCAAGGATCGAAATCAATGGATTACTTCTAGCGGCCATCAGAAGAAACTGCTGGACCATGACGGTCTTGCCGCCGCCGGTTTTCGCCATCACCAGCATGTTTGCGTCGCTCAAGCCGGGATCGAAGGGCGAGAAGGGAATGAGCTGGCGATACGGAGTTTCAAGCAGAAACAATGGTGACCGTGGTGTGCCGCACCACGGTGTCTCCACCGGCACAAGATCCGCCGCGTTCGAGGTGAGCAGGTCCTGGTCTCGCTTGTCGGGCTCCGCCATGGCCGGAAGTGAACTGAAAAACAGTCGCTTCTTAGCTAATGACTCAGCTACAGCCTTGGCGCCGTTCATGCGGGAGATCGCGTACAGAAGCTGCTGGCGCCGGTTGTCGATGGTTCGCTCTGCTTGTTCCAGTTCGGCGGTAGTAATCGCTGGGTGGGAAGTGCGCGTTCCGATGACCAGGCTTAGCTTGGCGGTCTTGACCGAACTCGAAATGATGTCCTGTTGCACCCTGACCAGCTGGCCTTCGGCAACCTGGGCCTCCACATTGGTCCGAACCCCTCCGTTCGAGTCCCGTTGCACTGCCTGCATCTTGCGCAAGCGGCTTTTGTAGCCCTTGAGCACTTTCGCTTGATCGGGAATGGAAACCTGCGCGCTAACGATGAGCGGGAAATCGAGACCGACCAACTCTCTCAGGATTCCCGGAAACGTGGCATCCGGAAGTTCTTTCAGACTTACAAACGAATAGAGAATTCCGCCGACATTCACATAGGAGTCCGTCTCATCTGCAATGCTTGTGTCGACGATCTGGTCGCGGGCGCTCCTGTATTCCAGTTGCTCCTCTCCCCGCCTGTACGGCCGATGATCCGGAGATAAGGGATTGAGCGCTCGTTTCGCCTCAAGGAACATCTCATCGTCGGTCAGCCGGCGTGCACCAAGTTCCGCCGCCTCCAGCGTCGTTTCGAGGCCACGCAGCAGACTCTCGAACTCCGCCAACAGTTGCTGATGCTCCCGGCGACTGCGTTCAATGCATTTGCGGTGCGATAAGCTGAAGGAACTGCCCGTCGACTTGAGCGGCTTGCCGGCAGTACGGCGATGAATGATCGGATCCCAGATGAAGTACAGGTGCAGGAGAGGCCGCATGTAGTGGCCGTTCGCCTCTTTCGTTCGCCATCGTTCGACCCGCAATTCATCGAGTGCGATCACCTCCGCCCGTTCCGATTGCTGAGCTTCGGCATAGTGCTCAAGCAGATCTCCCAGGTCCTCCGCCACCTCGTAGCGGAACTGCACTCTCATACTCTGTTCCGGCAGAGAGCGCAGTAGCGCTTCCAGCATCAACTTGCCGCGGTCTCGGCCTTCGTCGCTCGCGAAATACGAAGCCAATCCCCTCAACTCGTAGCCCGCAACAAGAGCGCCATTCGTGCGAACGACAATATTGTCCAGGTAGTCGCGGACCGGGAGTTGCTCGCACAGCGCCGGATCGTGGAGTTTTCGCTCGTGTTGTTCAAGCGTCAGCGGCACTGCTATTCCTCCCTCACATACGCAGAACGGATTTCGCGGTCGCGTGCCACGGCGCAGTAGGCATGCGGTTTCAGGTACCAGAAGGCAAGATCACGAACGTAGCCCCGGGGCTTGCCATACTTGAAGGCCATCAGCACCGGCACCATCAGTAGCGGCACACCGTACTGCAGGACGAGATTCATGGGCATTCCCGCAATCTCACCACCCACAAAATGACCAACGACATTCATGATGGCGGCCGCACCCAGCACGATAAAAAGATCCTCAAACTCAAGCAGCATGAAAGTCACTCGAGTCTGTAAATTGCGATTCACAGGTGTCACTTGTAACGGCATTCGTAATCTCTTTTCCTAGCGAACTCCGCCTGTTCCGTGTTGAACCCAGAACTCTCCCAAGCGCAACAGCCCCGACAAGCTAAAGCAGCACATCGCCGAGATGAGGTTGCGGACCCACGCCTCGCCGATGGTCATGCGTTCCAATAAACCCGCGAAGTGCGCAACCGCGAGCACGACCTGTCCTGCCCCATAGAGCGGCAGCAAAACATTGCCCACCCAGTTCACCAGCGTCAGCACGGAGATCCAGTAACGGTCTGGGTTGTTCCAACCCGCCTGGTTGCTGAACGACTCCATGGCACGCAAGAGCCCAGAGCACATCAGAGAAGCCAGTGCCGCGTACCCCAGGTGTGAGTACGGGTGACCTTTGCTGAAGCGATAGACCGCTGCGGCCGCGAATAAACCGGCCATGGTCGGCATGATGACGTTGCCCAGCCAGTTCGTCAGGTTGAGCAGCCCATTTGACAGATTCACAGGATCACCTCCAATCCTCATCAGCCGGCCATGGCCTGGACAAGTTGCCAGATGGCCGAAACACTCAAAAAGGCAAGGCCCGATCCCACCAGGGGCATGAAAGGCCGATGGCGGGCATAGTTGAAAATTGCTCCCACGATGGCCAAACCTGCCGCTTCTGGGAGGATCGTCCCGGCGAGAAAATTCCATGCCGAGGTCAGCATGTCCGTGGTTGCGAACTGTGACCCGCTGTTCCAGCTCTGCATGAGTTGGACAGTTCCAGACACCGACAACAGAAAAAGCCCTGCGATGATGGAGGCCAGCGGGCTCTGCCCCTCGGCCGCATCTAGCGCCGCCTTCAACACGCAGAAAGCGGCTAGCACGGGAATCAGTTTGGCGACCACGACGTTCGTTACAAAACCGCTGAAACTCGTTTGCAAGCTCGCGACCCACGCACTGCCGATGCCTCCGCCTTGTGCTGGCATCGTGATACCTTGCGCCGCAAACCACGACAGGAACTGGGGCAGTGTCAGCAGAATCACGGACCACAATACCCATCTCTGGAATTTACCCCCAGTCTGGAAGTTCACGCCGCCTTCCTGCCGCAATGCGATTCCAGCCAGCACCATCGTGCAAATGGCAGCCGGAACCGCGAGGTCGAATAGCAGTGTCAGCAGATCCACGATGATTTGGGGCAGCGTCATTGCCTAAGGACTCCGCAGTAAGCTTCCTACTGCACTCCAGCGGTACCATTCGCAATCCAGAACTCAATTAGCCGCGTCAGACCGGATATCACCAGCAGTCCCGCAGCTGTGACCGCCCAGCGAGCCACGCCGCGGCCTTGAGAATAGGAGACGACGGCCATGACCACCGCCAGCGCCGCTCCGACAGGAGAGATCACGTTGCCCACCCAGTTCACCAGGTTGAGCACGGTTCCCTCCGGTTGGGCCGCGGTTTGTCCCTGTACGGCCTGGCC
This sequence comes from Candidatus Aquilonibacter sp., assembly GCA_035486715.1. Taxonomy (GTDB): domain Bacteria; phylum Acidobacteriota; class Terriglobia; order Terriglobales; family Acidobacteriaceae; genus Sulfotelmatobacter. Next base: position 10,315 of record DATHMV010000069.1, read on the forward strand.
TGTCTGTGGCGACTGTCCGAGGTTCTGGGCATTGGACAACAATGGAAATAGCTGAAGGGAAACAACAATCAAGAGACCCACATGTGCAAACCGATACCGCGCGTCTCTCCAACTCAACAATTTCATATGCTCCTCGCATGCGAATCGCGGTGAGTAAATCTCCCGCGTTGCAGGCGAAAACATATGGGCATTTCAGATTTCGGGCAAGTCAGCAGGCGAGTCTCGCAGCGTTTTCAGAAAGGCATTTAAGGCGCCGAGAGGTGGAAAGCACAGATTGAAACTTGCCGAGAGTCCTTGTGGCGCATGGATTTCAAAAGGGAAGCTGCCACCGATTCATGCGCGCTGCGGCGTCAAGGAGAAGTTTTGTGAGATGAACAAATGTTTGACTTTGGTGCATCTCACAAGCGCATTCAGAATTCACTGACTTGGTTGCGAAGAGTCAAAGGCGAGAGACTGCGCTCTTCACCAATCGACTACTGCGCTGTTGGGGTATTTGTAGCCGATTGGTTTAGCTCCTGCTGCAACTGCAGGAGTTGGCGCAACTGGTCAACATTGGACGAGTTCGAGGTCACACCGTTCCGCGTGCTTTTTGGCGCTGCGGGTTGATTCGAGTTGGGTGTTTGTTCAAGGATGACGTAAATGGGCGCTCCAGCCGAGACCGTCACCACGATCTGCTGGTTTACTGCCAATCGAGAAACCTCTTCGTCGCCGGTCTCGCCGATATTGTTGCTGACGCGCTCTCGCATCAGATCCGACTCACTCAGAGGCTGGCTGAGACTGCCTTGTCCCAAGAACATTGCGCCAGCTTGGCCGATTCCTGACAGCGATCTGGCCAAGACGTTCTTCCCTGTGTTCTTCCCCGAAACTTTTCCTTTCAGCGGCCGCAGGTCCAAGTCTGTTGCGGCAGCCTCGATGGGAACTGATGCGCCGTCCGGCATCAGGAGAGAATCAAACTGGAGGTCCACATACCCTTCGCGGGTCGCATTCCTAATATGGCCGACCGCTTTGGCTCCCGCAGGAACAATAATCTCTCCGTCGCGCTCGTAGTTGTACTCGATCACCGCTAGGACTGGCGCCCGTACAGCTGTGCTGGCAGCTGATTCTAGGCGGGCGCGTAAGCGCGTGCCGGTGCCCAGGCCCAAGCCCAGTTGCGGCACTGCGTCATTGAGGCTCTGAATACCGTTCGGGGCGGCTGAGACCTTTCGCACGTACATTAACGAAGGCTTCTCCATCGCATCGCGCTCCGCCTTACCTACGTCGGAAGTCACAGCATTCGAGGCCGGCTGATAGGGCAGCGCTTCCCCTGACTGGTCGCCAAAAGGCGGTATCGAACCCAACGTCCCCGCCCCGTTCGTCTGCCCTGTAGGCCAACCATGCGATGCCGAACGAATCACGGTTCGCTGCAGGTCACGTTCGTTCAGAAAACCTTGGTGGTCTTCTTTTGTGACAGGACGCCCGGAATCGGTAATCGGAAATAAGCTCTTTTCGATGCCTTCGCTGTTGGGTTCCAGAGTCGACTTACTGTCAGAGGTTAAAGCGCGATTTTTCGCTTTCTCTGGGCCGCCTCGATGAGGCATCGAGATAGCGACAAAGATCAGAAGCGCCGTCAGGATTGCTCCCGCGCCGATGATTACGAACCGGTTCTGCTGGATCTGCTGCTTCGCTCGCTGCTTGGCTCTGGTGGCAAACTCCGGCGGGGCAGCGGGTGCTGATGGAGGGATTGGCACGCCGTCGACAAGTTCAGTTCCGTCTGGCTCTTGCGCGAATCCGACGTTGCCGTTGTCGCTGTGTCCGTTGGGGTGAGTCACTTTCCTCCTCCTGTTACCGGAGCCACAAACGGGATAGGAGCCAAGACTGGACGATCGACCTCCTCCGCTTGGGCAACTGCCAATAACAACCGCTCGCTCGATTCCTTGAAACTTGGCCGTTCGAACACGACCACTCCATCGGCCCTCGCGCCGGGTGAGAGCCTGCGCGCGGTCATCCAGTATTCTTCGATTGCCACCGGCTCGGCCTTGATCGCCTTCCGATGCTTATCTCTCGATGTCCCGGCGAGCTGTACCTGCGGCGGCAGTACTTCTATGGTTCGTGAAGAGGAGTTAACAACAGCGAAAGGGACTGCCATCTGCTCCTCTTTTTCCGTCGTCTGTCCAACCGCAACCCGCAACAGCTTGCCTTCCCAATGGGGATTGTCGAGCCGTCGAGCCGTCAGCAGTTGTTGCTCTTGGCTATTAGGTTTCTCCTGGGCAGTGCCGGCTGGCAGGCCTTCTGGCGCAACATTCTTTGTTTCTCCGACTTCAAAGCTAGGATGAACGGAAGTGATCAGAAAACTGTGGGGTCGCTCGCAGTTGAGGACATAGTCGACCACTTCACTATGGTCTGATTTTCCTTGGCTGACCAAGCTAAGTGAGATCTCGTGGCCGCTTCTGGTCGTGATCAGAGCGTTGGTTTGAGCTGGTTTAGTACTCGTCACCTTGAAGAACACCAGTTGCGGTTCGTCCTCAGAGTGTTCGGCCTTGAAGACACCTGGGTCGCCCAAGACGACCGAGCTAACTTCCTCCAACACTCGCACCGAGCTAACGTAGCCCGGTCGCACGTGCAGTACCACGACCTGTTCTGGGTCAACACTCAAGTTCACGATTCGCGCCTGCGGCAACTCGGTTTGTGCCGAGGCCATGTAGAAAGGCAGGAAACAAATCGCTGTCAGATGCACCAAACTCAAACATTTGTTCATCTCACATCTCTTTTCTCAGCGGTGTTCGTGCTCTCTGGTCATCCCCGCTTCACGAAGGTAAGTCGTTCTAATTGTTGAGACGTACAAGACCACCTCAGAATTTCGGTAATCAAAACCTCTCCGGCTGATTGTGTCTTCTCCGACGTAATAAGCGCCAGCCACGAGCCGGAGATCGTCATGAAAACGCTGCATCAACCAAGCCAGATAGCGCACGCCACCGTAGACATTTTGGTGGAGGTTGCAGCGGTCGGTCACGCCCAGACGCTTGGCAGTGTCGGGCATCAACTGCATAAGCCCCACAGCGCCTTTCGGAGAGATCACGCAGGACTGCCAATTCGACTCGTGTTCGACAATGGCGCGCACCAGCGCAACGGGTACGCGATAGTGTCGGGCGTAGGCCGTCACGTAGTACTCAGCTTCAATCCGGGCCGGCGACTTTCCCGATTGCGCCCAGCCGATTGAGATCGTGCAAAGCATTCCCACCACGATGAGTGCCGATTTCATGCTGCATTTCCTCGCGTGGCCTCAGCCGTATATTGCTGCGCGTCATAAATCAGACTGGCAAATCCGTCGCGCAGAAGCAACTTGCGCCGGTCAGCTTCGGTCTTGGCCAGCAAGGGTAGTAGGGTGTCTCTCATCTCCGCTGTAATTTGTTCGGTGCCGAGAACTTTGAGCGCCTGCGCAAGATCGAGAATTTCGGAGACGGACGGCGGTTTTTCCATGCTCCAGCCGCGCAAGGCCTTCGCGAGTCCCGCCATGCCGGCATGAAAGTCGCGGGTGGAATCTGGCGTTCTCAACGCCACAATCTCGGCTTCACGTTCGGCAGTAGGGTGTTCAACCCGCAGATAAAAACTGCGCCGTCGCAAAGGATCGCCGATGCGTCGCTCCTCGTTGGATGTGAGTACAACAAAAGGAACGCTCCTGGCTCGAATCGTGCCGAGTTTCGGAATGCTCAGCTGCCAAACACTTAGGAGTTCCAACAACGTGGCTTCAAATGCGTGATCCACTTTATCCAGTTCGTCGATCAGCAAGACGCAAGACTTTTCATACTGGAGGGCGCGCAACAGAGGACCGGCGCTGAAAAAATGCTGGCCATGCAATTCGGTCTGCAGGGATTCCCAATCAACGCTGCTGGACTTCGATTTCAACTCGACGCAAAGTCTCTGCAGCGACTCGTCGAATTTCCCGATGGCTTTCTCTTCATTAATGCCCTCGTAGCACTGCAAGCGTTCGACAACGGTTTCCGCCGCATCCGCGACAGCGTATGCCAATTGAGTCTTTCCGCTGCCGGCGGGGCCTTCGAGCAGCAATGGCTTCTGCAGTCTCGCCGCCAAATACACCGTTGTAGCGGCAATCGAATCGGCGATGTAGCCCGTGGCCCTCAGACGTTGACCAACTTCTTCGAGAGACGAAAACACGCTGGCTCCTTGCCCGAGGCGGATTGCTCGATTGCGAGCGTCTGAAACGTAGACCGGAATGAGATTTCGGTCAAATCCCGAATGATTCGGGGTCGATTGACTGAATCAGGAACCTCTACTACAACGCCAATGACAGGGCCGCGGTTGGAAGCGACACCCTTGCTGGTGGCTGGTTCCTCCCAATCATGATTCGGCCCTAACCAGAGAACACCATGAATACGCGATCGTCCTTAGCAGTCGAGCTTGAAAAGATGCCACATGCGTTGCGAGCGTCGGAACTGGCAAAGATCCTTTCGACGAGCAAGATGACTATTTATCGTCTCGTGGGACAAGGCGCGATTCCTTACTTCAGGGTTGGTGGTCTGATCCGTTTTGACCCGCAAGCAATTGCCGATTGGCTTCGTCGGAAAATGCCGCTGAACCAAACGGCCCCCTAGGCATGTGCTCCGTCCGACTCGGATGTTGTTTTCGGGAAAGGAAACGTAGTATTAACTTTCCGCAGTGCTTCCTTGTCCCGGGCGGGTTTGAGATAGCGCATCGTCGATTCCAAGTCTTTGTGTCCCATCCACGTTTGAACCGTTGTTAGATCCACTCCAGCGCGAAGGTGCATGGTCGCGAACGTTGCCCGAAATTTATGCAGAAACCAGTTCTGGCAATATGCGCCTTTGGCGCAATGCCCTTGCCCGGTATCGCACAGGCCGCAATTCAGCCCGGCGCGCCACGCCACACTTTTGCATTGCCGTAGGAAGTTGTGAACAAGTCCGCCGTTGCTGGTCGAGAAAACCAGCGCATGATTCGTGTTGGCTGAGGCTTTGTGATCGCGCAAGCTGTTCAGTAGGCGATCTGGAATCGGAACCTCGCGTTCTTCCCAGTCCTTCGGAATGAATCCCAGTTTTGGTTTTGCCTTCACCCGAACCACATGATTCCCGAAATCAATGTCGGGCCATGCTACATGCATGACCTCACCTTCGCGAAAACCAGTCATCCAGAAGAATTCAAACAGTGCTCGCTTCCAGGAGTTGCATTGCGTAAGAAACTTCTCGATCTCCTCACTGGTGTAGACCTCGGGTTCGGTTTCCGTGTAGCGGGGCCAGTCGCGCTTGCGGATTAATTTGGTAACTCCGTTCGCCTTGAGCATGGAGACGACAACCTGCACTTTAGTCCAGATCGTGCGGCGGGCAAGGCCTCTGTCAGACAAAAAGCCCATGAAACTCATAATGTCAGATCGTTCGACACTGCAGAGCGGTTTTTCACGACACGATTGGCGGAAATAATCGAGAGCGGTCTTGTACTGGCTGTGCGTCTTCGGCCGGTGGTGTTGGCGGGTTTCCTCGAGGAACTCGCGGCAAGCCTCCGACAGGGTTATCCCGATTCGTTTCTGTTCGCCCACGATCTCGATCCCGAGCGCCTGGTTCCTGAGAACTTGAGCTTTCCGTTCTGCAACGGCAAACGCTTCGCTTGGACTCTTGCCCACCGATTCTCGATATCGTCTGCCATCGCGATACCACTCGATGTAGTACGCACCTTCTTTGTGGAGTTCGGGACGGCCATCGATCAAGACGTAGTCTGGCCGAATGCGGCCATTGCTTGTGTGAACGACTGGGCAGAAGCGCCACTTCTCAGACGCGGCGCCGCGCAGCTTCACGTACTTGGTGAGATTGACGCGCCCTGCATGGGACTTGCCGGTTCGCATCATAGGACCTCCAAATCGGGCTCGGAGAAATTATGTGCAAACGGAAATTCGGTCAAATTCTTCGGAGAGGGAGCCGGACGCGCGATGCGTTTAGGAAAAATCGCGCGTGGGGAGAAGACGATGAAATGTGGTTGGTCGCGTTGAACGCGGGATTTGGGGTCAACTTGCTTGTGACCGACGAGCGCTTGCTCGCCGTCGCGAGAGTTCGCTGTCAGGGGAAAAGGAAGACAAAATCGCATCGCGTACCGCTCCTCGAATGGGGTTTTACGGTATGGATGACGGTATGGATGGCACTTAACTCATTGAAAACAAAGAACTGGCGGAGAGAGTGGGATTCAAAAAGCGCCAGTTTCTGCAACTCATGGTGACGCGGACAGTTAGTGATTATAGCTAGTGTTTATGCGGGCTTCAAGTGCATTCGGATCTTCCGCTACAGTTTCCACAGTTTCCGCTGTTATCTCGATTTTCGTATCATTCGTATCAGTGCGGATTAGAGACTCGCGATCACCGCAACTGCCGCGAGACCGCCCAGCACGATATTACGAGTCTTAGAGCCGTTCTTGCCCTCGTAGGCACGAGTGACAAGATCCTGACAGTTGTTGAACGGTGTCCACTTCACTTGAGCATCCACATCAGCACAGGCTCTGTGAATGATCTGCTCTCCATGCCACTGATCGTTCGGCACTCGTACGACGCAAGCCATTTTGCCTCCGTTAAACTGAATAGACGGAATCACAACGGCGTGTCGGTAACGGAACGAATTCTCGATGACAACTTGCTGCCCGTAGCGATAGGCAACAATCGCTTGGTGGCTGCTCAGACTGGTGCAATCTTCGATGGCAGTACCGCCAGCAAGAGGGAAGCCAGACTGAGGATCGGTGTAGACGAACGGCTGTTGGTAGATCATGCCCGAGCATCCCTCCGTTCGAGTAGGTAAGTCAAGGGAAATCTCGAACTAGTGGCCTTGTGTGTAAAGCCCCGGTCTGCTCACTTCCCGGCTATCCTTGTACAGCCAAGTGTTTGGTTCATCAGAAGGTGTTACATCGCCGACTGGAATGTGAGCGCCCTCAGTGTCAGAGCCGTCAGAGTTCATCAACCAAATCATCTCATCGTAGACGCTATGAATCTTGGCTCTATGCGCCGCAGGAAATACAACAGTGTCACCACGCTTCGGTCGATTGTCCTTCTCCAGTTGTTGGATAAGATCATTAGTTAACTCTTCATCTTCTGACTTGCTTCCGTGAATTCGGTGCCTTCCGTCTGCTGCCTCGCTTCTGGACTTCGGAACTGCTTCTAGTTCGGACTCCTTCGCCCAAATTCGAGTGGCGAAATCACTGCCAAGCTGAATCGAGTAAGTGGGCTCGGTTCCCGCTCCTTCACGGATTTCTTCCACCGTTCGAACTTCTTTCGTTCCTATTTTCCTGACGCGCTGCTGTAATTTGAATTTCGCCATCACTTGACCCCTGCGGCTGCGCTCTTTGCTATTGGACGAATAATCGAATGCCCTTTTCCGAGCATTTTGTCGGCTTTCTCTTTCTCGGCGAGAGCCTCTGCTTCTGTTTCAAATGCAGATATTAGGCAGTGTCCATCAGGCGCTGCTACCATAAAGATGCAAGTTCGACCCTCCTTCCGCCAAACGTCTAGCTGGCCCTCGTTGATTGTCGTTGCCCACAAGCGCATTTGGTCATTCGCCATCGTGTTTCCCTCCGCCTTCACGATAATGAGAGCAGCGCTGAACAGCCAAGTTACCGTCGTGCTTGAAATCCAAATAAAGGCAGCGCCTTCCCCGACAGGGATATAATTCTCCCCATGGCGGATACGAAGTTGTATGTCGAGTGGCGCGCGACGCTTGAGAAATGGGTCGTCAAGTTTAAGGGACAGGTAATTTCGCAGCACAACACGCAAGCAGAAGCACAGAGCTGGGTAGAGCGCAACTACCCTTCTCATGCTTACGAGACCGAGCGGGTCGAGGTTCGTAAGAACTCGCCGCGTGGTGTCAGACCGGGAGAATGGCGCTGAACTAAGGTCGGCTGTAATATGCAATCACCTTATTTCTCAATTGATAAGGCATGCCTGAAGCCGCCGTTATTTATATCTTCATCGTAAATCGCAAATGGAAGGTCCGCCTTCGGCATTCGGATCCTACCTAGCTCCACAGCCAAAGCTACTGGCATAGCAGGGAAAATGTGAATCGTGGCATCTTGTCCGTGGCGCGTTTTGATCTCATTCATTACGCGTCTCAAGACCGCGCGGAAATCACTTGCCTGCTGGCGTGTTTTCAAGAAATCATTGTGTGGCATGGCAATTGAGATTTTCCAAATGCTGGCATTCTGAATAACACTTTCAATGCGCCGGTCTACGACAGTCGCACTCAGCGACAACACCAACGCGGGCGGCCCTGAAACTTCGACCGGACGGCTGACCTCGTAGGGACAGTCTTCTGGTTCATCATGCCACTTCCAACTGGGGGGTTCGCGATGACGTTGATACACCACGGCTGGGGGAATGTCGGAAAGCAGGGCACCCAATAAAATCAAGAGTGGCTGCGGTGCAATTGCAAAAATCGAAAGATGATTGATACTGCCTTGCGCAAGACGCGGTTTGATATCTTGTGAAATCTTTCCCTCTAGGTGAGTGCGTTCCAACTGCCAGTATTCAGCCGTTCTGTCCGTTACGGAGCTGTTTCGCAATCCAATCTCAAGCGGGTGTAGCTCTGCCGGATACCAATCCGGCAGCATAGCTTCCGCAGCGTTTCTTGCTGAAAGAGGTGCCGACTGCTGTCCGATGTTTGCCCCGTATAGTAGGACATGACTCTGCTTTTCAGGTATAAGGGAAACAAGTAAGTCGATGCGTGCCTCATGCTTCTGCTTCATTTCGCGCAAACGTTCTACAGGATGTTCTTTCACCTTGTCTTTGTCGATCAGCCGATGATGCTTGTCACAAGCGAGCATCAGGTTCGAAAGATCAGATTTCAGTTGGTCCGAGAGAATCTTGTCGCCGCGCGGTCCGTTCGGGCTGTCCGCAATTATGTGAGCTATATAGGCTGCGTTGAACTCAGCTTGCGTGAGGCTGTCTACCCAGAGTCTCTCGTTACAACCGTCGTATTCACAACGGCCACCCGCTTTGCCCCAAAGGCGGAGTTTCACACTTTCCGAGATGTAACTTACTGACATTCACGTGCTCCATCAAAGCCTTGAATTTCTGCTTGACCTTTAGGCGAATGGTAAGCGAAGATTGTAAAAAGCGCCAGTATTAAGGAAGGAGAAATAAATTGGTAGCCATCAAAACTCTTCTGTTTAAGAGCGCAGCCCGTCGCGAAGGTTTCGACGACCTTCTATTTGAGATTTGCGACGAACTTCAACTTTCCCCTTCCAAGCACAGTTTGGCCGAGCAGCGATACCACACTATAGGAGCGAAACTCTGCGCTCCCGGCAGCCCTTTCGCGTTTGAGGACCCTACCATATATCCACAAGGATCTATGCGGCTCGGAACAACTGTGCATCCGATCGACGGGCCGTTCGATCTTGACTTTGTTTGTCAATTGTCTGTGCCTTACAGGCCTGCAAACCCGATGGAACTTCTGGAGCGACTATTCTCTTTTTTCAAGGCAAATGATGTTTATAAGGACATGGTGGAACGAATGAATCGCTGTGTCCGGCTGAATTACGCCGACGATTTCTATATGGACATCTTGCCTGCCTGTACTGACAAAGCGTCTGGTGAGACATGTATCCAAGTACCTGACCGAACTTTGAAGTGCTGGAAGGGCAGCGATCCTAAGAAATACGCTGCGTGGTTCGAGCAACGATCCCAATACCGCATGTATAAGATCGCGGCGGCCCGAGATGCAGTGCAGCCACTGCCCGACTTGGAGGGAACCGTCGAAAAGGAAGTTCTTCAGTTGGTTGTACAGCTACTCAAGCGCTGGCGTGATATTTTTTACTCGGAAAAGCATTTCCCCCCTATCTCGGTTGTGTTGACAACCTTAGCGGCCGATGTCTATCGCGGCGAAGAGTCCATTTCTGAAGCACTTTTGAATTGCCTCGAAGGAGTGGTTCAACGCCTCGATGCTGCTCACGTATCTGGAAAGCGTTTGTCAGTAATGAACCCTGTACACGCAGGCGAAGATTTTAGCGAGAGGTGGAACAATCGAGATAATGCATACCGCGAGTTCGAAAGAGGTATGCGACAGTTTGCGAAGGAATGGAGACAACTTTGCGAAGGCGACGGTAATCCGAACGCCGCCTTCAAGGCGCTTTTCGGGGAAGTAGTTCCCACCGTGATTGAGAAGCAGGCGCGACACACTCAATCTCTTCGTGAAAACCAAAAATTGGGAATCAAATCGACAGGCGTGATAACTTCTGCAAGCTCCGCCGTTTCTCCCATGCGCCCCAACACCAATCACGGCGATGTTCCCTAAATCTAAACGGTCTGAATTAACACAACCGCAGCAGTTGTATGAGATGAAGTTGAAGCATCCTCAGATGATAGCTTCTGTTGAACGCCAGCGCAGTATCACTTGGATAGGTCGATGGCGTCCCAGCGAATTGAGCGACGAGTACACAATACGTGTCTTTTATCGTCAGGGAACCCGGCCGAAAATCTCGATTCTCCAGCCGAAACTAGCGTTAGCACACGGACAAGAGAAGCTACCTCACGTTTATGAAGAGGGGCAAGATGACATCTGTGTGCACAGACATGAAGAGTGGAACAAGGGGATGTTCATCGCTTCCACCATAATGCCGTGGATCTCTCAATGGCTTTACTTCTACGAGGCTTGGGTCGTCACAGGAAAGTGGCTTGGGAAAGGGACTCATCCATCGCGCCGTGAACACTCGGATTCTCAGGCTGATAAAACCGAGTTCCCTAGGCAGGTCTAGCAGCCCGGCCCAGTTCCGCCACCGAGCGTCCAACCCGGTCCGACAGCTAGTACGCGCTCATTTTCTACACCCTTTGCGCTGCTCTCCGCTCAGCATAAGTCGGACGTGGCTCAGCATGGTCAGATGGCTTTCCATCGCTATGATTGGTTCCTACAGCGCTCTCCCTACGTCTGATGTGATACTGCCCACAGGCGCATTCATAGCTCTCCATCTGTGGAGAATGGCTTATGACCGCATCCGCCTCAGCCTGTGTTGCGAACTGTGACTTTTTCCCCTGCCGCTCTGTGAATTTCGCGATTTTGGCGCAGTGCTCCGCCGCTTTTTGCTTTGCTTTTGCGGCCCGGACCGCTTCTTTTGCTGCTGCTCTCTGTGCAGCTTCAGCCTCGTAGAATCTCTGCAACTCTTCCTTCTCTGCGAGTTTTTCCGCTTCGCGCTTCGCTCGACGGCGTTCCTTTTCCGCCAGCGCGAGTGCTTTCTTGCGATTCTTCTCAGCCATGTGACGCTCATGCTGTCTCTCTTCCCGCGTGAGCAGTGCAGCATCGACCCGAGCGTGCATCTCGGGTGTCGCATTGTACGACCAGTCTTCAAGGATTTGTTCGCAGAATACCGCCACTTTTGGAATGGACGACTGTTCCTTCAACCGAGCATAAAGCGTTTCTGGAATCGAGACAGAGCGTTTCTTGTTCTTCGAGTAGCCAGCCTTTGGGTCCGATCCAAATGCTTCCACCGCCAACGCCCGTAGCGATTTTGCACCGAATCCCTTCTCAGCGACATCCGGCAGCCACTTATCAGTGAACTCGGCGGGGAAGCAGCATATTCCGCGATAGTGCTCGCGTGTCAGATTTGGAAAGCGCCGAGCTGGATCGAATCGCTCAGCGATGCGGGCGCCTGTCTTGAGATAACCGACGCTCAGCTTCGTCGCTGTTGCTGCTAATTTTAAGCCGTCGTCACCCCAGCGCTTTTGTCCGGCGAGAGCATAGTCACACGCCCAAAGGTCTGAGGCTTGATCGACTGAAGAGAGTGCCTTCCCCAGGCGGCTGAATTCTGTTTGTGAAAGCGCCGGACCAATCTGAAGCTCGGTCGGCGCGAATAGGCAGCACTCAGGGAGAGCGAGATGGCGTGATGGTTGGACTGTGAGAGCAGATGACATCGTGAATCCTTTCAAAAAGGGGTGCGGCAGCTTTCCGGGGGAACGTACTCACTGCCGCGCTTGAAGGGCAAAGTGCCATAATGTCCGAGAACTGTGACCGTCTCCCCCGAAGATGGCGGAGTCAGGTTCTACTCGACGCCACCAACGGGAAAATTGTTCCCCTGCATATTCTGCGTACTTCCGCGCGCAGGAGCATGCTCGCTCTGGTACAGCAGGCAGGGGAAAGTCGTGTTGCAAAAAAGGGTCTGGCGCTGCATCGCCGCTCTTCACGGTAGGCCGAAGCCCGATGCAGCATCCAGAGTTGTCAGCGCCATCTCATCTACACGACTCCGCGTGATTCAGGCGCGAAGTGCTCACCAGCGCATCGTTAAGGACGTGAGCGGTCACCAACTTGAGTACTGAACTTTTGTGCAGGATCGCAGTCCATAGCGAGTGAAGATACGACCCTGCACTTACTGCACCGGTCTCACGAACCATGCAGCAAACTTATTTCGTCGACAGAATCAGAGTCTTTGGTGGCGCTAACGGCACACCTGCACGCTTCGCGGCTTCTGCTCTCTCCGCAAACGTCGGCTGAGGCTTCGTCTGCGAGTTGGCTCTCAAGTCAGCCAGTTGTTTTGGCGTGAGTGGCTGCCGAGCGCGGATGTCCGTGTTCGGTCCGTTCCATCTGTTCACGGGATCCCTGTAGCCGGTGAAGGGTTCGATCACCACGCGCCCCGGATGCTGGACAGGCGGTGCTGGTGTGTGCGGCTGCGCTGCGATCTCATCGTGCAACGTCTGCCGCGCTTTGATGACCTTCTGTTGGGCTGCACGAAGTTCTTCGGATGCTGCATCGAGTTCGTGCGTAGCCTTGCTCACTGCTTTGGTGTCTGACATTTCTTCCTCCATTGCTTCTTCGATTTCATCTTTTGAAAGTGCTCTCACGACAGCTTCTCGATTTGCTCCTGAATGTCAGCAAGCAGTCGATGGAAGTGTCCAAACGAGTGAGCGTCGAAACTCTTTAAGTTGTGTGTGCGCTCGAATTCAATACGATCTACGATCCGCGCGATCTGTGCCGCGTGCCGCCGCGCATTGTTCAGACGCGCTTCCTTCAACGCTGCTCGCGCCTCGGATTCGTTGGGAATGAGAACGTCGCCGCGAGGACCTTGAGGTCCGGCGGGACCAATGATGCTCTGGCCGTCCACGCCATCTTTCCCCGGCAAGCCCTGAATCCCTTGCTCGCCTTTTTCTCCGCGTGGTCCGCGAGGTCCGGTGTCACCGCGCTTACCGTCAGCACCGCGAGGTCCGACTACATTTGAGTCTTTCCCGTCCTTGCCCGGAGCGCCCTGCGCTCCATCAACGCCGCTGGCGCCTGTCGCGCCCGGATTACCCTGCAATCCCTCTTTAAGCTGGATGCTCTGCACGAGCTTGCGCAGGTCGCCCAACTCCGACTCGCATGCAAGCAATCGCTGCGCCGTCGTGTATTTGTTGTGATGAATGCTGCTCATGGTTAACTCACCAACTGCGCGGTCAAGTCCTGCGCGGAGTTCACGACGCAGACGAAGAGCACAGTGTCACCGTTGACGTGCGGAACGACGATGTCACCAGCACCAGCTCTCACGATGTTCTGCTGGCCGGACTGCACCGTCAGATTGTCGTCTGGCACGATGTTGCCAGTGCCAGAGCCGTCTGGCACGATGTTGCCAGTGCCAGAGCCGTCTGGATTGAGTCCGTAGATGGTTCCCTGCCTGACCGTTTGGTCGCATGAAGCGCCGAGGTCGAGTAGCGGATCGAATTCATCCAACGTAAGTACTGTGCCGGGAGTCTGCCCGGTCAGGTTTGAAAGCGCCATATCATTTCTCCTTAAACTTGCGCCACGCATCGTTCAGGACGCGGATCGCCATAAATTCGTATTCAAGCAGTTCATCGAGCATCGCAAAGCCAGCATCGTCATTCTTCTTGGCGAAGTGCTCAGCCAGCGCCTCCGCAGCTTCGCGGTGCTTGTCAAGGCAGACTTGGAGTCCAGCGTCCATTTATAGGGAGTTCTCCGGATGTCCAATGATCCTGCTGGCTTGCCGCGCTCTGTCAGATGCGAGCGTGTCATTCGGATACGCTGCTGCATAAGCATGACGGTCAGCGGCGTGATAATGCCCTTCTGCTTCGGCAAGAGACTTGGCTTTGGCAGCGCAGTTGGTGTGGTACTTCGCAGACTCTTCATGCTCAGCAGTCGTGCGGGCTGCCTCTGGATGAATCCCGTACTCACCGCGAAATGTCTGCTGAGGATCTTCTGCGGAGCCTGACTGATACCGCATCGGCTCAGCTTCAAATGCAACGCCCTGTCTTTTGGTGACCGCCGCGAACCTGAGTTGCAGGAGAACATCGGTTAATGTGTCACCTGAATAGAGGCGCATGCGGCTGGCGATAGTCTCCGCATCCAACTCTGGATACTCCACCATGATCTTGCGGGCGCGTTCATGCTGCTGACGCTTGCTGACTGTCACAGCAGCAGCAGCCGCGCGTGCATCCACGCTGGTTGCACCGTTGCCGTATGCCGGACTGGCTACGACGCTCACATCGAGCAATTTTGCACGCTTGATGGTCCGCGTTAGCAGTCCGTTCCTATCAGGAGCGGAAAACGATTGGCCGTCATCGCCATCGACGATGAATGCGAAGCTGCACTCACTCAGGTCGCCGCGCTTCACACTGGCGTAGAGGTCTCGATGCGCTTGCGAATCCTTGTTCAGCTTGCACACGAAGTTGAGACCATCAGGTGAATCAGTGAGCGTTAGAGTTTTGTTGGCAAGCCGACCTAAGACTTGATTCGCATCGTGATTCACGAGGCACTTCACGTCTTCGCCAGCAGCAAGGGAACGCGTGAAGCAGCCACGCTGAAGTTTTTCCACAAAGCCGCCAAGATCACTGCTTGGCGTGTTGTAGCTGGCGGCTCTCCCCGCGACCTCGAATGCGTTGGTTGCAGCCCGCAATTCTGCTTTTCGATATTCGACCTTCATATAATGTTCTCCGTGCCCGGCTTCCCCTGTTACCGTGATCCTGTGATCCGCACGCCTACTTCTTTACTGGCGGGTAATTACGAGCGATCCAAGCGGCTTCGTCAGAGCGATCATCGTCGCGCTTGCGCGGTTGCTGCGGCTGTTTGTCGTTTGTTGTTAGAACCATTTTTTCCCCTGTACTGAGTCCGCGTGTCTCCGGGATTCCGCCTGGTTGCTCCATGCTGTGCTCAAGTCGTTGTTCATGCCGACAATACGATCAAAGGCCGCTTGCCAGCGCTGTCGTATGAAGGCCGGACAGTCTGCCGGGGGGCGATCATAGTGATCGACTTGACCGGCGAAACTCTTCGTGACCGTTACTTGGTGCAGCAGTTCATGGATGCCCCAAAGCGGTTGCTCTTTCGGTTGCGAAGCCATACGAAGTTCTTCTTCGTACTTCAAGCGCTCTTGATAGGTTTTGAACGGAGCTTCTTCCGCTTGTCCAGAGAGGATGTAGGGCGCAACAGCCTCGTACGGCTCGTGTTGAATGAGTCCGTTTAAGTGTTGGAGTTTGGGATTCGGGTGGTTGATCCAGCGGACGCGCATATTGCTTCTCTCCTGTTCGAGGCCCATGTTCGGGCTAATCAGCACCGTGAAGCGCTGTCAATTATCTGAAGGCCTGTGACAGCCCCGAGAAATTATTTCGGCTGAAAGTTGATCCGGCCCCGCAGCAGTGCTCGACCGTTCTCCCCGAGCGCCGCAAGGATGCCGATGTAATCAGGGTCATAGACGGATGGGAACGTACGGTCGGTGAAGCGCTTGAACCGATCCGAACTTTCGAGAATGCGTTCGACTTCACGGTCATGCATGATCCTGCCGGCCAGCCCGTGTGCATCTGCTGGGGTCAAGTCGCGCAAGATGTCTGTGTAGCCCGCAGCAGCAACGATCGGCAAGTACCGCGCTGCCAAACTCTGTTCTCGTTCGAAGTCTTCAAGTGTTCTCAGTGCTTTCATGGTTCTCCTCTTATTCTTCCGCCAAGGCGTCATCAGCTTCTTTCAACAGAAGTTCTGCTGGAGTCAGTGGCTCCTTTAGCAGCGCATCCCAATCGGTCTCTGGTTCAGGCTCTGGCTCTGGCGCTGAAGTCTCTGGTGGCGCCTGTTGCGCAGCACGCGCAAGAGCCACCTGTTCGTTGACCCACTGGATTGTGCCTTCAGCGGCTGGCTCGTTCTTCGCCACAGGCTGCTTCGTTGGTCGTGTCTTCTCGCGGCTTGCGGGTGTCGCAGAGAACTGCTGAAGCGCCTGCATAATCGTGCGGTGCAGGTTTGCCGCCATCTTGCAGGCTGCGCTCTCAACAGTCTTCGTGTGCTCGTTGTCGTTCTTATCGACCCAAGTCACTTGAGAGAATGGCCGCGCCTGCGCTTCGGCGTTCACTGTCTCCCAGAGGATCCACTGTTCGACCAGCAGCACAGCCGCAGCGGAATCCGCTTTCGTAAGTGTGCGGCGTTTGTGCAGCGGACCGAATAGCATTTTCCATACGGATAAACGCTTCGGGTCTTGCTTGAATTCCGGCGGCATTTTCAGACGGCCGCCTGTGAAGGCTTTCGAGTCGTCTTCCGTCGTCGAATCCTTTGCTTGACTGCGCGTGCTTTGCAGCTTGTGCAATTCCGGGCTCTTTCTCGGCATCATTACTCGGCTGCCTTCTTATCGCCGCCGCCGAAGAAATCGAATCCGCCATCACCAGTTGGTTCGACGATCACTGACGTACCATCAGGGCGAGTGGCTTTCCATGACTTTGTGGCAGCGAGTCCAAGATGCACGGCTCTCCGTATCTCTTCCGAGACGGTACTGCCGAGTCGTTTGGCTCGCGCTTTCAGAGCGTCATGCTGCTCTTCGGTCACGTTGACGTATATGCGCTTCATAAAGTGACCCTCCCTGTCATAACCGTCAGTCTGTGACACGCTTGAGACATCACTACGGCGCTTGGGAATGGCCCGGAATGGCAGCCGAAGAGAAGCGCAGCAGGAGCACCACAGTGGGAACGAATCTAAACAACAGTCCCACCTCCCCCTTTTTCGTAGGAATGGCAAGCACACAGGTGTGCGCCTGAGCGTGTACGCAGAGGGACCTGACAAGGTGGGCAGAATGGACCCCCATATACGCTGTTTTCCGGGTGGGGTGGGTGGTAGGAATCGGTCTGCCGTGCTCTCTGCTCATGTTCGTACTGCGCGGATAACGATTAGGATCCGATAGGCCTTGCACAGGGAAGCAGGATTTGGAGATGGAATAGAGTCAGCCGAGTGTCTGCACTTGACCGGCAAGGCGCAGGGGTTTGAGTGTTAACAAGAATCATTCGCTTGTCGTCGTTCTATAATCCTTAGGCCATGCGGTCGCGGATCATGTACATCGAATCGAAAGCCGAGGGTCTAAATGGTCCCGCTCGGATAGGCCGCGTCACTTTTAACAAGACCGGAAAGACCCTCTCCTACAGGGACCAATCGTTCCAGAGCATGAAAGGGCGGGGCTTCAAAGCCAATTACCGCGACACAGAAAGCGGCGAGGAGTACTGGATTTCAGGTCCGCGTCGTGATGGGCTTGATCGTCTCTACGGTAGAAGTGCGCTAGTCGTGGAAATAGATGACGATGTTCGGGAAGAGTACTGGACGGAAATCCGTAAGAAACCGGAACGGAAGAGCCAGTCACATACGTAGTTGGTGCTAACGCCCGGTTGCAACAGTTACGTGGATTGCGTGATGGCAGCCTGCCCTGCTAATGTTCCAACCGCCGGCGAGCCTCGCACATGGACGGCGTAATTCAATTCGCAACAAAGGCTATCGTTCCGCTCGTCGTTGCGGTTTGCTTCGCACTTGCCCGCAAATATCTGAAACCTTCGGCTCGGCTGTCAGAGACGCAACTGTCCGCACTGGATGCACGGTTCCAGGAAACTAAATGGGTGGTTGGGATCAGCATGATCGCTGTCGCGGCACTATTTGCTTGGACTACTCACCAATTGCTCGTTTCACTAAATCGCTATCTAGCCGCTAGTGACGGTCCAGCAACCTCGCTTCGGTTGTGGCCGCAGACTGCCATTTGGTGGTTCTTTCCGGGATTTGGAGCAGTCGCGCTCTGTTGGGAAATCACCCTTAAGCTCTGGTCCGCCTTCGGGCCGGGTGACACCGCGAGATTGTACAGCCTCTGGTCCGATGGACGTGCGGGCTTTGACTGCACAAGAATTCTGTGCTGGATGGCGCTCGTCATCGTGCTGCCAATCGGATTCTTTACGGTTTTAGCTCTGCCGATGCACACAGCACTCCGCCCCCAAGAGATCCACGATTGCGGATACGCGTGGGCGGGATGCAAGACCTTCGAGTACTCAAAGGCTGTGCGGATGACACTGATAGAAGGGTTTCGGGACCGCGATGGGAAACTCCATGCACGCGCCGGAATCATTTTGGATTTCGCCGACGGACGAAGATGGTCTTCTGCTGATAGTGGTGACTTCAATAAGAGCGTTGACCCAGGACTTTCGACCTATCTCATTGAACATACCGGTCTGCCGCTGGAGCAAGCGGAGACCGAAATGGACATTCCGAAAGTTAACGGTACGACTTAGGCCCCCACTGTGTTGGCAGCCTGAAGGGCAGTTTCGCAATTAGCGGTGGATCCCCCAAGCACTCAAAACTCTGGGATCGGCTCGCCTTATGGCGAGTGGTCGGCAACTCGGAAATAATCCAACAGGCTCCCGGAAATCGCTCCGATGGTTTCCGGGCGTGCCTGATATGCACTACCCGATCCAGCGTAGCCCAGCCAGAAAATTGCCGGCCAACGCTTGGCACATTGGGGATCAGCGAACAGAAATCGGGATCGCAAAATTCACACTTGACATTGCCCGATAATCCACTACCATATGGTTGTGGATAAGTTAGATACAACGTTTGCCGCGTTGTCCGATCCAACCCGGCGGGCGATGATCGAACGGCTCTCCCATGGGCCGGCCTCTGTGCATGGATTGACGGAACCGTTCGCACTTTCGCAGCAGATGATTTCAAAACATATTGCCTACCTGGTGCGGGCGCGGATTGTGATCAAGACGAAGCCTGGACGAGAGAGTGTGTGCACGCTTAGGCCAGAGGCGATAAAGACAGTCAGCGACTGGGCGGCTTATTATCGCCGATTCTGGGAAGAGAGTTTCGACAAGCTGGATGTAGTTGTGAATCAAATGAAAAAAACGGAGGTCAGGGATGACAAAAAACACGGTTAACGAGACAGAGCGGATGGTTGTCACAAGAATTTTTGACGCCCCACGCGAATTGGTTTGGAAGGCGTGGACCGACCCGAAATATGTGATGCAGTGGTGGGGGCCGAAGGGTTTTACTGCGCCTTTTTGCGAGATGGATTTTCGCGTAGGAGGAAAATTTCGATGCTGCATGAGAGCGCCGGATGGCCAGGAGTTCTGGAATGCTGGTGAA
>DATHMV010000070.1:0-186917 GCA_035486715.1 Candidatus Aquilonibacter sp.
ATCGCCGTCCTCACTTGGATCGGCGACGGCGGCCAATCCACCGGCGTCACCTACGAAGGCATCAACTTCGCTGCCGTCCAGAATCTCGGCCTCGTGCTCTTCGTCGAGAGCAATCTCTGGGCCTACTCCACGCCATCGGAAATGCAGTACCGCTGCAAAGACCTCGCCGAACGCGCCATCGGATACGGCATTCCCGGCGTAATCGTCGACGGCACCGACGCCTGCCAGGTCTACGACGCCGCCCGCGAAGCCGTCGAACGCGCCCACCGCGGCGAAGGCCCCACACTGATCGAAGCAAAAATGATGCGCATGAAAGGCCACGCCATCCACGACGCCGCAACGTATGTTCCAAAAGAGATGTTCGACTTCTGGAAAAAGCGCGACCCAATCGCAAGATTCGAAAATTATCTGGTGAAAGAAAAAAAGTGGCTGAGTGCGAAAGAAAATGCGGAATTAATTTCAGAAGTTGAGCGCGTGATCGAAGCCGAGCGCGAAATCGCAGTGAACTCGCCGATGCCAACGCCCGAATCCGCCGAAGGCGGCGTCTACTGCGAGGACGGCTGCCACGAAATCAGGCCAAAATACGGTATGCCAAAAGTGAAAAAGGGAACCGGTGCCTACAAAGCTACAGAAGCGACCGTGCATTTGAAGTAAGGTCCCGGTTGTGTCGAAACCCGTGCAAGCATAAAAAATACGGTAACCGCGAGGATGAGAAGCCCCGCCAACGCCCACACATCCACGTGGAAGCCTTTGCCGGCGGAACTTTGAATTCATGTCCAGATCCGAAGATCTGGTTAAAATGCAGGGGAGCTATTAAATATAGATAAAGCGGTAGACAGAGTATCGAAGACAGAAGCGCAATGCCTGCCGCAATTCGCGGGAAGAAAAAAGTCGTGATGAACGCAATGGCAGACAGAACGGTCCCGACTTCGATCATGGAAAGTAGAGGGCCGGTAAGCCAGCCTCCACTGAATTCCGTTCCTTCAAGCCCATTTGTGTTGCGAGTTTGTTGAGGTCCCGGAACTCGCGGGTGGCAGACTTCGTGAATTCAAGAACATAGCGCATGGCGCTGAAAGGACTACAGGCCTAGGTCCTTCTTTATCTTCGACCAGGGAGTCGTGGGTTCGTTCAGGCGCTTGCGCGCTTCCTCAACGTCAATGCGGTCTTCCAGTTCCTCGAGGAAGTGATAATCCTCAATCGGCATAATCGCGGCCACCGCCTTCTTGCCACGATGAACAAGCACTCTTTCCCGTCCAAAGGCGGCACGGTTTAGAATGTCCGAGAAGTTTTGCCGGGCTTCGCTGGCGGTTAATTTGTTCGACATTAGAATCGCCTCGAATGTCGAATAGTTACAAAACTTAATTTATCACATTTTGTACAAAATGTACAATCATGCAATCTGCAACCGAAACCTACGCCCTGATTCGCCAGGCGATTCTCGCAAAAGATATCCTGGCCGTAAGCTATCGAGGCTCGGTTCGCGAAATGTGCCCGCACGTGCTCGGTAAAACAAAGGAAGCGTCGTACGCGTTGATGTATCAATTTGCAGGTGAGAGCAAAGCTGGATTGAAGCAAGACGGTTCGCCTGATAACTGGCGCTGTCTGCGGATCGAGGAACTCTCCCATGTGGCTGTAAGAAAAGCCAACGGAGAATGGCATACGGCATCGAACTATTCAGTCATGCAGAATTGCGTAACCGAAATTGATGTCCAAGTGGAAACAAAAGCCACCTAGCGGTAAGGCCTCAGCTTTTATTCGTTTATCTGGTAATCCGCCGATAGAAGTGAACTCGCGAACTCAGGACTAATATGCCCCAACTCACCTACCTCGAAGCCATCCGCCAGGGAATCTGGGAAGAAATGGACCGCGACCCCTCCGTCTTCTGCCTCGGCGAAGACATCGGCATCTACGGCGGCGCCTTCAAAGTCACCGACGGATTCATCGACCGCTTCGGCCCCGAGCGCGTCATCGACACGCCGATCGCCGAGTCCGCCATCGTCGGCGCGGCCTTCGGAGCATCCCTTACTGGCATGCGCCCCGTCGCCGAATTTCAGTTCATGGATTTCATTCCCTGCGCCATGAACCAGATTTCCAACATGGTCGCAAAGACGCACTATCTCTGGGGCGCGCCCGCGCCGCTCGTTCTGCGCGGCCCCAGCGGCGGATACGTCCACGGCGGCCCCTTCCACTCGCAGAATCCCGAGATGTGGTTCGTGCACAATCCCGGTCTCAAAGTCATTTGCCCGGCTACGCCTTACGACGCCAAAGGCCTGATAAAAGCCGCCATCCGCGACAACAATCCCTGCATCTTCTTCGAGCACAAATATCTCTATCGCCGCATCAAGGGCGAAGTCCCTGTAGAGGATTACGTCGTGCCGATCGGGAAAGCTAACATCGTGCGTGAAGGCCGCGACCTCAGCATCATCACTTATGCAGCGATGGTCCACTCCGCGCTGGAAGCCGCTGAAATCCTTGCTAAAGACGGAATAGAAATCGAAATCCTTGACTTGCGCACCGTTTCTCCACTTGATCGCGAAGCCATCGCCGCGACGGTGAAGAAAACAAACAAAGTGATCATCCTGCACGAGCACTCGCGCACCGGAGGCCTTGCCGGCGAAATCGCCGCCATCATCAACGAAGAAGCGTTTGACGATCTCGACGGCCCCATCGTCCGCATTACCGGTCTAGATTCCGCGATCCCATTCTCGCCTCCGCAGGAAGAACATTATTTGCCGAAGGTGCAGGATGTGGTGCGGGAAGCACGCAAATTGAAAGCGTATTAAAGTTCCTTACTGTTAAATATATACAGTGGATGTCAGACCGGCGTATTTGCACCTATGCCGCCAGCGCAATTGGCATTCCCCCCGTTCATCTGCCACAATATCTCCTCTAATCTTTGAGATCACAATTGTGACCTCAAAACGGAGGAAGTAATGGGCAAATTCTTACTGGGCGTCATCGTCACTCTTCTCATAATTATTCTTGGCGGGCTTGGCCTCGCCATGCTCGGCTTCATCCCAACCAATGCAAACGTGGCTCCGCCGCATCTCGAGCACCGCATCGCCAATGGAGCCGTTGATGCTTCCATGGAGCGCCACGCTCCCCACGTCACCAATCCGCTTCCGCCCTCCGACCAAAATTACGAAGACGCGATGAAGCTTTACACCATGAATTGTGCGCTCTGTCACGGAGGGCTTGACCGCAAACCTGTCGATCTTGCCAAATCTTTTTACCCACCAGCTCCGAATCTCGTCTCCGACCCGCCTGACGATCCCGAGTGGCATATCTTCTATACCATCCGCACCGGAGTACGCTACACCGGAATGCCTGCATGGGACAAAACTTTGAGTGAACAGGATATGTGGAAGATCACAAGCCTGTTGTCGCACATGGAGAAACTTCCTCCCGCCGTTCAGGACTATTGGAAGACCAGCTTCGGCGTGGCCGCGCCGTCTGGAGGAGAGGAAGAAAAGAAATGAAAGGCAGAGTAGCTCGCCCGCTGCGGGAGTCAACTCTGAAAAGCCTCGCGCAAGGCTTGCATCACTGCCACCCGCGGCAAACGATATAATAAGCGGTTGCGCCTAAACTCCGATTTCATACTGTAGGCTTGGAAGGAAATCATGCCAACTGACATCATCATGCCCCAGATGGGCGAATCCATTGTTGAAGGCACTATTACCAAGTGGCTCAAGAAGCCTGGGGACAAAATCCAGCGCGATGAGCCGCTGTTTGAAATTTCCACCGATAAGGTGGATGCCGAGATCCCCGCGCCCGCCTCGGGCGTGTTGCAGGAAATCAAAGTTGCGGAAGGCCTAACTGTTGGGGTGAACACCATCGTCGGGACTATCGCAGCGGATGGCGAAGCGGCTGCGCCTGCTAAAACGGCTGCGCCGGCCTCAGTTCCGCCTGCGGCAAGAGAAGAAAAGAAAGAAGAGAAAAAAGCGGCGCCGGCTCCGCCGCCAGCCGCAACGCCCGTGGCTCACGAAGAGGATGAAGAAACTCGCTCCTCGCCGCTTGTCCGCAAAATTGCGCGCGAACACGGTGTCAGCCTTTCTCAGATTTCCGGCACTGGCCTGGGTGGCCGCATCACCAAGCAGGACATCATGGCTTTCATCGAGGGCCAGTCGTCCGTTTCAGCGCCGACTGCGCCAGTACCTGCTCCAGTTTCCGCAGCCGCAATATCAACGCCTTCAGGCCCCGCTCGGCCTGCGGCATCGGCTCCCTATCCCGGCGATATCGTGCCCATGACGAACATGCGCAAGATCATCGCCAAACACATGATCGAGTCGCGCCGCACCAGCGCGCACGTTCATTGCATGTATGAGATCGATTTCACCCGCATCGTAAATCTGCGCGGCAAGCAGAAAAACGGATTCGAGCAGCGCCATGGCGTGCGTCTCACCTTTATGCCATTTTTTGTACGCGCCGCCATCATGGCTCTGCAGCAGTGGCCCATTCTCAACGCCTCAATCGAAGGCGACAGCATCCGCTATCACAGGCAGATCAATATGGGTATCGCGGTTGCCCTCGATTGGGGATTGATTGTGCCCGTGCTCAAGAATTCCGGCGATCTCAATTTCCTCGGACTGCAGCGGGGCATCACCGATCTCGGTGAGCGTGCTCGCAACAAAAAGCTCAAGCCGGATGATGTCGAAGGCTCAACCTTTACTATTACCAATCCTGGCCAATTCGGTGCCGTCTTCGGCCTGCCGATCATCAATCAGCCGAACTCCGCGATCATGGGCGTTGGCGGCATTACAAAAATGCCGCTCGTCATCACTGATAAGGACGGCAACGACTCTATCGCGATCCGCAGCGTGGTTCACCTCACGCTTGGTTACGATCATCGCTTAATCGACGGCGCCGTCGCTGACCAATTTATGGCGCAAGTGAAAAAGAATCTGGAGAGCTGGAACGAGGACGTCGGATAAATATATTTGCTAAGAACCGTTTGTCGCAGCTGTAGGTCCATTGCTTTTCGTCCACGTGGACGCATTCAAACATTGAACCGTTCCGTCTATTATTTGAGAAATCCCGTTTCTAAATTTCTCCGGGTCTACAATTTCCCGCGCGGCTACGGCATCCACCGTGGCCAGCGCACTCTGCAGAAACGACATCGCCGCATCTTTTTTCTCAGCGCCGGATTTATTTCCGAACAAACCTTCGATGCCATTGACTAAAGCCGGCACGAAGGCAATTCCCCGCAAAAGTTGAGACAAGAAATTCATAAATTCCTCTCGAAAAAATTCTCCAGAACGAATAAGGATTACGGCAGCCGCAGCCGCACCTGCTATTACGCGGCTGCCGCATCCACTATGTCAGGCTCGCCAAAACATCATTGAGCGTCGTCAGGTTCGGATCCGCACTATCGGTCGATCCAGCAATCAGCGTCAGGCATACCTTCAGCTCATAAGCTTTGGTCAGCGCCAACGCGAGCATGCCTGCCATATCCAATCCCTTGGCCGTCGCATCCGCAAGCGTGTTTGCCGTTGGCGCGGTTACATTCTTCAGATTCGTGATAATTGTGGTGCTCGGTACAGTGCTCATAGTTCTCCTTGATTCTCGAAATGAGTTGCTTGGAAATGAACCGCTTATTTGACCCAGTATTTGTGCAGAGCAATCGCCGCGCTGATGGCGACGCTGATCGCTCCATTGACCAGCCGGTTGTGGACACTATTGCGCAGGTCGCTCTTCTCCAGCATCGCGACCTTGTCCTCTACCGACTTCATCCGGCCCGGCTGCCCATTTCCCACCAGGCTGTCCATTTTTGTTTCCAGACGGACTAATTTGTCCAGCATCTCTCGCTGGAATTCCAGATCAATCGTCCGTAGAGCCAGCTCTCTATCGTTCCCCGCCATGTTTATCTCTCCTCGTCAGAAGCTTTTACAGCGGATTATCCACTAGCGCCCCATCCCGGTTGGCGTAACCTTTGTCGTTAATCATGGTGATTGCGCTCGCGACTCCATCGAAGCGAAATCCATCGTAGTTAAGGTGCCCCTCCGAGTTATAGATCTTGATATCTCCAGGGCCCGGCGAACTCTCGTTGACATAAAATCCCAGCGGCTGCGTCCCCTGCGGAATCATCGAATCCGATTCCATGTTCGCGAACACCAGATGATCGCTGGTCCCCTGCACATAAACACCGTACTGGTCAAACCAATTCACCAGAAAATGCTGGAATGTCAGCCACGACTGCCCATTGACATTAATCACCGGAACATTGCTAAGCGCCATCGGCGCAATGGGCTCGTTATAAAAAACTCCGGGATTTCCCACTGAGTGCACATACACATAACCGTCGGCAAAATAAAAATTCCACTGCGCAGTCAGATTCGAAGATACGGCGGCAACTTTTTGTCCCCAAATCGATCCAAATAAACAAAAATTGACCGTCGTGTAGCTCGTCGGCAGTGGTGCCTTCCAGGCATTCCCTGATACTAAAATCCAAGCCGAAGACGGCACCGCATAATACCCAGTCAAATTTGGAGCTGCTCCGGTACCATAGGCGTCGAACGTAATCGGATTACCCGAACTGCCCGACGAAGGCGGCACCAGGCTCTCATTCCAAACGTCCCCACGCTTAAATAAAACCAAATCTCCCGGCAGAAAGGTCTGCTCATTCACATGACCAATGGTTTGCCAGGCGGTCAAAGCGGAAGTTCCGTTATTAGCGTCATTGCCTGTGCTCGAACTAACGTAATAAGTCGCTGCCCAAGTCGTTATGCTGAATGTTGCAAGAAAACATGCAAGTAGCCGTGTCATCCTGAGTGAAGCAATGCGATTCGCAAAGCGAATTGCATCGCGCAGTCGAAGGATCCCTAATTTTTTATCACTCTCTAAACTTTTGATAGGAATTCTCACAACACACTCCCGTTCAATTGACACACAATCAATAAAAATGGCCACCAGCTTTAGCTAGTGGCCTATCACCGCCGCCCAATCTATTGACTACTTACCCTTCTCGTTCCGCTTCATCCTGTACCTCATCGGAGCTATCACCGATGTTGTAGTCCTGCAAACCCGCATTCGGCGAAACTGCAGGCCCTGGTTGGGTAATTAGACTCGCCCTAGCCCGGGGCGTGCGGATCTGCCCGCCCTCCGCCTTCGTCCCACCCCAATTCGTAACCGCCGGATTTCGGTTACTCTGTTCATACGTTTGCGTACTCGTTGGCTCCGCTGCTTCTGGATTAATTGCGCTGCTCATATCGCTCGTCCTCCGTTCATAAAAACTCCTACTCCCTGTAGCCGCCTAGCCAAAAACCAAAAAGGGCCGGTTTTTAGCCGGCACCCAGCAATTCCCGGCAATTAACTCTAATGAATCTCCCACGCCATGATTGTCGCTTCCGTAGGGTTATCCACCGGAATCGTGATCCCATTATTTAAGGTTCCACCCGCAGTTACGTTCTCAGCCGTCCCGCTACTCCCGCCAAGAAAAGTAAATCCCGCCGAACTCCCGCCATAGACCTGTGCACAAGAACTTGTGCAGCTACTGGTAATAGCCAGATAGTATTTCCCTGGCTGCAATGTTGCGTTCGATGTCCAACTCAGTGTTTTGTATCCCGTGTTCGGTGCAAATGTCGTTCCCGGCGTGCTCCCAAGATGCGCCACGATATTTCCTGAACTATTCAATACTCCAATGTCGTATGTGTTGCTCGTATTGTCCGCTGTCGCCACGTCATACGTAACTTGCGTCGTGATCAGCGGAAACGTCAATACCACGCCCCACAATTCCGTCTTGTTCGTTGTGCTCGAAAAACTAATCGCTGTCCCTGTCGTATTCGTTGTAAACCACGGAATTGAATATGCGGTGCTGCTGCTCACATTCGACCCCGGCATGTCCAGGAACATCTGCACTGTCGTACTTCCCGAACTAGCCTGCAAAACCCGGCCCAGCACTTGTATTCCCGTCGGTTGCGTCGCCCCCGCATCGTGGCACAACGGATAAAATCCGCTACTGGCCGTGCTCGACGGCACCACAAAATCTCCAATCACCGTCGCTGCGCCATCAAAGCTGCAATAAACCGATCCCATTCGCGCCAGCGTCGCCACACCCGACGTTCCCGCATTCGCAATCACTACCCCAATTGCGCCACTTGTTAAGGCGCTCGAAGGTTTTGCGGCGCATCCCGCCGTAGTCAGCACTACTAACCCATTCACAATCGTCCCATTTGTCGTGTCATTGCAAAGCTCATAACTTTGATTGGCAAATTTCCCCAACTCAAAACCACTTCCAGTCGTGGAATTTCCGGCTACATATACTGTCCCCGGCCGTAGCCCACTCCCACTTCCGGAACTGTTGAACGACCCGACATTGAATGTTTGATCGGTCCAAGGCTTGAGGTTACTGCTGGCATCGATCACCCACTTCAGTCCGCTGTTCACCCAAAAACCTAACCCTGGCGCTCCTCCCGGCGTTGAACTCTCGCTGCGCATCACTGCGTAATTATCCGTCGAATCAAATCCCAACGAAGTTCTCTGCCAAGTCGAGCTATTTGTATAACTCGAATACACATGCAAATTTTGCGCCGTCGTCCCGTTGTACTCGCCTAAGTCATTCGCATCTTCCTGAAACAAATTCGAAAAGAATGAACTCGTCGCGGCGGTGGCCACTTTCTGCGGTGTCCCCGCGTTCGCGGAAATATAAAAATTCCCGTCATTGGAAATCCCCAGGGCCGAAGTCCCTGCTCCCGCCGACGACATCACCGTCCCCGGTATCGGCGAACTCACGGTCCATGGTCCCGCCACCAGCAATTGCCCATTCACTGTGACATTTCCACTGAAGTTCCCAGCCGTCGCGGAAATCCCGTTGCTGCCTGTATAGTTCAGCGTCGACCCATTATCCGTAAGCCCGCTATCTCCGCTAACCGCCACCCCACTCGCCGCATACAAAGCCAGTTGCGCGGCGGACCCGCTATTCACCGTCCCCGACCCTCCACCTCCGCCGCAACCGGAACACGTTCCCGTCACTGTCAAATTTCCATTAATATTCACTGGCACATTGAATGTCTTCCCCGAAGCAGTCAGCCGTTCCAGATAACTTGTGTTATTTCCCACGTTCCCGATGTATTCGGAAATCGAAACCGGCGAACCAATAGCCAATTGTGCGCTGCTCGCAGCCCCATTCCCCGGATTGTCCAATCCGATATATGTATCGTTTGCATCGTTCGTGGGCCGGAAGTTAATCGTTGACAGAGTCTTCGCAAAGTTAGAGTCCACCAAAGTAATAATGTGGTGCGGTCCAGACGCAACCGGGGCCTCAAAGTTGAGTCTGCCTTTCAACCCATTGGGAACCCCGCCGACTGCAGTTCCATCATTAATCAGCGTTCCAGCGATCTGAACGGAATTCGGATTCCCTTCCGTACAACTTTCCCACGCCCCGCCGAATATCCCTCCAGTAATCGATGTTCCGGAGCAATAGTGAACATAGGCTTCCGGAAATGCATTCCAATTTACAGAAACAATATCAGCCGGTTCCATATCGAAGATGGCTGGCTGTGTAATATAAGTTCCAGTGCCGTCTCCAGTAAGTAAGAGCCCAGCCGGCCAAAACGGAAGAATTGGTTCCCAGCTAATGTTTGCAATCGTGTAATTCGCCGTGTTGGCCGACGCCGTATCCGTAAATGTGCAAACCAGTCCCGAGCACTGCGCTTGACCGGTGATGACACTTCCACACGCCGTGGTACTTCCCCCTGTACATGCTCCTCTCGCCGGGAAGCTGGCAGTATTTCCTGCGAGACTCGTGGCCGGCTGCATTCTAAGAATGTCGTAGGTTACAGTATCGCCGGCGCTCTGCGGTGGAATGTGTGGGAATTGTCCCGTAATAGTGCCTGATCCATTCGTAAATGCAAACCCGGCAAATAGGGGCGCGGCGTGGTAAATAGTGCTTCCGTTATTGTCGTTTGCTATGACGTAGTAGTTATATTGAGTCGGTCCGGTATTCGCGAACTGAGGAATATGCCCACCCGGCTGCTCTCCTCCGTGGACAAGCAGAGGTTGCAAATTGTCTTCGTAAATAATCCCAGTGGCGCTAAAATAACTCCCCTCGTAAGGATGTGTGCAAGGACCCGCCCCTTCCTCCATGTAGATGTTGTCGAGTTCCGTTCCACCATAGCTTCCAAGAATGTTCTGCGTGTTCACTGCCCACATCCCAAAACCTTGGATCACGCTGTCGGTAACGTGTGTGCTGTTGTTGGCATATACCGTCACTCCATTTCCCCCACACTGTGGTCCGATATTCAACTTGTCCAGCCACAGAACCGGTGAGCCGACCGTATTCCCTGCTGCGTAGACGTAAGATCCGCAATGGTTCGCGGTGCATAACAATGCCTGCGTTCCATCGGCATCAAAGTTCCGGATAGTCGCTGCCTGATCGTCATCCACAACAAAAAACTGGTTAAAATTCCCTCCGCCTCCACTGGAAGACTTTATATCTTCCATTGTTCCCGGCATCGCATTATCTTCTATCGCCGCATTCTCAATCGCGATTGTTCCCGGGGTTGTTGCTAATGCCACGTTGCTTCCGGTCTGGTTATAGGTAATCGAAGTTCCAGACACCGTCACGGGTCCGTGATTTCCCCAATAAGCCGGATTATCCGTAAAGTTAATATTTACAATGTCGCCCGTCTGGATTGTGCTGCACCCCGACGCTACCGTAATCGTCACTACGTTCGATTGCCGCTGCGTGCTGGCGATCTGGCAGCCATCCTGCCTCACCGTCGAAGTAAAATTTACCCCTCGCACCGTGAGCCCACCATAGTGGTTGGAATTCACCAGATCGCCGAGCTGCATACAGCGGTCGCGCGTCGAACATAAAAGTAGTGTTCCGTTGCCTTCAATTAGCGCACGGCTACAGTGCGCAAAAATCGATCCGTAAACCGGTACCGCATTTGCCAAAGCGCCAGTCGCCGGAAGAATGATCCTCGCATTTGGATTTGCCGCGTTCGTCACGACCGGTACGCCACAGGCGTCGTTAATCGCCTCCTGAATTCCGCTACTCGCACTGCTAATCTGATATCCAGCGGCATGAGAATTCCTGGGCGTAAACACAATCGTCCCTGATGCCAAACCTGCCACGCATGTTCCACCTGTAACCATCGTAGGTTCCGGTGTTCCTGTTGCGCTCACATACACGAAGTACATCGAATTCCCTGAAGTATCCACTCCAATCGGACATGGCGACAGTGTCGCTGTCGCCTGCACTCCTGCCGTTAAACTTCCGCTCGGATTAGTGCTCCAATTATCCCCTGCAGTCACATATCGAATTCCGCTGACGTTGTTCACGCTAAACTGCGTTCCTAAAGGTTGTGCGATACTCTGACTCGCTGTCGGAGTAACGCTCACGCTCCCTAGGCCTCCACTCGGCGTAGCTGGCGCATACTGCCCCGAGCTCGAAGAATAAGTAAGCACCTGTCCATTCGCCGGAGCGCTCGACGCTACCGGCACACTCTGAATCGCCGTCGCGTTCGCACTCGATCCGCACGGGCCCCACGCTCCGCTTCCCAGCAAACAATTCAGAGACGAGGGCGTTCCACTTCCCAACTCGCCGGTTGGCACCAGTCCGCTGATCAAATCCGCTTTCACAGCCACGCTTGAATCCACGTATTGCTTCGGGGCAGATTGAAGAGGAGCCACCGGGTTCCCACTCAAGGTCAAAGGTCCGGTCATTGATCCACCCGCTAATGCTAGATAATTCCCAGACCCCACCGTCGCGATCGACGAATCCACATACGACTTATTTGCCACATCTCCTGTATTCACTGGTGTCGGCACGTTCGGTGGCGTCGAAAAACTTTTTACGCCTATCACCGTCTCCGCTCCGGCTAAATGCACTACCGCGTCGTCGTTCGCTTTTGCCGCCAGTTGCGAATTCACATATTGCATCGAGACTGGTTGTGCCGTCGTCCCCGATCCCGGCGTCGTTCGCACTTGCGCCAAGGTGGCCGGTGATATTGTCGGCACCACCCAATACTCCGTTCGCACCTCCCCAGGTACCAACTGGTAAACCACGGTGTAATACACCCCCGGCGGAGTCGCTCCTGCGTTTGGCTCTAATGCCACATTCAAGGCGCCGTTCGCCCCCAAAGTTACATCGACGTTCCCCGGCGCCACCGCCGTCCCGTCCGCCGCCACAAACGCTGGCCAGGTAATCACCAAAGTTCCTGCGGCCGGCGTCCCATCCGCCATATACACGGTATCGATCACGCTTGTCAGCGTCGGCCCGCTCTGCGGAACAGGCGAAGCCGCGCGAGGCTCAGGATCTGCCGTGCGCGGCCTCGCCTCGGGGGAGGATGCTGACTTTTCTGCCTTCATCGAGGAAGATGCTTCTCGCGCTGCCAGCCGAACGCACCATGTCGCCACCATGATCGCCAGCGCCAAATAAAAAAGCCGCCCCACTGGACGGCGTGCCTGAAACATACTCCCTCCTCGAAATTTCACTCTATCATCCTCAGCGTAGCGAAGAATCTGTGCAACTTGCTTGCATCGCCTTTAGTTCTCTGCAAATCTTCGCAGGCAAAACGCCATTGCTGTTCAGCTCATTAAAATAGATTTGCCCTTCCATATCCGCGTAAAAAATCTTCCACACTTCGCACATAGACCTCGGCAAAATCCGCCGTTGGACGTCGCGCCTCAATCAAATCCATTGCGTCATCTACCGTCCATCCGATCACCCCTAACAACGCCAGAATCATCATCGGCGCACGATGCACTCCCGCTGCGCAATGCACGAACAATTTAGTTCCATTTTGTTCCAGCGCCGCAAGCGCAAACTCGACACCGCGCTCGAAAATCTCCGGAGGCTTCGGTTCGAAGTCATCATCGATCGGATTCCAGCAAACCGCAATTTCATGTACCCTGGCCAGAGGCGTGTCATCAAACTCAATTTGCATATCGATGATATGCGTAATCCCGTTCCCTGCAATCGCCGCCATGTTTTCCGCCGTCCAAATTCCGCCACCCACTGCAATACGGTCGGTTAGCCAGGTGATATCGATTCCCATTCGTCGTGTGAAACCGGTAGTTCCGCCTTTTAACGACAATCACTATCGCCAGTTCAACATTCCAGTACGTATCCGCGATAATTTTACGGCATCCAATCGCCTCCATTTAAACTGATTTTCCCAAACATATTAAAAAGATCCCCGCGCTCCCGTATGATCCGCGATGCAAGGGAAAGTTGAATCTTCATCTCCGCTCACCGGCTCAATCGGCAATCCCATCTGCTTTAACAATATATTGGCCAGCGAATCTTCGGGTTTCTCAACTGGCTCCGGAGCCGCGGGGAACAACCCAGCTATTTCAAATAAATACTTCGCAGGCGCCACTTGCCCGGTATTGGCTGCTTCAACTAAGTTCGTGACCATCTCGAGAGCCGAAACGCTCACCAGGTCTGCAATAGCCTTTCGGACTTTGGGCAGGCTGGATGGGTTCATCGGTTTGCCTGTCGCCTCCAATTCTGCCTTCTTATCTTGGTGGGAGCTAATGGGCACGGCTTTCCTTGGTCTGCTTTTTCTTGCACTTTTTTTAGTTGCGCCTTTGTCTCGCTCCTTTGACTTATTAACCAAAGATCACCTGCCCAAAAACAAAAGGCGCGCTCTCTTCGGAGCGCGCCTTGAATAAGTATTGCTTATTTCTTAAGTATATAAACTAAGTATATCATATCGCATAGGTAAAAAGTGACAGGTTTTTGAAATTTATTTTCTTATTTTTTTCAATCACTTGCAAAGAAATATGCCTGCACGCACTCTTGACATAATTTTGGGCTCGAAAATTTTCCCTGCTGTCTATTTTCCTCATTGGCCATCCTTCCCTTTCACCTCAGGCAATCGCGTTAACAATTCTGCTGTCAAAAACATTTTACTCAATTGATCGATCAGTTCCGGAAGTCTTCGTTCCACTGTTCTGCGTGTGCAGTGTAAAATTCTCGCCGCCGCGCCATGATCGTATTCTTGTAGGCAAACACGTCCAATCAGCTGCCGATCAAATCCCTGCAACCGGTTCAGACATTGCTCTATATCGTGCAAAAAAATTACCCGCGATTCAAGTGTCGCGGCAGTAAGCCCTGTAACCTTCGCGCGAAAGAACTCCCGCCCGAGCAACGACGGCACTCGCCCTGCTTCCAGCGACCAGAGCATATAGCGGCGCAACAAGGCAGTAGTTTTTTTTCGATAGAGCCATATATCGGGATCGTCTTGCCAATCGCGTCGATGCACTTTCCCTGAGTTGGCCAGTTGCGGAAATGAATGGGCGGACAAACCTGGCAGTAAGCCAGCTGCAGAGGTACGTGATCTCTTCGAAAAATGTCGCAATGCGGCTGCCGCGACACCGCCATCCACACCTACCCCGGGTCTTTGCGCTGGCTCATTCATGCAATCCCTCCTCTATATCTGCTGTTATGTTTTCCCGTAACGCTAAGAATTTCTCACTCGCATTTATGCCTCAGCCTGCAACCTGCAATCCCTTCCTCAACAGAAGACGGTGGCAAATCAGCAATAGCTTGAGCGCAAGATGCGCAATAGATTTGCTCTCCCCCCATCGGCCGTAACCACAACCCTCCGCAACGCTCGCAATATTTCAGTTCAAGACATAGCTTCTCGTCCGAGGTCTTAATTTTTTCTTTCATTACCCCTCCCGATTTCTTTACCGTTTTTACGGCACCAAACATGTTCATACCTTGAGCATTCCGGGCAGGTAGAAAACAAAAAACCCTGCGCCCGGTATCCGCTCTTTGGCGGAAACCAAGCGCAGGGCTCGTTTCTCTTACGATGACCTGCGAGGCTATTTAGTTATTGCAAAAACCTTCTGCGATTCTTCGTGCAACCTTCCGAGCGCCTACGACATTATTTTATTGGACTGATTCATGTTGCCGGAAAAATCCTTCCTCATAGCCAGATTTAAGAACTTTCCCATTCTGCACAATCACACAAACTTTCCCGGAAAATCTCAAAGTCTTTAGCAAATGCTCCATGGCGGCTGAAAGCACTTCCCCGGCCTGCACCTTTCGGCGAAACTCCACAAAATTCTTCCCGTCGCTGCTATTATCCAGACTGCTCATCGCTATCTGATCAGGGGAGAATATTTAGTTATTATGATGTTTTAATCTTATAGATGCGGAGTTTGCGAAGACAAGGTTAGCCATACGCATCAAGCTGTGGAAATCATAACTCAATTAGCGCATTGCTATAACCTGCATGCTATACTCCAAGCCATGAAATTTCGAATGTTGCAAGAAAACCTGCGTAACGCGCTCTGGGAGCGCATCGAGGAAGGTGATCTAACCGGCCTCCGCCTGGCAAAGCAAACTGGATTCAAACAGGCCCACATCTCAAACTTTCTCAACCGTAAACGTGGTCTTAGCTTGGAAGGCATGGACCGGGTTCTATCTGTCCAACATCTTTCGATACTCGATCTTCTCGATCCATCCGAAGTCAACAAGCGCGCTTGCATTTTCCCTCCCAGCAATGACGAATTTCAAAATATCATCTTGACTGACCGGACTGTCGCTGCGACTCAACTCCTTATTGCCAGCATGCATGTGAAAGAAATTCTTAAATTCAAGAAATCCTTTCTCAAGAAACTAAAAACGGAAATAGAAGGCCACCGTGAGCAGTGGGAGCGCTTTGTGGTAATTAAAGTCGACGGTCGCGAAGGCATGAGCATGTACCCCCGTCTCCTACCAGGTGCAACTCTTCTGATTGATCGCCATTACAACTCACTAAAGCCCTACCGGAAAGGCGAACTCAGCATGTACGCCATCCGTAAGGATGAAACATGCACTGTTAAATACGTGGAAATGACCGGAAATCAACTGATTTTGCGGCCGCATAATCAAGGTTACCCTGTCGAGATTATGGCGATAGAAGATGGCAAGTATCCCTCCGATTACTTAGTCGGGCGCATCTGCTATGTCGGTATTTAAACTTAATGCATTGCTACATGGTTAATATATAGTCAGATTAGTGGACTTATAGTTCTAGTAAGTTTGTTTTGATTAGATTCTGGTGATGTAGCGCTTAGAACGTGATAATCTGGCTTCAATTTATAGTTCCACCTTTTACTCCGCATTAAAACTGTCGAACATTTTCCACAACCTATCCGCCGTTGCGCGATAGATCACATACCCCGTGCCTGCATCAGTAGTTTCGCGAAAAAGCAGTTCTCCGCGTCCGTCCGCATCCGCATCCACCACATCAATCAAATCCAGCCGTGGCGTGACGTCGAGATGAAATTTATCCGTTACCGCCGAATACAGCTTCTGCAGATTGCCGTAAATGTCTGTTCTAGTAACCAACGTGATGCTATAAGACTCAGCTGTTCCACCTACCGCTCCTGCCATTAAGGGAAAATGCGCTTCCGCACTAAGAATCATCACCGCCTGATTAGTGAGCCACACGTCGAATGCCTGGAATTGAACGTTTTCCAATACTGGCTCGAATGTCTTCGCCGGTGCTTTCCGCGCGCGGCTACTCTTTGCTGCTGCCGAATGGGCAGGTATCTGGTTTTTGGCCAGCGCCTTGGCATATGCTTCAACCTCAATCGCCGCCAAAGCAAGCATCTGCTTACGCCGCTCGTCCTCCTCGCCCGTCTTCCAGAAGAATTTATAGGATTGCGGCTCAGGCCCTCCCGCATCTGAAATCGCCGCCACTACTTGCCTGGTAATTCCGCTATCTACAACTGCTCCAGTTGAAGAATCGTTTTTACTATCTTTCTTCGTGGCCGTTGCATCTTCATCCGGTGGCGGTGGTGTTGTCGGTTTTCCACGCCGCAACGTAGGACGGTAGTAATTCTCATCCCCTGAATTACTCGCGGATTGTCCAGAAGCCGATTGCCCAGACGACGTTCGACCAGAAGAAGGTTGGCTGGATGAAGGCTGAACCGGAGATGTTTGTGATGGTGAATTCTGCCCAGTCGGCACGGTACTCGAAGAAGCTTGCCCGGTACTCGCCGGACCAGCAGCGGTCGGCGTCCTGGCACTTTGATCCGAAGATTTTTCACCCGAAGATGGCGTCGCAGGATCTGTCTTTCGTTGCGTAGAAGTTCCAGCCGTAGACGACCCATTTGCAGGCTGCTCTGCTTTACCGCTTGCTTGGCCCGTCGACCCCGAACCGTTCGGCGTACTATTGGAACTTGGCCCGTCGTCCGCAGGCTTAGACGATCCTTTTCTCGTCAGCTTGGGAGGCTCATCTCCGCTGTTATCCAGCCCAACCGGAACATCTTCCGCTTTCCGCGTTGCCTTCGGCGCTTCCGCTCCCTGCGGCAAGTACGTTCCAGTACCAACCCACGGATTCGCGCTTCCCACAGTCTTACTATGCAGCGCACCATTCACGGTAAACAGCCCTTGCGTATCTCCCGCCCGTTCTGCCTCATAAACCGTCCCCGATTCCAGAGCCATCGGTATAGGATCGGCCTTGTAAGCGCTGGCATCATAGAATCTGCCATCGATCAGGATCGCAATTGGAATTAATGTCCCTTTGCCACCACTCAATTGCAAAATCCCGACTGCCCTCGGTTCCTTGCCCTTCTTGGGTTTTTTGTTTTCCTGCGGCCGATTTCTCTGCGGAGCAATTTGCGGTCGCTCCTCCTGTCCCATGCATGGCGCGACTGCGGCAAAAAAGACTAGAACAGCAATGACGGATGCTCCCGCTTTGCGGTATAAAAGTCTTTCAGACAAGTTCGATTGTGTCTTGCGTTTCATAAACGCTGATACTGTCACTGAACTCAACTTTCTTGGAAACGAGGCCCTCATGAGTTTAAACATTAATGATAAAGCTCCGGACTTCATCTTGCAGGATGAGAATGGCAGCGAATTGTCGTTGAAGACTCTGCGCGGCAAAGTTGTCGTGCTCTTTTTCTATCCGCGTGCTGATACACCTGGATGCACCGTTGAAGCCTGCGCCTTCCGCGACACCTACAAACAGATTCAAAAAACCGGCGCCGTGCTGCTTGGCATCTCGCCCGATACGCCCAAAGCACAAAAGAAATTTCAGGAAAAGTTCAAATTGCCCTTTTCCCTGCTTGCCGACGCCGACAAAACCGTCGC
Source organism: Candidatus Aquilonibacter sp. (assembly GCA_035486715.1). Classification (GTDB taxonomy): domain Bacteria; phylum Acidobacteriota; class Terriglobia; order Terriglobales; family Acidobacteriaceae; genus Sulfotelmatobacter. The sequence goes on from DATHMV010000070.1 coordinate 18,038, forward strand.
CAAGGCTTACGACGTATTACAAGAAAAAAACATGTACGGAAAGAAGGTTATGGGCATTGCGCGAACAACGTTCGTTATAGGCCCGGATGGCAAAATCCAGCACATCTTCCCGAAGGTAAAACCCGAGGGCCACGCCCTCGAAGTTTTGGCATATCTGAAAGAATCATCGAAAGGCGTAGCCTAGTGACTTTGGGTGGCGCAGCGCAGTGACCGCAAGCAACCTTTTCACTCCACTCGCCCGCTCTTTTTTCGCCCGCTCCCCGCGCGCCGTAGCCCGTGAACTCCTCGGTAAAATTCTCATCCGCGATGATGACGACAGCCGCCTTGCCGCCCGCATCGTGGAAGTCGAAGCTTATCTCGGAGAAAGCGATCCCGCCGCCCATGCTTATGCTGGCAACACGGCCCGCACGTCAGTCTTGTTCGGTCCGCCAGGCTATGCTTACGTTTATTTCATCTATGGCAATCATTATTGCCTGAATGTCTCCTGCGAACGCGAAGGTAAAGCCGGCTCAGTCCTTTTTCGTGCCCTCGAACCGCTGCAAGGCATCGAAGAAATGGCTCGATCCCGGGAAATTACTCTGTCAGGTCCCCGCGACTTACCCAAACTCACCAGTGGCCCCGGACGCCTCGCCCAGGCCTTTAGCATCACCCGCGCCCGCGACAATGGCCGCGATCTTACCTCACCCAATTCCAGCCTCTGGATCGGCGCGGATGGCTTTCGCCCGAAAACCATCCAGATCACTGCCCGCATAGGGATCACGAAAGCCGCCGATCGCCCTCTACGCTATGTTCTCAAAGGAAACGCCTTCGTTTCAGGCCGCCTCTCCAGGCCAAAACCCAAGCCCCGCAAGGCATTTGACATGTAGGTGTAAACTGGTTGGCGGCAAGAAAAGGTTCCATACTTGTCAACGACGAGTAGACTGTTCGTGCTGATCGCAAAGACAGGCTGAACTTCCCTCATTTTTACAGCATCCGCCCGATAGGGCATGTCATCTCATCCGCAGCAGGGGCTTGGTGGTTGCAAAACCTAACTCCATTTCGAACTACGTTCATTGCGCTGATAATCATGGCTTTGACTGTCCCCTCCGGTCACGGCATAGACGGCGGCGTTTCCCGCTCCAATCCATCGCCCGCTTCTTCCAATATCGTGATCGGGTTCGTAGGCGGTTTCGTAAATTCTGATAATCGACACCACGGCCCGGTACAACTCGCTCAACGCATTCGCCAAACCGCACCGGAAGCGACATACATCCGCATTTTCGAGAATCGCCGTAGAAAACAAGCCTACGATGCGATTGTGCGCCGGCTGGATACCAACCGCGACGGCGTCCTCTCGGCTCAGGAAAAGAGTCTTGCCCATATCATCCTCTTCGGCCACAGTTGGGGAGCATCAGCCGCAGTCGCGCTGGCGCGCGACCTTCGCCATGCAGGCATCCCTGTTTTATTGACGGTCCAGGTGGATAGTGTCGCGAAGTGGTGGCAAAATGACTCTCTGATTCCCGATAACGTCGCCGAGGCCGCGAACTTCTATCAAACCGAAGGCATTATCCATGGCCGGCGGCAAATCAAAGCGGTCGATCCCGGCAAAACTGAAATTCTTGGCAACTACTTGGTCGACTACAAGAAAACTCCGGTGCAATGCCCCGAAGCTTCCTGGTGGGACCGTGTCGTCACTCCCGGCCATATGCAAAGCGAATGCGACCCTCACCTCTGGTCGCAGGTCGAAAACCTGATCAAAGAGCATCTCTCGCCCCAGGCGACATCCGTCGCTGTAACGGGTCAACCGCAGCCAAGCCGCTAGCAATCAGATCAAGATGTTATCGATAAGCCGCGTCGCGCCCACAAAAGCCGCAACCGCAACCAGCGTACCACTGCCCACATCCTCCACAGCCTCCAGATTCTCCGGATCCACTATCTCCAAATAATCCGGCCTCACTGATTTTTCTCTGGCAATTTCTTCGCGCCCCGCACCCTTAAGCTTTTCCGCGCTACGTTCGCCTGCATTCCACATGCTCTTTACGCACATCAGCGAACGATATAAAACCGGTGCCTGCTTTCTTTGCTCCAGATCGAGATAAGCATTGCGCGAACTCATAGCCAGCCCATCTGTTTCGCGCACAATTGGGCAAGCAACAATTTCTACCGGAAAATTCAAATCGCGAACCATACGCCGGATGACGGCAATTTGCGCCGCATCTTTCTGCCCAAAGAACGCCGCATCCGGCTCTACCACATGAAACAACTTCGCTACCACCGTTGCAACGCCGCGAAAATGCCCCGGCCTCGACTGTCCATCCAGTTTCTCGCTCAATCCTTCGACGTCGACCCAAGTCCCCGCGCCCGCCGGATACATCTCCTCCACGGACGGGGCGAACAGCAATGCTACGCCTTGCTCTTTCAGCAACTCTCGGTCGCGCTCGAAACTCCTCGGGTATTTGGCAAGATCTTCGCCAGGGCCAAACTGGGTGGGATTTACAAAAATCGAGGCCGCTACTATATCGCAAGAAGCTCTTCCTGCCTGCACCAGCGACAAATGCCCTTCATGCAGGGCTCCCATGGTCGGTACAAAACCTAATCGCCTGCTGCCACGCCGCTCGGCACGGCACGCCGCACGCATCTCTTTGACCGTCTTACAAATTTTCATTGGGAAGATAGTTTTTAATTCTCAGGAATGGGATATCCAGTTGATGGCAACATGCGCACTCTGCAATTCGCCCGCCACAATTCCCCGGTTCCGGCGAAGCGCGATTTTTCCTTGTTCGGAGCTCGTTGCCTTCGCATCCACCAGAATCGCGACAGCGCGTCCGTAAGGCCACGCCGATTTTGGCAATTGCGCTAACGCCTTTAACACTTCTTCCGGCTTCAAAATTTGCTCTTCATTTGCCGTCACATCGGTGAGCAAGCCCACCGTCTCCGGACGAATCACTATATAGGGATTGCTCCAGTGCTTCACTGCTTCTAAAGATGGAAGCTTCGCTGGATCGGCCGGCGCCACAGCCTGAAGAACGCTCCCTGCGTCCGGCGTTGGCTGTTGATTTTGCCGCGAACAAGCAGCCCACATGCACGCCGCCGCTCCTAGCAAAAACGTAGCTAAACAAGGCCGCCGAGTTGCGAAAAAACTCACCGCGCCACCTTACATTCAACCAAGCTCATCGTGCCATAGCCCACTTCCGTGCGAGCACAGTTTCCAAACTTGCCTTCGTCTCTCTTGGCAAATGATATGACTCCTCATCCGCCGGATACTGCCCTGTCTTCACGTCGACACGAAAGGCTTGCACAGCTTCCCTGATCAACTCTGCGGCATCTCCATACCGCCGCACAAATTTCGCTGGCGACCCAAACGTCAAATTCACAATGTCATGGAACACAAGCACCTGCCCATCGCACTCCGGACCCGCTCCAATCCCAATCGTCGGCGCATTTACCTCCGCCGTGATCAATCCAGCCACTTCCCGCGGAATTCCTTCCAGCACAATGCAGCACACTCCTGCACGATCCAGTGCCACCGCATCGCGCATCAACTGCTCAACCTCACTCAGATTTTTCCCTTGCACTTTGTATCCGCCCATAACATTTACTGACTGCGGGGTAAGTCCAATATGCCCAGCCACCGGTATCTCGGCATCGATAATCCTCCGGATCAAGTCTGCGCGTTTCTCTCCTCCTTCAATCTTCACCACTTCAGCCCCGCCTTCTTTCATAAAGCGCATGGCATTGCAGAGCGCTTCCGCTGCATCCACGTGATAAGACCCATACGGCATATCCGCCAGTAACAGCGCTTTCTTGACGCCCCGCCGCACTGCCTTCACATGATGCAGCATTTCGTCCACGGTTACCGACAGCGTATTTTCATAACCGAGGACTGCTTGGGCGAGCGAATCCCCCACCAGGATCATTTCGACCCCAACTTCATCAACCAAACGTGCAGTCGTGTAATCGTAGGCAGTAAGGCAGCTTATGGGTTCGTGTCGAAGCTTGCATTCCCGCAGAGAAGCGGTCGTAATCTTCTGGCGGCTTTCGTCGAGGAGACTACCGCCAATCGGAGTAATACTCATCTCACCCTCCAGTGCCCCTCCAGCTAAGCCGGATAGAGCCCGTTAAGCATCTTCACGGATGCTGTGACACATTGTAGATGCAAACCCACAATTCGTCGATGCCGATTACCGGCCTATCCCACAGACAGCAGTAAGTCTATGTTGGCAAAGCAGATCCGGGAATTCCAAATGTCTCGAATAGCGCCTCTTTTCAGGACGCAGCGCTTCAGCGCTACGATTATCCAGTACGCCCGTCTATGCCCCTACCGCCTCCTGCCCACCTAAAGGCAAGAAGTACTGCGTACCCTTGATCGGCTCGGAAACTTTCCGCAACAACTCCTGCAAATCTTCGTTGCGGTCCACAAAATCAATGTCTGATGTATTTACAATCAGCAAGTCGGACGAAGTGTAATGAAAAAAGAAGTGCTCGTACGCCTTCACCACTTCTTCCAAATACTCATCACTCACCGCCTGCTCGCCCGGCGCATTTTTTTTCTTCAGCCGCTTCTTAAGCACCTCAGGCGTCGCCTGCAGGTAAATCACAAGATCCGGTGTTGGCAATTTCTCTCGGAAGTAGTTGTAATAACGGTTATAAGTATCGAGTTCCTGGTCGGTCAGGTTTAGGCAGGCAAACAATTTGTCTTTCTCCATAATGTAATCGGCAACCACGGTTTTCTGCGCCTGAGCGCCCAGATCCAGCGCCTGCAACTGCTCAAACCGCCGCACCAGGAATGCAAATTGCGCCTGGAACGCCGCCCCTCGCTCCCCTTCATAAAACGCGCTCAAAAACGGATTCGACTCCGGTTCCATCACTCGCTGCGCATTCAATCGCTCCGCCAAAATGCGTGCCAGTGTGCTTTTGCCCACCCGGATCGGGCCTTCCACCGCAATGTAACGGGGCAACTCGAAAAGGTTCGCCATGTTTTCAGAAAAGTCGGAATTGGCAGAATATCTCGGATAGCGTCCACTGACAATTGCGCGAAGAGTTAACAGCAATTGCCAGTCGCGATTTAGAATTCCCGCATGTTAACCCTCGCCGCAACGGCGATTTCCGGTGCTGCAGCCATTGCAGGCTATCAGTCCATGTCCCCGACTGCGCAATGGTACGGGAAAACATTCACAGGATTTCCCCGTGGCTCTAAAAAATTAGCCCTTACCTACGACGACGGCCCCAACGAGCCCCATACACAACGCCTTCTCGAAGTCCTCGCCAAACACAATGTGCACGCAACTTTTTTCCTAATCGGATGCTATGTGAAGCAACGCCCCGGCTTAGCCCGAGAAATCGTCCAAGCAGGCCACATCATCGGCAATCACACACAAACTCATCCGCTGCTAATATTCAAAAGAGAACCGGAAATTAGAAGAGAGATCACAGAATGCCGGTCCGCCCTTGAAGATTCCGTAGGCGAATCATCGAACCTGTTCCGCCCACCCTTCGGGGGCCGCCGTCCGGCCGTTTTACGGATCGCCCACGAACTTGGCCTGCAACCTACCATGTGGAACGTCACCGGATACGACTGGAATGCTCCGCCAGCCGCGGAAATCGAAAGAAAGGTTGCAAAGCAGATCCAGGGAGGTAGTGTCATCCTTCTCCACGACGGCGGCCACAAGCAATTAGGCACCGACCGCTCTCAAACCGTTATCGCCACCGACCGCTTGATCGCGCGCTATAAAGAGGAAGGATATGAGTTCACAACAATTCCACAGATGATGGCAGCCCTTCCCTAATTAACCCGTCCAGCCGCAAACGCCTGCTTGGCCGCCGCAATCGTCTGTTGCACATCCTGCTCAGAATGTGTCGCTCCTAAAAACGCCGCTTCATACTGCGACGGCGGCAAATAAATTCCGCTATCCAGCATGGCTCGAAAGAATTTCCTAAACGCCTGCGTATTCGATTTCGAAGCCGAATCCCAATCCCTCACCGGCTCCGCCGTAAAAAACCAGGTAAACATCGATCCCACACGGTTAAAACACAATGGCACACCGGCATCCCTTGCCTCTTTTGCCACACATTCCACTAGCTCCCGGCTCAGCTTGTCGATTAGCGGATAAATCTCCTGCTTGTGATCGTGCAAATGCTTCAGCATCGCGCATCCCGCGGCCATCGCCAGCGGATTTCCCGAAAGCGTTCCCGCCTGATACATCGGCCCCAGCGGCGCAACCAAATTCATAATCTCGTCCGGCCCGCCATATGCCCCCACGGGTAATCCTCCACCGATAATCTTTCCCAGGGTCGTCAGATCGGGACGAATGTTGTATAACTCCTGTGCCCCTCCGTAGGCCACGCGAAATCCAGTCATCACCTCATCAAAAATCAGCACAGATTTTTCGCGTTCCGTCATCAGCCGCAAGGCCACAAGATAATCGTCCGCTGCGGGAACGCAACCCATGTTCCCGACCACCGGCTCAACAATCACGCACGCAATCTGATGTTTAAATTTCTGGAAGGCATACTCCACCGCAGTGACGTTATTAAAAGGCAAAGCCAAGGTAAATTGCGTGAACTCCTCGGGAACTCCCGCCGATCCCGGGATTCCCAGAGTTGCGATTCCCGAACCCGCCTTCACCAGCAGAGAATCCGAGTGGCCGTGGTAGCACCCTTCAAACTTCACAATGTATTTGCGCTTGGTATATGCCCGTGCCAAACGAATCGCCGACATGGTCGCCTCGGTCCCGGAACTTACGAAGCGCACCTTCTGCATCTGCGGAAACGCGCCCAGCACCAGTTCAGCCAGATCGGCTTCCGCAGGCGTCGATGCCCCAAAACTTGTTCCATTGCAGGCCGCACCCACAATCGCATCAAGCACGTCAGGGGCGGCATGGCCCAAAATCAACGGGCCCCAGGATCCCACATAATCGATAAATTCATTTTCATCCGCATCCCAAATGTGCGAACCCTTACCGCGCACAATAAATGGCGGATCACCTCCCACCGCTCCAAACGCGCGTACCGGCGAATTCACCCCGCCCGGGATCATACTTGCGGCTCGCTGTTGCAAGCGCTGCGACTGTTCGACTTTTCGAGAGGTAGTAGAAGGCATCGAGGCGCTCATGCGAACCGATGTCAAGACAAGACCACGTGCAACGGCCCTTTATAACAATTTAACTTCCCACAAATTAATCTTATATTCATGCTCCTGCCACGATCCTGCAACATCGCCGGGGTAACCTCAGGTTATCAAGTTGCCCTTCTAACCGGGAGGGTTTGAGGACGGCTTCGGGGCTCCGGGCTGTCCTTTTTGATTTTTCATATAGATCTCTACGCTTTCGTTCAGATAGACCCTCCTGCTAATCTCTGGGTAATTTCCTTAAACACGTGTCCTCGCTGCTCATAATTTTTGAACTGATCGAAGCTTGCGCACGCCGGAGCTAACAGCACCACATCGCCCGGTTCGGCAATAGCATGCGCTTTGCGAATAGCATTCTCCAGCGTCTCCGAGTGTTCGATTTCGACATTCTTAATTTGCGATTCAATCTTCGCAGCGGCCGCGCCAATCGTATAGACACGCTTTACGCGCTCCCGTAGCAAGTCATTGAGCACACTATAGTCGCTGCCTTTATCCTTGCCGCCTAGAATCAAATGGACATTCGCCGGAAACGACTCCAGCGCCTTGATAGTCGCATCCACATTCGTAGCTTTAGAGTCGTTGTAGTAATCGACGCCACCAATAGTCGCGACAAACTCCAACCGGTGCTCGACTGCTTTAAAGTTATGCACCGCCTGTCGAATCTTCTCGGGCGCACAACCCATGAGCGCGCTCGCGCAGACAGCCGCCAGCACATTCTCAAGATTATGCGCACCCTTGAGGGAGATTTCGGAAACCAGCATGATCTCCCGCTGCCGTGCTCCATCGCGAAACAAAATGTCCCCTTCGTGAACCCACGCACCCTGCTTCACTTCCTGCTGCCGGCTGAAGCAGAACACCTGTGCTCGCGTATCAGCGGCCATTGCCACACAAGTGGGATCATCTGCGTTCAGCACTGCGAAGTCATCTCCCTTCTGATTTTCGAAAATCCGTGCCTTCGCATCCGCATAAATCTCGAACGTTTTGTGTCGATCCAGATGGTCGGGCGTAACATTCAACACCACGGCAACTTTCGGACGAAACGTCTGAATCGTTTCCAGTTGAAAACTGGAAACCTCAAGCACAATCACGGTTTCCGGTTTGGCCCGCTCGGTCAGCGAAATTGCAGGAGTGCCAATATTGCCGCCAACAAGCGTCGGAAACCCGCCAACTGTCAAAATTTCTCCAGCCAATGTTGTAGTAGTAGTCTTTCCGTTCGAACCTGTAATTGCGACGATCCGTCCAGGTAAAAACTGGGCCGCCAGTTCAATTTCACCTATTACGCGCCCACCGAGCGAACGGACCCGTTCCAGCAAAGGCGCATCCACCGGAACTCCAGGACTCACCACAATTAAATCCTGCTCGCGAAATGTGCGTTCCCCATGTCCACCGGTTTCTACCGCAATGCCATGATCAAGCAGTACCGGAATCTCATTGCGCAGTTCATCCCCGCTCTTGGTATCAGACACGGTAACCCGCGCCCCGCGCGCCTTCAAAAATAACGCCGACGCCACCCCGGACTTGCCGAGCCCCACCACAAGCACGCGTTTGTCTTTGAGTTCCATTAAACCTGTTTCATCACGAGTCACACATAAAAGCAAATTGGGTTTTCTCCGTGTCTCTGTGCCCCGTGAACTTTTTCCTTATCTCAGCTTCAACGTCGTCAGCGCAAACAGCGCGAATATTAACGACGCAATCCAAAACCGCACAATAATCTTCGACTCCGACCACCCCATCAACTCAAAGTGATGATGCAGAGGCGCCATCTTGAAAATCCGCTTCTTGCGCAGCTTATAAGATCCTACCTGCAGAATTACCGACACTGCCTCAATTACGAACACGCCGCCAATAAACGGCAGCAGTAGTTCCTGCTTGATAATCACTGCAACCGCCCCAATCGCTCCTCCCAAGGCCAGCGATCCCACATCGCCCATGAATACTTCGGCTGGGTGCGCGTTATACCAAAGAAATCCAATGGAAGATCCCACCATTGCGCCACAAAAAATCGTAAGTTCCCCCACCTGCGGCATTTTTGGGATTTCAAGATAGGTAGCAAATGTCGCGTGGCCGCTTACGTACGTCAGCACGGTAAGCGCACCTGCGGCAATCACTGTACAGCCAATCGCAAGCCCGTCCAATCCGTCCGTAAGATTTACCGAATTGCTTGAACCCACGATGACCAAAGCCACAAACGCGATAAACGGCAAAAATGCCAGCGGCCATAGATGCGGAAACCGCTCCAAACTTTCCAGGACCAGGTCGGGATGAAACTGCTTGAAGAACGGCACAATCAGCTTGGTCGAATACATTCCGTAAGTCTGCATCGCAATCAGCATCACCGCGATCACAATGCTGGTTGCAACCTGTAATCCCAATTTGGCGCGGCCTGTAAGGCCAAGATTCCGCCGGTGCGCCACCTTGGTGTAATCGTCGGTAAACCCAATCGCGGCAAACGCGCACGTGGCGAACACAGCGATCCACACGAACCGGTTGCTCAGGTCAGCCCATAGCAGCGTAGGCACCACAATAGCGATCGCAATCAGCAATCCGCCCATGGTCGGCGTCCCCGCTTTTTTCTGGTGCGCCTTCGGACCTTCTTCGCGAATGTACTGTCCAATCTGGAATTCGCGCAGCCGGTTAATAACAAGCGGCCCTACGATAAGCGAAGTAAACAGTGCGGTAAGGCTGGCAAACGCAGTACGGAAGGTCAGATAGTGGAAGATGCGGAACGGCGGAACGAAATGTTGCAACTTGACGAACAACAGCCAGTAGAGCAATCAGCCTCCGTCTCGCGATGTCTTAATGCTTGCCATCGCGCAGCGACTTCCAGGTTCCAAGCGCGTTTTCCAATTTCACTCCGCGCGAAGCTTTCAACAAAACCACGTCGCCATTCCGCGCCTCGCGCGCCAGCAATCTCCCTGCTTCTTCGGAAGATGCTACAAATTCTGCCCGCCCTTTACTATTCTTCGCGGCATCCACCATGGCCTGCGCCAGCCCTCGCACGCCAACCAGCAAATCAATTTTCTGCTCTGCGATATGCACGCCTGCCTGCCGGTGCATTTCTTCTGCCGCTGGGCCTAACTCCAGCATCTCACCCGCCACAACAATGCGCCTGTTCGCCGGTACTGCGGCCAGCGAATCAACCATCGCGGCCAATGCCTTTGGATTTGAATTGTAGCAATCGTTGATCACCGTAATGTTGCCCAGTTGGAGAACCTGCCCACGTTTATCTGCCGGTGTGAGAGAGGCTAACGCCTTTACTGCCCCCGATGGCGATACTCCCCGTTCCAATCCCACTGCAACCGCAGCCAATCCATTCAACACATTGTGCTCGCCTACCAGCGGTAATGCGGCATGTTCGTGCACACCCGCAATTACCAAATCGAACTCAGTGCCGAATGTGCCCTTCGACTCAATCTTCTCGGCGCGCACATCGGCAATTTCCCGCGTTCCATAGAGCACGACTTTTCCCTTGAAGTCCCGGCCAAATTGCGAGACATATTCATCGTCCGCATTCAGTACCGCCGTCCCTGCGGAAGGAAGCGACTCGATGAGTTCATACTTGGCACGCGCGATGCCGGCGAGCGAATCGAAAAACTCCAGATGCACGGAAGCGACGTTCGTGACCACGCCAATCTCCGGCTGTGCGATCTTCGCCAGCGCGCGGATCTCTCCGGCGCGTGACATGCCCATCTCGATGACCGCAACTTCATACTCCGGTTCCAATTTCAGCAGCATCAGCGGCAGGCCGAAGTGATTATTGAAGTTCCCTTCCGACTTCAACACGCGGAAGCGTGTGCCCAGGACATGTGCGATCGCTTCCTTCGTGGTTGTCTTCCCGGCCGATCCTGTGACCGCGATCAACGGCTTACCCCATAACTTTCGCACGGCTGTCGCCAGCATTTGCAAAGCGATCAGAGTGTCGTCCACAGCGAGCAGCCGCGCACGCGCGGGATATCGGCTCAACTGATCTTTACGCACCACCGCAGCGACCGCACCCTTTTCCAACGCTTGCGTGACGAAGTCATGCCCATCCAACCGCTCGCCTTTCACCGCGAAAAAAAGCTGGCCCACGCTTACAGTCCGAGAATCGATCGAATAAGCTTGCGCTATTTCTTCCGGGAGGAACTCCCCGTCTGCGGAGATGAATTCGGCGATTTTCCTGAGTGCCAACTTCATGCCATCGCCCCAGCACCAGCCACGTTACACTCGAACCCCATGGCCCGCAAAGCTTCCCGTGCGACTTCCAAATCATCGAAAGGAGCTGCGCCCTGGCGCGTGATTTGTAATTTCTCATGGCCTTTGCCCGCGAGCAGCACAATATCTCCCTGACCAGCCTCGCCGATGGCCAATGCGATTGCTTTGCGACGATCCGCTTCGATGCTGTATTTCACCCCAGTTTTCTGAAGCCCCACTACGGCATCATTCATAATGGCGAGCGGGTCTTCGCTGCGTGGATTGTCCGAGGTCAGCACGACAAAATCGCTACCCCTCCCCGCGGCTTCGCCCATTAACGGACGCTTGTTGCGATCTCGGTCGCCGCCGCATCCAAACACGGTTAACACTCTTCCTTTGCCTGAGACCAACTCACGCGCCAGTGCGGTCAGATTGCGCAGAGCATCATCAGTATGGGCATAGTCCACAACAACCGTGAACGGCTGGCCACAATCGGCGCGTTCAAACCTTCCCGGTACACTTGCCAGCTTGCCGATTCCCGCCGCAATAGCGTCAATCGAACAGCCGCGTGCATAACACGCTCCCGCCGCCGCAAGTATGTTGTAGACATTCACACGGCCGATCAGCGCGGAAAATACAGCTATCTTCCCTCCCGGCGTCATAAGGTCGAATCGCGTTCCTCGCGTTGTGATTTCCACCTTCTCCGCGTGCAAATCGCCCTGCTGCCAGCCATACTTCAAAACGACCGAACTGTGCTTCCGGCTGAATTCTGCCAGCTTTGCGCCATACTCATTATCTATATTCATCACCACCGCGCGGGGCGCCTCGGTGCCGCAACCTTCAAAAAGGATTCGCTTCGCGGCAAAATACTCCTCCATCGTGTTGTGATAATCGAGGTGATCGTGCGTAAGATTGGTAAAGACGGCCACATCAAACGGCACGCCATACACGCGCTCCTGAGCCAGCGCATGCGAAGAAACTTCCATGACGGCATCCGTCGCCCCGTGGCCCAGGGCTTCATTAAAAATCTGGTTCAGTTCCAGCGCTTCCGGGGTAGTGTGCGGGGCGGACAGGATTTTTCCGGCTACGTGATATTCAATGGTCCCAATCAGTGCGCTCTTTCGCCCAGCTGCAGTTAAGATCGATTCCACCAGAAACGCCGTCGTACTTTTACCATTGGTCCCAGTGATTCCCGTGATGGCAAGCCGCTTCGCGGGCTTCTTATAAAAGTTCGCGCTCACGCGGGCCAACGCTCGTCGGCCATGAACTGCCACGGCCCAAGCCACGCCCGGACGCGGCTTCTCTGCTTCGGCATCCGTCACTATTGCTACGGCTCCGGCGTGAATTGCTTGATCGATAAATCGGTTGCCGTCGCTGGATTCGCCGCGCATGGCCACAAAGACAGTGCCCGGCTTCACGCGTCGAGAGTCATATTCGACACCGTTGACAGCCGCATCCCCGGTTTGTGCGAGAATCTCCGCTCCATCCAGCAACTGTTGGAAGGTCATTGCTGAGGATTATATGGCACAGTTATGCCGGAAATATGCACCAGCGCAATACATCCGGGCTCTGCGAGTTACTAATGGCATGTTTCCCGCAAGATGGCGTCGCGCTAAATTGATGCCATGAATTCCACTAGCAATTCGACCAAATTCCGCTGCGCCCAATGCGAGAAGTCGGAAACACAATGCGAGTGCGAGAAGTTCTGTTGCCTGTGCCAATCGCAACTCGACATTCGCGTCTGTGAGGATGGCCTTATGTACTGCGAACCCTGCCGCAACGCTGCCGACTATAAAACCTCTGATTAAGTAGTACTCCTGGAGGCACAAACTAAATCATTTCAGGTTTCTTGCCCCCGCCATCATATCGTCCTAAATCACGACCGCTTCCCGATATTCCCCAAACACGCGGCGCATCGCATCCGAAATCTCGCCCACGGTAGCATAAGCTTCCACCGCCGTGAGGATTCGTTGCATGACGTTCTCGCCTGACCGCGCCGCTTCTTCCACTTGTCCGACCGCGGCCTTCCACGGTCCGGCATCGCGCTTCACTCGCAGGGCTCGCACACGTTCCACCTGTTTCGATTCCAGTGCGGGATCGATCTTTTGAATCGGAATTGGCTTTTCATCTTGCACTTCAAACCGGTTCACACCCACGACAATCGCCTCGCCTTCATCCACCGCCTGCTGATATTTGTACGCAGCGTTCTGGATCTCCTGCTGTACGAATCCGCGTTCGATCGCCTTCAGCATCCCGCCCATCACTTCAATTTTCCCCAGATATTCTGCCGCACGCTTTTCAATCTCATCGGTCAGAGACTCGATATAGTACGAGCCGGCCAGCGGGTCGATCGTCTGTGCCGCACCGGATTCATAGGCGATAACCTGCTGTGTGCGCAGCGCGATGCACGCCGCCTGCTCCGTGGGCAGAGCCAGGGCTTCGTCATAGGAATTTGTGTGCAAAGACTGGGCCCCGCCCATGACCGCCGCCATTGCCTGAATTGCCGTGCGGACAATATTGTTTTCCGGCTGTTGCGCGGTGAGCGTCGATCCCGCGGTTTGCGTATGAAAACGCAGCATCCACGATTTTGGGTTTTTCGCTTTAAAATGCTCCCGCATGATGCGGGCCCACATTCTGCGCGCCGCGCGAAACTTGGCCACCTCTTCGAGAAAATTATTGTGCGCGTTAAAGAAGAAGGAGAGCCGGGGCGCGAACTGGTCAACATGCAGCCCGGCCTTGATCGCGGCTTCGACATAGGCCATGCCATTGCCCAGCGTGAAGGCCACTTCCTGCACGGCCGTCGATCCGGCCTCGCGCATGTGATAGCCGGAGATCGAAATCGTGTTCCACTCCGGCACGTTCTCTTTCGCCCAGGCAAACATGTCGGTGATCACGCGCATGGCGTAATGCGGTGGATAGATATATGTTCCGCGGGCGATGTATTCCTTCAGCACATCGTTCTGCACCGTGCCGGAAAGTTTGCGAATGTCCACGCCCTGCCGCCGCGCCACTGCCACATAGAGCGCCAGCAAAACCGACGCCGTCGCATTAATAGTCATCGACGTGGAGATTTTCGTGAGGTCGATGCCTGCAAACAGCAGCTCCATGTCTTCGATGGAGTCGATGGCTACACCAACTTTGCCCACTTCTCCAGCGGCCAAAGCGTTGTCCGAGTCTATCCCAATCTGCGTCGGCAAATCGAACGCTACCGACAACCCAGTCGTCCCGTTCGCCAGCAGATATTTGTAGCGTTTATTCGACTCCTCCGCGTCCCCCATGCCCGCGTATTGCCGCATGGTCCAGAGGCGACCGCGGTACATGGTCGCCTGCACACCGCGGGTAAAGGGATACTCGCCAGGGTAGCCGACTTCACTCTCGTAGTCCGAACCTTTGAGATCGGCGGGCGTGTATAGCGCTTTCACTGGAATGTGCGAAGACGTTTCAACGCCCGACACGCCCTTATGTTCCGTCAGTTTGACACTGTCAGCCATAGATCAACGCCTTGCTCACTTCCGCACACCCTTGCTCTTCTTCACCCGCCAGAACGAGCTCACTCCAAACCACGCAAACGCCACGGTGAAACAACTTGCAACTGCCACTCGCCCAAGGCCCGACTGACCCGCGTGATACTTGCTGTATTCCTTTACCACAGCCCCGGCAAAGCTTACGCTCATCAGCAGGAAAATAACTCCCGTAACCTCCAGCCAAAGCTGGTGTAACACCCGTCCGAAGGCCCTCGCGGTAGTGGACGCTGCCCGGCCCGCAGCCCGTAGCGTGCGGTTGCGGCCAGCCTGCTCTTTGGCCACGCGCGCCGCCACTCCTAACTTTCGTGCGGTAGAAACCTTCATCTTGTCCTCGATTTTAGCAGCGTCTGGCGCTACAATGACGCAAAGCTGTCGCCGCTCGCGAAACCGTTATGCGGTCACAGGCATCTAACTTGTTGAAGCACGTCGATCGGGGGACTGCGTGGATCAGCAACTCAAGGACTTAATGAAAGAACTGGGCGAAGCCATCAACGAGTCGCTCTCCGACTCTGATCAGATCGCCGAAGTTGTCTCTCGCATCAAAGAGGGCGGCTACGATATTTTTCTAGTCCTTGAAGCTACCATTGGTGTCAGCAAGCAGGGCGAAAAAGCTTCCGATAAGACTTCCCTGGTCACCACTCTATCTACCAATCCTGAGTTCAAAGTCAACGATCAGGATCTCAAATTCCTAAAGTCCCTCCGCATCAAAATCGAAGAAGAAAAATAGGGATCGCATGGATCCCTTGTCACTTCTAGAAAAACCTGGACGCCTTGTAACCGTGGTTCTGTCCCTGATATACCTCCCACTTTCCGGCCTTTACGGAGCCGCATCAACTCCTTCCGACGGACCCCTAATCGTCGATGCAAACAGCCACATCGTTGTAATGGAATACGAAGCCTGGTTCGGTCCCAATGCAGTAACTTTTCAGGGCACTGCCGCTATGCCTTTGCTTCAATCTCCCGACATGCAATTCGTAGGCGGTGGATACGACAGCGCCGATCCAAAGGTTATTCAGAATCATGTCGCTCGTATGGAAGAACTCGGCGTCGATGCTGCAATCGCCGATCTTACCAACAATGTTAGTTGCATCTTCAACAGCGAGTGGTTCACCCGGCAATATGTCAAGAACTGTACGCCTTCCTTCCGCATTTATAACCAAACTATTCGCGACAATACCGGGAACCTCTTCCCCGCGTGGACGAAACTCGGCACTCATCTAAAAATCATTCCCCAACTCGGCGGCATCGACTTCAACGTCCTATACAAAGATCGCGACGGCGAAACGGCACTTGAAAAGGAAATCAATTACTTCGGTACGCTTCTACAGCAATATCCAGAACATCAGCTGGTTTACGAAGGCAGGCCTCTCATGCTGATTTTCCTCGGGGCAGCCCAGGATCCAAATCTCGCCGACCACCCGCTCTGGGCAAAAATTCGGCAATTCCTGGAGACCCATCCCGATCTCACCCGCAAATACACTTTCAAGCTGATCGCGGGATATCTCGACAGTCAGCCTGACCTCTGGCTGAATCAAGGCACTCCCCACGGCCCCGTGGAAGTCAACCCTCAATTCGGCTTCTGGAGTTGGGTGGACCGCCTCAACCCGACTTGTACGGTCCCGCCGTCCTGCCCCTACTATCCGTCCTATAATCTAGCTGGCTCGCGCGTGGAAAACTTCACCGTTTCCATCGCCACCGCCGGGCAAAACGGTTGGGGATGTCCCAACAGCAACGCTCCGCCCTATTGCTCCGACGATTCCCCGCGTTTCGGGGACGACTACGCTTACGATACATTTAGCGCCTTCATGTCATACGCGCGTCAATTCGAGCCCATCTTTCTCATCGTTCATCAGTTCAACGAGTTCGTACCGCCTGATGAAGGATGGAACGCAGATACCGACGACGATATCGAACCCGCAAACCTCTGGGGTTCAAGCGCTCTCGATGCCGTTGCGAATCAGGTCCGCATCTATCGTCGGCAAACCGCAACTTTGCGTTAATCGACAAACCCATCTGCTGCCCATTCACTGCCATTCTTTTGTTCCACACATAAGTAATCGGCAACTTTCTTTCCTGTGCTACCATCTACTGTTTCTGTGGCAATGAAGCGACGTACCCGGCTTCTTCGGAAGTTCGAAGCAATCCGATGAAAGACACTCTCGGAGTCCTTCTCGCTGGCGGTGCAGGAGAACGCCTTTATCCCCTCACCCGCGACCGTGCCAAACCTGCCGTCACCTTCGGCGGCATGTATCGCATTATCGATGTCACCCTTTCCAACTGCCTCAACTCCGACCTGCGCCGCGTTTATATTCTTACGCAGTACAAAGCTCTGTCTCTGAACCGCCATATCCGCGAAGGCTGGAATATTCTTGGCCGCGAAGTTCACGAGTTTGTCGAAGTCCTGCCCCCCATGAAGCGCGTCAGCGATCAGTGGTATCAGGGCACCGCCGATGCGGTTTATCAGAACATTTATTCCATCGGCTCCGAACAGCCTAAATACGTGATCATCCTCTCCGGCGATCACATCTACAAAATGGATTACGGCAAAATGATGAAGCAGCACAAAGACTCCGCTGCCGACATTACGCTGGCCACCATCCAAATTGATCTTGCGGAAACTTCCCGCTTCGGCGTAGTCGACGTTGACAAGGATGGCCGCATCAACGGCTTCGAAGAGAAGCCGGCCAAAACCGAATTGCGTTCCCCCTGGAATCCCGAGAGAGTCGCGGGGTCGATGGGCGTATACCTGTTCAATGCCGATGTCTTAATTCCAGTTCTGCTGAAAGATGCTGAAGACCCAAACTCCAGCCATGATTTCGGCAAAGACATTTTGCCCAAGATGGTGGACGATTACCGGGTCTTCGCTTACGACTTTATTGACGAGAACAAAAAAGAGGCGCTTTATTGGCGCGATGTAGGCACACTCGAAGCCTATTACGAAGCCAACATGGATATTGTCTCCGTCTCTCCGATCTTCAATCTCTACGATCAGGACTGGCCCATCCGCACCCATCAACGTCAGTATCCGCCCGCAAAGTTTGTCTTCGCGGAAAAAGATCGGACTGGAACCGCACTCGATTCCATCGTCTCGAACGGCTGCATTGTCTCCGGTGGCACCGTCAAAAATTCCGTTCTTTCACCCGACGTGCGGGTGAACTCTTATTCTGAGGTCGACTCCTCGATTCTGTTCTCCCACGTTGCCGTGGGACGCCACTGCCGCATCCGTCGCTGCATCATCGACCGCAACGTCCACCTTCCCGAAGGCACAACGATTGGTTACGACACCGAAGCCGACCGCTCCCGTTACTTCGTTACCGATAGCGGCATCACCGTCGTCACCCGCGACTATTCGCTCTTCGAAAATCCGGTGACGGTGGATTACTTCACCAGCGAATAGATTTGCCGGTCATACACCATCGATTTGTAGCTAACTACGAGCATGTCCCGGGGCGTCAGCGTGTGGGGAAGCGATTCGTTACATCCGTAATTTGTTGGAGCCCACGCGAGCTTTTATTGTGGAGCATGGATTTCCCAAGCTGCGTTCCCCGCAACTCTTCTGTACTTCTCCTTTTCCTCTTGGCTTTGGCGGCCTCTCTGGCGCTCACCGCACAAGAAAATTCGGGATGGCACATTTCTCCCCTGCTGATCAATGTTCGACTCGGCGAGGTGCAACCCTTGCAGCTTCTCGACGCCCAAGGCAAAGAGGCTCGCTCTAGTAGTTGGTCGGTTGACAGTCCGGAACTAGCCGAAATCAAAGAAGAGTCGGGACATGCTGTTCTTTATCCCAAAGCTCCCGGAGTCGTCCACGTTGTGGCGTTGCTTGAGGGAAGAGCGCTCACTCAGGAAATTACGATCTGGAAGCTGGAGCCTGGGATGTGGATCACAGGCGTTCATTGGGCCGTTCCATCCACCGGTCGCGAATTGGCCGTCTTGCAGGCCGCGCCCACCGTTGACGGGCCCGACCTCTTCACGCTTGACCGAAACGAGAAGGGAATCTATGTTCGCGCATTGACCAACCGCGGGTTGCAGATGTGGATGTGGCCCCTCCCGGAATCGGCTGACGACGTCGAACTTGTGTGCGGCGACAATATGGGAGGCGCCATCGTAACCGCAACTCGCTCCGACTCCTACACTTTGTACGTTGTGGGTAAGGACGGGAAACTCGGTTGGCGCCACAGGTTCGAGGGCATGCGCAAGGGGTACGCTCTTAACGCCAGCAATTTAATCCATTTGCTCAATCAGTCAGTCGACGGAACTTCGACCACGATTAGCGCTTGGGATGGGACCTCTGGGACCGAGAAATTCAACCTGAAAGTCCCCGTCTCCTACGAGGATGAAGTCAACGTTGAGGGGTCCGGCGACAAAATCCTCTGTTCCTCTGGTCGTTCTGTCTCCCGCGCTTTGCATGCGGACACCAGTGGTCTCTTCATCAATACGATGGTAACGCTTATGCCGCTTTCACCCAGAAGCACTGGATCGTAGGCACTGACAAGTGTGCGGCTGGCTCCGTGGTTGATCCGCAAAAGGTGTATTTTTCCCACGATGATCAACTCGTACTCTGGCAGATTCAATCGGATGGGTCGCACCGTGACATCATCGTCGAGGCATCCAAGCAATCACGTTTGGCATTCGCCACTCCTGTGAGTGTCATCTCGCCGACTGGAGACATCATTCCCGACGGCCTCGGGGGAGTTCTCCTCTCTATTCGCTCGTCCCCTAGGGCGGTTACACGACAGAAAGCAGAGGGTCTCTCCAACGAATTCGTCTATCGAGTCGCAGGAGATGGTGAGCTTGCGTTCAAGTTTCCGTTACCAAGATATGCAGGCCACTTGCATGATGAAATGGTCCTAGGAGAACAGGACTTAGGCTTTGCTACTCGGGGCAGCTTGCTCATCGCATTCAATGTGCACGACGGGAACGAGGTCTGGCGCTGGGATTCCAAAATACCGGAGGTTAAGATCAACATGGCCACGGGAGGCGGCGGTTGTCTCGTGGATACGCCCGAGGGGCTAGTGCTTGTGGAGGAAGGGGTCGCGAAGCAGGTAATAGCTCCTCCTGGTTCGGACATGTACACTCCCGGCTTATTTATCCAAGACGAACCACAAGGATTGGCCATGGTGGGGGCTGGAATCAAACGCGACCAGTAGCCGTCAATCCCAGAAATGACTAGGCGCGAAACAGGACTGTCAATAATTAAGCGATTGCGCGAAGGCCCAGTTTTCCCAACTCCGGGCCTTCCGTATCAATACACTTTTCAGACACTATTGAAACGGCACGTTAACGTCCCCACAATCCGCTTGTGCTAGAATCCGCGTCCAGCGCGGTTTCTACCGGGATTTTTTCTTGAAAATCGAATTCGATGGAATCCGCGTACGGATCTGTAAGACATTCCATCCAGCCGGAAGACCATCTTGAATTTAAAGGAACGCTTCGATGACGTTACCCAAATCCTGTCTGCAGATTGTCACGTTGGGCATGATCGCCGGCCTTTTCGCTTGTGGCGGCTCCAACGGTTCCGCACCTTCCGCACCGGGTGCCCCAACTCCCCCGGTAACCCCACCAGCCATTTCGGTTTCTTTGAGCGTAACTCCAACGTCTCTTTTCATCAGCGACACCACACCCATTACCGCAACGGTGGTAAACGATTCTAAAAATGCGGGCGTAACCTGGTCCTGCACACCGGCAAATACCTGCGGCACATTCAGCATGCCGAACTCTGCGAGCGGCACCGCCATCACATACATGGCGCCTACGACCGTGCCATCGCGCGCAGTAATCATCACGGCAACGTCTGTCACCGACACCACGAAAAGTGCCCGCACTTCTCCCATCGCCATCAATCCGGCAACCCAAATCAGTGTTGCGCTGACCACACCTCCGCCATCTTCCCTAACCACTGGCACAAACGCAAACATCGCCGCTACAGTAACCGGAGACTCAGCCGATGCTGGGGTGAACTGGAGCTGCATTCCCACCAGCGCGTGTGGATCGTTCCTCCCAACCCACACAGCGAGCGCAGCCACAACCGTTTACACAGCTCCGATCGCGGTGCCCAGCGGGAATAGCGTCACCGTCACCGCCACATCACTTACCGACAACACAAAGAGCGCCAGCGCCAATGTAACCATCGTCAACTCTGGCAGCCCCGCACCCCTGGCAAATGGCACATATGTCTTTTCTCTGGCAGGCCAACACGCCATTGGCGGTTATCTCAGTTATGTAGTCGGAGCCTTTACCTTGAGCGACGGAATCATCACCGCCGGCGAGCAAGATTTCATTGATTACTACAATCCCTCCACACTCACCGACGCAATCACCGGAGGCGGCGTCGCAACCACCGCCGACGGAAATTTGCAGATCACCCTCACCACAGCGGACACGGCAGTCGGCGTAGACGGAACCGAAACCATCAACGCAACTCTGGTTTCAACAACCAAAGCTCTGATCAACGAGTTCGATCAGTCCGCCACAGCCAGCGGCGAACTCGATTTGCAAACTAGCACCGCGCCTTTGTGCGCAACCCCTCCCTGCGGCTATGCGTTTTATCTAAACGGAGGAGATTCTGTCACGAACCCCACGACCATCGGAGGCGTGATGACGATCACTGGACTGGGTGCCACCACAGGTTCAGGCACAATCTCCGGCACTGGTAGCGTGCTGGACTTTAACGATCTCAGCACTGTGCTGCAAAACCAACCTTTTTCACCAAGCACTGTCTCAGCTCCCGATTCCTTCGGTAGAATGCAGTTCAGTCTCCTCATCAACAGCTCGGAGATAGCAGGAATCGGATTGATAGGCTACACCGTGGACGGCAACAGCATTCCGCTCATAGAAAATGACAACGATCCCAACGATATCTTCTCTGGCGTCACCAGCGGCTCCGCTTTTGCGCAGGGAAGCAACACAGGAACTTTCACTAACGCCTCAATCGAAGGCACAAGCTTTGTATTCGCCACAAACGGCCAAGACCTGAACAACTACTTCCAGGTAGCCGGCATTTTGACCACGAATGCAGATGGAACAACCGTAAGCGGAACCCTCAACGCCAACGATCTCACCGGAACAGGCGTGCAAGCGCCAATTCCCTTTGCCGGAACTTACACTGTAGACTCAACCGGCCGCGTAACGCTCTCGGGCCTCACAGATGGATTCATCTCCACTGCCCAAATCTATCTAAGCGGCGGATCTCAGGCGAGCATGATAACCATGGACCTCACCGATGCGGCCGCAGGTTATATCTTCCAGCAAACTGGCAACTCATTCACTTCCAATTCCTTCTCCGGAAACTATGCCTTCAATGCGACCGGATATGGTCTTCCCGTCATCTTGGCTCCGATAGAATTCGACGCGGTGGGGTCAATCTACGCCAATGGTATCGAAAGCATAACCGGCAACGTCGATCAAAATATCCTCGCAAGTGTCCAGGCAGCTACGCCGACTTCGAGAATAGCGCTAACCGGCGCCTTCACTGCAAATGCCGATGGAATCTTCACCGGAACCATTGGCGGTTTGGACATCACAAAGTCAACGAATCAGGACTCATTCATTTACTACCTGATCGACGCAAGCAAGGGAGTCGCCATCGAGACTGATCCCTATCAGCTGACGCTGGGATACTTCGAGCTGCAGCAATAACCGAAGGCAATATTAGGGACAGACCTCGCCACTTCCGGAACCCGCACTTCCCTGTCTGACCTGGAATATGCGTCGCAATTTCCTTCACGTGAAAAATCTTTACCCAAATACCATCACTGCTACAATTCCCTGTTTTGTAACCCGGACGCACGAACTAACGGGTCTACATCCGCGGTACTGTCTTGTAGGGCTTGGCGTCTCAGCGTAATTTCAATATCCCGGCCCAACATTGAGCTTTTGATTCGCCTATTTGGCTCGCATCACGATAGCCTTAAGACAAACGCAAAGATTGTATTACCGAAACCGTTAGACGCTGTATCTGTAAACGAAATAGCTTCCGGGGAGATTGGATTGGAAGACGTCCAGGTAGTTGCGATGCTAGTCCGGCGCGGCGTCGCCGGCGATGCCGCTGCCTGGGAAGAGATCGTTCAGACCTACAATCGTCGTATCTATAACATTTGCTATCGTTTCGCCGGATCGGCCAATGACGCAGAAGACCTTACCCAGGAGGTCTTCATCAAGATGTACCGCACCCTTTCGAGCTACGACAGTTCGAAAGGTGCTTTCGTCACCTGGGTGACCACCATCACGCGCAACCTGCTGGTCGATCACTTCCGCAAGACCAGGCAGGACCGCATGACCGACTCGCTGGACGCGCCGCCCTCGGCGCATGAGGATGCCCAGCCGCTCAGTGAGCAAATACAGGACCAATCTGCGCCTCCCGATGCCCACGTACGCAGCCGCGAGGTGGGGGAGACCGTACATGCGGCTTTGGGAAAGCTTTCGCCGGAGCTGCGCGAAGCTCTGATTCTAAGAGACTTACAGGATTTTGATTACCGCGAAATCGCAACCGTTTTGAAGGTTCCGGAGGGGACTGTGAAATCTCGAATAAATCGTGGACGCGCGGAACTTGCGCGCCTGTTACAACGTACCTATAGGCAGGTGATGTGATGCCGAATCACATGGATAACGACCAAACCAGTAACGGAATGCAGTGTCACGAGTTTGACAGCCTGCTCGCCGATGCCATCGACGGCATCCTGAGCGGGTCCCAACTCGAGCGTTTCCATGCCCATACACGGAGTTGCTCCGCGTGCGGGCCGCTGTTCGCCGAAGTTGAGGCGGGCCGCAACTGGCTGAAAGATCTGACGGAGGTGGAGCCTCCAGCCGGCCTGGTCACGAATATCCTGGCATCCACAACGGGCGTTGACACCCAACGTTTGCGAGTCAACGTCAGCGCGCAGCCGCGTGTGCCTTCGCTGGGCACGTCGTGGATCGAGCGCGCGCAGGCATGGGCTTTGGCCTGGGTTGCAGAAGTTGTCCAGCCCATCTGGGGAACGGTCCGGCAGCCGCGATTCGCCATGTCGTTTGGCATGGCGTTCTTCTCGCTGTCGGTCGCGTTGAGCGTACTCGGCATTAAACCCGCCGATCTGCGCCATGTGAGTCTGCGTCCGGCGGCCATACGGCACACGTACTACAATACGCAGGCCCGTGTGGTCCGGTATTACGAAAACATCCGCTTCGTGTATGAAGTGGAATCGCGCGTCCGCGAACTCAAGCGCGACGTTGCTCCCGCTGTACCGCGATCGGGTGAATCCTCGCCGGATAAGAAGGACCATAAGAACGACACAACACAACAGCCCGAGCAGAAGCAGGAGCGCAATTACAGCCAGACCGAGAACCATCTCATTCTGGCGAGCGCTCCTCTGGGTCTCTCTGAAAACGATCTGCCTGTAGTGTCGGTGACCACGTACAGGAGGTTCGTATGAACTGCGCCACGCATCCAGATACCGCCGCAGTCGCGTTCTGCCGCACTTGCGGCAAGCCGCTCTGCAGCAATTGCACCCGCGACGTTCGCGGAGTCGTCTACTGCGAGCCATGCCTCGCCGCGCGGTTGGAAGGAACCGCTCCAGCGGCGGGATTCGTGCCTCCACCGCAGACGGCATATACGCCGGTGGGAGTTCCTCCGGGGCAAGCTGTATACACTCCGGCTGCACCGCCATCGCGCCCAAGTTCCGGCCCTAACCCTGCGGTGGCGGGCATTCTCGCCGGATTTTTCCCCTTCGGCGTAGGCGCGGTCTATTGCTCGCAATACGCCAAGGGGCTCGCTCACCTGCTGATTTTCGCCATGCTCATCTTTGCATCCGATCATGCCGGGCGATGGGACTTCATTTTCGGTATCGGCATCGCATTTTTCTACGTCTATCAGATCATCGATGCGGTGCGTACGGCTCATGCGCTGCAAGCGGGTTTGCCCGCGCCCGATCCTTACGGCTTGGCTTCGACTTTCAGCCTTGGCAATGTTGGCGGCGGTGAGAAAGGCGAGTCGAAAAATATTCCCGCTGTGGCGGTGATCCTGATCGGGCTGGGTGTGCTCTTTCTGCTGCACACCATGAACATCTTCGAGTTCGGCCTCGACCGCTTCTGGCCGCTCATTCTGATCTTCTTCGGGGGATGGATTTTGGCCCGACAATGGGGCCTGATTGCATCCCGCCGCTTCGGCTGCCAATGCGATCGTTGCCGCATGCGTCGCCTCATTGGGCCGGCAATTTTGATCACGATTGGAATACTCTTCCTGCTGCAGAGCCTCAACGTGGTCGATTTTGACCGCACCTGGCCCGCGATTCTGCTGGTGATTGGCGTCGTAAAGCTGCTGCAGAGCAACGCTTCATTGGCCGGACATAACGGAGTATTTCCTCCGGTTGCAACCGTTGTCGCGCCGCCGGCGGCGCCTCCACCCCCGCCTTCCGACCCTGGAACTCCGTCTTCGGGCGAGGTGAATCATGTCTAGCTCTGTACAAACTCCGGTTCAGCCCTCATTCCAACCGCCGCTTCCACCGCGCCGTTACCGCCGGTCGTTTTCGGGACCGCTGGTGCTGATTGTCCTCGGAATCGTATTCCTGCTCGGCAACCTGCACATGCTCGCATGGTCGCGCATCGGAACTCTGTTCGCACACTACTGGCCGCTGCTGCTCATCCTTTGGGGCGTGGTCAAGCTTATCGAGCACCAACAAGCCCAACGTGATGGCCTTGCCTCGCGCGGCATCGGGGCGGGTGGAATTTTCCTGGTTATCCTCATCGTGGTCTGCGGGCTTATCTCCACTCAGGCCACGCGCCTTAATTGGGGAGAAATCCGCGACAACCTCAACATCGATGACGAAGATCTCAACAACGTCTTCGGTGAAAGCTACAATTACGACAATCATCTCGAACAGGATTTGCCGCCCGCGATCACCAACTTACGCGTGAATGACGATCACGGTGCGGTTCGCGTAAGTACATCCGATGACAACAAAATCACCGTCGTCGTCCGCAAGCGCGTAGGCGCCGAGAGCCAGAGCAACGCCGACCGATACAACAAGCAAGCCGACCCTGCGCTGACCGTCGCGGGTAACGCAATCATTCTCGATGCCAAAACCCAGGCTGCTGGAGACCACCCCGTCGAAAGCGATCTCGATATCACCTTGCCACGCAAGGTTGCATTGCAAATCACCTCGCGCCGCGGGGATGTTTCCGTAACCGGTCGCGACGGACAAGTCGACATCAACAATCAGCACGGCGATGTCTCAGTAGAAGATGTAAATGGAAATGTAAAGCTAACCATCGAGAAGAGTTCTGCGAAGGTCGAGCAGATTAACGGCGACGTTCACATTGATGGGCGCTTGAACGAAGTTTCCGTGACCGACGTAAAAGGCTCCGTGCAACTCGATGGCGAATTTCAGGAGAGTGTGAAACTCGCCCGCATCGCCAAAAACGTTTCGTTTAAGTCGTCACGCACGGATCTGGAATTTTCCCGCATTGAGGGCGAACTCGATCTCGACTCCGACGACCTGCACGCCGACCAGATCACGGGTCCCGTTCATCTGACTACGCGCTCCAAGCAAATCCGCCTCTCCGACGTATCTGGCGATCTTCGTCTGCAAAACGACAACGGCGGCATTGAAATTTCCATGCGCTCGCTGGGAAATGTGCAAATCGACAGCCGCAACGGCGACGTGCAGTTAAGCGTCCCTGACAAGGCTGGCTTCCGCATCGACGCTCGAACGCGCGACGGCGAAATTGAGTCTGACTTTTCTGAGTTGAAAATCGACAACGGCGACCACGAAGCCACCGCCAGCGGCACCGTAGGGAACGGTGCTTCTCACATCGTTATTACCAACCAACACGACGGCATCGAAATCCGCAAAACCTCGACTTCCGCCGAGCCAATACCCAGACCGACGCCACCGAAACCTCCGAAAGCTTTGCCTGCGCCAAAGGCCGATGTGGAACCAACGGAGAACTAATCACTTTAGTAGTCAATCTACAAACCTTGTCATTCCCTACCGAAGCATCCTCTGCCGAAGGAAGGGGATGCGCAGCGGAGGAACGTACTGTCTTTTTGCGTAGCCACTGCTACTCTTTGCTTTTGGGCGACGCAACGCTTCAGCGCAGCGATAGGTATTTTCTTTGATCGACGGCTTTACAGTTTGCTGAAAACTCGATTTTGGGTGGCGCAGCGCTTTAAGCACTGCGATAAAGCATTTCTTTTTAGTGAGGACTTCAGCCGCAAAAGACGAGTTTTTTGCAAACTATTCACCCGCTAAGGAAATCTAATTCACCAATAATCTCCGGGCCAATTCTTCCACCTTCGCCAGAACTTCCGCCTCACTTAACTTGGTCGAATCAATCACGACCGCGTCCTCGGCCGCCACCAGCGGTGAAGCCGCCCGCGTGCGGTCCCGTCGATCCCGCTCGCGCAAATCCGCCGCTACGTTAGCTGCAACCTCGCCTTTAATCCTCTGCTGCTCCATGCGCCGCTGCTCGCGCACTACCGGATCGGCATCCAGAAAAATCTTCAAGTCCGCTTCCGGAAAAACCTTCGTCCCGATATCCCGGCCTTCCATCACCACACCGCCGCCCGCGCCCATCTCCCGCTGCCTCGCCACCATCCATGCCCGCACCCCCGGATGCACCGATACCCGCGACGCCGCCTCCGTCACATCCCGCTCCCGAATACGCGCTGAAATATCATGCCCATTCAGCAAAGTTCGATTACCGTTCAACGACGGCTC
Source organism: Candidatus Aquilonibacter sp. (assembly GCA_035486715.1). Lineage (GTDB taxonomy): Bacteria > Acidobacteriota > Terriglobia > Terriglobales > Acidobacteriaceae > Sulfotelmatobacter. The sequence goes on from DATHMV010000070.1 coordinate 45,529, forward strand.
CAGTCGGATGCGCGACTCCTGTGCCAGCTTCACCAGCGCCGCTTCGTCGTCAAACGATGCGTCTTTCTCAATCGCCTTTAGCGCCAGCGCGCGATACATCGCGCCACTCTCCAAATTGACATATCCCAGCTTGCGCGCCAGCCGCACGGCAATCGTGCTCTTTCCCGCGCCTGCCGGTCCGTCAATCGCAATAATCAGTTTTCGCTTGGGAATACCCAGGTCGTTGCTCATCCCGCCATTTGTAGTGCGCTCAATTTCATCACTTATTACGAAACTATGGATTGTACACGCAAACGACCAGTCGGTCGGACACGGATCGACGATTGCGCGGACCCAAACCGCTCACTTGGATGAAATTTTGACCACGACAGCTTTTACCGGCTTTCTCGCTGCCATACCCGCAACAATCAGCTTCAACCCATCCTCAAAGCGTCGGTCGAATTTTGTGAACAAGTATCCTCCCGCTTTTTGAGCGCGCGGAAACTTCCTGCCATCCACACGCTGCGCCCGCTTCTCAGGATCATAGAAATCTATAAACTCGTTTGGCTGCGGGCACACCGCCTGCTCTTCAATTACGAATCCAACCACATAACTGTAGAGAGTGGAAAGGGCAACGATTGAGAGATAAGAACTAAATCCCGCATCGCTAAGAATAAGCAAAGAATTCTCCATCGGCGCATACAACGAGTTGTCGGCAAGCTGTGTACCGCTGATCATTCTCGCTCCATCGCGATGCAGCAGCAGAATCCGCCGCAATCCTCTTCCATATTCCATGGCCCATCTATCCCATCGCATGCGCCGGTTAAAAGGGATTTCCCGCACTCCGGCAACAAGCACGGTGCTTGCCATATGGTCCAGCAGATCCTGCTTGCTTTTGAAGTGCCAGTAAATCGCCGGTGCCTGGACTCCAAGTTCCGACGCCAATCGCCGTAGCGTCAGGCCTTCCAGGCCAACCTCATCCAGCAGCTTCAACCCAGCCGCAATCATCGCCGAGCGCTCAAGAGCCATAGGATTGACAAAGTCTCCTTAACGATGTTAAATCAACTTAACAACGTTAAGGAGAATTATATGAACGCTGCCGTTGTTCATTCCTTCGAACATCCGCCCCGTTACACCGAGTTCGCCGATCCGGTCGCCGACAAAGAAGAAACGCTCGTAACTGTCTCCGCAGCCGGCCTTCATCCCATCGTAAAATCTCTGGCCAACGGAACACATTATATGAGCACGAGAGTTCCTCCCTTCATTCCCGGCATCGATGGCGTCGGTCGCCTGAAAGATGGTTCCCGCGTTTATTTTGCCGCGACCAAAAGCCCGTTTGGAGCTTTCGCCGAACGTTGTATCACCGTTCCTTCCATGAGCCTGGCGGTTCCCGACAATCTCGATGACGTCACGGTTGCTGCCATGATGAATCCCGGAATGTCTTCCTGGGGCGCGCTTGTTGGACGGGCTCATTTCGGCGCCGGAGAAAACGTTCTTATCCTGGGCGCCACAGGCACTGCCGGACAACTCGCCGTGCAGATCGCCAAGCGTTTGGGTGCGAAACGAGTAATTGCGGCTGGCCGCAACCCGGAAGCGCTCGCCGAACTAAAATCGTTAGGTGCGGACGCGGTCATTTCTTTGAGTTTGGAGCGGGAAGCACTCGTCTCCACTTTCCGCGATGAATGGGCAAGGAACAACATCGACATCGTGCTGGATTATGTATGGGGCGCTCCAGCGGAAGCCGCGCTGGAAGCCATTTCTCAAAAAGGTCCTCGACGTACCGTTTCCCGCATCCGGTATGTGCAGATCGGAGCCAGTGCAAGCCCAACCATCTCGCTTCCCGCAGCTACCCTGCGCAGCTCCGGATTAGAATTGCTTGGGAGTGGGTTTGGTAGTGTCTCCCTCGATAAGCTTTTTGAATCGATGGCAGCTTTTCTCAGCGAAGGTGCGAAAGCTCCCTTTCATGTGAAGACCGAAACCGCCGCCCTGCGCGCGGTAGAAAGCCTATGGAATTCAAGCAACAATGCGCGTCTTGTGTTTCGTCCTTGATTGTTCGAGCATTCGCGAAAATGTGGTTTCGCCGCCACCGGGAGAGCGCGACCGCACCGTATTGGTCAACCCCAACCTGCGCGATGTCACGCTAGGATGGAACCTGTGGTGTGGAGTCTGCGATAGTAAGGGAAACGAGATAGAAACTGGGCAAGGAGAAGCAGCAATGAACGACTCAAAAATCCTGCGATTAATCTTAATCTGTGAGCTGTATCTCGCACTGTCCAGCATATGCGTGGAGGCTAAAACGAAGGTGACAAACCAGCCCTTTGGGAAGATGCCGGATGGAACTGCGGTAGAAATTTATACGCTAACCGGCGGCGCGTATGAAGCGCGCATCGCAACCTATGGAGGAGTCTTGGTTTCCTTCAAAGGCCCCGATCGCAATGGCAAAATCGCAGATGTGCTACTGGGTTTCGATGATCTCGATGGCTACGTAGCCAACTTCAATGGCCCTGCCAATGCATTCTTCGATGCAATCATCGGCCGTTATGCCAATCGCATTGCGCACGGCAGCTTCACGCTCGACGGCCAAAAATACTCTCTGCCCAGGAACAACGGCGACAACACTCTGCACAGCGGCCCGCATGGATTCAACAACGTTGTTTGGAAGGCGAAGCCAATCCCCCATGGAGTCGAACTCACTTACCTGAGCAAAGACGGTGAAGCCGGTTTCCCGGGTAATCTCACTGCCACCGTTCGCTACACACTCACGAAGGGCGATCTGCGCATCGAGTATTCGGCCACCACCGACAAAAATACTGTCGTGAATCTGACGAATCACGCCTATTTCAATCTCGCTGGTCAGGGCGACATCCTGAACCATCAGCTCACGCTGCATGCTTCTCACTTCACACCGGTAGATTCGGGGCTGATCCCTACGGGCGAATTACGACCGGTGGGCTCCACTCCTTTTGATTTTCGTAAACCGACTGCGGTCGGGGATCGCATTAATGCCAACGATGAGCAACTTCATCTTGGCCACGGCTACGACCATAACTGGGTGCTCGATGGCAAAGGCGGACGATTGTCAGAAGCTGCTGAAGTTTACGATCCAGCGAGCGGACGCGTTCTGAAAGTTCTCACCGATCAGCCGGGCATCCAGTTCTACAGCGGCAATTTTCTAGATGGTTCGCTCAAAGGCAAAGCCGGTAAGCCGTATCAGCAACACGCCGCGCTCTGCCTCGAGACGCAACATTATCCCGACTCCCCGAATCATCCCGATTTTCCAACTACGGAACTGAAACCCGGCGAACGCTACCACACGGTCACCGTCTATAGCTTGTCCGCCCGCTAAGAAATGCACTGCGCGCGAAAGAAAACAGACATCAACACATCTCGTCCATGGTGAAAGTGCGTGGATTCAACTATCAGATTACTGTGCGTGAATTTTGCCGCGAATCACCACGACCGACGCTGCCGGCAATTCATAATCCGTGTCTACGCTGACATTCTGCCGCGCATAAACAATCGGCCCATCAGGATCGGCCGTGCCAAAAGTTTCCGCTGCAACCGAAGGCTCGGCGGGATATTCGGCGTGGCCGACATATCTGGTATGCCCCGGGTGCCACTGATATTGGGCTTTTCCGAAGTTAGCAGTTTCGACAACTCCCTCGAATGAACTGCTCTTTCTGCCGGCCGGACTGTCCGTCTGATCTGCAAACGCAATCTTCACGCTGTGCGCATTTTGCTGATCGTGATTTACAACTAGCAGCGACCATTGTCCATCTGGACGTTTAAGCGCGTAAGCCGTCACAACTGCGTGACCAGCACCATCGTCGATGTCGCTTTTAGCGGGAAAAACTTCATGTTGATCTCCACCGGGAGCGACCCAATCCACGTTAATCAATTGTGACGCGAAGAATTCTGGCAGAGGATTTTCAATCTTGTATTGTGCATCGACGGTCAGCATCCCGAAAGTTCCTGGGGAATCATTGCAGCCATGTTCCATTTGCAGTGGAAGATAATGGAAGAAATAAACTCCGTTACCGCCCGCTGTCAAAAATGAACCGATGTAGTCGGCAAGCCAAAGGCCGGAGAAGATATCCATGAAAGTTTCGCTGGCTGCCGCCGATAGATTCGATTCCGTAATGAACATCGGAAGATCGGTTGGGATGCCATGATCGTGCCACACTCGCATGATGCGCGTTACACGCTCGGGCTCTTCATACAGGCTGCCCCACGGAATTCGGCATCCCTCGTAGGGATAATGCTCGAATGAGAAAAATGCCAGATCGCCCGTGCGGCCGTGCTGTTTGAGATAGTCGACGAACCGCTCCGTCCAAGATACTTTGCCATTCGCGTCCGGCCAGACTTCCACATCCTGCTCAGTTCCTTGAAACGATGGGCCACCCAGCTTCAGTCTTGGGTCTAAGCGATGCAAAGCCGTTGCCCACTGTAGATAAAGCGTGCCGTAGTCTTCCGGAGACAGATATTGCCCGTCGGCTTCCTCGCCCATCTCAACGTAGGAAATTGGATAGTTGCGTTTCTTGAGATAAGCGATTTCGGCGACAGCGTTTTCCGGAGTGTCGTAGACCAAAGCGATCGGGATCATCGCAGGCAGGCCGCGCGTGACGCCGCTGGTAAAAAACAAATCAAAGCCTGGCTGCGCCTGATGCGTTGTACCCAGATCTGAAGCTTCGTGCCAGGGATCGACCGAAGAGCAATACGTTGTTGTCTGCTCTTGGTCAGGCGTGTGCCGCATGATGTCGTGGAATTTACCGTCTGCGGAGGTGGTTCCAAGATAGAGTTCGCGTATCGCATATCCAACGCAAGCGCGTGGATCTGAAAAGGCATGGTCGCCGCAGGTATTGGAAGACTCCATCATCAGAACGCGCAAAAAGCGGACAGGAAGCGCGCTTGAATTCAGGCGAAGAATTTGTGAACCGCCCTGCGCATGCTCAACAATACCTCGGGGAAAAGTCTGCCACGCTCCGCGAGTAGGGCCGTGCATGGGATCGTCGCCCAACCACTCTTGCACTAAAAATTTCTTAGCATAAGGTTCTGCCCATTGAATGCGGAGGGTATCAACCTGCTGCACTTGAGCCAGATCAATTACGACCCACTGCGGATGCAAGGCATCGCTTTCGCCGGTGAATCGTTGTGTTAGGTAAGGATTGCTCTTCCAATAAGTTTTCTCGTCACCATCCGTCATACGGGAAAAGCCTGCATTAGGCGTGCCGTCATTGCGGGTGAAACCACGGTGCGGAAGCGAATATCCATAGGAGTAACGAATAGGTTCGGCGGAAGTGACCGAGCCGGTGAAGTATCCTTTCTCGCCGGGTTCGCTCCAAGTACCTTGAGGATTCCAGTGCCACGCCTCAATCGACAGCTCGGTGTTGTTCCTGTAGCTGATCGGACCCCAGCCGGACGCCATTGCCCGCGCAAGATTCGGCTGCGCTAAACCACTGTCAATTGCCTCCGAAGGAATACGATCAATCCCAGCGCCCAGGGTTTCGTTGGGGCGAAAATGATTCGTAGCATGAGCAGGAGTGATATCCACCTGGATCGTCTGCGCGATGCACCGCGAGGCAAGAAACATAAGTGTAAAAGACCATATGGGAACTACCAGTTTCCGGTTCAAGCAGCAGCGTCCTCGATTCACGGTGTCTCACGTGTCTGATTTCTAAAGTGGTCAGAAATGGTTCTGAGCAATTTCCCGTCCGTCGTATCGCCGCTCAGCTCCCAGATCATCACACCATGCAGCTCCTGCGCCGTTGCATACTTGAGCTTGGCGGTAATCGATATTTCGTCGTCATAAGTCCAAAACGTTTCGCCATCGAACAACCATGGCGCCTTAGACCTGGGATCGCGATATGCGTTGAACTTATCTTGCAGGGAAACAATGGCGTTGTAAGGAATGTCGGATCGAGAAGGTTTGCCCATCTGAAATAAACCGTGATTATCGGGCGAAACCTGATTCCATGAATACGCGTAGAACGGAAGGCCGAGCAGTATCTTGGATTCCGGCACGCCGGCATTCCGATAACCACGAATCGTGGAGTCCACGTCGTTATTCATTTCCGGATCGCCGGGCGCGCTATAGAGAGGTGCGAGCAAGCCAGTCCTCTCGCTCCAGGGGCCGCTATAGTCGTAATTCATGATCCCGACCTGGTCGACGTAGAGCGCAACTGCTTCCATGTCCAAATGGCGATAAGTCACGCGATTGTCGCCCATGGCAACCGTTAGCAACAGATTCGGAGCTGCCGCATTGAGTTGGCGCCGAAATTCCCCCAGCAAAGCGATGAAGTTGAACTTGTCCACTTCTTTTGGATACTCCCAATCAATATCGATGCCGTCGAACAAACCCGGAGCTTCAATGCCATCGGCAAACTTGCCTTCAATGAATTTCTTAATGCAGGAGGCAACAAAACCAGCTCGAATGGCAGGTTGCGCCGCTTCAGCAAACGAACTCGCATTCCCTTCTAACGACATCACAATTTTGATTTGCGGATACCGGTGTTTCAATTCCTGCAGCTGATGAAAATTTCCCCGCAGTGCCATTTGAGGGGTATCGGCTGTGCCATCGACGCTGTCATCGGCTGAAAATGAATAGTTTAGATCTGCATCCGGCTCTCCAATCGCACACTGATTATTGACAATGTGTCCCTGCGAATAATTGATTTGATCCAGCAGGAAGGTATTTTCCGGCGAAATAAGGTTCTTCACGAAAAACTGTTTACGAATACCCCACTGAGGAAAATAGCCAACCACAATCGGGGGCCCGGGATCGGCATCGTCATCTTGGGCTGTGGCAAGCAAAGCACAAGCACACAAACTTACCGTTAACAAAACTTTCAGCACACGCATTGCACTCCTGTCTAAACGATTACTTCGCTGCATTTCCCGGTCCCCCCACTGGATAGATGCGTGGAATGCGCTCTTCGACTGGAGGCAGTGCCAAAAAAGCCGCGTGCGGTTCTTTCTGGTACCAATAAGCAACCGAATAAAAGTTGTCGGAGCGATGATTGGCATGACCGTGCTCGATCGTCGCTCTAAGAGATTTGGTAAAAGGGATTGGCGAATCGAGATGAAACCGGTAGACTGACGAACGGCTGCCGGCAAACTCCAGGCCTTTCACCGGCGCTCCGAATAGCGCATACGAAAAAGGATGGTCGCCAAAATCCCAGGCACCGAGAAAGTAATCCTCCGATCCGGTACCGTTAATAGAGGGACGCCTTTCACCGTCGACAAAAAACATGTCATCCCCTTCGCCCCACCATCCATCCTGATTTTGCAGAACGGACATGGTTACGCCAACGAAATGTCCTTGCCCGCTTGCTTCCATCCACACGTAGTTATTTTCTCCATCAAGATTTTTCTTTACATTTATGGCTTCCGCGCCGTTCGAATTCCACTGATTCGTCCAACCTTTAGCCGGCGCTGCCTGACGATACTGTGCGTGAAAGTACATGGCGTCTGGAGCAAGATCTCTATTCCAGGCCTGATAGTCGATGTTGAAATAAAACGCATCGACCTCTTCTTTCCCTTCATTAGTGACTGTGATTCGCGCCCGCTTACGAAAAGGCATGGGAAAGAAGCAATTAAGTGCTTTGTCCGGAGCCACAGCCAGAGGAGTAGATTCAAATTGAAAGTAATCGCCCAGACCGAGGCCGAAAAAATCGCCGATTGGAGCTTCCACGCTGGGCGAATTTTCGCCGTCCCAGTACATGCGCAGCACTAGTTTTTTCAGGTGATACTGCTCAGGCGAAGCGATCGTCATCCAAATGTGCGTGATAATTCCCGGGCCGGTGCCATCGAGTAACGTGAGAGTTTCGCCGACGGCAATTTTGCGAAAGTCATCGTTGCCGCCAGTACGGTCATAGCTGGAAGCTCGTTTCTGAACGTAAGTGCGAGGAAAGACAAGGTCAGAGAGCTGAACATTATGGTTACTGTCAGACTGTGCCCAAACTGAGGCGCACATCAACAACATGCCAATGCAAATCCCGAGTACCAGCCATTCGAATTTATTTCTCGTACTCATTTCGAGACTCGTGCGATGTAAACCCCAAATGGCTCGAGAACAACCTGATTTAACTGGCCAGTCGCGGAAGAGGAAGTTGCCAGTAGAGTTGTGCCCTTTGTTGAAGTGAAGCCGTCTTCAGTCAGGTTGAAACTAATCTGCTGCGCGATCGCTGACATGTTCAGAACTACCAATACAGCTTCATTCTTATTACGGCGAAGGTACGAGAGAACGTTGGGGTTGTCCTGATTCAAAGCGACATAGTCTCCATCGATTAAGGCAGGCTCATGATGACGAAGCGTTAGCAGGCGTTTATAAAATTGCAGAATCGAGTCAGGGTCCCCAAGTTCGCTGGCCACATTGTGCGTTTTATAACTAGCTGGAACCGGCAACCATGGCTTGGCAGCGCTGAATCCGGCATTCTTTGAATCATTCCACTGCATGGGTGTGCGTTCCCCATCGCGTCCCTTCTCTTCGGGCCATCCAGCAATGCCGATTGGATCCTTCACGTCCTCCTTGCGCACCGGATCGTTGTTCTCCATTCCCAACTCTTCGCCGTAGTACATGATCGGCGTCCCGCGCAGAGTCAGATACAGACCAGCCATAAGCTTCGCAATTTCATCATTATGCTTTCCGTCACCGTAACGCACATACGAACGCGGCATATCGTGATTGCTAATCACATAAACTGGCCAGCCGCCCGTTGATTCAGCATTGGCGATTTGTATACGAAAATCGTTCGCGGAAAGTTTATTGACCTCGCAAAACATGAAATCCATCGGCATTTGGATCTCATCATTGTGGTCGCCGTAATACTCTTTGAGTTCTTCTCGATTGGACGTGTAGGTTTCGCCGATCAACACGGCATTGTGCTCGTCGGCAACCTTGCGCAATTTTTTTAATTCAGTGTGAACTTCGGGCAATTTGTCGTTGTACTTGTTTTCCATGTTGGGATCGCCCAACTCGTTTTTGCCCGGCAAGACTGGATTGTCGTGAAGATTCGGATCTTCAAACAAAAGATCCACGGCATCAAGCCTGAATCCGGAAACTCCGTGCTTGTACCAGAAGCGCGTCACGTCGAACATGGCATTTTCAACCGCAGGATTGCGCCAGTTGAGATCCGGCTGGCCGACCGCAAAATAGTGGTAGTAGTACTGGCCGGTCTTGGAATCGAACTGCCAGGCCGATCCGCCAAAGCCGGAAATCCAATTATTCGGAGGAACTCCCGGTGCTTTGCCATCACGCCATATGTACCAGTCACGATGCGCCGAAGTGCGCGACGACGCTGAATCGATAAACCACTTGTGTTGCGGCGAACTGTGGTTGAGAACGAAATCCATGATGATGCGGATGTCATGTTTCTTCGCATCATTCGCGAGATGCTGGAAATCTTTCAGCGTCCCGTACATGGGATCAATATTTTCGTAATCGGAAACGTCGTAGCCGAAATCCACTTGCGGCGATGGGTAGCAGGGACTGATCCAGATGGCATCCACTCCCAGATCCTTCAAATAATCCAGCTTGGAAGCGATGCCATTGAGATCGCCGATGCCGTCCCCTTTGCTATCGGCGAAGCTGCGCGGATAGATTTCATAGAAAACCGCATTCTGCCACCATGCATGACCTTCGGAATCCATCGTTTGTTGCTGCGCTTGAGCGGAAGAAAGCACAAAGCACACTGTTACGGCTAACAAGGCTATGGCTCTAAAGTTTCGAAGCATTCGTATTGGTCTCCACGAATATCAAAAGCACGATTTATCACACAGCTTTTTATCGGACAGCAAAATGAAAGATGACCTTGGCTTGTGAATCGCTATCCGGCGCAGCAACCGGAAGCTGCACGCGGACCTTAGCCTCCTGAACAGTTCCCTTCTCCAGTTCGGCGCCTTCCACCGATCTGATCTGGCCTGGATTCCACGCGGAGAGCTCATAAGTTTCTCCTGGAGCACCGGAAACAAGCAGACTCAAAGAATCGCGCGACGGTGTCCACGATTCAGAGATCACTCGCAAACCGTGGCCTGTGCTGCCAAGCGCTGGAAGAGTGACAGATGCACTCAGCTCAAAGTCGTTTTTCACCTGAATTTCAACGGTGCTTCGGTTTTCGATAAGCGGGAGATTTATCGCTATGTGTTGATCCGAAGGATTCGCTTGCAGATGAAACGGCAAGGGTCGACCATCTAACTGAACTTTTATGATCCTGGCACGTAAACTCACTGCCGGCGAGAACTCCACCGAACAGTTCCCTGCGCCTGTAGATTGCAGTTCCAATCGAATTTTGTCGGCTGTTTTTTGATAGTTCAAATTTAGCGTCATTCCGCCCAAGTGCACGTTGCCGACCGAGAACGAATCCCACTCCGCGGGAACATGGGGAGCGAACTCGAGATGGCAAGTGCTCGCATCTGTTTGCAGCCCGAGCAATCCGCTAAGCAGCGGATTAACCACCATGGCCGCCGACCAGATCTGATGCGGCGACCCCGTCGAAAGCGTTTGGTAGTACTTGCCGGAAAGCACTTCAGTAACGTGGCCGAGCGATCCATCAAGAGCCAGCAGAGCGTTGGTACGTAAGTTCGAATAGGCTGGCAGCGCCTGATGATAGCGATATTCCCCAACGGAAGCCCACCCGGTAAATAACGGCCACACGACTCCATAGTGATATCCGCCGGGATCATACTTCGGATCGTGCGAAGAGACAATCCGCATACCCCAGTCGGTTTGGTGATCGGGACCAGCAAGCACCTGAATCATGTTTTTCACATGATCTTCGTCGAGTTGTTGAAACCACATCGGTACAGCAGCCAAAACGCTGGCCACATCGATTCGGTTATTGCTGGCGTCGACGGCGTAGTCATAAACATTTTTTTCCGGAGCCCAGAAAGTTTTCTCCAATAGTGGTTTTTCGCGCGCGAATTCCTGTTCCAATTCTTTCGCAATATCTTCTTTTCCTAAAAGATGAGCCAGATGCGCGAGAGCGCGCACAGCCTCGACTCCCAGCGACGCCTGGTAAAGTTCCATCTGCATTGGATAAAGTTTCCCGCCTTCGATCCAGCCAGTGCCTGCGCCAGCATTCTGCGCCAATCCTTGCGCATTGTATGTCGATCGTAAAAACCCGTACGCTCTCCACAGGTTGCCCCATTTTTGTTGCGCGAATCCGGTGTCGCCGCTGTGTATCACGTAATCGTTCACCGCGATGATGAACAGCGGCGTGGCATCGGCAGAAGCAAAAGCGTAGGGAGTACTTTTGAACCAATCCAAGAAACTGGCGCTTTGCGAGATTTCGTGAGGCACCTTGCCATCCGCGCGTTGATATTTGCTTAGAAATTCCAACACTTGCCGCGTAGTCGCAAAATCGCCCTCCGCGTCGAACGCCAACGATGTCCACTCCGCGTCACGGCCAAAAAACCAAGCGTAACCTGGGCGCTCTTCCTCGCTTGATGTGCTGTATCCCGCCACCAGGCCCTCGCCCAAAAACGGGTTGTCCACCACGCCTTGCAACATGCTCACTCTCGCCCAGTCGTAAGCTTTTTCAACTTGCGCATCGGGTAGTTTCAGGCTGATTGTGCGATCTAAATAATCGCGGTAATACCTGGCGGAACTTTCGAGCAATTCGACATAATCATTTTCCAGGTGATGATATAGGTTTGTCAGAGGCGCTCGATCTTCGATCGCTGCCGCAATGACGATGAGCTTAGTTTCGCTGCCTCTGGTTGTAGTACCCAGAAGCATCGCTTCGCGCTGCGTGGAAAAATAATTGCTTGAGTATTCTTCGGAGAGTTCCATGCCCGACGGAGAACCAACCAAAGCCTCGAACTTTCCCGCCTCATCTCCGAAATGGAAGGCATGCAAAGCGGAGTCCCACTCTTCCGTAACTCCTCCAATGTTTGCCGGCCATTCCAGCTGGAAATCCCGGCTGAAAACAGCCTCGATTTCGAGAGGCGCGTTGGTATCGACCGTAAAAGCGATAACCGCGCCCTGCTCATGCACCGGCACTAATAAAGTTTCACGGACCGAAAAAACGTCGCTGGTATAAACGATCGTGCTCGACTCGGGGTGGACAATCAAAGTACGGGCAAGAGTCTCGGCGGGAATGATGGCTCCGCCCACATGAAAACGCAAATGAAAATCACGCAGGATTTTTAACGGGTACACCCACGCCTCAAGCGTGCCCTGCTCATTGCCGAAGAGCGCAGCACGCTTCCCTAAAGCCGAGATGAACTCCCAAGATCGAATCGGTCGCGAAAGCTCCAGCGATTGTTGCGGCGGAATGGCAAATGCTGCGGCGCTAAAGAGGAACAGGATGCAACTGGACCAAACCTTCTTCACCATGTAGCGCCGGTGTCGAAGTGGGCCGGAAAAGCAATTCATAAATCGAGCCGGCGTTCGCATGGCCCACAGAGTATAGTCTGGTCGGCGATTTTTTGGAAGCTTTCAAGACAAGCACTATTTTGGGATCACAGGATAGCGGCCTGCCTAAGGCTCGGCAAGATGATTTTAGGCGCAAGTGAATAGCTTACAAAAATAGTCGAAAGATGACTTTGGACAGCAAATGCAGACATCAAGAGACGGCTGTCAGCCGGGAGAAACGGTTTTTTCTTGACACCGGCGACCGCTTTAACGCAGGATGGTCGCTTCGATTTGAACCGATTCATTTATTTTCAAATTCGAAGCTTTTTGGGACAGATTTTCAAAGCTGAAGGCCAGCACGAGATGAGCTGAAAGTTTGTTCGCGATGCAAGACTGATTTCCACTCTGGCGAGCAGAAGTACGCGGCCATCAAATGGGGATGGGGGCATGATTTTAAAGTCCAGGTTGGTATGCATTTTTCTTTGCGGTGTTATTGCTGCGCTGCCTCTTTTCGCTCAAACCACCGGATCAATCACAGGCACAGTAATCGACGATACCGGCGCTGCTGTCGCCGGAGCGGAAGTTTTTGTGCTCAATCCAGCCACGGGAATTCGCCAGACCGCCAAATCCAATTCAACCGGCGAATATCTGGTTGCCGGACTCGGTGCTTCCACGTACGACGTCACAATAACTGCCCCCGGCTTCAAGACATTCCAAGCCAAGCGCATGATTCTTCGCGTCGGCGAAAAGCTAAGAGTCGATACCAAGTTGGTGATCGGCCAGGTAACCAGCCAGATTGTCGTGGAAGGAAGCTCAGTCGGCAAGGTCGAAACCCAGTCATCGGAACTGGCCGGAACGATCACCGGCGAACAAATTACTCAGTTGGAGTTGAATGGTCGAGATTTCGCCACACTCATCAAGTTGATTCCCGGTGTCAGCGATCAAACTGGCCAAGATGATGGCACAGTCGGTCCATCTGGCAGCGTCTCCTACGCCGTTAACGGTGGCCGCACTGAATTCAACAACTGGCAGATCGATGGCGGCGAAGTCCTTGACTCCGGCAGCAACGCTAACATCAACGTTTATCCGAACATCGATGCGCTTGCAGAAGTGCGAGTCCTCACTTCGACCTATGGAGCGCAGTACGGACGGAATGGCTCCGGCACGATTGAAGCGGTGACCAAGTCCGGCACCAATCAATTCCACGGCGACGCCTTCGAGTTCATCCGCAACGCCGCCTTTAACGCACACAATTACTTCGACCTGCCGGGACAGACAAAAACTTATTACAACAAAAATGATTTCGGTTATATCTTGGGCGGCCCAATTAAGAAGGACAAAATATTCTTCTTCTGGTCGCAGGAATTTCGCCGCGAGAATGTGCCGTACGTTTATAACAATCCTGGCCTCTTCCTTCCCAATGCCGCCGAGCGCACTGGAAACTTCAACGACCCTAACATTTGCCCAGCCGCGAATACGCCATTTGTCAGGACTGACCCCGTGCAAGGCGAAGCGGTAAGCATAAATTGCCCCGCGGAAAACTTGATCGGGCAGGATGCCAACGGTAACAATATATATACAGGCTTTCCCAACAACACTCTTCCCGCCAATCTTGTCGATCTGACCAATGCCGGTCCCATGCTAGCCAACGTTCCCATGCCCAATGACGAACAGGCATTCATTGGAACTTTCCCTGCTCCGATCAGTTGGCACGAAGAGATGATAAAAGTGGACGATCAAATCAATCCTAAGATTCGCGCCAGTTTTCGGTTTATCCACGATTCGTGGACCCAATCGTTTCCCATCTCCCCCTGGACCAACAACACGACGAACGTGCCTGCAATCGGTGGGACGCTCCAAGGCCCCGGAGTCAGCATGGTGCTGAATTTGACTACAACTCTTAAACCCACGCTATTGAATGAGTTTGTCTTTAGCTATGGGTCTAATCACTTGCATCTTTTCAACACGGGAGCGGCCTGGCAACGGCCGGCTAGTATGACAATGACAGGGATTTTTGAGAACGGGTTCAATGGGACTATTCCGTCTTTCGCAATTGGCGGAGGAGGAAACTTCGATTTCGAAGTCGATCCAGGATACCTGCCTTGGAACAATTCGAATCCCACTTACAGCTTTCACGACAACCTGACCTGGATCAAAGGCAAGCATAACGTTTCGATCGGCGCTTACTTCGAAGCTATTGAGAAAAACGAACCGGCGGAAGAGGAACCTAACGGCAGTCTGGGGTTCTTTGGAAATGGTTTTACTGCCCGTAATCAACCCGACGCTCTTGGGAATCCGGTATCCAGCACTGGCAATGGATTTGCCGATATGCTGATGGGTTATATTTCAAGTTTTGCCCAGCCGAACCAGAACCTAAAATACTACAACCGCTATAAAGTCTTAGAACCCTTCGTCCAGGACGATTGGCGTGTGTCCAGCCGGCTTACACTGAACCTAGGCGTAAGGGTAAGTTTATTCGGCAGCTACTATGAACGCTATGGACGGGCTTACAATTTCGATCCAAACGCATATGTTGCCGCGAACGCGCCAGTGGTCGATCCGAACACAGGCGCTCTAGATTTTCCCACTGGACAAAGTGTCTACACAATGACCGGGATGGTGCATTGCGGCTATAACGGAGTTCATAGCAGTTGCATGTCCGGGCACTTATTCAATCCTGCTCCGAGAATCGGCTTCGCCTTCGATCCCAAAGGAGATGGTAAAACGGCGATCCGCGCAGGCTATGGGATATTCTTTGAACACGCAAATGGCAACGACGCCAACACTGAGTCACTCGAAGGCAATCCTCCCGGTATCATCGCGCCAGTTCAGGAGTTTATCCCAAGCTATACCAGCATTGGTGGAACGAGCGGCAGCGGGCCTCTAGTCTATCCCTTGGGCGGCGGCAATACTCAACTGACTTCGATCACGACGAAGACGCAATGGCCTTACGTTCAGCAATATCATCTCGACGTTCAGAAAGACTTATCCCACAACACCTTGCTGACCGTTGCGTATGTGGGCAGCAAAGGAACTCATCTTTCGCAGCAACTTGATCGAAACCAGCTTCACTCCACGCCTGCCAGCGAGAATCCCTACGCACCGGGACAATACATCACGGGCGCTGACTGTGGCAATGTAACGAATACACCTCCTACCCTTGGCAATGGAACCACCCCGGTCACCGGCCAAGCGATTCTTAATCTGAATGTTGCCTGCGGCAATGTCGATGTGGATATGTTCCGTCCCTATTCGGGTTACGACTCAATCTACGGGATTATTGGCGGAGCAAATTCAAACTATAACGCGCTGCAAGTTTCCAGCCGCAGTAACACTCACGGATTGCAACTTACGCTGGCCTATACTTATAGCCACTCCATCGACAATTCGTCGGATCGCTACGACTCCGCGTTCGTCGACTCTTATAATTTGGCGTCTTATCGTGCGAGTTCAGCCTTCGACCAGCGGCATATTTTCACCCTTAGTTATATTTATAGCTTGCCGATCTTTACTCACTCCAACGGCCTGAAGGGAACGTTTTTGGGAGGCTGGCAAGTTTCGGGCATCACCACCGCGCAAAGCGGCGAGCCGGTCACGATTCAAAACGGCGGCACCTATGACAATGCCGGCGTGGGGAACAATGTAGGTTCAGGATCTTACGCGGACCTCGTCGGAGATCCGCATGGACATATACCGACATTCAACGCCGTGCCTGGCGTGGTTTATGGACCATTGCTCGACAACCCGGGCGCGTACGCGCAACCCACGGGCCTCACATTCGGCGATTCCGGGCGCAATTCTCTCGCCGGGCCGGGCCGTCTCAATTTCGACATGGGCCTGTTCAAGCGTTTCAAAGTTACGGAATCCAAGTTCTTCGAGTTCCGTGCCGAAGCCTTTAATATTTTCAATCATCCGCAATGGACCGGCCTCAACACCACCAGCTGCGGCTATATCACCGACACAGGCTCAGCAAACTCAGGCTCGCAGGACTGCGTGAATGGCAACGCGAATTTTGGGGAAGTTCCGAGCAACTTCTTGCATCCGCTCGGCGTTCATATTCCTCGCATCGGCGAATTCGGGCTGAAGTTCATTTTCTAGCTATGAGGGCGCACGGCAGGCGATGGCGGAAGATCGCATTGCTGATGGCTGTTAGAGCAAGCTTTGTCCTGATTTTATCTTTTTTCCCAAGGCCACAGGTTGCACATGCGGACGATTCACAATGGATTCGTCCCACCAAACACGGAGATCCTCTACTGTGGGGGCGCAAAGATGGGATCGTATTTGGATTGCCTTCTGAAGGAGGTTTGCCGGGCCCGCGCGGATTGATCCGCGTAGGAGTAATTTCTCAAAAAACCGGCGCTCCCGCACTTCTGAATTTTATTGCAGTCGAGCCGGTCGTGGCAGGCCACGGTAGTCGCGGAAATCGCATGGCGTTCAGCGAATTGGAACCAAGTGAGATGGACACGGGCACTCAGGGCAAACGACTGTGGGTGGATGGTGATCCTTCAGGCCGGTTGACTGAAACTTTGTCCGCAACGCCAAACCGCCAAAAATCGATTGAGAAACTTACCGTGCAGATCGAAGTCGAACGCTTCAAGTCGAATGGAGCGCATGTGTATTTGATGGTTTCCATGGAAAGCGATCATCCAGAAGAGCTTCAGTTGGCAGTTTTTCGATATGAAGACAGTCCGCAAATCGAAGAACTCACTCTGACCGCTACCATGGGAAACTACGAGCGCTTACGCTGGCTATGGCTCAAGAACCAGATTGTGGATAGCCGCGAACTATATCGTACTTATCGCGGAGATGATTTTGCGGAACATGGAACTTATCTGCTAAAGAAAATGCTCCGTACTTCGGAAGGCGATGCCATTGTCTTCTGCACATCGAATGAAGCTTTTCCAGAGGCCAATCAAGGTTTTGCCGCGCCCGATCATTGGCGCTATCGATTGGGAAGGCTGACGCAGTATTGGAAAGTACCGGTCTCAGAGATCGAGCAGAACCTGCGAGTTCGGGTCAATGGACGCATGGTGTACTGGGGGTCGCATGCGCCTCTTGCCGGTGGAGTAGCTTTCGAAAATTTTGAAGTGCGGCAAAAGTATAAGCCGGGGCAATCATTCGTCTTCGGTGTCGCGGCCAAGGAACCATGGGAAATTCGGCCAGCGATCCGGTTTTTACCCGGTCCGAAAAGTCCCGAGGTCAACTGAGATGCTAAGAGCTTCCCCTGCACTACACTCATCTGGACAGCGGCGGCTATTAACATGATTCGCCGCCGGGAATTCGTGCGCGATACCGCGTTTGGAGCAGCAGCACTTCTGCTCGCCAAACCAGCTAGGTTGGCAAGCACCATCGTATCGAGCGCAGCCGATGCTCGTATCGAGATTTTGCTCGACGAGGTCTTAGGCACAATTTCTCCGAATATCTACGGACATTTTCTTGAGCACATCGGTGGCGTGATCTACGACGGTGTTTGGGTTGGCGAAAATTCGAAAATCCCAAATATCAACGGCATTCGAAAAGATCTCGTCGACGAAATGCGCCAAATCAAAGCTCCGGTCGTTCGCTATCCAGGTGGTTGCTTTGCGGATAGTTACGACTGGCGCGATGGTGTTGGCCCGGCGGATAAGCGTCCGCGAAGAACCAATTTTTGGAATGAAGCCGAGACCAGCGCTTCGCCTGCGATTCACCGTTTCGAATCCAACCAGTTCGGGACAGACGAATTCATGCGCTTCTGCAAGGCGATCGGCTGTCAGCCCTATCTGGCTGCCAATGTTCGCAGTCTGCCGGCCGAAGTTTTTTATCGCTGGGTGGAATATTGCAACTCACCTCCCGGCAGTACAACTCTGTCAGAAGCCCGCGCTGCCGCCGGCTCTACTGAACCGTACGATGTCCGCTACTGGGGCGTAGGAAACGAATCCTGGGGGTGCGGTGGGAATTTTACCGCCCAGGAATATGCCGTCGAGTTTCGACGCTACACAACCTGGTTGCCCCGGTACGGCCAATCGTTGTCATTGATTGCTTCCGGTCCAAACTCCGACGACTGGCAATGGACGCGGAGGTTCTTTGAGGAAATTTCCCGCAAGGACAAAGAACTATTTAGCTCCATCTTCGGATGGGCGCTCCACTACTACTCTTGGAACCTTAGCCAAGGGCACACAGAAGATTGGGATGCAGGCAAGGGCAATGCTCTCAAGTTCGAAGCGGTGGATTGGTATGAAATATTACGCCAAGGCAATCGCCTCGAATCTCTCATTGAGGGTCACTGGCAGGCCATGGGTGAATTTGACCCCACACATCAGGTCAAACTAGTGGTCGACGAGTGGGGCCCATGGTACCGTCCCGGCAGTCAACTCACACCCAACAATTTTCTTGAGCAAACTCCCACACTCCGGGACGCTGTGTTTAGCGCCATGACGCTTGATATGTTTAATCGGCATCCGGAAAAAATCACTCTGGCAAGCCCCGCGCAACTGATTAATTGTCTGAACAGTCTCTACCTCGCCCATGAAGATAAGTTTTGCGTAACACCTGTAGGCCATGTTTTCGGCATGTACAGCGCACACCAGGGAAGCCAGGCCGTACGCACCATTGTTTCGACTTCCAATGTCCACTACGTGCGCGATGGCAAATCAGCATCGTTTTGGGGATTGCAAGGCTCCGCGTCCCTGCAAGGCAAGGATTTGACGCTCACTCTAGTGAATCCGAGCGTCAGCGAAATTCGCGAAACAGAAATTGTAATTCGAGGTGCCACCATAAAATCGGGAGCGGTAACCACTCTCACCCATACCGATCTCCATGCTCGCAACACGTTTGATCAGCGCAATGATGTGACGCCACAGGTCAAAGCTTTGTCACCGGCAGGAAGAACACCCACGGTTCAAATTTCACCAGCTTCCGTCACCAAGCTTGAGCTAACTCTTATGTGAGCGAGTATTCACAATAACCGAATTCTCCGCCTTTATATGGCAACGATTGCAGAAGTAGCAAAACGCGCAGGAGCCTCAACGGGAACCGTTTCCAATGTTATCCGGGGAACGGTTCGTGTAAGCCCTGCCCTGCGCGCCCGGGTCGAAGCCGCGATTCGCGATCTCGATTTTCACCCCAACGAGATAGCTCGCAGCCTGAAGGTGAAGCAGACTTATATGTTGGGTATGGTCCTTCCTGACGTGACCAATCCTTTTTTCCCGCAAATTATGCGCGGCGCGGAAGATCGCGCTCTGGAACGAGGATTTCTTCTAGTCACCGCGAATACCGACGAGCAGATCGAACGCGAACTTCGCATCATTTCCGCCCTGCGTTCACGTAGGGTGGATGGAATTTTGCTGGCCCCTACGCGCGGAAAAAATGCAGAGCACATCCAGCGGACCCTGGAATCTGGAATTCCCGTGGTATGCCTGGATCGAGCCCCCGCCGGCATGAAGATCGATGCCGTCATGCTGGATAACGTTCGCGGTGCGCAAGACTGTGTCCGTCATCTCATACGAACCGGTTATCGTACGGTTGCGATTATCACTGGGCCGCTTGCATTGGGAGTGGCACGAGAACGTCTTCGTGGTTATGAAGAAGGACTGAGAGAAGCGGAAATTGAGATATCCAAAAATTTGATTCTGGAAGGAGACTTCCGCGAGAATTCCGGATACCATCTCGCGAAAGAACTTCTGTTGCAGTTCGCCAGGCCTTCCGCAATTTTGGTTTCCAACGGTGTCATGGCGTTAGGAGTTTTGCAAGCTTTTGAAGAGTTGGGGGTGCGCTGTCCCGAGGATGTTGCGCTCGCAACGTTTGACGATCTTGCCGGAGACCGCGCATTCCACCCAAAGCTCACTGTAATCGCCCAGCCCGGATACGAGATTGGTGCGTGCGGTGCCACGCTCCTGATGGACCGCATTGAAGGCAAGCTGACCAGGAAGCCATCCGTGGTGCGTGTAGCCCCGACTTTGATCGTGCGCGAGTCGACGCGATCGCAGCTCGTTTTCGAGAAAACTTCTTTAATGCGGAATTCCGATCCCTCGCAGAGAACGGCTGTTCAAGGTTCGTAGAAAAGCTTAGGCCGGGGATGCCCCGGGCGATGATGAAAGGACACAACCGACTATATAAGTAGGGTAACAAGACCGGTGGCCACGAGCGCAACTGCCCAGACCACGTCGAAGTTGAACCACGCCCTACGGAGAAGTGCGAGGCCGAGCTTTCGATATACCACCCAAGCGATCAGTCCTGTGACTGCAAGATAGGCAATCGTATGGACGCAGGTCGCGAGCATTCCGGCTAGCGGGTTTGCGGCGGGAGATATGTGATTGTGCCCTGCCATTGGGCTCTGTGCTTCGACAGTTGTGCTGCCCAGCAAAACGGGCACCACCATTATACCGGCGCCGTGCGCAGAGGCCATCAGAAACGACCAGAGGGCCAAGTCGCGGAAGCCTACCTGCATTCGGACCCACCGTGGGTGGTGATGTCGCACCAAGCAAAAGATTCCAAGGCCGACCAGAACCGCGGCCACGAAGTAGCGGATGACTGCAAGCGGCAGCGTCATGCCGAGAAACGTGGCAGTCAGCACCACGCTGCCGATGGCCAGGGCGTGGCCGATCGCAATGGGGACAAGCGATCTTGCTACTGCACTCACCCTTTGCTCCTGCATCCCCAGAGCCACCGCGAAGAGCCAACCCATCCCAGGGTTCAGTCCGTGGTAGGCGCCAAGGAGCAGCATCAGCCACAACATCGTCGAAGTCAGCCCCGCATGGGTCATTTCGCGTCCGAATAGCAATAGGAGTCTGACGAAGCGTCGCCCCCTTCCAGGCGAAGCTGGTGTGCGCGTAACCCGTCGAACTCGACAAAGAACTTTTCATCGATTTTCATTCCGCCGTTTGGGTGGGCATCGATTTTCACCATCCAACTCTTTACACCATCGGGATAAAACTGCTCGTCCCACGGGGAGTAGAGAGAGTTGGTGAAATAGACGCGCTTGCCGTCGCGGCTGATCTCAACCATCTGCGGACCGCCATTGAGTGCTTGCCTGGGCTTTTTCGGGTGAGTGGCCCGGCGCACGATGCCACCAACATGGATTGAGCCGGTCTTTTTCGGATTGGCGGGATCAGCGACATCATACTGGAGAAACTCTCCAGTCCCCCAGCACGAGACATAGAGAAAGCGGTCGTCGAGGGAGAGGTTGATGTTGGATACCAATGGCGGCACCGCCTGAAGCCCTTCAACAGTGGTGGCAGGCTTTCCGGGTCGGCCGGCTCGGCGGGAATTTCAATCACCTTGCGTACCGCCCACTTGCTGTTCTTACCTCCGTCCTCGCGATGCCACATCCAGATGGAGGACGAAAGGTCTTTCAGCGAGATGACCACGCCGACGAATCCGAAGGTTTTCTTGGGATCGTGGGAGGGCCGAAGCTCAAGCACCATCTGTTGCTCCGCACCCAAGTCAATTTCCTGCAGATGGCGGCGCTTATCGAGATCCCAGATGTGCAGCTTGTGGCCGTATTTTCCGCCTAGCCGCAACTCCGGGATCAGGCCGTTCTTCACCATGTTCGGCGTGCCCCATTCCGAGGTGATCATGGTGTCGTGTCCGAGGTGCCACCAGAAGTCGTAGGCCAGATTCTGCGGGCCGTGCTCTTTCTCCCACTGGCCCTTCAGTTCAAACGTGTTGGCATCCATCAGGAAGATGCCGCCGGGACCGTCACCGCTGGCCGAACCCAGCGCGCTGCCATAGATGCCGTCGGGGCCGCAATGAATGGTATGTGGCGAGGTGTAGCCTGTCTTTTTGATGAACTCTGCAGGCTCAATCACCTTCACGATCTTGGGATGATTGGGGTCCGGTTTCGTGTCCAAGATATGAATCCGGGACGACCCGATGCCCGGCACAACCAGGTAACGACGCTCCATGTGCGGGTGCGGCGCCTGCGGGCAGAGGCATGCGCTACACGCATTCCAACCGAAGTGATGTAACTCATTATCGTCGTTGGGGAAGTCCACCTGGCCGACGAACCGACCATACGCGGAAGATTGCGGGTCGACATTAATGACGCCCATGGCGTCCCGTTTCCCATTTTTGCCGACGTTGAGCAGAGTTACATAAGCGATGCGTTCCGGCGCGGCCTGCATCGCCAGGCCCGGCGACGGGTAAAAGCTTGGATCCGGCTTCAAGGACATATCCATATTCTCCTTTGGCAAAGACTCAAGGCGAAGGATCTGCCGGCTAGTGTTTCACATACTGTGAAGCAGTCCCGGTCCAAAAAAGGTACCAACGGAAAGACTCCAGTCAGCTGTGGGAAACGCGGGGACGACAAAGGATCGGGGTAAGCGCCAGGTCAGGTTCCTAACAGGTTAATTTGTAGTTTCTCGTACCCATGTTCGCGTGCCCATAGGTCCAAAGGGATTGTCGCCAACTCATCTACAACGGCAACTGCGAGCCCCATTTTCGTCAAATCGATACTCTTTAGGTAAGTATGGCATGTGTCACAGACATCCACACGAACGTGCGCGATCTCGGGGGCTGAATAATATGCTATCTGCGGTTCTCGTTCTTCTCCACACGCCGGACAATAAATTCTTCGAAAAGCCCATTCGTGAGCGCAGAGCATGCAAATCAGCGATTTTTTCGCACCGTCACCTTCGCTTCGCAATACGCCGACGGCTGGCTTGCCGCCGCAAAGCGGGCAGGTCGATGGAGTTCCGTCCACAATCGTGACTTCGCGATGATCGGCTAAATATTCAGCGTAGGGTTGAAGAAATATCCATGCGAGTGCTCGATCCGAAGACTGGACTTGCGCGGCGTCATCTACGTCTCCAGTCAATTCTGGCTCTCCATGCCAGAATGTTTCGATCGCATGTTGCCATGCCGCAGGCCCCTTCTGAGCCAGAGCGGAGGAAGCATGTGTAAGTGGCGCTGGCGCAATCCGCTGGATCACCGACAGGAATTCGGGGAACTTCGGTAAAAGAAGGAAAAGGTCCAGTTCATCGCGCAGGGGGCGATCAGCGGGAATCTTCGGCGAATCCGCGAGAGCCTTTCCAATTTGCCGGTAAAGGCTTTTCTGAAATGTTGCAATCCCAACGTAGAAACGCAGCCCTTCGGCTGAAAACGGATACGTTGAAACAAGTTCATTGGCGCGGCGAATGCGCCGATCCCACTTCGCGTCGTTCATCGCAGGGGTCGGGATTTGCCGATGACCTGGTAATACCATGTGCGGTGGAACGTCCACGCCCACGCTCGGGTGACGTACCCGGTAATCATGGATCCAAAGCTGCCCTCTTCGAGAAACGCACTCATGTACACATGAATTAGGAATAATCCGATCGTGATGAGCGCCACGCTCGCGTGAATCAGTATCGCGGTATAGCGAATAAAGCGCAGACTCCAAGGCAGGGTTTCGGTGTACCACAACACGACGCCGGAGAGGAGCAAAAGAATTACGCCGTAGAAAATTCCCCAGAAGAAAAGTTTTTGTCCAAAGTTGAAACGGCCGACCGGCGGTAGTTTTTCGTCCTCGTTCTTTATGTAATCCGGGATCGCTTTTCCCCAAGCGCGATCGGAGTCATCAATTTTCATATCGCGATGCCACTCTTTGAAGGTCCAGAAGAGCGACGCGGTAAAGATCAATCCGAACCAGGGATGCCAGAATCTTGCGGCCGGACCGCCTCCTACAACCGCTGCCAGCCAGTACAGATACGGCGACCAGAAGGCGAGGCCAGTCATCAGCAGGTAGATGTATGCGAGCGCGCCGATCCAATGATTCACGCGCTCGCCAAACGTGTAGCGAACGATGGTTTCTTCATCCTGATGGGCGGCACTTGAGCGCGAAACCGCGTCGGTAGTCATACGCGCCTCCCTTCATCAACATCGGCAGCGGGCGGAATTGGTTCTTCTTTTTTCGGTCCAAAGCGCATGTAGTGCAATGCCATGCCGATGATCCCGCTGACCATTGCCACATTTCCCAACCACTTCAGCGGGCCTTTCCATACACGCACCGACCATGGAATCCGTGGATCTTTCGGCAAGCCACCGTACAACTCCGGGTTCTTCGCATCATGCAGGACATAAATCACGTGCGTTCCGCCCACTCCATCTGGATCGTAAACTCCCGCATCCTGAAATCCGGAATTGTCACGAAGTTGTGCCGCTCGAGTCTCCGCTAATTCCTTCATTTCCGTCTTGGTCCCAAAATGCAGGCAGCCCGTGGGGCAAGCCTTAATGCAGGCTGGTTCGAGCCCTACCGATACGCGGTCATTGCACAATGTGCACTTGAAAACTTTACGCGACGGGGGATCGAATTTCGGAATGTTGAAGGGGCAGCCGGTCATGCAATATCCACAACCGATACAGTTCGCCTCCTGGAAATCGACGATGCCATTGGCATACTGAACAATGGCGGCGTCCGCCGGGCACGCCGCCAAGCAGCCCGGATCGGCGCAATGCATGCACTGGTCCTTGCGCATGAGCAGCATCATGGTGCCGTCGGCGCGTTCGTGTTCGTTGAACTTGATCAGATTCCAGTAATTCCATGCCGTCTCCGGCATCGTCTGGTAGGTGTTATCGAAGGTAGTTTCTGTAAAGGTGTATCCGTTCCACTCCAGGCAGGCCACTTCGCAGGCTTTGCAGCCGATGCAGGTGGTCGTGTCCACCAGCTTGCAAACCTGGAATTCACGGTTCAGACCTTTACCCGGAACGACCCCTGCGTGACCGGAAATTCGAACTAGCTCTGTGGCCGCCTGGCTCATGATCGCTCTCTATTCCTACGCCTTCTCGACTTTCACTAAAAAGCCCTTCGATTCCGGGGTGTGAGCATTCGGATCGGTTACCGCTGGGGTCAGCAGATTTGCCGGTGTCCGCGCATTTCTTCCTTCATCTTCGCCGATACCGCGGAAGCCCTGGTGAATCGGCAACCCGATCTGGTAGACCTTTTTGCCGTCGATCATCATCGGCTTCAGTCGGCGCGTGACAAACGCCTTCGCGATGTAGGTCCCGCGCGCACTAATGACCTTAATCTTGTCCGTTCCCCGAATTCCCTTCTCGTCCGCCAACTCGACAGGAATCTCCACGAATGGCTCTGGAATGAGCTGGACGTTCATAGGATTGTTTTTCGTCCAGTAGTGATACTGCTCCGTCAACCGGTAGGTGGTGCATACGATGCTGTACTCCTCCGGCGATCCAAACTTGTCGTACGGAGTTTTGAACTTTTTCACCAAAGGGTTATTCGACTGCTGGGGGTGGAACGGATTTTTGATCGGGCTTTCGATCGGCTCATAGTGCTCAGGGAACGGACCATCCGCGAGCACACCGATGGGAGCGAACAACCGCCCGATGCCTTCCGGATTCATAATGAACGGACCCATATGATCTTTGGGATGCGAATCGGGCTTGAAGTCCGGCACGTCATTGCCCACCCACTTCCCTGCCGCTTGGTTCCACCAGATCTGCTTGCGATCGGGATCCCACGGCTTCCCTTCGGGATTGCAAGAGGCGCGATTGTAAAGCACGCGGCGGTTCGCTGGCCAAGACCAAGACCAGTTGGGGTAAACTCCCATTCCCGAAGGATCTTCCGTGCCTCGCTTCTGAATCTGCGATCCCGCCTCCGTCCACGAACCCGAGTAAATCCAATTGCCGCACATGGTGGTGCCATCGTCCTTCAACCAGGCGAATCCGGGCAACTGCTGGCCAGCCTTGATCACCTGTCCGGTCGCATCATCTTTAAGGTCAGCGAGAGCTTTACCGTTGATTTCCATCGCCACTTGCGAAAGTGGAGGATGAGCCCCGTCCGCGTATGCCCAGCTCAGATTCAGAATGGGGTCGGGAAATTTTCCGCCATCTTTCTTATAGAGATCGCGAACCCGCAAAAAAATCTCTGCGATGATGTCCTGATCAAGTCGCGCTTGGCCGGGAGGTGGAACGGCGGCATATTTCCAGGTGACCCAGCGGGCGGAGTTGGTCATGCTGCCATCTTTTTCGGCAAAGCCCGCGCAGGGTAACCTATAGACGGTCGTGTTAATCTTTTTCTGCTCTTCCGCTGTTATGCCCGGTGCCCGCCAGAACTCACTGGTCTCATCTTCATAAATTTCACCAACTACCAGCCAGTCTGCTTTCTTCAGCGCATTAATGTTCTTGTTTGTGTCCGGGCCAATCATTACTCCATTCATTCCAAAGGCCAACATGCCCTTGATCTTCTCGTTGTACATATCGTCCCAGATATGTGTCCACGAGCAATCCTGCCCCGGTTTGGGCAGGTAATCGAAGGCGAAGTCGTTCTCTTTTGTCGCCGCCTCGCCATAGAAACCCTTCAGCAAAGACACCATGAATTTCGGCGTATTCGCGTAGTAGTTCATCGAATCCCAGGGCGCGGGTTTCGACGACTTCGGCGTGGTGCGCTTCAGATAGGTAGCCAAATCTTTGTCGTCTGGAACCGGCCCTTTGAGGTAACCGGGCAGTGAATCGTACAAGCCCGCCATGTCGGTCGCGCCTTGAATATTCGAGTGGCCGCGCAGGGCGTTCACGCCGCCGCCCGCTCTTCCGACATTGCCGAGCAGGAGTTGAATCATGGCAGCGGCTCGGATGATCTGCGTTCCGAAGGTATGCTGCGTCCAGCCGACTGCATAGATGATCGTCGCGACCTTCTTCATGTCGCCATCTTTGCGGACCGAGGTAAATAGATCGATGGCCTTAATGTACTGATCTTTTGGAATACCTGTGATGCGTTCGACGGCTTCAGGCGTGTAGCGGGAATACTGTTGCTTCATCAACTGAAACACGCAGCGCGGATGCTGAAGGGTGAGGTCGTAGGCGACATTCGGGGGCAACGCAGGCGGTGGTGTCGCTCCTCCCACCGTGCCCGGCGTAGGTTCGGGCGCGTGACCAGTCGCCCCAGCTGCGCCCTCTTGCCCGCCTGAACCTGTTGCCGCTTCATAATTCCACGTGGAGAGATCGTACTTACCGGCGGCGGAATTAAATCCTGAATACAAGCCGTCCTCCGGAAGTTTGAAACCCTCCTTAACGATGAAGGCCGCATTGGTGTAATTGACGAGATAGTCCTTGGCAATCCGGTTGTTCTCGATGGCATAGCGGATGAGGCCGCCGAGAAAAGCAATGTCGGTGCCAGCGCGAATTTGCACGAAGAGGTCGGCGGTAGAGGATGTGCGCGTAAATCGAGGGTCGACGGAAATCAGCTTGGCGTTGCGATTACGCTTCGCCTCCATCGCCCACTTGAAGCCGCAGGGATGGTTCTCGGCGGGATTGCCGCCCATGATCAACATCATGTCGGTGTTCTTGATGTCGATCCAGCCATTGGTCATGGCCCCGCGTCCGAATGTTGGTCCCAAACTTGAGACCGTGGGTCCGTGTCAAACCCGGGCTTGGTTTTCTAAATAAACCAAGCCCAACCCCCTCATGGCCTTGACGGCCAGATAATTGAACTCATTGGTGTCCGTGCAGCCGCCGATAAAAGAGATGCCTTCGCATCGATTCACCGTGCGGCCATTCGCGTCCTTCTCGACGAAGGAATTGTCACGCGTTTTCTTGGTCCACTGTGCAATCTCATTCAGTGCGTCGTTCCAGGAAATGTCCTGCCAGTCCGTCGCTCCGGGGCGCCGCACCTGCGGCTTCGTGAGCCGCCGCGGGTTGAGCATGTCCTGCTCGAGCGAAGAGCCCTTCGGACAAAGCGTGCCGCGGTTCGTGGGATGATCAGGATCGCCTTCCACGTGGATCACTTGCGGCGTGACGTTCTTCGCCCGATCACCGATCGTGTAGATGAGAACGCCGCAGCCTACCGCGCAATAGGGACATGTCGAGCGCGTTTCAGCAGCTCGTGCAATCTTTAATTCTTTGAGTTGTGCGTAGGCGGGCTTGAGGTCGAAGCCAAAAACCGTGGCGCCGACCACGCCGACCGTTGCTACCTTGAAGAAATCTCTGCGGGAGTGTGGCATCGAAATAATCTCCGCGTGTATCCGAGAGTCGAAGGACTTCTAGATTTTCTAGTCTTCAGCATTATGTTTGTCAAGGATTTGAACGCGGAGTAGTGGGCTACGCTTAGCTCTTGGTCGAAAGCTAATCGCATTTCCGCTGACCTGCGATAATTCGGGAATTTCCGAATCCCAGGATTATTTCTCCTAACCCAACTGCTAAAATGTGGAATTTCAGATGCCCTTTTTGCCGCATTCTAGAGCCGTTGCACGCGTTAGCAGGTGACAGGTATGACCGGAGAAGGCAAGTTCCCCAAGGCGATCCGAGACCATCTCAGGAAGGCATTCTCTTCCGCAGGCTACCTGTTCCGCGCCTCGTCCCTTCTGCACGACCAGCAGTCGGCGGCAGTTGTTGGCGAGCGGCTGATTATGCTCAACGTCAATGGCCAACAGCGACGCGTCGACGCGATGAAGCAGGACCTTGGCGTCAACACTACGCTAAAAACTGGGCCTGACCGGCACGAAGCTGGGACGCGACCGCGCTGAATGCGGACCTTGCACTGTGCTCATCAACGATATTCCGTATTACGCGCGCTCAGTGCTCACCCATACCGTGAAGCCGGTTACAAGCTGATAGGCAAGAACTAGCAGGCCCTAGATCTATATGCAAGCAAGCAAACAATCAATTATTTTTCATACTTAGCGTGAATATGCTTTAGTTTGTTTTCTGAGAGGACGCTTACAGCATCCAAAAGCCGACGAAATGACGACCCCAGCCTTCGCGCCCCTTATAAGCTGCTTGATGGTGACGCTTGCCGATGAGCAGCGATTGATGTTCTTAAAGGCGAGCATTGCCTCGTATATTTCACAGACTTACGAAAACAAAGAAATGGTTATCGCCATAGACAACCCAGGAGCGCAAGACGATAACCAGGTTTTGTCCTATTTGTCTTCGCTGAACCGACCGGATATTCATTGTGTAATACCGAATCGGAAACTGTGTCTGGGCGCACTTCGGAATCTAAGCATGGCTAACGCTAACGGGGAGATTCTCTGTCAATGGGACGACGATGATCTATCGCATCCTGAGCGAGTAGCCGCTCAAGCACAATTCCTCATCAGTAAAAAGTACGATGCATCCATTCTCACAGATAATCTCCACATTTTCCACCATGCGGAAATATGTTACTGGGAAAGCGGCAAGCGTAACTTGATCGGAGGACGACCTTGCACGCTGATGTTTAGAAACGGCCATGGACTTGGTTATCCGGAGTCCGGTCCGCTGTCAGTCCGCGGAGAGGATACTCATTTTCTTAAGCAGCTTCAAAGCAGATTTAGAGTCGGCTATTTTGAGGCGCCTGCATTCCATTATCTCTACTTCTTTCACGGCCACAATACGATGGACCTTCAGCATCACCGAAGGCTGGCATTAAAGACCTCGGTACCGAACGACCTAATTGTCGAAAACCGTGATTCTTTGATTAAGGGCGTTAAGCAAGTTATGGGATTTAACTTCGGGAATCTACGAATGATGGGGAAAGACGGCGCTCTCTTTACTTGGTCTCGCTCGAACGATTCCATTGTTTTCGAAGATAACAAACCCGCTTATCGCTGCAGGAAGATGGCGTTGCTTCCCAGCGGAAAACCGGGAGTGTCGTTGGTCCATTCTCCAGGAAGATCAATGGTGACTCCCGTTGCGACTTCGACGGCGCGGGCGCTGAAGCGAATGAGTGACTTTAAGCCCTTGGATGAGCATGTGTGGGATTCGCTTGCCCGCAAAAAGATTCCACCTTCGGATGTTTCCGGGTTGCGCGATTCTCTCAGTCAGCTTGCAAATGATGGTTTCATGATATCGGACCGGGAGCTTAAGGCCAAGGTCGCAAGTCACGACGAAACAGAAGCCGACAAAAAAATGTCCATCACGACCTTTGCTGTCCCAACCTGTGGCCGGTCGGAAGTCTTGCTGCGATGCGTAACAAGCTTTTTGGAAAACTTCAGGGAACATAACAGGAAGCTGCGTGTAATTATTGCCGACGATTCGGTGCTGGCTTCCCAACAGATGGCGAATGTAGCATGTCTGAAAAAGCTAAGCACGACTTATCGCGAATTTACCTTCAGCTATGCCGGTGTTGCCGAGAAGCGACAATATGCCGAAGTGCTCGCTCGGCACAGTGGTATTGATCCGAACATCGTCGAGTTCGGCCTGTTCAATCCTGAGAATCTCGCCAACAAGGCTTGCGGACCGAACCGAAACGCATTATTCCTGGAGACGGTGGGAGAGTGCTTCCTAAGCGCTGACGATGATGTCATATGCCGGCCCAGCGCCAGCCGAGGTATTCGTCATACGGTCCGCGTTACGACGGCCCAAGACCCCACTCGCGTTCTCTTATTTCCTGATCAGCAAACACTATTAAACGAGCAGCCGGCTGGCACGGCCGATCTGGTGGGGTTTCATGAAGGGGTACTGGGAAGGTCCCTCGGTTCTATTTTCCGGTCGGAACCGAAAACCTCTGTCACATTTGACCGTTTGAATGATGAGTTCCTGACTCTTCTCGAGAGGAGGGCGGTACGAACGAGAGTCTCATGGAACGGTATCTATGGTGATCCGGGTTCAACATACCCGACGTACTACTTGTGGAAAGATAAGCTGACGTACCGTCAGTTGACCGCCAGTGAAGATGCGTATCGTAAGCTATCGGTCTCACGCCAAATCTTCCGGTCGCCGACGAGTTTGACCTTTGGGGCGGGAGGATACTGCCAGTCAACAGTTTTGGCCTACGATCACCGCACTGCTCTTCCGCCTTTTATGCCCTTAAGAGGGCTGGACATTGTATTTGGAAAAATGCTTGTTCGTTTTTGTCCTTCTGTCATTGCCTACCTGCCTTGGGCGCTTATGCATTTTCCACCTATTGAGAAAAATACCACTGCGAAAGACCTGAAACTAGCCGGGAACTCGATCCCGTACTACGCGATTCTAGTATCTCTCCTGGCTACTCATTCGGCTTCAGAATTTGACTGTGACGAGGCTGCCTCCCTAATAAAATTGGGCACGCATCTTAGCGACATAGGCAGGCTCCCCGCAGCCGATTTTGAAGAACTGATACGAACTCAGCTTTGGATATCTGTGTCTCGTCGCATAGAAGCACTTAGTCAGCAAATCCGTAAGTTTCAGCGGGCTCCCAATTACTGGGTAGATGGCCTTAGTGCCCACATTCAGGTCCTAAACAAGAGGTTAACTCCAGCCGGGTTTCGTCACGCTCTAATGGGAGATGGAGCTGATTTCCCTCTACGGATCGCTCTGGCACAGCGCCTGACGGAGCGCTTTGGAAGGCTGCTCCAAGCCTGGCCTGCTCTGATTCAGGCCGCTGTTGAGTTGAAGTCGCTGGGAATCGGGATCTGCTCCCGGGTTCCTGCATGATTCTGTACGGATGCGCCGAGGGATCATGACGGTTAGTGCAGCTTCCGGGCCCAAATGTTTAGTTCTTATCAGGCCTTACTTCTGCAATGACAACTGCCACATTGCCCTCAATAGCTAGTCGGTTCGCACATTTTCTGATCGCACGATGTAAGCGTGCCAACTTCAGACCATAACAACAGTCTTAGCTAATCCGTGCATAATAGTGTGGGCAGCTTCTACATCAGAGACTGCTGTCAATTTATCGCTAATTAATTACTGTCTTAAGTCTTAATAGTAAAACGCGGTAAATTCGTATAAAAACGATGCTTACATATGCTATCCGTGAGCTATAAGACTTGCAGGCGATATTCAAATGTAAAAATATGTAAACTTTCTTGATTTCCACAGAAGAGTGAGAATATGGTGCGGCCATCATAGCTAGGTGATTTACCGGAGTTAGGGTTCGCGAGAGTATTAGTCCCACCGTCATACTGCATTTGGGTTTTGAAGCGAGGACAAAAATGAATCGCGCACTTAGTGGCATCCTCTTCGCATTGTCGATTCTCGTACCGTGGACTGTTCCTTATTCCGCCTCTGCCCAATGCCTGCCGAGCAGCGACTTGGTTAACAGCGGGCTTGGAACTCTCATTCGAAGTGGAGATGTTACGCAGCAGAACGGCGTTTATACATTTACTTACGCATCGGGCGTCCCCTCCAGTGCGTTTACCGAAGCTTTCAACGATTGGAACGATTATACAAGTGTAACAGGGGTTAAATTTGTACCTGCCGCAGCTGGACAGAATCCAGATATAACGTTTACGAACTCCCCGGGCATGTGCATCGCGGCAAATCCCGGCACTCTTGATATTGCATATGATTCCGTCTTCCTCTCACGGAATAATTCCAACGATCAGAGCACCATCGCGGTTGCCCACGAAATCGGACACCTGCTTGGTTTGCAGGACAAACCTCCCAATACGAGCCCTGCAGGTATCATGGATCAGGCCACGCCGGCGGTTTGCGCGACGGCGACCTCGAATGCGGATCAGATCACCGATTCAGATGCCGATAGTGCAACTGGTTGCTTTCAGAACGAGGTGACAAAGTGCAAGAATTGCGACAGTCGGCGTTATCGGTGGATATTCGAGGATCAGATTTTTGAGGCCGAGCAAGGTTGGGAGTTAAAGAAACCTTGGGAAGTCGCAAAAAGGAGTAACCAATGAATATCTCAACGCAGCGAATGCGCTTATTCCCTCTATGCCCATTGATGCTGGTTGCTTTGCTTTGTCTGCTCTTTGCTTCCCAGGTAACCGCTCAGCAAGCGGCCGATGCCGGTTCCGGGAAGCCGTCAGCCGCCGATCTCATGTTTACTGCGCGCCATACCGACGGGTTGCATAAAGCAGCCATTCTTAATAATGGCTTCTATGTTCAACACGACTACTCAAGGCCGTGGATGCAAGCCCAGTCCCTCGAAGATCTCGCAAGCGCCAGCGATCTTGTGATATTGGGCACAGTGCAAAGCGAACGTAGCGAGTTAGTGAGGGATGGCACTGGCATTGAGACGCATTATGCGATTCAGGTAGACCGGATTCTCAAAGGGGCACAGCCTCAGGGTGTTGTGGATGTCGTGCACCACGGAGGGAAAGTCGCTTTCGACGATGGAACGGCGGCAGTTGTGGAAACACCCAACCAGCCAGTTCTGCTCAAGGGGCACCGTTACGCGCTATTTCTAATGAATGGGGAGGGGCATTTCCGTTCAGTAGGCGAGGCGCAAGGCACTTTCGAAGTTGACCAGAACGCCAATTGGGTCCATCCGCACGCGACTCTTTCATTCGATCCGTTGCGAAAATATTCAAAGCTGACGCCGGATCAATTTATTGCGCAAGTCCAAACGATCGTAAATCGGGAAACCCGGTAGTGCAAGGAGGCGATCCTAATGTCCATCACTCGGCGAAAAGCCGTCGCGATTCTCGGATCTCTTGCAGCTTTTTCGATGACACCGTTCAAGTCCATAGCAACCATCGTCGGGCAGCCCTCCAAGCATAAGAAGCCCTCAATCAGACTCGTGCGCCATGACGAGGCCGATTTCTTCGCGCTCGTCAACGAGCATTTTCCCGGTTATACCCAGCATCGATACTACGATAAGCTTTTGCCCGTTTCGGCAATTGTCATTAATAACGGTGAACTGCCGGTCAGCGCTTTCGCCTTGAAATGGACGCTCGTCAAGGACGGCTCCAAGAAAAGAGAGATGAAGCGAAGGTACATGCGTATGGCTGGACGGATCCCTTCTCATCGAATTGTAACTGGCCAAATGCCGGTTCTTCGTCCCGGCGAGTTTGCCTTGGCCACTCCGTTTTTTGCATACTCCGCGATCGAGTATCAACAGCGCGGGGGTAAACTGCAACCCGCGAGATTGTCGCAGCGGCAACGTCGCGCCGGCGCATTTGTGAAGCATGCGCATTCGGCGGAATACGTTGGGGTTTCTGTGGATGCGTTAATTTCGAGAAAAGTCATCACCAAAGAGAGTAGCCATAACCTTGCTCATCATTACGCTGTGTATCGTAATGCCGAGCGCGACGAAGCATTAGCACTTTTGAAAGGCTATACAGAAAAATCTGGCCAGCCCGGCAATCGGCTGCTACAACTTCTTCAGGACGACATCGATACGGGTCGAGCTTCCGGCAGTCGCGGGCACAAGCTCATTTATTGGCGTGCGCGTACTCACTACGCAATCAAGCTAAGACGTCTAGTGAATGTTAAAGGTGAGGCTAAGGCATTGGAACTGCTGGGGAAGGTAACGAAAATGAAACGAACCGTACTGCGGCATGTCTAAGCCGAAAGTTTGCCTGCTTGGTACTGAGTAAAGATCTTGCTGTATAGGTGTTTGTTACCCTTCGCTGAAGGCTCGAACGGAGGCCGTCAATGCATCTCGGAGTTGAATATCTTTCATTTGCCGCATTGTCACTCTCTTATGCAATATTTTCGATCCTTTTGTTACGGCAAATCCCTGCGTTAGGCAATCTCCGTTTCTTCTTCCTGGCCCAAGGTACGGGTTCTACGGGTAGGTCATCTGGCGGTTCCCCTCCCGTAATTGAAGACGATGTAGACGAGGATGAGGACGTGGATGACGACGTTGACGATGTCGACGTTGATGATGATGTCGACGAAGATGAGTGCGCCGATAAAGACGCGGACGACGACGACGACGATGGCTGGCTGGAAGACGACAGCAGCGAGGAAGACGCGGATGATGATGACGATGATGATGATGATGACGATGATGATGACGACGATGATGATGACGATGATGACGACGACGATGGAGGGGGCGACGATGACGACGATGACGACGATTATTAGGATTTCCGATTTAGATTCGGAGAGATAACTGGTCGGAGATGCTCATTGGATCAGCTTTGAGAGTTTTCTAAAAGAAGCAGAAATGTGAATGGGTTGCGGCAATTACTGTGAATGATTACTTGGGTTTCAGCCAGCATCCGAAACGATCTCGGGGTTTCCTCCCCTAAAGATCTCCTCTGTCTTGCCATTTTTGCGGTCTGGTTCCTATTGACCGTGATACGCCAACTGAAACGGCGCAAGCCGAGATGGTTGGGACGAATCGATCCGCTCAGGATTGTTCCTTCGTGGAGACTTTTCGGCCCGCGTCCTCCCTCCTCCGATTACCGCTTCGAGGTGAAGTGCAAGCCGGCTGGCGGTGAGGGTTTCGTCTGGATTGATGTTACGCCTCACAAGCCAAGGACCTGGCGAGCATTCGGATGGAATCCTCAACGAAGGCTGCGCAAGACGTTTAATGCGTGCGCAAATTCCATATGGCGTGCTTTGCGCAAGAAAGGCAAGAAACGGGCATGCCGTACTCCTGCATATCATTTGCTTGCCAAATATGCCACTTCTCTTTCTGATTTCGCTCCCAGAAGTGTCCGCCGGTTTAGGATCGTGCGCCGTGAGCGATCCGCCGCTGGCA
Organism: Candidatus Aquilonibacter sp.; assembly: GCA_035486715.1. Classification (GTDB taxonomy): domain Bacteria; phylum Acidobacteriota; class Terriglobia; order Terriglobales; family Acidobacteriaceae; genus Sulfotelmatobacter. The sequence goes on from DATHMV010000070.1 coordinate 81,123, forward strand.
CTGCCGATATGATCGTGTTCACATCTCGACGCTTGGGTCGAAGAAGAAGGACCGTTGCCAAGGTATGAGACTAGATGCGGACGTTTGCCTAAACAGCGTGCTCGTTGTGGCGGCGCTGGGTTCAAGCTTGGCGGATCTCGAACTTCTTTCCCTGGTGCCGCAACTCAAAACGGGGGGCATGCTCCGCCCTTTGTTTAAATCCAATGCGGGAGGTTCGGCCTTTGGGGTTGGCTTTCTCAGTATTTTGCAAGGGTGTCCCGTCGGGACCGCAGTGATCGCTCTTAGATTATCTGCGGCGCTGGCATGCATTGCAGCTATCGCATTTCACCGGGGACAGTTATTACCACTCTTGATTTATGTGATGGCGGCGGCATTTTTGCAGCTTAGAAAAGGCTTAGGCAATAACGGATCGGATGAAATGCTCACGCTGACTCTCATATCAGTATTTATTGCGAGGTTGTTCAGCACTTCCTTTGCCACGAATATTGCTCTTTGCTTTATAGCATTGCAACTCTCGCTTTCCTATTTCACGGCGGGTGTCATCAAACTCGGAGCGCCACTCTGGCGCGACGGCCAGTCGCTAACTGCTCTGATGTCCACGCAGACCTTTGGAAACGAGCGGTTGTATCGCTTTCTCGCCAATAACCCTCAAATGGCGATTCTTGCTTCCGCAGCGGTATACGGAGGAGAAATCCTCGTTGCATTCGCACCGTGGGTACCTTCACCCGTCGGACTAATGCTGCTTGGATCTGGCCTTGTTTTTCATTTGTTAGTCGCCCTGACTATGGGATTGAATACCTTTCTTTTTGCCTTCGCGGCGGCATATCCTGCGGCGTTATACACTTCCAATTTGCTCTATTCGCGTTGAACTCTGGCATTCATCTTGCGTATTTTCTGGGTTAGAAGATCGCAGGCGCGATTCCTAATGAGCCCTAAGGCGTGCGTCATCGGAGCGGGACCGAATGGTTTAGCGGCAGCCATCGTCCTCGCCCAGGCTGGACTACAGGTGGAAGTGCTGGAAGCGCAACCGACGGCGGGCGGCGCGGTGCGCACTCTGGAATTAACTCTGCCTGGCTTTCAGCATGATTTTGGATCGGCAGTGTATCCCCTTGGCGCGGGCTCACCATTCTTCTCGTCGCTGCCCCTTAGGGACCATGGCTTGGAGTGGATTCATTCGCCAGCGGCGTTAGCGCATCCTCTTGATGACGGCACCGCAGTGGTGCTGGAACGGGATCTTTTTGAAACCAGAAATTCATTGGGAAGCGATGGAGCCATGTGGGACAGCCTCATGCGTCCGTTTGTCGAACGCTGGAGTGAATTTGCTCTGGAGATCTTGCGTCCGATTTCACTCTTTCCCAAGCATCCGTTCCTAATGGGTCGCTTTGGGATGGTCGCGATGCTGCCGTCTCAGGTTGTCGCACGCCGATTTCAAAGCAATAGAACTCGTGCACTCTTCGCAGGCTTGGCTGCCCATTCCTTTCTTGCCTTGGACGAGCCTTTGACCGCAGCGTTCGCAATTCTCCTGACTGTTGCAGCTCATGCCGTTGGTTGGCCAATTCCTCGCGGTGGAGCGCAGTCGCTCACGAATGCGATGTGCGCCTATCTTTCCACTCTCGGAACCCAAGTGAAAACATCGTCGCCAGTGGGGAACTTGTCAGAGGTCACTAACTATGATCTGCTTCTTTGTGACCTGACCCCTCGGCAACTATCGAAGATCGGCGGAGAAAGCTTATCTCGCAGCTACAAGCGAAAGCTTGAAAGTTTTCGCTACGGAGCCGCAGCCTTCAAAGTGGATTATGCGCTTAGTGCGCCGATTCCGTGGAAGGATACTGATTGCCGGCGAGCTGCCAGTGTGCATCTTGGTGGAAGCTTCGAAGAGATTGCCGCGTCGGAGAAAGCGGTGAGAAATGGACAGCACCCAGAGCGCCCTTTTGTTCTACTCGCTCAACCCAGCCTTTTCGATAACTCACGAGCTCCGGCAGGGAAGCATACGGCGTGGGCTTATTGCCATGTGCCGAACGGATCCAAAATAAACATGCTCGAGAGGGTGGAGAATCAGATCGAACGTTTCGCTCCCGGTTTCCGCGAATGCATTCTGGCGCGCCGTGTCTTTACTCCCGCAGATCTCGAAGGCATGGACGCGAATCTTGTCGGTGGCGACATTGGAGGCGGCATTATGGATATTCGTCAGCTTCTCTTTCGTCCCACATGGCGACATTACGCGACCTCAGCCCGCAATATTTATATTTGCTCTTCGTCGACTCCCCCCGGCGGTGGGGTGCACGGCATGTGCGGCTCACTTGCGGCGAAGATGGCGATGTCGAGGTTAAGCCTGCACTAGTTGGAAAACGGAACGGCGATTCATTTGCGCGGGATTGCCTTTCGACGGTAGGAGCGTAGCCTATAGCCAGCGGTGAGACAGCTAGCTCAACACATTCCCTGAGGGCTCAGTGAGCACAATCGGTGGAATGGGGATCAATCCGAAGCTGCCAAGTGATTGAAAGTGGTGAGCGCGGTAGGAATCGAACCTACAACCTACTGATTAAGAGTCAGTTGCTCTGCCAATTGAGCTACGCGCCCTATGCGACACCTACATCGATAGGCAGTTTTTGATTGTAGCATCTTGTACATTTTGTGGTCATCATACGGACAACGGGTGGGATTCTGATTTCACACAGAGTGCACATCGGGATCGAAGAGGAACTGGATGATGTTTGCATTCCTCCGTTCTTAAGCTTTTGATCGAGGCTATGAGCGCTGCCGCACTTCCGCTGCCAGTCCCTGAGTGCTTTCGCTGACCACGGGGCGTCGCGGCGGTAACGGCTCCATTGGCGACCGGCGCTCGACTGTGCCGATTACAGGAGCATCCTCCATTCCGTCAGCATAGGCCATAGAAACGAACCTTTGTTCGGAACATAAGCGGTCGATGAGGCGTTGTTGCCAGGTACTGAGTACGGCATGAGGAAGAATGGGAAAATTACGAAACATCCAAAGAAAATATACACGTTGAAGAAAAGAAGGCATCACGTAGCGCGGCCCGATCGGCGTCTGCACTTGGACCACACCATCCGACAGTTTTTCAATCCACATATTAGGCCCACCTAAAACACTAAATCTGGCCAGAGCAATTCTCGGGCCGCAATTATTGCACTAAGGTTGGGGCTATGGGAAGCCTTTTTGCTAATTTTTATGGAAAAAAGCTAGAATTTAGCGCTTCGCAGTGTAGGAATTGCTCTCAGCCGGACGAAGGCCGTCAGGAAAAAGCTGGGAGGTTAAACCGGAATTTCAGGCAACACGTCCATTCGCTGAATTTCGGCCGCTACGCCGAACTCTTTCCCTTTGTCCTCCACCCGCAATACACGGGCGTGACAACACACCCAACTCTTTTTGCCGGAGGTGAGTTCGGGAGGAAGAATCATGACGAGTTCGAGGTTGGAGCCTTGGACGAGGCGCGATTGTGTAAAGAGAAAGACGCCGTTGGTGCTGATATCGCGAGTTTCAGCGCTGAGTTCCTCGTTTCCATTACAGCTTTTTACGCGCACAGGCACGCGGGTGACAACTCGCTGGCGAGAACGACGATCAAGATTAGTACTCATTAAAGTGTGCAAAATGGATAAAACAACGCCAGCGGAAAGAATGCTTCCGCTGGCACTCAGCAGTATAGACGAACGAGAGGGTGAAACGTTCTATAAGATTTCAGGACGCCGCAAGCGCGCGGCAGGCACAACTAAAGCTTGCTCCATGGTCGGAACATTCGTGCCGCGCAACTTAGCTTCGGATTCGGCCAGTTTGTCGGATTGGCCGGTTTGATAATAAGCCTGCACTAATAGTTCGAGCGTAAACGGATTGTCCGAATCCTCTTCCAAATAAGAGATCGCTTCTTCGTATTTTTTCTGGTCCATCAACAACATCCCGGCTGCGCCGTTGTACGAAGTTTGAATCACACGGTTGCGGCTGGCTCCTGCCATGGCTTCGAGTTGCTTGAGAGATTTCTCGGCTAACGCGGCATCTCCGGCACGGGCCGCGCGTACGGTGCGGTTGCGCAGGATGCGCGAGAGTTCGTCATCTTTATCGGATGTCGAAATCGTGTTGCGATGGCCCATGGCATCTTCGGCGCTCAGCAGGTATTTCAACGCGACACCGTTGTCGGTTTGATATTCGGCCAGATGTCGATACGCCTGTGCTTCCTGCAAGTCTTGCTCTTTAGCATGGGCCGTTTCTGCGATCTGCAAGAAGAGTTTGTCCGCTTCCGCGAAATTGCCGTCTCGCACAAAGGTCATTCCCTTCTGCATGGTGTAGGTCAGGCGGTCGGCTTCGTTGTGGGCAAATCGTATCGCCTTGTCGTATTCCGCCCTGGCCTGATCCTGATTGCCCATTAGAGCGTAAGTATCGCCGAGACCCACCTGTGAGGTAACAAAATCGGGGTCGATCTTCAACGCGGCACGGTAATGCATTAACGAACCTTCAAAATTTCCTGCCATGCGGAGGAGCTCCCCGTAGGAATCCTGAGGATTCGGCTCCTTGGGTAGCAGAGCCACGTAGCGATCCATGGCCGCGAGTGCTTTTACGAACTGCCGGTTACGTGCTTCCGCGTATGCCAGATCGTTCAACGCCGCGGGAAAATTCTTGTCGATGGCGAGAGCTTTCTCCATCATGTGCTGCGAGGCTTCGATTCCTTCTTCCAGCATCAACCAGTTGCCTGCGAGATAGAGAAGATGCTTGTCCTTGGGATACATCTCCAGCATGTCGTTCATGGCCGAGATGCCGCCGATAAAATCGCCTTCCTCCACCTTGGCGATCCACGCCACCATCAACTGCTCGCCGGGAGTCGCTTTGCGCGCGATGGCCTTGGCCCTTTCGCGAGCCGCGCTGATTTCTTTGGGATCGCTGCTGTTGAAGGCAATCCATGCCCACGCGACGGCCAGATTGGGATCTTCTTTCACTGCGGCACGCCAATCGTCATTGCAGCGCTCGAGGTAAAGATTCTCGTAGTCTTGCATCCCCTTTTCGTAGAGCGCGCGAGCCTGCGCGGAAGAGGTTGTGATGGGCAGCGAAGCGGTGCTGCCTTGCTTAATATGATGCGCAAAGGCGGGCGCGGCAAAACACAAGCCAAGCATGAAAACGGCGCAGATGGAGCGACGCATCGAGATCTCCGGAACGAACGCTTTGGGGGGAAGGATTATGCATGCAGAGTAACAGCGCAGTAACCAAGGGAGTAGGTGACGGAAGGCGTAGGACGAGTGGGGTGCGAGGTGAATGTGCGCGGCGAACTCCGCAGCGCTATACGCGATATCCATGTCCCCGGCTGAACTACGCCGGGGACAGGAATGACGCCAAAAATTTAGCCGTTATTCTACTGCTGACCAAATTTGATTACGGTACCGCATCCGCTGTTGGGCTGGCAGAAGTTCAGATTTCCTCCTTGATTGGCCGTGAGGTATAAATTGCCCGAGGAATCGAGCATCACACCGCCCAGAGGATTCGCGCCAAAATGCGTTCCACTCACCACAAAGTTGTAAAGCAGGTTCTCGGTCCATTCATTCGCGCCGGGTGCCCGAGCCAGGCGGAATATCGTTCCCCAATCGTTCACGCCGCCTTCGTAGGTCGCGCCGTAGATATTGCCATCTTTATCTACTGCGAGATTTCCTGCTGGTTGAAGGCCGTCGAATGTGTCGAAGTTGTAAATCGTGGCGAACTTCCACACGCCGGACTCTTGCTTGAACACAAAAATCGTTCCGTCGTTCTCGGTACCGCCAAAGCTGGTTGAGCCAATCAGTGAGCCGTCCGGGCTCACGGTCACTCCGCCCATTGGCAATGCACCATCCGTTACGTTGAAGTCGATCAGGTTTTGGAACTTCCAGCTTTCGCCGGCACCTGGAGTCAATTCAAAAACTGTGCCACAACCATCCCCGCCGCAAACGTCGTTGTTGCCACCCTGATACGTCGTTCCATACAAGTTGCCGTTGGCATCGAAGACGAGACCGGCACGCGGTGTCGCGCCTTCGGTAAACGCGTCGCGAAAGCGATGAATGATTCTCTCCTTCCAGGGCCCGCTGTGAGTCGGCGCGAGTTCGTAGATCGTACCGCATCCCTTTACCGGAGGGCAGCCGATATGCGTCATTCCGCCGATAGAAGTCGTACCATACAAATCTCCCGTCGTGTCGAAAACCACGTTGCCGAATGGCACTGCGCCGTCACTTCCACCCTGGAAGCTGTACAAAACCTTTTCTGTCCACTCTTTGCCCTGAGTAGGATCTGCCGGAGGAATGAGTTCGAACACGACGCCAAGTCCGTTTGTGCCTCCGGACGAAGCCGTAGAATACGCGTTGCCGGCTGCGTCAAACACCAAGCTACCCAACGGATTTCCTCCGTCCTCTCCACCAGTGAATGCATAAAGGACGGAGAACTCCCATGTGCCATCAGAAGCGGGAACAAGCTTGAAAATAGTGCCCGCACTATAAAGACCACCGATTTGCGTTGTGCCGTAGAGATTACCGGCAGCATCGGCCACAACGTTGCCGTCGGGATAGGAGCCGTCGTTGCCTCCGGTGAAGGTGTGCAGCACGGTTATGTCATCGGCCGCAAAAGCCTGCATAGTAAGAACGAGAAACAACGCAACTACGAATAACGCGATGCTTGCTGTTGGATGACTGGAAACTTTATTCAAAAAGGATGGCAAAATTCTGGGTAGTTGGCCTGAAATATTGACACTACGGATGTCTGACTTGCTGGTCTTCATGAAATCTGCGATCCCCCTGGAAGAAATTACGCGCGGCGTCTATAGTGCCGTCACGCACCGCACATACTCCGTACAACACTCCAAAAGCCGCGTTCGGCAGGCTGTCCGGACCGCTGAGGTGCGGCAAATGCCAAACAAGATATCACAACTTAAGTTTTCTTATGTCTCCACGAGGTTAAGATCGCACAAAGAAAACCCCTGCCGCAAAGCGGCAGGGGCTCGATCAAAAAACACAGCTAGAACTTGAAGATAGCCGCGAATTGGACGCCTCTTGGTCCGCCGCCGCCGAGGAACGGGTTGCCGATGCCCACGTCGCCGGTCGCCGTGATGGGGTAGTACGAACCAGGCCTATAGCCGTTGCCGGCATTGGGCGCTCCAATGTCGGCAATGAAATTGGGCAGGAAGGGATTCACGAAGTTGGGATGGTTGAGCAGGTTAAAGAACTCTGCCCGGAGCGTCATTGTGACATGCTCCGCGAGCGAAGTATCCTTGAATACGGAGAAGTTGAACTCTTTGAAGCTCGGCCCATGCAGAGAGTTACGCCCTTCGCTGCCGAAGTGGCGTGTGCCGGGAATGCAGTTGGTTTCGTCCGCAGAGCCATCGTTGTTGGGGTTCCCCCAGGTGCAGGGCGCGGCAAACGACGATAGGTTCAAGTACTGTGCCGGATTGCTGGCGTTATATTGCGGAGTCGAGATCTCGTCCGGACGGTCAAAACCTTCGCCTGAGCCGGAGTAGTCTCCTTCAAACTCGTAGTTGAGGTGCCAGGGCTGACCATCCTGCAGATTGAGGATGCCATCCAGGCCCCAGCCATTCTTCAACTTCTGCATCGATCCGCCAGACTTGGGGAACTGGTAGGTAAAGTTCCAGGTAAAGCGGCGGCGAATGTCGAAGCTGGAGTTTCCGCGGTCTCCGGCAGGATTGGTGCTGTTTGTGGGCTGCGACTCGTTGGGTTCGAAATCCTCAAGATCGCTGGCGTCGTCGATAGAATGCGACCAGACAAAGTTCGCTTGCGAGGTTACGCCATGCCAGCCACTGGTGCGCAGGCTAGCCTGCAGTGAATGGTAGTTTGAGTTGGCCGAAGATTTCTCCTGATTGAGATAGAAGAAATTCGGCGCTACCGCGCGCGGCACGCCATAGCTGTTGATGCAATCGCAACCGAGATCGGCAGCCGTGATCTCCGCCTGGCTGGGCTGATTGATATCGAGGAACTGGAACAGCTTGATGCCGATTGAGCCGACATAACCAACCTGAAGCACAGTCTTGCTGCCCAATTGCTGTTGCAGGTTCAAATTGAAGTTCTGGATATATGGTGTGCGCATTTTGGGATCGACGGAAAAGAAATTTCCCTCGGGTGCGAATCCGGAATAGACCGGAACCCCTGGCGTAATCACGGCATCGTTCGCACTGCCTTCACCCAACGCATTCGGCCCCAGTCCGGGATAGGCCGGTCCTGGGCAGAAGATGCAATTCCACGGCAGATGCCCCAGAAACATATCCTGGGAGAAGGCGTCGTAGAACAAACCCCATCCGGCCCGTACCACAGTCTTTCCCTGCCCCGTTACGTCATAAGCAAGGGCTACGCGTGGAGCAAAGTTATTAAGATCCTTGTCATACAACTGGCCGGTCTGGACGTTGTTTCCGCCGTTCGCGTAATCGACCGTGTAAAACTGGCCGCTCTTCTCTCCCGTTACTCCGAAATAGTCCCAGCGCATCCCGTAGTTCAGGGTCAGACGAGGCGTCGCACGGAAACTGTCTTGAATAAATAATCCGTGGCTATTTTGATAAGTGTGTCTCTCGGAATCGCCCTGTATTTGGCTCCCGCCGACGTCGGGTATCCCCTCGAGAAAACTCGTCAGGCCAGAAAAATCCAGCGTACCCCGGAAATCGTGATCGAACAACTGCATGATGGTGGTGCGCCGGAATTCGTAGCCGAATTTCACGTCGTGTTTTCCCGACTTCCAGGAGTAGTTGTCCACGAAGTGCCAGTTGGCGTCAACGCGATTTCTGGCTAGGGAGTCGGTGGCACCAATTTGCGAGAAGCTGCCCACGCTAGTTGCAGGAAGACCGCCGTTATACGCGGTGACGCCAGTATCCATACCAATCGAGTTGGGGATGAAACTCTGATCCTCAGGAAAAAATCCTTCCGCGAACCGGTTCCATCCTAAACGGGCCTCGTTGACTTGGCTGGAGTTCACCACTTTCACATAAGAGATCGATACCAGTTGCACACGCGTCGGCGTCGTGGTGTTAAACCCGGGCAACAAGCCCCCGGACAACTGAGCGAATGGGAAGCTCTGGTGGCTGTTGCCAAAATAGTAGCGGCCCGTGAGCAGGTTGTTCGCATTGAAATTGTGATCGACCTTGCCGATGAAGCTGTCCACGCGGTTGAAGAAGCTGGTGGAAGAAGAAAGATTGTTTCCGTTCGGACAACCCGTATCGAATGCAAGATAATCGGCGGGGGTAACCGGGTTATAAACCGCCGAGGCGATGTTCGGCGTGGGATAAGGGTTACGGGCAAGAAGCGCTGCGATAACTGGGTTCGCCGGACCGTTCGTAGCTTCGTCGTACGCGATTTGCTGCGGATAGGGCACGCAGGTGTTTCCGGCTTGCGCTCCATTCTCACTCTGGCCTTCATAATCCACATAGAAGAATGTATTGTCCTTGACGATCGGTCCGCCCAGTGCCCCACCAAATTGATTGTTATTGAAAGGATTCTTCGGATTGGGATCGAGGTTGAAATAATTGCGTGCTCCCAGCTTGCCGGTGCGGAAGTATTCCAGCAGTGAACCGTGCAGGTGGTTGGTGCCGCTCTTGGTTACGATGTTAATCACAGCGCCGCTATTGCGTCCGTATTCTGCTTCATAATTGGAAATCACTTTCAGTTCGGCCACGGCGTCAAGCGGCAGGATGGTCGCGGGATCGCCGAATACGCCAGCTTCATTGATGGCTGGATCGTTGCGGTAGCCATCGTTCATGTCTGTGCCGTCGAGCAGGAAGTTGTTCGACCGCCCCCGCGAACCGTTCATCGAGAAAACCCCATAGGAACCGGGAGAATCGGTGATTTGGTCTGGAGATCCGGCAATGCCCGGGTTGAGGTAGATCAACTTTTGGTAATCGCGGCCATTGACCGGAAGAGCCTCGATCGTCTCTGCAGTGAGAGTACCTCCGAGCTCGGCGGAGGTTGTTTCCACTTGCGGCAACAAGTCGCCTGCCACCTCTACCTTGGTCGACACCTGCCCCGTCTTCATGGCCGCATCCACGCGGCGCTCGCCCGCCACGTCAACTGTAACCCCATTGGCTTGGAAGGTCTGAAAGCCGGTCAGCGTAATGGTCACCGTGTAAGTCCCAATCTGCAACTCGGGCAGGGCGTAGCTGCCGTCAGCGCTGGTTTGGGTGGTGCGCTCCAGCCCGGTGCCGGCGTTTTTCACGCTTACCGTGGCGCCGGCGACGACTGCGCCGGAGGGATCGGTTACGGTACCTAGGATCGTGCCGCGGAAGGTTTGGGCCGAAAGGCTGAGTACAGTCAGCAGCACAAACGCCAGAATGACGCGCGTTCTCATAAAATCTCCTTGAACTTAATCATTTCGGGGAGTGATGTCGATGCGGAAGCCCCGACGACAGGCTGTTTACCGGTAGACGCGCAATTCCTTAGATTCAAATGAGATGCAGCGCCCCACCGCACACCAAACAGTATCGAATGCTCCTCCCAAGAGTCAACCATGGAGTTCCGATCCAAGCGATAGATTTTACAAATGAGGCACTCCAAGGTAACTTTGGGAGGAATTTTCGGATAAAGTGCGAAGGGATGACAACAGAACTTCTAGAAATTAATCGTGACGCCGCCCCGCACCGCGCGCGCTGACTGCACAAAATAAACCGTCTGGCCGTCCTGCCCGATGACCGGGACATATCCTTGGGCCAAAAGGTTGCGAACGTCAATGATGGCTTCCATATGCGCTGGAAGGAATCCCAGGGTCGGAATGGGCTGGCGGATGTAGAGATTTAGATAGGGATCGCTCTGCCCGGGAGATGCGTTGAACATATCGACCGGGGTTAACGCCTGACCGTTGACCCAGCGGTAGCTGGCAATCCAGCGAGTGTGGGTGCGGTCTATCGTGCCGCCGAGCTTGGCGGCCATTGCCTGACGCCGCTGGGTGCCGATCCATTGCTGTACATTTTGAATCTCAACGTCCGGCTTGGCTAAATCGAGAGCGCCGCCGTAGGCGTAATCCAACGTCGCTGTGAGGTCGGAGGAAAGCTTGCGAGCAAGCACCACACGCAGGCCGTCGGTATGGAGGTTGTTGCCGGCGTAGGTAAAGGTTCCTGAATAGGTATCAGGCAAGAGAAAACCACCTGCGGCCGTAACTGTACCGGTGCCGAGCAATGCCGTATTGTCCACGTGATCATCGAAGGCGGCCAGCTGCGCGCTGTTCTTTCCCCAACGATGGGCGATATTGAGTTCTTGATGTTGTGCGCGTTCAAGCTGCGTGTTGAAATTCACGACGCTTATACGCGGATCGGCTTCGTTCAAATCGGAAGACGCATCGACATTCTCCCCGCCGACGATATTGGGCAAGGAGGTCGTGTAGTTATAGCTTACGACGGTATTCGGAGAGAAGTGAAGATCGAGGGATCCGTGCGGACGAAATGCGGTCACGCGGCCAAGAAATTGAATGGCTTGCAATTCGCTGCCGAAACGAAGCTCCACTGCGTTATTGATCGCGAAATCCTCCCCTGCCGAAAGCGCAAGCGACTGGAGAGATGCGTTATGCAAATTGGGATCGGACGGCGCGAAGTGTCGGATGGCAATGCCCATGGATGGGCCGGAGCCATCGGGCAGGCGATGTGTATACATGGCGCGCAAAATAGCCACCGGAGTGCTGTCTCCGTAACCGACCCTGCCGCCTAGGCTTACGCGGTCCAGAGAAAACACCGACCGCTCCATGGAAAATCCGGTGCTTGCATCGGAGCCGCTGCCGTAGCCTTCAGCCGCCGAGCCGGCAATAAACGACATGCTGCTTTTTACCTCATCACCCTGCACTTCCTCGCCCATCGAGGGATCGTCGAAGACGCGCAGAACGGGGCGGTTCGCCACGGAACGCAGTGTCCACTTCCAATCGTCATCGTCCGGTGCGCCGCGCAGCGGACCAACACGCATGGCGTTCAGCAGAGTATTTAAGGTAATGTTCAGGTGAGTGCTGGCACCGGAATGCAGCCCAACTTTATCCCGCCACGCGGGCAAAAAAGATGCGGCAGAAACTTTGACAGTATACAAACCGGGCAGCAAATCGCTGGCGTAGTAGAAACCGGCATCATCGGTGAAAACGGTAAGAGTGCGAGCTGCTGTGCCAATGATCTCTACCACTGCGCCCATTTGGGGAGTGCCGGAGGAATCGCGCACGTATCCCGAGATCGCTCCCGACTGCTCGGTCGCCCATGCTGAAGCAGACCATGCAGGAAGCGACAGCGCGGCGATCACCGCCCAAGTTCCGAGCTGGCGAAAATTCACTCCCACCCCCGGGGATAAACAGGCCGCTACTCTACCGCAAAGGTAGCTGAAGGATCAACAGTCTGTTTGGAGATATTGTCGTTCACTTTAATTTCGATGCGGTACACGCCCGGCTGCAGGTTGGCCGCCGCAATCGATTTCTGCAACGTCACCTGATCGCCTACATTTCCCATCGTGTCGGTCGATTCGGTTTTCTGCACAACCGGCTTGTTGGTCGCGATGTTAACGATGTCGAATTCGAAGGTAGCCGAAGCCTTGTGTGTTTTGTCATCCACGCCCAGGTTGTAGACCTGCATCCAGAAATTTACTTTCTGGTCGCGGCTGCGATTGAACATCGCCGGCTTGCCATCGGCTGGCGCTACGCGGGGACGCACCTTGGTGACGCCAATGACGAAATTGCCCGCGCTCACATCCTTGGTCGGAACGGCTTCCATTTGATCGGCAACAATCAGCGACGATGTAGACAGCTTGTCGTCCGAGTACTCCGGCACAACGATGCCGCGGCTCCACAAGCCTTTCCGGTCTCCATTCACATCTTTCACAGCGATTTCAATCTTATAGCGTCCGGGACGCAAAGGCAGCGCCTTCCAGTACACGGAAGAATTTTCCGCGGTACGCGGCAACAATTCCGCGGGAACGTCCACCTGCGCGGTATCTTCGAAGGTCTGCACAACCCGGCCGGTCAAGGTGCTCACACGTCCAAAAATATTTACCGTGCCGCGCTGTACACCGTCTTTGTTGTTGAAAGTAATATCGCGATACTTCATCTGAATAGTGATCGGAACCAGCACGGTATCCCCGGTCACCTTCACAAAATCCGATCGCACATCGAACGGCATCAGGTTCGTGATAAGTTTGGTGTTGACGATTTCTTCCAGATCTTTAAATTTGACGGGCGGCGGAGCCTGCAATTTCGCGAATTGCTCCAGCCGGTCAAATTCCTTGGTTTGCAGATCTGAGCTCATAGGGCCAGCTCCCAGTTGCTCCAAACCTCCGCCACTAAAGCGGGCGGCTTTGCTCGACATGCCCATCTGCTCGTACAGCGTTAAACCCGCGTTCGGCGTGTATTTCAATGCGTCTTTTTCCGAACGGTCGAGGGTCATGTGGTAGTCGCCGCACATACAGGAATCGACAAATTCGATGATAACTTCCTGGCCGATACCTTCCAGGTAACGATACCGCCAATCTTCGAAGGGGAACGTAGAAGTTTCGCCACCACCCTCTTCCATGGGCCGCTCATATGTTCCGCCGGAAGGATGGGAATCAATTTCGTCCGCCGGACCATACATGATGTAAATACGGCCACGGTCACTTTTCCATCCGGGGATGCCGGCAGCAAAGTGTTCATTGGCATAGGCAATGCGGCGGTAATGCTCTTCCTTGTACTCGTTCTCTTCCGTATCAGGAGTGGGGTCGCGACGCTGCCAGAAAGCTTCGATAAAGTTGTCGCGTTCTTCGTCGTTGGAGAGCTGCTTGAAAGCGGCTCGTTCTTCGTCAGTGATAATCCAGACGACATCCTCATTCAGCCACTTTTTGTAAGTCTTGCTAAGCTCGACGTTCAGAGCTTTCTTTTGCTGTTTCTTCTGCTTTTCGTTGGGCTTGCGCTTGAGCGGATCGACCTCATCCGTGGATTGTGTCTGGGATCCGCTGGCGGCCGCGCCATTGGATGATAGATCGGCAGATGGTTGGCTTGTGGCTGGCTGACTTGCAGATGCCGGCTTGTCACTTTGCGCACCGGCAGGGCGGACTATTGCCCCGGCAACCGCCAAAATAACTAACCAAGAAAGATAACGTGAACCAACCCACACCATGAGAGGAACTCCTGCGACAGTAGCCTTAGCCCCACTATTTTAGGCCCCAAAATGGGAGAAAGCAAGGTTAAGTCACGTTAAAAGAATGAGCTGAATGCCCTAGCGACCCTTTCGTTTGGACGCGGCGATGACAAGTTCGAGTTGCCTCAAGCGCGAGACTAATATCTGATGTTTCATTTAAGTACTGCCCGCGAAACAATGCTCAAGTTATAATTTTGGGTTTGAACGTACCCTCGGGCCCTTGGATTCTCAAGCAAATCTCATTAAGGCTCTCTGAAATGGAACTTTCCTGCTGGCGACATCGTAAAAGTATACGTGTCCGTCAGACCGGCAAAACTGGCTGGCTAGAATTGTTCCTTGGGCCGAACTGGGGATACTGGTAGCGCTCCCGACAATGACGGAAACAATGAAACCCTGGAAGAAAATCGCGCTCGGCGCCGGAGTGGCGGTGGTTTTGGCCATCATCGTCGGAGTTACCGTTCATCAAAGCGGCAAGAACGTGGTCACCGTGCAGACCGGCAAAGTCCAGCGTCAGGACTTGGCGGCCGTCGTAAGCGGCTCCGGCGAGATCAAGCCGAAGACATTCGTCAACATTGGTGCGAATGCCTATGGGAAGATCACGCATCTGTATGTCAAGGAAGGCGACCACGTAAAAAGGGGACAATTGCTGGCGCAACTGGAAAACGTGCAGTCCTCGGCCGATGTAAGCGCGAACCAGGCCTCGGTGCAGGCTGCGGAAACCGATGCGCTTGCCGCTGACGCCGCGCTGAAGACATCGGACGCCGATTTGCGCCGAGCGCAGGCAGATTACGACCGCAACAGGCTGGACTGGGATCGCGCGCAGAATTTGTTCCGGGATGGATTGATTTCGAAATCCGATTTCGACAGCCGTAAGAATGCATGGGCTACGGCCGATGCCGGGTTGGTTCAGGCGCAGGCTCGTGTCGCGCAGGCCAAGGCGCAGAAGGATTCTGCCGACCGCCACGTGGCTCAGGCGCGCGCCAATCTCACGCGCGTGACCGATGTGTTGCAGAAGACAACGTATGAAGCCCCGTTCGATGGCGTGGTCACAAACCTGCCGGTACGGGAAGGCGAATCGGTGGTCATCGGTATTCAGAATGCGTTGGGCAGCACTCTGCTTACCCTGGCCGATATGTCAGTGATTACTGCTGAAGTGAAGATTGACGAAACCGACATCGTGAACGTTCATGTGGGCCAGCCTGCGGAAGTGACGATCGATGCGATTCCGCGCAAGATTTTCCACGGCACAGTTTCCGAGATTGGAGACAACGCCATTGTTCGCTCCACCGGCGTGGCGACTTCGCAGCAGTCCACGACCAGCGAGGAGGCGAAGGATTTTAAAGTGGTCGTAAATGTAACCGATCCTCCTTCGGATTTGCGCCCGGGACTCTCGACCACGGCGAAGATTACAACGGCTGCGCGAAGCAATGTGCTCGCCATTCCGATTCAGGCGCTCTCGGTTCGTACCAAAGCGCAGTTAGAGCAGGAAAAATCGACGCCTGGATCGGTACATGCTGCATCCCCAGCACCCAAAGAAACAGCATCCAAGAGTAGGGACCAGGATATTCAGGGCGTATTCGTGATCCGCAACAAGAAGGCGGAGTTCGTGCCGCTCACAACCGGCATTACCGGAACCAGTGATATTGAAGTGGTGAATGGGCTGAACGAAGGGGATGAAGTGATTACCGGCAGTTACAAGATTTTGCGCACACTGCGTTCTGGAAGCAGCGTCAAAATCGATAATTCTGTGCCGAAAAAGGAAGACGAATCGTCGTAACGTTCGCAGGCTTCATCCGTCCAACGGAGAACCGGAGCCGAAACGGGGTCTCATCACCGAAGTCTTAAACAAAGCGGTTCAGCGGCAAACAGGACGCGCGGAATCGAAGTCGATACGGAGAACTCAGTGGCACCGGAGCAGGAGAAAAACATGGCAACCGCCGAAGTCATCAGCATGCCCCAGAACGCAGTCGACGCCTCGCCGCAGTCTTGCATGATTGCAGCCTTG
Source organism: Candidatus Aquilonibacter sp. (assembly GCA_035486715.1). GTDB lineage: Bacteria > Acidobacteriota > Terriglobia > Terriglobales > Acidobacteriaceae > Sulfotelmatobacter. The sequence goes on from DATHMV010000070.1 coordinate 97,208, forward strand.
GATTTGTGGAAAACCTACGATATGGGCTCGGAGCAGCAGGTGCATGCTCTACGCGGCGTTAATATCCGCATCGAGCGCGGCGAGTATGTGGCGATCATGGGGCCTTCCGGTTCAGGCAAATCGACGCTGATGAACCTCATCGGCTGCCTTGATTCGCCGACCAAAGGCGAGTACTGGCTAAACGGCCAACTGGTAAGCCAGCTCGATGACGACGAACTGGCGCGCATCCGCAATAAGGAAATTGGGTTTGTGTTTCAGACCTTCAACCTGTTAGCTCGCGCCACAGCTCTGCACAATGTGGAACTGCCCTTGATTTACGCTGGTGTAGGCACCGAAGAGCGCATCGAGCGCGCTAAAGCCTCGCTAACTGCTGTAGGTATGGGATCGCGCATGACCCATAAACCGAACGAGCTCTCCGGGGGCCAACGGCAGCGCGTCGCCGTAGCTCGCGCTCTGGTGAATAAGCCTTCGATCATTCTGGCCGACGAACCTACCGGAAATTTGGATTCGCAGACTGGTAACGAAATCATGGCGCTCTTCGATCGCCTGCACGGTGAGGGAAACACGATTGTGTTGGTGACGCACGAGCATGATATTGCAGAGTATGCCCACCGCGTCATTAACATCAAGGATGGCGTGGTCGAGCGCGACGAACGCAAAAAATAGTCTCGGCCGGGCTTGCCTGAGAACTAACTCACTGCGGCCGGTTTCGCAGCGTCCGGTATTGTCCTTTCGACCTCACCTTTCGGTGTTGCCACAACCACACGATCGCGTCCCCCGCGCTTCGCCTCATATAGAGCGGCATCGGCCGCCGCCATTAACTCCTGCGGTGAAGCTCCATGCTCTGGAAACGCGGCGACACCGATAGAAAAAGAAACCATCCCCAAAGATCTCCCTTGATGCTGTACGGCCATATCTTTCATTTTCAAGCGCAGGCGCTCCGCCCTGGCGTGTGCGCCCTCCCGATTGGCTGTAGGCAGGATGACCAAAAATTCTTCCCCGCCGAACCGGCACACAAAATCCTCTGCCCGGACACTTCTTAGCAGGAACGCCGCAGCCTCGCGCAATACGGCATCGCCCGCGTCGTGCCCGTAAGTGTCATTAAAGCGTTTGAAATGATCCAGGTCGATCATCATAAGTCCAAGAGGCTGGCCTGCCCGCCCTGCCCGCCGAATCTCGCGGTCGAGTGCCTCTTCCAGATATCGTCGATTGTAGAGACCGGTTAAAGCGTCACGAACCGACTGGGTACGCAGGGCATCACGCAAGCGTATGTTGGCGATCGACAATCCCACCTGTCCGGCAAATGTCGTTTTAAGAGAAAGTTCGGAAGCTTCCATTTGCTGGGCCTCGTCGGTGGACTGAAAGTGCATAATGCCCAGCGTTTCCCCTTGCGCCAAAATGGGGATGCACAAATATGTGTTCTTCACTCCGGCTGCGTGCAGGCAGGGCGCTGTGGTATCCCCGGCTACCACAAGGTGCGGTTGCCCGGTTCGCAGCGCCCAGCAATCTGCGGCCTCAAATTCGGTGGAGGAGAACTGGCAAGCGCTCCACGAGCCGATCACTTCAGCGAGGTTGCGCTCCGCGTTCAGCAGGACTATCGCTCCGCGGGCGACCGGGAAAATTTTGGGGGCAAAGCCTAGCGCTGCCGCAAACACTTCCTCCCGATTGATACAACTCTGCAACAACTCACCCATCTTTGCCAGCATGGTCGCGCGATCCGTGCGTTTTTTCAGCTCGGTCATCATTCTCTCGTTCTGTTGATCGAACTCGTTGCGGGCTGAATCTTTCTCCGACATCTCGCTCTGCAAAAGAGCGTTAGCGTCCGCCAGTTCCACGGTTCGTTCGCGGATTTGCTCCTCCAAAACCTGCTGATTTTGTTTCTGTACCTCGATGTTGGTACAGGTTCCGAACCATTTGATGATCTTGCCCGCGCCGTCACGAATCGGACTCGCTCTTCCCAGGAACCATTGAAAAAAACCATCCTTTCCAAGTAGGCGGTATTCCACTTCGTAGGGCTCCACTTCGTAGGGCGCCCCCACTCGTAAAGCATTTCTCCATTTTGACCAGCAGTCCTCCAAATCATCCGGGTGAACAATCTGTGCCCAGCCGGAGCGCCGCATCTGATCGAGTGTGAGACCGGTATATTCGAAGCATCGGCAGTTGAAAAAATCATCATCACCATTGGGGTCGGCCGTCCATATGATCTCGGGAATCGCGTCCGCCATGGTGTGAAAATACGATTCGCGTTCCTTGGCAATTCTTAGACTGCCTTTCTGGGAATCGAGAAATCTGTCGAAGAAGGCCGAGGCAATCGTTCCGGCCAATACCAGGAAAGTAGTTCCGCTGATGGCGCCAATGCCGATCATGGAAATCCCGATCGTGTCCGTAAGGTCCGGTGCGATGGTTGAAGACCGGAAACTGGCGGCCCTCATTCCCGTGTAATGCATTAGAGGAATGGCGCTGCCCATCACGAGCGCACTGATGCTCTTTCTCCAACTGATTCGCTCGACGTCGCGCACTCGGAAAGCGAGCTTTAAAGCGACGAAAGAAATCGCAATGGCCAATACGATCGATAAGGCTACGATTTTCAGGTCATAAGTAGTTTCCGCCGGGCAGCGCATCGCCGCCATTCCGATGTAGTGCATAGCCGCAATGCCGCCGCCCATTACAAGACTGCCCAAAACTTCCTGCCAAATGTCCATCTGCGGGCGGCTGACTACGAACAGAGCAACTGCGGAGGCGCCAACCGCAGCCAGCAACGAAAGCAGGACCGTTGGCAGATGATAGAAAACCGGCATCGGCATGGTTAAGGCGAGCATGCCGACGTAGTGCATCGCCCAGATTCCCAACCCCATGGCGACGGCGCCGCAACTTAACCAGGCTTGCCGCGCCCGCCCTTGTGTCGAAACCAGGCGCGCGGCCAGATCCAAAGCGGCATAGGACGAGACCATCGCGAGCACTACGGAAAGTGCCACCAACCGAAGGTCGTACGTACCGGGCATTGGAACTGCGGGGCTCATCTTTGCGTGGTAGTTCTACCTATACATCGGCTGAGAACACGGAGTTTATGTGTTAAGAAATTTTTAGAGAATGGACGATAGTGCCGAGTTCAGGCAAAAGAAAACGGACCTTGAGCAGGTCCGTTTCATTTTTAAGAATCTCTTGTGAATGAACTACCGATTCATTGCCTATCGTGTAGCGGCAGTATCCGTCGGAGCGCGATTGGCTAAGAAGAAATTGTGGTCGTAGAGATTGCGGTACATAAGTCCAGCGATCTCGGCCGCTTTGGGACCGAAGGTTGGCCGCCCGCCTTCGAGGAAGACCACAACTACAATGCGACCGCTGCTGGTATTGGCGTAGGAAGCGAACCAGCCGAAGCGGGTGCCGGCGTGAGAACAGGTTCCGGTTTTTCCCAGAATTTCTTCTTCGTTGAAGTTGAGCCCCAGCCGGCGTGCCGTGCCATATTGCACCGCACCAGCCATGCCTACGGAAATTTCCGGAATCAGCGGAGCGATATCGAGCTGCCGCTTAATGCGCGGCTGAAAATTTGTGACATCTTCAGGAGTGGTGGGGTGCTGCAGGTAATACAGCGTGCCGCCGTTGGCAATGGCAGAAACCATGGCGCCCAATTGCAGCGGCGTCATGGAAATGCCTTCACCGAAAGAGCACATTTTGCCTACGCCGCCCAGCTTTTCGGAGATCACCTCATCGGGATATGTGCCGAGCTGTTCGCCGGGGATGTCATAACCCGCCAGCTCGCCCAACCCGTACTGGTGAGCGTAGTAAGCGATTTTTTCAAATCCAAGCTTGCGGCCGAGTGCCTCGAAATAGGCGTTATTCGAGTGTGCCAATGCCTCGGTGAGATTCATGCGGCTGCGGCCGCCGAGCGAAACTTCGGTCTCTTTAGAAACAAGCCCCTCGTTCAATGCAGCCAAAGCTACAGAGAGCTTGATGGTTGAGCAGGGTTGCGCACCACTCGAGAGTGCCAGCTTCTGATTCACCATCGCCAGCACGCGGCCGCTGGTGGGTTCGATTGCGACCACTGTGCCGTTCATATTGCCAAGGGCATCGATGGCTGCCTGACGCACCACGGGATCTTCTCCGTCGATAATATCTCCGCCTGTAAGCCCTTCGGCAAACGAACTCATGTAAAAGCGCTCGTGATAAGTATGGCGGCGAGTGCTCGTAGAAGTGCGCGTCAAGGTTGCAGCGCGAGGTGCGACAGTCCGGCCCGCGACATGCCCGGTGGTGCTGTGGCCGGCGGCCAAATGCCGCATACGACGCTTGGTGTGCTGGCTCTCGCTTACCTTCTTACTCTTGGGCTTGGCAGGATTGAGCGTGTTGACGTGTGCCGCCCATATGGCTGGTGCAAACAGCAGACCGCTCGCAATCACTACCAGACGAAAATAACGCGCTCCGAACTTAGACATCTTTGCCCGTTCCCTTGATTTCTAGATTTCTTATAGATCTTGATGCACGATGCTTGCCAGCCAAGGGCAACCTCGCAGAAAACTCCCTCAACTTCGCGATAGTACGGGAGTTATAGTCTTTCGAGCAATAACAAAGTTTTTATCCGTTCCAACCATAAGTTAGATGCAAACCATTCTGGAACAAGTACTTAAATGGGAATTACTTCAGTACCGCAGCCTCAGTAACTAAGCACCCCGTTACTGAAAAGATACGACACAGTATCGCAAAGGTTTTCCTAGCGGTCTGATTAATAATCCGCTTGGTCAACACTTTACCTTTTACATCACCTCATTGCGTTTGCGCAGGAATGCCGGAACATCCAAATCTTCCTGTTCGAAGTTAGCCACCAACGCACTGCGCATGGTCTCCAGCGAAATCACTTCGGCGCTGGCATGAGATACCGCAACGGGCGACGATTGCTCGATGCTCTGTTCTTCCATCATCATTTCCGGTATAGGCTCGGAAAAAATTGACGGCGCAGAGGCGGAAACGGAAAAATTCATATCGTCATCGTGCGACGAGAATGAGTGATGCACATCCGGGCTGCGATGATGTGTGCGCGGCACCTCGCGGAAACCCGTTGCGATCACTGTGATCTTGACGGCGTCCTTCATCTTCTCATCCATCACCGCACCAAAGATAATATTCGCATCCTCGTGCGACGCGCTCTGAATAATCGTGCACGCCTGCTGCACCTCCGCCAGCTTCAGCGAAGCCGAACCTGTGATGTTGATCAGAATGCCGCGCGCACCATCGATTGCGCCAGCCTCAAGCAAGGGCGAGGCAATCGCCCGCCGCGCCGCTTCCAGTGTGCGGTTCTGTCCGCTCGCCGTTGCCGTGCCCATGACGGCATAACCCATGCGCGCCATGATCGTCTTCACGTCGGCGAAGTCGCGGTTGATGATGCCGGGAATCGTGATGATGTCGGAGATGCCCTGCACGCCCTGGCGCAGAATGTCGTCGGCGATGCGGAAAGATTCGAAGAAGCCCGCGTCTTCAGCCACAGAGAGCAGCTTTTCGTTGGGAATCACGATGGTCGTATCGACCGATTCCATCAGCTCAGCGATTCCCCTCTCCGCCTGCGTCATGCGCCGCTTGCCTTCAAAAGAAAATGGCTTGGTGACCACGGCGACGGTAAGCGCGCCCATTTCGCTGGCCAGCGAGGCAATGATCGGTGCGGCACCGGTGCCCGTGCCGCCGCCGAGACCGGTGGTAACGAAGACCATGTCGGCGCCTTCGAGCGCTTCGATAATTTTGTCGGAATCCTCGAGCGCTGCTTTGCGGCCCACTTCCGGATTCGCGCCCGCACCCAGCCCATTGGTGAGTTTCACGCCCAGTTGCAGCTTCACCGGGGCGCGCGACATGCGCAACGCCTGCAAGTCTGTATTGGCGGCGATGAACTCGATACCCTCCACTCCGGCATCGATCATGCGGTTGACCGCGTTGCCGCCGCCTCCGCCCACGCCGATGACTTTGATCTTAGCGTCGTTAAGAGGCTCTTCGTTAAAGCTGATGCGAATGCTCGAATCGTTTGTCATTTTTCACCACCCGTGATTTTTAATTTCGTTTTCTTCGCGATCTCCCCGCACCTTTCTCGGCGAACTCCGCGCTTAAAACCTTATAAACGCCTTCAATCGCAGAGGTCGCGAAGAAAGGCCGCGGAGATCGCCAAGAAAAGGCCATGCCCTTCATCCCACCAACATCGCCTTCAATCTCGATCCCCATCGGTCTCCTTGAAAGCCCCGTGCTACGCGCGCTCTGTGTCCGTAATTCACCATGCCGAGCACGGTGGCATACTCCGGTTCGGCCAGCGTAGCCGGCATTTTCGCGAGCGGCATGGGCCAGGACAATCTCACGGCACGCCGCAGCACCGATTCCGCGACGTCGAAAATCCCCGGCAGCCGCGAACCACCGCCACACAGCACAATGCCCGCTAGGCATGCGTCAAACATGCCGCTTTGCCGCAGGGTTTCGCGCATCATCTCGAAGAGTTCTCGGGCGCGCGGCTCGAGGATTTCCGCCACCAACCGCTGCGGCAGAAGACGTGATGGCCGGTCGCCGACGGACGGAACTTCCACTTCATTTCCTTCCGGGATCAGCGTGACAATCGCGTTGCCATAGATCTTCTTGATTTTTTCCGCCTCCGCCAGCGGCGTGCATAAGCCCATCGACAAATCGCTGGTGAAATGGTCGCCCCCGATGGGAATCACCCCCGTGTACGCGACCGCGCCCTGCAAGAAAACGATCATCTCTGCCGATCCGGCGCCGATATCGGCGAGGCAAACTCCCAACTCCCGCTCGTCAGCACGCAGCACGGAGTCGGCCGCGGCCAGCGGTTCAAACACGGTGTCGTCTACATGGACGCCGGCACGATTCACAGCCGTAATCACGTTCTGCGCCGCACTCGCTGCAGCAGTCAACAGGTGAACGCGCACTTCCAACCGTGCCGCCATCATGCCCAGCGGATCATGTACACCCGCTTGATCGTCGAGAATGAACTCCTGCGGCAAGAGGTGCAGCACTTCGCGGTCCGCGGGCAGCGGAATTGCCCGCGCCCGCTCCACGGCCTGCTTGATCTCATCGCGGCCAATTTCTCGTGGACGCGTGCCCAGGCTGATGCCACCATGGCTGTTCACGCCGCGCACATGCGCTCCGCCGATGCCGACGATAGCGTGCTCAATCGCGGCGCCGGCCACATTTTCCGCCGATTCCACAGCCTTCTGAATCGCGCTGACTGCCTTGTCTAAATCGACAATTACACCCTTGCGCGAGCCGCGTGACTCAGCCTCGCCGTGTCCACGATAGCGCAAACCTGAGTCCGTCACCTCAGCCATGAGTGCACAGGTTTTCGCGCTGCCCACGTCAATTGCCGTAATAATATTTCCCTGCTGCTTCGCCATGCTTTAAATGGTCCCTTATAAATAAATTCTGTTCGAGCAACATCTAATCGCTTGGCTCTTGACTTGACCGAGTCTTGGCAATCGCAGGGCTGGGCTTTTGCCCGCCAGTATGACTCGTTACTTTTGCGACTCCGCCAGAACTTAGAGCAGGATGTTTCTTGGCCACAGGGTGCTTCACCGCAACCTGTTTTTTTGCTTTCTTTGTTTTGTCGCCTGCCGTCAATTTCTTTGGATCGGCGACGATTGCCTTGGTTGGAGTAGCAGACGTTTTTGAAACCTTCGCCTTGCCGGGAATTTTTTTTGCTGCGCTTTCGCTTGATGATGTGGAATCGAGCTTTTTCTGCGTCAACTCAAATGCCGGCTTGGGTATGGCGCGCTCGCCCGGACCCACGCGTGTGAGCAGGGCTGCAGGTTTCACTCCCGCCGCAGTCGCCACTTTCGCGGCCGCCGAGCTCAACGGCGTTTGCTTTGCCGTCCGCTCCATGTCCGGATTCACAATGATCTGGTTGTCGTAGCGCAAATCCACCGACTCCAGCTTCTGGAACTGCTGCCGCCAGCTTTGCGCATGACTCACATAAATTTTGTAGCGGCGCAGGTAATCGGACGATCCAAGGTGCACAAGCACATCTCCCGCCGGATCGTTCACCCGCACCTTTACGTCTTCCAGATCGGAGAGATCGACTTCGCTCAAATCCTGCGAGTAGTGGGCGCCGTCCGCCTCCAATTCGCGCACCATTTCCCCATACGCCTTCATGCGCGGAGCGCGCGTGGAAAGCGGCTCGCCGGGATTCATTCCTAAAATTACAGGGAAGGAATATTTGTGTTTCGGCGAAAGCTCCATCAGAGTTCCGCCCTCATCAATCAGGAACATGCGCGGACCAACCCGCGCGAAGGCCACCGGGGTGCGCTCGTGAATCTCGACGGCCAGGCGGTTGGGAACGAAGCGCATCACACTGGCCGATTCCACCCAGGGAATCTGCTCCAATTGAGTCTTCTGCTGCGCCAACGGGATGAAAAAAATATTGCGTCCGATATCGGCGCCCATCACTTCCATGATTTGCGCCTTGGTCACGTTCTGCATGCCCGCCACTTCAATGTTGTCGCTCGATTCCACACGAAAGCGCCAGGAATGCTCGCCATAGTGGTACAGCCAAGCTGCACCTAGTGCTATGACACAGAGGATGGCCGCAGCAACAGCGCTCCACAGCAATTGATTGGCGGTTTTCTTGGGAAGCGAACTTCGCCGAGCGGAGACGCGTTTTTGCCCGCGCAAAAAGGGAGATTGCTCATCCGCATCGAGATCGACCAGGCGCGCATCATCCATTTCCTCGCGCGTGGCTTCAACGCTGGGCGGGTATAACTCTTCCTGCAAGATGGTGGAACCCGACTTCCGCGCCATCAGTTCAGGTCAGTTGTCGCTAGGAATCGCTGAGCCTCTTCACTATAGCGGATTCGCGGTAGTGGGATAGACGAAAAATCTAAGTTTTTGCACAGCGGGAATCGGGTTGGGCACCGCCAAAGTATCTAACTGCTTAAATTTAGAAATTGCTCCGCAAAATAATAAAGCGGATGCTGTCGTCACCACGCATCCGCTTTCCCGAGGAGATGAATTTTCGAATTTCGCAGACGCCGAAGCCTGCCGGCGCAAAGGCAACCGCCATTCTTACTGCGAGACGTTGATGCGCACGCGAGGACAAGTCACCGCATTAAGCGCCATCGGCTCAACCCGCAACCGGACCATTTGCGCCTCAAGCCGCGCCCGATTGGCTTCGAGCCGGGCCAGAGCAGCTTCCTGCTGCGCCGACATTGCCTCAAAGCGCGCCATTCCACCCTGGGTCCGAACCATTTTGGTCTGCAACCGGGCCAAAACGGTTGCGAATTGGCACGAGGCTGTTTCGTTCCGCGCGGCCAACATGTCAGTCTTCGCCGCGAACCAGTCGGCACGTCCGGCAGCCAGCGCTATTACCGCTTCGGATTTATCGGCAACCTGACCCATGACCTGGTCCACAGCCCGATGCGCCCAAACCGCGCCGCCGTCGTGATAGAAACCGTTCAACCCCAGAGCCAGAACCCCAGCCGTCAGCCATATCCATGCTTGTGATTTCATGAGCTTACCCCTTATGGCAAATTGGACGGATGGCGAAACAATTTGTTAGCAGGGAAAAATTGCGTGACAACGCAGTTCTAGACTGAAGCAAAACAGTTTCGGAACTCACATGCTCGCTACATCGGCCGCTCTTTGAGTTTCTCCAGAATCATCGGCCCCAGCTGCGAAACGCTGCCTGCTCCAAGGGTCAGGATCATGTCGCCATCCCGCGCGGCAGCGACGACCGAGGTTACTGCATCGCCAAACGAGCCGACATATGCAGCGTGGCGTCCGCCTTTTTCGCAAATCATCCGCGCCAGCGCTTCCCCGCTGATTCCCTCAATCGGCTTCTCGCTGGCCGCGTAAATATCGAGCACAAACAGCGAATCGGCATCGCCGAAAGCTGCCGTGAATTCTTCCATCAGATCGCGGGTGCGCGTGTAGCGATGCGGCTGGAACACTACATGAACCTTGCGAAATCCGCATTGCTTTGCGGCGGCGAGGGTGGCACGAATCTCCGTGGGATGATGGCCGTAATCGTCAATCACACTCGCACCTGCCGCGCGGCCGCGTAACTGAAAGCGCCGATCCACGCCACGAAACTGGTCGAGCCCCGTGCGGATCGCCTCCACTCCCACGTCAAGTCCCACACCCACGGCTATAGCGGCCGTCGCATTCAAGATGTTATGCACTCCCGGCACATGCAGCGTGAACTCGCCCAGATCTTTCTTGCGATAGCTCACACGAAAGCAGCTTAAAGGCTGACCTTCGCCTGAGAAACCCGAAGGGCGATCTTCCAACTTAATGAGAAAATCCGAGCCGCGTTTCGTCCCATAGGTTACGGTGCGACGTTGGGCCTGGGGAAGCAATCTCCGCACCATGGGATCGTCATTGCACACCACCAGCATGCCGTAGAATGGAACGCGGTCCATGAATTCGAGAAATGTCTTCTTCACATCCCGCATATTGCGGTAGCAATCCATGTGCTCGCGATCGATGTTGGTTACGACCGAAAGAATCGGAGAAAGCTTTAAGAACGAGCGGTCGCTTTCATCTGCCTCGGCCACGAGATATTGGGATTTCCCCAGGCGGGCATTCGATCCCATCGCATCCACGCGGCCGCCAACAACGACCGTAGGATCGAGCCCGCCTGCGGCAAGGACTGCGGCTACCATAGAGGTCGTCGTCGTCTTGCCGTGCATGCCGGCAATGGCGATGCCGTACTTCAGCCGCATCAACTCGGCCAGCATTTCTGCACGCTGAATGACCGGAACATGCAGCTTGTGCGCTTCGACCACCTCCGGGTTTTCCTGCGAGATGGCCGAACTGGTCACGACAACTTCGGCCCCACTAATGTTTTCTGCGAGATGCCCTTCAAACACCGTCGCGCCCAGTCCTTTCAATCGCTGCGTGACTACCGACCCTTTCAGGTCCGATCCTGAAACTTTGTAGCCGAGGTTCAGCAGCACCTCGGCAATGCCGCTCATGCCGATGCCACCAATGCCGACGAAATGAACCTGCTGAATTTTGGCGAACATGAATTACTCTTTGGCGCTGTGTTGAACGGAATCAGAATCTCACATTAAGAGCTGGACGGGTCAGCGAATCGCTCATGCAGAAGGTTACAAGAGCGGCACTTTGAGAGGACGGCACTCCGCAGATTAAAACTGGCAAGATTCAGTCGGCCGGCATGGCCACGGGATTCGAAATGGCGGGACGCGCTTTCGCAACAACCGGCGATTCCGCCGGAACCTCCAGCCACTTGCGTACTTCCGGCAGCGCTTGGCGCATGGCTGATTCTCCGGACTCGATAAGTTCACCTGCGCGCTTAAAATCGTCATAGCCGAAACCGGCCACGTCGGGCTCGACGACTATATCGGCCGCACCTCGCCACAAATGGCTCATCATGTCTTGCGCGATCGCGAAAGATTGGCCGATCACGTCGAAAAGATGCCGCGGAGCGCCATTCTTGTTCCACTGCCCTTTCAAATGCACCGCCAGCACGCGATCCACCCCCATATCGCGCAAAGGTCGCGTCGGCACGGGATGCGAGAGCATGCCATCCACCAGCCAGCGCCCGCGAATATTAACCGGGAGAAACATTCCAGGATAGGCGCAACTGGCGCGCACGGGATCGACGATGGAACCGGAGTGAAAAACCACGCCTTCGCCGCTGTTGAAGTCGGTTGCAGTCACGGCTAACGGGATGCGCAACTCCTCGAAAGTCTTCACCTTCAACGTGCGCGCGAGAAACGCCACCATGCGGTCGTTGGAAGCAAAACCGTAGCGGGAGACAGTCCAGCGCGCGAAGGTGGTGAAACGGCAGGAATGCGCGACTTCCTCTAATTCTTCAATGGAAAGGCCGCTGCAATAGGCTGCGCCAATAAGGGCGCCTACGCTGGTTCCGGCTACAACCCGGATCGGAATGCCTTCTTCTTCGAGGACTTTCAGCACTCCGATGTGCGCCATACCCCGCGCAAAACCACCGCCCAGCGCCACACCGATGGCTGGCACCCGCGGCTCAGTAGCAATGGCCTTGCGCGAAAACTCTCGCCCAAAGGCCTGCACCGACCGGACGATCCTGCCAAGGCTTTTCACCGCTACTCCATGCCCAAATTGCTGGGCTTATAACCCTGTACTTCAGCTATTGAATAAGATGCCACAAGCGCAATTTGTGCTGTAGGGCTCTATAGTGCCATCTGCCCATTACTTTCGATGGCAAAGGCTGTGACCCTTGCTTCGGCCGTTTTCCGCACAAATAGGTGCCCTTTTTGTGCCTTCGTGACCAACTACATTGCTTCTGCTAACTTACGGATTATGGTGCGGGAGATATCGGCGGGAGGGGTGGTAGTACGCTATCGCGACAATTCCTGGTGGATGGCCGCGATTGAACCGCCGGACGAGGAAACACGAGACGTAGCGCTGCTTCACTCGAAACCGGCTGCGGCCCGGCGAAAGGCTGTTCTGGCGTTGCCTAAAGGCTTGGTCGATCCCGGCGAGAAGCCGCTGGAAACCGCGCTACGGGAAGTGTTGGAAGAGACTGGAGTGACTGCGGAGCTTATCGACAAGCTCGGCGACATCAAGTACGTGTACACGCGTACATGGTCTGGAGGAGAACGCGTTTTCAAGATCGTCAGCTTTTACCTGATGCGTTACCGCTCCGGCCGGATTAACGAAATTGCGCCGGAAATGCGAATTGAGGTTGCGCGCGCACTTTGGATACCGCTGGCGGATGCGTCGAAGCTGTTGGCTTATAAAGGTGAAAAACAAATGTCGCAGCGGGCGAAGGAATACGTGGAGGAACATCCTGAGTTGTAGGATGAAAGCTCCATCGGATTCTTTCTTCCCGCATTTCATCCCGCATAATGTCTTATGCCCTTGTTGCAAAGCCTACAAATCGTGCGCGTGCGCTTATGGATCTCATTTCTGATTTTGTTGTCGCTTTTTACCGCTTCGGGGTCAGCAGGGGTTCGGCGCACTCCAGCACTCGACGCAGGCTACGCCTCAGCTCTGGCCGCAGCTGATCACCTTCTGCAAGACTGGCAATCGGGTGACGCGGAAAATGGAATGGCGCTGCTCACGAGTCACGCCAAAGAAACCGCGGGCACGAAGGCCGTCGATAAATTTTTCTCCAATTCATCGCCCGTAGCTTACGAAATTGGCCACGGCAAGTTGCTCAAGCGTGACCGATATGAGTTTCCGGTCGTGCTGTTGAGCCATACTTCGAAAAGCAGCCGCTTACGGCAGCAATTCTCCAGCGTTATTGTTGTGAACAGTGGCAGTGACGATTGGGCGGTGGATAAACTGCCATAATCAATTGCTAACCACCAATTAGCGATTGAACGAAACGCGATTTTTCGGTCAGCATTTTGGTTTTCAATTGAGGCTTATTCATGAAGGGAATTCACAAAGTTGCCATTCTCGGTGCCGGAACTATGGGCGCCCGCATCGCCGCGCACTTCGCCAATGCCGGCGTTCCCAGCTACCTGTTCGATATCGTTCCGCCCGACGCGGACGCTTCGGCGCGAAATAAGATCGCTGCGGCGGGACTGGAAGGCGCTAAAAAATCCAAGCCTGCGGCCTTCATGGATGCCTCGCTCGCTCGCTTCGTCACCGTGGGCAACTTTGAAGATGATCTGAAAAAGCTTGCCGAGGTGGATTGGGTCATTGAAGCGGTGGTCGAGAATCTCGAACTCAAGCGCGCGCTGCTGCGCAAAGTGGAAGCAGTCCGCAAGCCTGGCGCGATCGTTACGACCAACACCAGCGGCCTTCCTGTAGGCAAGATTGCGGAAGGATTCTCCGACGATTTTCGCCGCTGCTGGTTCGGCACGCATTTTTTCAATCCCCCGCGCTACATGCGGCTACTGGAACTGATTCCCACACCCGAGGCCGATCGCGAATTGATAGAGACGGTTTCGCATTTCTGCGATGTGCGCCTTGGCAAAGGGGTTGTGCTGGCAAAAGACACCTCCAATTTCATCGGCAACCGTATCGGAACCTTCTCGGTGTTGAACGTCATGCGACTGATGCAGGAGATGGACTTGACCATCGAAGACGTGGACGCTCTCACTGGGCAGGCCGTCGGCTGGCCGAAGTCGGCGACCTTTCGCACGATTGATCTGGTGGGCCTGGATATTTTGAGTCATGTGGTTGGGAACATGACTGCAAATGTCCATGACGAGCGCAGCGATTTGAAGCTGCCCGATTTTTACAGGCAGATGATCGAGCGCAAATGGCTCGGGGACAAAACCAAGGGCGGTTTTTATAAAAAAAACGTAGGGCGGGCGCCCTCGCCCGCCGAACCCGGCAAGGAAGACGAACGGCTGGCGCTGGACTGGAAGACACTCGAATACCATCCCCGGCAAAAGCCGGAATTTGCCGCGCTCGACATAGCAAAAAATATTGAGGACACCGGCGCGCGGTTGCGCATGTTGCTGGGGATGGAAGGCGGTTCGCAGAAGAGCGATAAGGCAGGCCAGTTCTTATGGTCCGTGCTATCCGACTTATGGACCTACTCGGCCAATCGAGTGCCGGAAATTTCCGATTCCATTGTCGAGATCGACCGCGCCATGCGGCTGGGCTTCAACTGGGAGCTCGGGCCATTCGAACTGTGGAATGCGATCGGGGTTGAGCCCACGGTCGCTCGCATGAAAAAGGAAGGCAAGCCTGTCACAGCGAATGTAGAAAAGCTTCTGGCTGCCGGACATAAGGGTTGGTACGTCGACGACACGAAATCGGTTTCTGGCCGCAAATTCTGGAGCTTGAGCACAGAAAACTGGCTCCCAGTCGAAGTTCCCTCCGGCGTGTGGTCGGTGACGGTCGCGAAGAAATCCAACGGGGTGGTCAAGAAAAATTCCGGCGCCTCACTGGTCGACCTCGGCGACGGTGTGGCTTGCATCGAGTTTCACAGCAAGATGAATTCGCTTGGCGCCGACATCATCGGCTTGATCGCGCAGTCACTCAAGCCAGGAGGGCCGGGCGATAACTTCGACGCCTTCGTGATTACGAACGACGCCACAAATTTTTCCGTGGGCGCGAACCTTATGCTGCTGCTCATGAGCGTGCAAGAAGAAGAATGGGATGAGGTCGACCTTGTAATCCGCCAGTTTCAGGGCATGACGCAGGCAATTAAATTTTCACCCAAGCCGGTAGTGTCCGCAACGTTTGGATTATGCTTGGGCGGAGGAACAGAAATCTCTTTGCACGCCGCGGCACGCCAGCCGCACGCCGAGCTTTATACGGGACTGGTTGAAGTTGGCGTTGGCTTGCTGCCCGGCGGCGGAGGCTGCAAAGAAATGCTGCTTCGCGCCATTGATGGGGCTTCCGCAGCGCGAGGCGGAAAAGTTACCGGCGAAGCGCTGGCCGGTTCGATTGAAATGTTAGAGGCGATGAAGCGAGCCTTTGAGACGATTGCAACCGCAAAGATCGCAACCTCGGCGCATGAAGCCCATGCTCTCGGTTTCCTCACCGATAGCGACCGCATCACGATGAATCGTGAGCGCGTGCTCTCCGACGCCAAAGCACGCGCGCTCGAATTGGTACGCGCCGGATACGAGCCGCCTGTGCCCAGAACTGATATCCCCGCCCCCGGCGAAAATCTATTGGCGACATTAAAAATGGGCGTGCACCTCATGCGCCAGGGCGATTACATCACCGACTACGAAGTGAAACTGGGCGGCAAGATTGCCGAAGTTCTGTGCGGCGGCAATGTCACTCCCGGCACACCGGTGAGCGAGCAGTACATTTTGGATCTTGAGCGCGAGGGATTCAAATCTTTGTGTGGAGAGAGGAAGACTCAAGAGAAGATTCAGTACACGTTAAAAACTGGCAAAACACTCAGGAACTAAGGTCTCGCTCTGCTGTTACAATCGGCCTCATGCGAAGTTCTCCAGGAATTAAAACAATTGCCTTCGCAGTAATTGCGCTAGGAATTTTTCTCGGAGGGCCTTTTACAAGCGCCCAACAAGCAGCCACACCGAAAGAACCTCCGCCCGATGTTCCGGATGCCATTCAAGCGCCGACCGGGCTCGAAGTGGCGGTCTATGCGCACGCGACTGGATCTCAGATTTACACCTGCCAGTCAGGATCGGATGGAAAATTCAGTTGGGCGCTGAAAGCACCCGATGCGGATTTGCACGACCGTAAAGATAAAGTGATTGGCCATCATTCCGCCGGTCCGTCGTGGAAGTTGAACGATGGCAGCGAGGTCACCGGTAAGGCGCTTGCCCATGTCGACTCTCTCGACCCCGATTCCATTCCATGGCTGCTGGTGAACGTAGTCAGCCACACGGGGCAGGGCGAGCTTTCAAACGTAACCACCATTCAGCGCGTCCGCACGCATGGCGGAAAAGCCCCGGCCGAAGGTTGCGACGCGGGACATGTCAACGACGAAACGAAGAGCAGCTACACGGCTGACTATTATTTCTATGTGCCGACGAAGTGAAGCTTTAATTTCGATTCCTCGCTGCTGAAGCTTCTCGCAATGACAAGCATCGAATAGGCGGTTGTTTGAAAATTCGGAAGCGAGAATTTTATGCGCGAAGTCATCATTGCATCCTCCGTTCGAACTCCCGTGGGGCGCGCCTTTAAGGGCACGTTGCGCGCCACGCGTCCCGATGAACTGGCCGCAATTGCAATCAAGGGCGCGCTTGAGCGGGTACCGCAGCTCGATCCAAAAGAAATCGAAGACGTGATCCTCGGCTGCGCTATGCCCGAGGCGGAACAGGGCATGAACGTGGCTCGCATCGCTTCCCTGCGTGCTGGGCTCCCGGTGGAGACTTCGGCCCTTACCATCAACCGGTTCTGCTCATCAGGCCTGCAAGCGATTGCCATGGCTGCCGAACGAATCATGAGCGGTGGGGCCGAAGCAATTGTCGCGGGCGGCACCGAATCGATGTCGATGATTCCGATGGGCGGCCACAAAGTTTCGCCCAATCCGTGGCTGGTCGATCACTATCCGGATGCCTACCTGAATATGGGTTTGACGTCCGAGCGAGTGGGTCAGCGCTTCGGCATTACGCGCGAGCAAGCGGACGAATTCTCTTTACGAAGTCATCAGAAGGCCCTGGCCGCGATTCAGGCTGGCAAGTTCGACGAAGAAGTTGTACCGGTGCCGGTGAGCTTTACGACTCCGAATGGATCGAAGCCCAAACGTCAGGAAATTGCTTTCAAAATGGACGAGGGTCCGCGCGCAGATACTTCAATGGAAGCGCTGCTCTCGCTCAAGCCTGCATTTCATGTGAAGGGCACGGTAACCGCCGGGAACTCTTCGCAAATGTCCGATGGAGCGGCGGCTGCGGTGGTCATGTCGGCAGATCGCGCGAAGACGCTGGGTATTAAACCGCTGGCTCGTTACGTATCGTTTGCGACAGCGGGATACAAGCCGGAGGAAATGGGACTGGGACCGGTGTTCGCGATTCCAAAAGCTTTGAAAATAGCCGGGCTGAAACTCTCCGACATCGATGTGATTGAGTTGAACGAGGCGTTTGCAGCGCAATCTCTAGCCGTCATTAAGGAGGCTGGCCTCGATCTGGAAAGGGTGAACCCCAACGGCGGCGCAATCGCGCTGGGTCATCCCTTGGGGTGCACGGGAGCCAAGCTGACGGCAACTGTCATCCGTGAACTCAAGCGCCGCAACGGACGCTATGGCATGGTGACGATGTGCGTTGGCGGCGGCATGGGCGCGGCGGGCATCTTCGAAAGTCTTTCGTAACCGGTGCGCAAAACCACAACGATGCCGCTCATGCCCTTCTCGCTTACAATTGAGCGTTCTCTTCTCTGCACCTCCCGGTGGTGAAATTTGTACTCGAAGGGATAAGCAATGGCAACGACGACAGCAGTTCCCACGACTAGAATTTGCGGCGGCAGTTTTCTGCTCGAAACTCGTAAGACTGACGAGGTCTTCACCCCGGAAGATTTCACCGAACAGCACCAACTGATCGGGCAGACGGCTGAGGAATTCGCGATCAACGAAATCCTGCCCAACGTGGAGAAGATCGAACATAAGGACTTTTCTGTAACGCGCGATTTATTAAAGAAGGCGGGCGAGTTGGGATTGAGTGCAGTGGAGATCCCTGAGGCTTACGGCGGTCTTGAGATGGATAAGGTCACAGCCGCGGTCATCGCCGATCACATCGCCAAGTATGCTGGTTTCGCCACCACCTGGGGCGGACACACGGGAATCGGCACCCTGCCAATCGTTTACTTCGGCACGGAAGAACAAAAAAAAAAGTATCTGCCTCGACTGGCTGCGGGAGAAATCGTAGGCGCGTACGCGCTGTCAGAATCGACTTCCGGCTCCGATGCGATGAACTGCCGCACCCGTGCTGAGCTTTCCGCCGACGGCAAGCATTACATTCTCAACGGCGAAAAAATGTGGATTACCAACGCCGGCTTTGCCGACTTGTTCACGGTATTCGCCAAGATCGACGATAAATTTTCCGCCTTCCTGGTGGAGAAAACTTTCCCTGGTTTCTCTGTAGGCGCGGAAGAGCACAAGATGGGTATCCGCGGCTCCTCGACCTGCCCAATCATTCTGAACGATTGCAAAGTTCCCGCGGAAAACCTGCTGGGCGAAATCGGCAGAGGACACGTCATCGCCTTCAACATTCTGAATATTGGCCGCTTCAAGCTGGGCGCGATGTGCGTGGGCGGCGGACGTCTCTCGCTGGAAAATGCCGTCGGTTATGCCAAACAACGTAAGGCATTCAACAAGGTCATCGCGGACTTCGGACTAGTGCGCGAAAAGATCGCCAATATGGCCACGTTGCTTTACGTCGGCGAGTCTCTCGTGTATCGCACAGTGGGAATGATGGATGTCGCGCTCGGCGAAATCGACAAGACGGGCGCTGATGCCATGAAAGAAACTCGCAAGGCGATTGAGGAGTACGCCGTCGAGTGCTCGATCATCAAGGTCTGGGGCTCGGAGATGATCGATTACATCGTCGATGAGACGGTGCAGATTTACGCCGGTTACGGTTTTGTCGAAGAATATCCTGCCGAGCGCGCTTATCGCGACGCGCGTATCAATCGCATCTTCGAAGGTACCAACGAAATCAACCGGCTGATCATCACGGGATTTCTGCTGAAGCGCGCGATGAGCGGCCAATTACCGCTGATGCGAGCCATCAAAAAGCTAATGGACGAAGTGCTATCCGGCCCATCAATGGGCGATGAACTCGAAGGCCTGCTTACAGAAGAACGAAAACTGGTTGGCCAGGCGAAAAAACTCGGCTTATTTGCCGCCGGAGCCGCTTCGCAAAAATACATGCAGGCGATTCAAGATCAGCAGGAGATCATGGGAGCCATTGCCGACATGACCATTGAAAGCTACGCCATGGAATCAGCTGTGTTGCGCGCATGGAAGATCGCGGAAACCAAAGGCGAAGCGGCCGCCGCGCTCCCGATTGCGATGACTCGCGTTTACCTCTCGCAGGCGATGGAAAAGATCGAGTCGGCGGCGAAGAAAGTCATTGCTGCTGTTGCCGACGGTGACATACTGCGCACTCAGCTTGCAATCCTGCGGCGGTTAGCCAAGTACGAACCATTCAATACCGTCGAATTGCGCCAACAAATCGCGCGAAGAGTGATCGAGCGGGGAAAATACACGCTGGCATAAAAAAGCTCTTCACCTCGTTGAGGCACAAGGGCGGTTCATTAAAACCGTTTATGCCTCTATGGTTTCGTTTTGCACACCTATCTGATACAACTGTCGCGATGAAAATCCGCCGGCTGTATGTCCCTGCTATCGTTTTCCTCGTTCACCCATTCGTTGCGCAATCGAATAGCTCTGCGCCAGTGGACTCCGCTACCTTCGATCCTGACGGCACCGCACACGTTACGCGCGTGGTTCCCATGCCGCTGACCGTCAGCCCGGACGCGCAGAAGTGGCTCGCTTCGCTCACCCTGAAAAAATCCGGCCCGGAGACACTGCAAGAGCGGCGCACGCGCACAGATATATGGCGTGCACAAGATTCCGCTGAAGCTCGCAAGAATTATCCCGTCAATATTGAAGGAACTAGCACTGCTGGGGTCCGCACCGACATCATTACGCCGCTCGCCACCCCAGAATCCCATCGCAACCTTGTGCTGATCAACCTGCACGGTGGCGGATTCAACTCAGACTCCGGTTCGCTGATCGAGGGCGACCCCATCGCGAACCTTGCGAAGATTAAAGTTGTCTCCGTTTACTATCGCCTGGCTCCGGAGAATCCGTTTCCAGCCGCGGTCGATGACGTGGTTGCTGTCTACAAAGAGCTGCTGAAAACTTATAAGCCGCACAATATCGGCGTCTACGGCACTTCGGCGGGCGCAATACTCAGTGCTCAGGTGACAGCGAAGCTAAAGCAATTGGGACTTCCACTTCCCGGCGCGCTTGGTATTTTTTCCGGACTCGCCGATTTTAGCCGTGTTGGTGACTCCTGGCAGCTTTACACGCTCGACGGATTTCCAGGAGCATTGCAGCCAACCGATCCCAATCATCTGCCGGATAGTCCCTACGTCGGCAAGACCGATCGTAAGGATCCAGTTCTCTCGCCCATGTACTCCGACCTGCGCGGTTTGCCGCCTACGCTGCTCGTCACCAGCACGCGAGATATTTTGCTGAGTGGCACAACGGTTTTTCATCGCGCTCTTCTTCAAGCCGGTGACGATGCGCAGCTTGTGGTCTTTGAGGCGCTGCCCCATGCCTTCTGGTATCACTTCGAATTGCCAGAGACAAAAGAAGCTCTCGAGTTGATGGCAAAGTTCTTCGATGAAAAGCTCGGACACTGATGCACAGGTGAGGTTCCATGAGAAATCGTAATCAGACGCTCTTAGTAGTCGCAGCAATACTGTTGATTTGCGCAAGCGCTCCCGCACAAGAGAACAGGCTGTCGAGCAATCTCGCTCTCGCGCCACCAATGGGCTGGAACTCCTGGAACAAGTTCGGCTGCAATGTCAGCGAAGACATGATTAAAAGTATGGCCGACGCCATGGTCAAGTCGGGTATGAAGGATGCTGGATATCAATATGTGAACATTGATGACTGTTGGCAGGTGAGCCGCGATGCAAATGGCAATATCGTCGCCGATCCGCAACGTTTCCCGCACGGCATGAAAGCGGTTGGCGATTACATTCACTCTCTGGGCCTGAAATTCGGCGTCTACTCTGACGCCGGCTCGAAAACCTGTGCTGGACGACCCGGCGGCCTTGGCCATGAATATCAGGATGCGCTGCAATATGCGGCCTGGGGCGTGGATTATCTGAAATACGATTGGTGCAATACCACCACACAGGACGCCAGGGCATCCTACGCGAACATCCGTACCGCGCTCGACGCCTCAGGCCGCGCCATTGTGCTGAGCATTTGCGAATGGGGTACGGCAAAACCCTGGCTCTGGGGAAAAGAAGTTGGCGGCAATTTATGGCGTACGACTGGCGATATTAAAGATCGCTGGCAGGGCAGAATCGAGTGGAAGCCCGGGGACTGTTGTTCCAACGGCGTGCTCGACATTGTGGATGCGGAGGCGGAACTTTATTCCTACGCAGGCCGGGGCCATTGGAACGATCCTGACATGCTGGAAGTCGGCAATGGTGGAATGACCGATACAGAGTACCGCTCGCACTTCAGCCTGTGGGCAATTCTGGCCGCGCCATTGATCTCAGGCAATGATCTGCGCGATATGCGGCCCGGGATCCACGACATTCTCACGAACAAAGAGGTAATTGCAGTGGATCAGGATCCGCTGGGGCAACAGGGTGAGCGTGCCTGGAAGAATGGCGATTTGGAAGTTTGGGCGAAGCCATTAAAAGACGCCAGCCGCGCTGTACTCTTGTTGAACCGCGGAAGTTCGGAACAGCAAATATCGGCGAGTTGGGAGGATATTGGCTACCCCGGTCACATCACTGCTTCAGTGCGCGACCTGTGGCAGCACAAAGATTTGGGGAAATTCACCGGCAGCTTTTCAGCGTCAGTGCTTCCTCATGGCGTCGTGATGCTGACTGTGAAACCTTGAATCTCCAGGGGGCACAAAGATCACAACGTTCTCCTGGCAATACACTTCGCGCTCTTGTGGTAATTCTTCGTTATTCTTTCGGAAAATTCGGGCCCGCTTTCACTTCCTCAATTTGAGCGGTATGCCTTGCGCTGTGCGCGGTGATCAGCAACAACCATTGATAGCCGTCGAGTGTGCCAAATACAGGATGATCGAAGAAATGATCGCGCAGATCGTCGCTTGTGGTGCGGATGTAATCCATAGTCACCGCACGGCGTTCCTCGAACGCTTTGGCTAAATCGGCTTCGGTGGCCCAGCGGCCTGTGGGCTTGAGGAACTCCGGCGCCTGCGCTTTGTGGCTGCGGTCCGGAACCCTCTGCGTAATGAGCTCATCCTTACCAGCCACTTGAGCGCGTTTTTCGGGAGCCGCGGGCGATTGCATGACTTGCTTTTGCACCAATCCAAAGATTGCTTCTTCCGAAACGGTAATATGCTCCGCTACCTCGGCCACGGACCAGCGATCCGGCGCAGGCTTAAACGTCCATTGTCTTTGAGAAAGTCCGGCAATCGATTTCAGAAAATTATCGCGCGTGGCCTGGAATTGTTTCAGGGCGGAATCCCGCTCCTGTGCGGTCAAGGTGGTTGACGTGGCCTGAGGCACAGCCTGCGCCACAACGGAACCGAGCGCTAAGCCGAAGATCACTGTGCCGAGAATTACGAAGGTCTTGCCGCATTGCATAGGAATTTCTCCCGAAAAATTTCTGCTGAATTTAGATCGCCACAGATTCAACATTATCAGCCCGATTTTTTCAATTCTTCCATCACGCTCTGGATCAATTCTTTCGCGTCGGTCAAGCTCTTCATGATGATCCGGATATCCATCACCGGCTTGCCCGGCCAGCGCTGGCTCTGGCAATAAACACCGTGCTGTCCAACCAGAGCCATTGCGTCGGTAATCGTATCCATGGTCACCGCCAGGCGACCGCGCGACACGCCCATCATGGTTTCGTAGTGCTCCAATTCTTTCTGTTTTTCCTCGAATACCGGCATCGGATGATTGTATCTGTGGTGGTCAAGAGAGCATAATCGTCAGTCTGCTGACGGATGCCATTCTGCTACGTCTAATTTGTTTGGCCATCGCGTAATTTTCAAAAGGAGAATCCATGCAAAAACGAATCGTCCTTCCCGCGCTTCTGATGTTTTTATTTACTACTGTTGCCTTCGCACAGGGCGGAGGCAAGCCCAGCCCAGCCGCTTCTGCCAGCTGCGACCTTGGCGGCAAAACGATTAAGACTGATTACTCCAGCCCGCGTATGAAGGGCCGCAAAATTTATGGCGGGCTTGTTCCCTTCGGCGAAGTCTGGCGCACTGGAGCGAACGACGCGACAACATTCGTCATCAGCGCCGATGTAACGGTCGGCGGCAAGACCGTCCCCGCAGGCAACTATACAATTTTCACCGTGCCTAATGCCGATGGTTGGAAATTGATTATCAACAAGAAAACCGGCGAGTGGGGTATCCCGTACAAATATGAAAGCGATGAACTCGGCCGTGTGGATATGAAAGTTTCCAAATTGCCTTCTCCCGTGGAGAACTTCACGATTTCCTACGACAAGTCAGGGAGCGGCTGCACGATGCACATCGATTGGGAAACCACAAGAGCATCGGTAGACATCTCGGCAAAGTAAGCTCGTGGAGCGGCGGACGATGGCGTCCGCCCTTCCGTGATTGTTTTGGCTTCAACCCGCCGTTACGCCCGCGGCTTCCAACGCAGCACTGGTTTTCTTGCGGCAGCCGTTTCATCGAGCCGCGAAACCCTTGTGGAATGCGGCGCATCGAGCACGGTCTGCGGATTTTCTTCCACTTCTTCGGCGATCGACTTCATCGCCTCTACGAATAAATCCATTTCTTCAATGGATTCGCTCTCAGTCGGTTCAATCATCAGCGCGCCGGGAACGATGAGCGGAAATGCCGTAGTGTACGGATGAAATCCGTAATCGATCAGCCGCTTGGCGATGTCCATGGTGCGCACGCCTTTTTTTGCCTGCAACTTGTCGCTGAAAACTACTTCGTGCATGGTCGGAGTGGAATATGGCAGATCGTACGTGCCCTCAAGCCCCTTGCGAATGTAGTTCGCGTTCAGCACCGCATCTTCGGTGGTTTGGCGTAACCCGTCGGGACCGTTCGCTTGAATATAGGCCAGCGCGCGTACAAACATTCCGAAATTTCCGTAGAACGCGCGCACCCGCCCCACCGACTGCGGACGGTTGTATTCAAAGCCAAGAGTACCGTCGGACTTGGTCACTACCGACGGCGTTGGCAGGAACGGCTCAAGCTTCTTCTTAATCGCAACCGGCCCCGAACCGGGACCACCGCCGCCGTGTGGTGTGGAAAAAGTTTTGTGCAAGTTCAGGTGCATTACATCGACGCCGAAATCTCCGGGGCGCACTTTCCCTACCAGCGCATTCATGTTGGCGCCGTCCATGTAAAGCAGTCCGCCCTTGGCGTGGAGAATGTCGGCAATTTTATGGATCTGTTGCTCAAACACTCCCAGCGTGTTGGGATTGGTGAGCATCAGCGCGGCGACATCTTCGTTCATTTGCGCTTCCAGCGCCGCGATATCCACCATGCCACGCGAATCTGACTTCAGGTTTTCAACCGCGTAATCGACCATCGCAGCTGTCGCCGGATTTGTTCCATGCGCCGAATCCGGAATCAAAACCTTCTTTCGAGGGCGGCCTTGCGCTTGATGATACGCACGGACCATGAGCAGGCCGGTCATTTCGCCATGCGCGCCGGCAGCAGGCTGCAAAGTGATCGCATCCATCCCGGTGATTTCTATCAGGCATTCGCTCAGGGTTTTCAGAATCTGGAGTGCGCCCTGCGAAATTTTCTCCGGCTGGTAAGGATGTCCGTTCGCGATTCCTTCCACGCGCGCGACCGCCTCATTCACCCGCGGGTTATATTTCATCGTGCACGACCCCAACGGATACATGCCGAGATCAATGGCATAATTCCACGTGGAAAGCCTCGTGAAATGGCGAATGATTTCGATCTCGCTCACTTCGGGCATGTTGCCCAGATCTTTTCTTTCTGCGTCACCTAGAAGCGCGGAAGTGTCCACCTCCGGCACATCCAGAGGCGGCAGCTTCCAGGCGGCTTTTCCCGCCGAAGACTTTTCGAAGATCAACCCTTCGTTCTGATTAACCTGGGGCGTCGCTTTGCGAATGTTGCTCTTCATCGCGCCACCTCCTCAACATCCGCTTCTTCATTGGCGGATCGAACCGAACCTTGGCTTTCCGCAATCAAGCCCACCGCGGTATCAATCGCGCTTCGCGAAGTCAATTCCGTGCAGCACCACAAAGCCGCATTTCCTAGCTCCGGATAAAACTTTTTCAAAGGAAGCCCGCCGACAACCTTATGCTCAAGAAGCCGGTTATTGATGGCATGAGGATCTTCGCCGGTTCGGACTACGAACTCGTTGAAGCGCGGCGTGCCGTTGAACAATACTTTGCCATACTTGGCGAACTGGACAGCGGCATAAGCTGTTTTGGCCAAATTTTGTTTGGCCAGTTCTTTCAATCCAACTTTGCCGTAGATGGTCATAAAGATGTTGACCATCAGCGCGACCAGAGCCTGGTTCGTGCAAATATTCGACGTCGCTTTCTCGCGGCGGATATGCTGCTCTCGCGTAGCCAGTGTGAGGACGAATCCGCGCCGACCCTGCTTGTCGACGGTTTGACCTACGAGCCGCCCCGGCATCTGCCGCACAAATTTTTCGCGAGTGGCGATGACTCCACAGTAAGGACCGCCAAATCCCATGGGTACGCCGAACGACTGGGCTTCCATGGCAATCACATCCGCCTGACTTGGAGGTTCAACAATCCCCAGCGATACTGCTTCGGCAATCGAAACCGTCAGCATGGCCCCGTTTTTGTGCGCGATCTCGGCAATCGCCGCCACATCCTCAATCGTGCCAAAGAAATTTGGCGACTGGATCAGCACACACGCCGTTTCTGCCGTGATCGAATTTTCCAACTCCGCGAGATTCACCCGGCCGTCGTCGCCAAATCCCGCAATCGACAAGGGCATGCCCTGATGCGTGGCATAAGTGGCCAGCACTTCGCGATACTCCGGATGCAAGCTGCGCGCCACTACCACCGATCGACGTCCCGTGAGCCGCACCGCCATCATCACGGCTTCGGCAGCGGCGGTTGAGCCGTCATACATGGAAGCGTTCGCGACTTCCATGCCGGTCAACTCACAGATCATCGTCTGAAATTCGAAAATCGATTGCAACGTACCCTGCGAAATCTCCGCCTGGTAAGGCGTGTATGCGGTAAGAAACTCTCCGCGTGAGATCAGCGAATCAATAATGACGGGCCGGTAGTGCGCATATGCCCCTGCACCAAGGAAGCTCGAATAGCCTTCGCCGTTTTCGCGCGAGCGCTGGCGGAAGTAGTCCACAATTTCCGATTCAGCCATTTGGCGCGGGATTTTGAGATCGCGGCTCAGCCGGTATTCCGCGGGAATCGGCGCAAATAGATCGTCGACCGAGCGCAATCCGATCGCTTTCAGCATGGCTTGTCGGTCGGTAGGAGATTTTGGTAGATAACGCATAGGAAGTTATTTAGATGTAACTGGAGATCAATTCGATTGTGACAGCAGTCTGGCAGTCAAACCGTGCGCCAAGTTCATCGAGGAAATCGTTCGAATATTGAATTGCAATCAGTGGCTGCCCTCTTCCGCCACAAACTGCTCATAAGCCGTGGAGGAGAGCAGATCGGCCAGTTCGCCGGGATTCTTAAGTTTCATTTTCAGCATCCACGAGCCGTGCGGATCTTTATTCACCTTCTCCGGCGCAGTTGCAAGATCGCCGTTGGTCTCAGTCACGGTGCCTGAAGCTGGGGCATATAAGTCGGAAACGGCCTTCACCGATTCGACGGTACCGAACGTACTGCCGGCGGTCAGATCGGCTCCCACTTTCGGCAGTTCGACAAATACAATGTCGCCGAGCGATTCCTGCGCGTGATCGGTGATACCGATAACCGCCTCCAGACCGACGACTTTGATCCACTCGTGCTCTTTTGTGTATTTGCGATCTGTTGGGTAGGCCATAAAAAGCTTCTAGCTCCTAAGCTTTTAGCTTCTAGCAAAATTCTGCGATGCCCTCTATCTTTACTCGATTAAGCGGCTTTCTTTGGCCGCTTATAAAACGGCGTTGGAACCACCTGTGCTCCCACGCCTTGCCCACGAATCTCAATTTTAATGGGTGTACCTATAGCGGCAAACTGTGGCGGCACATATGCCAGGGCAATGTTCTTCTTCAAAAATGGCGCCGGCGACCCGCTCGTGACGTACCCAATTTCGCGCCCGCTATTGTCGAGCACTTTATGCCCATCACGTGCGATCCCGCGTTCCACCATCTCCAAACCTACGAGTGTCCGCTTTAGGCCTTCGTTCTTTGCTTTTTCCAGCACGGTGCGTCCGATAAACCCCGGCTTCTCCATTTTGCAGAAGCGGTCGAGCCCGGCTTCCCAAACGTTTATCGTATCCGAAATTTCGTGCCCGTAGAGAGGAAGTTTGCCTTCCAGACGCAAAGTATTACGCGAGCCTAATCCGCAGGGGACGATCCCGACTTCTTTGCCTGCGCTCAAAATTTCATGCCAAATCCGCGCGCTGGTAGCCTCATCGGCTGGAACATAAATCTCGAAACCATCTTCGGCTGTGTATCCCGTGCGAGCGATGAGAATATCCTTCAACCCGCAGACGGTTCCGTGGGTGACCCAATAAAACTTCACCGCGCTCAAGTCTGCGTCGGTAAGCTTCTGCAACGTGTTCACAGCCTTCGGTCCTTGAATGGCAATTTGCGTGAAATCGTCGGACAAATTCTCCACCGCGCAGTCAAACTGCCGCGTATTGTCGTGCACCCAGTTGAAATCCTTCTCGCGCGTGCCGGCGTTGATCACCAGCAAATACTCATCTTCGCCCAGTCGGTGGACGATCACATCATCGACAAAAGTTCCTTGCGGATAAAGCAGCGCCGAATACTGCGCCTGTCCGATGGCCAGCTTCGCGGCATCGTTCATCGAAATGTGCTGCACCGCAGCCAGCGCCTGTGGACCGGCCAGGCGAATATCGCCCATGTGGCTCACATCGAAAATACCTACCCCCGTGCGCACCGCCATGTGTTCGTTGATGATTCCGCAGCCGATCGAAGCGGGGTACTCGACCGGCATATCCCAGCCATTGAAATCGACCATCTTCGCTCCCATCTGGCGATGGACAGCGTTCAGCGCGGTTTTGCGGACGGCGGGAGTGGTTTCAACAGAAGACAAATATAACCCCAATGGCAGACAGGTTTTGGTCTGAATGATGCGCGACTGTTTACCGTATCACGCGGTTTTTCGGCGGGTCAAACTGAGGGTCGAACCGCCGAGGGGACAAAGGGAATCAGTAGTGAATTGGGAAGATTGTCTTATCGTCCAAACTGCACGGTCACACGCGCCCCGGCAGTCACGTGTGTACCAGCCAGCGGAGCCTGCTGGCGCGCTATGCCGCTGCCCACGGCTTCAAGGTCGAGACCAGCATCTTGAGCCGCTTCCACAGCGCCCCGCACTGTTTTGCCTACGAAAGATGGCACTTCGATTCCGCCTTGCTCTACCTCCAGAACCACCGTCCCAGTATTTGGCAGCTTCGCCGTACCAGTGGCACCATCAGTCGTGCCGGGCGTGTTCGTCTGAGGTGTATTAGCGCTTTCCTGAGGCTCACTTTGCCGCAAAGCTGCCTGAACCACATTTCCTTCGTCGGTAACTTTCGCGGGCGTGGATGCGTGTGCCACGCTTATTTTGGCTGCGTCGGAAGAATCTCCGGTCACTTCTGCCGTCTCCAGCGGTTCCCCGGGATGATCGGGTGTCCCTTCTTCTAAATCTTTATCTTTGGTACGCGCCTGCGCCAACAGCAATTGATGTTGCGGCGCGAGCGGCAGATCGTGCGGGACGTGGAGATATTCGAGGACTTGCTGCGTGATGCGGTGAAACACCGGCGCTGAAACCTGCCCGCCCTGGTGAAGTCCGACCGCCGAATCCAGAATCACCGCAACCACAATCTGCGGATTATTCACCGGCGCAAATCCCGCGAACGAACCGATGTATTTCGTTTTCGAATAAGCGCCGGTTCCGGGATCAACCTTCTGCGCCGTTCCAGTTTTTCCCGCCGATGTATAGCCTTCGAGAATCGCCTTGCGCCCGGTTCCTTCGAGCACTACTTTCTGCATCATGGCCCGCATTTCGGCTGCTGTGTAACTAGAAATTACGCGGTGCGATGCCCCGGGATTAAACGCGACGCTCTGCGGCAAATCCTGCGGCTCGACTTTTCCAGCAAGAATGTGCGGAGATATCCAGACGCCGTCATTGGCAAAAGTTGAGATCAGCCCCGTCAACTGAATCGGCGAAATACCAATCTCCTGGCCCATGGAGATCGCAGCGATTGAAACCTTCGACCATCGGCTTACCGGTTTCGTTAACCCGCGAGTTTCGCCGGGCAATTCGATCCCTGTCTGCTGCCCGAACCCATACGCGCGAATATATTTGTAGAAGCGCTCTTCGCCCAGCCTCAACGCGATTTTGATCGCGCCCACATCACTTGACTCGGCCAGCACGCCCCAAACTGGCAACAGACCGTGCGGCTTCGAATCGCGGATGCGCATGCCGTTGTAGACGATCGATCCCATCTGGCAGTCGAACACTTCATTCGGATTCGTCAGCTTCTCTTCAAGCGCCGCCGAAATGGTTACCAATTTGAAAGTCGAGCCCGGCTCGTAGATGTAGCTCACCGCGCGGTTGGTCAAAGCACCGGGAGTAATCTGCTTGCGCGAATTGGGATTGAATGTTGGACGGTTGGCGAGTGCAAGAATTTCCCCGGTGTGCGGATTCTCCACGATCACAGTGCCAGCAATGGCCTGGGTGTCATGAATCGCCTGATCAAGCTCTTTCTCGGCGATGTATTGAATATTCTTGTCGATTGTGAGGACGATATTTTCGCCCGACTCGGGTTGTTTCTCGATGTCGGAGAACCATTGCCGGCGCGCATCGACGGAGATCACCATTTTCCCGGCGGTGCCGCGTAACTCATCGTCGAATTCATGCTCGATGCCGCTCTGGCCGGCATCTTCCATTCCCACGGAACCCACCACTTGCGCCGCCAGATCGCGCGCCGGATAAAAACGCTTTGCCTCTTTCTGGAAATGGATGCCCTGAAGGTTCAGCGACTTGATGCGCTCGATGGTTTCGTCATCGGCCTTGCGCGCCACCCAGCAGAATGTTTTGTGGTTGCGGCAGTCGGCGAGCACCACATTGCGATCTTCCCCGGTGATGCGGGTAATGAGAGAAACGGCCGTGGGCAGATCTTTAACCTCGCTCGGAACGGCGAAGGCGGAATCCACCAGGACCGACATCGCCAGTTCATGACCGGCTCGGTCGTAAATAACACCACGTTTGGCGGAGAGCGGAATCGCCCTTTGCTGCTGGTGCTCCGCCTGCTTCACAAAACTGCCGTAGCGGAATATTTGGAGATAAATCAGGCGGCCACAAATTGCCACGCACCAGAACAGAAGCATCCCGCCGAGGAAGTAGAGGCGGGAATTCTTGCCGGTGCTTGTATTGGCGGCCATATTCATGTTCTCTAGATCTCAGGTTCGTATCACGGCATGGCTTTAGCCGTCCCGCCATTCGCTATCCAAATGACTAAGTGGCTTCAGCCGCCGTCGTGTCATAAGGCGCCGGTCAATCGGGAAACAAAGGGCACGCCTGAAGGCGTGCCCTGATACGAATCTAGATATTTGCTATTGTCCGGCCAATACCATCCCCGGTTCGGCACTCGCCATCACTGGACCGTTTACACTCTCGCCAGACACGTTATCCATATTGACCACCTGCCCCGGCACCAGCGGTGAAAGCCCCATTCGGCGTGCAAGCGCGTCAATTCGTTCCGGATCGCGCAGGCTCGCATCTTCCAACCGCAGGGCGCGATTCATCTCGGTCAGGTTACTCAGTTCACGTTTTGCAGATTCAATCTGATATCCATATTCAATGGCGCGGAAGTGCTGCCATGCATAGGTAAACACCAGCAGAAACAAGCAGGCGAGCGCGGTGCCAAACTGCTTCATCTCGCGATTGCGGCTGGGATCTTCGACTTTCACCAACCGCGAGTTGTCGATCGCTTTGGCGAAATAAATTTCCGGCGTACCGGCGAAGAACGTATTGCGCCGGCCTACCGGAACCGCACTTCGAATTGCCGCTGCTGCCGTTGCCATTTTATGCCGCTCCCGCAAAGATTCGTTCTGGTTGTATTTTTGGACTTTGCAATTCAAAAAGCCGCCGCAATTCCGTTTCTTCGGCTACGCGCTTTTGCTGGGCGCTTTGTTCAGCGCGTTCTACCGCTCTCATCAAGTCCTTAATTAACGTTCCCGTGTACATTTCCTGACCTCAGAATTGGATTCCTACCACGGAACCCTTTTGAAGCGCCGCCATCCCGGCGGCTGCGGCTCTTCGTCCGCTTTAGAACCTGAACGACCCGGCACGGCTTGTACGGCTATGCCGGGGACTCCAGCAGGTTTTCCGGAGCCTAAACTTTTTCCGCCGCCCGCAATTTCGCGCTGCGTGCCCGCGGATTGCGATCGCTTTCTTCTTCGGATGCCGTTACCGGTTTTTTGGTCAGCACCCGGTAGTACTTGTCCTTAATATTTCCCTCGCGGAAGGCATCCTTTACGATGCGGTCTTCCAGCGAGTGAAAACTGATCACCACCACGCGTCCTCCTGGCTTCAGAATCCGGGGCGAGGCTTCCAGCAGCGCCCTCAGATCGTCCAGTTCGCGGTTTACGAAGATTCGAAGAGCTTGAAAGGTTCTGGTCGCTGGATGAATTCGCTCATGTTTCATTGACCGGGCCGCGGCTGATACGACATCCGCAAGTTGCTTGGTAGATCGTATCGGCCGCGACCGGACAATGGCTCTGGCGATTCTCCGCGACCTCCTTTCCTCTCCGAATTCGTAAATCACATCAGCAAGCTCGCGCTCGTCGAGGTGGTTTACCACTTGTTCGGCGGTTCGCTCATTCCGCGGGTCCATCCGCATGTCGAGCGGCCCATCCGCCTGAAAACTAAATCCCCGTACGGCATCATCAAGCTGCAGGCTGCTTACGCCGATGTCAGCCAAGATTCCGTCGATGCTCGCTGGTCGTTGGCCATCCGCAATTTCTGCAAATGACCGATGCAGCAAAGTCACCGTCGGCCAGTCCTGAACACCGGACGCCCGAAGCCGGAGACCTGCTTTTTCCAGTGCCGCCGGATCCTTATCGAGGCCAATCAAATGTCCCGGTGCGCCGAGGCGTTTTGCGATTTCGTAACTGTGCCCGCCCAGGCCCACCGTGGCGTCGATATACGTCCCGCCACACCGCACGTTTAAAAAGTCGATCGCTTCTTTTAAAAGAACCGGAACATGATTTGGTGAAAGATGGCTCGCTTCCCTTCCACCACCATGCCCAACCCCCTGAGGGGTGCCTGTTGAACCCTCGCCCACTAGATGCCCAATTCGTCGAGCGTCTTCTCATCGTCAGGCGTGAACAGTTCTTCCTCGACCTGTTTGCGGTACGACTCCAGGTTGCGGACAATCAAGTGCGTCAAGTTGCCGGTAACCGCAACCTCGCCTTTGATCTGCGCCGCCTCGCGCAGCAGTTGCGGTATCAGCAACCGCCCCTGCCCGTCCATTTCCACCATCTGCCCGTAGTAGTTCACGCGGTCCAGAAACTTTTTCTTCGTAGGATTGAAAGTGGAGAGCCCGGCCAGTTTCTGCTCGATCCGCTCCCACTCCTCGAAGGGATACACTTGAGCAACCTTCCCATCGAGGCTGGTGATGTAATATTGCTGTCCGTATTTCTCGTCGATCACCCGCTTGAACTCGGCCGGGACCTTCAACCGTCCTTTTTCGTCGACGCGAGTTGGGTGATTGCCGCGAAACATGTTCTTGCGCTGTGACTACGATCGTACCGAGGGAGGTAAAAGCGACGCAGAGTTGGGTCAAATTCGACTGGATCGGGCTGTTGGTCGTGCTTTTGGGTCGGCTTCCCACCGGCTCCTCTTTTATCAGCTTCCGTTCCCACGTACTCGACTATCCTTACCACTCTGTACCACTTTGTACCACATCTTACCTGTAAGTCTTTTATTGTCAATAACAAACTTGAAGGTAGGATGGGTACTAAAGAGAGGTTTCGGAAAAGTGCGATAACTTGTGGTTAACCACAAATACGACCGCAAGCCATTGGGTTTACGCTTTAGATTCCTTCGCTATTCATTCGCTAACATTTTTCTTGCATTCCGCGCTGGGCGCGCAGTTTCTTGTGGAAAATAGGGCTTAGTTCGGCTTTCTGACACGGAAGAACTGCAAGTATTGGAATTAGACGGGCATTAGTACACCGCGTTCTCAGCCCGACTCGTGTGAACCTGCCCAGCTTCTACGGAGATTGAATAAGCCTCGCCGCCGTCGCCAGCCCACTCTCGAATATCAAACGAGGCTCCCGTGGGGGCGTGGTAAGCGGACACATTGCGCAAGGTAAGCGGTTGGCCCGGTTTGCAGACTTCAGGCGCTTCCGTCACCTGCAAAAAATAAGCTCCCTTCCCTGTACCCACAATTTTGGAGCGGCCGTTGACTTCCATCAACACGGCGGATTTTTCATCAAGGGCAATTTCGCGCGGCGTTTTTGACCAGCCATCCGCAACAATGCGGGCGAGAAATCCCAGGCTTCGGCCCATGCGGTCGCGCGCCGCGAAATGACTATCGGTAAGAATATTCTCGAGGCTCGGAACCTTTAGATAATCACGCACCAGCGTGACCCGCTTGGCATAGGGATTATCCAGCACCTCGCGCGAGGTAAGGTCGGCGTCATTGGCCTTGTCCTCAAGGCAGGCATAAACAAACTGGCCGAGTACCGCCAGCCCCGCGCTGGTTCCACCAATCGGCTTATCGGCAAGAACATGGGCATTGAGGGCATCCTGCACTGGCGTACCCGACCAGAAACGGACATAGCGAGATTGGTCGCCACCGGCAATAAAAATAACGGTTGCGTGCTGGATAATCCGGGCCACGCGCACTTGTTGTGCCGCTTTTTTGTCGGGAATAATCAGTGTCGCGACGGAATTCATTTGACACAATTTATTCACGTACGAGTTGTAGGTATCTTTGCCTCGCGCCCGCAAGATCAGAAAGTCGCCGCCGTTAGCTTTACCGCACAGCCAGCGGAATGCTTCATCCTGATCAGTCCCTCCTCCCATCAGAGCGATTCCCGGCTCAATGTGGGTTTGCGCGTCCAGATCGCTGCCGATGCGCTTGTACTTATAGGAGGCTGCGCTGGAAATACCACCGCAGAGAATTAGCAGAAGGAAAGGCAGAAAGTAACGAGGTTTCATCGCTCCCGAATATACCTCAAGAGGGTTCTTCGATCGGCGCTACATCATAGCGACCTGTTACGTCGCCTATTTTATCGGTTCCACAAATACCGCAGTTCCATACGCCAAAACCTCCGTGACACCCTGCATCACTTCGGTGGCATCATAACGCGCGCCCACCACCGCGTTGCCGCCCAGTTCAGCGGCATGGATCAGCATCAGATCGAAGGCTTCGGCCCGCGTTTTCTCGCATAAATTGGTAAGCAGTGTGATGTTTCCGCCAACCAGGGTCTGCAATCCCGCGCCGATGGTGCCAAAGATCGAGCGCGAGCGCACGACGATGCCGCGCACCACTCCCAGCGTCCGCGTAACGCGGAAGCCATCCAGTTCGAACTGCGTAGTCACCATGTTGTGCGCCACCATGCGGCTGCCTGCGTAGCTGGTTGCCATCGATGCCATTCCTTTCCGAGCAGCTAACTATAACGCGAATGAAGGTCGGAATGAATTTCCATTTTGATTGCAGTGAGTATTTACTCCAACGCCGCCGAAATAAAAAACTCCTGCGCCGCCCTGTCATACTCCACGCGCAGCACATTCGGCTTACAGCAAACCTGGCAATCTTCAATGTAACTCTGCCTCCGTCCTGCGAACTGGTCCACGGTCGTGATATTCCATTCGCCGCAACCCGCGCATTGAAAGCCTGATTCCATCTCCGCCTTCCCTAAGTTATGCCTATAATGGCCGAATTATCATTTCCACTGGAGGGTACATGATTTCCCGGCGAAGTTTCCTGGAGATAGGCGGCGTAGCGGGCGTCGCCGCATCTCATCCCTTACTAGTGAGCGCGGCTCAGAACGCAAAGTCTGGCGACTCTTCCCTTCCTCCATCGCTGGCTCGCCTGAGATCGCGTAAAAGTGAAGCTATACCCATCACTCGCGAAGAACGTGCCGCGCGCCAGGAGCAAGCCCGAAAGCTGATGACTGAGAATACTCTCGACGCCCTCCTGTTGATGAGCGGTACGTCGTTGAACTATTTCACCGGCATTCGCTGGTGGGGTAGCGAACGCATGTTTGCTTACGTGCTGCCGGCAAAGGGTGCAGCGTTCTACGTCTGCCCCACGTTTGAAGAAGGCCGCGCCCGGGAGCAGATCGCCAACGCGCCCGGCGGCGACCGTGCGAGCGTCCGCACCTGGCAGGAGGACGAAAGCCCTTATCGTCTGGTCGCGGAAAGCTTGCGCGATAGCGCCCTCGCGACAGGAAAATTGGGAATTGAAGAGACTGTGCATTTTGTCTTCGCGGATGGAATCGCGCAGGCTGCACCCCAACTTACGTTGACGAGCGCCACGCTAGTCACCGCAGGATGCCGCATGATCAAGAGCGCACACGAAATCGCGCTCATGCGTTTGGCTGCGCAGGTTACGCTCTCCGCTTATGAAGCTGTCTATCACGCCTTAAGCGATGGTATGACGCAAAACCAAGTCGAAAATTTGATCGCCGCCGCGTACGGGCAACTCGGGTTTCCCGGCGATGCCAGCGTGGAAGTCGACGAATATACTTCGTTCCCACATGGATCAAGCACGCCGCAGGTAATCCACGAAGGCTCGCTCATCATGATTGATGACGGCTGCACTGTCGAAGGATATCAATCCGATATCACGCGCACATTTGTGCTCGGTAAAGTGCCAGAAAAAACCGGAGGCAAGATGAAGAAAGTATTCGATATCGTGCATCGCGCGCAGGCAGCCGGATTATCGGCGGCGCGGCCCGGAGTGGAATGCGGCACAGTCGATGCCGCCGCGCGCAAAATCATTAGCGATGCCGGCTACGGACCCGATTACAAATATTTCGCCCACCGTCTGGGACACGGCCTTGGCATGGATGGCCATGAGTGGCCCTATCTGGTGGGCGGCAATGCCACAAAGCTTCAAGCCAATATGACAACCAGCAACGAACCCGGCATCTACATTCACGGAGAATTCGGCATCCGCCTCGAAGACGATATGCACGTTACCGAAAATGGCGCCGAGTTATTTACGCCGCAAAGCTTTTCTTTGGAAGAACCCTTCAAATCTTAGTAGCGGCGTCAACACGACCCTTTGCGATCTTCGCGGCATTTCTTCGCGCCCATGCCTACTGCGACACTACCTGCAAGTTATTCGTCACTTGAAAAATCCCCGGCACGCTATTGGCACGAACTCCGGCAATATTCTTGTCCGTATCATTATCGACCACGCCTTCCAGCGTAACGCGCCCGTTCTTCACGATGATCCGAATCGGCTTTTGCACCCCAAGCGCGTACTTTTCCAGCGCAGGATAGCCATAGATTTCGCGATACAAGCGCCGCCGTAGCCCATCATCTATGGGCGACGGCGGGAGTGTCTCAATCTGGTTATCGACCCGCTCCACTCCTTCGATATGTTTCACCGCATTCTCAGCATCAGATTTCAGCGATGGCCGTACAACTTGGCCGAACAATGCAACGGTGGATCCGTCGACTTTGTAGGCAATGTTATCGAAGACGCCAAAATACGGCAGCATGAGAAGCTCATGGCGAACTTCTTTCGTGATGCGCTCTTGCGACCTGGGCGAGGGCTGATTACGATCCTGGGCAAAGCTCATACTCGAGACCGCCAGCACAATCAACGTAACGGCCAACAATTTACGGTACATACGAATCCCTCCTTGTCGAAACTTGTGTGCGCCTTATTCGCGATCTGCATCTGGGACTAGCCTATGCCCGGCGGAATGGAAAAAGTTTACAGTATTTGCTGTAATCGACTGGTGCCGTTTCTTTATATTCCGGAATCACGGCGCAGGGTTTTGATTGCGGACATCCCTCAGTTCGCTTATGCTGGTGCCCATTCCCCCTACAGTGAACATCGAGGCTGATTCCTTGAGCCATGCATTACGAACGGAGCAACTTGCGCCGCGTCCGGCGGTTGCCGTCGAACCGGCGTGGCCGCCTGTTTGGCACAGCATCGCTCTGAGCGCATTGCTGCTATGGCTCTACTTGCCGACGTTATCTCATTTACTTGGGCAATGGTGGCATGACCCCAATTTTTCTCACGGGTTTTTCGTCCCTCTATTTTCAGGTTTTGTCATCTGGCAGGAGCGGCCAAAACTCGTCCGCGTAAAGCGGCGCCCTTCATGGTCGGGACTTTTACTAATCGGGCTTGGGCTGTGCATCCTTGTTGTCGGTCAGATGGGCGCTGAGATTTTTCTCTCCCGTTTCTCGTTGCTGATTGTGCTGGCGGGCTTGGTTGTTTTATTCCTCGGCTGGAATTTTTTTCGCGCCGTTCTTTTTCCTTGGGCGTTCCTTCTATTAATGATCCCAATTCCAGCTATCGTCTTCAACCAGATCACGTTTCCGCTGCAATTGCTGGCATCGAAGGTCGCCAGCAACGTTTTGCCATGGTTGGGCGTGCCGGTGCTGCGGGAAGGCAACGTGATCGTTCTTCCGGCCATGGCTCTGGAAGTAGCCGACGCGTGCAGCGGCATTCGTTCTCTTATGTCGCTGGCAACGCTCGCCGTCATCTATGGTTATCTCGTGGAACAAAGCGTTTCTCTACGCGTAGTTCTGGCGCTGGCTTCTCTGCCCATCGCAGTCGCAGCGAACAGTTTGCGTGTAGTGGGTACGGGGCTGCTGGTTCAATACTGGGATCCGGATAAAGCGCAGGGATTTTTCCACGAATTCCAGGGATGGCTCATGTTCGTGGCCTCGCTGGGCATGCTTTATCTTGTACATCGTGTGCTGCGTATTTTTTGGCAGCAGAAAGGCTCGGAAGGATGAAGCCATTGGGCAACGCGCGCTTTCTGCTGGCCGCCGCATGCCTTGTGCTGACCGCGATTCTATTGCAGGTGCGGGGCCACGGCGAAATCTTTCCACCGCGGCTACCGCTAAATTCGTTTCCGCTCCGGTTTGGCTCGTGGACCGGTGTCGACAGGCCGATCGATAAAGATGTGCTTGATGTATTAGGGCCGGGCGAATTTATGGTTCGCGATTACTATCAGGCCAATAGCTCCGAGCCGACAAATTTGTACATCGCCTACTTCCCTTCGCAGCGCGCGGGCGATACCATCCATTCGCCCAAGAACTGCCTGCCCGGAGCCGGCTGGACGCCGGTAGCTAATGACGAAGTTACGCTCGCCATTCCGGGTCACGCCCCCTTTCCCGCGAACCGCTATGTCATCTCCCAAGGAACGGATCGAAAGCTAGTGTTGTATTGGTATTGGGCCCATAACCGTGGGACTGCCAGTGAGTACTGGGCGAAATTTTATCTGGTGAAAGACGCGATTCGCATGAGGCGCAGCGATGGTGCGCTCGTCCGCATCATCACGGACCTGCTGCCCGGCGAAACGCCCGATGCGGCACAGCGCCGCGTTGGGGTTTTTACCTCTGAAGTGGTCCCGCTACTCAATGACTACATTCCGCGCTGATCCGCCGAAACAAAATTCCATCGCTTCGTCTCTCGATTCCTCCAGCGGATCGAATGCCGATCTTGAAAAGTCCAACCAGCCAAAGCGAGTGCTCGGTTTTCGTGATCTGCTCTTGTTTTATGTGGTCACCGGCATCAGTTTGCGTTGGATCGCCACTGCGGCTGCCGCCGGACCGAGTTCCATCGTTATATGGATGGGGGCGTGGCTCTGTTTCTACATGCCGCTTGCCCTTTCGGTGCTCGAACTTTCCTCGCGTTATCCCGGCGAAGGCGGCCTCTACGTGTGGAGCAAGCGCGCTTTCGGGGATTTCTCCGGCTTTATGGCAGCCTGGACTTACTGGACCAGCAACCTTCCCTACTTTCCCGCCGTCCTTTATTTCGCGGCCAGCAATATCCTGTTCATGCGCCAGAACGCCTGGGCACATCTCTCCAACAACGCTACGTTCTACATTGTCTTTTCTCTACTCACGCTAAGCACGGCCACGCTGATGAACATTGCCGGCCTCGACATTGCCAAGTGGCTGCACAATGTTGGCGCGCTGGCCATGTGGATTCCGGCGGCCATTGTGATCGGAATGGGATTGATAGCTTGGCATCGCTATGGCTCGGCCACATCGTTCACGCTGCATTCGATGACGCCGAGCACGCACTTCAACGACATTATTTTCTGGTCCGTGCTCACCTTCGCACTTGGGGGATGCGAAACCGCATCTTTCATGGGAGACGAAATCAAGAATCCCCGCCGCGCCGTTCCCTTCGCCCTGCTCTTGGCGGGAGTAACTGTAACGCTCTGCTACATATTAGGAACCATCTGCGTGTTGCTTGCGCTGCCATCGAGCCAAGTCAGCAGCATGCAGGGATTGGTTCAGGCCATCTCCGCAACTGCATCGCGCGTGGGTTTTCCCGGAGTTCTGCCACTCGCTGCATTTCTGATCGCGCTCAGCAACGTCGGCGCAGCCGGCGCATATCTTGCAGCGGTTGCCCGCCTGCCATTCGTCGCAGGTATCGACCGCTTTCTTCCGCCCGCGTTCGGAACGCTTCATCCGCGGTGGAAAACTCCCTGGGTCGCGCTGCTCACCCAATTCATTCTTGGCGCAGTGTTCATTTTTCTCGGCCAGGCCGGGACCAGTGTCAAGGGTGCGTATGACGTTTTGGTGAGTATGGGAGTGATCGCGTATTTCATTCCCTATCTGTATTTGTTCGCTGCCATGATCAAATTGCAACGTGAACCTGCCGGACCGGAAGTAATCCGGGTATTGGGACGATCTGGTATAGCCAAGTTTGTCGCCACGCTTGGCTTTCTCACGACCGCACTGACTATTATTCTGTCGCTCATTCCGCAACCGGACGAACCGAACAAGCCGCTGGCACTCTTCAAAGTGATAGGCGGGTGCGGAGCATTGCTGCTGGCCGGGGCGTGGATATACAAGATCGGAAGTAGGAAAAGAGTTGCATAGGCAGACTCATAGGCGCTCGATGAAAGCCAATAAGATTTTTACAAACTTCTGACACTAGTGGCCGGACGGCCCTGTAGTCTTCTTGAGTGTTGCAGGACGCAATCACAATGGAGACTCGATTCATGAAACGCAGAAATATTGTTAAGCCATACCGTGTTGGAGCTTTGGTGTTGATCTGTTTAATTTG
The DNA here is from genome assembly GCA_035486715.1 of Candidatus Aquilonibacter sp. Lineage (GTDB taxonomy): Bacteria > Acidobacteriota > Terriglobia > Terriglobales > Acidobacteriaceae > Sulfotelmatobacter. The sequence goes on from DATHMV010000070.1 coordinate 137,653, forward strand.
TTTGGGACGGCCGGCGCAGGGTTCGGCTCAATCGTCAACCGAGGGATCGGCGCGACCGGCGGGTGCTGGAAGCACGCTGGTGCACAGTAAGTTCGGCGGACAGATTTTCGGCTTCGATGTCGATCAGAACGGCACAGAAGGCGTGTTGAGCGAATCGCAACTGTTGTCCAACGGGAATGTGCTGGCCGCAGTTGAAACCTTCGATCAGAAAACCGGGCAAATTTTAAACGTAGTCTCGAAAACTGAAACACAGGACGATTTTCTGACGCTCGGCATTGCCGGGACTAGCGTGGGCCTGATCGAACGCGAGCACGTTACCGGCGGATTTGTGACTAAGCGGATTTATGAAGAGTTGAATCCACTCTCCACGAACAAATTCACAGGCATGTGGACGCCGCCGCTCAAGGCCGACGAAATTATTCTTGGTGTCAGCCGCAACCAGGGAATTCCGACCACGGTGATTCTTTATTTCATCAACAACGCGCAGGATTTTGACACCTTTGTGTTCGGCTCCAATGTTGGTGAAAACACATTTCAACCTCCGGTCGATCTCACGGACCCGACGTTTATGGAAAGCAATTTGCCGGTTGTGGCTTATGACAGTGTGACGAATGAGGCGGTCGTGGCTTCGTCAGACAGCGCGGTGGGCGGCCCTCCGCCACAGATTGCCCTGGTGGATTTAACTACCGGAGTGGTCAACCAATTTACCGGAATTCCAGGACCGCCGCCGTTTCGTCAAGGCTCCATTAACGGGCTGGCTGTGGATTCGGAAGACGGCATCGCCTGCACCACAACAGAAGTAGATTTCCGAGTCGAGTTCTACAACCTGAAAAATCAAACTGGCTTTGCCGTAGTGCTGCCGAAAGCTTCGGGGCAACTGCAAAGCGGCTCGGATGTGGAATACGATCCGATCCACAAGCTGTTCTTTGTGGCGCAATCGGTATCGAGCACGGGGAACGGAAGCAGCATTCAGGTCTATAACACGCAAGGCAAGCTCGTCGAGTCGCTTAATGGCTTCAATTTCTCGAACGCATCTAATGTTATAGGTACCCACATCGCGCTGAATCCGAGCAACCGCAGCGGCTATGTGGATGGTCCGGCATCGAATGTGACGGATATTCAGTCGTTCACTTACTGAAGCTTCTAGCTGCTAGCTAGCACGAGGTGGAGGATAGTCGCGTACTGCGCCGTTCTGTCATTGCGCTGGGAACAACTCATCAAACAAGCGGACTAACAGCAGGCCGTATACCACTGAGCCATGCTCCTCCACATAACGCAGTTCAGCGGCGCGCATGGGATTCGGGTCTGGGTGCACTTCAAGTCGGGCGGCAGCGCGTGGCAGCGACTTTGGTTCTCCCACCTGTTTCTTGACTTGGTCGGACGGCACAATGCCTTTCCGGACGCGCTCCCGTGCGGCGCGAAGGTTTTGGAAGAAGCCGTCAAGATCATGAATCACACGTATGGCGTCAAGGGCCCGGCAACCATCAGCGACCTTATCATCAGGCCCGAGCGCGTAAACATTGGGCATCGTCCAGATCGTTTGATGCCCATGTGCCCACAGGAATTGGGCAGTCGTGAACGATCCGTCACGCATATTGTGAATTTCAGCAGCGGAGACAATGGCTTCGTCGGGCGCTCCGATCTCTCGGACGTACTGATTCCAAACGTCGGCAATGCGTTGTTCGGGAATGAGCCTCGCCGGGCTGTTGACCGCCTCGAACTCAGCGTGAGCAACTCGTTGGCGGACGTTACTTGTAGCCCATATCGGCGGCAGCTCTTTCGCAAACAGCTCCGCGATTTCAGAGATTATCGTGTCGGCATCGGCTTGTGAGTGAATTTTCCCGGCGAGACCGTTGACGCGAATAGCAGTCTGGCGGTGTCGTTCGTATGCGTCTTGAGCACGCTCCTGCATTGTCGCATGCGACTCAGGGGAACTGCTTTGCGGCGGAACGGCGACGATCAACGCAAAGACTAATCCGAAGATCATGGATAGAGCCTCAACTGTCGCTGTGTGTGACAGGACTAATAATAAACCGGGCGGGGCTTAAATGCCGTAGTTCACATTGCGCAGGCCGTCTTTATAGGCTTCGAGAGCTTCTGTGTATTTGCTGTGCGCGTCTTCTTCGCGGAAGTGAGCGTCATCCCATCTCTCCATCGTGATCATGGAATGGTCGGGAGTGGCTAGCGTTTCCTCGGCTCGGATGGCAGCAACCCATTGATCGGTAGCTTCTTTGTAGGCGAGACGGAGTGCCTCGAGGTTAGTTTCGCTCATAGCGTTGGAGGGTAGTGCCGGAGCGTGTTGCCGTCAATTCAATGGCGCGAATTTAACGGAAAATTAATATGCGCCCGCAAGCAAAAGCAGATTCCTCACCGGGCTAACGGCCGGTTCGAAATGACAAAAAATTGATTTTAGCGAATTACTCGCCGGACTTCGCCCCAACCGTTCCTTCGAACTCCTCCCCCATCCACTTTTGCAGAGCAACCATGTTTTGCGGTCGGCCCAGGAAATTCTTCACCAGGTCGTTAGCCGACATCGATCCACCCGGCTCCAGCACCACGCGGCGGTACTTCATCGGCGCATCGCCTGCTAATAAGTTGCTATGGTCAAATTGCTGGAAGAAGTCTTCGGCGATCACCTTATCCCAGAGATAAGTGTAATAAGCGGAAGAATAGCCGCCAAGGTGACCGAACGACGCCCATGTGTGCGTGTCCGGCAAAGGTTTTAACAGCGTGTATTTGCGCGCATCATCCAGTGTGACGGCATCCAGGTTCACGTCCTCGGGCTTGGTTTTGTAAATGTCATAGGAGAGGGCGCTGTAGGAGTTCTGACGGCTGACCCAGCCGCCGCGTCCGAAGGCGGAGGCACGGTTCATGCGGGCGACAAGTTCGGCGGGGATCGACTCGCCGGTCTTGTAATGCTTTGCGAATTTGGCGAGCACCTGCGGGCTGGCGATCCACTCTTCCAGCATCTGCGATGGGGCTTCGACAAAATCGGATTCCATGCTGATGCCGCTGATACCCGCCCACTGCTGCTGGCCGCCGAGAATGTGGTGCATCAGGTGGCCGAATTCGTGGAAGAAAGTTTTGACGTCGCCGTAATCCATGAGGCCGGGATCGTCGGCGGTAGGCGCAGGGAAGTTGCAGACCAGGATCGCTTCAGGCAACTGCTTGCCTTTGATGCCGTCGAGCACCGGCGCCATTTCGGCGTGGCTGTATTTGCCGGGGCGCGGATGCATGTCGAGATAAAAGCGTCCGATCGGCTTCCCGCCGTCGAGCACAATCCAGGTTTCGACTGCGGGATCCCACGAGGGAACATCCTGTTCCTGCTCGAAGGTCACGTGGAAGAGCGCGGCAGCCGTATCGAGGATGCCTTGCTTCACTTCCATGAAGGGGAAATAGGGACGGACAGATTGAGAGTCGAAATCGTACTTGGTGCGGCGGACTTGCTCGGAAAGGTAGCCACCTTCATAGTCCCAAATTTCTTTCGCGTTGGGATCGCTTTTCCGCTTTTCGGTGAGCAGCATTTCAAATTCGCGCTTCGATAAATCGCGAGAGGCGTCGTTGACCTGCTGAATGAAGTCCGCGATGTTGTGACCTTTGGCGATCATTTTGTCGGCCGCATTGAAGTCGGCCCACGAGTTATAGCCCAGCAGCGTAGCGATCTCGTAACGCGTCTTCATCAGGCTGGTGAGAACTTCTTCATTCTTGGGAAAGGCGCGCGTATTGAAAGCGAGAGACATGCGGCGGCGCAGGTCGGTGCTTTTGGCGAAAGTAAGGACAGGAAACGCATCGGGATAATCGGTGGTAATAGTGACTTTGCCGTTGGCGCCGGGCTTGTGGCGGGCAATGTAATCCTGCGGCAGACCATCGAGTTCCGAAGGATCGGCCTCGATGGTTTTCTGGCCGTCGGAAATGTTGCGGTCAAACATCGATTGTTGTTCTGTGGCCTGATCGTTCAATTTTTTCAGGCGGGCGCGCGTGGCATCGTCTTTGTCCACGCCGGCCAGGCGGAATTCAAGTAGTTGGCGCTGCACGTAATACTTCGTGGCAGCGTCCGCCCTCGAAACATCGATAGCGGCGAGGGCGTTGTACACCTCGTGATTAAGAGCGATGGCGGTCTGCGCAGCACTGGCCTTGGTAAGCATGGCCGTGGCATGGTCGCGGAAGCCGGCGTCGGGATGGACCTGCTCCATCAACCCGGCGAAGTAGGCAGCGGAGTTGATCTGATGGAAAGCTTCGTCAAGCGGCGCAAGAGTGTTTTCTACGGTGCGCGCGACTTTCACCGCGAGCAAAGTGTCAACGGAACGCTGGCTGGCCGCGAGGCGTTCGTTCTCGATTTTCTCGAAGGCAGCTACGTCAGGTTTGGCGGACCAGATTGTAGGTTGAGACACCTTTACTTGCTGTCCGGAAACAATAGCGGTGAGGAAAAATGCAAAGCACAAGAAGACTACCAAGCGTGCAGCGAACATCATAAGAAGCCTCGTAGAGGAATTTTCCCGAAACGGCTGGAGCGATTTTTCTAGCTTTTAGGACCGGCGTTTAACGTGCGGATAGATTGTTGATGACAGCATCCAGCAATGTCAAGATCGGCGCGAAATATTAAAGGCAACAATTTGATGTGGAATGTCTTGTGAATTTCACCGCCAGCGTTTTAGCTGCGGCCAGAGGCGAGCCATAGTGCTAAATTTTGCTCCTCGGCAGATAAAAACATCGATTCGCTTTTCCAGCGCGTAGGGATTGTCGGCGGATGTGCCGACGTAGTCTATGTGTTCCCAAAGCTTTTCGAGTTTTTCGCGGCTGTCGTCGAGGACGATCATGCAGTTGCCGGAGTAGCCGCGCGGCCCCCACAGAAACCAGCTTTGGTGTCCACTGAGTGAACGGGGCAGGCCATAATTGCGGCCCAAAAAGTCGATGGCGCCGCCCTGGCCGTAATCCTGCGCGAAGATGCCACAGTTTTCGCCCTGGCGCTCTTCGGGCGTCAGGTGGTTCCACGCCACGGCGGTTTCGGCAACGATTTCTTCCCATCCAAATTGGTCGGAGTACCACTGCGGTAGCGGAGAGCGTTCGTGGCCGTGTTCCATGACGGGCAGCTTGAAGGGAAGAGTTTTCGCGTAGGCGAGAAAATGGTCTGGCGAGAGAACGGGAACGGTGACAGGGAGAATGTGTGCGCCAGAGGCCATAAGCACAACGGCAATTGCGGGTTTTAGCCAGCGGAGGCGGGAGCGAGAATTTTGGTAAGTATCACTTTTTGTTTTGCCGTCGATTGCGGAGTCGATGATGACCGCTCCAGCGGCGAGAAGCATGGGATAAACCGGCGCGAGGTAATAGTTTTTACCATGAAGAACGAACAAAACGCTGAAGCAGACGAGATAGCACCAGCCCAGAAAGCGATAGGGTTTGAGGCGCGCAGAGAAAAGAAGAGCAAAGAATCCGGTGAGCCAGATGGGCGCGGTGATGGGACCGACAAGAATGGTTTGCTGAACAAAATATTGGCGGAGGGGAAGAACCACGTCGCGGCCTGCGACACGGATGTTGTGCATGAGTTCGAGGAAGGGCCAGTGATAGTGAATGTTCCAGAGCAAGTTGGGAAGAAAAATCAGGAACGCGGCGAGGCCGCCGATCCAGATCCAGGGATTCAGGAACGCGCGGCGTTGCGGAGTGAGCAGAAGGCCGACGACGATGCCGAAGCCGAAAAGAGCGATTGAGTATTTTTCCTGCAAGCCGATGCCGGCGATCACGCCGAACCAGAGCCAGTAGCGTGGCTGGTCGCGTTTGATGGCGAGGATGGCGAAGTAGGCGCAGCCCATCCAGAGGTTGGGTTCAAGGCAGTTGGTGCCGAGCAGGCTGCCGTTGGAAAGATATTGTGGCGCGATGACGACGGTGATGGCGCTGAGCAGCAGGGCGAAGCGGTGTCCGCCGAACTCGCGGGCGAGGATGGCGGTTTGCACGACCAAAAAAGATGAAGCCAGCGAGGGAATGAAGCGAATGCTGCGTAGCGAATCTCCGAGGACGGCGCGGCTGATGTGGACGAGGAATGGAATGAGAGGAGGTTGATCGACGTATCCCCAGGCAAGGTGGTCGCCGCAGGACATGTAGTCGAATTCGTCGCGAAAGTAGCCGTAGCGATTGTTGAAGTAGATGTGGAAGAGGAGCTTGGCTAGAGCGATGAGCCAGATGAGAGCCATCGTGGAGCCTCGAAGTAATATACACCCGTCAGTGTTGCTTGACCGTTGACGCCGTAGGCCTGGGTGTAGTCGAAAGCTCCCCCTCCGCTAACACCAAGCGGATAGAACTGTCCTCCGTAGTACATGAATGTTTGATAGCCAAAGGTACTCGGAGAATAAGCCCATCCAACGGCCTGCCCAGCATCGTTAATCCCATAAAGATAAGTCGCCGTTGCAGTCTGCCCGTTGTAGTTGTAGTTGACCTGTGTTGCACTCCCGTTGGAGTTCAATACAAAGCCATGATATGCCCCATTGGAATCCTCAAAATAGCCGACGATCTGCCCAAGGTTGTTAATTCCCCAAGGCTGCACGTTGGTCGATCCAAATACGGTGAAGCTGGCGCAATCTCCGCGCTACTTTGGTAGGCATAAACGGGACTGGTGAGGGAGGTCTGATACGTTCCGACTATCGTGCCGATCTGCCCCGGACCGTTGATGATTGCGCGGCCGTTCATGTCGTTCATGGCACTCGGAATCGTACTGATTGCGCCGGGACAGTCGATGTTCGTCGATGAGTAGGTGTACGACTTGATGACAGCATTAGGGTTCGCGACGGGGGCGTTCTCGATGTCCGGGTCAACGTTGTAGCTCGCAGCCGCCCAGCCCTGTGCCACGTTTTGCTGTATCTGGTGGATACGCTGCCCATTCGTCCAATTTTGCGAATCGGCGAGTGCCCCGAGCGCCCAAATCGTCAGTTGCGGCGGAGACGTGTATTTCGCGACCCAAACGTCGTCAGGAATGGGGGAGGCTTTCGTAAAGTCCTGTGAGGCTGGGGCAGGATTACCGTAAACCCCGGCCAGCCCCACCGTGTGCATCTGCTGATCCCACCCTCCGACATAAGCCCGCACTGCGAGCGCAGCCGCTGATTGCTGCGACGAGTTGCATATCGAGGTGTAGTAGTTTTCGACGTCCTTATAAATAATTACTGGGTCAACCCCGAGGGTTTGGGCGGAGCTGATTGCGGCCTTCGCCTCCGCGACGCCTTGCGCGGCCGCTTGTGTTGCGTTGTTGTTGATTTGGTTCGTAAAGGCGACGCACTGGGCCCTTACTCATATAGCAGGCACATGACGACTGAAGGCCGAACCATATGGGTATGACGCCCCATCCCTGCTGATTCTGTATCGCCGAGGCCCATGCAGGTGTCAGGTTAGGATCGGTTGACTTGTTCTTTGACCCGGGTAGATAGATACCCACGTCATAAAAAGGGCTAGAGGCCATCCACGTCTGCATGTCGCTGATGGTAGGGATCACAGGAAATTTATCGAACCCAAGGTGGGTGCTAACGTTGGTGGAAGGCATCCGGAGATAAGATGCGGATGCGACCAAAGATCTGCCCTGTGGAGGCGGCGTTTCTGTGGATTTGCGGCTGGATGGCCTCGCAGTCGTCGCGGCGGGCGGCGTGATCCTGTTCCAGCCGTGCCCGCCGTCCGATGTGGCAAGCAAATCTCCGCCAAAAGAGAGAAGCCATCCGTGCGTATCGTTTGCGAAGCTGATCTGGCTAATACTAACTCCGGCTGGACTACATGGGGCCTCAGATGCCGATCGAGCGACCTTGGTAGCGGAGATTCCTGCACCGTTGCTGTGCAGCAACGTAAACTCCCGGTCAGGACATCCCGCCGCTAGCCACTGACCGCCTATGTATGCCGTCCGCCACGATGCCCTACTCTCTTGCGAGGAACCGGTCAGGCTCCAGTTATGACCTCGATCCTTCGTTATGAAGAGAGCCAATGCTGGTGATTCGTCATTCGGTTGAGCGAAGGTCACGAGCATTGATCCGGCGTCTTTATCGGCAAATTCGGGCAGTTCATAGGTGGGGTACACCTTCGCCCCGAAGCTTGGAGGTGGGTTTAGGGAGACGTATTCCCAGTCGTTCCCGCCGTTTCTGGTTACATATAAGCCCGGCCCAGCCTCGCCATTGGCTTCCGCGTCTAACCAGCCGTCCATAACCGTGACGAAATGGATCGGACCCGCCGCAGGGACGCCCAGCGCTTTCCATGACGCCCCCCCCGTCATCAGTGGTAGCCAATACCCCTCCGCCCATCGCGGTGTTGCCATTTGCGCGTAGGAGGGCCCATCCATGAAGCGCGTCGACGAAGTCGAGCCACGTTTGTTCTGAAAAGCCCCGGTTGGGATCTGGGTTTGGAACCGTCAGTTCCTTGACAGACCAGCTAGTACCTGCGTCCGCCGTCCGAGCCAGTTCGAAGAGTGATTTACCAAACCCCGTCTGCGGGTCGTCCCCACGCCTATGAGCGAGCAGCACCCAGCCATGGGATTGATCCGAAAACGTCGCAGATGTTATCGTCCTGCCGCGTGCCGTATTTGGAGTGATGTCCTTCCAGCTTGCGCCGCCGTCAGTCGTCCAGAAAAGCTTGTTACGCGTTGCGGCCCAGCCGATGTCGGTCGTCAACAGCTTCATGGATTCGATATGTCCTGCTACCTGCGCGTGCGTTGAACCGCATACAGAGAGTGTCAGGAAGAACACGGCGGCGAGACCTAAACTCTTGATTCGCATAAGAACCTCCAAAGTTGAGAATCCACGAAACCGGGGGAGCACACTTGTAACCACTTGAGGAAACTCCGTTCAGTCGTCTGGGACGCCGCGAGGGAAAGGATGCGGCGACCGAACGCGAGGATTATTACCGCCAACTAACGAAGCGTCAACCTGACTTTTTCCACAGTAGTACCGGAATATGTACGACAGCTTATCGAGGTCTTTCTTCCGCGCAAACGAAGGTAACGTTCCCAGTTGATTACCTATTCTGGCTGCCGATAGGCTTGTGGTAACGTTGAAATTACCGCATATTCAAAAGGTTTGAATAGGGTTTTAGGGCAACGTGTCCTCGCAGACTCGCAAACCGGGCATCCACGTCGCGTGGACCACGGTCACCTATCGCAGTGTGGCCTTGATGATCCTCGCCGGCGCGGCGATATTTTTTGCCGCGATGAAATTCGCATTCCCGCAATTTACCGACAACAGCCTCAAAGCCGCGAACGGCGTGGCCAGCAAGGTATTGGAGCGGGTAGCCGGGATGGCGCCGCCTGCGGGCAGCGGCGCTTCCACCGCGCAGCAAGCTCACTTCACCGCGCTCGATGGCACGGTTCGGATAAAGAAAGGCAGCAGCAACAGTTGGCTGGCGGCCGACTACAACGTGCCACTGGATAAAGGTGACGTGGTACAGACAGGCTCGGAAGGCATGGCGAAGGTCGTCTTCAACGATGGCACCAGCTACACCGTAAAACAGGACTCGCTGATTGTGATTCAGGAAAACTCGGCCAACGATCAGCAACAAACGAATGTGGCTGTGGCGGTGAGTACGGGAACTGTGGATCTATCGACAGCGACGTATTCTCAAGGTTCAAAGTCGCAGGTGATTGTTGCGGGAGCGACCGCATCTCTGGCTCCTGAATCCACGGCGCAGGTGCACAACGATCCCAAGTCAGATCAGCACGAGATCTTAATGAAGAAAGGCGCTGGAGAAGTAACGCGCAATGGAGAAACGGTTGAACTGGCCAACTGGGAGAAGGTAAGTTTCCGGCAGGAAGAGCAGCACATGGAGAAGGAGAAAGGGACGGGCCCGCCCACGCCGATTTCTCCCGCGAATATGGCGCCGCTTTTTACTTCAGGAGAAACGACAAAAGACGTCGAGTTTTCCTGGACCGCGATGGCGAATGCCGCAGGGTATCGGCTTCGCATATCGAGAAATCCTTATTTTTCTTCTACACTGGTGGATAAGAGAGTGAACACAGCGGACGTGACCGTCACCAGCCTGGGCGATGGTGCCTACTACTGGGTGGTGCAATCGTACGATGCGTCGGGAAAAGAATCGATCGAGAGCGAGAAAAACCGCTTCACGATTATTCCCAAAGGAAAGCAGACGGAAGCGATCGATCTGGAACTCGATCCCTTCATTCAGCACGGGCATGTAATTGAAATCACAGGAAAGACGCAGATCGGGGCGCGCGTGATGGTAAATGGGCGCGAGGTCCCCATGTTGAGCACCGACGGCTCGTTTCATTACTTTACGCCGCCGCTGGCGACCGGCGAAGCCGTGATTACGATAACGGCACAGACGGCGCAGGGCGGAGTTAATACCCAGCAGAAGAAAATTATTATTCAGTAAGTTTCAAGTATTAGGGCTCGAGCAGACCGGTTTATCCGGCGGCAGGGCGATTCGAATCGGCAAAGGCGAGAGAAGAACTCTTCATGTCAAGCAATGGATTTCATTCATCACGTTCTCATAACCTGAGGTCTTTGTTCAGCCTGTTCTCAAGCGATCTAGCGATCGACCTGGGAACGGCGAACACCTTGGTTTACGCGCGCGGCAAGGGCATCGTGGTCAATGAGCCTTCGATTGTCGCCATCAACAAGAATACGGGCGAAGTGGAAGCCGTCGGAAAAGAAGCCAAGGAGATGTTGGGCCGCACACCGGGCAACATCGTCGCCATCAAACCCATGAAGGACGGCGTGATCGCCGACTTTAAAGTCACCGAGAAGATGTTGAACTACTTCATTCAGAAGGCGCACAACCGGAAGATGTTGGTGCATCCACGAATCGTGATCGGAGTGCCTTCGGAGATTACGCAGGTCGAAAAGCGCGCGGTTATGGATTCGGCCTATCGCGCCAAGGCGAGCGAAGTGCACCTTGTGGAACAGGCGATGGTAGCTGCGATTGGCGCGGGTTTGCCCATCACTGAGCCGAGCGGAAATATGGTGGTGGATATCGGCGGCGGCACGACCGATATCGCGGTGATTTCGTTGAGCGGTATTGTGTATTCGCGTTCAGTACGGATGGCAGGCAATCAGATGGACGAAGCCATCATGAACTATCTGAAACGGAAATATAACCTGCTGATCGGCGAGCGCACCGGCGAACAAATTAAAATGGAGATTGGATCGGCGCACCAACTCGATAAGCCGATGACCATGGAGATTAAGGGGCGCAACTTGATCGAAGGCGTGCCCAAGACGATTACAGTGGATGACGGCGAAGTTCGCGAGGCGTTGAGCGAATGCGTATCGACGATTATGAATGCCATTCGCGTAGCGCTGGAGCGCACGCCGCCGGAGCTTTCCGCCGACATCAGCGATCGCGGCATTGTGCTGACGGGCGGCGGCGCGCTGCTCAAGAATCTCGACAAACGCATTCGCGAAGAAACCGGATTGCCGGTTTCCATCGCTGACGATCCGCTGTGCAGCGTGGTGCTGGGCACCGGCAAGATGCTCTCGGACTTCAAGCTGCTGCGCAAAATCTCGATTGAATAGAAAACAGTACCCGGCACCCAGTACCTGGAAAAACAAAACCGCACGCCTTTGCTGGGTATTGGGTACTCGGTACTGTTAACTGTTTTTATGGAATCTGTACTCGGCCGTTACCGCAACCTGACCATTCTTGTAGGAGTGTTGTTTCTGCAAGTGTTGGGACTCGCGGTACAGGTCAAGCGTAGCGGAGAGGCTGAAAACACACGCCTGATTCGTATTTGGGCAGTGGATATGATCACGCCTTTCGAGCGCGTGCTGGTCTGGGCACAGAACAGCAGCGGTAATCTCTGGCACGATTATTTCTTTCTTCGCGGCGTGCGGGCGGAAAACCGCCAACTAAAACAGCAGATCGATCAAATGCGCCTGGAGCAGGTCCGGCTGAGTGAAGACGCGGAGCAGGCGCAGCGCCTTCAGAAGTTGCTGGCATTCAAGGAGCAGGTCATCGCTAAAACCGTTCCGGCGCAGGTGATTGGATCGAGCGGAAGCGATCTTTCCCGGTCAATTTATATCGATAAGGGTTCGAATGAAGGCGTCGCTCCGGATATGGCAGTTATCACATCGGGCGGGATTGTGGGTAAAGTATTGCGCGTATATCCTTCAACGGCGCTTGTGCTGATGATCAATGACCAGACCAGCGGCGTAGGCGCCATGCTCGAGAAAACACGCTTGCAGGGCGTGCTGAAAGGAACCGCCGATGGGTCAGTAGTTCTGGAGCGCGTGATGAGCGACGAGAAAGTCGTGCCGGGGGATACCGTGTTAAGCAGCGGAGGCGACCAGATATTTCCCAAGGGCCTGCCCGTGGGCACGGTGGCCAAGGTAAGCCCCGGCCACGAAATGTTTTTGAATATTGTGGTGAAACCAGCGGCGGATTTGAACCGCCTGGAAGAAGTACTGGTAGTTACGGAAAAACAGGAACAGAATGCGGTTGTAGAAGGTAACGGACGGGTGCGTGCGGCCGATATTCTTGCACAGCGGTTGCCGTCGGTGCCCGATAAACCAGCGGACACCGCAACAACCGGAAACAAAATCGCGGACAGCACAACTGCGAAGCCATCTACACCGGCCGCAAATACACCGGCTTTGGCAATCGGCGCAACCAAGCCAGCAACTTCCCAGCAAACACAAACCGTCCCACCAATATCCAAGCCCACAGGCACCGCCGCAGCTCCAGTTCCGTCCGCGAAGAAAAAGGATAGTCAACCAGCAGCATCTGACGTGTCCAATCCGAATCGTAGCTCGGTAGATACCGCTGGATCAAATGCTGCGGCTTCACGGGCATTAGGAACGCCGCAGGCTAAACCTCCAAACAGTCAATTGCCCACCCAAACGCCAGCCAGCGAAGATGCCACTCACTAGCGTGCCCATCACTTACACATCAGGCGAGCAGATTGAAGTCTACCGGTTCAGTTTTCCGGTGACAGTGGGCGTCCCGCTGCTTGCGCTGTTTCTGCAGGCGTTTTTACCGCGGAGGCTTCCCTTCTTTTCGATTTTTGATTTGCCGCTGTTGGTGACGATCTTCTTCGCCATGGCGCGGCGCAATCCGATCTCAGGCCTGTTCACCGGGGCGGCGATTGGCCTCGCACAGGACATGCTAGGCGCGTACCCGATCGGAATCTACGGTATCGCAAAAACGGTAGTCGGCTATGGCGCGTCGTCGCTGGGAGCGAAGCTGGACGTGGAAAATGCCGGCGCGCGCCTGCTGGTGACACTGGGATTTTATCTGGTGCACGCCGCCGTATATTTCACGGTGGCGCGGGGCATGGTGAACATGACTCTGAACTGGAGCTGGAGCCGTGGAATTTTGGCGGGACTGGCAAATGGCATTGTTGGCGTGGGGCTGTATTTCCTGCTGGATAAGTTCAAGCAAAGAACTTGAAATCAGGCAGCAAGTACCCAGCATTCAGTTGCCAGTTGAGCTGTTGTGATTATGACTTCCGTTACCAGCGCAGCAACATTGCGCCGTTCGCGAGGATTACAATAATCGTCAAGCCCGCTCAAAAACTGCTCATTGAAGGACAGTCATATTGCCAGTCCTGGTTTTCAACTGGGTATTGGCAGCTGGGTACTAGCAACTGATTTTATGTTCGGTCGTGACGAAAAAGTATCCGCGGTCCGCCTGACGGCGGCACAGTACATCATTCTGGGCATTTTTCTTGTGCTCGCGTACGGACTGTGGAAACTCCAAGTAATGGAGAGCGGCTACTACGCGACGGCGGCGGAAAAGAACCGCATTCGCAATGTTCCCATCCTTGCTCCTCGCGGCAAAATTCTCGACCGCGAAGGGCGCATCATCGTCGATAATTATCCATCCTTCTCTGCTCTGCTGCTGCGGGATTCTTCCCGCGATCTCAACGCCGACGCCGATTTAATTGCGCAGGGGCTGCATCTCGATCCCGAGGAAGTGCGGACGCGCATTCGTCATTTTGCAGCGATGCCGCAATACCAGCCGATTTTTCTAAAAGAAGATATTACGCAGGACGAGCAGGCGTTCATTGAAGCGCATCACAACGAACTGCCGGAACTGGACACGATCCGGGCCGACCGGCGGCTGTATCCGCGCAACGGATTTATGGCGCACCTGATCGGCTACGTGGGCGAAGTGACGGAAGACATGCTCAACCAGCCGCAGTTCGAACTTTACAATCCCGGCGATGTGGTGGGAGTTTCCGGAGTGGAGCGGCAGTATAACAACGCGCTGATGGGGAAGAATGGCGCGCGACGGGAAGTGGTGAACAGTCATGGGCGCGAAGTGGGGGTGTTGGGGGAGACGGATGCGATTCCCGGCAAACAGTTAAAACTCACAATCGATATTGATTTGCAGATTGCTGCCGAAGAAGCACTGGAAGGGAAAAACGGCGCCATTGTGGCGATGGATCCGCGGACGGGCGAGATTTTAGCAATGGTGAGCCGGCCGACGTTCGATCCCAACGATTTTGCGGTAAAGGTTTCGCGGGATGAGTGGAACAAGCTGGTCACCGATCCGGACAAGCCACTGCTGAACAAGGCGATTCAGGCACAGCTCGCGCCGGGGTCTACTTTCAAGATCATTATGTCGGTCGCGGGGTGGCAGGAAAACATTGCGCAGACCTTGCATGTGAACTGCACCGGCGGAGCCGAGTTTTACGGACGCCGCTTCGGATGCTGGGTGAAAGGCGGGCATGGGGCGGTTGATCTGGAAAAAGCGATTTATCAATCCTGCGACGTTTTCTTTTACACGCTGGCGGAAAAATTGGGGATTGATCGCATTGCGAAATACGCAACCATGTTTGGGTTGGGGCAAAAGACCGGAATCGATTTGCCCAACGAAGTCAGCGGCGTAATGCCCTCGGAGGAGTGGAAGATCAAGAACTTCAAGCAGAAGTGGTTCGCGGGGGAAACGATTTCGGTTGGCATTGGCCAGGGTGCAGTGGCGCTTACCCCGGTACAGTTGATGCGGGCGATTGCGGCAATTTCCATGGATGGAAAAATGGTTGTGCCACACGTGGTCGATCCGCAGGAACTTCCCGCCGGCTACGTTGAAACCAGCCACGTTACGGAAACCACGAATGTTCCCATCGATCCGAATGGATGGACTTTTATCACGGATGCGATGTCGCGGGTTTTGTTGCCGGAAGGAACGGCGCCGTCAGCGCATGTTCCCGGAGTGGATATCGCTGGCAAAACCGGCTCGGCGCAGATTGTCTCGCTAGCCACGCGCGCCCGATTCAAGAATAGCGAAGATCTTGCGCAGAACGGCTGGTTCGTGGGCTTTACCCCGCGGCGCAATCCGGACATTGTGATCTGCGTGCTGTTTGAAGGTGGGGAGCATGGAAGGTTAGCGGCGCGGCTGGCGACGCAGGTATTGAAGGCTTATGTCGACAAGCAGCGGCGCTTGCCAAACAAGATGGTGGAGAAGTCCAAGAGCGACGGTACGGTAGACATGGGCGCGTTGTGGACTGCTCCCGAAAGCGATAAGCTCGAAGCCGGGCGATTCTTGTTGACGCTGCCGAAGAAGCCGCTTGCTTTGGCAACGGCTGCGCCGGGGATACAGTAGGGGATGCGGGTACGAATTGCGAATTCCCTGATGGGCTTGTAGTTGTATTGGGAATAGGAATCCTCTGCGTTGCCGTCCGTTCCGCGTACGACAACTCCGCTCAGGATGACAGATTGAACTAAAAACTAATGTCACGCTACGTTTCATATCGCGATTTCGACTGGCTGCTGCTGGTGTTTGTGCTCATGATCTGCGGGTTGGGGGTCATGGAGATTCACAGCGCCACCGTGCACACCAAGTTTGCGGGATCGCACGTCAAGCAGATCTATTGGGTGCTAGCCGGCGTGGGCATGATGTTCCTGATCAGTCTGGTGAATTATCAAGTTCTCCTGGATCGCATTCATTGGTTTTACATTGCAGCGATCGCGTCTTTGATGGCAGTGCTGGTGTTTGGAACGAAGGCTTTAGGGGCCAAGCGCTGGATCAAGCTGCCGGGGGGAAATCACTTTCAGCCGTCGGAGTGGGTGAAGCTGATTTTGATTTTGGCGGTGGCCAAGTATTTTTCCGACATGCGGCAGCACGAACTTTCCTGGCCGGATTTCATGAAGGCAGGGGCAATTGTCGGCATTCCGATGCTGCTGGTGCTCAAGCAGCCGGATTTGGGTACAGCTCTTACTTATCTACCGATTGCGGCAATGGGTATGTTTCTGGGTGGATTGCAATGGAGGCAGGGTCTGGCGGTTGCGCTGCTGGCGGTCGCGGGAATTGGCGTGGCTTTTTATGTTCCGCAGGTTCACATTCTTAAGGGGTATCAGAAGCAACGGCTGACCAGTTATCAGGACCCGGATTCCGATCCGCAGGGGTCGGGGTACCAAGTTAAGCAATCGATGATCGCGGTCGGTTCGGGAGGACTCTGGGGCGGGAAAGGCTCGCAAACACACGGTGCGTTCCTGCCGATTCCGCAAACAGACTTTATTTTTGCCGCGTTCTCGGAGGAACACGGATTCGTAGGAGCTTTAGGGGTTCTGCTGTTATACTTCATTGTGCTGATGCGTTTGACGCAGAACGCACAAACGGCGCCCGACCGCGCCGGGACGTTCGTAGTAATGGGTGTGGTGGCTGTGCTTAGCTTCCATATTCTGGTCAACGTCGGCATGGTGGTCGGCTTTATGCCGGTCACCGGAATACCTTTGCCGTTGATGAGTTACGGCGGGTCTTCCGTTCTGTTCATGTTCCTGGCGCTGGGGATGGTAATGAATATTCGGATGCGCCGATTTGTGAACTAGCCGGCACGGCTGGCTATAGGGACATGAGGTAAGCGGTTTCAAGGCGGTAAAGCGTAGTTTCTGCGCCTGTGTGGCGCAGCCAAAAATATCGACCGCCCTCGCGTTAAGGGGGCAATTTCACCGGCCAGTCGAACAGTAGGAGGGCCGGGCAGGATTGAAGCACAGTGCTGCTGGCAGGGAAACGGCCCCCCGACCGGAAACGGTCTGAGAGTGCGGTCACAAAGCCGGCAGACTAAAAGCGACCAGTGCAGAAGATATCCAAGCTTGTGCAGCGGATTCGGCCAGGGAACATCCATGGCCCAGTTCTCCCCTATGCGGGGTCAACTTCGCGATGCTCCATCCTCCCATTTCCTTATCCTGTTTCGTCCCGGTGAAACCCGTTTGGCTTCAATAAGCCGGCGGGACCGGAGTATCCATGAATAAAGAGTTATTTGTTTCTTCCACGCCACACGAAACCAAGGTGGGGCTGGTGGAAGATGACCTGCTCGCGGAAGTCTACCTCGAGCGCGAAAATGAATACACCCTGGCGGGGTCCATTTACAAGGGCCGCGTTACCCGGGTCCTTCCTGGAATGCAATCTGCCTTCGTTGACATCGGCCTGGAGCGCGATGCTTTCCTATATGTTTCCGACTTTATGGAGTTGGAAGAGCATGACGAGGACGTGACCGACGTTGTACCGGCGAATCGCGGAGTGCAGGATATGCGGCCGCAGCTTGCAGAGAATGAATCGGCGCATGCCGCACCGGTGGATGAGGCTGAGACGGCGGAAGCTGGTTTTGAGAGATCAAACGGTGGCAACAACGATCCCGCTTCTTTGCATTCCTCTTCTATAGAGGGAGCGGTGCAGGAATCTCCAGCATCGGAAACTTCCGGAGGGCGGGATACTCAGGATCGTGACCGCGGAGGTTGGCGCGGACGACGGCGCCGCCGTGGTGGACGGCGGGATGGGCGAGAGCGTGGGGAATCGCGGAACACAGCTCCGGCTCTCGAAGTTACTTCTGCTCCTCCAGTTATTCTGGTTCGCCCACAAGAGCCAAGCCGTGCGCAATTTGGACCGCCAGCCGGATATCAGCCCATTATTCTCCCCGGAGAATCGCTTTCGAAGTATCGCGGGCGGCCTCAACCTTCGGCGGAAGCGCGGTCTGGTTTTGGACGCGAGGAGCGGCATTCTGCCGCGGCCGCAACGATTCGTGGCAGTCATGATGCCGCCAATGCAAGCGCTGTTGAAGCATTTGCGCCGATCGCTGCTACCTTCCCTGAAGATGAACCAGCCTTTGCCAGCAATCGTCCGGTGGAACAGATTTCGGCAGAACCGGAGGAAGATCCATTCGAAGTAGTTCAACGAGAAGTTCAACCAAAGGAAGTTCGGGGGGAAGAAACGCCATCTGCGGAAACTCTGCCCATGCAAGCGGCAACATCAGTGGACTGGAACCGTGAGTTTACCCGCATGGATTCGGCGAGCGCCGTGGCGGCGGCTCCGGAAGCAGCGCAGAGAATTCAAGAAGTGATTGAAGAAGATGTGATCGAGCCGGAGGATGAGAGCATGTCGGTTGCAGAACACATCGATCACGCTATTGCCGAGCCATCGGTGGCTGCGTTCGCGGCTGCGGGAACGCTGGAGGAAGAAACCATCGACGAGGAAGAAGCCGATACGGTTCATTACGAACAGTCCTCTGACGAAGGGTATGACGAGTTTGAAGAGGAGACGCGGGCGGCGGGACAAGGCGGAGTAAATACGCGGCAGGCGTTTTCCGATGTTCGCCAGACGGTGGACGAAATCCACATGACGTCCCTGGCGGAAGCTGGCGGTGCTCCTGCGGAGGGTGCGACGGAGAGCGAAGAAGATTCGGAAGAATTGGAACTTGAAGAAGCACAGGCCGAAGCCGAGGCGATGCTGGATGCAGAAGCTCGCGGGAACGGCACGGTTGACGCGCGCGCGGAAGTTCGCGCTTCCTCGGGAACGGCAGGTTACACGCAGCGCGCCCCACGTCCCCGGCCGGGTTACGACCGCCAACGCGGTGGACGGCGCGGTGGTGGTGGACGGCGCTTCCCGCGGCGGCAGACGCAGGAAGTTCCGAAGATCAGCGATTTGCTGAAAGAAGGCCAGGAAATTCTGGTGCAGATTGCCAAAGAGCCTATCGGGAAAAAAGGCGCGCGCATTACCAGCCACATTGCGCTGCCGGGGCGCTTCCTGGTGTACATGCCGACGGTGAACCACACCGGCGTTTCGCGCAAGATTGCATCGGATGAAGAACGCCAGCGCCTGAAGCGCATCGTGATGAGCGAACGGGATAACGGTCACGGCGGTTTCATTGTCCGCACCGCCGCGCAGAATGCCAGCGAAGACGAACTCCGTGCCGACATTCGCTTCCTGAAAGGCTTGTGGAACGACATTAAGAGCCGTGCGGAAAGCTCCAAGCCGCCGGCGTTGATCTATCACGATCTCAACGTCGTCGAACGCGTGTTGCGCGATCAGGTCACTTCCGACTTCTCGGTGATCTGGGTCGATACCGAACCGGAATACGAACGCATCCTGCGTTTCTTTAACCGGTTTCAGCCGGGGCTGGTGAAACGGGTAAAGCTCTACACGAAAGAGACGCCGCTGTTCGAGCAGTTCGGCCTGAAAGAGGAGATGGATAAGGCGCTCAAGTCGAAAGTTTGGCTCAAGAGCGGCGGCTACATCGTGATCAACCAGACGGAAGCGCTGGTCGCCATCGACATCAACACGGGTAAGTATGTCGGTAAGACCTCGCGGCTGGAAGATACGATCGTCAAGACCAACGTGGACGCGATCAAAGAGATTGTGCGGCAGATTCGGCTGCGCGACTTGGGCGGCATCATCATCATCGATTTCATCGATATGGATGAGCGCCGCAACCGCCAGCGCGTGATGCAAGCTCTGGAAGAAGAATTGCGCCACGACCGCGCCCCATCGAAGGTTCTTCAGTTTAACGATTTCGGCTTGGTGGCGATTACCCGCAAGCGCGTGAAGCAGTCGCTGGAACGCACCATCGGAGCGCCTTGCCCGTATTGCCAATCCACAGGCTATGTGAAATCGCTTACCACGGTGGCAAATGAAATTTACGTGGAGATGCGCAAGATGGCGAAGCATCTGGAGCAGGAAGACGTAATGCTGCGTGTACATCCGGATGTGGCCAAGGAGTTGAAGGCGAACAACGGCCGCCTGCTGAACGAGATGGAAGAACTCACGAAGCGGACGATCATTGTGAAGAGCGATCCGGCGGTGCATCAAGAGCAGTTCGATATCAACTAAGCTGGTTGAAATGTAGACCAAACCTGATTAACTGGCGGCGCGAAAATAATTGAGGTACGGCTTCGGCTGTGCCCCAATCTGTTTCAGATGCTTACTCCAGCCAGATATTCCACTTTTGCGAAAGCTCATACTTCTTGATCCATTTGACCGTGTAGCAGGGGCTGGCGACACCATTGAAAGTGCATGCTATGCCCATCACTTGTGTGTATACAGGGGCGCCGAGTGCAGTGGTTACGGTGATGGTTGCCGTTCCAGCGAGCGGTTGCACGCAAGTCTTGCCGGCGGCTACCAGGTATTCTTCGCCTGGGTTTGCGGGTGACGTCAGAGGGTA
Organism: Candidatus Aquilonibacter sp.; assembly: GCA_035486715.1. Lineage (GTDB taxonomy): Bacteria > Acidobacteriota > Terriglobia > Terriglobales > Acidobacteriaceae > Sulfotelmatobacter. The sequence goes on from DATHMV010000070.1 coordinate 158,000, forward strand.
ATTGTAGTTGGGCGTGCAGTTGCCGTTGTTGGGGCCAGTGAGTGGGCCGTCCCCCGGGCCGTAGCCGAGGTTGATGGGGTCATAGATGAGAACGTCAGACGGCGGGGTAAGGCCACCGGAGGTGTTGGGGCCAATGTCCACGACGCCGGAATCGGCGACGGTTCTCGATCCTTGAGTGACCGTCATCGAGTAAAGGATCTCGTCGGTGGTGTCATTGGTGTCATCTTCATACCAGGTTTCAACTTGACCGCAGGGAAAGTAGGGTATGCCGAGATGGCCGGTGCCGTTGGTGAGCGCGTTGCAGCCGTACCCGTTGCCGGAGCCTGATGTGTTATTAAGCTGCCAGACGAACGCGGGATTTCCAATCACTGTCGCGTTGCTGGGGAAGATCATTGCAGGATCACCGATGGTGGGGCAATCGGGGTCCGGGCCCGTGCTGGTTGAATTGCCTGTACAGGGCCAGATGTCGGTGCCATCGGCGTTCGCGCCGATAATCGGATAAGTTTGGGTAAACGCTCCCAGAAGCGCATACAGGTTAGCGGGCAGTGTCGATCCGAGGCGGGCGGCATTGCTGGCCGCATGCTTTTGCCGCGCAACCACAATGTTAACGTGCGGGCGATATTTTTCCTGCGCAGCGGCTTGCTGTCCACAGATAAAAAATGCAACAAGGGCTAGAGAAGCTAACGATTGAAACGAGCGTGAATTCCTCATAAGGACTCTCCTGGGCAATTCGAAAACTGCGTGGACGGAGTATTGTCGGCAACCCGCGGAAAGCATGCGGATTTGCGACAGTCGGCTGGAAAATCACGACCAGAGGCGCGGAAGCCGGGAGGAAAATAGGTTAAGCTTGGCTCGTGACCGGAACCGGGTCAAGCGCCTGGAGTGGTGGCCGCCGCCTGGCGGTGATCACGGGAGTGTGGTGTTACTTTGCCGCGCTCCTGACCGTAAATAACTATGTCTATCCGGCGATGATGGGCCAGCCTGTGAGCTGGCGCGATGCCGCGCGCTTCCCGATCATCAACTATGCCATCTGGACGGTGTTCACGCCCGTAATCCTGTTTTTCTGCGAGCGCATACGTCGTCTGCACTGGAAACCTACATTCTGGATCGCGGCACACAGCGCTTTCGCTCTGCTAATTCTGCTTCTCAACGCGGCCGTCTGGATTCCCTTCGCGCAGACCGGCGATGAGCTCGCGAACGTACCTCATGCCTCATGGCACTTTGTGAGCATTCTGTTCTGGCAGAGCGTAGCCTGGAACCTGTGGATGTATTGGGTCATCGTTGGAATTTTTTATGGCCTGGATTATTACTTCGGCGCACGCGACGCCCAGATTCGCGCGGCCCAACTGGAAAGCCAGTTGGCGAAAGCGGAACTGGAAGTTCTGAAGAGCCAGCTTCAGCCGCATTTTTTATTTAATACGCTGAACCTCGTTTCGTCCCTGATTCACACCGATGCGGCCAGCGCGGACGATATGATCGGCGACCTAGGATCGCTCCTACGGATGAGCCTTGAAAGCCACGCGGCTCAGGAGGTTTCTCTGGCGGAGGAGATGAAGGCTCTCGAACTCTACCTCAACATTCAGCGGCTCCGCTTCCAGGACACGCTGACGGTTGAAATCGAAATCGATCCAAAAACTCTGGAAGCGCGCGTGCCTCACCTGATTTTGCAGCCGCTGGTCGAAAACGCATTCCACCACGGGATTTCGAAGCGCGTGGGGCCGGGCCGGTTGAAGATCGAGTCGGAGAATGGCAATGGGATTCTCAAGGTGCGGGTCTCCGACAATGGTCCGGGGGCGAAAACACAAACCGCGAATGCGGGAATAGGCTTGAGCAATACTCACGCCCGGCTGGAAAAACTGTATGGAGGGCGCGCTTCCGTCAAGGTGGATAACTCACCGTCGGGCTTCAGCGTGGAACTGCAATTTCCCCTGACGATAAACAAATGACGATTGACACGATGGCGGAGCGTAAAGCAGTAATGGAAATCACTGCTCTGATTGTGGATGACGAGCCAGCTGCGCGCCGGCGTTTACGCTCCCTGATAGAGACCGATCCCGAAGTTCGAATCGTTGGCGAATGCGGCGATGGGGTTCGTGCCGCGGAGATGATCCGGCAACTCAAGCCGGCGTTGATTTTTCTGGACGTACAAATCCCCGGAGCCGACGGATTCGGAGTTCTGGAAGAGATTGCGGATCGCCGCGATCTTCCGGCAGTCGTCTTCGTAACCGCGCATCGGGAGTATGCCATTCCAGCTTTCGAGGCGCAGGCTCTCGACTACCTGCTTAAACCTTTCAAACGCTTCCGATTTTTCGAAGTTTTGGCCAGGGCTAAAAGCCACATCTTGAGAAACATCGAATACCTCGATCGTCAGAAATCGGAGGGTCAGAGATCGGTCGATTCTCCTTCTGATTCGCAAGAACCCTCCGAATTACTTCTTATCAAATCGCGCGGTCGTCTACTCTTCCTCAGAATGTCCGAACTGAAGTGGGTAGAGGCGGAAAGAGACTACGTGCGTCTGCATCTGGAAAAAGACAGCCACTTCATACGCGATACCATGAACAACTTCCAGCGGCGGCTTAATAAAAATGGATTCATTCGCATTCATCGTTCCACCATCGTCAACATCAATGAGATCTGTGAGATTCTGCCGCTGCTGGGAGGGGATTATAGCGTGGTCCTGCGCGACAAGACTGAGCTGACTCTCAGCCGGCGCTACCGGTCGTCGCTCGATGATTTTCTTCGGCGCAAGCTCGCGAGCCTACCGAAGTCCGTGTGATAAGTCAGGGAAATCCAACAGGCCAAAGCTTCATATACATATATCAGCCGGGATATGTAATTGTATTTTAAATAAATGGCATTTTTAAATGGCAAATGCCATTATATAATGGCACTATGGCAACTACTTTGACGCTGGATAAAGCAGGCAGGGTCGTTTTGCCGAAACCGATTCGCGATGAAATGCAGCTTCGAGCCGGCGATTCGTTGGATTTGGAACGCTGGGAAGATCGCATCGTGCTTCGTCCGCGACGGGGAGGATCCGGGTTGCACCAGAAACAGGGGATCTGGGTCTACAGCACCGGGGAGCCGATTTCCGCGGAGGCAACCGGCGAGACTTCGCGCCAGATTCGCCGTGAGCGCGAACTCGGTTTCCTGGGCAATCTTTCGGCGCGTGAGAAGCAAAGGAAAAAGAAACGGTGAGATGGTTCTTCGATAGTTCGGTCCTGGTTTCGGCGCTTTTGCCGGATCACGAACACCATGCCCGTAGTTTCGCTGCATTCCTGGCTGCTTCACCGAAGAACGCCAGTTGCGCCGCTCACAGCCTTGCCGAGGTGTACGCGACACTCACGCGTTATCCCGGGAAAGAACGGCTGCACTCGGAGCAAGCCGCCCTCCTTTTACAAGAAATCGAGCGCAGGCTGACGTTGGTGTGGCTCGACGGCGATGAGTATCGCGTTGCCATCCATCGCCTTGCCCGGATGGGAATTGTAGGTGGAGCGGTTTATGACGGTTTGCTGGCGGCGTGCGCGCTCAAGGTTGGGGCGCGCCATATTTATACCTGGAATGTACTTCACTTCAATTTACTGGATACAGAGATACAGAAGCTGGTAACTATGCCGCCGATGGTTTAGGCTCCCGGATGCGCCAGAGCTTTCACGGCCAGTTCGCAACGGCTGCGCAGTTTCTGCCGGATTTCGCGGATAGCTTTGGCTGACGTTGCACTGTCGCTATTTTCCGCCAGCTTGGCGACGCTTTCTGCATTTTCGGCGGTCGTGCCTGCGATTTCGAGCAATACCACCAGCGCATCGGCATGAAGCTTCCAAAGCGACGACATGCTCTGGCTGCGCTTGAGTTCTTCCAATTCCGTGTTTATGCGCGCCACGCAGGAAACCAAACGTATCAGCGAGCGGGCGATATCGGCACGAAGGCTTTTTTCTTCGAGAAAGCCGGCATTGTAGGCGTCTGCCTCGGGGAGTGTAAGCGTCAGGTTGAAAAAACGCATGGGCACAATCTGGCGATATTTGGGATCGGCCACCCGCACAAATACACGAATCGATTCCTCAACGCGGCGCAGTTTGCCTTCTTCCAAAGAAATCTGTTGCGCTGTAATCACCGGCGGGTGAAACGCCTGTGCCGGAACCGGTGCTTTCGCGGCGGCAACCCGCGCGGGCTTTGCCGCGAGAGCCGCGCCTCTTGCCGCCGGAAGTCCACTTCCAGCGGCGGGCGCGAGCAAGGACTTGCGAATGGGTGGCCGCCGATCCAGCTCTTTTTTCAGTTTTGAGACGCGGCGGAATTTTTCCAGCGCATTGCCATAATCGGCTCTAAGCATATCGTGGCGCTCGATCGCAGCCACATGCTCCACCGTGACCTCCACGCCATCCACCGTGCTCAGGATGCTTCCACCCATTTCGTCGAGGGCCTGCGCGAATTGTTTGATCTCCCCGAGAGCTTTTGTGAACAGTTCGTCGAACCGCGCGCCAAATGCGGAGTTATGAGCCGCAACCGTGGCCAGCACTCCGGGATGATAGAAAGAAGAATCAAGCCAGCGCTTCAACTCGCGCACCCGAGAAACAATGCCCGAGTCCATCAGCGCATTGAAGTCGCGGTAGCGGGCAATCTCCTCGCGCAACGGATCGAAGTTGCGCAATAGTTGCACGTGTTCTTCCGGAAGCTGAGGCACGTCGGTGTCGGCGAGAATTTCTATGAGAGCGATTTCGAACGGAGAGAGCGGCAGCGCCCCATCCAGCCCGTAACCTTGCTGCTGCCACTGTCCTTGCACACGCGGATGGCGGTACAGGAAAGTCGAAATCAAATCGGTTTTGTCGCGGTTAATCTCGCTGGGTTCGCGGCGGCGCACAAAATAGCGAAGCAGCGCCTCGGCGACCTCTGAATCCGTCTCGGGTGTCAGCGCCTGCCGTAACATCGCGGGCGTAATTGCCATGTCAAGCACATGCAGCCAGCGATACATGCGCGAAAGCGTTTCCGGCAGATCGGCCTCTGTATGGCGAAGCGAATGTTCGTCCAGCCCGCTGGGAACTGGGACATCGCCACCAAGCTGGTCGCGCAGCAACTTTTGATAGAAACCCTGGACGGTTGCCAAGATTGCCAGCTCAAATTTGAGATCCTCGGCCAAAAGCGCTCCGTGAGCGGAATTCTCCCCGTTAGTAAGGGAATTCTTTTACCGCTGTTCAAGTAAAGACGATAGTCACATGCCGCACAAGTTACTTGCGGAGTGACACTGTTATGCCTCGATAGTGTCTCCGGAAGTGCATGAACTTTCGCGCGCCCTTGAAAACACCTCAAAAGACGACCGTTTTATTGCCGTAAAGGAGTACACGATTTTCTATGTGCAGGCGGACGGCGCGGGAGAGGACAACTTTTTCGAGATCACGGCCCTTGCGGATGAGATCATCGACGGTATCGCGGTGGGACACGCGAACCACGTCCTGCTCAATGATGGGCCCGTCGTCCAGCGCTTCGGTAACGTAATGGCTGGTCGCGCCGATCAGCTTTACCCCACGCTCAAACGCCTGATGATATGGGCGGGCTCCAATAAAGGCCGGCAAAAACGAGTGATGAATGTTGATGATGCGCTGCGGATAGCGGTTGACGAAATCGTTGGAGAGAATCTGCATGTAGCGGGCGAGGACAATGAAGTCGGCGTTATGCTCTTCGATCAATATCTGGATTTTTTGCTCTGCTTCGTGCTTGCTATCTTTTCCGACGGAGATAACCGCATAAAGGATTTTGTAGAAGTCTGCGACCGGTTGATTGTCGGGGTGGTTGGAGACGATCAGCGGAATATCGCAGGCAAGTTCTCCGCTCCGGTGACGGTAGAGAAGATCGACGAGGCAGTGATCGTATTTCGAAACGAAGATGATCATGCGCGGTCGATGCATGGAAAGCGCCAGCCGCCACCTCATCTGGAACTTTTCGGCGATGGGAGAGAAATGCTTGCTGAAGTCGGAGAGGTCTTTATCGGTGAGGTCTTTCTCAGTTAGATCGATATCGAAGTCTTTGGGATCGAACTCGACGCGCATCAAGAAGAGGCCGGATTCTTCGTCGGCGTGTTCGTCAGCGTGGAGGATATTGCCGTTGTGGCGATAGACGAAGTCGGCGATGGTGGCAACTTCGCCTTTGGCATCGGGGCAGGAGATGAGAAGGATGGCGGAATTTTTCATGACAATTCGTCATGCCCGGCCGTGAAGGAATGGCTCCTAAAGATTGCCAAAATCGTACAGCCGTACGAAGGAGTGTTTTCGATTGCCGTAAGGCCCTTTCGTGTTGCCTCCTTAACCCATTCGTCGAATGCGAACGTCTTTTTATGCTCGTCGTTGTATCCGTAAAGTTCAACGACAAACGATGCATCGAGTTGTTTCGGCTCTAGGAAAACGACCTCAAAGACAATATTCCCTTTTCTTAAGTTGTTAACTCTTAGGGCTTCAAGTTCATTGAGTATCAAGGTGAACCGGTCGCCCTCCACGGTTCGAAGAAGTATTCGAGCGCTAGAGTCAGAGAGAAGGACACCATCGACGAAACCGTCATGAAAATCTGGTGGGCTGTTCATCAGAAGCTGTCCTTAGATAGATTCTAAAGTCGCTGCGCGTCATTTCTTAAGTTGCTTCAATATCTCCCGTGCGGCGTTTGCTCCCGAGCCTCCTGTTAAGCCCGCACCGGGATGCGTGCCGCTGCCACACAAGAACAGTTTTTCAATCGGCGTCTTGTAGCGGGCCCAGTCCAGCAGCGGCCGCATGGTGAAGAACTGGTCGAGGGCTAAATCGCCGTGGAAGATTTGTCCGCCGGGCAATCCATAGACTTCTTCGAGGTCGAGTGGCGTGATGATCTGATGGGTCAGAATTAGCTCCGGCAAATTCGGCGCGTATTGGGCGAGCGTCTGCACTACGGTTTGTCCGAGTGCTTTTCTTTGTTCTTCCCAATTTCCATTCAGCTTGTAGGGCGCGTACTGCATGTAGATCGACATCACATGCTTGCCTTCGGATGCGAGCGTGGGATCGGTTAACGAAGGGATCGTGGCTTCGAGATAAGGTTGGCGCGAGAAGTTTCCGTATTTTGATTCATCGAAGGCGCGTTCGAGATAGTCGATTTCGGGACCGATGTGAATGCGGCCTTTGAGCGCGCTGCTGTCCCCATTTTTCAAGACAGTGAAATTCGGCAAGGCGGAGAGTGCGAGGTTGACCTTTGCGACCGTGCCGTTGCCGCGGTAATGCTGTAGCTTCTGCACGAAGTCGGGAGAAAGATGCGTGGGATCGGTGAGCTTGAGCAGAGTGCGCTTGGGGTCGGCGTTGGAGATGACAGCCTTGGCGCTGATTTCCTCTCCGGTGCCGAGAAGAACGCCAGTGGCCGCGTCGTCTTTAACGCGGATCTCGATGACCTCTGCGCCGGTGCGAATTTCAACGCCAGCCGCTTTCGCAGCGGACGCCATAGCTTGCGTGAGCGAGCCCATGCCTCCTGCGGCGAAGTAAGCAGAGCCAGCGGGATGAGAATCGCCAGCCGCGCGGATCAGCAATTGCAGAGAGCTTCCCGCCGACCACGGTCCGAGAAAGGTTCCGAAGATTCCGCGAGCGGCGATGACGGCCCGCAATAATTCAGTCTCAAAATATTCCGCCACCAGGTCGGCCACAGCCATCGGACCCCAGCGCAGGACGCGATACATATCGCGCTTGCCGAGGTTGCGGAGAGCGCGACCGGTTTTCAACATGCTCCACAGATCGCCGCTCCTGGGGTGATCGATATCGGGCGGTATGGTGGCGAGAGCCTCGGCGATTACTTTGCTGATCTTGCCCAAGGATTTTTCGAACTCGGGATATTTTGCCGCATCTTTTTGCGAGAAGGCCGAGATTGCCTGGGCTGACTTGTCGGCATCCAGATACAGCGAAAGTGCGCGCCCGTCGGGCGCTAGCGCGGTGACGCAATTTTCTGGCGTGATGAAGCGGAGGCCATGTTTTTCCAGTTGCATGTCGCGGACGATGTCTGCGCGAACGGGGCCAGCGGTATGCGCCAGCGTGGAACAGCGGAAGCCGGGATGGAATTCATCGGTAATCGCCGCGCCGCCGACTTGCGGACGGCGCTCGAGGACGAGCGGCTTGAATCCCGCTTTCGCGAGATAGAACGCGGTGACGAGCCCGTTGTGGCCGCCGCCGATGATGACAATATCACGCTTCATCTCGGGCATTACGCTGCTCCCTTATCTTTGAGAATTTCCAGCGCAGCTAGACGCCCAGGCGCGCCCATAATGCCTCCGCCGGGATGTGTGGCCGATCCGCACATATAGAGATTCTGAATCGGTGTGCGGAAGCGCGCGTATCCGGGCGCAGGGCGCAGGAAGAAAAGCTGCTCGAGAGAAAGCTCGCCCTGGAAGATGTTGCCCTCGCTCAGCCCCCACTCACGTTCGAGATCGAGCGGAGTGATCACTTGCCGGTGCAGGATGATGTCTTTGATATTGGGCGCGTATTCGGCGATGGTATTGACGACAATATCGCCGAAGGCTTCTTTTTGATCGTCCCAGTTCAAGCCGGGGCGCAGCTTATAGGGCGCGTACTGCACGAAGCAGGAGAGCACATGCTTACCCGCCGGCGCGACCGAGGGGTCGGTGAGCGACGGGATCACCATATCGATATAAGGTTTGCGCGAAAAGTTTCCGTACTTGGCGTCGTCGTAGGCATGTTCCATATATTCGACGGAAGGCGAAATCGAAATCGCCCCACGCAAGTGTGCACCGGGACCGGGCATAGCTTTGAAGTTAGGCAGCCCATCGAGTGCCATATTCACCTTGCCCGACGATCCGCGGTATTTGAAGCGATTGATATCTTCAAGGAAGTCGGCGGGGAGATGTTCAGCTTCGATGAATTTGTTAAATGTGAGGCGGGGATCGACGCTGGAAGAAATCGTCTCGGCATAAATTTCATCGCCGTTGGCCAGCACCACGCCCTTTGCCTTGCCGTCTTTGACGATGATTTTCGCGATGGCGGCTTGGGTACGAATCTCGACTCCGGCTTCGCGGGCAGCATCTCCGATGGCATTTGAAATTGCTCCGGTTCCACCGCGCGCGAATCCCCAGGCGCGGAACGCGCCGTCGATCTCTCCCATGTAGTGATGGAGCAAAACGTAGGCAGTGCCGGGCGAGCGTACGCCAAGAAACGTCCCAATAATGCCCGACGCCGACATCGTCGCTTTAAGCACATCGGTCTCGAACCATTGATCGAGAAAATCAATGGCGCTCATGGTCATGAGCTGCACCTGATTGTATTTATCGTAGCTCGACATTCCCTGGAACCGCTTGCCGATGAAGAGCAGCTTCATCAGTTCGCGCGGGTTCAGCGTGTTTGGGTCGGGCGGCACCATGCTGAGAATCGGCTTCACGAAGCGGCACATGGCCTGCATGGCTTTGCCGAATTCGTCGTAGGCCTCGGCGTCGACGCGGGAGTGGCGGGCGATCTCGCGGTGAGTTTTGCCGTGGTCGTTCACGCGCCAAAGGTAATCGCCGCTGGGCATGGGCGTGAATGTACCATCGAGTGGGAGGATTTCGAGGCCGTGGCGCGGAAGATCGAGGTCACGAATAATCTCCGGGCGCAACAGCGACACCACGTAAGAGCAGACGGAGAACTTGAAGCCGGGAAAAACTTCTTCCGTGCAAGCCGCGCCGCCGAGGATATGGCGGCGTTCAAGCACCAGAACTTTCTTTCCGGCGCGCGCCAGGTAAGCGGCATTGACCAAGCCGTTGTGCCCGCCGCCGATCACGATTACATCGTATGAATTAGGCATATCTCCCTAGCCTTCACTGCTGATGCTCGGTTGACGTTCGGTTCCGAAACGCTTAGTAGTGGAAAACGGAATGATACTCGCGAAGGAATACTCTGGACAGGAGATTAGAGCCCGGCAGGGAGAACGGTCCAGTTTCTTAGGACGCCGCACAGTAATGGAAGAATGAATCGCATAAGCAATCGCACCGCAATTCTAATCGAGAACGAACATTTCTGTCTGCTATTTCTTAGAACGCAGCGCCAAAAAGTATTTCTTAGGGTATCTTGTCAGAGCACATGAGCCGCGCCCGGCAAGACTCTTCCACGCTCAACCCGCTCCTGATTCTGGCGGGGGTGATTTTGCTTTTGTATTTCGCGCGCGCGGTTCTCATTCCTTTTGCCTTTGCCCTTGCCCTCACATTTCTATTGGCGCCTATGGTGGCGTGGCTACAGAAGCTTGGTCTGCGCCGCCTTCCAGCGGTAACGCTGGCCATCATCGTTTCGCTAGCGGCGCTTGTGGCATTGGGATCGATTGTCTCCCGGCAACTCCTGAAGGTCGCCGATGATCTACCCAAGTATCGTTTGAACATCCGTAACAAGATCGACGCTCTTCATTACCGTCCAGACAGCGCACTCGGCCGCGCGACAGAGAGCTTGAAAGAGATCAACAATGAAATTTCGGAGACGGGAACTGCGCCAGCCAACACTCCCAAAGCCGCTGGCCAATCGACGGCAGCACTGCCGGTTCAAATTGTCACTCCAGCCGCGAGCGGGCTGGCCTACCTGCGTGAGGCGTTCATTCCTCTAACTGTACCGCTCGGCATGGCGGGCATGATTTTAATATTTACAGTATTCATTCTCATCAAACAGGAAGATCTGCGGAACCGCTTCCTGCGGCTTGCCGGCGTAGGGCAGTTGCACGCCATGACTCTCGCCCTGGACGATGCTGGCCGCCGCATCAGCCGATATCTCGGCCTTCAAATCCTGGTCAATGCATGTTATGGAGTGTGTTTTGGCGTCGGCCTGTTCCTGATCGGAATTCCCAACGCCACGCTTTGGGGAGTGATCGCGGGAATTCTTCGTATCGTGCCCTACGCCGGAGCGCTGACTGCGGCAGTCTTCCCTTTCATCCTAGCGCTTGCGGTGTTCAATGGCTGGGGGCCACCGCTTTTGGTCGCTTTGCTTTACCTTCTTCTCGAATTTGTCGCGGCCAACGCCGTCGAGCCATGGCTGTATGGAGCGCATACCGGCATCTCTTCTCTCGCGCTGTTAGTCACCACGGTTTTCTGGACTCTGCTCTGGGGATGGGCCGGGCTCATGCTGGCCATCCCGCTTACGGTTTGCGTCATCGTGCTGGGGCGCCATGTTCCGCGCTTATCGTTCCTGCATATTCTTCTGGGCGATGAAACTGCTCTTTCGCTGGAAGCTCAGTTCTACCAGCGGTTGCTGGCACTCGATCAGGAAGATGCGCGCACCATCGCGACCACGTTTCTAAAAGAGCACAGCCTGACCAGCCTTTATGACCAAGTTTTGGTTCCGGCCCTAACTTTGGCCGAACAAGACCGGCACAAAGGCGCGTTGGATGAGACGCGGGAGTCATTTCTGTATCTCAGCATCAGCGAAATTGTTTCCGAACTTGCGGTTTACCGCCCCAATGAAATCGCCACGAAACCGAGAATGTTCCGCCCGCGTTGGGCCTCCAAGGCGCAACCCGCGTTGCCGTCAGAAGATGCGCAGCCTGAGCCTTCCACAGTTCGCATCTTCTGCCTGGCAGCCAATGATCAGGCCGATGAGATCGCGTCTTCCATGCTCGCGCAGTTGCTGGAACGCGCCGGCCATGGTGTGGTCTCGTTGCCGGCTAGTCCGGCAGTACACGAGGCATTGACCCATGTCTTGCCAGAGCAACATGATGTAATCTGCATCTCTGCGCTGCCTCCCTTTGCCTTTGCGCAGGCCAGCGCCTTATGCCAGCGTATCCGTATACAACTGCCGCAGATTAAAATCCTGGTTGGTATTTGGGGATTTCCAAGCGACCTCGACAAAGCCGCGGAACGCTTTGGCAGCACGCGTCCCGATCGTATCGTGGCTACGCTCGCGCAAGCGGTGGAACAGATCGCAAATTGGCATTAGTTGTTCCCCTGAGCCACTCTGTCATGGATGACTTTCAAGGGCGCGCTTGACCACATCCGCAACGCGTTCGCTGTCTATACCGCGCCGCAGGCAGTATTCGGACTTTAGCCAATCCTTCAGGAACTTCGCGCCTTTGCTGGAGTTGCAGGAGCGGCAGCACCGGGCGATGTTTTCCGGCGTGCGTCTCGTTATGTCGTTGATGATGTGTTCCCAGCTGTCGAGGCTGCCCTTGCCAGGTGTGGAGCCGAACAATATCCCGCAGTAGACGCAATGTGTGTCTCGCGCGCGAACTTCCTTCTCAACCTCACCCGGGATTTTCCAACGGTTCATAATCGGATTCTTGACGGCCACATGCGCACGATTCGGCGCCCATATTCGAGTGTGGTTGCGGCCCTTGCACGTTCATGAATATAATCCGACTTCGGTCAATTGAGATAGGGAGTCACCCTTGCCCATTGGAACCGCATTTCACGAGCGCACTTTCCCCCTCTGCCATAGCCTGAACTACCGCGAGTGGTCGGGATACTACACGGTCAGCGTGTATGAGGTGCATCACGAGCATGAATACAACGCCATTCGCAATGCGGCCGCGTTGATCGATATTTCGCCGCTCTACAAATATTTGATCACGGGCAAGGATGCGACCCGGCTGGTGAATCGCGTGATCACGCGCGACATCAACAAGGTAAAAGTAGGCCAGGTAATTTACTGCTGCTGGTGCGATGAAGAGGGCAAGGTCATCGACGACGGTACGATTTCACGCTTGGAAGAAAACGTCTATCGCTGGACGGCTGCTGACCCGAGCCTGCGCTGGTTCCGGCAGAACGGCCTGAACATGGACGTGCAGGTCGAAGATATTTCCGAGAAAGTTGCGGCGCTGGCACTGCAGGGGCCGACTTCGGCGAGGCTGCTGAAATCTGTCGCCGAAGCTGACATTGCGAACCTGAAATATTTTCGCGTGACACGTGGCAAGATTGCGGGCGTACCTGTAGACATTTCACGCACCGGCTACACCGGCGATCTAGGTTACGAAATCTGGGCGCCCTGGAATGAAGCGGTTAAGGTTTGGGATGCGCTAACCGAAAAAGGCCGCCAGTTCGATCTGCACGCGGCCGGAATGCTGGCGCTTGATGTAGCCCGCGTGGAAGCGGGACTGCTGTTGATAGAAGTTGACTATACCAGCTCGAAGAAGGCTCTGATTCCTTCGCAGAAATACTCACCGTATGAGTTGGGCTTCGGCAAGATGGTGCATCTCGAAAAAGAAAACTTCATCGGCAAGCACGCATTGGAGCGCGATGCGAAGAATGGCGTAGCGCGGCAGTTTGTTGGAGTGGAAGTGGATTGGACCGATGTCGAAGCATTGTATGAACGTTATGGCCTCACGCCAGCCGCGCCCAGCCAGGCTTCACGCGCCGCCGTTCCGCTATATTCTGGGGACAAGCAAGTTGGAAAAGCGACCACCACAACCTGGTCGCCGATCCTGAAAAAGATGATCGCGCTGGCCAGCGTTGAAACTGAACACTCCAAGCTGGGAACGCAACTGCAGATGGAGATTACGATCGAAGCGATCCGGCTGAAGACGAATGTGAAGGTAACCGCACTTCCCTTCTTTAATCCGCCGAGGAAAACTGCGGTGCCAGTGTAGAAAGTGAAAAGCAGAAGCTGTCAATATCTGTCGCGAATGAATTCGCCAATTGACGCGTAGGCTTGCGCCAGCGTCTTCTCGTCCGGCAAAAAAACAATCCGAAAGTGCTGCGTTCCAGGTTTCTGCCCAAAGCCGGAGCCGTGCACCACCATCACATGCTTCTGGCGAATGAGTTCCTTGACGAAGATTTCGTCACTCTCGGGAATGTCGATGCGCGGGAAGGCATAGAACGCGCCCCGTGGCGCAACGCAACTCACGCGCGGCGTCGCTTCGCACCACTTCTGCGTTAAGTCGCGGCGTGAGCGCAACTTATCCCGCACTTCCACCAGATGATCCTGTGGACCTTCGAGCGCCGGCTTGATGGCATACTGCTCTGGATGATTCGCACATAGCCGCGCCCGCAATAACCGGTGGATACCTTCGGTGTAAGGTTTAACCGCGGCCGCATCGCCGGAAACAATGCCCCAGCCAATGCGCCATCCAGGAACTAAATAATTTTTTGACATTCCGCCGAAGGTGATGCAAGGTACATCGGGCGCAACCGAAGCGAAAGCAATATGCGGCGTATCTTCAAGAATCAGCTTGTCATAAATTTCATCGGAGAAGACCACAAGATTGTGCCGGCGCGCAATTTCGGCAACCTGCTCCAACATCTGCCGCGAACATAGCGATCCCGTAGGGTTATTGGGATTAATCAGCACAATGCCACGAGTGTGCAGGGTAAGCTTTCGTTCGATATCGGCCAACTCCGGCTGCCACGCGTCTTCTTCGTTCAAATCGTAGGCGTTCAGCGCAATACCCAGCTTGCACAGGACTGCCGAATACAGGGGATAATCCGGACTCGGCGTAAGAATGTCTTCGCCCGGGTTCACCAGCGAGGAGATGCAAAGATCTACTGTCTCGCTTACGCCCGACGTAACGAATACATCTTGCACAGTCGTGATGCCTTTGCGAGCTGCTTCGCGGCGAATCGCCTGCAAAGCTTCCGGAATGCCGGGAGACGGCGCGTAACCGTTCTTGCCGTCGCGCATGGCTTTGTAGACGGCTTCGATAATGTGCGCCGGAGTGTGGAAGTCGAAGTTCAGCGGATCGCCGACGTTCAGTGGAAGGACTTTGTGTCCCTGCTGAATCACTTCATCGGCCACGCAGGCCAGATCGCGGATAGCGTAGCGAACATTTTCCAGGCGATGGGCAGCGATAATTTCACGAGTGTGCGGCGGAGCAAGAGCAGATGGATTCATCGAAAGCCTCGCCGCAGCTGGGTTTGTGCAGACTACGGCCCAAGAAATCGAGTACAAGAGGAATTCTAAACGCAGAGACGCGGAGAGCGCTGAGAAACTTCAGATGAGCTGAGTTTAGTGAGGAGAGAAGCTGATGGTAAGGTCTTCAATAGTTTGCGACGCGGCTGGAACAAACTTCCATCTCATCACCGCTGCCGCGGCACTATCGGCAAGAATAGGATTTCCACCGACCACGTCGACATGCGTCACTTTGCCATCCGAAGTTACCGTGGCCCTCAGACGAACCAAGCCTCCAATTTGAGCATGCCGCAGCACATCGGAATATTCAGGTTTGACCGATACCAGGATTTTGCGATCGGACTTCGTTGTTTTTTGGGCAAAAGAACAGGGTGCGAATCCGATAACCCCGCAAAAAGCCAGAGTCAAAGCTGCTACTGCGGCTGTTCGCTTAATATATACGTAAATTTCAAAAGCTGGATTTTGTCCGGACAAATTACCCACGCAGACCGCTGCCGTCGATTGAACCCCAAGACTTAAGACAGTAAGTCACGCAAGCTCGGCCAGCAAGATTACTGAAGTACTTTGCCTTTGCCGTCCGCCAAACCATCGCGATAAAACAATGCTTCGGCGATGCGCCTCTATTCGTCAATCGATCGAATCAACGCCATGATCAAATCCGGACCAGTTGGACTTCCCCATCCAGTCACAAGATCGTAGCCAGTGACAGCAGAGTATTGGCCATTGTTGCCCTTCGTGATGTCGTGGAAGTCAGAGTCGTAGTTTGTTCCCACTCCGATGGCATACAGAGCCGGATTGAGGAAGCCCAACGGCGCTTTGCCGGCGGTCGTAGCTTGCTGATTCGCCAGTGCGATGAATCCAGCCCACTGCGGGGCCGCATAGCTGGTTCCTCCGTTCCCTCCGGAACACCCGCCGTCATAGCAACTGTACTGGTTGGTATTCGCCTCTGCGGCAACATCGGGGATGTTGCGCAACGTCTTCGAACCATCATTGAGAGCGGTGATGACCCCGGCAAGTTTTTGATAGCTGGGAATCGGGATTTTATTTTTCGAGGGCATGCCAGCGCTGCCGTTCCAGCCGGTTTCCGAAAGCCACGCGCCGCCCGGGCCGGTAGTGGTCAGGTCTGTGCCGCCCACAGCGGTGATATAAGGATCATCCGCCGGCCACACCACGTCGCCCGGCGTGCTGGAGCCTTGATCGCCTGTGGCAACGAACACGCTCTGACCCTGCGCCGCCATTTCCTTGAAGATCGGGTCGAGGCTGCTCTCGTCGTCGCTCCATCCCCAGGAGCAGCTCAGTTGCTTCGAAGTATTGTCCACTGCCATCTGATTGAAAATGGAAACATCGTTGTTGCCAACATAGACCACCACTTGCTCGAGCTGTGGAGCCATAGAGATCGCCATTTCGATATCCAGAACCTGCTCACTATCATCGCAAGTTTTCGGGGGACAATTCAGACTGACTCCGTTCAGCGATACGCCCTTCACGGGCACCTTCAGCGGCTCCTTCACTTGTTTGAAAAAATTCTGAACGTCGCTGATTTCGTATCCCGCGTACTCGAACAGGCCTACCGACTGCCCCACACCTGTGAGCTTGCCTGCTCCGTAATAAGCCGCGCGCATGTCGCTGCCGATAAAATCGCCGCCGGGACCGGAACCCGTAGTCTTACTCGCGTTGTTCAAAGTTTGGGCTGAGCGAATGTTCTTGGCATGCGGCAACGTGAAATTATCGAGCCCGGAGATATGCAGCACGGGTACATCAAGATCGACCGATGGTTCACGGTCGGGAGCATAGAACGTCCGGCTTTCTGTGGGGTGCTGATAAAGATTGAGGCTAATGTGAAACGCGCTCTCAATATACGCCGCCGGTCCTTCGACATCCACCACTAGGTGATTGGCGGCGGTGTCAATCACGTCCAAGCCATTGTTTCGGGCGAAATCCAGGATGGCTGCGTAGTCGCTGGCAGCCGGGCCGAATCTCGAAGTGAAATCCTTCACGCTCAGATATTGGTGATAGCTTGGGCTTTGCGGATCGTAGATCTGCCGCAGGAGATCATCGAGCTCCGCTTGATTCCGCAGCGGCAATGAGATCGCGAGACTCAGGCGTTGGGCTGCAGGAAGATTGCCGACTAAAGGCGCGACTCCGCTGGAGACGGCTGCCGGAACGTGGGCCGTCATAATGGGACGCTGCTCCGCCTGGGAGGCAATGGTGAAGAAGAAAAGTGTGGACACACACACACGGAAAGAAAGCCTGCGAAGAGCTGAAGCCTTTGTCATTTCGTGATCTCCCGACCGCGTTAGAACTTTATAACGCGAGGGGGTCGAAGGACAAGAAGAGGATAGTCTCTAATTTAGGTCGAACACAGAACTTGCCGGGTGCGCTCGAAATATCGAATTTCGGGCGCACTCAGCTATGAAACGTAGTTAGTCCACGCGGTCGATCTGCGCCTTCTGCAACGTATCGGAATAATCCACATAAACCGACTTCCACTCGGTATAGAAATCAATCGCGCCGATGCCGCCTTCGCGGTGGCCGTTACCGGTGGCTTTGGTTCCGCCGAAAGGCAGGTGAACTTCCGCGCCAATCGTGGGTGCGTTGATGTATGTGATGCCGGTGTAGAGATCGCGAATGGCGGCGAAAGCGCGGTTCACATCCCGGGTGTAGAGCGCCGAGGAAAGTCCATACTCGATGCCGTTCGCGATTTCAATTGCGTCTTCAAGGCCGTCGCAAGGGATGATCGAAACGACTGGGCCGAAGATTTCTTCCTGCGCGATGCGCATCTTGGGGTCGACATCGGTAAACACGGTCGGCTCCATGAACCAACCATATTGGTAAGCGCCTTTGTCAAGGCGGTTGCCCCCGCACAGCAGTTTCGCCCCCTCGTTCTTGCCGATCTCGACATAGTTGAGGTCGGTCTGAAGCTGTTTTTCGTTGATTGCGGGACCCATTTCGACGGTTTCATCCAATCCGTTGCCAACTTTCAACTTCTTCGCGCGAGCGACATATCTTTCCACGAACTCACGATAAATGCCCTTCTGCACGATGATGCGGCTGGTTGCGGTGCAACGCTGGCCGGTAGTGCCGAATCCGCCCCAGAGACCGCCTTCGATGGCGAGTTCGAGATTCGCGTCGTCGAGCACGATCATGGGATTCTTGCCGCCCAGTTCGAGCGAGCAGTGCTTGAAGCTCTTGGCCGCGATGCCACCTACAATACGGCCCACAGCAGACGACCCTGTCAACGAAATAGCTCGCACATCCGGATGCTCGGCCAGCGGAGTGCCCACCTCGGGTCCGTATCCTGCGACAATGTTCACTACGCCCTTGGGAACGCCGGCATCGGTAAAAGCGCGAACCAAGTTAAACGTGGAGAGTGGAGTATCCTGCGCGGGTTTGATAACGCAGGTATTGCCGCACACAATCGCAGGCAGCAGCTTCCACGAAGAAATTGCCATGGGGAAATTCCAAGGCGTGATCATTCCGCAGACACCAATCGGCTGTCGGATCGCCATGGCGAATTTGTTGGGCAATTCCGAAGGAACAGTCGGCCCGAACAGGCGTCGTCCCTCGCCGGCATTGTAGTAAGCGGCATCAATCGCTTCCTGCACGTCGCCGCGCGTCTCCTTTAGCACCTTACCCATCTCGCGGGTCATCTCACGCGCGTGATCTTCCTTGCGCCCGATCAGAATTTCAGCCGCGCGGAAAACCATCTCGGCGCGCCGCGGCGCGGGGACCAGACGCCATTTGGCAAAGGCGCGCTTTGCGGAGTCTACGGCCGCGTCAACATCGGCTTTGGCAGAGTGTTGGAAGACGCCGACTACGTCGCGCGTGTCGGCAGGATTGCGGTTCTCGAAGGTTTCTCCGGTCGAGGATTCCTCCCACTCGCCGTCGATAAAATTCTTGTAAACCTTGGTTGGGTTGTAGCCCAGGGTGGCCGGGGAGGCCAAAGTGTCGGTTGCCATGATTTCTCCTTATGAATGCCTAAGTATTGATGCTACCGCCGGGGTGGAAGGTGCGGCAAGGGAGGCCCCATTCTCGCGCCTCTATTTAAAACCCACCTGACAGCCATCTTTAACAAAAATTTACTTGCGAAGACATGCATTCTGAGGTTTTAATGTTGGACCATGGCTAAGAAAACAGGAATGAGCGATTCGTCGCTTTGGATCACCGCGGTTGTCTTATTGGCGCTTGCCGCTTGGACGTATTTCAGGAAATAAGACAGGGGCCGCTCTCCGACACCAACACTACCAGCATTTTTGCAGCGGCTCATCTTGCGGATTGAGCCGCTGCACCGCTTTCTCTTTCCCCCCGAATCTGCTTAAATCAATTTAAGAACAACATCGGCAGTGTATTGGTGTTTTTATAATCGTGGTCGATATTCATTCGCACATTCTTCCGGAAGTTGACGACGGATCAAAGTCGTGGGAAATGTCCGTAGCCATGTGCCGGATGGCTGCGGCCGACGGCATCACCCATCAGGTAGCCACGCCCCATGCCAACGACCGTTACCATTACGACCGGACTTATCTGCAAAGTCTGGTTGAACATCTCCAGTCTCTCGTGGGTCCAGCGCTTACCATCAGCCTGGGTTGTGACTTCCATCTTTCCTACGACAACATGCAGGACGTTCTGGCCAATCCCGAGCGCTACGCGATTGCAGGCACGCATTACATGCTCGTCGAACTGAGCAACTACAGTGTCCCGCAGCAGACTACGGACTGTTTTATGCAACTGGGCGACCGCGGCATCACGGCGATTATTACGCATCCCGAGCGCAATCCGATTCTGCGCGAGAGTCCGCAACGCGTGGTGGAGTGGGCCGAGCAAGGTTGCGTGATTCAGATGACCGGGTCGGCTCTGACCGGATTCTGGGGAGAACGGGTGCGACGCGCGGCGCAATGGCTGCTGGAACACAAAGCGGTTCATGTGCTGGCCACAGATGCTCACGATACCGAGAAACGTATCCCTGTGTTATCCACTGCTCGCGATGCCGCTGCGGAAATCTGCGGCGAAGAAGTGGCCGATGCCCTGGTGGAAGCCAATCCTACTGCCATTCTTCAATCGCAATCCCTGCCTTATTTTCCACGGCCTGTGCTGGGAAGTTACCGCAAGACAACTGGCGGGTAAGAATTACTGCGGGCTCGGAGCGTCGTGATCTGCCGTCGAGACGGGGGTAGTATCGACTGGAGTTGCCGTGCTTGTATCTGCGCCGGCTCCGGGTCCAGCGCTATGTGAAAGCGGGGGCTGCGATGAGGAACTCACCGACGCTGCGTGTGAAACCTGCGGACCGGTGGTCATCGCGCTCTCGGGATTCAGCAGGTGGTCATGGCTGGGTCCAAGCCCCAAGCTGATCAGCGCTCTTGAATCCGGCACAGTCTTCGATTGCCAGCCGTGATCGGCCTGGTAGCGGCGCAGCGCGTCTTCGCTCGCTTGATTCCAGGTTCCGGCAGGCTCACCATTCATATAATGCTCGCGAATCAGGGCTTCCTGAATCGCTTCCGCGCGTTCGGGATCGATCTTTTGCTGGCCGCGTGTGGCCGGCTTCTTCTTCGAACTCGCTCGCTTCAGTTTGCTTCGGCGAACCGCCGCCGTTGTACTCGAATTGGAATGCGTCTGCGGATGCGATGTAGGATGAGCTTTTGCCGTCGAGGATGAAACTGCTTTAGATTTTGCTGCGGGAGATTTTGTATGTGTTGTAGAAACCGCAGTTTTCGAATTGGCAGTCTTGGCAGAAGTTGTTTTCTTAGCGACCGAAGATTGGCTTGATGTATCCGCCTGCGCTTGCGCCGAAGGTAACCCCGTGAACGCGGAGACAATTGCCAAGGCGCAGAACGCGCCTAAGCGCATTGTCATACTCGTTGCTAGGCCTTGTTGTCCCAATGGCAAGCCTCAATTACCGCGCAGGATACGCCGACTTCCATAAAAAAGCCAACCGGAAGCCAGCACTGGCAATCATCGCTTATCGGATGACGCCGTGCCAGTTCCGGTTGGCCAACTATCAGGTTACGGAAGTGTACCGGGCACGAAGATGGTTCCATCCTGCCGCGATGAACCGCGTGGGCGAACCAGGAAAACCACATCCTGGCCGCTCTTCAGGCTGGATTCCACCTTGGCAAAATCGTCTTCGCTGTTCACCGGTTGTTTGTTGATTTCGAGAATCACATCGCCCCGTCCCAGGTTGATGTCGTCGGCGAACGATCCCGGCTTCACGTCCTGCACAATCACACCCTTGCCTGCTGGTACGTCAAGCCGCTCCGCCATTTCCGGAGTGAGTTTGCGCACGGTAACACCGAATTTATCCTGCTTGGGCGTGCTCTCATCGTTGCCGTTCTCGTCTTCATTCAAGCGTGTAGCGAACAGCTTGGAACGATCCGCGATGGTTACGGTCGTCTCTTCTTTTTTGCCGTTACGTATAAAGCTGAGTTCCACTTTCACCCCGGGCTTGCGCGAAGCGATATCGGCGACTAATTCCGCTCCCTTCGTCACCTTTTTGCCATCGACGGTTGTAATGGTGTCGCCTACTTTGAGACCAGCCTGATCGGCAGGGCTTCCGGCCACCACACTTGAGACCGTTACGCCCGTGCCATTGCCGTAAACGCGCGCGATAGCGGGATTCTCCACCGCATCGAACATAATACCGATCGAACCGCGGGTTACGCGATGTTCCGAACCGATGAGTTGGTTGTAAACATCGACCACGGTATTGGAAGGAAGCGAAAAACCGACTCCTGCATAAGCATTGGTTTCGCTCAGAATAGCCGTGTTGATCCCGATTACTTCGCCGTCCATGTTTACCAGCGGTCCGCCGGAATTTCCGGGGTTGATGGCAGCGTCAGTCTGAATAAAAGTTTGGAACTGACGGTTAGGAACGATATCGCGGCCTTTGGCCGAAACGATGCCGGCGGTGACGGTGCCAAATTGCCCGAAGGGACTGCCAATCGCAAGAACCCAATCGCCCACTTGCATACTGTCGGAGTTGCCCATCTTTGCCCAGGGAATTCCCCGGTCGAGATCAATCTTGATTACTGCCAGATCCGTTTCCTGATCTTCGCCGATCACCTTGGCATCGTGCTGCACGCCTGGAGGATCGTCTTGCAAACGCACGCGGATGCGGTCGGCTTTATCGACCACATGGCGGTTGGTAACGATGTAACCCTTGGGATCGACGATTACGCCCGATCCGAGTGAACGCTCGCGAATCGCAGCATCGCCATTTGCTCCGCCGCCCTGGCCGCCAAAGAAGCGGTTGAAGAAATCGTCCATGCCGCCGTTGCCGCCTCCACCGCCATCCTCGTCATCATCGGGAGTTTGGCCTCGGCGCCGGTGCGGATTCTTGATGGTCGATTCCGTACTGATGTTGACCACGCACGGCCCCAACTGCTTGGCGATTTGCGAGAAAGCATTCGAAAGTTGCTTGGGAGATGGAACCGCCAGCGGAGTAGCGTCGGACGACTTCTGGCCTTCCTTGCCCTTTACACCGTAAGAAACCACCGTACCGATTAATATGCCGAGTGCCAGCGTCGTTGCGATGCTGAACGAATAAAGCCAGCGATGGCTCTTCAGACGCTGCCAGAATGCCTGCGAATCCATATGCAAACTTCCTCCGAGGATGATAACCCCTCATTATACTCGCTGCCTAACGGATGCCCGCAATCGCGAAGCGCTGTGATGCTTTTGGTCATGAATCTCAATTCGCAAGCCGGTTAGATGCACAAAACGGCCGCACTTTGCGAGGAATTTACTTGGCTTCGTAGACCGTTTTGCCGCCGACGACAGTGCGCAAAACCTTGGTCGCGAGGATTTTTTCAGGTGAGGCCGCAGTCACATCGCGGTCGAGCACGATAAAATCCGCCAGCATCCCCGGCGCGAGCTTGCCTTTTTCTTTCTCTTCGAATTCGGCGAATGCAGAGCCGCCGGTATAGGCTGCAATCGCTTGATCCATGGTTAACTTCTGCTCGGGAAAATATTCCTGCTTGCCGTTTTCGCTTTTGCGCGTAGTGGCTGCGTACAATCCGCGGAAGGGCGTGACCGGCTCAACCGGATAATCAGTGCCAAAGGCCAAGGGGACGCCTTTATTCAAAAAGGCTGACCATGCATAGGACATGGCCGCGCGCTTCGGTCCCAGCCGGTCCTGTGCCCAGCGCATGTCGGTAAGCACATGGCTCGGCTGCATGGAAGCAATGACTTTGAGATCTTTGAAGCTTTTGATTTGGGTGAGTGTTGTGACTTGCGCATGTTCCACGCGCAACCGGTAGTCGTCCCCGCCGTTTACCGCTTTTACCTTCTGCTCGCGCGCGGCCTTCTCGGCTCCTGCAAATGCGTCGAGCGCCATCTGAATGCCTTTGTCGCCAATCGCGTGAAACCCAAGCTGGAAGCCCGCCAGCACGCGTTCTTTTGCCATGTCGTTCAACTTGGCAGCATCGTAACGCGGCAAGCCGGAATTCTGCGGATCATCCGCATAGGGCGCAAGTAACGCTGCAGTGTGGCCCCCCAGTGAACCATCCATGAAACCTTTGAGCATGCCCGTATGCAACATCAAATCCGATTGCGGATGCGAATCACGCTTCGTCTTCAATTCGTCGACGGAATCGTCGAAGGGCAGCCACTCCGAGATGCGCGCGGTTAGTTTACCCTCTTTTTCGAGCTCCTCATAAATCTGGAAGTTTTCCCAATCCGGCGAATAGTCCTGCGCCGAAGTTACGCCATGCTCGGCTAAATCAGCCAGCGCGACTTCGATTCCATGCCGCCGCTCTTCATGCGTAGCCTGAGGGATAACCGCCCGCACGGCGTGTCGAGCCGTATCGCGCAAAATTCCGGTCGGCTCACCGTTTTCATTGCGGTCGATCTTGCCGCCTTCGGGGTCACGAGCGGCAATCGTGATATTGGCGAGCTGCAACGCCCGCGTGTTTGCAACGGCAAGATGGCCGTCCACACGATCCAGAAATACGGGGTGATCGCTGGACACTTCATCGAGATCCCATCGGCTGGGCAAAACTTTTACCGGCCAGAGAGTTTCGTCCCACCCTCCCCCAAGGATCCATTCGCCTGGTTTCGCCGTTTCCACCTTGGCCAGCAACCGCTGTCGCAATTCATCGAGCGACTTCACCCCAGTCAAATCCACATTCAGCTTCTGCAATCCGGCGTCGGCCAGGTGCAAGTGTGCGTCGTTAAATCCCGGCATGACGAAGTGTCCGCCGAAATCTACTACCTGCGTCTGCGGCCCTTTCAGCTTCTGGATGTCCAGGTTTTTGCCAACCGCTTGAATGCGATCCTTGAGGACCGCTATTGCCTCTTCACGCAGGACTGAACTGAACTGATCATTGGCGGGGACGCCGCTGTAAACGTTGGCGTGAATGTAAATGACATCAGCCTTCGGCCCGAAGGGAGCCGGCGCCGTGGGTGCCGGAGTCTGCGCCTGTGCTGCCGCGAAACAACACAAAACGGTGAGCGCGTACTTCTGACTGTAGGTGGCGCAACATTTCAGCGCTGCGATTAGAAAATTCTTATCGTGAAGGGCTTTAGCCCCCAAGCTTCGAATCATCATTCCCCCGCTCCCGCCAACGCAAGCATGGTCAGCAAAATACGTTTCAATCCCAGCTCGCGTCCGTTGCCATCAAACCACTCCTGTAAAGTGTGTGCTCCACCACCTGTGCCGCCGCCGCCAATGGCAATCGCTTCCTGACCCAGGGATAGCGGAATGTTCGCGTCAGTCGAAGCGCGCTGCACCTGCGCCGCATTGTTGAGTTGCGCATCAACGGCGCGAATCACATGCAGAATTCGCGCACCCGTAGACAGTTCACCCGCCGGGCGATTCCCGATTGCCACCACCTCGCAACTCACGCCCGGGCGCTTCTGCGCCGACGACTTCATCTCGGCCGCCATGGTCTCGTCTTCCACGGCGCGACTCAGCGCCATCCGCAGCGTTTGTTCCAGCCGCTCCATCTCGGCCATCGATGTGGAACGAATGTCCACCTTCATGCTGGCCGACTCGGGAATCGAATTCACCGAAGTCCCCCCGCGAATGACTCCAATGTTGAACGTGGTTTTCGGTGTGCTGGGAACTGGAGTCGCGGTGAACGTCTCAATCGCCTTCGCCAGAACCACGATCGGATTCGGCGCGCCAAAATCGCTCCACGAGTGCCCGCCCGGCCCGCGCACAATTACTTCGAAACGACGGCTACCCAAGGCTTCAGCCACAATCGTGTCCGACCCCGCGCCGTCGAGCACCACGCTGTAGGCAATCGAATCCTTCCAGCGCGGCGTGGCAAAAATGTGCCTCATGCCGCGCAGGTCGCCTTCCCCCTCCTCGCCCACGTTGCCGATAAACACAAACGGCAAGGCATGGCGCACCCGCACCGAGCGCAGCAACGCGGCAATCGCCAGCATCGCCGTCACACCCGCGCCGTTGTCGGAAACTCCCGGTCCGTACAACCGGCTGCCCTGCTGCCGGATATTCAACGGCGTATTGGCAGGAAACACAGTATCGATATGCGCGCTCAATGCGACATAACGCTGACCATATCCGGGATGCACTCCAAACACATTACCCACATCGTCGACGCGAACGTCATCGAGCCCGACCTCACGAAAGCGCTCCGCCAGCCACGCCCCGCGCGCCGCTTCCCCAAACGGAGGCGCGGCAATCCGCGCCATCTCCATCTGCCACTGCGCCAGTTGCGGCTCATGCGTGCGAAGCCAGTTAAACGCCGACCGCACCTCCGGCGAAGCCGCCAGCCGCGCCACTTCCTGCTGCACTTTAGGCGCAACCTCAGGCATATCCGCGCGTGGGGGAGTGGAGCTCATGGAAGGTTATTGCGTCAGTTTACAACGCATGGGAAAAGAAAGGGATTGTCGAAGAGTAGGCGGTGGAAAACCAAAGCTGTTTTCACACCTTGTCATTCCCAGCGCCGCCGGAGCGACGGCGGAGTCGAACCTGCTTTTTCGCCTGCTCCCGGCTGGGACGCGTACGGGAAGGCACGACTTCAGTCGTGCCGATAGAAGATTGAAAGAAAGCGCGGCTTCAGCCGCAGAGGCTCGCACCGCTGGAAAATTCAACTCCGCCGGGTCACCGCTCAGCGGCAGGCAGAGGCTTCCCCTCAAGCTTAAGCGTGACATCTAACCTTACCCCCTGCAACTCAATCGCGCGATCATTAGCCCAGGCAGACACAATGTCTGCGCCTGGAGATCCAGATCCCCTACGCCAGCCGACTTCCTTTGTACCCAGCTCTCTGCTCCACTGCGGCCGCCAACTTCGTAGTCGCCGGCACTTCAATCCCGTGCCGCTTCGCGCGGCGCAAGATCGGTCCCGCAATCGCATCCAACTCCGGAGTCTTATGTTTCTCAACATCTTTCTGCATGGAGCTGCGCATGTTCCCCGGCATCTTCAGCACGCCCGCGATCACGGACTCCGCATCCACCTTTGCGCCCTCGGCAATGGCAACGGCGCACGCCTCCCGAATACACGCGAGGCCAAGTTCTCTCCACGCCGGGTCGGCAAGAATCTCGCCGGTAGTTTTATTGGCCGCGGTCGTAGTCAGCGCGTACGCCGCCAGAAACACCAGCTTGCTCCACATCAGCGTCGCTTCATCGTCAATGAAGTTGCAGGCGAAGCCGATTTTGTCAAGCTGCTCGATTGTGGCGCCCAGCAGCGGCCGCCCGGAAGACGCAACATTCAACCGGGCAAACGGCGAACGATGAACAATATGCCCGGGAGCAACGCGTTCGCTTTCCACTGCAATGGTCGCCGGAATCACGCGATCAGCGCCATATCTGGACCGCAGAATCGAAATATGGTCAACACCGTTCAGCAACGGCACAATGGCGCGAACCGCATCCGGATTTTTGATCGCGCCCAGCGCAGCTTCCAACTCCGTGGCCTTGACCGTCAGCCACAACACATCCACTGCGGGCACATCGGCCGAAACCGCAACATCCACGGTGAAATTGCCGAAAGGACTTTCGAGGCGAAGCTGTTTGGGATATTGATCAACCGTCTCGCGCCGGACCACCAGCGTGACGGGATCGCCCCAGTGCGCCAGGCAAGCGCCAATCAAACCGCCAACGCCGCCGGCGCCAAGAATTGCGTGCCGCAATATAGAAGGATTTGGATCGGGATTTTTGTCGGCCATACCACCTTAGATTCCCGCCAATCTAGTTTGGCTTCGCGGCAACCGGCAGGCATTCCGCAACTTCGGCATCACTCAGCGTGTGGTCACTCGCCTTGGCACGTTGATAGATGCGGTCAATCAAATCATCGGTCGCGGCAATGCCCCGCCGCTCCAGCCAAAACAGCACATTCGACTTTCCGCTCATGGGGCCGATATCGATAATCTGCTCCAGGCCGAAGACATGAGAAGGCACACCGGAGTAAACCGTGTTGGCGAGGATTACGTCATTCTTGCGATACGCCTTGATGATCGCGGCCGCATGAACGCCGGTCGCGGTGCGGAACGCGTCGTCGCCAACCACCGGATAATTCGCCGGAATGGGCACGCCCGTGGCCCGCGAAACCGCCTGGCAATAATCCTTCAATTTGGTGAGGTCCTGATCGATCCACGGCGCAATTTCCATCAGCTTGAGATTCACCAGCATCTGATCGATCTGCGTATTGCCCACGCGCTCGCCCAGGCCGATGGCGCAACCATGAACGCAATTAGCGCCCGCGATCAGCGCGGCCATCGAATTGGCGATAGCCAGCCCGCGGTCGCTATGCCCGTGCCAATCCACGCGAATTTTTTCGCCGGAAGGTTTCACCACTTCTTCGATGACAAATTTCACCAGCGCAAACGCGCCCATCGGCGTGGCGTGCCCGGCAGTATCGCAAATAACGACCGCGCGCGCGCCACAACCAATCGCCGTCGAGTACAACCTCTTCACCGTCTCCGGATCGCAGCGGCTGGTATCTTCGGTGACGTACATCGAATCGAGGCCAAGCGAAACCGCATACTTGACGGCCTTCTCGGTAGTCTGCAAAAGAAAATCGTCAGTCCAATTTTCCGTGAAACGCCGGATGGGACTCGATCCGATAAACGTCGCTGCCTCGATCGGCATGCCGGTCTTCTGCACGATTTCGGCGATGGGACGAATGTCGTTCTCATGCGTACGCGCCGCGCAGTTGGCGCGAATCTTCATTTTCTGCGACACAATTTCCTGCGCCAATGCGGTTACATGTTCGACCGCGCGTGGCCCCGCTCCCGGCAATCCCAGGTTGAGCGAGTTGATCCCCAGTGACTCCATCAAATGCAGGATTTCAATTTTCTCGGGAATCGAAGGATCGCGCACCGAGGGCGATTGCAAGCCATCGCGCATGCTTTCATCATTGAGCAGCACCGGCCCGGACGGCACAAATCCCGGCGGATGATTCTTGTTCCAGTCGTAGATGAGTTCGGAGGTGTTCATGAAGAAAGTTGCTAGTACCCAGTACCTAGTACTTACTATCGGCACACGCGTACTGCGAGTGCCAGCTACTGGGTACTAGGTACTGGGTACTTTTTCTTTCGGTGGCAGGGTCAGCCCGAAGACCGAAATCATTCCCGGGCCGGCCACGTTCACCTTTGCATCCTCGGGACTTGGCAAATAGAGCGTCTGGCAATGTTCGCAGCGATAAACCTCGGCATCCGGTCCCCAGGCTTTTTCGGCATCGCCGCAGGCTTGCTCGATCACGTCCTCGGAGTAGAACCAGCGCTTCAAATGGCCGCCGCAGAATTTGCCTTTTTCGTTTTTCTCGTTGCAGGCGCGCTGTCCGGCCTTCTTGATTTTGACCTTATGATGCGGAAGCTGCGCCGGAGTTTGCGGACTTGAAGTGGTGATTTCGCCAGTCGCCAAAGGACTTACCCTCGTTCATGCGGCGCTCGTGCCGCCGGATTCCGCCCTACTAGCGCCATTGTACCCGAAGGCGAAAACCGAACCCAAACCCGCGATGTCGTATGCTAGGCGTTATTCTCGTGACCGGCAATGCAATGCCAGAATGAGCATCCCATGAACCCTCCGAGGTTTCGGGCAACGAATAGGTTGCCAGTTTGCGCCGCAATTCTAATCGCGCTTGGTTTTCTCTGGCTCCCAACCGTAGCCCAGACTCCGGCTAAGAGAACCGACAATCTTGCCAACATTCAACAGGAACTGGTCCGCAC
>DATHMV010000071.1:0-9300 GCA_035486715.1 Candidatus Aquilonibacter sp.
GATTTTGTCTATTCGTCCAAAAGATAGAGGCTAAGTTGGACCCGATCACCGACATCTTCAAAACGATGCACGTAACCGCTTTCGGTCTGCACAGGCTCGAAGCCACAGCCCCGTGGGGTGTAAAACAGGAAAACCAGACCGGAGCCGATTCCCCTCACCGGTGGTGATTGCTTTTTACTGGCTAAGGGGACTTCGATTGTTTTGCGCGACAGCCTGCGAACACGTCCGAGGTGGAGCTTCCGCCAGATCGGGGCCAAGGCCAACGGCAACGTCGCTCTTCGTGGTAGCGGTGGCGCACCGACGACAATTGTCTGTGGATCCTTGAGTTTCGATCGCGCCAGCCTGAGGCCGATCACTCAGTTATTGCCGAGCTTCATTTTGATGAAGGCCGATCAGGCACGCACGCTTGCTCTTCACACCACAGTGCGGGCGCTCGCGTCAGAGATGGAAGAACAGGCGCCGGGATCTGAAGTCGTCGCGAGCCGGCTCGCCGAGGTGCTGGTTGTCCAGGTACTCCGGACGCATATCGCGTCGGGACCGGAACGCAACAAAGGATGGCTTCGTGCAATTTTCGATCCTCAAATAGGCGCTGCTCTGGGTGCTATTCATGACAGAGTGAATACACCCTGGACGGTCGAATCCCTGGCCGATGCGGCGGGCATGTCTCGCTCCGCATTCGCAGCATGTTTCAAAGAGATGCTCGGACAAACGCCGCTGGAATACGTAACCGAGTGGCGGATGCAGAAGGCGATGCAGTTACTTGAACGGCGTGACAAAAAGCTCCCAGAAGTCGCTCGGTTGGTCGGCTACGAGTCCGACGCCGCTTTCAGTAAGGCGTTCAAGCGAGTTGTCGGGGCCAACACTGGCGAATACATCAAACGTGGTTCTGAAACATAAACCGTGAACTTGCCCCTGTGAAGCGTTCTGAGACAAGGTCGATGTAGCGATTCCAGCGGCAAAGCTAAAAGGGCACTATGACCGTCTGTTCACTCCAAACGATAAGTCCTCTTAAACGCGCTTGTCGTCAGTTGTGCGATTGATGACGAGAAGCCGACTTATCATTACCGGTCACATTCACGTTATCTCGGCTGCAAGCAAAGAGTCAGCCTAGCAGTAACCGACAAACTCGGGCTGGAACACGCCTGATAGGTGGTGATTGCTCCCAGGACAACTTCTGGACCAAACTGGTCGGATAGCTGTTATCCAGTCACAATTTTCGAAGTACCGCAAGTCCGTCTGTCAAGGAGGGTACCTTCTCGCGCGGAGCCATAACAGAAAAAGATTAGAGACTGGCAGCGCCTGCGCGCTTAACATTCCTTCCTACGCAGGTAAAGAGACGATTCAAAGACCCAGCGAGACTTTCATTATTAAAAAATGGGATTTGACGGTCTCATCTTGGCGAATTACCGCTTCTATCGCCACAACATCAACGAGTTTCTTGAGTGAAAAAATTGAATTCACGTGTCGCTCTCGCTCTGCTGGCTTTACTCGCGTCGCTTTCCTGCGTTGCGAGAACGCAGACTGCTGAGCAAGCCTTCGGGTTTGAGCGAGGTGGCAACTTCGGAGAAGCTGCTGAGGCATGGAGGGCGGTTACGCAACGCAATCCACAGGATGCCGGCGCATTTGCGCATCTGGGTCTGACTCTGGCCAAAGTACAAAAATATGAGGAAGCGGAGTCTTCCTATCGCAAGGCGCTGGCGCTTAATCCCAGGTTGCCTGGAGTCGAACTCGATCTTGGGCTTGCTGAGTTCAAACAGAATAATTTTCACGCGGCTGCTCCGGATTTCAAAGCTGCTTTAGCGGCCGATCCATCCAGCTCACAGGCCCGCATTCTTCTGGGTATGAGTTATTACGGGGACAAGAAATATGCTTTAGCGATTGAAGCTCTAGAGCCTATCTCGAAAGCGGACCCCAGCAACATGGAGCTGCACGAGATTCTCGTCGAGAGTTGTCTCTGGGCGAAGAACGATTCGTGCGCATTGCGTGAGTACCGCTTAATCGTGCAGCAGAATCCGAACTCCGTCCAAAGCCACATCCTCATGGGGGAGGCGCTGGACCATTCGGGAAAAACGCAGGAAGCGATTGCAGAATTCGAAACCGCCGAGAAGATTTATCCGAACGAACCGAGGGTTCATTTTGGGCTCGGCTATCTGCATTGGAAATCGCGCGAGTATGACGAAGCTAAGCGGGAATTTGAGAGCGAACTCTCCGTCAACTCGGGTAATGCGCTGGCGTTGACCTATTTGGGAGATATAGCTCTCAAAAGCGATCATGCAGATACAGCGCTGTCGCTGTTGGGCCGCGCGACCAAGATGAATCAGGACATCCGCATGGCGTATCTGGATCTAGGCGCCATCTATCTACGGAAAGAAAGATACAAAGATGCCGAGTCGGCCTTCCACCGGGTCGTCGCACTCGACCCCTCGCAGAGTGACGCGCACTATCAGTTAGGCCGTGTGTACCAGATACTCGGGAACACGACGGCCGCCGATCAAGAATTCAAGCTCGTCCAGGAGCTTTACCAGAAGTCCGACGATAAGGTGGCGAAAAGCATGTCTCGGCGCATGCAATAAGGTGGCGAAAAGCATGTCTCGGCGCATGCAATAGGGTTTTGCCCGCGCGGCCGGATCCTCCCGCCACTAGTATCAATCCGCTAGTACATTTCGCTTATTGTCCTTTCTCCTGCCCGTTTGTAAAACCCTAGGAGTTTTGCTTATGCATAAAACTGTCGTTCTACTTCTCTGTCTTTGTGGTATCACCCAGGCACAAGGCCAAGGATCTGTTATCTCGTCGCCATTTGGCACCGACCCGAGCGCCCAACCTCAGCAAGGCGGCTCAGCTACCCGTGGCGAATTTGCGCCGGTCCTTGATTCCGAGAAGCGTCCCATTACAGCGGGCGGCTTCGTTAAAGACGGCCCGGTCATCTTCAAAGACATTGCCGAGAAAGCCGGCTTGACCACCTGGCGCCACACCATGGGCACTCCAGCGAAAAACTACATTCTTGAGACCACTGGCTCAGGCGTCGCCCTGCTGGATTACGACAACGACGGCTGGCTTGATATTTACATGGTGAATGGATCGACTTTTGACGCTCTCGACGGCAAAGCCGAAGCGCCGCACGCCGCGCTTTTTCACAATAATCACGACGGCACGTTCACCAACGTGGCGGAGAAGGCCGGAGTGACCAATGATCGTTGGGGCTTCGGAGTCGCAATCGGCGATTACGATAATGACGGCTGGCCCGACATCTACGTATCCAATTACGGAAAGAACCGCCTTTATCATAACAACCACGACGGCACGTTTACCGATGTAGCGGAAGCCGCCGGCGTTACGGTGGGAAACTGGTCCACCGGAGCCACTTTCGGCGACTATGACGGAGATGGCAAGCTCGACCTTTTCGTCCCCGGCTACATTCACTGGGACATGGCTCATCTACCGCCCGCACCGAACTCTGCTCCCAACGCAATTTCGTTTTGCCAGTTCCGCGGCACCAGTGTTATGTGCGGACCGCGCGGCCTTCCCGGCGAACCCGATCATTTGTTTCACAACAATGGCGATGGAACATTCACGGATGTAAGCAAACAGGCGGGTGTCTCCGATCAAAACCACAGCCGCTATGGCTTCACTGCCGTTTTTGTCGACATCGACAACGACGGAAAAGTGGATCTGCTCGTGGCCAACGATTCGACTCCGAATTATCTCTACCTTAATAAAGGAGACGGAACGTTTAAGGATGTCAGCATCCCCTCCGGTTTTGCACTGAATCAGGATGGCCAGGAAGTCGCCAACATGGGCATGGCCATTGGAGATTATCGCAATAACGGCCTGCTCGATCTCTACACGGGAACATTTTCCGACGATTACAAGCCGCTATTTCGTGATGAAGGTAAAGGCCGGTTCACCGAGGTCGCAACGCAGATGGGCATGGCCGATGTCACCTATCCGTTCCTCACTTGGAGCACGGAGTTCATCGACTACGACAACGATGGCTGGAAGGACATTTTTGCCGTCAACGGGCACGTTTACCCACAGGTCGATCACCACAACTGGGGCACGTCATTCGCACAGCGGCCTTTGTTATTTCACAACCTGAAGCATGGCGAGAAATTCGAGCTGATGCCGGCCGTTGAAGGTACGGGCCTTGCGGTGGTCATTCCAGGCCGGGGCGCGGCTTTCGGCGATTTATTCAATAACGGCAAGATCGACGTGGTCATCAACTCCATGGACCACGTTCCGTCGCTGTTGCAGAACGTGAACCCGGACACACATCACTGGATCGGTCTCAAACTGGTTGGCGGACCGAAGAGCCCGCGGGACGCGGTGGGAACAACGGTGTACCTGACAGCCAGCGGTGTGCGCCATCGCGAAGACGTTCTCAGCGGCGGAAGCTACGAATCTTCCAACGATCAGCGTGTGCATTTCGGCCTCGGAGATTCGACAACCGTGGATAAGGTGGAGGTTCACTGGCCGAGCGGATCGGTGGAGTTTGTTTTGCTTCCGGCCGTGGATCGTTACTTCGTTGTGGAAGAAGGCAAGGGCGTAGTGCCCGGAGTTTACGGCGGCGCCGCAGCGGGTTCTGCCAAGTAGAAATGGTTTCTTCGTTGGGTGTTCTTCCTTAGAGTTAGGTAAGAATTCAGGGTTTCTGAGAGGAGTCGATGAAATTTCGACACGCATATAAAATTGGGTTCATGGCTGTCCTCGCAGCCAACTGTCTTTCTGCGCTGCCGTGTGCAGCGCAGTCGCAGGCGCCGTCGGATAACTATCCCGCCAATACGGATGCGAACTCTCAGCAATCATCCGCTGCAAAAGCCAGCCAAGGGAACTACACTCCACAATCCCGTGCGGATGAGGACGCCGTGCGCAAAGATTACGCTGACCACGTTCGCGAAACCTACAATTTTCGCTTTGGTCAGAGCAATATATCGACGCCCGGAAACGCCAAGATAACGGGCGATGACTTCGTTCAGCCCGGAGCCTTTCCCACTGCGAAATACTGCTCCAAATGCCATCAGGAAGCTTATACCCAGTGGCGTCAGGCTCTGCATTCGAACTCGTTTCGCACGCCGTTTTACCGCACGAGTGTAAACATCCTGGCGCGGACAAAGGGCATTGAATTTACCCGCCATTGCGACAGCTGTCACAATCCGATTGGAGTTCTGTCAGGCGCATTAACGCAAAATTCGCAAATAGATCGCGCCTTCGATGAAGAGGGCCTCACCTGCACCACATGCCATTCGGTTCAACAACTGCAACCGACAGTCGGGAATGGCGGTTTCGTGTTCGGCATTCCCGCCCTCATGGTCGACGAAAACGGCAACCGCATCCCCGGCGAAGTTCCCTACTCGGAAATCATGAAGCATCCCGAGCGCCACTCCAAAGCCGTAATCAAAGACCTAAATCGGACGCCCGAATTTTGCTCTGCCTGCCATAAGGCCAATTTGCCGACCACATTGAACGACTACAAATTTATTCGCGCCTTCACCGTGTTCGACGAATGGCAGAACTCGAAATTTTCGCAGCGGAATCCACTGACTTTTTACACCGCGGATTTGACGACGTGCCAGGGATGCCACATGAAGCGCGGCCCCATTACCCATGTTGAGTTTGGCGCAAAAAACGGCCAGTTCGCGTCGCATCGATGGCTGGCTGGAAATACCGCGGTGCCGTACTATTACGGCTTCGACGAGCAGTTGAAAAAAACGATCGATTTCCTGAAATCGGGCAACTACTTGAATGTGGATCTGTTCGCGATCAAAAAGGTGGACCCTTGGACAACCGAAAATAGCGCGTATACTGATGGACTGATTGCGCCTCTCGGTTCCGTTCCTTTCCGACTGAAGGCTAACGACAGCATCGAGGCGATGGTTGTCGTGCAAAACAAAAATATCGGCCACTCCCTCATTCCCGAAGTGCGCGATCTGTACGAGGCGTGGGTGGAGTTCGAAGTGAAAGACAGCGATGGAGCCGAAATCTACCACAGCGGCTTCCTCCAGGCAGATGGTTCTCTCGACCCTCGCGCCCACAGCTTTACCAACCGTCCGGTAAATACCGATGGCCAGTTCGTGGACAATCACAAAGTTTGGACCATCCACTCGGTTGCCTATGACAGCACGGTTCCCGCGGGGCGATCCGTTCTTGTCCGTTATCAGTTCCGCGTTCCGCCCAATGCGAAAGGTCCATTGAAAGTGACGGCTCGCGTCAATTACCGGCACCTACGCCAGAGTTATCTCAATAATGTTTTTGGCAAAGACCACCCCGCGTATCCCATCGTAGAAATTACCTCGCGCACACGGACGTTGAATCTCGGCGAGAATCCAGCGGCCGCGCCTGACCCGCAGGATAATCAGGAGTGGATGCGGTGGAACAATTTCGGCATCGCTTGCTTGGATCAGTTGCAATACGCCGACGCCGTCAGCGCCTTTGCTGACGTCGTCAAGCTGCGGCCTGATTACGCCGACGGCTACACCAACATTGCCCTCACCAACATTCAGTGGGAAAAATACGGGTCGGCACGCGGCAGTCTGGAAAAATCTCTGGCACTGAGCCCCGGCAATGCCCGCGCTTTGTATTACATGGCGCTGGTGGAGCGCCGCACCGGAAACGCGGACGCGGAGGTCGCAGACCTGGAGAAAGTGGTCGCGCAATTCCCGCGGTCGTCGGATGGTCGACGTGAACTAGGAAAATCCTACTATCGCCAAAACCGTTTGCGGGACGCCAAAGCTCAGTTCGAGGCGCTGCAAAGCATCGAGCCGGATGACGTGGCCGCGCACTACAATCTGTCACTGATCTACGGCAGGTTAGGGATGGACGACAAGGCGTCCGAACAGGCTGTGCTTTTCGCCGACAAGAAGACCGATCCCAACGCGCCCACCTACTCGCTGGATTTTCTCCGTGCGCATCCGGAAGTTTCGACAGAGAGCGTGCCTTGGCACATGCACAAGGACGTTTCTCTCGATCTCGCAGGCAATGCGCCGCAACCGGCCGCGAGCGTGGCTGCGAAACCGTAATTGAGAAAATGGAGGTGTGATGTGCGGCAGATGAATCGTTGGTCAATCGGAATCCTGTTTCTGGCCCTGTCTTTTTGCACGCCGGCAATGTGCCAGATGAGTGAACGGTGCCCGTGGCTCAACGCCGAAACCGCCGCCGGGATGCTGAACGGCCCCGTCACTTTTACCGTCACTTATCCCGGAGAAGACAAGAAGGATGCCAGCTGCGAATTCGTTCACCAGGAAGGTGCCGTGGTTAGCAGGTTGCGAATCGAGGTGCAGACCATGAAAGACCTAGCCAGCGAATTTGCATCGTACGCCGCGAAGTGTGGGCAAGACGCGACTCCGCTCCGCGCCATCGGCAATGAAGCTAAGATTTGCAGCCTGCATCGGCAGCACGAATTTTCAGAACAAGTTGTGAGTAGAGTGCGGGAGCGCGCTTTCCTGGTAAGCGTCACGTCGAACGCAACCACACCCGCCGCCAGCGAACTTCGCGACCAGCTTCATGAAAAGGCCGAGAAAATCGCTGAGCAAGTGGCAGGCTTCTTGTTTTGAAATGAAGCGTTTGCGAATTCGTCCGGCTCTGGACAGCCGGGTACGCGTAACCCAAGCAGTTCTAGGCACAATCATGCAGCACGACGTGAACCGGACACATGGCTCAGAGGAGCACTCTCAAACACGGATTGGTCCTAGTAAACGGGCTAGCGGTAACCAACTGATCGCTGGCGAGAACCCGACTTGTCAGTACCGATGAGAGAACCAATACCGATCAGGGTCAACTATTAATTGGGTAGTTTGCTCAGAGACAGAGTGATACCCAGGCCGGCATAGAGATATCGATCACTGAAAGCCTTTCTGAGTGCGGTGAATGCTGCAGGTTCCCCAGTGCAGTGGCCGGGTGCGATGTAGTCCACTTTGAAGTGGTCGTGGAGAGCTGTAACGATCCTATCGATGTCCGAGTTACTCGCTGTCACGAGATGAAACCCTCCGACAATCAGATGAACGCGGGGATTAATCGTGCTCGCCGCTGCGACGATTTTGTCAATTCCAGGATGGGAGCAGCCGACCACGAGCACAATGCCTTCGGGCGTCGTGATCGCAAGCGACAGTTCACGTAATTCGAGCGTTCCTGGCTTATCCGACACCAACGCAATTAGGTGAATGTCACGAGCGATTTCGGTGTCTCTGTCCACGAGTTGAAAGTTTGCTCCGGGCCAAGCCGATCCGAATCGCATGATGTCCGGCGGAGCGCCATCGTAGTAACGCTGCTCAGGAGGCAGGGAGGCATCCTTTCGATAGAACGTACTGGGCAGGTCCGCTCCTAGACACCAAAGCCCTCTTTAGGGGCGTAGATTTTCACTGCTGAGTTCACCTTCAGCACGTACGACAATCCTCCCATGTGATGCCCGTGGCGGTGCGACATTACGACAAAATCCAACTTCGAAAGGTCGATGCCTTTGACTTGTGCATTGTGCGCAAGAATGTCTGGATTGTTGCCAGTGTCGAATAGGATCCGCTCCGCCGTATTCGACTAGAGCAGCATAGCCCCAGTCCTTGCGCATGTTGGACGATTTGCCAAATGCATCGTACAAGACGGTAATTTGTGCCTGGGTAGGCGCAGCGGGAGGCATCGGGGCAGCAGAGAGAGTCGCCGCGCAAAACATAACAAGCAGAAATGATGCAGAATAGCGAATCGGGCCCGCGCCGCAGCTCATTGTTTCCTCCTAACGTGCGCCAAAGTCCCACTAAAACCGTCTGATCTGCTGTGAGTTGGAAGGCAATTACACTCCTGCAGAAACCAGTGAGTCAAGGGGCAGAAAGCGAGCATTCCTGCCAAGTGACGGGCTAGCCTTCCATAGTCCGGTAAGAACGGGCCTTGGACAGTCGGGGTGTGGGAAGTGACCGCGATTAGTCCCGGTTGACGGGCAACCCGGAAGTTATCGGTTCGTCCCTCGGATTAGTACCGACAAGCGCCCTTCTGGGAAGTCGGTCAAAAAGGGATGGCCGGCCCGATTCCGCCCCAATGAAACTAGAACGACTGCGCGAACCGGTCCTCCAGGAATTCCCCCAGTTTGGCCGTCGCCTTGAATTGCGGGATCGGCTCCAGTTCCTTGAACGCCGATGTGAACGCGTTTGAAAGGCTCCAAATGGTTCTGGGTCGAAACTCCTTATACTTTGGCTCGAAATACAGATCATGCACCGTGCGGGCCAGATGTTTGGGCGCCTCGAGCTTGCCCTCAACGAACGCCTCGTAGATGACCACCTTAGCGGTGACATCGGTCAATTCACTTCTCTGCCAGGCTTCGACCTG